>NZ_LMCY01000048.1:17113-191314 GCF_001425685.1 Massilia sp. Root335 | reverse complement strand
ATTCGGATGAAGACCTTCCTTCAGCGCGGCGCCGTGGCGCCTCCCTGAAACTGGGCGTCGCGCGCCAGCATGCGGTCGATGCTGGTTTCGGCGCGCGCCAGGGTGCGGTCCAGGTCCGCGCCGTAGGCGATCACCGCGATCATCGCATCGCCCAGCGTTTTGGCGACGATCGCCTGGCGCGCGACTTCGATCGGCAGCGCCACGCCGTCACGCGCAATGGCGGCAATCTCGCTGCGCAGCGGCAGCCGCGTGAACGACGCCGATTCGATCACCGAGCGGCGCGTCGGCAGCTGGCCGGTGTGCGCCCACACGCCGCCTTCATCGTATAAAAACTTGAGGAAGGCCAGCGCGGCGTGGCGGCTGCGCGCGTCTGGCGTGCCGCCTTTCAGCAGCACCATCACGTGATTGTCGGCCCAGACCGCGCTGCGGCCATGCAGGCGCGGGAACGGCACCGCCGTGTAGCCTCCCGCGGTGGCGCTGTGCGCCTGATGCGACTGGCGCAGCAGGTCGCCGATGATCCAGGTCCCGTTGATCATCACGGCGCCTTCGCCGGCGGCAAAGCTTTGCAGGGCGGCGCCATAATCCTGGCCGCGCGTGGTCAGCCCTTCTTCGTACATCGTCCTGAGCAGCTGCACGGACGCGCGCACGGTCGCGCTGTGCAGGTCGATGTGGAAGTCGTCCCTGGGGAACAGGGTCGTGTCCTGCTGGCGTACGAGCGTCAGCAGGATGCGCGGGAAGAAGGCCGGATCGTTATCGGTCAGCCAGATGAAATAGGGCTTGCCGGTGGCGGCCTTGAACCGGCGTGCCTGGGCCAGGAGCTCCTGTGGCGATTGCGGCAGCAGCGGCTTGCCGTCCTTCGTCACCAGCCCGGCGCGCTTCATCAAATTGAGATTGATGTGCCACAGCCAGGAATGGGTGTCGAAGGGCAGGGCGTACCGATGGCCGTCGATCGTGACCGCGGTCTGCGCTTGCGGCGTGAAGTCGGCGACGTCGATGCCGGCGGCGCGGAACTCGTCGTCCAGCGGCGCGATCAGGCCGCGCTTGACGAAGTCGTTCAGGGCGGAGCTGTGCAGGATGGCGACGGCCGGTACGTCGCGGCCGACGATCCGCGCACCCAGCTGGCTGTAGTACGAGCCATGCTCCACCACTTGCGTGTGCACCGTGATCTGCTCGTGGTTGGTGGCGTTGAACTTGTTGACCAGCGTGGTGATGATGCCGCATTCGCCGGTGGCGTTGGCGGTATCGGTCGAGTTGCCGTATTCCGCTTCGCAGGAACCGAAGAAGCGTGCGAACGAGATGTCGGTCGGCGTGGCCGATGCCGTGCTGCCGGCGAACGTCAAGGCCAGGGCGGCGACAAAAGAAATGAGTCTCATGCTGAACGTACCCGGGTGCCGGCGACCGCGGCGACGATGTATTGTTGGAAGAAGGCGTACAGCACCAGCACCGGCGCCGCCGCGAACACGGCTTGCGCCATCAGGAAGCCCAGGCCTTCGGACTGTGCGAAGTTGGTCTGCGTCGAGGCCAGGCCCAAGGTCAGCGTGTAGTGGTCCGATTGGGTGGCGGAGATCAGCGGCCACAGGTAATCGTTCCACGCGCCGAGAAAGGTGACGATGCCCAGCGTGGCTTGCGCCGGCAGCGACAGCGGCAGGATCACGCGGGTGAACACGGTCCAGCGCGAGGCATTGTCCAGCAGGGCGGCTTCTTCCAGGTCGCGCGGTATCGCCTTGAAGTATTGCGTCATCAGGAACACGCCGAACGGCGCCGCCAGGCCGGGCAGGATCAGGCCCGGATAACTGTTGTGCAGGCCCCAGTCGGCGAACATGCGGTGCAGCGGGATGACGACGGCGGTCTGCGGCACGGCCAGCCCGGCCAGCACGAGGCGGTACAGCCAGGTCTTGCCGGGGAACTCGGTGCGGGCGAAGCCATAGCCTGCCAGCGACGACAGCAGCAGCACCAGGATGGTCTGGGCGAATGCCACCACGCAGGAATTGACGATCCAGCGGAACACCAGCGAGGTGCCGAGGATGTCGCTGTAGTTCTTCAAGGTGTAGGGCGGCGCGAACAGGATGTCGGTGCGCTGCGCCAGCAATTCGTTGGGCTTGAACGACAGCGCCAGTATCCACAGCAAGGGCGCCACCCAGACGATCGCGGCCAGCACGGTGGCGCCGAAGATGGCGCGGTTGCCCCAGCGGTTGGTCAGATTCGCATTCATGATTGCGCCTTTCGTGCGCGGCGTTCGAGCCAGCCTTGCAGCGCGATCCCGGCCAGCATCAACAGGAATAACGCTTGCGCGCCGGCGGCCGCATACCCGAGCTGCCATTGTTCGAACATGGCTTCGTACACGAACATCACCAGCGAGCGGGTGCTGTTGTTCGGACCGCCCTGCGTCAGCAACTGGATCTGGCCGAACACCTGCAACTGTGCGATCAGCTGTGTGACCGCAACGAGGATCACGCTGTGGCGGATCGCCGGCAGCGTGATGTGGCGGAAGCTGCGCCAGCGGCTGGTGTTGTCCAGCGCGGCGGCCTCGTAGACATCGTGCGGGATCTGCTGCAGCGACGCCAGGAACAGCATCATCGGCATGCCGACGCCCCACCAGACGGTGGCCAGCACGACCATCGGCAATGCCAGCCATTCGCTGGTCAGCGGTGCGCCGGCGTCCAGGCCCATGCCATGCGCGGCGTTGGCCAGCATGCCGTGTTCCGGCATCAGCACCAGGCGCCAGACCAGCGTGACGATGGTGACCGACAGCACGCCGGCGCCGAAAAATACGCCGCGCAGGATGGCGGTGGCGCGGCCCGGCCGGTTCAGCGCCAGCGCCAGCGCCAGGCCCGTGATCACCATGGCGGGCGTGCACAGCGCCGCGAACAGCACGGTGTTGAACGTCGAGCGCACGAACATCTCGTCCTGCAGCAGGTCGATGAAGTTGACGGCGCCGACCCAGCGGCCGATGTTGGAGAGCAGGTCGATCGCGTGGAGGCTGAGCCACAGCCCTTTCGCCAGCGGCCACACCAGCAACGCCAGGTAGCACAGCAGGAAGGGGGTGACGAACAGCAGGCCGGTCCAGGCAAAGGCGGTGCGGCGCGCGGGCGCGAGCAGGGCAGAGGGGAGGTCGCGTTTCATCGGTCGCGCCTCATGCCGGATGGTGCGCGGTACCGGCCGCGTCGAACAGGTGGGCGCGCCGCAGGTCCAGGCGCAGGCGGATGGTGGAACCCACGGCCGGCTCCGCGGCGCGCGGCGGCGCGTCGGCCACGATCAGCAAGCCGTCCCGCAACTGCACGTGCAGCAGGGTGCGGTCGCCAAGGCGTTCGATCACCTCCACGGTGCCCTCGAGCTGCCCGTCGGCGGCGGGCGTGATGGCATCCGGGCGCAGGCCCAGTTCCAGCCTGCCTTCCGCCGCGAACGCGGGCACGGCGGTCCGCACGGTCGCGCCGTCTGCCAGCGTGACGGCGCAGCGGCCATCGACGTCGGGCGCGCGCACGACCGGCAGGAAGTTCATGCCTGGGCTGCCGACGAAGCCCGCCACGAACCGCGTGGCGGGGCGTTCATACAGTTCCATCGGCGCCGCGCACTGTTCGATGCGGCCCTGGTTCAGCACCACGATGCGGCTGGCCAGGGTCATGGCTTCGACCTGGTCGTGGGTGACGATGAGCATGGTCGCGCCCAGGCGCTTGTGCAGGCGCGCGAGCTCCAGCCGGGTGCGCGTGCGCAATGCGGCGTCGAGATTGGACAGCGGTTCGTCGAACAGGAACGCGAGCGGCTCCTTGACCACGGCGCGGCCGATGGCGACGCGCTGGCGCTGGCCGCCGGACAGCTGTCCGGGCTTGCGCTCCAGCAGCGCCTGCAGTTCGAGCATGTTGGCCGCATCGGTCACGCGGCGCGCGATGTCCGCTTCATCCATGCGGATGTTGCGCAGGCCGAACGCCAGGTTGTCGCGTACCGTCATGTGCGGATACAGCGCGTACTGCTGGAATACCATCGCCACGCCGCGCTGGCCCGGCGGCAGCGTGGTGACGTCGCGCCCGCCGATGGCGATGCGGCCGCCCGACACCGGCTCCAGTCCCGCCAGCATGCGCAGCAGCGTCGATTTGCCGCAGCCCGATGGACCCAGCAGCGCGATGAATTCGCCGGACGCGATCGACAGGTTGAAGTCCGGGATTACCGCGTTCTGGCCATAGCGCTTGCTGACGTCGACCCACTCGATGCCGCCCAGTTCATGTTCCATCTTCATTCTGTTTTGCCGTACTGCCGCAGCAGTTCGACCTCCTCTGTGCAATAGGGCGTCCCGTCGGCATGCAGCACGTCGTGGAACCAGACGGGCGGCGGCGTGTCCGCGTACGGCGTCTTCCACGAGTCCCACGGCATGTTGGTCTGGCTGCGGCCCGCCACGAAGCCCCAGTTGATCATGCCGATGTGTTCCGTGCGCGCGATCTCCAGGGCGGAACTGAAGGTGGACCCCATGCCGCGCGCCATGTATTCGGTGCAGATCAGCGGGCGGCCGTAGCCCTGCAACTGGTGGACGCGGGCCAGGAATTTTTCCGGACCGCTGTAATCGTGGAAGGTTAACACGTCCGACAGCGCCAACTGCGCTTTCTGCACGTCGTTGAGTACCGTGGACGCCGGCGACCAGTCGTCGCCGAACCAGACGCCGCTGGTCAGCGGCTGCTTCGGCGCGCAGGCCTGGGCCCAGCCGAATACCTGCGGCAGCAGCTTCGCCACCAGCGAGATCTTTTCCTTGGCTTCGAACGGCAGGTAGTACCCCAGGCCGCCGCCCTGGTTGTCAGGCTCGTTCCACAGGTCCCAGCACCACACGCGGTCGTCGTTGCCGAAGCTGGCGACGATGTCCTCCACGTATGCGCGCAGCGCCGGATAGCTGGACGGATCGGCCAGCTGGGCCGCGCCCGGGCTCTGCACCCAGCAGGAATTGTGGACGCCCGGTTCGGGCCAGCGCTGCGGCCCCAGCTCGGGACGCGGATCCCAGCACGAATCGAACAGCACCAGCATCGTACGGATCCCGTGCCGCGCGGCGATGCCCAGGTAAACGTCGATGCGCCGCTTGAATCCTTCCGCATCGTGTGCCCACAGCAGGTCGTGCAGGAACACGCGCATGGTGTTCATGCCCAGGCCGGCGGCCCAGCCCAGTTCGAGGTCGATGCGCTCCGCATCGAAGGTGTCGGCCTGCCACATTTCCAGCTGGTTGACCGCGCTGGCGGGAACGAAGTTGGCACCGAGGATGCGCGGTTGCGCCGCGAACCAGGCATGCGCGCGCTGCGGGCTCCACAGCGGAACTTGTGGAACGGTGGGCGTGGCGGGTGCAGTGGTCATCATGTTCTTTCTAAAATCAGGTTGGGAGGGGTGACGTCGTCATGGCGTCAGCGCGGCGGCGCCGAAGCGGGTCCGGCAGCTCTGGTCGGCGCCGCCGTCGGATTGCAGCATCGTCAGGCGCTTGCCGTCGGTCGACGGCAGCAGCGGGCTGGAATAGTTCTGGCACCAGTTGGTCGTCAGCGGAGGAGAAGCGATGGCCAGCGGCGCCGGCGCCAGCTTCCACGGGCCGCTGCCGTCGGCGGTGGTGTTGGTGAACATGACTTTGCCGTTGCCGCTGGCATCCGGGATGCCGTTCTTGTCGACGAGGATCTGGCCGATCGCGATCAGCATGCCGTTGGGCTGGCCCGGGACCGGGGCCCAGGTGAAGGTCGGCGCGTGGCGGAAGAACTGGCCGCTGGCGGTCTCCAGGCGGAAGCCCGGATCGTTGGCGGCGCCCCAGTCGAGGCCATCGCTGGACCGCTTGGCGCGCAGCGCGCAGTCCAGCGTCCCGAGATAGCAGTTCTCGAAGGTCAGCAGATAAGCGCCGTTCGGCAGCTGGCGCACGATGGCCATGCCGGGACGGGATTTGGGATCGTCGCCGGCGACGATGGTGCGCGGCGCGCTCCAGGTGACGCCATCGCGGCTGGTGACTTCCTCAAGGATCTGGGAGTGACCGGCCAGCGTCTCGTCCGAGTAGTAGCACACCAGTTCCCCGGATCTGGCGATGGCGAATTCCGGCTCCCAGATGCCGGACGGCGCTTTCGGGTTCTTGGGAACGCGCCCCGTGCCGCACAGGGACAGGTAGTTCCAGGTCGCGCCGCCGTCGGCGCTCTGGTAGATGCGGTTTTCCATCGGCGCGTCGCGTTCCTGGCCGACGGATGCCGCGTACAGCAAGGTGCCGGCCGGCAGCGCGCCGATCTTGACCGGCAGCTCGTACAAGGTGCCGCAGCAATGGCCGTTCTTGAAATCGGGATCGGCGACCGTGCCGATGCGGGTGAAACTGGCGCCGTCGTCGCTGCTGGCATAAATGCCCGCCACCGGTTGGTCGGTGTTCCTGCTGGTGACGCTGGCCACCAGGCGGCCGTTCAGTGCGGCGGTCTGGTGATGGCTCTGGCGGATCAGGCGCGGATAGGTCGCGAACGTGTCGGCCAGCAGCGTGCCCTGGTTCGATGCGCCCGCGGCGGGTGGCGTGGCGGCGGCAACTGCGTCCGGCGCGGCCGCGATCGCGCCGCTGCCGCCGCAACCGCTCAGGAACAGTCCCACGCACAGCGTGGCGATGGCAAACATGCCGGTCTTGTTGATCATGCTGGTCTCCTGTTGTTGAGTTCTTAAGTCACAAGTATTTTCGTTGGTTTATTCTCGCAATATACATCATTACTTACAAGAATAGTTGTTATAAATTTGCGTTACTGGCATTTTCGCCACGCGGTATGATGCAGGGCATCATCACCCAATGCGGTGAACTCACAGATTTATTCAGAGGAATAGGGCGCAACATGGATGCTGGGAATCGGTCTTTGCTGGTAGAGGGCGACGCGGTACTGCCGCTGGTAAAAGCACTGGCGTCGGAAACGCGGCAAGCGATGCTGGGCCTGTTGACGCACAAGGTGCTGAACCTGTCGGAGCTGGCCGCCACCATGGGCCTGCCGCATTCCACCGTCAGCTTCAACGTCAACCAGCTGGAAGCGGTGGGCCTCGTGGTGGTGGAAACCGAGCCGGGCACGCGCGGCATCCAGAAACTGTGTTCCAAGCGCTACGACGAAGTGCGCATCCGCCTGCCCGGCGCGGCGGTGGAGGCGGAGCAGAATACCGTCACCATCAGCATGCCGATCGGCAGCTATCGCAGCGTCGAAGCCAGTCCGACCTGCGGCCTGGTCAGCGAGAGCAAGATCATCGGCATGCTGGACGATCCGCGTTCCTTCTTCGAGCCGGAGCACGTCCACGCCCAGCTGCTGTGGTTCGGCGCGGGCCATGTGGAATATGCCTTCCCGAACAATGTGCCGTACGGCGCGGTGACCACCGAGCTGTCGCTGTCCATGGAACTGTGTTCGGAGGCGCCCAACTACAATCCCGACTGGCCGTCCGACATTACGCTGTGGATCAACGAGGTGGAAGTGGGCACCTGGACCTCGCCCGGCGACTTCGGCGGCAAGCCGGCCCTGCTGACGCCGTCGTGGTGGCAGGTCGAGGGCACGACGTATGGCATGCTGAAACAATGGAGCGTCAACGAGCGCGGCGCCATGATCGACGGCGTCTCGCTGGGCGGGACGACCATCGGCGACCTGAAGCTGGGGCAGGCCAATCACATCCGCGTGCGCATCGGCGTCAAGGAAGACGCGCGCAACAAGGGCGGCCTCAACCTGTTCGGCCGCAAGTTCGGCAACTACCCGCAAGACATCGTCATGAAGCTCGGCTTCGAGTTCCCGAGCGGCGTGCCGGTGCCGGTTTCCAAAAAAATCGGCTGAGACAGCGCTTATCCAACAAGTTTTGTTGTTGCTTAGCGTCGGGTTGGCCCATTTTTACCCGATATTCATAAAGTTTCAATATTTATCGCAAATATTATTGAAATAAATGGGAAATACATTCACTATTGCATCGCTGCTGGGGCACTATCGCAAATAAATTTGTTGTAGTGCCCGCCCATAACAAACAAGAATTAAAGCGATGACGCATCGTGCCAGTACTCACGGCATCCGGTATCTGTAGCTCGCCAGGGCATACCGGATCGGCACGGAAGCTTCGTTCAATAGTGGAGACATCACATGCAACAGTTCAAGAGGACGCCGGTCGCCGCGGCCCTGCTGGGCGTATTGACCGGCGCACCGGCCTGGGCGCAACAGCAGCCCGCCGATGCCATCAACGATACCAACACGGTGGTGGTGTCCGGCATCCGCCAGAGCGTACGCAAGGCGGAAGACATCAAACGCACCGCCGACCAGGTGGTCGACTCGATCAATGCCGAGGACATCGGAAAATTCCCGGACCGCTCCGTCGGCGAAGCGCTGCAGCGCATTCCGGGCGTGCAGGTGAGCCGCAATGCCGGCGAGGTCACCAACGTGTTGATCCGCGGCCTGCCGGACCTGGCCACCACGATCAACGGCAATGAAATCTTTACCGGCGACGGACGGCGCCTGTCTTACCAGGACCTGCGGATCGAAGGTGTGGCCGGCCTGGACATGTACAAGTCCGCCACCGCGAACCAGCAGGAAGGCGGCATTGCCGGCGTGATGGATGTGCGGCTGCGCAAGCCGCTGGATTTGAAGGGATTCACCGCCTCCGGCTTCATCGACGGCGTGAATCTCCATCCGCGCGGCAGCGGCGCCGACGCGCACACCGACCCGCAGCTCGGCGGCCTGATTTCGAATCGCTGGAAGACCGCGCATGGCGACGTCGGCGTGCTGCTGGACGGCACCTACGTCAAGGACCGCTTCGTCAATCCGGTGCAGTGGTTCGCGGAACCGGGCGGCGCCTCGTGGCAGGTGCGTCCCGACGGCAGCGCGTATCGCGACGATCGGGGCAATCCCAACCTGGCGGCCGAACGGGCCAAGGGCGGCACCACCACCACGGCCGTGATGCCTTTCCCCGGCGGCGTGTACAACTCCGGGAAGCGCGAGCGCGAGCAGTTGCACGGCGCGCTGCAATGGCGTCCGAGCGACAAGCTGGAAGTGGACAGCCAGGCGATCTACATGGGTTATCGCGGCCGCAGTGCCGAAGACTATCTGTTCGCCGTGGCGCGTGACGGCAACAAGGCGACCAATGTGGTGCTGGTGCCGGACGGCCCTTACTGCAACACGAGCCGTGGCCACGTCTGCCCGATCGCGTCCGCCGACGTGCTGCCGGACGCGGACGGCGTCGCGCCCTACACCGCCAGCAGCACCCAGGCGCACCAGCAGAAAACCGACACCGCGTACGGCAGCATCGGCGCCAAGTACAAGAACGGCCCATGGCAAGCCACGACGGACCTCGCGTTCACGTATTCGAAGGCCGTCGACGACCGCATCATCATCGACCAGAGCGTGCCGTTCGCCACGCTGCACGTGACCGGCCTGGACGGCGATGGGCACGGCGGCTTTTCCGCCTCCACGCCCGGCCACCCGAACGCCTTGAGCGATCCGTCGCAGTATGTGCTGCGCGGCTTCTTCCAGTCGTGGAGCGAGAGCAGCGGCCGGCAGACGCAGTGGCGCAACGACGTCAGCTACCGCCTGGCGCCGGGCTTGATCGAGAAGCTGTCGGCCGGGTTCCGCTTTTCGTCGCGCGATGCCGAATACCACGGCGCGGAAGGCGGCGCCGATACGCCGGGCGGTGTGCGTCCGGTGCCGGTCGGCGTGTTCGGCTCGTCGTTCGACGATGTCGTGCCGGGCGTGGAGCGGCTGGGCGGCGCCTTCGCTACGCCATCGACCAACTTCCTGCTGGATAACCGCGACCAGGTGCGTCAGTACTACGGCTTGCCGGCGGGACGCCTGGCGGACGACCCGAACCGCCTGTTCAAGCAGACCGAGAAGAACTACAGCGCCTACGGCATGGCCAGCTATGCGTTCGATGTGGGCTCGGTGAGCGTCTCGGGTGTGGGCGGCGTGCGCGTGAGCCGCCTGGACCGCGACCTGACCGGCAACAACCGCATCGGCAACACCATCAGCACGATCAACTCGAGCAGTTCGCATACCGACGTCCTGCCCAGCATCGGCGCCAAGATCGACTGGGCGGCCGACTGGATGTCGCACGTCGGCTGGGGCAAGACGGTCACGCGTCCGGATTTCGCGTCGCTGAACCCCGCGCTGTCGCTGACGCCGCCATCGATCAACCGCCCCGGCTACGGCAGCGCCGGCAATCCGGATTTGAAACCGGTGGAATCGAAGTCCTTCGACCTGACCCTCGAGCGCTACTTCGACAACAACGGCTACGCGTCGCTGGCCTATTTCGACCGCCGCATCGATGGTTATCTGCAGCCGTTCTCGCAGGTGGAAAACATCGACGGCCTGGATTACACGGTGACGCGTCCGCAGAATGCCGGCAAGGGCAAGCTGCACGGCTATGAACTGTCGGCGCAGAAGTTCATGGATTTCCTGCCCGGCGCGCTGTCCGGCCTCGGCGTGCAAGCCAATTACACGTGGATCAGCGGCAGCACCGAAACCGCGAATACCCTGAACGGCAGCGACTATACCGTCACGCCGCTGACCAACGTCGCCAAACGGAACGCCAACCTGGCGCTGATCTACGAGAAGTTCGGCTTCAGCGGCCGGCTGGCGTTCACCCGTCGCGACCGTTATGTCGAATCGCTGAACAACGGCGGCATCCAGCTGCCGCCGACCAATGTGGTGCGTGCGCGTAACCAGGTCGACCTGTCGGTCGGCTACGAGATCAATCCTCGGCTGTCCCTGCAATTCAATGCCTGGAACCTGAGCCACGCCGCCTACGAAAGCTACAGCGGCTACGAACAGTTCCCGCGCGATATCCGTTACGACCCGGCCGTCTATTCGCTCGGCCTGCGCTTCAAGCTGTAATACCGGCTCCTTGCTCCGTTGGAGTATTTGGCGGGGGCCTGCCCCCGCCTTTTTTTGGCACATACGAAAGGACATAACATGCAGATCCGTTTCTATGCCGTGCTGTTCGCGATGCTGTGCTGGCTAAGTGGCGCCAGTGCCGCCGTCACCCTGGGAAATCAGACGTCGTTCTATCCGCGCATGTTGAGGCTGGGCTCGAATGCGCATTTGGTCGCCAGCTTCGATTACGGCAATACGCAAAGCACGATCTGGGACAGCGCCGACAATGGCGCGAGCTGGACCCAGATCGCCACCATCAATCTCGGCGAACCCGGCCACTGCTGCAGCGGCATGTACGAAACGCCGCAAGGCGCGCTGCTGTGGACCACCTCCACCACCAATGGCAGCGTCCACGCCATCAAGATCTATCGCAGCACCGACCAGGGCCATACCTGGAACCTGCTGTCCACCCCGGTGACGGGCGGCACCGGCGTGTGGGAAGCGGAATTCGCGACCGACAGCGCCGGCCGCCTGGTCATGTATTACTCCAGCGAAGAATATAAAAGCAGCGGGTACAACCAGCTGATCGCCGAGCGCATTTCCAACGATGGCGGCGTCACCTGGAGCAGCGACACCATCGTCGTCGGCGTCAGCGACGGCAACGTGCAGCGGCCCGGTATGCCGCTGGTGGCGCGTCTGCCGAACGGCAGCTATGTGATGACGTACGAAGTCTGCGGCGGGTCGAATTGCGACGCCTTCATCCGCACGTCTTCCGATGGCGTGAGCTGGGGCGTGCCGTCGAATCTGGGCACACGCATCGAATCCACGTCCGGCAATCACTTCACGCAGACGCCGACCGTACGCTGGTACAACGATGGCAGCGCCAACGGCCGTCTGCTGGTGACCGGCATGGTCCTGCGCCGCAATGCCGACAACGGTATCGCCGCCGGTAATGGCCAGACGTTCATGTTCAATACCAACAATGGCACCGGACTCTGGACCGAAGGCGCGACCCCGCAGGCGGCCGTGACCAACGGCGGCAGCGATGTCTGCAATGGCTATTCCACGCAATTGCTGCCGTCGGCGAATGGCGCGCAATTGTATGAACTGGTCAATGTCGGCTGCTCGATCAAATTTGCCGCCGGCCCGATGAATAATCCGGTCGCCAGCGGTATCTATACACTGATCTCGAAGAACAGCGGGTTGGCATTGGACGTCAACGCCTGTTCGACGCTGGCCGGCGCCAACGTCCAGCAGTGGACGCCGAACGGCGCCAACTGCCAGCGCTGGAACGTGCAGAACCAGGGTAACGGCGATTACGTGCTGACGTCCATAAACAGCGGCCTGGCGCTGGACGTGAATGCCTGTTCGACGGCCAACGGCGGCAACGTCCAGCAGTGGACGCCGAATGGCGCCCCTTGCCAGGCATGGCATCCGGAGCCGGTCGGTGGCGGTTACTTCCGCCTCGTATCGAAGAACAGCGGCCTGGTGCTCGATGTCGATGCCTGTTCCACCGCGCCGGGCGGCAATGTCCAGCAATGGCAGTGGCTGGGCGGGGATTGCCAGCGCTGGAAGCTGCAACCGTCGCCCTGAAGTTGCCCTGATTGCATCGGCCAGCCCGGGCGGTAACGCAGACCGGACTGGCCGGCGTGGATAAGACGCATCTCTGCGCAGGACGCCGTGCTTTAGGCGGAAAAAGTCTGTTTTTCCAAAACAAATTCGAGCATAGCGTCAGTTTTCTGTTGGTTTCTGCCTTTCGACCGTTGCAAAAATCATTCCTTCGCCAGCGTGGTGCATCGCAATAAGCTAGAATAGAGAGTCCTACGCGTCAGTACGACAGTCGATCTCCCCATGAACGCTCCTGCCAATATCCACGCCCTGCTCGAAGAAAACGCGCCCATCCGGCTGCGCGAAATCCCCTATAACTACACGTCGTTCTCCGATCGCGAGATCGTGATCCGTCTGCTGGGCGAGTCATCGTGGCAATTGCTGGACGAATTGCGCGGCGCCCGCCAGACCGGGCGCTCGGCGCGCATGCTGTACGAAGTCCTGGGCGACATCTGGGTCGTGCGCCGCAACCCGTACCTGCAGGACGACCTGCTGGACAACCCCAGGCGCCGCGCCAAGCTGATCGAAGCGCTGCATCACCGCCTGGCGGAAGTCGACAAGCGCCGCCTGACGGTGGATGGCAGCGAGGCCGATCCGGCCACGGCAGCACGTCGGAGCAGCGCCGTCGAACAGCTGCTCGTCGCCGCCCGCAAGGCCGTCGACGACTTCGGCCGCGAGTTCGCCGAGACCTACGACCTGCGCAAGCGCGCCAAGTCCGTGCTGGGCCGCTACACCGACAAGCGCAACATCCGCTTCGACGGCATGCACCGCACGTCGCACGTGACGGATGCCACCGACTGGCGCGTCGAATACCCGTTCCTCGTCCTCGTGCCGGATTCGGAAGACGAAATGGCCGGCCTCGTGAAGGGCTGTATCGAACTCGGGCTGACCATCATCCCGCGCGGCGGCGGCACCGGTTACACGGGCGGCGCGATTCCGCTGTCGCCGCTGTCGGCCGTGATCAACACGGAAAAACTGATCGGCATGAGCGAGGTCGAGATGACCCGCCTGCCGGGCGTCGACCGCGACTACGCGACCATCTACACGGGCGCCGGCGTCGTCACGCAGCGCGTGTCGCAGGCGGCCGAGAAGGCCGGCTTCGTGTTCGCCGTCGACCCGACCTCCGCGCACGCCTCCTGCATCGGCGGGAACATCGCGATGAACGCGGGCGGCAAGAAGGCCGTCCTGTGGGGCACGGCGCTCGACAACCTGGCCTCGTGGCGCATGGTCGACCCGAACGGCGACTGGCTCGAGGTCACGCGCGTCGACCACAACCTGGGCAAGATCCACGACGCGCCGGTCGCCACGTTCAAGCTCGAATGGACGCACCCGTCGGAAAAGGGGGCGCCGAAAGGCGAGCCGTTCCGCACCGAGACGCTGGCCATCGAAGGCCGCCGCTTCCGCAAGGAGGGGCTCGGCAAGGACGTTACCGACAAGTTCCTCGCGGGCCTGCCGGGCATCCAGAAAGAGGGCACGGATGGCCTGATCACGTCCGGCCGCTGGATCCTGCACAAGATGCCGAAGTACACGCGCACCGTCGCGCTGGAATTCTTCGGCCAGGCGCGCGACGCGATCCCGTCGATCGTCGAGATCAAGGATTACCTGGACAGCCTGCCGAAGAACGGCAAGCCGGAATTCGCCAGCCTGCGCCTCGCGGGCCTGGAGCACCTGGACGAGCGCTACCTGCGCGCCGTCGGCTATGCGACCAAATCGAAGCGCGGCACCTTGCCCAAGATGGCGCTGTTCGGCGACATCGTCGGCGACGACGAGAACGCGGTCGCGCTGGCCACGTCCGAAGTCGTGCGCCTCGCGAACACGCGCGTGGGCGAAGGCTTCATCGCCGTGAGCCCGGAAGCCCGCAAGAAATTCTGGCTCGACCGCTCGCGCACCGCGGCCATCGCGCGCCACACGAACGCCTTTAAAATCAACGAAGACGTCGTCATCCCGCTGAACCGGATGGGTGAGTACACGGACGGCATCGAGCGCATCAACGTCGAGCTGTCGATCAAGAACAAGCTGCAGCTCGTCGAGGAATTGCACGCCTATTTCACGTCCGGGAACCTGGAAGTGACGAAGGCCGACGATGCGACCGGCGAAGGCGTGTCGAAGGAAGAAATCCTCGGCGACCGCCCGCAGCAGGCCGACGATCTGCTGGCCCGCGTGTCCGCGCGCTGGACCTGGATCATGGCCAACCTCGACCAGCCGCTGGGCGCCGTGCTCGATAAGCTGGCCGACTTCGGCCTCGACGGTTTGAGCGGCACGTTCCAGGCGCGCCTCGCGCAGCAGCCTGGCGCCACGCTGTTCGACGTCGTGCAGGACCACACCGTGCGCGTCTCGTGGAAGCAAGAGATCCGCGCGCAGCTGCGCCACATCTTCAACGGCGCGGCCTACGAGCCGATCCTGGCCGAGGCGACCGCGATCCACAAGCGCGTGCTGCGCTCGCGCGTGTTCGTCGCGCTGCACATGCACGCGGGCGACGGCAACGTGCACACGAACCTGCCCGTGAACTCGGACGACTACGCCATGCTGCAGGATGCGCACAAGGCCGTCGAGCGCATCATGAAGCTGGCGCGTTCGCTGGACGGCGTGATCTCGGGCGAGCACGGCATCGGCATCACGAAGCTGGAATTCCTCACCGAGGACGAGATCCGCGATTTCCGCGACTATAAAAAACGCGTCGATCCGGAAGGCCGCTTCAACAAGGGCAAGCTGCTGAACGGCGAGAGCGGCTACGCCGACCTGCGCAACGCGTACACGCCGTCGTTCGGCCTGATGGGCCACGAATCGCTGATCATGCAGCAGAGCGACATCGGCGAGATCGCCAACAGCGTCAAGGACTGCCTGCGCTGCGGGAAGTGCAAGCCGGTATGCGCCACGCACGTGCCGCAGGCGAACCTGCTGTACTCGCCGCGCGACAAGATCCTGGCGACGTCCGCGCTGATCGAAGCATTCCTGTACGAAGAGCAGACGCGCCGCGGCGTCTCGATCCGCCACTGGGAAGAATTCGAGGACGTGTCCGACCACTGCACCGTGTGCCACAAGTGCGTGACGCCGTGCCCGGTGGACATCGACTTCGGCAACGTCTCGATGAACATGCGTAACCTGCTGCGCAAGATGGACAAGCGCAGCTTCAAGCCGGCGCAGCGCGCGGGCATGTTCTTCCTGAACGCGACCGATCCGACGACCATCAACGCGATGCGCAAGGGGATGATCGACTGGGGCTACAAGGCGCAGCGCCTGGGCGCGAGCGTGCTGAAGGCCGTCGCGAAAGAGCAGACCAAGGCACCGCCCCCGACCACGGGCAAGGCGCCGATCCGCGAGCAGGTGATCCACTTCGTCAACAAGAAGATGCCGGGCAACCTGCCGAAGAAGACGGCGCGCGCGCTGCTGGACATCGAGGACGACAAGGTCATCCCGATCATCCGCAACCCGAAGGTCACGAACGCCGATACGGAAGCCGTGTTCTACTTCCCCGGCTGCGGCTCCGAGCGCCTGTTCTCGCAGGTGGGCCTGGCCACGCAGGCGATGCTGTGGGAAGTGGGCGTGCAGACCGTGCTGCCGCCGGGCTACCTGTGCTGCGGCTATCCGCAGCGCGGCGCCGGCCAGTACGACAAGGCCGACAAGATGATGACGGATAACCGCGTGCTGTTCCACCGCATGGCCAACACGCTGAACTACCTCGACATCAAGACGGTCCTCGTCTCGTGCGGCACGTGCTACGACCAGCTGGCGACCTACGAGTTCGAGAAGATCTTCCCGGGCTGCCGCATCATGGACATCCACGAGTACCTGCTGGAGAAGGGCGTCAGGCTGGAAGGCGTGACCGGTACGCGCTACATGTACCACGATCCGTGCCACACGCCGATGAAGCTGCAGGACTCGATGAAGACCGTGAACGCGCTCGTGCAGACCGTCGACAACGTCGCGATCGAAAAGAACGACCGCTGCTGCGGCGAGTCGGGCACGTTCGCCGTCAGCCGTCCGGACATCTCGACCCAGGTCCGCTTCCGCAAGGAGCAGGAAATGGAAAAGGGCGCGGACAAGCTGCGCGCCGACGGGTTCAAGGGCGACGTCAAGATCCTGACGAGCTGCCCGTCCTGCCTGCAGGGCCTGTCGCGCTACAACGACGACTCGGGCACCACGGCCGACTACATCGTCGTCGAGATCGCGCGCCACCTGCTGGGCGAGAACTGGATGCCGAACTACGTCGCCAACGCCAACAACGGCGGCATCGAGCGGGTGCTCGTATGACGCGTGTGGCCGGCTGCGAGCTGTGCGAGCTGTCGGCGCCCACCGTCGTCGACAACGATAAATTCGCGGTCATCCTCGTCGACGACGCCAACTACCCCGGCTTCGCGCGCGTGATCTGGAAGGACCACGTGCGCGAGGCGAGCGACCTGGCGGACGCGGATCGCCTGCTGCTGAACGATGCCGTGTACAAGCTCGAACTGGCGGTGCGCGAGGTGATGCAGCCGCTGAAGGTCAACGTGGCGAGCCTCGGCAACGTCGTGCCGCACCTGCACTGGCACGTGATCCCGCGCTACGCCGACGACGCGCACTTCCCGTCGCCCGTGTGGGCGCAGGCCGTGCGCGCGACGGACGAGGCGGTGCTGGCCGCGCGCCGGGCGCTGGTGCCGCAGCTGGCGGAGGCGATCAAGCGCCGCTTCATTAAGCGGTAAAATTCGCCTATCCACGTCGTCCCCGGACTGGCCGTCCGCCTTGGCGGGGACCCAATTTTGTATGCGCCGACGCGACGCACGCAGGACTTGGGCTCCCGCCTCCGCGGGAGCGACGGTCATTAACGTTTCCGATCCCATCATGCCTACGCCCACCAACCTCACCATCCGCCAGCAATCGAAGGTCCTGGAAATCGCCTTCGACGACGGCGCCGCCTTCGCCATCCCGTTCGAACTGCTGCGTGTTTATTCGCCGTCGGCCGAAGTGAAGGGCCACGGTCCGGGCCAGGAAGTGCTGCAGGTCGGCAAGCGCGACGTCGGCATCCGCGGCGCCGAGCCAGTCGGAAACTACGGCGTCAAGCCGCTGTTCACGGACGGCCACGAGTCCGGCATCTATACCTGGGATTACCTGTACAAGCTGGGCAACGAGCACGACCGGTTGTGGCAGGATTACCTGGCTCGCCTGCATGCGGCGGGGTATGAAGGCGACAGCGGCCGCGAAGCGAGTGCCGTGCCGGTGGCCGGACAGAAGGGCGGCGGTTGCGGGAGCGGGGGCGGCGGTGGCTGCGGAAGCCACTGAGCCGTCGCGGAACCGACGGCATCAACGAAAAAAGCGCCGGTTCGATACACGGCGCTTTTTTCTTTGCCGGCCTGGTGGGCCGGCGCTATCCGGTTTGCGTCCCGGTCGGGGATTATTGCGGCTGGATGTTTGCTGCCTGCTTGCCTTTCGGGCCCGACGTGACGTCGAAGCTGACGCGCTGGTTTTCCGCCAGCGATTTGAAGCCGGCCGAATTGATGGCCGAGAAGTGTGCGAACAGATCGTCGCCACCATCGTCAGGTTTGATGAAGCCAAAGCCTTTTGCGTCGTTGAACCATTTCACGGTGCCAGTCGCCATGTTTCTCTCTCTCAAGAAATTTTTTTGAAAAATAATGTGTTTTTGCTGGCGACACATGGTTAAGCGATAAGGCATCCCTGTTCCGAACTGTGCGCAAGCGAAAATCATTATAAGCAGAGTTTTAACAGTTGTGATGCACGATTGCTATCCCGTGTGGCAAAGACGACAGGTGTACGCATGGCAACGATTTCACTGGGCCCGCTCCGGGTAAGACACCTTTAAGCTGAGCACAGCACCCGGCTTGTATAATGTGGCAAGACTAAACGGCTTGCTACCATGACCAACACCACCCATTTCGGCTACAAGACCGTCTCGGAAGACGAGAAGGTTCACGAAGTAGCCAAGGTATTCCACTCGGTCGCGTCGAAATACGACGTGATGAACGACCTGATGTCCGCCGGCCTGCACCGGGTGTGGAAGGCGTTCACCATCGCCCAGGCCGGCATCCGTCCGGGCTTCAAGGTGCTCGACATCGCGGGCGGCACGGGTGACCTGTCGAAGGCGTTCGCCAGGCAGGCGGGGCCGAGCGGAGAGGTCTGGCTGACCGACATCAACGAGTCGATGCTGCGCGTGGGCCGCGATCGTCTATTGAACAAGGGTCTCGTCACCCCCACCTTGCTGTGTGACGCGGAAAAACTGCCGTTCCCCGACAATTATTTCGACCGCGTCAGCGTGGCCTTTGGCCTGCGCAACATGACGCACAAGGATCTGGCGCTGGCGGAAATGCGCCGCGTGCTCAAGCCGGGCGGCAAGCTGCTCGTGCTGGAATTCTCGAAAGTCGCGGCGCCGCTGCAAAAGCCGTACGACGTGTATTCGTTCTCCGTGCTGCCGTGGCTGGGCCAGCGCATCGCCGGCGATGCGGAAAGCTACCGGTATCTGGCGGAATCGATCCGCATGCATCCGGACCAGGACACGCTGAAATCGATGATGGAAACGGCCGGCCTGGACCGCGTGCAGTACTACAACCTGACGGCCGGTGTGGCCGCGCTGCACACCGGCATCAAACTCTGAGGTGAGCAGATGAAAAAGTTCTTGGCCAGCATGTTGATCGCGCTGACGGCGCTGTCCAGCATCGCCGACGCGCGCCCGCTCGGCGGCAGCCGGTCGTTCGGCCGCCAGTCGCAGTCCGTGAGCCGGATGCGCGCTCCGGCGCCGGCGCCTTACCAGCAGCCGTCGTACCAGCAGCCGTCGTACCAGCGCCCGGCCCCTGCGCCCGCCGTGCCGCCCGCGCTGCCGGTGAAGCGGCCGAGCATGTGGAAAGGCGTGCTGGGCGGTGCGCTGCTCGGCCTCGGCCTGGGTGCGCTGTTCTCGCACTTCGGCATCGGCGGCGCCATGGCGAGCGCCCTGTCGTCGGTGCTGATGATCCTGCTGCTCGTGTTCGCCGTGATGTTCATCGTGCGCATGTTCCGCCGCAAGGACACGCCGGCCAACCCGACGTTTACCGGCTTTAACCAGAATCCCATGCCGGCCTCGGCCACGCCGGAAATCGGCTCGGGCCTGAACAGCGGCTACCAGGGCAACCCCGGCGGCTTCCAGTCGGGCTTCTCGAGCGCGCCGTCGCTCGACAAGGCCGCGCCCGCGCACCAGCAGTGGGGCGTGCCGGCCGGCTTCGACACGGACGCCTTCCTGCGCCACGCCAAGGCATCGTTCATCCGCATGCAGGCCGCCTGGGACCGCGGCGACGTCGCCGACCTGCGCGAATTCACGTCGCCCGAGGTATATGCCGAACTGTCGCTGCAGATCCAGGAGCGGGGCGGCCAGCCCGACTTTACGGAAGTCGTCGCCATCGATTCCCAGCTGCTGGGCATCGAGACGAACGAGCGCGACTACCTGGCCAGCGTGCAGTTCAACGGCATGATCCGCAATGCGCCGGGCGCGCAGCCGGAACCGTTCGTCGAGGTGTGGAACCTGTCCAAGCCGCTGAACGGCAATGGCGGCTGGGTGCTGGCGGGCATCCAGCAAATTACTTGAACACTTCGCAATAAAAAGCTTGTGCTCCGGGTTTTATGCTCTGGTGAACTGGTAAGATCGAAACCGCCCGACGATGCCGGGCGGTTTTATTTTGTGAATACGAATCCTTCATGTCTTCGACTTCCTCTTTCCTGTCGCCGCAACGCGGCTTGACGGCCCCGGCCGTGGCGACGATCAATCACCTGCTGGCGCAGGAAGCGTGGGCACGCGACGCCCTCATGCGCCACGCCGGCAAGACCGCATGTATCGATACGGGCCACGTCGCCTTGCGCATGCGCGTCGCGCGCGACGGCATGCTCGAGACGGCGGGCGCCGACGATGCGGCCGGCGTCACCATCCACGTCAAGCTGAGCGACGTGCCGCTGATCCTGCAGAACCGCGACCGCGCGTTTTCCTATGTGCGCATCGAGGGCGACGCCGAGTTCGCCAACACGATCTCGCAATTGTCCAAGGGCCTGCGCTGGGATGCCGAGCACGACCTCGAGCGCCTGTTCGGGCCGATCGGCGCCGTGCGCCTGGCCGGCGGGGCGCGCTCGGCCGTGACGGGCGCCGCCGCGGCCGGACGCCGGCTGGCAGAGAACGTCGCCGAATTCCTGCTGGAAGAACGCCGCGTGCTCGTGCGTCCCGCGACCGTGGACAATTTCGCGGACGACGTCGGCCGCCTGCGCGACGACGTCGAGCGCACGGCCAAGCGCATCGCCAAACTCGAGCAGAAGCTGGAACAGCAGCTCGCACAGCGCGCCGGGCACGGCACCGCGCCCGCACCGACGCTCCCTGACACGCCTTCGGACCACTGATGATCCTGAAATTCCTGCGCCTGCTGAAGATCTTCACCGTCATCGTCAAATATGGCCTGGACGAGATCGCAATTTCCGGGCTGCACGTACCGCGCACCGCCCGCCTGATCAATACCGTCTTCTTCTGGCGCCGCATCAGTTCGCCCCGCGCGATCCGCCTGCGGCTGGCGCTGGAAGAGCTGGGGCCCATCTTCGTGAAATTCGGCCAGGTGCTGTCGACCCGGCCCGACCTGATGCCGCCGGACATCGTGGCCGAGCTGTCGCTGCTGCAGGACCGCGTGCCGCCGTTCGATTCCGACCTGGCCATCGCCCAGATCACACGCTCGCTCGGCGCGGCGCCGGACCTGCTGTTCGCGTCGTTCGAACGCACGCCGGTCGCTTCCGCCTCGATCGCCCAGGTGCACTTCGCCACGCTTAAAAACGGCAAGGAGGTGGCGGTGAAGGTGCTGCGACCGGGCATGAAGACCACGATCGACGAGGACATTGCGCTGATGCAGATGGCCGCCGGCCTCATCGAAAAAGTGTGGGCCGACAGCCGCCGCCTGAAGCCGCGCGAAGTGGTGGCCGAGTTCGACAAATACCTGCACGACGAGCTCGACCTCATGCGCGAGGCGGCCAACGCCAGCCAGCTGCGCCGCAATTTCGCGAATTCCGATCTGCTGCTCGTGCCAGAAATGTATTGGGATTACTGTTCCAGCAGCGTGATCGTGATGGAGCGGATGAACGGCATCCCGATCTCGCAGACGGACCGCCTCGCCGTGGCTGGCGTCGACCTCAAGAAATTGTCCAGCGACGGTGTCGAGATCTTTTTCACGCAGGTTTTCCGTGACGGCTTTTTTCACGCGGACATGCACCCAGGGAACATCCTCGTCTCCATCGATCCGGCCACGTTCGGCCGCTACATCGCGCTGGACTTCGGCATCGTCGGCACGCTGAACGATTTCGACAAGGACTACCTGTCGCAGAACTTCCTCGCCTTCTTCCGGCGCGACTACAAGCGCGTGGCCGAGGCGCACATCGAATCCGGCTGGGCGCCGCGCGAGACCCGCGTCGACGAACTGGAAGCCGCGGTGCGCGCCACGTGCGAGCCGATCTTCGACCGGCCGTTGAAGGACATTTCCTTCGGCCAGGTGCTGTTGCGCCTGTTCCAGACGTCGCGCCGTTTCAACGTCGAGGTGCAGCCGCAGCTCGTGCTGCTGCAAAAGACCATGCTCAACATCGAGGGCCTGGGCCGCCAGCTCGACCCCGACCTCGACCTGTGGAAGACGGCGAAACCGTACCTGGAACGCTGGATGGCCGAGCAGGTCGGCTGGCGCGGCATGGCCGAGCGTCTAAAAGCCGAGGCGCCGCGCTTCGGCCAGATCTTTCCGCAGCTGCCGCGCCTGATGCACCAGGTCTTGCACAAGCGTGCATACAGCGACCTCGACATGGGCGACCTCATGGCGAAGATGTTGCAGGAGCAGCGCCGCGCCACCCGTCTGCTGGCCTTCCTCGCCTGCGCGACGGGCGTGGTGGCCGTGCTCGTCGGCGCGATGTTCGCCGCCGGGCACTTGCACTGGACGCCATGATGGCCGCGCCGCCGGCGTTCGCCAGCCGCGATCCGCTGTCGCCGCGATTCTGGGACGAGCGCTTCGAGCGTGGTTTCACGCCGTGGGAGCGGGGCGGCGTATCGCTGGCACTGCGCCGTTTCGTGGCAAACGCCGATCGTCCGCTGGCGGTACTGGTGCCCGGCTGCGGTTCGGCGCACGAGCTGGCCTTGATGTGCGCGGCCGGCTGGGATGCCGCCGCCATCGATTTCTCGCCTGAAGCCGTCGCGCGCGCCCGCGCGCTGGCGGGTCCGTGGGCGGACCGCATCGTGCAGGCCGATTTCTTCGCGTACGCGCCGCCGCGGCCGTTGGACCTGATCTACGAACAGGCGTTCCTGTGCGCGCTGCCGCCCGCGCGCCGCCCGGACGTGGCGCGGCGCTGGGCGGCGTTGCTGGGGCCGGGCGGTTTATTGGCCGGGTATTTCTTCTTCGACGATGCGGCCAAGGGGCCGCCGTTCGGGATGTCTCGCGGGGAACTGGATGCGTTGCTGGCGAGCGCATTCGAATGCGTGGCCGACGAGGCGGTCGAGGATTCGATACCGGTGTTCGCGGGCAAGGAACGCTGGATGGTCTGGCGCCGCCGCTAAAAAGAAAGGGCCCGCAAGCGGGCCCCGATTTGAAGTGCTTTTCTTCGGTATTGCGGCGGGCCGGAAACCGGTCGCGCAAACTTCTGTTTCTTAAATCCTGTGCAGCGTTGACGCTGTCGAGAATGCTATTTAAACAGTTAAGTTGATGTTCGGCAAACGGAACTCATCCGTGCGCTGACGAAAAACAACACTGTTTCCATGCTGCAGCAAGTTGCTCGAGCGGCCATCCGGCCCCCGGATGCCGGCCAGAGTCAAAATCTCCCGCAAAAGCTTTATAATTCAGGGTTTTGATGATTTTTGCGGAGTATTCAGATGCCGATTTACGCCTACCGCTGCGATGAATGCGGTTTTGCCAAAGATGTACTGCAAAAGATTTCCGATCCGGTTCTGACCGTCTGCCCGTCGTGCGGGAAGTCATCGTTCAAGAAGCAAGTCACCGCGGCCGGTTTCCAGTTGAAGGGTACCGGCTGGTACGTGACGGACTTCCGCGGTGGCTCTGCGCCGGCAACCGGCACGACGCCGCCGGCGTCGACGCCGACGTCGTCCGACGGTGGCGCAAGCACGTCGGCGTCGTCGGACGCGCCGGCACCCGCCGCCGCGCCGGCGAAAGACAGCAGCACCTGACCGCGGCACCGGCCCCGCGGCCGGCGCATAATGAGCACCCGACACATTCACCGGACGAGATCCGTCACGACAATCGATGCGTAAATATTTCATCACAGGCGCGCTGGTGCTGGTGCCCCTCGCGATCACGGCCTGGGTGCTGAACTTCGTGATCAGCACGCTGGACCAGTCGCTCGTGCTCGTGCCGAGCGAGTGGCGGCCGCAGACGTACATTCCCGGCCTGGGCGCCATCATCACGCTGGCCATCGTGTTCGTGACCGGCCTGCTGACCAATAACCTGGTCGGCAAATGGTTCGTGCGCATGTGGGAGCGGCTGCTGCAGCGCATCCCCGTCGTGAACTCGGTGTACGGCAGCGTCAAGCAGGTGTCCGACACGCTGTTCTCGTCGTCGGGCAACGCGTTCCGCAAGGCCGTCCTGATCCCGTACCCGCACGAGAATTCGTACACGATCGCCTTTCTCACCGGCGTGCCGGGCGGCGACGTCAAGAACCACCTGGTGGGCGACTACGTGAGCGTGTACGTGCCGACCACCCCCAACCCGACCTCCGGCTTCTTCCTGATGATGGAACGCAGCCGGGTCGTCGAGCTGGACATGTCGGTCGACGCGGCGCTCAAGTACATCGTCTCGATGGGCGTCGTGGCGCCGCCGCCGCCGGCCGAGGCCACCGCCCCCGCCGCCATCGCGGCGCAATAGAAGAACAAGGCAGCAAAGAATCCAGGGGCCGCGATTGAAGCGGGCCCACCGAATCAACCAACCAGGATCGAAAAACTATGTCCTCCATGCGTACTCACTACTGCGGCCTCGTGACCGAAGAGCTGCTGGGCCAAACCGTCAGCCTGTGCGGCTGGGTGCACCGCCGCCGCGACCACGGCGGGGTGATCTTCATCGACCTGCGCGACCGCGAAGGCCTCGTGCAGGTCGTCTGCCACCCCGACAATGCCGACGTCTTCAAGGTCGCCGAGCACGTACGCAACGAGTACTGCCTGCGCGTGACGGGCACCGTCGTGAACCGCCTGGAGGGCACCGCCAACGCCAACCTGAAGTCGGGCAAGATCGAGATCAACACCACCAAGCTCGAAGTGCTGAACGCGTCCGTGCCGGTGCCGTTCCAGCTGGACGACGACAACCTGTCGGAAACGACGCGCCTGACGCACCGCGTGCTCGACCTGCGCCGCCAGCAGATGCAGCACAACCTGCGCCTGCGTTACAAGGTGTCGATGGAAGTGCGCAAGTACCTGGACAACCTGGGCTTCATCGACATCGAGACCCCGATGCTGACCAAGTCCACGCCGGAAGGCGCGCGCGACTACCTGGTGCCGTCGCGCGTCAACCCGGGCAACTTCTTCGCGCTGCCGCAGTCGCCGCAGCTGTTCAAGCAGCTGCTGATGGTCGCCAACTTCGACCGCTACTACCAGATCACCAAGTGCTTCCGCGACGAAGACCTGCGCGCCGACCGCCAGCCGGAATTCACCCAGATCGACTGCGAGACGTCGTTCCTGACCGAGCAGGAAATCCGTGACCTGTTCGAAGACATGATGCGCGTGGTCTTCAAGAACGCCGCCGGCATCGACCTGCCGAACCCGTTCCCGGTGATGGACTTCGCCACCGCCATGGGCCTCTACGGTTCGGACAAGCCGGACATGCGCGTGAAGCTGCAGTTCACCGAACTGACCGAATTGATGAAGACCGTCGAATTCAAGGTCTTCAACAACGCCGCCAACATGGCCGGCGGCCGTGTCATCGGCCTGCGCGTGCCGCAGGGCGGTTCGATGCCGCGTTCGGAAATCGACGCGTACACGCAATTCGTCGGCATCTACGGCGCCAAGGGCCTCGCCTACATCAAGGTCAACGAGAAGGCCAAGGGCCGCGACGGCCTGCAATCGCCGATCGTCAAGAACCTCTCCGACGACGTGCTGGCCAAGGTGCTGGAACTGACCGGTGCACAAGACGGCGATCTGATCTTCTTCGGCGCCGACAAGGCGAAGGTCGTGAACGACTCGATGGGCGCGCTGCGCGTGAAGATCGGCCACTCGGAATTCGCCAGGAAGGCCGGCCTGTTCGAAGAAGTGTGGGCGCCGCTGTGGGTCATCGATTTCCCGATGTTCGAGTACGACGAGGAAGGCGACCGCTGGAACGCCACGCACCACCCGTTCACGGCGCCGAAGGATGGCCACGAGGACATGCTCGAGACGAACCCGGGCGCCTGCATCGCCAAGGCCTACGACATGGTGCTGAACGGCTGGGAACTGGGCGGCGGCTCGATCCGTATCCACCGCGAGGAAGTCCAGAGCAAGGTGTTCCGCGCGCTGAAGATCGACGCCGAAGAAGCGCAGCTGAAGTTCGGCTTCCTGCTCGACGCCCTGCAGTACGGCGCGCCGCCGCACGGCGGCCTGGCGTTCGGCCTGGATCGCCTGATCACGCTGATGACGGGTTCCGAGTCGATCCGCGACGTGATCGCGTTCCCGAAGACCCAGCGCGCGCAGGATCTCCTGACCAACGCACCGTCGGAAGTCGACGAGAAGCAGCTGAAAGAGCTGCATATCCGTCTGCGCAACGAGCCGAAGGTCGCGTAAGCCTTCGTTATTGTAGACGGATGAATCGTCGTCCCCGCGCAGGCGGGGATCCAATTTTGCTTGCGTCTCGACTGCGCATGAAACTTGGGTCCCCGCCTCCGCGGGGACGACGCTTTTCATGTGGCGCTACAATGGCGTCATGACGCATAAAATCCCCGAATCCGTCCTCGTCGTCATCCACACCGCCGACCTGGAGGTGCTGCTGATCGAACGCGCCGACCGCCCCGGCTTCTGGCAATCCGTCACCGGCTCCCTCGACCACCCCGGCGAACCGTTGCTGGAAACGGCCGCGCGCGAACTGTTCGAGGAAACGGGCATCGTCGCCGACGGCGCACGCATCGTCCTCAAGGACTGGCACCTGTCCAACGTCTACGAGATCTATCAGACCTGGCGCCACCGCTACGCGCCCGGCGTCACCCACAACACCGAGCACGTGTTCTCCGTCTGCGTCCCCCGCGACATCGCGATCACCCTCGCGCCGCGCGAACACCTGCAATATGCCTGGCTGCCGTTGCTGGAAGCGGCCGACCGGTGCTTTTCCAGCTCGAACGCGGAAGCGATCCTGCATTTGCCGCGCCACGTCCAAGCGGCGTAGACAAAAACACGATCCAGGCGGCCGACGTCGTCCATTTCAACTGTGCGCCAAGGAATCTGTGCTATTTTGCCTTGCCTCGTAGCAATGACATTCCGATCGACATCCCATGCGCAGCGCAAAACATCTCAGATTCGTCGTCCTCGCCGTCTTCACCGTCATGGTGCTGGTGGCGGCGGTGCCGTTCTGGTTGAATCGCTCCGTCAACGTCCTGCTGGCGCAGACGCGCGCCGACCTGCTCGCGCAGCAGCGCCTGGACGACGTCCTGACCAGCCTGCGCGACGCCGAGACGGCGCAGCGCGGCTTCGTCATCACCGGCAACGAGGCCTTCCTCGAGCCGTATGAGCGGGCCCGGCGCACGCTGCCCTCGGCCCTGCACGACGCCAAGGAGCTGGCGCGCACGGATGCCGAACGGGCCAGCGTGTGGCGCATCGCGCGCGTGGCGGAACTCAAAATGGCCGAACTCGACGAGACCATCCTGCTGCGCCGCCGCGCCGGTTTCGACGCGACCGAGCGTGTGGTCAGCTCGCTGCGCGGCAAGCAATACATGGACGAGCTGCGCCAGCTCGTCGCCGCGGAAGATGCGCGCGGCAAGGCCAGGCGCGACGCGCTGCGGGTCGACCTGCTGGCGCGCTCCGGGCGGTCGTTCACCGTGAGCCTCGCGGCGACCGCCTGCAATATCCTCGTGCTGGGCACGTTGCTGCTGATCGTGATGCGCATGCTGCGCGCGCGCCGCGCCGCCGCCGCGCAGCTGGAGATGCAGGCCGGCCAGCTCACCGAGGCGGTCGCCCTGACGACGCGCCACAACCGCGAACTGAAACTGGTCGCGGAACTGCTGCGTGCCGTGGAAGCCGTGCCGTCGATCCCGGACGCCGGCCCGGTGATCGCGCGCACCATGCCGAAACTGCTGCCCGGCGTGGCGGGCACGCTGTTCCTGCTGCGCGACGACGACCCCAACATGCTGGACCGCCACACGCAGTGGGGCACGCCGTCCGACCAGCCTTCGGCCATCGACATCGAGTCGTGCTGGGCGCTGCGCCACGGGGCGCGTTACCGGACCGCCGGCTACGATGACCCGGCGTGCGCCCACTACCGCGCGCCGGCGGACGAGACGGCGGGGCGCCTGTGCATCCCGCTCGTCACGCACGATGAACTGGTCGGCATGCTGCACGTCGAAGGACTGGCGCGCGGCCCGGGGGAGGACGAGCAGGAGCGCCTGGCGGTGACGGTCGCGGAGCAGCTCGCGCTGGCGCTGGGGAATGTGCGCCTGCGCGAAACGCTGCGCCGGCAATCGGTGCTCGATCCGCTCACCGGCCTGTTCAACCGGCGCCATTTCGACGCCGCCCTGAAACGCGAGCTGGCGCGGGCGCGGCGCAAGGACGTGCCCGTGAGCCTCGTACTCGTCGACATCGACCATTTCAAGCGCGTCAACGACGAGTACGGCCACGCCGTCGGCGACGCCGTGCTGCGCACCATCGCCCAGCAACTGCGCCTCGGCATCCGCGAAGGAGACATCGCCTGCCGCTACGGCGGCGAGGAGATGGTCCTGCTCCTCCCGGAATGCACGGCGTTCGATGCGGGCGCGCGCGCGGAGGCGATCCGCATCGCGCTGGGCAGCATCAAGCCGAACGCCGAGGGCGAAGGGCCGGAGCGGATCACGGCGTCGTTCGGCGTCGCCGCCTATCCCGTCCACGCCGAGGATGCCGAGGCGCTGTTCTGGGCGGCCGACAAGGCGCTGTACCGCGCCAAGGAGCAGGGGCGCGACCGCGTGGCGACCGGCCCCTGAGACGGGACTGTTGCAAACACCCAACCGTCGAATCGTGCCGCCGCCGCCACAAGACGTCACAAATTCTACGTGGAAACAAATGTTTCTTGACCGAAATGGTGGGACTTGATACTTTCGGTCTTGAAGATTTCCCTCTACAAGTGCCCACGTACCGAGGCGCATCATGGCCGACACGCTTACCATTCCAATCGACCAGGTCCAGATCGGCCTGTATATCTACCTTGACCTGAAGTGGTTCCAGCACCCCTTCGCGTTCAGCCATTTCAAGGTCAAGACCGAAGACCAGTTGCGCATCCTGCACGGCCTCGGCCTGGCCACGGTCCGCGTCGATCCCGCGCTCAGCGACATCCCCGTGCCCACGGCGGCGCCGGCCCAGCCGGCACCGGCGGCGCCGGTCCCGGTGTCGCCGGAGTCGCGTGCCGACTCGCCGGTCATGGCGGCGAAACGGGCAATGATGGAGCGCATCCGCGAGCAGCGCGAGAGCGCGGCGCGCATCGAGCAGGCCTTCGTCAATACCGCGCGCGCCATCCGCGACATCGACCGCAACCTGTTTTCCCAGCCGGCCGAGACGGTCCGCGTGGCCGGCAAGCTGATCGGCCAGATCACGGATTCGATCCTGTCCGCGCCGGAACTGGCGATCAACCTGATGGGCGACAAGCTGGGCGGCGAGGAAGTCTATGTGCATTCCCTCAACGTCACGATGCTGTCGATGATGATCGCCCGTGACATCAAGCTGCCGCACGAGGTGGCCAGCCTGCTCGGCATGGGCGCGCTGTTCCATGACGTCGGCACCCGGAATATCCCGGACAAGGTGATGAACAAGCTCGATGCCTACAACCATGCCGAGCAGGCGTTGATGGAAACCCATTGCCACGGCGGTCTCGAGATCGGCCAGAAGCTGGGCCTGGCGGCACCGGCGCTGGCCATCATCCGCGACCACCACGAGATGTTCGACGGCAGCGGCTATCCGCGCCACCTGCAAGGGGAGGCGACCAGCATCCTCGCCCGGATCGTGTCGATCGCCAACCATTACGACGAATTGTGCAACCCGCGCAATCTGGCCGATTCGCTCACGCCGCACGAGGCGCTGTCGCTGATGTTCGCCAAGATGCGCAGCCGCTTCGATCCCAAGCTGCTGCAGGTGTTCATCCGCTGCCTCGGCGTGTACCCGCCGGGCACGATCGTCCAGCTGGGCAACGGTGTCGTCGGCATGGTCGTCAACGTCAACACCGCCAAGCCGACCAGGCCGCAGGTCATGATCTACGAGGCCAGCGTGCCGCGCGAGGAAGCGATCGTGGTCAACCTCGAGCAGCAGCCGGACCTGAACATCGTGAAGTCGATCCGCCCGTCCCAGGTGCCGAAGGACATCTACAATTACCTCAGCCCGCGCAAGCGCGTCAGCTACTACTTCGATGCAGGTGATCCGGGCCGGAGGAGCCAGCCATGAGCCTGCACCAGCTGATGGTCGACCACAGCCCCTACATGGTGATGCTGGTCGACCCGGCCGACCTGCGCATCCTCGTCGCCAACCGCATGGTCGAACAGGTGCTCGGTTACTCGGGCGCGCAGTTGCGCGAGATGCTGATCACCGACATCGAAAGCTCGCTGCAGGACGTGTTCTACTGGGAGGACGTGCGCGCCGGCCAGTACCTCGACGTCGAGGCGCAGGAGGGCGAGTACCTGTGCGCCGACGCGGCGATGCTGACGGTGATGAAGTCGATGCGCGTGATCCGCGACGGCGACCGCCCGCTGCTGCTGGTGCGGGCGCGCGACTGCCGCCACGAGCGCCAGGTCGAGGACCTGCTCGAGCAGACCCTGGCCCAGCTGCGCACGACGCTGGAGTCGACCGCGGACGGCATCCTGGTGATCGACTGGCACGGCAAGATCACGAGCATGAACCGCTTGTTGTCGGCGATGTGGGAGATCCCGGCCGCGCTGCTGGAGGCCGGCGACGACGACGGCATCGTCGAATACATCGCGGGCCAGGTCGAGCAGGGCGAGTTGATCCGCAGCCAGCTGCGCCAGGTGGCCGATACGACCGAGACGCAGGACCTGTTCCGGCTCCGTAACGGCCGGTTCTTCGAATGCCGCTCGCGGCCGCAGTTCCTGGGCGAGCGGGTGATCGGACGGGTGTTCGGCTACACCGACGTCACCGAGCGCCACCGGGCCGAGGAAGCGCTGCGCGAGTCGCGCGACCAGCTCGAATCGAAAGTGCGCGAACGCACGCGCGACCTGCGCGAGGCGAATGCGACCCTGGAGCACGAAAAGGCGCGCCAGGCGGAGCTGATCAAGAAGCTGGGCGAGGCCCAGAGCCAGCTGCTGCAATCGGAGAAGATGGCCTCGATCGGCGTGCTGGCGGCCGGCGTCGCGCACGAGATCAACAACCCGATCGGCTTCGTCAACTCGAACCTGGGCAGCCTGCAGCGGTATGCCCAGTCCATGCTCCGGCTGCTCGACAGCTACGAGGCGCTGGAGGGCTCGTTCAGTCCGGACGACCGCGCGGCGATCGCGCGGATCAAGAAAGAAGTCGACGCCGACTACCTGCGCGAAGACCTGGAGCCGCTGCTGCGCGAATCCCTCGACGGCATCGACCGCGTGCGCCGCATCGTGCAGGACATGAAGGATTTCTCGCACGTCGACGGCGGCGGCCTGCAGTACGCCGACCTCGAAGCTGGCCTGAACAGCACGCTGAACGTCGTCTGGAACGAGATCAAGTACAAGGCCGAAGTGACCAAGGAGTATGCGCAGATCCCGCAGATCGAGTGCTATCCGTCGCAGCTGAACCAGGTATTCATGAACCTGCTGGTCAACGCCGCGCATGCGATCGAAAAGCACGGACGCATCACCCTGCGCACCGGCCACGACGCGACGCAGGTATGGATCGAAGTCGAGGACACCGGCACCGGCATCCCGGAGGACAAGCTGGGGCGCATCTTCGAACCCTTCTTCACGACCAAGCCGGTGGGCAAGGGGACCGGCCTCGGCCTGTCGCTGTCGTACGGCATCGTGCAAAAGCACGGCGGGCGCTTCGACGTGCACAGCGAAGTGGGCAAGGGCACGCGGTTCCGCGTCGTCTTGCCGCGTTTCCGGCCGGCGTCCGACGCCGACGCGGCCAACTGACGATTGCCGGGCGCAAGCCCATCTTCTCCCTCGACGACCTGGCGCCGGCAGCAACCGGTGCGCGCGCCCTGCTGCGCGCCGGCCCGGAACTTCCGGACGGCGCCCTGGTCAAAATTTGGCGCTGGCGGACTGAAGCCCGAAGCGCGCCATGACGCTCCCCGCCCGGCACGCCGAGGGCCGGATCGCGTCGTAAACACATTAATCGACGTGATAATTTGAGAGATTTACTTTGATCGATCCTGCTCGATTCTTTCACGAGCGGTTCTGCTTCACTGTATGCACAGAATTTAATTTAGACAATTTAAATTCGCACAATACAATCGTTCGTTTGACAGTGAGAAATGATTTTATTAAGGTCAACAAGTCGTTTCTGACGGCTTTTCATTTTAGCAATGTCCAACAAAGGGAGGAATCATGAGCGAACGCAGACACGAGCAGAAGGTCAAGGACGTTGGCGTTGATAACGATTACCTGTGCATCGAGCTATTGAGCGGTCTCCGCCTGATGGGCCCGCTGCGCACCAATCCGGTCTACCGCGACCCCGTCATCCCACCCGAAGCGCGTCCTCTGCCGAACGGCGATTTCAGGCACGCCGCCGTTGCCCCCTGAGCAGTCCCCCGACGCCTTTCCCGGCCACGAGCCGGGAGAGGCTCCCCGCGCACGATTGCGCTCCCCGCCCGGGAAGGGCACGGACTGATGGGGTTACAATGTTCCCATGAAAATCCGTGTTGCGACCTACAACATCCACAAGGGCGTCTCTTCCTTTCGTAGTACGCCGCGCGTGTTGGCGCTGAAAAAAGCCATCGGCGCGTTCGGTGCGGACGTCGTGTTCCTGCAGGAAGTGCAGGGCCGGCACGACCGCTACCAGGTGCGCTACGGTGAAAAGGTACGCAGCCCCCACCATCACTGGCCGGAGAAGGCCCAGCACGAATTCTTTGCCGGCGAAAACCTGCATTCCGCCTATGGCATGAACGCCGTGTACGACCATGGCCACCATGGCAACGCGCTGCTGTCCGGTTTCGAGATCTCGAATACGCGCAACCACGACGTGTCCGACCATGCTTACGAGCAGCGCGGCATCCTGCACTGCGTGCTGGAGACGCCGTCCGGCAATGTGCACTGCTACGTCGTGCACCTGGGCCTGTTCGAAGGCAGCCGCCGGCGCCAGACCGACCTGTTGATTCAATGTGTGCAGGATTCCGCGCCGAACGGCGAACCGGTCATCATCGCGGGCGACTTCAACGACTGGCGCAATACCCTCAGCGATTGCCTGCGCATGAAGCTGGGCGTCGTTGAAGTATTCGATGAACTGGAGCGGCCGGCCCGGCTCGGCGTCAAGATTGGTGATATGGTGCGGAATGTGGCCGGACGCGAAAAACGCCTGGTCCCGGCGCGGACGTTTCCCGCCGCGCTGCCCTGGTTCCGGCTCGACCGGATTTATGTGCGCGGCTTCAAGGTCGAGCATGCCGAAGTGCTGCACGGCCCGCAATGGGCGCGCCTGTCCGACCACGCACCGATCGTGGCCAATCTGCAGCTGGCATAGCAATGCGCACCGTCACCTATGTAGCCAACAACGACGTTACCCTCCTCGAAAGCGGCAGCACTTATTTCCCGGCGCTGCTGGCCGCGATCGATGCGGCCCAGCACGAGATCCTGTACGAAACCTATATCTATGCCGAGGACGCGACGGCGCGTGCCGTCACCGATGCGCTGATCCGCGCCGCCGGGCGCGGCGTCAAGGTGCGCGTGCTGGCCGACTGGTTCGGCACCGGCAACCGCATCGCCTGCCGCCTGAAAGCGGAATTCTGCGCGGTCTGCGTGCATTACCGCATGTTCAATCCGTGGTTCAGGCGCGGCGCCGCACGGAGCCACCGCAAGATCGCCGTGATGGACCGCCAGGTCGCCTTCGTCGGCGGCATCAACACGAACGACGACAACCTGCACGACTACGAACCGCACGCGCCGCTGCCCGCGCCGCGCTGGGATTTCGCCGTGTGCGTGCGCGGCCCGCTCGTGACGGAAATCCACCGCGAAGCCCAGGCGCAGTGGACGCGGGCCGGACACTTGCCGCTCGTTCGACGGATCAATTTGTTCCGCGAAATGCGCAAGCAGCCGGCCGCGCTCGGCGATCACCCGATGCGCGCCGCCTTCGTCGTGCGCGACAACCTGCGCAACCGCCGCACCATCCAGCGCGCCTACCTGCAGGCGATCGGCCGCGCGCGCAAGCGCGTGCTGATGGCCACGCCGTATTTCGCGCCGGGCCGTAAATTCCGCGAGGCGCTGTGCCAGGCCGCGCGCCGCGGCGTCGACGTCTGCCTGATGATCGGCGTGGGCGAATTCCGCATGCAGGATGCCGTCGCCTCGTCGTTCTATTCGCAACTGCTGGCGGCCGGCGTGCGCATCGTCGAGTACCGCAAGACCCAGCTGCATGCCAAGGTCGCGGTCGTGGACGACAACTGGGCCACGGTCGGGTCCAGCAATTGCGACGGGCTGTCGCTGTTCGTCAACCAGGAGGCGAACGTCGTCGTGCGCGATGCGCATTTTGCCGCCAGCCTCGCCCGCCAGATCGAGCGCGGCATCGCCGACGGCGTGCAGGTCTGCATGGATGATTTGAGACAATTGGGTTGGGTGCGCCGCTGCGGCCACGAAATGGCCTATTTTCTCTATAAAATGACCATGCGCGTCGTTGCGATCGGCTATGCATGAGTGGAGTGATATGACGGAACATGACAACGTAAGGATCGACAAATGGCTGTGGGCCGCGCGCTTCTTCAAGACGCGCTCGCTGGCGGCGGATGCCGTCGACCGCGGACGCGTGCGGATCGGCGGCGAGCCCGTCAAACCCGCCCGTTCCGTGAGAGTCGATGATAAGATTTTCATCGACAACGGTTCGAACCGCTGGGAAGTGGTCGTGCTGGGCCTGTCCGACAAGCGCGGGCCGGCACCCGTCGCCCAGGCCCTGTACCGCGAGACGGAAGAGAGTATCGTGCGCCGCGAAAATGATCAGGAAGCACGCCGTTTGTTCCCCGAACCGGGCAGCACGATCAAGGGCCGCCCGACCAAGCGCGACCGCCGCGCCATCACCCGCGCCGGGGGCTGAGCAGCCCGCCGCGCGTTGCGACCAGGGCACTAGAACGGTGCCTCTAAGTTCCCGTTTGACATTTCACGGCCGGTAGATAATAGTACGAGCGTTCGGATTTTTTCGGCCAGAAGAAATCCTCTCTTACGCGAGGCATATTATTAATACTTCCGCAAAATCGATGAGCATGCGCAAAGGCGAGATGACGCGGGCCGCCATCCTCGACGTTGCGCTCGAGCTCGCCAGTCGCGACGGTCTCGAAGGCTTGACGATCGGCCTGCTGGCCGACCGCATGAACATGAGCAAATCGGGCGTGTTCGCGCACTTCGGTTCGCGCGAAGACCTGCAGATCGACGTGCTCAAGCTGTACCACCGCCGCTTCGAGCAGGAAGTCTTTTTCCCCAGCCTCAAGGAAGCGCGCGGCCTGCCGCGCCTGGAGGCGATGTTCAACCGCTGGCTCAAGCGCGTGTCGGTCGAGATCGCGTCCGGCTGCATCTATATCAGCGGCGCCGTCGAGTACGACGACCGTCCGGGCCCGATCCGCGAAGAACTCGTGGCCATGGTCCGCACGTGGCAGGGTGCCCTGCTGCGCTGCGCCCAACAGGCGATCGAGATCGGCGACCTGAAGACGGGCACGGACCCCGAGCAACTCGTGTACGAGATGTACGGCCTCGTGCTGGCGGTGCACCACGATGCGCGCTTCCTGCGCATTCCGGGCGCCGTCGACCGCGCGCACCGCGGCTTCGCGCGCCTGGTCGAAGATTACCGCAACCCCAACAAGCAAAGCAGCCAGGCGGATACCGTCCGCGCTCAGTAATTCAACACAAAATATTCACCTGTCAGGAGAACAACCATGGGTCAGTACGTCGCGCCACTTCGGGATATGCAGTTCGTTCTGCACGAGTTCCTCAACGTCACCGAAGAATTCAAGAACCTGCCGGCGTACCAGGAGATCGACGCCGACATCATCAACCAGGTGCTGGAAGAGGGCGCGAAATTCACGCAGGAAGTGCTGTTCCCGCTGAACCACAGCGGCGACCGCGAAGGCTGCCACTACGACGCCGCCACCAAGGCCGTCACCACGCCCAAGGGTTTCAGGGAAGCGTATAAACAGTACGTGGAAGGCGGCTGGGCGGCGCTGGCCTGCGATCCGGAATACGGCGGCCAGGGCCTGCCGGTCTCGCTGAACAACTCGTTCTACGAGATGCTGAACTCCTCGAACCAGGCATGGACCATGTACCCGGGCCTGTCGCACGGCGCGTACGAGTGCCTGAAGGAACACGGCACCGACGACCAGAAGAAGTTCTACCTGCCGAAACTGGTGTCCGGCGAATGGACCGGCACGATGTGCCTGACCGAAGCCCATTGCGGCACCGACCTGGGCCTGCTGCGCACCAAGGCCGAACCGCAGGCCGACGGCACCTACAGCATCACCGGCTCGAAGATCTTCATCTCGGCCGGCGAGCACGACATGTCGGAAAACATCGTCCACCTGGTGCTGGCCCGCCTGCCGGACGCGCCGGAAGGCTCGAAAGGCATCTCGCTGTTCCTCGTGCCGAAGTTCCTGCCGAACGCCGACGGTTCGGTCGGTGCCCGTAACGGCATCACGTGCGGCGCCATCGAGGAAAAGATGGGCATCCACGGCAACTCGACCTGCCAGATGAACCTGGACGGCGCCATCGGCACCCTGATCGGCCAGCCGCACAAGGGCCTGAACGCGATGTTCGTGTTCATGAACGCGGCCCGCCTGGGCGTCGGCATGCAGTCGCTGGGCCTGACCGAAGTCGCGTACCAGAACGCGCTGGTGTATGCGAAAGACCGCATCCAGATGCGCAGCCTGTCGGGCCCGAAGGCGCCCGACAAGCCGGCCGACCCGATCATCGTCCATCCGGACGTGCGCCGCATGCTGCTGACCGCCAAGGCCTATGCCGAAGGCGCGCGCGCCCTGACGTCGTACGTCGCGCTGCAGATCGACCGCGAACTGAACCACCCGGACGAAGCGGTCCGCAAGGAAGCCGCGGACGAAGTCGCCCTGCTGACCCCGATCGTCAAGGCCTTCATCACCGACAACGGCTGGATCGCCACGTCGGAAGCGATGCAGGTGTACGGCGGCCACGGCTACATCGCCGAGTGGGGCATGGAGCAGTACGTGCGCGACGCCCGCATCAACATGATCTACGAAGGCACCAACACCATCCAATCGCTGGACCTGCTGGGCCGTAAGATCCTGATGGACAACGGCGCCAAGCTGCGCGCGTTCGGCGAGAAGGTCAAGGCGTTCGTCGAAGAGAACGGCCTCGATGAGCAGATGGCCGAATTCGTGAGCCCGCTGGGCGAACTGGGCGAGAAGGTCGGCAAGCTGACGATGGAAATCGGCATGAAGGCCTTCCAGAACCAGGACGAAGTGGGCGCCGCCGCCGTGCCTTACCTGCGCGTCGTGGGCCACATGGTGTTCTCGTACTTCTTCGCGCAGATGGCGAAGATCGCGCTGGCCAAGAAGGATTCGGGCGACAAGTTCTACGAATCGAAACTGGCGACCGCACGCTTCTACTTCGCCCGCCTGTACCCGGAAACCGCGATGCTGATCCGCCAGGCACGTTCGGGCGCTTCGAACCTGCTGGCGCTGGACGCAGACCTGTTCTAAATACGCACCATCACACTTACCCGTCGTCCCCGCGCAGGCGGGGATCCAAGTTCCGCGCAGTGTCTGCGTATGCAATCTTGGGTTCCCGCCTCCGCGGGAACGACGACTAATCAAAGGATAACGAGTATGTCCAACTTCATCGTCAAGAAAGTCGCCGTCCTGGGCGCCGGCGTGATGGGCGCGCAGATCGCTGCGCACTGCGTCAACGCCAAGGTCCCGGTCGTGCTGTTCGACCTGCCGGCCAAAGAGGGCAATAAAAACGGTATCGTTTTGAAGGCCATCGAGAACCTGAAAAAACTGTCGCCGGCCCCGCTGGGCAACAAGGACGACGCCGCGCTGATCGAAGTCGCCAACTACGAGGACAACCTCGACGTGCTGGCCGGCTGCGACCTGATCATCGAAGCCATCGCCGAGCGCATGGACTGGAAGCACGACCTGTACAAGAAGGTCGCGCCGCACATCGGCGCCAACGCCATCTTCGCGTCGAACACGTCGGGCCTGTCGATCGAGAAGCTGGCCGAAGGCTTCGACGCCGAGCTGAAGTCGCGCTTCTGCGGCGTGCACTTCTTCAACCCGCCGCGCTACATGCACCTGGTCGAACTGATCCCGACCGCGGCCACGAAACCGGAAATCCTCGACCAGCTCGAGACGTTCCTGACGTCGACCCTGGGCAAGGGCGTCGTGCGTGCGAAAGACACGCCGAACTTCATCGCCAACCGCGTCGGCATCTTCGGCATGCTGGCCACGATCCACGAAGCCGAGAAGTTCGGCCTCTCCGTCGACGTGGTCGACGACCTCACCGGCGCGAAGCTGGGCCGCGCCAAGTCGGGCACGTTCCGCACGGCGGACGTCGTCGGCCTGGACACGATGGGCCACGTCATCAAGACGATGCAGGACAACCTGAAGGACGACCCGTTCTTCAGCGTCTACAAGACCCCGGACGTGCTGGCCAAGCTGATCGAAAAGGGCGCGCTGGGCCAGAAGACCGGCGGCGGCTTTTACAAGAAGGTCGGCAAGGAGATCATGCGCCTGGACTTCGCGAGCGGCGAATACGTGCCGGGCGGCGCCAAGGCCGCCGACATCGTCGCGCGCATCCTGAAAGAAAAGGACCCGGTCAAGAAATTCAAGGCAATGCGCGAGTCGACCAACCCGCAGGCGCAGTTCCTGTGGGCGATCTTCCGCGACGCGTTCCACTACATCGCGTTCCACCTCGACTCGATCGCCGACAACGCGCGCGACGTCGACTTCGCGATGCGCTGGGGCTTCGGCTGGAGCGTCGGCCCGTTCGAGACGTGGCAGGCCGCCGGCTGGAACACCATCGCCCAGTGGGTCAAGGAAGACATCGAGGCCGGCAAGGCCCTGACCGATGCGCCGCTCCCTGGCTGGGTGTTCAGCGCCCCGGTCGCGGAGAAGGGCGTGCACACGCCTGAAGGTTCCTACTCCGTCACCAAGAACGCGTTCGTAGCACGGTCGGACCTGCCGGTGTATCAACGCCAGCAGTTCCGCGCACCGGTCGTGGGTAGCGGCGGCGACGATCCGAAGACTGCCGGCACCACCGTGTTCGAAGACGACTCCGTGCGCCTGTGGCACTCGGGCGACGAAGTGCTCGTCATCTCGCTGAAGACGAAGATGCACGTGATCGGCGACGGCGTCATCAAGGGCATCAGGCGCGCGCTGGACGAAGCCGAGAAGGGCTACAAGGGCATCGTGATCTGGAGCGCCGATGCGGCCGAAGGCGGCGCGTTCTCGGCCGGCGCCGACCTGCAATCGGCCCTGCCGGCCTTCATGGCGGGCGGCGCGAAAGCGATGGACCCGATCGTCAAGGAACTGCAGGACACGTTCATGGCGATGAAATACTCGAACATCCCGGTCGTGGCCGCGGTGGCCGGCCTGGCGCTGGGCGGTGGCTGCGAAATGGCGCTGCACGCGTCGAAGCGCGTGGCGGCCATCGAGTCGTACATCGGCCTCGTGGAAGTGGGCGTCGGCCTGGTGCCGGCCGGCGGCGGCCTGAAGGAAGCCGCGGTGCGCGCCGCCAACGAATCGAAGGGCAACGACATCCTGCAATTCCTGAAGACCGGTTTCACCAACGCGGCCACCGCGCAGGTGTCGAAATCGGCCCTGGAGGCGAAGGCGATGGGTTACCTGAAGGACGACGACATCATCGTCTTCAACCCGTACGAGCTGCTGCACGTGGCGAAGGTCACCGCGCGTTCGATGTTCGATGCGGGCTACCGCGCGCCGCTGCGCCGTCCGGTGACCGTGACCGGCCGCTACGGCTGGGCGACGATCCGCGGCCAGCTGGTCAACATGCGCGACGGCGGTTTCATTTCGGCGTATGACTACCAGCTGGGCGACACGATCGCGGAGATCGTCTCCGGCGGCGACGTCGACCAGGGCAGCGTCGTGTCCGAGCAGTGGCTGCTCGACATGGAGCGCCGCGCATTCGTCGCGCTGCTGAACAATCCGAAGACCCAGGAACGCATCATGGGCATGATGCAGACCGGTAAACCAGTGCGTAACTGATCGCGGCGCGGACAACAAGGACTACTGACATGAGCAAACAACTTCAAGACGCATACATCGTCGCGGCGACCCGTACCCCGATCGGCAAGGCGCCGCGCGGCTTCTTCAACAAGACCCGTCCGGACGACCTGCTGGTGCACGCGATCCGCGGCGCGATGGCCGCCGTGCCGAACCTGGACCCGGCGCTGATCGTCGACGCCATCGTCGGCTGCTCGTTCCCGGAAGCGGAGCAGGGCTTCAACGTGGCCCGTAACGCCGTCGTGCTGGCCGGCCTGCCGAACACCGTCGGCGGCGTGACCGTCAACCGCTACTGCGCCTCGGGCATCACCGCCCTGGCCATGGCCGCGGACCGCATCCGCGTCGGCGAGGCCGACGTCATGATCGCCGGCGGCGTCGAGTCGATGTCGATGGTGCCGATGATGGGCCACCACCCGTCGATCAACATGGAGACCTTCAAGGACGAGAACGTGGGCCTGGCCTACGGCATGGGCCTGACGGCCGAGAAGGTCGCCCAGCAGTGGAAGGTGTCGCGCGAAGACCAGGATGCGTTCGGCCTGGAATCGCACCGCCGCGCCATCGCCGCCCAGCAGGCCGGCCTGTTCAAGGACGAGATCACCCCGGTCGAAATCGTCACCCGCACGCCGGACCTGGCGAGCGGCGAGATCAAGGTCAAGCGCCGCACCGTCGACCTGGACGAAGGCCCGCGCGCCGACGCCAGCATGGAAGGCATGGCGAAGCTGAAGCCGGTGTTCGCCGCCAAGGGCAGCGTGACGGCCGCGACGTCGTCGCAGATGTCGGACGGCGCGGGTGCGCTGATCGTCGTCAGCGAGAAGATCCTGCGCGAACACAACCTGACCCCGCTGGCCAAGTTCTCGTCGTTCGCCGTGCGCGGCGTGCCGCCGGAGATCATGGGCATCGGCCCGAAGGTCGCGATTCCCGCGGCGCTGGCCGCCGCCGGCCTCACGCAGGACCAGCTGGACTGGATCGAACTGAACGAAGCCTTCGCGGCACAGGCACTGGCCGTGATCCGCGACCTGGGCCTGGACACCAGCAAGGTGAACCCGATGGGCGGCGCGATCGCCCTGGGCCACCCGCTGGGCGCGACCGGTGCGATCCGCGCCGCGACCGTCGTCCACGCCCTGCGCCGCAACAACCTGAAGTACGGCATGGTCACCATGTGCGTCGGCGCCGGCATGGGCGCGGCGGGCATCATCGAACGCGTGTAATCCACACGGCGTGAACGGAAGGGTGGGTGCGGCACAACCGTTCCCACCCTTTTTTATATGAATAAGCGAGACACCGAATGGACATCCTGACCACCACCGCCGACGGCATCCTCACCCTCGAATTCAACCGCCCGGACCGCAAGAACGCGATCACGGGCGCCATGTACACCACGCTGGCGGACGCGCTGCGCGCCGCCGACGCCGACCCGCAAGTCCGCGCCATCCTCATCACGGGCAAGCCCGAGATCTTCACGGCCGGTAACGACCTCGAAGACTTCCTGCACAACGTGGGCGAAGGCGCGATGACGGCATCGCGTCCCGTGTTCCAGTTCATGCAGGCGCTGGAAGGCTGCACCAAGCCGGTGGTCGCGGCCGTCGCCGGCGCCGCCGTCGGCATCGGCACGACCATGCTGATGCACTGCGACCTCGTCTACTGCGCCGACACCGCGAAATTCTCGATGCCGTTCAGCCAGCTGGGCCTGTGCCCGGAATTCGCGTCGTCGCTGCTCGTCGCGCAGTCCGCCGGCTACACGCGCGCGGCGGAAAAGCTGATGCTCGGCGAAGCGTTCGGCGCCCAGGAAGCGTTCGAGATGGGCATCGTGGCCCGCGTGCTGCCGGCGGCCGAGCTGCTGTCGTTCGTGCACGGCCAGGCCGCCAAGCTGGTGAAGCTGCCGGCCGCGTCGATCCGCGCCACCAAGGCCCTCATGAAGCGTTCGCGCGCGGCGCTGGTGAAAGACACCATCGCGGCGGAGAACGAGCGCTTCAGCGCGATGCTGACCGGCGCCGAGGCGAAGGAAGCCTTTACGGCGTTCTTCCAGAAGCGCAAGCCGGATTTCAGCAAGTTCGACTGAGCCGCTTCACGCGGACACCGGTTCGGCGACCGGTCCCGCGGCCGTGTCGCGGATGACGAACCCCGCGGCTTCGATCGCCGCCCGCAACGCGTCCGCGTCGGTCCAGCGTTTTTCCGCGCGCGCCCGAGTGCGTGCGTCGAGCAGTTCCAGCACGGCATCCGGCACGGTAGGCGTGTCGGGACGCCACTCGTCCAACCCGAGACCGAGCGCCTCGTCCAGCCAGCGCAGCGTTGCCTTCTGCACGTCGCCGGGCAGGACGGATTTCAGCGTTTCCCACGCCAGCGCCAGCGCACGGGGCGTGTTCAGGTCGTCGTTCAGCACCGCCAGCATCCGTTCCCGCATCGCCGCGTCAGCCGTGCCGCCCGGAGGCAGCCGATGATAAGCGCGCCGCAAACGCCCCAGCGCCGTCTGCGCGGCGTCGAGCGCCGCCCATGAAAACACCAGCTTCGACCGGTAGTGGGCGGTCAACGCGAGGTAGCGGTAGGCCAGCGGATCGACGCCGCGCTCCAGCAGCGTGTCGAGCCGGATGAAGCTGCCGTCGGACTTCGACATCTTGTCGCTGTCCTGCAGCCGCAGGAATGCGCCATGCAGCCAGTAGCGGGCCGGCGGATGGCCGTGGCAGGCTTCGTGCTGGGCGATCCCGTTCGAGTGATGGACCGGCACGTGATCCTCGCCGCCGATGTGGATGTCGAACAGCGCGCCCAGGTAGCGTGTCGACATGGCGGAGCACTCGATGTGCCAGCCGGGGAAGCCGCGGCCCCACGGGCTGTCCCATTCCATCTGGCGCCGTTCGGCGCCGCTGAATTTCCACAGCGCGAAGTCGGTCGGCGCGCGTTTTTCGCCGAGGTCCACGCGGTGCCCGGCCTGCAGTCCGGCGATGTCGAGCCGCGCCAGGTGGCCGTAGCGTTCCAGGCGCGCCGTGTCGAAATAGATGCCGTCCGACGTCCGGTACGTAAAACCCTCGCGCTCGATCGCGGCGATGAAGTCGATCTGCTCGGGAATGTGGTCGGTCGCGCGCGCCCACACGGTCGGCGCGAGGATGCGCAGGCGCTCCAGGTCGCGCTGGAAGGCCTGCGTGAAGTGGGCCGCGATGTCCCATGCGGTGCGTCCGGTGCGGCGGCTGCCCTTTTCCATCTTGTCTTCGCCGCTGTCGGCATCGGAGGTCAGGTGGCCGACGTCCGTGATGTTGACGACATGCCGGACCTCGAAGCCGTTCAGCCGGAGCACGCGCCTGAGCGTGTCCCCGAACAGGTAGGTGCGCAGGTTGCCGATGTGGGCGTAGTCGTACACGGTGGGACCGCACGCATACAGGCCGGCGCGGCCGGGTTCCAGGCTCGTGAAAGGGCGCACGCGCCGCTCGTAGGTGTCATACAGCATCAACGCCATCGGGGCTCCAAAAACAAAAAAGCCACAGGAGACGGTTCTCGCTGTGGCCATAGAAACTGTGGATGTGAAAACGCAATCGGCAGGCTTCTAGGGCCGCCGGCGACATGCTCCAAAGTGGATTGAGTGTTTACGCATGCGGCAAGTGTAGCATGTCGCCATGAACCTGCACCGTCTCGACCTCGTCTCGCTTTCCCTGTTCAGCCAGGTGGTACGCTCCGGCAGCATCAGCAAGGGCGCGCTGCTGGCCAATCTCGCCGTCGGCGCGGCGAGCAAACGCATTTCCGATCTGGAGGCCGCGGTCGGCGCCGCCCTGTTCGAGCGCCATTCGCGCGGCATCACGCCCACCGCGGCCGGCCTGGCGCTGGCCCGGCACGCGCAGCGCATCCTCGGCGACGTGAACCTGCTCGCGGCCGAGCTCCACGACCACGCCAGCGGCATCGTCGGCGTGGCGCGGCTGTGGGCCAATACGTCGGCCATCACCCAGTTCCTGCCGGCCGACATCGCCGCCTTCGCCAAGGCCACGCCGGCGATCCGGATCGAACTGGCTGAACTCAACAGCGGCGAGATCGTGCTCGGCGTGCTCGAAGGACGCGCCGACATCGGCATCTTCGCCGACCGCACGCCGGCCCTCGGCCTGCACCTGATGCCGTATCGCGAAGACCGCCTCGTGCTGGTGGTCCCGGCCGGCCATCCGCTCGCGAAGCGGCGCAGCCTGCGCTTCGAGGAAGCGACCGATTTCGACGTCGTCAGCCTGTCGCAGGGCACGTCGCTGGCGCAGCGCCTGCAGGCCGAGACCGAAGCGATGGGACGGCGCCTGCGCGTGCGCATCCAGGTGCGCAGCTTCGACGCGATGTGCCAGATGGTGGCGGCCGGGCTGGGGGTGGCGGTGCTGCCGGCCGATGCGGTGCGCGCGCTGGTGCGCTCGCTGAGCCTGCGCCAGATTCCGCTCACGGACGGCTGGGCGCGGCGCCAGTTGCTGATCGGCGTGCGCGACCTCGAGAGCCTGCCGCGCGCCGCGCGCCAGCTGGTCGACCATCTCGCCGGGGGCAGGCCGCACTGAGCGGGCTTTCGCGAAACGCGAAAGCGGGGTTCGCACCTTGGTCATTCCGCGCCCGGGACGGTGCTGCCAGAATCGCATCCATCACGCCAGCAAGAGCGTGCGGGTCATTCGACGAATCCTATCCGGAGACAACACATGAGCAAGATTCTTTCCGCCGCGTCCGGCGCGGCCGACGTGGCCGTGCCCGACATGGCGCGGATCGTGGCGAAGGTGGCATGGCGCATCATGCCCCTCATCATGATCTGCTACCTGTTCGCCTTTTTCGACCGCATCAACATCAGCTTCGCCAAGTTCGCCTTGCAGAGCAGCCTGTCGCTGTCCGACACCGCGTACGGCCTGGGTGCCGGCCTGTTCTCGGTCGGCTACGTCCTGTTCGAAGTCCCCAGCAACATGATGCTGTACAAGGTCGGCGCGCGGCGCTGGATCGCGCGCATCATGGTGTCGTGGGGCATCGCCACCGCGCTGATGGCGCTGGTCCAGACCGAATGGCAGTTCTATGCGCTGCGCTTCCTGATCGGCGCCATGGAAGCCGGCTTCGCGCCCGGCGTGCTGTACTTCCTGACCTTGTGGTTCCCCACCGCCTACCGCGGCCGCATCACGTCGATGCTGTTCCTCGCCTCCGCGTTTTCCGGCCTCGTCGGCGCGCCCGCCGCCGGCCTGGTGCTGGGGCACATGGACGGCGTGCTCGGCATGTCCGGCTGGCACTGGCTGTTCCTCGTGGGCGGCCTGCCGTGCATCGTGCTGGGTGCCGTCGTGTTCGTGGTGCTGAAGGACCGCGTCGAGGACGCGTCCTGGCTGGCGCCGCAGGAACGGTCGCTGCTGGCCGCGCGCATCGCCGAGCAGAGCCGGCAGATCGGCAGCCATTCGCTGCTGGGCGCCCTCAAGACGCCGGGCTTCCTCACGCTGGGCCTGGTCTACTTCCTGATCCAGGTGAGTTCCTACGGCCTGAACTTCTGGACGCCGCACATGATCCGCAGCGCCGGCACGACGAACCCGACCACCATCGGCCTGCTCACCGCCGTGCCCTACCTGTGCGGCGCGATCGCGATGGTGCTCGTGGGCCGGCTGTCGGACGCCAGCGGCGAGCGCCGGAAATTCGTGATCGGCCTCGTGCTGCTGGGCGCGGCGGGCTTTTGCGGCGCCGGCCTGTTCGACCACAGCCCGGGCCTGCTGGTGGCGGCCCTGGCGGTGATGGGCGCGGGTGTGGTAGCGTCGATCCCCGCGTTCTGGGCGCTGCCGCCGAAGCTCGTGACGGGGGCGGGCGCGGCGGGCGGCATCGCGCTGATCAATACGCTGGGACAGCTGGGCGGCATCGTCAGCCCGGTGATGGTCGGCCGCGTCAAGGACGTCACCGGCAGCACGACGCCGGCGCTGTACGTGATCGCGGCCCTGAGCGTGGCGTGCGCAGCGATCCTGGCGTTCGGCATGCCCGAACGGCTGCGCCGGCGCGAACACTCCGACAACTGACGAGGACAATATGAGCATGACGGCTGCAAGCACGATGTCCGCCACGGCCCTGCAGGGCGTGCGCGTGATCGAGATGGGACAATTGATCGCCGGCCCGTTCGCCGGCAAGACGCTGGGCGAATTCGGCGCCGACGTGATCAAGATCGAGGCGCCGGGCGCGGGCGATCCGCTGCGCAACTGGCGCATGATGAAGGACGGCACGTCCGTGTGGTGGCAGGTCCAGTCGCGCAACAAGCGCTCGCTCGCCCTCGACCTGAGGAGCGAGGAGGGGCAGGACATCGCGCGCAAGCTGATCGCCGAGGCCGACGTGCTGATCGAAAATTTCCGCCCCGGCACCCTGGAAGGCTGGGGCATGGGCTGGGACGTGCTGTCCGAACTGAACCCGGGCCTCGTGATGCTGCGCATCTCGGGCTATGGCCAGACGGGGCCCTACCGCGACCTGCCTGGCTTCGGCATGATCGGCGAAGCGATGGGCGGCCTGCGCCACCTGACCGGCGAGCCGGGACGGGTGCCGGTGCGCTGCGGCATCTCGATCGGCGACACGCTGGCCGCGCTGCACGGCACCATCGGGGTCTTGAGCGCGCTGTACCACCGCAAGGTCAACGGCGGGAAAGGGCAGGTGATCGACGTTGCGCTGCATGAAGCCGTGTTCAATGTGATGGAAAGCCTGATCCCCGAATACAGCGCGTTCGGCGCCGTGCGCGAGGCTGCCGGCAGCGCGCTGCCGGGCATCGCGCCGTCGAACGCCTACCGCTGTGTCGACGGCTATGTGCTGGTCGCCGGCAACGGCGACAGCATTTTCAAGCGCCTGATGCAGGCGATCGGCCGGCCCGACCTGGGCGACGCGCCCGACCTGGCGAACAACGCCGGCCGCGTCGCGCGCGTGGACGAGATCGACGCCGCCATCGGCGCCTGGACCTCGGACCGTACCGTGGCCGATGTAATGGACCTGCTCGGCGCGGCGAAGGTCCCGGCCGGCAAGGTCTACACGGCCAGGGACATCGCCGAGGACCCGCATTACCGGGCGCGCGACATGATCCTCACCCAGCAGACGCGCGAAGGCTACGAGGTCGAGGTGCCGGGCATCGTGCCGAAACTGATGGGCACCCCGGGCAGCGTGCGCTCGGCCGCGCCGCGGCTGGGCGAGGACACGGACGCCGTGCTGCGCGAGATCGGCCTCACCGACGACCAGATCGCAGCGCTGCGGGCGCGCAAGGTGGTCGCATGAGCGCTTTCATCGGCAGCGGCCGCCGCATCCACATCCAGGAAGTGGGCCTGCGCGACGGCCTGCAGGCCGAATGCCGCTTCGTGCCGACGGCCGACAAGATCGCGCTGGCCGACACGCTGGCGGACGCGGGCCTCGCCAAGATCGAGGCCAGCTCCTTCGTGTCGCCGAAGGCCGTGCCCGTGCTGGCCGACGCGGCCGAGGTGTTCGCGGGCATCGCGCGCCGTCCCGGCGTGGTGCTCAGCGCCCTCGTGCCGAACCTGCGCGGGGCCGAGCGCGCCGTCGCGGCCGGTGTCGACGAGATGAACCTCGTCATGTCGGCCAGCGAAAGCCATAACCTGTCCAACCTGCGCATGACGCGCGCGGCTTCCTTCGCCGGTCTTGCCGACGTGGCCGCGCTGGCGCGGCGCCACGGCATCCGCGTCAACGTGTCGCTGTCGTGCAGCTTCGGCTGTCCGATGGAAGGCGACGTGGCGCAGCAGCAAGTGCTGGACTGGTGCGCGCGCTTCGTCGACGACGTGAATGTGCAGGGCATCACGCTGTGCGACACCACCGGCATGGCCTATCCGACGCAGGTGCGCGCGCTCACGGAGGCCGTACGCGCGCGCTGGCCCGGCATCGAACTGACGCTGCACTTCCATAACACGCGCGGCATGGGCCTGGCCAACGTGCTGGCCGCGATCGACGCCGGCGCCGAGCGTTTCGACGCATCCCTCGGCGGCATCGGCGGCTGCCCCTATGCGCCCGGCGCGACCGGCAATGTGTGCACGGAAGAAGTCGTGCATGCGCTCGAACTGATGGGCTACGACACCGGCGTCGACCTGGCCCTGCTGCTGCGCGCCGCGATGCGCCTGCAGGAACTGGTCGGCCACGACGTGCCCAGCCAGATCGTCAAGGCGGGGCGGCGCCTGGACCTGCATCCGCGCCCGTCCGCGCAAGCCGTCGCCTGATCGCGCCGGTCAGCGCAGCACCGCCTCGCAGCGCGCGATGTCGGTCCGCCCGTGCCCGGCCACGACCTCGGCGCCATACACGGGCAGCTCGAGATACGCCCGTTCCGTCGCGCGCACGGCCAGCACGTACGCCTGGCGCACCGTCTTGTGGCGCAGGACGATGCGTGCCACGTAGGCCGGCGCCAGCACGCGCTGGGCCTTGCGCCTGCCCAGGTCGAGATAGCCGAACTGCAGGGTCGCCGATTCCACCAGGCCGCCCGCGATTTCGCGCTGGCCGAGCAGGGTGCCCAGCTGCGCCACGATCTGGCGCGCGCCCTGTTGCGGTTCGATGACGGCTGCGCGGTCCAGCACTTCGCCGTTCGCGGGCCGCACCTGCACGGACAGCGTGTCGAGGCGGCCGTCGCCGGCGAGCCGCAGTGCCGCCGACGCGGCGCCCAGCACGGGGATGCCGCCGGCGTACTGGCGCCAGGCGCCCAGGGCGCGGAACAGCGTCGTCGCGGACGCCTGGCCGGTCGGGTCGGCGCCCTGGCCGCGCGTGCGGAACAGGCGTTCGAAGCGGAGTTCTCCGTTCGGGCCGGCCCAGTCGGACAGGGCCAGCTTGCGCGCGCGTTCCTCGACGAGGCGTTGCAGGGCGTCGCGCTCCGCCTCGCGCGCGAACGGGCTCTCCGCCGGGGCGAGGCCGGACACGTAGCGCAAGGCGCCGGACGCGTGGTAGACCATGGCGCGCGCGCCGTCCGGCAGGTAGATCACCGTGTGGTCGTCGCGCTGCTGCCAGGTGCCGCCATTGTCGTGCGGGCAGTCGCCATGCTCCGCCAATTGCGCGACGAAGCGCCGGGCGCGGGCCTGCAGTTGTTCCTGTGTCGGCGCCTGCAGCAGCAGGACGTCCGCCTGGTCGGGGATGCGGGCGTCGGCGCAGGCGCCGGCCAATGTGTGCAGCAGGGTGTGATCGTTCATGGTTCAGCCCTCCGTCCAGTACCACAGCAGGCAGGCCTGTTGGGCCGGCGCCAGGTCCGGGGTCACGGTGCCGTGGCCCCACAGGTGATCGCGGTTGATGGCGCTGAGCTCCCAGCGGATGGCGCCATCGTTCCAGGTGGCGGCGTCGCCCACGCAGACGGTGATCGGGTGGTTGTCGACCCACCAGTCCGAGACCCCGTCGTGCCAGGCGTGCGACACGGTGTCGCCGTGGACGAGGTTGTCGCCCACGTCGTCGCCGCATTCGTCCGTCGTGATGCCGTCCCACATCAGGTCCCACGCGCCGCAATAGATGTGCATGCGCGCGAAGATGTTCCACAGGCCGGTGACGGTGGGCAGCGCGGCCGTGTCGCAGGAATAGGCCATCACCCATTCGTTGTTCCAGTCCTCGCCCAGCTGCCAGCGCGAGGAGTTGGCATACCACTCGGTGACGGGCGTGTCGTACAGCAGCACGGCGTGGCCGCCGTCGTCGTGGTTGCCGTGGGTCTCGATCCAGAACAGGTCGACGTCGTCGGCCCAGTGGCGGTCGTCGCCGCCCTGGTCGCTGTCGCGGATGTCGGTCTCCCAGACATCCGTATTGGCCCAGTAGAACGCGCGCGTGTGGCCGGCGCCGCGCAGTTTATTGTCCAGGCCATTACTTCGATTGAATGTGTACGTGAGGTCGCCCGCCGTGTCCACGTGCGCCGCGCGCGCGTGGCTGAAATAGCGGATCGCTTCGACACCGAACCGTGCCATGACTGTCTCCTTGGTGATGCCGGTTGCATGAATGCCGGCGCAGCCCATGTACGGTAGCGGTACGCGACCGGCGCCGGCCTGCTCTGCATCAGTCGTGCATGCGCACGGCCTTGACGCGGCGCGGGTACGTGCCGTGCAGAGTCGCATATGGATGACGCGAAGAATCATTGCAGCGGGATGGCGGCGCGCGCGGGCGCGGGGATGCGCTACAGTGGGAGGATGTCGCGAGAGGAGCCATCATGGAGTGTGAAATCAAACTGGCCGTGGACGCGGGCGGCGCCGCGCAGCTCAGGAAGTCCGCCGTGCTGCGCGAGCACGCCGTGTCCAGACCGCACGAAGAAGAGCACGTCGACCGCTATTTCGACACCGGCGGTTTCGACCTGTGGAAGCACGGCTTCGCCCTGCGCGTGCGCAGCGCCGGCGAGCGCCATGTGCAGACCCTGAAGGGCGGCGGCAGTGCCGTGGCCGGCCTGCACCGGCGCACCGAGCTGGAGGCCGAGATCCCGTCCGGGACGCCCGACCACGACCTGTTCGACAAGCAATTACGCGAAGCGTTGCCCGACCTGGCGCGCAGCCTGGACGGCCAGGCGCTGGCCGCCGAACCGGTGTTCGTCAACCGCACGAAGCGCACGACGTGGATGCTTGCCCTGCCGGACGGCACGCACGTCGAGTGCGCGCTGGACGTCGGCGAATTGCAGCGCGGCGAACGCACGACGCAGGTGCGCGAGCTGGAACTCGAAGTCAAGGACGGCGACCCGGCCTGCCTGTACGATCTGGCGCGCCGGGTGCACGAGGCGACGCCGGTCCGCATCGAGAACGTCAGCAAGGCCGAACGCGGCTATGCGCTGGCGACCGAGGACAAGGCGCATGCCGTCAAGGCCACGCCGGTGCCGCTGAAGCGCAAGGCCACGCTGGGCGACGCCCTCGGCGGCATCCTGCTCAACTGCCTGCAGCAGATGCAGGCCAACGAGGCGGGCGTGCTGGCGGGCGACGTCGAAAGCCTGCACCAGATGCGCGTGGGCCTGCGCCGCCTGCGCGCGGCCCAGGCGATGGTGCGGACCCTCGTGCACCTGCCGGACCCGCTGGCCGCCGACATCGAATGGCTCGCGGGCGAACTGGGCGACGCCCGCAACTGGGACGTGTTCCTCGAATCCGTGCTGCCCGGCCTGCCGCTGACGGAAGAACAGAAAGCGGCACTGGCGCGCGTGGAGGCGGCGGCGCGCGAAGAGGCCGGGCGCCATCGGGCACGCGTGCGCTCGGCCGTCGGCAGCCCGCGCTACACGACGCTGATGCTGGCGCTGGGCGGCTGGATCGCGGGCAAGGGCTGGCACCACACGACCGTGCCGACCGACCCGCTCGAGCAAAAGATCGCGAAGGCCGCGCCGCGGCTGGTGCAGCACGCCAGCGCGCGCGTGCGCAAGCGCGCCCGCGGCTTCGACCTCGAACGGCCGGAATGCCTGCACAAGGTGCGGATCGCGGCCAAGAAGGAGCGTTATGCGCGCGAGTTCTTCGCCGCGCTGTCGCACGACCGCAAGGCGACCAGGCGCCATGACCTCCTGAGCGGCATGCAGGACGAGCTGGGCGAGATCAACGATGCCTTCGTCGCGCGCACGCTGGTCGCCCGGTTGCGCGAGCGGGTGCCGCAGGAGGCGGGGCTGCTCGGCTTCATCGAGGGTGTGCTGGCGGCGCGCGCGCTCGCTGCGATGCCGCGCGCGCGCCGGCACGTCAAGAACCGGCTGCGCGACAAGGCGCGCTTCTGAGCGGGGCGGGGCGGGCCGTTACGCCTTCACGGCCAGGAATTCGCCTTTCCCGACCGGGACCAGGCTCGCCCTGAAGGCGCGATCGGCGCGCACGGCCGCCGTGAATGCGGCCATCTCTTGCGCGTGCGACGTCGCGTTGTCGACGACGAGCAGGCCGCCGGGACGCAGCACGCGGCGGATGTCGGGCCACCAGTCCAGGTAGGCGCTGCGGTTCGAATCGAGGAACAGCAGGTCGAACGAGGCGTCGAACAGGCTGGCCAGCATCGCGCCGGCATCGCCTTCCAGCAGCGTGATGCGGGTGTCCAGCCCCGCGCGCGCAAAATTGGCGCGCGCCATGTCGATCTTGCCGTGGGCCAGTTCGATCGTCGTGACGGCCCCGCCGACGTCCGCCACGGCATCGGCCAGCCACAGCGTGGAATAGCCGTTCGACGTGCCGATCTCGAGGATGCGGCGCGCCCCCGTCGCCTTGGCCAGCACGGCGAGGAACGCGCCGGTGTCCGGCGTGATGTTGAGCATGCGCGTGGCGCCGTTGGCGGGATCGCCGTCGTGCGCGGCGCCGAAGGCAGCCAGTTCGTCGAGCAGGGTCTTGAGGTGCGAATCCAACGTCAACTCCTATCGTGGGCGATCCCGTGATGATGCGCCAAAACGCCGCTCCCCATACCTCGCGAGATGTACAGGGAGCGACGAACCATGGAATTTGGTGCCGGTATGTTTCCCGACCGCCGGCGCCGGTAGGGCGGCCTTGCCGCCTTGTGCCCTTTTTCCCAGGAGCGATGCGTATTCTGACGGCCGAATATGACGCCGGTTTGACGTCCGTGTGACCGCACGGTGACGGCACCGTTACGGCGCGCCGGTCGCCACGACGCTGCCGCCCGCGGTCCCGGCCGCGGTCCCTGCCGGCAGCGCGCCGCCCCAGCGGCGCAGCAGGCCGGCGAGCGTGGACGTGCGCCTGTCCTCGGGCGTGAGGACGGCCACCGCGGTCCGCAGGGCCGTGTCGGCGCGCGTGCCGAACGTGCGCGTGGATTCCGACGGTTCGCGCGGCGCCTGCGCGCCGGCGTCCGGCGGCTGGGTCGCGGGCAGGTGCCGGGCGAGGTCCGCCTCGCGCAGCAGCAGGTCGTCGTCGGCCGCCGCGGCGGGCGCCGCGACGATGTCGGGCGTGATGCCGCGCGCCTGGATCTCGTGGCCGTCCGGCGTGAAATAGCGCGCCACCGTGAACTTGATGCCGCTGTCCTCGGTCAGCGGAATGACGGACTGGATCGAGCCCTTGCCGAACGTGCGCGTGCCGATCACGGTGGCGCGGTGCTGGTCCTGCAGGGCGCCCGTGACCAGTTCGGCCGCCGAGGCGGACGCGCCGTTCACGAGCACCGCCAGCGGCACGGTGCGGGTCCAGGCGGGCAGGCCGGCCAGCACGTCGGGCTGGCCGGGTGCGCGGTAGTAGCGCGCGTCGACGGTGACGGTGGCGTTGGCGCCCGGCTCGCGCCCGCGCGCCGAGAACAGCACGGTGCCCGGCTGCAGGAAGGCGCCGGCGACGGCCACGCCGGACGACACCAGGCCGCCCGGATCGTTGCGCAGGTCCAGGATCAGGCCGCGCGGCGCGTCCTTGCCGTCCAGCTTTTTCAGGGCCGCCGCCAGGTCGGCCGCCGTGGCGCCGCCGAATTCCGCGACGCGGATCCAGGCCAGGCCGGGCGCCGCCATGCGCACGTGCACCGTGTCGCTATGCAGGTCGGCGCGCGTGATGCGCAGCGTCTCGATCTTGTTGCGGCGCGCGACGCCGATGGCGACGACCGTCCCCGGCGCGCCATGCATGCGCCGGGCGACGTCGTCGTTCGACATGCCGGAGACGGGGGCGTTGTCCACGGCGACGATCACGTCGCCGGCCCGGATGCCGGCCCGTTCGGCCGGGCTGCCCTCGGTGGCGGCGACGACGCGCAACCGGTCGCGGTTGCCTTCGACCTCGATGCCGATGCCCACGTACTGGCCGCTGTTCTCGCGGCCGACGTCGCGCATGGCGTCCTTGTCCAGGTAGCGCGAGTGGGCGTCGAGCGCGGCCAGCATGCCGGACAGGGCGCCGTCGAACAGTGTCCTGTCGTCGGTCGGGCCGACGTAGTTCCGCTTGATCATCGCATACGCGTCCAGCAGGCGTTCCACTTCGGCCTGCGGCAGCTTGAGCGCCGGGCGCGCGGCCGGAGCGGCCGGCGCCTCCGGCTCCGTGGCGTGCACGAAGGGCGCGCAGGCCAGGAAGAGGGCGCCGGAGACGGCGAGCGCGGTGCGTTTCATGGTGATCCTTTCGTCGATTCGTTCATGGAATTCTGGCGCGCCGGCGTGTTAAGCGCCGTTAAACCCGGGTAAATCGGCGTTAAGGAGTTGTAAGCGCCTGTATTGACGGACTTTTTTCTTTTCCTAGTGGCAAAAAGAAAAGATAATCGTTGCTTTACGGCCGGGTGGCCGCGACAGGAGAACGCCATGCAGGATCACGACGACGACCAGGATCGCAATGCGGACGACCGGCCCGCCAGTCCGGCGCGCCGCCGCATCTTCCAGGCCGCGGCGGCCGTGGGCCTGGGCGCGTCGGTGGCGCCGGCCAGCGAGGCGAAGCCGGCCCGGCGTGCAAAACCCGTCGCCGGGTCGCTGGACGCCAAGCTCAAGGCGCACGTGAAAAACGTCGTCGTGATCTACCTGGAAAACCGCAGCTTCAACAACCTGTTCGCCGACTTCCCCGGCCTCGCGCAGCCGCTGTCCGCGCTGCCCGCCAGCGCCGTCCTGCAGAAGGACCGCGACGGCAGCGTCCTGCCGGAACTGCCGAAGATCTGGGGCGGCATGGTGCCGGCGCGCCAGAACCTGGGCGGCAAGGATTACCTCATCAAGGAAGACGACATCCGGCATCTGCCGAACGCGCCGTTCAAGCTGGCGGATGCCGCCGGCAAGCCGTTGCCGGAAGGGATCGTCACGCGCGACCTGTGGCATCTGTTCTACCAGAACCAGATGCAGATCAACGGCGGCAGGAACGACGGCTTCGTCGCCTGGGCCGACAGCGGCGCGCTGACGATGGGGCGTTACGGCGAGACGTCGAAGACGCTGGGCCTGTGGCAGATCGCGCGCGAGTTCACGCTGTGCGACAACTTCTTCATGGGCGCGTTCGGCGGCTCCTACCTGAACCATCAGTTCCTGATCAGCGGCCGCGTGCCCGAATTCTTTGATGCCGCATCCACCCCGGCCGCGGCGAAGATCGCCGTGCTGGACGACGGTCCGACGGGATATCGCCTGGCGACCGCACCGGATTCGCCCAGGTCGGCGTTGGACGGCAAACCGACATTCGTCAACAACGGCGCCATCACGCCGGACGGCTACGCGGTCAACACGATGGCGCCGCCGTACCAGCCGAGCTGGGTGCGGCCGGCGCCGGGCGGCGACGCGCAACTGGCCGATCCGCACGACCCCGCCGTGCTGCCGCCGCAGACGTATCGAACGATCGGCGACCTGCTGTCCGAACGGGGCGTCACCTGGGCGTGGTATGCGGGCGCCTGGCAGGCGGCGCTGGACGGCCGCGGCGAAGGCGAGCGTCCGAACTTCCAGTTCCACCACCAGCCCTTCAATTACTTCAGGCAGTTCGGACCCGGCACCGCGGCGCGCGCCGCGCACCTGCGCGACGGCGGCCTGGGCGACAGCCCGATCTCGAACCGGTTCATCGCCGACGCCATCGCCGGCAAGCTGCCGGCCGTGACGTTCTACAAGCCGCAGGGGAACCTGAACCTGCACGCAGGCTACTCGGACGTCGAATCCGGCGACGCCCACGTGGCCAACGTGATCGAGCACCTCAAGAAGTCGCCGCAGTGGAAGGACATGGTCATCGTCATCGCCTTCGACGAGAACGGCGGCTGGTGGGACCACGTGGCGCCGCCGAAGGGCGACCGCTGGGGGCCGGGTTCGCGCATTCCGGCCATCGTCGTCTCGCCGTTCGCGAAGAGGGGCGCGGTCGACCACAATTTCTACGACACGACGTCGATCCTGCGCTTCATTTCGCGCCTGCACGGGCTGCCGCTGCTGGAAGGCCTGGCCGCGCGCAACGCGGCGTTCGCGGCGCGCGGGGCGCGTCCGCCGGGCGACCTGACGGGGGCGCTGAGCTTCCGCTGACGGTCGCCCGTTCTTCGCATATCGATAAAACTTTCCTGTTGGCTAACGCGCGCTGTTCAAGAAAACACGGCGATACACTGTGCCGGCCGTTGTCATTTGAATACGAGCTTGCGCACGGCTTGTCCCCGCCAGGCGCCAACTTCATAACAGAGTTCAGGAGAGCAAAATGCAGAAGAATAAAACGTTGCAAGCACTGCTGGCCGTCGCGGCAGTGGCAGCCATGTTCAGCGCCGTCGGCGTGCAGGCGCAGACGGCGGTCAGCCAGACCCCCAGCCAGACCGGCACCAGCAGCGTCGGCAAGCAGAACACGTCCGGCAAGACCACCCGCGAAGGCACCATCGACAACAGCAACAGCACCGGCATGGAAAACCGCGTCAAGCAGACGAACGGCATGGGTTCCTCGGGCATGGCCGGCCACAGCGCCGCCAGCCCGAGCATGGGCGCCAGCGGCGCCGGCCAGTCGGCGGCGGGCACCGGCGCCAAGCTGAGCGCGTCCGACGAAAAAATTCTCAAGGATATGGCGATGGCCGACATGGCCGAAGTCGAAGGCGGCAAGCTGGCCCAGAGCAAGAGCCAGAACGGCGACGTGAAGTCGTTCGCGCAGCAGATGATCGACGATCACACGTCGAACCTGAACGACGTGAAGGCCCTGGCCCAGGCACGCGGCGTGACCTTGCCGACCGAGCCGGACGCCAAGCACAAGGCCATGGCCGCCAAGCTGGAAAAGATGAGCGGCGACGCCTTCGACAAGGCGTACATGAAGCAGGCCGGCGTGCAGGATCACAAGGCCGTCCACGCCAAGCTGATGGCCGCGGCCAAGAAGGCCAAGGACCCGGAACTGAAGGCCCTGGTCGAGAAGACCGAGCCGGTGGTCGCGCAACACCTGAAATCGGCCGAGCAAATGCCGATGGCCAAGTCGGGCACGACGTCCGGCAAGTGATGCCTGCCTGAGATGTAGCGAGGCACACCAGCGCCGCGCCCGTCCGCGCGGCGTTGGTGTTATTCCATTGCCTGCAGCACCCGTGCCCGGTCCCCGGTACTGCGGTTCTGGCTCAGCTTGAATTTCGCTTCCAGCCGCTCGATGGCGATCTCGATGCCGACGGTCGTCCGCACGAGCTTGTCGATGTAGTCGCGCGGCGCATCCTCCACCTGCCAGCCGGCGCGGGCATCTTCGTGACGTCGCGTCATCCGCGTCATCTGGCCCAGGACCCAGGCCGGGTCCTCGATCGCGCGCAACCGCCCGTGCGCATGCACGACGGCGTAATTCCACGTCGGCACGGCGCGGCCGCCGGCTGCCTCCAGGTCGTACAGCAGCGGCGACACATAGCGGGATGTACCCTGGAACAGCACGAGTACCGGCGCGCCGTCCGCTTGCCAGAGGGGATTCGCGCGCGCCACGTGGGCCCGCAGCAGGCCATGCGGCGCGGCGTCGGACGGCGGCGCCAGCTCGAACGGGATGTGGTCGGCCTGCAAGCCGCCGTCACCGGCAAGCACCAGCGCGCCCAGCGGGTGCGCGGCGATGAGCGCCAGCATGTCGGCTTGCGAGCCGGCCGTGAAATGCGTCGGCACGTACATTATTCGAATCCCTCCACGACGATGTCTCCCTTCAGCGAATTGGCGATGTAGCAGCGCGCGTGCGCCTCGTGGTGCAGCTCGGCCAGCGCGGCGCGGTCGGGCTGGCGCGCGCCGCCGAACGCGATGGCCGGGCGCAGCAGGATGCGCGTGAAGGCCATGCGGCCGCCGGCGTCGAGGTCGAGCGTGCCGACGGCGTGGTCGTCGTAGCGCTCGACGACGTAGCCGCGCGCGGCCGCCAGCGACAAAAAGAACAGCATGTGGCAGCTGGCGGCGGCCGCGACGAGCGCTTCCTCCGGATCGACGGCGGCCGGATCGGACAGCGGCACGGGCACGGACTGCGGCGAGGACGAGGCGGGCACGTCCAGGCCGCCGTCGAAGCGCCAGCGGTGCGCGCGGCTGTAGCGCTGGTCGGTGAAAGCCTGGTCGCCGCGCTGCCAGGCCAGGGTGGCTTCGAATCGTTTCATCGTATCCCCGTGTGTGAACGAGTCTCCATCTTAGGGTGCCAGGTGGCTTGCTCAAATGACCAATTATTGCGAAGATGGGCGTACCAATCACGATGACGCCGCCATGCACGTCCACGACATCCTCGCCGCCGCCGCGCTCGACCGCGATGCCGCCACGCCGCTGTTCCGCCAGTTGTACGTCCACCTGAAGGCCGCGATCCTGAGCGGGCGCATCGGCGCCGGCGTGCGCCTGCCGGCCACGCGCACGCTGTGCGGCTTGCTGCGCGTGTCGCGCCAGACCGTGCTGGCCGCGTACGAGCAGCTGATGGCGGAAGGCTACCTCGAGGGCACGGTCGGGAAGGGCACCTTCGTCAGCGCGTCGCTGCCGGCCGGCACCCGCTGCGCCGCCGCCGCGGCGACGATGGTGCGCCCGCTGTCGCCGCGCGGGGAACTCATCGCGGGCGGCATGGCGCGCGTGCTGCACCACGCGGGGCCGCTGCGCGCCTTCCGCGCCAGCATGCCGGGCCTGGACCTGTTCCCGTTCGACGTCTGGCGCCGGCTCGAGGCGCGCCACTGGCGCCATTCGACGGCCAGCCTGGGCTACGCCGGCGCCGCCGGCCACGCGCCGCTGCGCGAGCTGCTGTGCGCCTATCTGAAGGCGTCGCGCGGGGTGCAGTGCACGGCGGACCAGATCGTGATCACGTCCGGCTCGCAGCAGGCCTTGTATCTGCTGGCCCAGTTGCTGCTCGCGCCGGGCGAATCGATGTGGATCGAATCGCCCGGCTACCAGGGCGCGGTGGCGCCGTTCACGGTGGCCGGCGCGCGCGTCTGCCCGGTCCCCGTCGACGCCGAGGGCATGGACGTGGCCTACGCGGCCCGGCACTATCCGGATGCGCGCCTGGCCTTCGCGACGCCGTCGCATCAACTGCCGCTGGGCGTGACCATGAGCCTGCGGCGCCGCCTCGAACTGCTGCGCTGGGCCGAGGCGAACCGCGCGTGGATCGTCGAGGACGACTACGACAGCGAATACCGCCATACGGGCCCGCCGCTCGCGTCGCTGCAAGGCCTCGATCGCGCGGGCTGCGTGATCTACGTGGGCACCTTGTCGAAGGTGCTGTTCCCCGCGCTGCGCCTGGGCTACGTGGTGGCGCCGCCGGCGCTGGCCGCCGCGCTGGCGCGGGCCAAGGCCGTCGTCGACCGCCACAGTCCCATCGTGGCGCAGGCGACCCTGGCCGACTTCATCGCCGGCGGCCACTTCGCGCGCCACATCCGCCGCACGCGCGACGCGTACGGCGAGCGCCGGCAGGCCCTCGTCGATGCGCTCGACGCGCGCCTCGCGGACCGGCTGCGCCAGGGGCCGTCCGACGCGGGCCTCGACTTGTGCGTGCACTTCGTGGAAACGGAAAAGCTCGACGAGGAGACCGTCGCGCAGCACGCGCGCGAACTCGGCGTCGACGTGCGCACGCTGGGCTATTACCGGAATCCGGCCGCCGGTGCCGAGTGCGCCGTCGCGCCCGGGCTGCTGCTGGGCTTTTCCGCGTTCACGCCCGACGTCCTGCGTGCCGGCGTGGATGACCTGGCGCGCGCGCTGGAGCGGGCTGCCCGGTGCGTGTAAATATATTACTGCCATCGTTCCATCAGGCGCTATCGACGTCGTCGCCGCGGCTCGGCAGTACCGAAAACGAGCGCGTCCTGAAACTGTTGTCAACCTTTTTGCACAAACATTAGTGTAAAAAAAATTACGCCTCGTGCTAACGATGGGGCCGTTAAATGGCGTATAGTGCGCGGTTCGTGGAGCAATATCTCCATGAAAAAAAGCTATTAATTATGAAACCGCGCGCGGCACTCGATGCCGTGACGATGAGTTCGAAATCCGTCCTAAAACTAGTAAGAACGCGCACAATCATGAGTATTGTCGACGTCGATGTCCTGCTCGAGGATTTGGAGGAGGCCGCCCCGTGCGGGCCGAATCTCGAGTACGACCCCGCATTTATGGAGCTCGAGCAGAGTGCGCTCGGCAAGCCTGAAGTCCAGTATGGGGACACCATCGTCCCCGCCGTCCCCCCCGAATGGAAGCAAGTCAAGAAACAGGCCCTCGACCTGTTCGCTCGCACGCGTGACCTGCGCGTGGCGATGCCGCTCGTGCGTGCGCTGCTGGCGCTGCACGCGATGCCCGGTTTCGCCGACGGCGTGCGCCTGCTCGAACGCCTCGTCGAAGAGCGCTGGGACAGCGTCCACCCCGAGCTCGATCCGGACGACGACAACGACCCCCTGCTCCGCATCAATTCCCTGGCCCAGCTGACCGACCCCGCGACCATCCTGCGCGACCTGCGCGAGACCGCCTTCGTCATGCTGCCCGGCCTGGGCGCCCTGACGCTGCGCGTGCTGGAGCAGGCGAACGGCGAGGCGCCGGTGCCGGACGGGCAGACCGCGCTGACCCCGGATTCGATCGAAGCGGCGCTGGCCGACGTGTCCGAGGAAGCCATGCAGGCCGCCACCGCCGCCGTCAACGGGGCGCTGAACAGCGTGACCAACCTGGAGGCCGCCCTCGTGCGCCACGTGGGCAGCGCGCAGGCGCTGACCCTCGGCCCGCTGACGCGCCAGTTGCGGCGCATGGCCGACCTGCTGGCCAGCCGCGCCGGCGCCGCGCAGGACGTGCCGGCCGACGCATCGTCCGACGCCGACGGCGAGCAGCAGCAGGGCGGCGGCACGGCCGCGCCGCGTGCCGCGGCCATCACGGGCGACGTGGCCAGCCGCGCCGACGTGATCCGCATGATCGACAAGATTCTCGCCTACTACCAGCGCTACGAGCCGTCGAGCCCCGTGCCGATGCTGCTGGAGCGGGCCAAGCGCCTGGCGCCGATGAGCTTCATGGAAGTCATGGAGAACCTCGCGCCGGACAGCATGCAGCAGCTGAACGTGATCCGCGGACCGCAGCCGGGCGAGTCGAACGGATCGGACGATTATTGAATCCAGCAGGCCGGCAGTTCAATCAAGGAGGAGTAAACCGTGGGCAAAGAAAGTAGCCAGAAATTCATCGCACGCAATCGCGCGCCGCGCGTGCAGATCGAGTACGACGTCGAAGTGTACGGCGCCGAGAAGAAGGTGCAGCTGCCGTTCGTGATGGGCGTCCTGGCCGACCTGTCGGGCCAGAGCGCCGAGCCGCTGGCGCCGGTCGCGGAGCGCAAGTTCCTCGAGATCGACGTCGACAACTTCGACGAGCGCCTGAAAGCCATGAAGCCGCGCGTCGCCGTCCAGGTGCCGAACACGCTGACGGGCGAGGGCAACCTGGCCGTCGACATGACCTTCGAGAGCATGGACGACTTCACCCCGGCCGCGATCGCGCGCAAGGTGGATTCGCTGAACAAGCTGCTCGAGGCGCGCGGCCAGCTGGCCAACCTGATGACCTACATGGACGGCAAGACCGGCGCGGAAGAGCTGATTTCCAAGCTGCTGGCCGAACCGGCGCTGATGCAGGCGCTGACGTCCGCACCGAAGCCCACCGAATAACGAACGAGAGAACAGGAGAACGGCATGTCCGAATCCCTCGCACAAACCCAGCAGGAGTCCGGTACGCTCGAGATGAGCGACTTCAGCTCGCTGCTGCAGAAAGAATTCAAGCCGCAATCCGACAAGGCCAAGGAATCGGTCGAAGTCGCCGTGCGCACCCTGGCCGAGCAGGCGCTGGCCGGCACCAGCCTGATCTCCGGCGACGTGCTGGGCACGATCCAGAGCCTGATCGCCGCGCTCGACAAGAAGCTGACGGAGCAGATCAACCTGATCATGCACACCGAGGAGTTCCAGAAAGTCGAAAGCGCCTGGCGCGGCCTGCACTACCTGGTGAACAACACCGAAACCGACGAGATGCTCAAGATCCGCGTGATGAACATCTCGAAGAACGACCTGGCCAAGACCCTCAAGAAATTCAAGGGCACCGCCTGGGACCAGAGCCCGATCTTCAAGAAGATGTACGAGGAAGAATTCGGCCAGTTCGGCGGCGAGCCGTTCGGTTCCATCGTGGCCGACTACTACTTCGACAACAGCGCGCCTGACGTCGAGCTGCTGTCGTCGATGGCCAAGGTCGCCGCCGCCGCGCACGCGCCGTTCATCTCGGCCGCCGCGCCGTCCGTCATGCTGATGGAATCGTGGAACGAGCTGGCCAATCCGCGCGACCTGACGAAGATCTTCCAGACCCCGGAACACGCCGCATGGCGTTCGTTCCGCGAGTCCGAGGATTCGCGTTACGTCGGCCTGACCATGCCGCGCTTCCTGGCACGCCAGCCGTACGGCGCCAAGAGCAACCCGGTCGAGGAATTCGACTTCGAGGAAGACACCAGCGCGCCGAGCAGCAAGAACTACACGTGGGCCAACTCGTCCTACGCGATGGCCGTCAACATCAACCGCTCGTTCAAGGAATACGGGTGGTGCTCGCGCATCCGCGGCATCGAGTCCGGCGGCGCGGTCGAAGGCCTGCCGGTGCATGCCTTCCCGACCGACGACGGCGGCGTCGACATGCAGTGCCCGACCGAGATCGCGATCTCGGACCGCCGCGAGGCGGAGCTGGCCGCCAACGGCTTCATGCCGCTGGTGCACAAGAAGAACACGGACTTCGCCGCCTTCATCGGCGCGCAGTCGCTGCACAAGCCGGCCGAGTACGACGATCCGGACGCCAGCGCCAACGCCGCGCTGGCCGCGCGCCTGCCGTACCTGTTCGCGACCTGCCGCTTCGCCCACTACCTCAAGTGCATCGTGCGCGACAAGCTCGGCTCGTTCAAGGAACGCGACGAGATGGAACGCTGGCTGACCAAGTGGATCATGCAGTACGTGGACGGCGATCCGGGCAGCTCGAGCGAAACGACCAAGGCCCAGAAACCGCTGGCCGCGGCCGAAGTGGTGCTGGAAGAAGTCGAAGGCAATCCGGGCTACTACACGTCCAAGTTCTTCCTGCGTCCGCACTACCAGCTCGAAGGCCTGACCGTGTCGCTGCGCCTCGTGTCGAAGCTGCCGTCGGCAAAGGGCTGACCGTTTTTTGAAGTCCCGCGCGGACCCGGTCCGCGCGCATTCGGAAGTTCAACCACCGCCCGCGCGCACAGCAACGGCACACAAGGAGAAAAGACATGGCATTGGATATGTTCATCAACATGGGCGACAAGATCAAGGGCGAGTCGCGCGACAAGGTCCAGGGTCCGAAGGGCGACATCGACATCCTGGCCTGGAGCTGGGGCATGAGCCAGTCCGGCACGACCCACATGGGCGGTGGCGGCGGCGCCGGCAAGGCCAACTTCCAGGACATCTCGTTCACCAAGTACATCGACAGCTCGTCGAATGCGCTGATGACCGCCCTGGCCAAGGGCACGCACATCGAGAAGTGCGTGCTGATGGTGCGTAAAGCCGGCGAAGGCCAGCAGAAGTACCTCTTGATCACGATGGAAGAAGTGCTGGTGACCTCGCTCTCGACCGGCGGCAGCGGCGGCGAAGATCGCCTGACCGAAAACGTCACCCTGAACTTCGGCAAGGTGACCTTCGCCTACACGCCGCAGGACAGCAAGGGCACCGTGGCCGGCGACAAGACCTTCGCCTGGAACATCGCCGAAAACGCTGCTGTGTAAGGGGCGTCGCCAAACCTGCTGCGCGTTGCAGATTCAGCCTGCGCTTCCCGGCTGGATCTGCCGCGCGCTGCGGTTTGGCGAGCCACCGTAAGGCAGGTAAAAATTTTTTTGGATGGGAGCGTTCGAATGCTTGCGCAACAGCTGATTCGTGATGGAGACCTGGCCGGCGCGCTCGCCGCGTTGCAGGATGCGGTGCGCAAGAACAGCGCCGACCCCAAACAGCGCGTGTTCCTGTTCCAGCTCCTGTGCGTGCTGGGCCAGTGGAACCGCGCCCTGACGCAGCTGAACGTGGCGGGCGAACTGGATGCCGGCGCGCTGCCGATGGTGCAGACCTACCGCGAGGCGATCCAGTGCGAGGCCCTGCGCGCCGAGATCTTTGCCGGCCGCCGCAATCCCGTGATCTTCGGCGAGCCGCAGCCCTGGATGGCCCAGCTGGCCGAAGCGCTGAAGCTGGACGCCACCGACCCCGCCGCGGCCGGCAAGCTGCGCGCCGACGCGTTCGACGCCGCGCCCGCGTCGCCCGGCCGCATCGACGACCAGCCGTTCGACTGGCTGGCCGACGCCGACGGGCGCCTCGGCCCCGTGCTGGAAGCGATCGTCAACGGCCGCTACGTGTGGGTGCCGTTCATGCGCATCGCGCGCATCGAGATCGAGCCGCCGGCCGACCTGCGCGACGCCGTGTGGACGGCCGCGACGTTCACGTGGTCCAACGGCGCCCAGACCGTCGGCCTGATCCCGACCCGCTACCCGGGCAGCACCGACGCGGCCGACGCGCTCAAGCTGGCGCGCGCGACCGAGTGGACCGGCGAGCACCCGGTCGGCCAGCGCATGTTCACGAGCGGCGAGGCCGATTATCCGCTGATGGACGCGCGCCTGATCGAATTCGACCTGCACGACGACGACGCTGCCCTCGACCATGGCTGAACTGGCACCGCGCGAGCGCCTGCAACCTTCGCTGCTCGACCGCCTCACCGACGATGAACCCGACCAGGAGGTCGAGTCGCGCGAACGGCGCGTGCTGTCGGTGCGCGGCCTGCGCGAAGGCGTGCTGCGCGACCTCGCGTGGTTGCTGAACACGACCAACCTGCTGTCCGTCAGCGACGTGCCGCGCCTGCCGCACCTGGCGAACACCGTCCTGAATTACGGCATGCCCGACATGTCCGGTGCGTCGCTGGCGAACATGAACGCGGCCGACCTGGAACGCGCGATCCGCCAGGCCATCTGGGATTTCGAGCCGCGCCTGATCCGCTCGTCCGTGTCGGTGAAAGTCATGCCGCAGCAGGAGTCGATCAGCAAGATCATGTTCGAGATCCAGGCCGACATGTGGGCCCAGCCCTATCCCGAGCGCCTGTTCCTCAAGACCGAGCTGGATCTCGATCTGGCCCAGGTCAGCCTCACCGAATTTTCCGGCGCACGGTCATGACCAATCCACGCCTGCTTCGCTACTACAGCCAGGAGTTGCAGCACCTGCGCGAGATGGGCGGCGAATTCGCGGTCCAGTATCCCAAGATCGCCGGCCGCCTCGGGCTGGAAGGCTTCGAGTGCGCCGACCCGTACGTCGAGCGCCTGCTGGAGGGTTTCGCCTTCATGGCGGCGCGGGTGCAGATGAAGATCGACGCCGAGTTCCCGCGCTTCACCCAGCACCTGTCCGAGCTGGTCTACCCGCACTTCCTGGCGCCGACGCCGTCGATGGCGATCGTGCAGCTGCAGCCCGACCTCGGCAACCCGGCGCTGAACGTGGGCTATCGCATCGCGCGCGGCGCGGCCATGCGCAGTGTCCTCGGCAAGGACGACGCCACCGCCTGCGAATACCGCACGGCGCACGACCTGACCCTGTGGCCGGTCGAGCTGGTCGAAGCGAAGTTCTTCACGCATGGCGGCACCATCGCCGGCGTCGAGGCGAGATTGCCGGCGAACGTGAAGGCGGGCCTGCGCCTGCGCCTGCGCACGACCAACGGCGCGCCGTTTTCCAAGCTGGCGCTGGACCGCCTCACGCTGCACCTGCGCGGCAGCGACGAAATGCCCGGCCAGATCTACGAAAAGCTGCTGGGCGCCGCCCTCGGGGTGCTCGTGCTGCCGGGCAGCCGTCCGGCCGGCAAGCACACGCTGCTGCCCAAGGCGGCACTGCGTTCGCGCGGTTTCGCCGAGGACGACGCGCTGCTGCCCAGCGGCCAGCGCAGCTTCCAGGGCTACCGCCTGCTGCAGGAATACTTCGCGTTCGCGCAGCGCTTCCTGTTCGTCGAGCTGACCGGGCTGAAGGCCGCGGTGGCCGCCTGCGCGGAGCAGGAACTCGAGATCGTCGTGCTGCTGGCGCGCGGCGACGCACGCCTGGAACAGGCGCTCGACCACAGTAATTTCGCGCTGAACTGCACGCCCGTCGTGAACCTGTTCCAGCGCCGCGCCGACCGCATCAACCTGTCCGGCGACCAGTTCGAATACCACGTGCTGCCCGACCGCACCCGTCCCATGGACTTCGAGGTGCACCAGGTCGAAAGTGTGACGGGTTACGGCACCGGCACGGACGCCGAACAGGAATTCCATCCGCTGTACAGCGCGCGCGACCTGGGCGCGGCAAGCCTGTCGGGCCAGGCGTTCTACCAGATCCGGCGCGAGCCGCGCCTGCTGTCGCAGCGCCAGCGCCAGCGCGGACCGCGCTCCTCGTACATCGGCAGCGAAACCTTCATCACGCTGGTCGACGCGCAGGAGGCGCCGTACCGCCACAACCTGCGCCAGCTCGGCCTCGTCGTGTGGTGCACGAACCGCGACCTGCCGCTGTCGATGTCGCTCGGCGTCGGCAAGACGGATTTCATCCTCGAGCAGGGCGGGCCGGTGCAGTCGGTGCGCGTGCTGGGCGGACCGAGCCAGCCGTTCCCCTCGTTCGCCGAGGGCGGCGTGGCGTGGCGCCTCATCAACCAGTTGTCGCTGAACTATCTGTCGCTGGCGGACACCGACCCGGACCAGGGCGCGCGCGCGCTGCGCGAGCTGCTCGCGCTGTACTGCCATCCGCTCGACGCCACCAGCCAGCGCCAGGTCGAAGGCGTGCGCTCGGTCGCGGCGCAAGCGATCACGCGGCGCATGCCGGCGCCGGGGCCCATCACGTTCGGACGCGGCCTGGAGATCACGGTGACGATGGACGACGGTGCGTTCGAAGGCGCCGGCGCCTTCGTGCTGGGCGGTGTGCTGAGCCACTTCTTCGCGCAATACGTGTCGATCAATTCGTTCACCGAGACCGTCGTCCGTACCGTCGGCCGCGGCGAGATCATGCGCTGGACGGCAACGGAGGGCGCATGCGCAATCCTGTAGACGTCGAACGCCAGCTGGGCGAAGCCGGGGCGGCCATGGACTTCTTCCAGGCCCTGCGCCTGCTGGAGAACGCCCATCCGGACAAGCCGCGCATCGGCACGTCGCTGCGTCCGCGCGACGACGCCGTGCGCTTCGGCCGCGACCCGTCGCTGGGCTTCGAACCCGGCGCCGTGGCGGGATTCCAGCCGGCGACCGGCGACGCCAGGGCGCGCCTCGCCGTGAATTTCTTCGGCATGTTCGGCGCCAACGGCCCGCTGCCGCTGCACCTGACGGAATATGCGCGCGACCGTGCCCGCAACCACGGCGACCACACGATGGTCGCGTTCCTCGACATGTTCCACCACCGGATGGTGTCGCTGTTCTATCGCGCCCGCGCCGCGGCCGATCCGGCCGTCAGCCTGGACCGCCCGGACAGCGACCGCTTCGCCGACTACGTGGGCAGCCTGTTCGGCATCGGCACCCCGGGCCTGCGCGGGCGCGACGAGATCGGCGACTTCGCCAAGCTGCACTTCGCCGGCCTGATGGCGAACCAGCGCCGCCCGGCCGCCGGTCTCGTGACGATCCTGCGCGCGTACTTCAAGCTGCCCGTCGAGATCGAGCAGTTCGTCGGCCACTGGATGAAGATCCCGCTCGACGGCCAGACCCGCATCGGCATGGACGACCGCGGCAACCGGATCGGCACCTCGGCCGTGCTGGGCAAGAAGGTCTGGGATTGCCAGCACAAGTTCCGCCTCGTGATCGGCCCGGTCGACTACGACGATTACGAGCGCATGCTGCCCGGCGGCGCCAGCATGACGCGCCTCGTCGACTGGGTGAAGAGCTATGCCGGCACGGTGCTCGACTGGGACGTGCGCCTGGTGCTCAAGCGTCCCGAGGTTCCACCCCTGCAGCTGGGCGCGCGGCGCCTCGGCTGGACCACTTATCTCGCGAGCGGCCCGGCTGCGCGCGATGCCCGTCAACTCTTGATCAACCCGACAGCCCGCCCGGGCTGACCCCACGCGAAAGAACCGGATCATGGCCGAAATCAGTCGTGTCGCACTGTTTGGAAAACTCAACTCGCTGTGCTACCGCGCGATCGAAAGCAGCACGGTGTTCTGCAAGCTGCGCGGCAACCCGTACGTGGAGATGGTCCACTGGGTGCACCAGATCCTGCAGTTGCAGGACTCCGACCTGCACCGCATCATCCGCCACTACGAACTGGACGCCGCCGTGCTGGCGCGCGACGTCACGGCCGCGCTGGACCGCCTGCCGCGCGGCGCCACCTCGGTGACCGATTTGTCGTCGCAGCTGGAAGAGACGGTGGAACGCGCATGGGTGTTCGGCACGCTGATGTTCGGCGAGTCGTCCGTGCGCAGCGGCCACCTGTTGTTCGGCATGCTCAAGACCTCGAACCTGCGCAACGCGCTGTACGCGATCAGCCGCCAGTTCGAGCGCGTCAAGGCCGATGACCTGTCCGACCGCTTCGGTACGCTGCTGAAGGATTCGGTGGAAGCGAAGCTCGGGGCCAGCGACGGCTTCCAGGCCGCCGCGCCGGGCGAGGCGTCGGGCGCCCTGGCACCGGCCCAGATGGGCAAGCAGGAAGCGCTCAAGAAATTCACGGTCGACCTGACGGAACAGGCGCGAAGCGGCAAGATGGACCCGATCGTCGGCCGCGACGACGAGATCCGCCAGATGGTCGACATCCTCATGCGCCGCCGCCAGAACAACCCGATCATGATCGGCGAGGCGGGCGTCGGCAAGACGGCCGTCGTGGAAGGTTTTGCACAACGCATCGCGCGCGGCGACGTGCCCCCGAGCCTGAAGGAAGTGCAGCTGCTGGCGCTGGACGTCGGCCTGCTGCAGGCCGGCGCCAGCATGAAGGGCGAGTTCGAGCAGCGCCTGCGTTCCGTCATCGACGAAGTGCAGGCCAGCGAGAAGCCGATCATCCTGTTCATCGACGAGACCCACACGCTGGTCGGCGCCGGCGGCGCGGCCGGTACGGGCGACGCCGCCAACCTGCTGAAACCCGCGCTGGCACGCGGCACGCTGCGCACGATCGGCGCGACCACGTTCGCCGAGTACAAGAAGCACATCGAGAAGGACCCGGCGCTGACCCGCCGCTTCCAGAGCATCCAGGTCGACGAACCGAGCGAAGAGCGCGCGATCCGCATGATGCGCGGCGTGGCGTCGACGATGGAAAAACACCACAAGGTGCAGATCCTCGACGAGGCGCTGGAGGCGGCCGTGCGGCTGTCGCACCGCTACATCCCCGCGCGCCAGCTGCCCGACAAATCCGTGAGCCTGATCGACACCGCCTGCGCGCGCGTGGCCGTGAGCCTGCACGCGACGCCGGCCGAGGTGGACGACAGCCGCAAGCGCATCGACGCGCTGAACGTGGAGATGGAGATCATCCGCCGCGAAGGCGCGATCGGCATCGAGGTGGCGGGCCGCGCCCACGAGACCGAGGTTGCGCTGGCGGCCGAGAAGGAGCGCCTGGCGGGCCTGGAGCAGCGCTGGAACGAGGAACGCACGCTGGTCGACGAGCTGCTGGCCCTGCGCGCGCAGTTGCGCGACGGCGCACAGCCGGTCGAAGGCACCGGGTCGAAGCTCGAAACGGCAGCGGCGGAACCCGCGCAGAACGAGGCGGAACGCGCCGCGCTGAAGGAACAGCTGCAGGCCGTGCAGGCGACACTGAGCGCGCTGCAGGGCGAGAATCCGCTGATCCTGCCGACCGTCGACTACCAGGCCGTGGCGGCCGTCGTCGGCGACTGGACCGGCATTCCCGTCGGCCGCATGGCGAAGAACGAGATGGAGACGATCCTCAACATCGCCTCCACCCTGAGCCAGCGCGTGATCGGCCAGGACCACGCGATGGAAATGATCGCCAAGCGCGTCCAGACGTCGCGCGCGGGCCTGGACAATCCGAACAAGCCGATCGGCGTGTTCATGCTGGCCGGTACGTCCGGCGTCGGCAAGACGGAGACGGCGCTGGCGCTGGCCGAGGCACTGTACGGCGGCGAGCAGAACCTCATCACCATCAACATGAGCGAGTATCAGGAAGCGCACACGGTGTCGACCTTGAAGGGCGCGCCGCCGGGCTACGTCGGCTACGGCGAAGGCGGCGTGCTGACGGAGGCGGTGCGCCGCCGGCCGTACTCGGTGGTGCTGCTCGACGAAGTGGAAAAGGCGCACCCGGACGTGCACGAGATGTTCTTCCAGGTCTTCGACAAAGGCTTCATGGAAGACGGCGAGGGCCGCTTCATCGATTTCAAGAACACCCTGATCATCCTGACGACGAACGCGGGCACGGACCTGATCGCGGGCCTGTGCAAGGACCCGGACCTGATGCCGGACCCGGAAGGCATGGCGACCGCCCTGCGCGCGCCGCTGCTGAAGGTGTTCCCGCCGGCGCTGCTGGGCCGCCTCGTGACGATCCCGTACTATCCGCTGTCGGACGACATGCTGGGCAAGATCGTCAAGCTGCAGCTGGACCGCATCAAGAAGCGCGTGGAGGCGCGCTACAAGATTCCGTTCGAGTACGGCGAGGACGTGGTCAAGCTGGTGGTGTCGCGCTGCACCGAGAGCGAGTCGGGCGGCCGCATGATCGATGCGATCCTGACCAACACGATGCTGCCGGACGTGAGCCGCGCATTCCTCAACCGGATGATGGACGGCCAGCCTGTCGGCGGCGTAAAGGTCGGGGCGGAAGCCGGCAATTTCTCTTACCAGTTCCACTGACCGACGTCAGTGGACTACGTTCGCCGGGATCGCCCATGCCTTGCCGGCACTCTTTAAGTGAACCTTTGATTCAGCCAGGAGAACAACAATATGCTCAAATTTAACAACGACTGGGTATCGCTGCCGGTGATCACGAAGAATGGTCAGTTTCCCGACAGTGAGGTCCAGTACTATGCCACCAAGGCGGTTGCGACGACCATCATCACCTCGGCGGCAGCCCTGGTGCAAAGCAAATTTACGCAGTTGAAGGCCGCCATCGATTCCAAGACCGAGACGCTGACGGTCGAAATCGGGCTGCATCAGTCCGAAGGCGGCGTCTTCGATGTTCCCTACCATTTTACGGTGCGGTGCTCGAACGTGGTCGGCGCGTTCCACCTCTACGTCAGGCTGGTGGATCCGGCGCTGGGCAAGGACTGCTACGGGCTGCAGTTCACCAAGGCGACCCACTCGACGGGTGAGATGGCAGTCAACAATGCCCCCACGTTCGACGCCGCCACCAAGCACAAGAAAAGAGGCTGGAACATGTCGGTGTATTGAGCCGGCTGGTATCATCCGGGAACGAAACGATGCCTAACCAAGTTTCCATGGGCGCGATGATGACCTGCACGTTCGGTGCCGCACCGTCGTCGCTCGTCGTCCTGCCGAAGAACAAGGTGCTGGCCGAGGGGCCGCCCGCCGCCAACATCATGGACCACATCCCGCTCGTGAACATCATGCCGTTCGGGATGTGCCAGTCGCCGGCCAATCCGACGGTGGCCGCCGCCACGGCCGCGGCGCTGGGCGTGCTCACGCCCATGCCTTGCGTGCCGGCGACGTCCGCGCCATGGGTGCCCGGCGCGCCCACGGTCCTCATCGCCAACATGCCGGCGCTCGACAACGTCTCCAAGTGCATGTGCAACTGGGGTGGCGTGATCGGCTTCACGAACGCCGGCACCGTCAAGACCATGATTCCTTAACCTAGTCCGCCAGCGCATGCCCATCCTGCCTACCCAAGCCAACCGCGAAGTCGCCGTCAAGACCGTCTACGGTGACGACACGCTGCTGTTCAAACGCATGCAGTGCAGCGAGGCGCTGGGCCGTCTGTCGGAGTTCCGCATCGAGCTCGCGTCCGAGCTCGACGACATCAAGATCGCCAAGGTCCTCGGCACCGGCATGACCGTGAGCGTCGACCTGCCGCAAGGCGGGAAGCGTCATTTCCACGGCATCGTCACGCGCTTTTCCTACCAGGGCTGGCGCGACGGCAAACCGTCGTATCTCGCGACCGTGCATCCGAGCCTGTGGTTGCTGACGCGCGCCACCAACTGCCGCATCTTCCAGGAAAAGAGCGCGATCGACATCGTCAAGGCCGTCACCGGCGCGTACGGCGTGGCGATCGAGGTGGACGAATGCATGCTGGCGGCCACGCCGGCGGTGCGCGAGTACTGCGTCCAGTACCGCGAGAGCGACTTCAATTTCGTCTGCCGTTTGCTGGAAGAAGAGGGCATCTATTTCTACTTCAGGCACGAGGACGGCAAGCACACGATGGTGCTGGCCGATGGCTACGGCGCGCACGTCCCGGTGAGCGGCTACGACACCATCTCGTTCCGCGAAGAGGAAGCGGGGCGCGATCCGCTGCAGGAGGCGGTGACGCTCCTCAACCCGGGCGGCGAGATCCAGCCCAGCGTGATGGCGCTGAGCGACTTCGATTTCGAGAAGGCGTCGGCGAGCATCAACGGCGGCATGCTGGTCAAGTCGACGGTGCCCGCGCCCTTCGAGCAGGCGAGTTACGAACACTATGATTACCCCGGTCGTTACCAGGTGATGGACACCGGCAACGGCTTCGCGCGTGCGCGCATGGAGGCGCTGCACGGGCAGGGCGAGCGGATCGACGCGAGCGGCAATGCGCGCGGGCTGACGACGGGCGCGCTGTTCACCTTGGCCGAGCATCCGCGCGACGACCAGAACCGCGCCTTCCTGATCACGTCGGCCGAGACGGAAATCACGGGCATCGATTACCGCTCGGACGGCGCCGCCACCGGCCTCGATTTCCGCTGCAGCTTCCAGGCGATCGGCAAGGAGCACAGCTACCGTCCGCCGGCGACGGCGCGCAAGCCGTTCGTGCAGGGACCGCAGACGGCGATGGTGGTCGGCAAGGCGGGCGAGGAGATCTGGACCGACAAATACGGCCGCATCAAGGTGCAGTTCCACTGGGACCGTCTGGGCAAGGCGGACGAAGCCAGTTCGTGCTGGGTGCGCGTGCAGCAGGGCTGGGCCGGCAAGGGCTGGGGCATGATGTTCGTGCCGCGCATCGGCATGGAAGTCGTCGTCAGCTTCCTCGAGGGCGACCCGGACCGCCCGCTCGTGACGGGCTGCGTCTACAACAGCGACGCCTTGCCGCCGTACACGCTGCCGGACGACCAGACCAAGTCGACCATCAAGTCGAACACGTCGAAGGGTGGCAACGGCTTCAACGAGATCCGCTTCGAGGACAAGAAGGACAGCGAGGAAATCTTCGTCCAGGCGGAGAAGGATTTCAATCGCGTCGTGAAGAACAACGACACGCTGAAGGTCGGCTTCGAGAAGAAGGACAAGGGCGACCAGACCATCGCGATCGCCAACGACCAGAGCCTCGACGTCGGCAACGACCGCAAGGTGCACGTGAAGAACGACCAGACGGTCGCGATCGACAACAACCTGACGACGACCGTCAAGAACGACGAGACGCGCAAGGTGGACAACAACCAGAGCGTCAAGGTCGGCAACACGATCGTCGTCGAGGCGAATACCTCGATCGAGCTGAAGGTCGGGAGCAGCAGCATCAAGATCGAGCCGGCCAAGATCACCATCAAGTCCGTGGAAATCGCGGTGCAGTCCGACGCCAACATGGAGATCAAGGCGGGCGCGATGATGCAGGTGAAGTCCGGTGCGGTGATGACCATCGAAGGCGCGCTCGTGAAGATCAATTGAGAACGTCATGCGTAACCGTATTCTATTCGCCTGCCTGATGCTGGCGGCCGTCGTGGTCCGGGCCGGGGAGCCCGCGGGCGAAGGCGCGCCGGCAGGGCGGGTACGAGCCGCGCCGCAAACCGCGCCGCGCGCCGTGCTGACGCTGGCCGACCAGCCGCTGCGCCTGATCCGCGGCGCGACCGTGTACAAGGCCGGCAGCGGCGTCGCGGTGCAGAAGGACGACATCCTCGAAACCGGCGACGCCGGGGCACAGGTCGAAGCGGGCGCGGATGCCATCGTGGCGCTCGGCCCGCACAGCCGCGTGCTCGTGGCGGACCTCGCGCCCGCGGCCACGTCGGCCGTCGAGATGGAGCTGCTGCAGGGCTGGATCAAGGTGTACGCCAAGGGCCGCCGCGCGGTCGTCGTCACGCCCGCGCTGCAGGTGGCGCTCGCATCCGGTTCGACGATCGTGCACGCGGGCGGCGGCCAGGATGCCGTGTTCGCGGAAGAGGGCGAGCAGCAGGTCGCGCGCGTGGACGAAAAGGGCAAGGCGGGCGCCGCGCTCAAGCTGCCCGCCGAACAATACGCCGGCGTCGACGCCGGCAAGCCGCAACCGGTCGCGGGCCGCCCGCCGCGCGCCTTCGTGGGCGCGATGCCGGCGCCGTTCCGCGACCATCTGGCGCAGGTGCCGGCCGTGAAGAACGCCGGCAAGGTGCCGCCTTCGAAGGAGGGCGAGGCCGATTTCGCCGACGTCGACGACTGGCTGGCGTCGACGCTGCCGGCGCGCCGGCGCTTCGTGGCGCGCTTCAGGCCGCGCCTGTCCGACCCCGACTTCCGCAAGCAGCTCGACCGCGCGCTCGGCCAGAGCCCCGACTGGAAGCCGGTGCTGCACCCGGTCCGGCCGTCCAGCGGTTCGCTGTTCTGACGCCGGACCACACAGAATTCAATCAGGAGAACACATCATGAAACTTTCGATCGCCGCCAAATTCAACCTGGTGTTCGTGTCGATCTTTGCCGTCGGCTTCCTCGCCGCCGGCGTCGTCGCGGACCGTCTGCTCAAGCAGAGCGCGCGCGAGGAAACGCTGCAGAACGCACGCCTGCTGCTGGAAGCGGCCAAGAGCGTGCGCGGCTACACGGCCAGCCAGATCCAGCCGCTGCTGAAGAACCAGATGAAGTTCGAGTTCCACCCGCAGTCGGTGCCGTCGTATTCCGCCGTCGAAAACCTGAACGTGATCTTGAAGTCCTACCCCGACTTCGCGTACAAGGAAGCGACGCTGAACCCGACCAACCTGCGCGACAAGGCGTCGGACTGGGAGGTCGACGTCATACAGACGCTGCGCAACAAGCCGGACATGAAGGAATTCGTCGGCGAGCGCGACACCGCGACGGGCCACAGCCTGTACATCGCGCGTCCGCTGCAGATCAAGGACCCCGTGTGCCTGAGCTGCCACACGACGGCCGCCGACGCGCCGAAGACGATGGTCGACATCTATGGCCCGAACAACGGCTTCGGCTGGAAGCTGAACGAAGTGGTGGGCGCGCAGGTGATCTCGGTGCCGATGGCCGTGCCGCTCGCGCGCGCCAGTTCGATCTTCAAGACCTTCATGCTGTCGCTGTTCGGCGTGTTCGTCGCCGTCTTCATCGCGCTGAACGTGATGGTGCACCTGTTCGTCACGCGCCGCATCAAGCGCCTGGCCTTCGTCGCCGACGACGTCAGCATGGGCAAGTTCGAGGCCGACGAATTCGACGTCAAGGGCAACGACGAGATCAGCGGCCTGGGTCGCTCGTTCAACCGCATGCGCACCAGTCTCGCCAGCGCATTGAAGATGCTGGAAGAGTAACGCAGGACAGCAAATGGCAACAATCGACAAGATCGGCAAGTACCGCATCGACGGCGTGCTGGGCAGCGGCGCCATGGGTGTGGTGTACAAGGCGTTCGACGCCGACATCGCGCGCACGGTCGCGCTCAAGACGATCCGGCACGAGCTGCTGGACGGTTTGCAGGACGGGCTGCAGGACAGCGACATCGTCGCGCGCTTCCGCAACGAGGCGCAGGCCTCGGGGCGTCTCGTGCACCCGAACATCGTGGCGGTGTACGACTTCGGCGCCTACGGCGACACGACGTACATCGCGATGGAATACGTGGACGGCACGTCGCTGAACGCCTTCCTCGTCAAGGACGTGCCGATGGACCTCGCCGCCAGCATCACCTGCATCACGCAGCTGCTGCGCGCGCTCGACTACGCGCATGCGCGCGGCGTCGTCCACCGCGACATCAAGCCGGCCAACATCCTCATCACCGGCGACGCCCAGGTCAAGATCACCGACTTCGGCATCGCCAAGATCGAGTCCTCGACCTTGACGCAGGTGGGCGCCGTGATCGGCACGCCCAGCTACATGTCGCCCGAACAGTTCAAGGGCGAGACCGTTGACGGCCGCTCCGACCTGTTCGCCGTCGGCATCGTGCTGTACCAGATGCTGACGGGCGCGCGGCCGTTCAGCGGGCCGGCGTCGACCGTCATGCATCAGATCATCCACGAGATGCCGCCGCGGCCCAGCGAGCGCCAGCCGTCGCTGCATCCGGCCTTCGACACGGTGCTCGCCAAGGCCATGGCCAAGCGCACCGAAGACCGCTTCCCGAATGCGCTGGCCTTCCTGGACGCCTTGAGCGCCGCGTACATGCAGCAGACCGGCGGCGTGCCGCTCACCGACGAGGACAACGAACGCACGGTGCTCGCGTTCCAGCGGCCGGCCGTGCCCGAGCCGGCGCGGCCCGCGCATCCGGCCAGCGCGTCGCAGCACGGCAGCATGCCCGCGGCGACGGGCAGCGCGTCCGGCCTCACCGGCGCGGCGCCGCCATGGCTGCAGGGCCTCGCGCCCGAGTTGCAGACGGCGTTGTCGACGCAGATCGGCCCCGTGGCGAAACTGGTGCTCAAGAACGCCGCGCGCGACGCCGTCGACCTGGACGACCTGTGCAACAAGCTGCTGCCGCACATCGGCTCGGACGCTGGCCGCGCGCAGTTCCAGGACAGCATCCGCGAGATCAAGAAGAAGCACGGGCTCTCCACGCTGTCGACGATGAGCGGCCGCAGCCAGGCGGGCGCCGTCCGGACCGGCACCCAGCTGACGCAGATGACGGGGATGCCCACCTTGCTGCAACTGAGCCCCGAGCTGATGGACGCGGCGCAGATGAAGCTGGCCGTGTACGTGGGCCCGATCGCCAAGGTGCTGGCCAAGCGCGCGTCCAAGATGACGGGGAACGTCGACGAGTTCTATCGCCTGCTGGCCGAGAACCTGCCGGACCCGCAGGAACGGGCGCGCTTCCTCAAGGACGTGAGCAAGGGCTGAGTGCTTGGGTTTCAACAAAATGCAACTGTATAATCGTTCGATCATCCCAGGACTCCAATGCCCATCATTCTGAGCGTCTACACGTACCGCAACGCGGCGCCGGCACAGGCGCTGACGCGGCGCTTCGACCGCCTGGGCGGCGCCATCGGCCGCGCGCCCGGCAATGACCTCGTGCTCGACGATCCCGGCAAATACATCTCGCGCCTGCATGCGCGCGTCGAGTACCGCGACGATGCGTTCTGGCTCGTCGACGTCGGCAGCAACCCGAGCCTCGTGAACGACCGCCCGGTCGGCGCCGGCCGCCCGGTGCAACTGGAAGACGGCGACCGCGTCACCATCGGCGACTATCAACTGCTCGCGAGCGTGGAAAGCGAGGCGACGGCGTTCATGCCCGCCGCGCCGGCCGCGGTGGCGTCTCCCTTGCCGACGTCGCCGCTGCAGGTTGCGCCCGCGCCGGCCGCCGTCACGCCCGAGCTGCCCGTGAATCCGGACGATTCGCTGGCCAGCGCCGGCATCCTCGACGTGGGCGGCGATCCTTTGAGCCCCAGCTTCGATCCGCTCGGCCTGAACCTGTTCGGCAGTCCGGCGCCGGCCGCCGCGCCGAGCGTGCCGGCGTGGCGTGGCGCCGAGAGCGACCACGTGCCGCCGGAGCAGTTGCCGTTCGCGCCCCCGCCGCATATGCCGCAATCCGTTTCGCAGCCCGCGCCGGCATCGCATTTCGCGCCGCCGCCGGTCGTGGCGCAGCCGCAGCCGCAAGCGATACCGTCGATGGCGATCCCGGACGATTACGACCCGCTGGCCGACTTTTTGCCGCCGCGCGTGCAGGCGGTGCCGGCGCTGCCGCCCGCGCCGCCAGTCGCGCAGGTGCCGCCCGCCATGCCGGCCGACGAGGCCGAGGCGACGGCGTTCGCGCCCGCCGCGCCGGCCGTGATGCCCGTGCCGGCCGCGCCGCCGCCGCTTGCCGAACTTGCGCCCGAATCCGAACCCGAACCCGAACCTGCGCCGGCGTTCGCGCCGCCACCCGCCGCCGCCGTACCGCCGGCACCGGCACCGGCACCGGCAGCGGCGCCAGCACCGCGCGCGGCGGGCGGCAAGGCCGTGGACGATCCCGTGATCCAGGCCCTCATGCGCGGCCTGGGCCTGACGGAACTGAGCACGAAGCGCAGCGCCGAGGAGATCGCGGAAATGGCGGGCGCCATGCTGCGCGAAGCGACGTCCGGCACGATGGGCGTGCTGATGGGCCGCGCCATGACCAAGCGCGAAAGCCGCCTGGACATGACGATGATCGGCGCCGCCGCCAACAACCCGCTGAAATTCTTCCCCGACGCCGACAGCGCGCTGACCCAGATGATGGGCGGGACGATGCCCGGCTATATGGCGCCGCCGCGCGCGTTCGCCAACGCGTTCGACGACCTGAAGGCGCACGAGCTGGCGATCATGGCCGGCATGCGCGCCGCGCTGGCCGGTGTGCTCGAACGATTCGACCCGGCCGCCATCGAGGCGCGGCTGCAGGTGCCGACCGTGATGGACAAGATGCTCGCATCGAGCCGCAAGGCCAAGATGTGGGACCGGATGGTCGAGCTGTACACGCAGATGGCCAGTGAGGCGGACAGCGATTTCCACCGCCTGTTCGGCGAAGCCTTCGGCAAGGCCTACGAGGAACAGGTCGCGCTGCTGCGCCAGGCGCGCCGCTGAACTCCAATCAACCGATACTCAACCACTGCCTACGAATGTCCTGGAATAGTAAAGTCATCTGGTCGGAGGGCATGCTGCTGCAGCCCCAGCACCTGCAACAGCACGACCGCTACCTGCACAACGTGATCGAACAACGCGTCGCTGGCGTGCGCGCCTACGCGTGGGGCTTCACGAAGCTGGTCATCGACGAACAGCTGCTGGCCCAGGGCAAGCTCGCGCTGCTGGCGGCAAGCGCCGTGCTCCCGGACGGCACGACGCTGAACCTGCCGCAGGACGGCGCGCTGCCCGAGCCACTCGACGTCCCCGAGGATGCGCGCGACGCGCTGATCGTGCTGGCGCTGCCGCTGCGCCGCATGGGCATCGCGGAGACGAGCGATGGCACAGGTCTCGACGACTTCGCGCGCCACCGTCCCGTCGATTACGAGGCGATGGACAGCAATGGGCTCGACAACAGCGCGCTGATGCAGGTGGGCAGCCTGCGCCTGCGCGTCGCGCTCGAGAAGGACGTCGCCAACGCCTATACGACACTCGGCATCGCGCGCGTGATCGAGCGCCGGCCGGACAACCGCGTCGTGCTCGATCCGTCCTACTGCCCGCCGTGCCTGGACTTCCGCGTCGCGCCGCGCCTGTCGTCCTTCGCCGACGAATTGGTGGGCCTGTTGAACCAGCGCGCGCAGGCGCTGGCGGGGAGACTCAGCCAGCCCGGCGTCGCTGGCGCCGCCGAGATCGCGGACTTCCTGATGCTGCAACTCCTGAACCGCGGCCTGCCCCTGTTCGGCCACTTGGCCGGCATGACGGGCCTGCATCCGGAACGCCTGTATGCGGAACTGGCCCAGCTGGCGGGCGAACTGTCGACGTTCAGCCGCCCCGATAAACGCGCCGTGCCTTATCCCGTGTACCGCCACGACCGGTTGAGCGAGAGCTTCGCGCCGCTGATCGAGGACGTACGCGCGGCGCTGTCGCTCGTCGTCGATCCGCGCGCCGTCGCGCTCACGCTGGAAGAACGCCAGTTCGGCATCCGCGTCGCCGTCGTGCCGGACAAGGAGCTGCTGCGCGCCGCGACGTTCGTGCTCGCGGTGAACGCGCACATGCCGCCGGAAGCCGTGCGCAGCGGCTTCCCGGCCATGGTCAAGATCGGATCGATCGAAAAGATCCGCGACCTGGTCAACCTGCAGCTGCCCGGCATCGCCCTGCGCGCGCTGCCCGTGGCGCCGCGCCAGCTGCCGTTCCACGCCGGCTACACCTATTTTGAACTCGACAAGACCGGCGAGCACTGGGCCCAGCTGCAGAATTCCGTCGGTTTCGCGATGCACATCCCGAACGAGTACCCGGGGCTGCAAATGGAGTTCTGGGCAATCCGCAAGTAATCAGGAGGACCGCTCCAGCGGTCCCACGAACCAGGAGGACCGCACGTGAGCGATCCCACTAACCCGATGCAGGACCCCGACCGCACCGTGCTCGTGCCCGCACCCGGCGGGCGCCGCACGGCGCCGTCCCAGCCGCCGGCCACGCCGGCTGCGCCAGGTACTACACCGCCGCCGCGTCCCGCGCCAGGCGACGCGCCGGCCCAGCTGCACGGCGCGGGCCTGAACCCGCTCGTGCGCGCCGCGAATCCGCTGCTCGACCTCGTGCCGCCGCTGCGCCGCATGGCGTCGCATCCGGACGTCGAGGCGCTGCGCATGCAGCTCATCGGCGCGATCAAGACGTTCGAAGCGTCCGCGAAAGCCGCGCACGTGGAGCACGACCAGATCGCGGCCGCGCGCTACGCGCTGTGCACCCTGCTGGACGAGACCATCTCGTCGACGCCGTGGGGCGGCGGCGGCGTGTGGGCCAGCCGCAGCCTGCTCGTGGCCTTCCACAACGAAGCGTTCGGCGGCGAGAAATTCTTCCTGATCCTGCAAAAGCTGTCGCAGGCGCCCAAGGCCAACGTCCATGCGCTGGAGCTGATGTATCTGTGCCTCGCGCTCGGCCTGGAAGGGCGTTATCGCGTCATCGACAACGGCCGCAGCCAGCTGGACGCGCTGCGCGAACGCCTGCAGCAGCTGATCGCCCAGCAGAAGGCGCCCGTGGAAGCCGAGCTGTCGCCGCACTGGAAGGGCGCCACCGGCAAGGGCGAGCCCTTATGGCGCATGGTCCCCGTGTGGATCATGGCGGCCAGCGCCGCCGTCATCCTCATCCTGCTGCAGCTCTTCCTCGGCCACCGGCTGGGCAGCGCATCCGATCCGGTGTTCGCCAACCTGCTGTCGCTGAAGACGGCGCCGCCGCCCGTGGCCACGCCGCCCGCACCCGCGCCGACCGTACCGCGTCTCGCGGGCTTCCTCGCGCCCGAGATCGCACAAGGCCTCGTCACCGTCGTCGACAGCGCCGACCGTTCCGTCGTCACCCTGCGAGGCGACGGTGTGTTCGCGTCGGGCAGCGGCGACGTGTCCGGCGCCTATCTCGGCCTCCTAGGCCGCATCGGCGACGCACTGAAGACCGTGCCCGGCAAGGTGATCGTCGTCGGCCACACGGACAACACCAAGCCCGGCCTGTCGGCGCGCTTCCCGTCCAACTACGAACTCTCCAAGGCCCGCGCGACCGCCGTGCGCGACCTGCTGGCCGAACGCGCCGGGCCGGAATCCCGCTACAGCGTGGAAGGCCGCGGCGACTCGGAGCCGCTCGCGACCAACGACACGCCGGCCGGCCGCTCGCGCAACCGCCGCGTGGAGATCGTCCTGCTGACGCCCGCCGCGGCGAACTGAGACCAACACGAAAACTGACACGCAATGAAAAAGTTCTTCACCTGGCTGATCAAGCCCGCCGTGCTGGCCTTCCTGGGCGTGCTGCTGCTCGCGCTGGTCATCTGGTTCGAGGCGCCGCTGGTGTCCTACGACGGCCATTATCCGTTCGCATCGGAGACGGTACGCTGGACCTTCATCCTCATCTTCTTCGCCATCTGGGCCGGCTGGCTGGGCTGGCGCTGGTTCAAGGCCTGGCGCGCCAACCGCGCATTGATGAAGAGCGTGGCCGGCGCGGACGAGCAGCCCGCCGCCGCGCCGCCGCCGGAAGGCGCGGCCGAAGTGGCGCAACTGAACAAGCGCATGCAGGACGCCATCGCCATCCTGAAGAAAACCAAGACGGGCGGCAAGGGCGGCCTGTACCAGCTGCCGTGGTATATGTTCATCGGCGCACCGGGCAGCGGCAAGACGACGGCGCTGACGCAGTCCGGCCTGAAATTCCCGCTCGCCGACGCGCTGGGCAAAGGTGCGATTGGCGGCGTGGGCGGCACGCGCAACTGCGACTGGTGGTTTACCGACGACGCCGTGTTGCTCGATACGGCTGGCCGCTACACGACGCAGGACAGCAATGCCGGCGCCGACAAGGCCGCGTGGACGGGCTTCCTGCAACTGCTCAAGAAATACCGCCGCCGTCGACCGATCAACGGCGTCATCGTGACGGTGCCCCTGAGCGACCTGTTGCAGGACACCGACGCGGGCCGCCAGGCGCAGGCCCAGGCGCTGCGCGACCGCATCAAGGAACTGCACGACCAGCTGGGCGTGCGCTTCCCCGTGTACGTGCTCGTGACGAAGTGCGACCTGCTGGGCGGCTTCGTCGAATACTTCGAGGGCCTGGGGCGCGAGGAACGCGCGCAGGTCTGGGGCATGACCTTCCCGCTGCAGGACGGCGCCGACGGCGACGCCGCGCTGGCCGCGTTCCCCGCCGAATTCGAGCAGCTCGAACAGCGCTTGCAGGAACGCGTTCTGGCGCGCATGCAGCAGGAGCGCGACCCGCACAAGCGCGCGCTGATCTACAGCTTCCCGCAGCAGTTCGCCGGCATCCAGGACGTGTTGAAACGCTTCCTGGACGACGTGTTCGCGTCGAACCGCTACGAACGCGAGGCGCTGCTGCGCGGTGTCTACTTCAGCAGCGGCACGCAGGAGGGCAGCCCGCTCGACCGCGTGATGAGCGCGATGGCCGCCTCGTTCGGCCTGGAGCGCCAGGCGCTGGCGCCGAACGCCGCCAGCGGCCGCAGCTACTTCATCACGAACCTGCTGCAGCAGGTGATGTTCCCCGAGGCCGAACTGGCGGGCGTGAACCATGCGCTGGAAAAGCGCCGGCGCATGCTGCAATGGGGCTCGGTGGCCGCCATCGCCATCGTCTTCGTGCTGCTGGGCGCCGGCATGATCACGAGCTATGTGCGCAACCGGGCGTACGTCGCCGACATGGAAGCGAAATCGGCCGCCATCGCCAAGCAGGTGGCCGCCTTGCCCGCGCAGGGATCGACGGTGCAACTGCTGCCCGTGCTGGACGCGCTGCGCACGCTGCCGGGCGGCTACGACGATCGCGACAAGGGCGCGCCGTTGTCGATGCGTTTCGGCCTGTACCAGGGCGACAAACTGGGCGAGGCCGCGCGCATCGCCTACCGCAAGGTATTGCAGGACACGCTGCTGCCGCGCCTGCAGCAGCGCATGGAAGACCAGTTGCGCCGCAACGGCGCCAACAGCCCCGAGTACCTGTACGAAGTCCTGCGCGTCTATTTGATGCTGGGCGACGCGAGCCGCTTCGACGCGGAGTCCGTCGCGGCCTGGGCGGCGCTGGACGACGCGCGCAACCTGAAGGACGCGAGCGACGACCAGAAGCAATCCCTGGCCGCGCACGAGCTGGCGCTGATGGAAAACTTCCGCGACGGCCAGGCGATGCCGCGGCTCGATCCGCAGCTGATCAGCGATACGCGCCTGACCCTCGCGCGCATGCCGCTCGAACAGCGCGTCTACAACCGCCTGAAACGCCAGCTGATGCGCGAAAAGCTGCCCGAGTTCAGTCCCGCGAGCGCGGGCGGGCGCGAGGCCGCGAACGTCTTCGTGCGCAAGAGCGGAGAGCCCATCACGCGCGGCGTGAACGGCATGTTCTCGCCGGCCGGCTACGCCAAATTCCTCGCGATGAGCAACGAGGCCGTCGACGACGTCGAGAAAGAACGCTGGGTGCTGGCGCAGCAGGAGGCGACGCAGGCCGGCAACCGCGACCAGGTCGGCCAGGCCGTGCTGCGCCTGTATTACGACGACTACATCGCGCAATGGGACGCGCTGCTGGCCGACGTGAGCCTGCGTCCGTTCGGCACGCTGGAACAGGGCGCGCGCATCACCAATCTGCTGTCCGGCGCGGATTCGCCGATGCGCAAATTCCTCGTCGCGGCCAGCAAGGAAACGACGCTGGGCGGCACGAAGACGCCGCTGGCGGCGTCCGTGACGGCGGCCGTCAAGGGCAAGCTGGACGCGTACAAGAAGAAGCTGGAAAGCGCGATGGCGAGCAGCGACGACAGCGCGCCGGCGGCCCCCGCGAAGTCCGCGAACCCGGTCGACGCGCACTTCGACGACCTGCACAAGATGACGGCGGGTACCCCGTCGCCGCTGGACCAGACGCTGGGCATGCTGAAGGACGTCGCCGTCTACCTGGACAGCGCGGCCGCCGCCAAGCGCACGGGCGCCCCGCCGCCGCCGGGCGACGCGCTCGCCAAGGTGAAGCTGGAAGCGGACGGCAAACCGGCGCCGCTGGGCACGATGCTGAAGTCGATCGACAGCGGCGGCGCGGGCCTCGCGTCCGGCAGCGAACGCGAACGCCTGAACGCCTTGTGGACTGCGGGCCCCGCGCAGTTCTGCCGCCAGGCCGTCGCGGGCCGCTACCCGATCGTCAAGTCCGCCGCGCAGGACGTCACCGCCGACGACTTCGGCAAGCTGTTCGCGCCGGGCGGCCTGATCGACGACTTCTTCGCGAAGAACCTGGCCCAATACGTCGACATGGGCGGCGCCCAGTGGCGCTGGCGCGCGACCGCGAACGACGGCACGCTCGGCATCCCGCAAGCAACGCTCGACGCATTCCAGCGCGCCGCAAAAATCCGCGACGCGTTCTTCGCGAACGGCGGCCGCCAGGCGTCGATGCGCTTCGACCTGAAGCCGGTGGCGCTTGATCCTGCGATCACCAAGTTCGTGCTCGACATCGACGGCCAGGTCTTGAGCGCCACGCCGGGCGCGTTGACGCCCGCATCGTTCCAGCTGCCGAGCGGGAAGGGCGGCGGGCAGGTGCGTCTCGACGTCACGCCCGCGAGCGCGCACGGCACGCTGCACACGGAAGGGCCGTGGGCGTGGTTCCGCATGCTCGACAAGGCGACCGTGGTGCCCACGGCGCAGGGTGAACGCTACAACGTGACGTTCGACGCCGACGGTCGCAAGGCCGCGCTGGAACTGACCGCGAGCAGCGTCGTCAACCCGTTCCGCCGCGCCGTGCTGGAACAGTTCCGCTGCGTGGACAAGCTGTGACCGGGTACTTCGGCAAAGTCTCCACGCTCGGCGACTTCGTGTCGCGCGGGCTGCCCGACGGGCTGGTGGCGGCGTGGGATGGGTGGCTGCAGCAGTGCATTCACGCGAGCCAGCTGCAGCTTGGGGATCAGTGGCTCGATCACTATCTGACCAGTCCCGTATGGCGGTTTGCGATCTCGCCCGGCGTGCTCGGGCCGGAGGGACTCGGGGGCGTGATGATGCCCAGTGTGGATCGGGTCGGGCGTTATTTTCCGCTGATGATAGGCGCCGTCGGCGCGCCGCCATTGCTGGACTGGTTTCACAAGCACGGTGCGTGGTATGACGCGATCGAGGATCTGGCGCGGGCGTCGCTGGATGCGGGGTTCAGGCTGGCGCAGTTTGATGAGCTGCCGGAACCCGGCGTGGCGGTGGATGTTCGGGTGGTGCTGATAGACGGCATGTGGCGGTTTGCGCTCGACGAGGGTGTTGGCGAGCGGGTCGTTGCGGCTGCGTTGCAGGGGCACAGTTTGTGGTGGACTGAGGGTTCGCCAAGGGTTGGGCCGTCGATGCTCGTGTGTGCGGGATTGCCGAGGGGGCAGAGGTTTGCAGAGATGCTTAATGGGAGTTAGGAAAAATCACGTTGCGCTTGAAATCTTAAGGCGTGGCTTGGTTTAACAGTAACTGCGTACTCACGATCTCCGAAAAGTTTCCGTGAGCAACCGGATGCGGTCACTCGACCGCTAAAAAAGCGCTGGCGATATGGAGAACTAGGCCCAGTCGATTCTATTTGGGATTGCTCAGACACGACGCGCTGGCTAAGGTTTTCGTCGAGGCTGGCCAACAAGCAGCTAGAGGCCTGTCTTCATTTTAGTATTTGCAATTCGGATGAATATGATTGCTCCAGCATACATGTCGGATCGCCCGGCCGAATCTGACGCCCTTGGGCGCGATAAGTTCGCAAAATCGCTTGCGAAAGCACTTTTGTCCGTGAGCGCGGGTGACGGTATGGTTGTTGGTATCGAGGGAGGTTGGGGGAGCGGAAAGAGTACTGTGATCGGCTTCGTGAAAAAGGAGCTGCCGAACGTTGGTGACTACATTTCCAAACCCATCGTTGTAGACTTTAATCCTTGGATGGTGAGTAACACTGGAGCGCTAGTCGACATATTGGTAACGCAGATCGCTACAGCGATTAACTTCGATCCTCGGTCTTCCGAGAAGGCAATCAAAGCCGGAGAGAAGCTTTTTGGATATGTTGGACTTATTAAGCACCTTAAGCACCTTAAATACCTCAAGTATGTTCCGGGAGTTGCGTTCGCCGGTAACCTTGCAGAGGACGTGGCAGAGATCGCCAGCGACGCTGCCGGCGGCGCTAAGGACGCGCACGATGCACTCGAAGACCTTAGGAAACTACTCCCCACTATCGATCTTGCGAAGCGAAAGGCCGAGGTTGTCGAGGCCCTACGCGACCTTGACCGCCCCATTGTAGTGATTGTGGACGATGTAGACCGCTTACCTGCGGAAGAGATTCGCACGGTCGTCCAAGCGATTAAGGCAGTTGCTGACTTTCCTAGGACGACTTATTTGCTAGCATATGATCGAGATGTTGTCGCGACGGCGCTCGGAAACGGCAAGGCTGAGGCTGGGCTTTCGTACTTGGAAAAGATAGTCCAGGTAGCATATCCGATCCCTCCGCTGTTTGAATATCAGCTTAGAAATTTCGTTGATAGACAGCTCAAGGCTTTGTTCTCGTCAATCGCCGTGGAACTACGGGACTACGAGACTGCGGTCTATCAGAAGGCGATAAGACACCTCACTCGTTTGGCACGTCACCCGAGGGATGTTGTCCGTCTGATGAACAGGCTCATGTTGAGTCTTCCGGCAATTCAGAACGAGGTCAACATAACGGATGTTATCGTTTTTGAGGCCCTATCACAGCGTTTCCCAGATCTACGCGAGAGCGTACACCGCCATCCAGCTGACTTCACGGGGCAGGCGTTTCGTGGCGATTTCGGATTTGATGACGAGGATTTCGATTGGAAGGAATGGGCTTCGCAAGAGGTGGAGCGGAAGAGCGATCAACCGCTGTGGACAAAGCATCTGCCTCATTCGGAACCAGACAGAACTGCAGCGACGAAAGCGTGTATCTTTCTCTTTCCCGAGGGCTCGCGAAAGCACGGCCACGTGCCGGAAGATGAACTGCACCTTGTCGATCCGGATCGACTGGCGAGATACTTCCGCATGACCTCGCTAGAAAGTGTGCCAGAAGTCAATGATATCCACGAGAAGCTCGCAAATCCAGAAGCGCTCGCAGAAGCACTTGCAGACACTGAGGATGCTGAACTGGCTTTTCTCCTCGAATGGATTTATAACTATTTGCCATCTTGCCAGTTAGTCGACGCCAAGGGTTGCACTGCAACATTAATAGATTGCGCGCTCCGTTCGGAGTCTATCGCAGAGCTGACAGTCGAGTTGGCCGAACTGTTCGCAAAGGTGCAAGCGCGGCTAATTAGAAAAGCTTCCAGCGATATACGCGTATGGTGCTTTCAGCAGGCCATTTCACGAATGCCTTTATCTATTTCCGAGAAAGTTCTGCTTGAGGCGGCTGCGGAGCAAGGAAAATGGGCGGTTCGCCCCGAAATGATTAAGGTGCCTGAGGCCCAGTTGATACAACAGGGTGAGGCCGTTGATGCAGCGATTTCTACTTGGACAGAGAAAGTTCGGCATAACGTTGCCGAAGGTACGATGTTTAGAGAGTCAAGGATGAATTCAATTCTCTACCGATTTGCTCAACTAAACTTCGCGTACAGGGAAACCTATGAAGCGGTAGCTAAAATTTGCGCTACCGACGAGGGACTTCGCCAATTTCTTGCTCCACATGTGAAGGATAGTCCGTTTAACAAAGTCGATTCATTCACTTTGGTGGAGGACGTGACCTTACTTGTCGACCGTATTCGAGCGTCTACACTCATGGAAGAATATTCTTGGCTCATAAATCTGATTGCAACACCCGACTGGACGCGGGCCATTAAACAACAGTCGGAACAGCTCAAAGGGTTGACGCGCGGTGGTTGAATGAGGGTTCCAAGGCGTGCGCTTTGCCGCCCCGATCGTCGTTACGACATGTTTAAAGAAGTGCTGATTTAATCGTCGACTCGCCCGCCCCGCCCCGCCATGCCGAGCAGGCACAATAGCGGCTTCGATTTCTGCTGATGCCGCCATGAAGAAAACCACGTTTTCCGACGCCGAGTTCACGCACAAGAAAAAGCAGACGAGAGACGACCGGTTCCTGGCCGAGATTGAGGCCGTAACGCCCGAGGCCAGCCCTGGTTGCGGTGTTGCTGCCGTACTACCCCCCACGGACGAAGAACACTGTGCAGTTGCATACATTGTTCGCGTTCGCGAATCTGATGCTGGCCGGCCGAACTTTTGGAAGCGCCCGCGCCCGAACTCTGTCCTGAACCAGCGAATCTTAAAGTATTTTGTTCGGACTCAATTATTAGTTGTTTTTCCTTGGGCTGCTGACCGTTCCCAAATCTGCGCGCCAGTATTCGGGCAAAAATCATCTCTCAAATTTGATTGGGAGGATAAAAATGCTCGACGCTTACTTGCAGATTGGCGATATCAGAGGGGAGTCAACGGACGACAAGCACAAGGGCTGGATTGAAGTCCAGAACGTCGGCTGGGGCGTAACTCAACCGAGGGCCACAGCCGTGTCAACAGCCGGCGGCCACACCAGCGGCAAGGCCGACGTTCACGAGGTCAGCTTCGACAAGCTGGCCGATCTGGCCTCACCTCTTCTGTTCCAAACCTGTGCCGCAGGGAAGACGATCCCCAAGGCCAAGTTCGAGTTCTTCCGCGCTGATGGTGACGGCTCTCGCGTCAAATACTTTGAAATCGAGCTTGAAAACGTAATGATTTCAAATGTCGCGCCGACCAGTGGCAATGGCGGCATCATTACCGAGTCCGTACATCTGGCGTCCTCGAAATTCAAATGCTCGTACACTCAGCAGAAGATCGCGGGAGGCGCCGGCGGCAGCACCGCGGGCGGCTGGGACTCTGCTGCAAACAAGATCTGCGCCTGACGGAGGCCGCCATGCCGCATCCGGTTGTCTACCCCGGTGACTTCAAAGCCTTGCTGGATAAGTGGGCCAAGCAAAGGCTCGTAGACTGGAATGAAGATCACAACAAATTGACGTTCATCGCCGATGGGCAGTGCGCCAGACTTCCGCAAGAGCTGACGAACGTCGGTCATACGAGTCGATGGCAACCGGGCGAACGCGTCGTGGACGTTGCCAGGACATTGAAGCCGGGCACCGTGATAGCGAACTTTGTGCTCAAGGATGGGAAAATGGTTTATCCAAATTCGCATGGCCATCACGCGGCGTTATTCGTAAGGGGAGAAGGCTATAGCGTCGTGACAGGGAAACCCAGCCAGATCGTCATGTTTGACCAGTGGAAAAGCGCGACGGCTGATGGTTCGCACGCGCCCGGTACTCGGCCGGTTCGCGTCTACACTCCTGAGCAGGCAAGACAAAGCCGCAGATCGCCTTGCGATAACGCGAACGAATTTTACGTCGTGGTGGTTCCATGAGAACGCTCGTGTTCGTTGCCTTGGCAATGTCTTGCACAGCTGTCAGCGCACAGGTCTACAAATGTCCGCAGGGCTATCCCGGCAAGGACGCTCCCGCCGCTCCTTTGACGGGTGCTTCCATGATGTGGGGTGAACTCCACGGTGACGGTTATCTGCACGGCGATGACGAGGCCGTCGACGGCGGCCGCGACATACACTATGGCTTCGCCGACGATGAACAGGGATGGCTTGTCTGCGCATACGGCGCCAATAGACGAATCAAGGGTAGATTCGTTGGTACGCGTGAGTGGGGCCAAACCATGTCCTATGGCGGCGCCAAATGGTGGGTGAAACTGGCCCCCAAGGCCGGCAATTGTACGGTGCAGGTCAGGGAGATAAAAGCAAGCGGTCCGAACAAAAGCACATGGACCGCCAACGCTGTTTGTGAGCGTTCATCTCCCTGATTTCTGTCCGTGACGGAATACGTCACGCCTTCCTGCGGTCAGGTGATGTCGTCGAGGCGGAAGTTGCTTGTGCGGTACTGTGGCGGCGGCAGTGTCGCCCGTACACAGAATAAGAGACAATCTTCCGGCACGCACCAATTACAAGGAATTTTGGAATGAATGACCGCATGACCCCCGACCCGAACCAGGGCCTACCGGCCCCGTTGCTGGCCGACCTGCAAACCCGCTTCGGCCCCCGTTGCTCGACCGCCGCCGCGGTGCGCGAACAGCACGGGCGCGACGAATCGTCGTTCGTGGACGTGAATCCGCCGGACGCGGTGGTGTTCGCCGAGGATGTCGGCGATGTCCAGGCGCTGCTCGAACTGGCCGGCCGGTACGCGGTGCCGGTGATCCCGTTCGGCGCCGGGTCGTCGCTGGAAGGCCATCTGCTGGCCGTGCGGGGCGGCGTCAGCCTGGACGTGAGCCGCATGAACCGCGTGCTCGCCATCGATACCGCGGACATGACGGCGACGGTGCAACCGGGTGTGACGCGCATGCAACTGAACCAGGCGCTGAAGGGCACGGGGCTGTTCTTCCCCGTGGATCCGGGCGCGGATGCATCGATCGGCGGCATGTGCGCCACGCGCGCCAGCGGCACCAATGCCGTGCGCTACGGCACGATGCGCGAGAACGTGCTCGCCCTGCAGGTGGTCACGGCCGCCGGTGAGATCGTGCATACGGGGACGCGTGCGCGCAAGAGCAGCGCGGGCTACGACCTGACCCGGCTGATGGTGGGCAGCGAAGGCACGCTCGGCGTGTTCACCGAGATCGTGGTGCGCCTGCATCCGCTGCCGGAAGCGCAGTCGGCGGCCGTGTGTTCGTTTCCAGGCATCGTCGACGCCGTCGGCGCCGCGATCGACGTCGTGCAATCCGGTATCCCGATCGCGCGTATGGAGCTCCTCGACGTCAATGCGGTGCGGATGGTGAACCGGTACAGCAAGCTGGATCTGCGCGAAGAACCGATGCTCCTGATGGAATTCCACGGCACGCCGGCGTCCGTGCGCGAACAGGCGGAATCGGTCGAGGCCCTGACCGCGGAACACGGCGGCGCCGCCTTCGCCTGGGCGACCGACGCGGAGGCGCGCACGCGGCTCTGGACGGCGCGCCATCACGCGTATTTCGCGGCCATCGCCTCGATGCCTGGCTGCCGCGCGATCAGCACCGACGCCTGCGTGCCGATCAGCCGCCTCGCGGAATGCCTGCTCGAATCGGTGCGCGAAGCCGACGCGATGGGCATGCCGTACTTCCTGGTCGGGCATGTCGGCGACGGCAACTTCCATTTCGGCTACCTGATCGATCCGCACGAGCCGGCGCAGCGCGAACGCGCGGAGCTGCTCAACGCCCGGCTGGTGGAGCGCGCGATCCGCCTCGACGGCACGTGCTCGGGCGAGCACGGCATCGGCATGCACAAGATGGATTTCCTGGTCCAGGAAGCCGGGCTGCCCGCGGTCGAACTGATGCGCGCCATCAAGCGCGTGTTCGACCCGCAGAACATCCTCAACCCCGGCAAGGTGTTGTGGGGCGCGGCAGGGGAAGGTGCGCCGCGGCGCAGCTGGGCGCCCGCGGATTCGGGCGACTGAGACGCCGCACCGGCGCCGCGTGGCGGGACACGGCGGGCGCGTCAGGTACGCGGCAGTTCCCGGATCTCCACCGTGCCGCCCGCTTCGTAGTTCGGATTCCCGATCAGGAATCGCTGCGCCGCCTCCGCGTTCTCGGCGCGCACGCGGAGGTAGCCGGACACCCTCGTCGTTGCGGGCTTGGCGTCGTCGTCCTTCTTGAAAACCATCCCCTTGCCGATCGCGCTGCCGCCGTCGAACTGGCCGGACGCGCGCAGCCCCGACATGTATTGTCCCCACCGTTGTTCGTCGGTGGCGATGGCGGCATCGACGACGTCGTCGTGCATGAATAAGATGTAGTCGTTCATGGGGTTCCCGGGTTCTGGATTGGCCGCTTCCGGCAGGGGCGTCCACTCAAGTGTACCGCAGCGCCGGCCGGGGAATCGGGCCGCGACGCGCTACGTCGACCGCGGCAACGTCACCCTGAACATCGTCCCCTTGCCAACGGTGCTCTCCACGTCGATCGTGCCATGATGCCCTTGCACGATCCCGTACACGATCGACAGGCCCAACCCCGTCCCCTTGCCGACCGGCTTGGTGGTAAAGAACGGCTCGAAAATATGGTCGAGATGTTCGGGCGCGATGCCGCTGCCGTCGTCTTCGATCTCGACCCAGACGACGCTGGCGTCGTACCCGGTGCGCACGACGATCCTGCCCTTGCCTTCGATCGCGTGGGCTGCGTTGATGAGCAGGTTCAGGAAGACCTGATTGATCTGCGAAGGCAGGCAATACAATGCCGGGACGCCGCCGTATTCCTTGACGACCTCCGCCTTGTACTTGATTTCGTTCCAGGCGACGTTCAGGGTGCTGTTCAATCCCTGCTCGAGATCGGCCATTTCTTTCTTGATTTCGCCGGGGCGCGAAAAATCCTTCAGGTTCTGCACGATGTGTTTCACACGTTGCAGGCCTTCCCGCGATTCGAGGAACAGGGCGTCGAGGTCCTGGCGGATGTCGTCCAGGCCGATGTCCTGCTTCATGAAGGTGACCGGTGCGCGGGCTTCGCCCGGCAGCAGCGCCTCGACGCCTTCGAACGCGTTGATCAGACGCAGGATGTCCCTGGCGTCGCGTTCGAGCGCGCCGAAGTTCGAGCTGATGAACGCCAGCGGATTGTTGATCTCGTGGGCGACGCCCGCGGCCAGCAGGCCGATCGAGGCCATTTTCTCGGATTGCAGCAACTGGCCCTGCATGTCGCTCAATTTGCGGATCAGGATTTGCTGCTGTTCTTTTTCGGCTTCCAGCCTGGCATTGGCGACTTCCAGCGCCTGGGTGCGCTCCCGCAGGCGCGCCTCCATTTGCTTGCGCTGGGTAACGTCGTAACCGATGCCGACGATGCCGTTCACCGCGCCGTCTTCGTCGCGCAATAACACCTTGGTCGTCACGGTCCATCCCAGCTCGCCCGTGTCCTGGTCCTCCACCAGTTCCTCGTAATCGAACAGCGACTGGCCCGAGTCCATGACCTGCTTTTCGTCGGCAAAATATTTGGCCGCCAGCTCCGTCGGGAAAAAATCGTAGTCGGTCTTGCCGATCAGCTGCGGGGGCGTGTCGACGCCGGCCAGGCGGGCCATTCGATTATTGCCGAACAAGAATCTGCTGGCGCGGTCCTTGGCGTAGATGCGAAATGGAATATTGTCGACCAGGGTGCGCAGCAGGGTCTGTTCAAAGGCCAGCTCCGCGGCCGACTGCGCGCGCATCGCGCGGTCGTGTTCGACGTCGTCCCGCAGGGCTGCATTCACCAGCGCGGCCGCTGCCGACGTGGCGAGGATGCCGAGTAATGTGGTGCCGCACTCGGCCACCCGCGCATGCTCCAGGACGACCACGCCGAATACGCTGGCCGGGTCGCCGACGGCGAAGCAGGCCGTGCCGCACGTGCAGACGATCTCGCGCGTGCGCCGTGCATGCTCGACGACCTCCGCGACCGATGCATCGGCGCGATGGATGTCCCCGGCGGCGAGCCAATAGCCGCGTTCGGCACCGCACAGCGTCGCCGCAACGGCTACCGTTTCCTGCCGCACCGTCGCCGCGTCGGCGGTTGCGATACGACGCAATCCGTGTGCAAGCGTTTCGAGCGCCGGCTCTTTGGATTTGTCTTCCGGGAACTTTAATTTCGTCATGGTAATTAATTCTTGCAGCTTCTGGCGGCGTGAACAACTGAATTCGACGCCATGCACGAAATAGCCACACTGGCCCGCCAGGTTGGTTGTCGAGGCATCAATAGGGACCGATCATGCACGGGTTCACGCCATTCTTGTCGACATGGCATTCGACCGCGTATTTCGTCGCCAGCTTGTCTGCCTCCGCAGTCCTTGATGAAGTGCCTTTCAGGCGGTCGGCCAGTTGCTCGGCCATTTGCCTGATCCGGGCCGCTTCCTCCGGTGGATAGGTCGCATAGAGGTCATTGAATTCGGCCGGGTCGTGCCCCTTGCCGAGTGCGGCGGCGATGGTCAGGACGGCGGCTTCCCGGCCGGCGCCTTCCAGCACGCCGGCATTGCGCAGGTAGAGCGCTGAAAGCCGGGTCAATTGGAGCGGGTCTTTTGAGGCAAGCGCCATGTCGCGCAGTTCGGCCACGGATGCCTTCAATTGGGCCACGGATTCGGCACGTTGATTCTCGTCCAGCGGGGCGGTGCCCTCGAGGCGTGCGCTTGCCTCGTCTGCGTTGCGGCGCAGGAGATACGTCTTGGCGGCGACGTTGCCGCCTTTACTGGCCTGGCGCAGCATGCTCTCCAGTTCCCGGTCGCTTTTGGCCGCAACGCCGGCGCACGCCGCCTTTTCGTCCTGCGGAATCTCCGGGTTCTGGCACATCGCTGCCAGTGAAGCGTCCTCATACAGCCTGTCGGCCGTGTCCAGCCGGGCTGCCGGCGTGACTGCCGTCGACATCCCGAGCGTGACGCCACCGGCCACGGCGGCCGGCTTGGCGCCGGCGGTTTTGAACGGCGTGCGATTCGCCGGCTCTTCCGGTCCGTTGTCGTTCGACTGCGCCGGCGCGATCAGGACCAGCACGGCAGCGACGAGCAAGCCGGCACCGCCCAGCACGGCGGCGCGGCGCCTGTTCAGCGCCAGCCACCCTGGCGCAGTCGAAAATCGTTCCTGCTTCTTCATTCCATTCCTCACAAAGTGCTTCTCATCGATGGGCAGGCTTCGACCAGCGCGCCTGCCCATGCCCGTCGCGGCAACGGGACGAATCACGCGATCACGTCAATCAGGGAATCTGGACCGGACGGCCCGCCGTCGGACGAGGCAGCGGTTCGTTTTCCAGTTGGCTCATCTTGTACAGCGTCTGGCCGAGGTCCCAGGACATCTGTTGGGCGTAGATCTTCGAGTTGCGCGCGTCGCGTTGCGCGCGCGTCAGGTTCTGGCGGGCCGCGACGCAAGGCAGGCTGTTGACCTGATTGCAGTGGTTGTTGTCGTAGGTGCGCTGGGCCGACGTCAGGGCGCCGTTGGCATCTTCCGCGTCCTGGATCGCCTGGGTCAGCAGCCCTTTCTGGTTCTCGAACGTCCTGACCAGCTGGTTGAGCTGGTTCTTCCGGGTGTTGCTCAGGCCATTCGCGTGGGCGTCGGCATCGTTGTGCGCATTGACTGCGGCGAACGCGATGGCCGTGGTCGTCCAACGGCAGACGGACATGGTGCCGATGACGCTGCCGGCCTTGAGCGCTCCCAGCGCGACGTTGGCCTTGCTGATCGGGTCCGTCGCCGGGTTCCAGGCCTTGCCGAGACCGGCCGCGGTCGCGCCGCATACGACGCCCACGGCATTGCTCCAGTTTGCCGCGGCGGATGGGATCTTATGGCCGATAAAGTATTGCAGCAGTGCGTTGAACGTGCCGACCGAACCCCATGCCACGGCGGCGGCGCCGCCGTAGACCAGGTTCTGGTACTGCTGTTGCGTCAGCGCCGCCTGTGACGACAACGGCAGCAGCAAGCCCATCGCAGCGACGACGGACCATTTCTTTACAAATTTCATTGGAATTTCCTGTTTAGAATAATTAACACTAAGACAATCGCCAACATGCACAGGTCTGAAAATATTTAACAATTCAGACGCGGAGGGCGTCCATATGCATATTGACGTTTGCAAAGATAATAATTGTCCATGAACAACGCACCTGTGGAAAACACCGATGACAGGAAATCGGTTTCATGCCTGCTTCAAGGGCACGGACGCTACATGCCATAGGTAAAGCCTTGTGCATGTGCTAAGTCGACGATGCGTTTGAAGCCACAAAAAGAGAAGAAAAAATCGGATGTTGCGTTAACGTAACTGAGTTCGGATAACGACGTTCCTGTCTTAAAAATTTGCAATTATGATAATAATATGATAGCGCGTGCTCAACCCGGCGCTTCAATCGTAAATATTGCTCCTGCCAAGCGACAACGATAACATCCGTGCAATAACACCGGTAGCGCTAACTGCACCAATCACAGGAGACGCCATGACACACCCGTTTGCCCGGCTGACGGCCGTGCTGCATTTTTCCGCATTGACGTTGATGGCCTGTGCTGCCCATGCGGCCGACCCGGTCGACGTTCAGCTTGCCGGCCAGCCGGCCAGGGCCGCGCACGCCGGCAGCCTGATGGCGCCCGTGCAAAACATCTACGGCCGCAGCCACGTCAGCCTGGACGGGCGCTGGAGCTACATCATCGACCCGTACGAGAACGGTTATTACGACTACCGCCACATGCCGTTCGACCAGTCGGAAAGCGGCAAGGGCGGGTTTTATGACGACCGCAAGCCCAGGGACAAGACCGACTGGGTCGAATACGACTTCGACCGCGCGCCGACGATGGCGGTGCCGGGCGACTGGAACTCGCAGGCGGAGAAGTTGCAGCTGTATGAAGGCACCGTGTGGCTGCGCCAGGTGTTCCAGGCCGATCCCAAGCCGGGCAAGCACTATGCGCTGTACTTCGGCGCCGTCAACTACGAGGCGCACGTCTACCTGAACGGCAAAAAACTCGGCATGCACAAGGGTGGTTTCACGCCGTTCCAGTTCGACGTCACGGACAAACTGGCGAAGGGCCGCAACGTCGTCGTCGTCAAGGCGGACAACACGCGGCACCAGGACGATATCCCGACCGTGAACACGGACTGGTGGAACTACGGCGGCATCACGCGCGACGTCATGCTGGCCGAGCTGCCCGCCACGTACATCGCCGACTACAAGGTGCAGCTGGCGAAAGGCGACGCCCGCCGCATCGAAGGTTTTATCCAGATGGCGGGACAAGCGAAGTCGCAGCAGGTGACGGTGACGATTCCCGAAGCGGGCATCAAGGCCACCGTGCGCACGGACGCGAACGGGCGCGCCGCCTTGGATATCCCGGTGAACAACCTGACGTACTGGTCGCCGGAACGACCAAAACTGTACACGGTGGAGCTGGCCGGCGGCGGCGACGACGTGGTCGACCACATCGGCTTTCGCACCATCGAGACGCGCGGCCAGGACATCCTCCTGAACGGCAAGTCCGTGTTCCTGCGCGGGATCTCGCTGCACGACGAGAATCCGCTGATCCCTGGCCGCCTGCGCGGACAGGGCGACATGCGGATGCTGCTGCAATGGGCCAAGGAGATGAACTGCAATTACGTGCGGCTCGCGCACTACCCGCACAGCGAAGAGATGATCCGCCTGGCCGACGAGATGGGCTTGATGGTGTGGGCGGAAGTGCCCGTGTACTGGACGATCTCGTGGACCAATCCGGACACGTACGCCAACGCGAACGCCCAGCTGACGGACCTCGTCACGCGCGACAAGAACCGCGCGAGCGTGATCGTCTGGTCGGTGGGGAACGAGACGCCGGTCAGCGGCGCGCGCAATACGTTCATGGGCAACCTGGCGAAGACGGCGCGCGCGCTCGACGACACCCGTCTCGTGGCGGCCGCGCTGGAGATCCACCGCAAGGGCAGCGACATCACCGTGGAGGACCCGCTCGCCGATTCGCTGGACCTCGCGAGCTTCAACGAGTACGCGGGCTGGTACTGGGCCAGCAATGCGGAGATGCTGAATTACCGCTTCGACGTCCGCTACAACAAGCCGGTCGTGATCACGGAGTTCGGTGCGTCCGCGCTGGGCGGTTATCACGCCGACGCCGACACGCGCTGGAGCGAGGAATACCAGGACGCGCTGTACCGCAATCAATTCAAGATGCTGTCCGCGATCCCGGGCCTGCGCGGGATGACGCCGTGGGTGCTCGTCGACTTCCGTTCGCCGCGCCGCCAGCATCCGTATTTCCAGGACTTCTGGAACCGCAAGGGCCTGATCTCGGACAACGGCAAGAAGAAGCTCGCGTTCTGGACCCTGAAACGCTATTACGACGACGTGCAGCGCCGCTACGAAGCGCCGGCCGCACGCTGACGGGCTGCGTCGGTCGCGGTCAATCGCGGTCGGGCGCGCCCAGCGGGAACAGGGGCCGGTACGGCCGCGCCTCGTCCACCGCGCGCGCGAATGACGGCCGCGCCAGCAGGCGCGCGCGATAGGCGCGCAGCACGGGGTAGCGCGCCGCGATCGGATGCGTCCAGTCCGCGTAGAACAGCGCGGGCGCGGCGGCGCAGTCGGCCAGCGAGAAGTGCTCGCCGGCGGCCCCGCCGGCAGCCCAGGTGCGGCCGGCCAGGCGCTCCTCCAGCCAGGCGTAGGCGAGTTCCAGTTTTTCCGTCGCCACTGCCAGGGCGTCCGCGCGCTTGGCCGTGTCGCCCGTCAGCGCGCCGTTCACCGCGTGCTGCACCATGCTCATCACGTGCAGGTCGAAGAAGCGGTCCATGAACCTCACGTCCAGCGCATCCAGCGGGTCGTCCGGCAGCAGGCGCACGGGGCCGGGATGCGTCAGCTGCAGGTATTCGATGACGATGCTGGTCTCGACGACGTTGCGCGCGCCGTCGACGAGCAGCGGGAATTTGCGCAGCGGCCAGCGTTGCAGCCATTCCTGCGCGTGCTGCGGCGTGTCCGGCCCGAGGCAGCGGAACTCGAAAGGCGTGTCGTTCTCGTACAGCGCGACGAGCACTTTTTGCGTGTACGACGAAAAGGGATGACCGTAGAGCGCGAGGGACATGGCGGGATCGCTTTCGGATGGAGGTTGAAATAAACTGCTTGTAAAATGCAAGTGGTTTAAAGATATCGCTATACTAAGCAAAATGCAAGCACAACGACCAAGGATTACGTGATGTCACAGGCCGGACGCTCGGGCTGCCCGATCAACCTGACCCTCGAACAGCTCGGCGACCGCTGGAGCCTGATCGTCATCCGCGACGTCATGTTCGGCAACCGCCGCAGCTACGGCGACCTGCTGGCGCAGAGCGAAGAGGGCATTGCGTCGAACATCCTGGCGGACCGGCTGAAGCGCCTCACGGCGGCCGGCCTGCTGACGCGGCGCCCCGACCCGGCGCACAGGCAAAAGTGGATCTACAGCCTGACGGAAGCGTCCATCCAGCTCGTGCCCCTGCTCGCGCAAATGGGGGCGTGGGGGCGCAGGCATACGTCGCCGAGCCGGGAACTGTCGGTGCGGGCGGAATTGCTGGAGCAGGGCGGGCCGCCGCTGTGGGAGGCATTCATGGACGAGTTGCGGCACCTGCACCTGGGGGCGCCGGCGCCCGCGCGGTCGGTGTTCGGCGAGCTGCAGGCGGCGTACGAGGAGGCGATGCAGGCGGCGCGGGGGTGAGTGCGCAGGGTCCGGCCATCAACCGGCCGCCCGCGCCATGCCGATCGCGGCGGGCTTCATGAAAGCGAGCAGGTTGCCGCCGAGGACCAGCGCAACGCCGCCAACGGCCGGCAACGTCCAGTGGTAGCCTTCGAGCACGGTCGACACGCTCAACGCCACGACGGGAAACAGCACCGTCGAGTATGCCGCGCGGTCCGGTCCGATGCGCCCGACCAGCACCAGGTAAGCCGTGAACGCGATGACGGAACCGGGGACGGCAAGGTAGGCCAGCGCGCCCAGGTAGCGCGGGCTGGGGTCGATCGTGAACGGCATGCCCAGCAACAGGGCGCCGCCGCCGACGATGGTCGAGCCGATCAGCATGGCCCAGGTGTTGGTCAGCAGCGGATGCATGCCGAGCGCCTGCATCCGGCTCGACAGAAGATTCCCTGTAGAAAAGCACACGGTGCCCAGCAGGGACAGCGCCAGCCCCAGCAGCATGCCGTGGTCGCTCCAGTGGCCCTGCATCTGCGGCAGGAACAGCAGTGCGATGCCGGACAGGCCCAGCAGGGAGCCGACCAGCACCTGGCGCCGTATCGGCCGCTGCATGAACAGGCGCAGGCTGACCGCGTTCCAGATCGGCGCGGTCGAAAATACCACGGCCACCAGGCCGCTGGGGACCCACGCGCTGGCGTAATAGAAGCACAAGAAATTGCAGCAGAACAGGGCCACGCCCTGGGCCAGCAGATAGCGCCATGCCTGGCGCGGCGGCCACACCGGCCGGCGCGTGCCAAGCAGGAACAGCAGCAGCACGGCGGCGGCGATCCAGAAACGGTAGGCAATCGACACCGGGGCCGGCACGACGCCGAGCTGGAATTTGATCGCGATCCAGGTGGTGCCCCAGATGACGACGGTGAGCAGGTAGAGGAAGGTATTCATGCCGGCATGATCGGCGCGTCCGGCGGCGCCGACTTGTCTGGGCTTGCGCACTTTCGGCGCCCGGTCGGTACGGGCCGCGGACGCATGCTAGACTTTTCTCATGCACTCCCGTCCCGCTCCCATCTCGCACGCCGTGTTCGACACCATGTGCGGCACCGACGCCACGCTCGAACGCTTCGCCTGGCTGGGCGACGGCATTGCGGCCGCGATCTGGCAGCGCGATACCGACGAAGCGCTGACGGTGTATGCGCGGCCCGGCCACCATACCCTGTCCTGCTACCTGGACGGCGGCTACCGCACCGAACGCAGCGGCGCGCCCAGGCAGTACGGCGCGCCGCTGCGCCTGTGCACGCTGCCGGACGATCACGAATCGGAATGGGTGGTGCGCGACCATCTGCGCCTGCTGCACGTCTACTTCATGCCGGAGCATTTCACGCGCCGGGCGGTGCTGGAGCTCGACCGCGAACCGCGCGAGATCACCCTGGCCGACCGCACCTACTTCGAAAGCCCCGGCCTGCTGCGGCTGTGCCAGTCGCTGGTCGCCGCGCCGTGGGACGGCGCCGACGATCTGCTGCGCGCCAACGAGATCACCCACGACACACTGAGCGAACTGCTGCGCTCACAAGGCGTCGTGCGGCGCGCGCCGCGGCCCAAAGGCGGCCTCGCGCCGTCGGTCCGCCGCCGTCTGGCCGATTACATCGAAGCGAATCTGGCGCGGCCTGTCACGCTGGGCATGCTGGCGCAGCTGGCCTGCCTGTCGGAATTCCATCTGGCGCGCATGTTCCGGGTATCGTTCGGCATGCCGCCGTCGGCCTGGATCGCCCGGCGCCGCGTCGAGTCGGCCTGCACGCTGTTGAGGACCAGTACCCTGCCTTTGCAGCAGATTGCCGACCTGTGCGGCTATGCCGACCTGTCGCATCTGGGACATCGCTTCCGTGCCGCGATGGGCACCTCGCCGCGGCGCTATCGACAGGCCATGGCGCGCTGAATTACTTCCGCGCCCGTGTCCTTGCGCGCCGCGCGGCCAGCAGCGCGACGACGCCGGCGCCGCCCAGCCACAGCGTGCCCGGTTCCGGCACGTCGGCGTGCTTGACCGGGGTCTTGCCCGGATCGTTCGTCTGGCCGGGCAGGTCCGTCGTCGGCGGCAGCAGCGTGCCGGGGGGCGACGACGGGTTCGTGCCGGTATCGGTGGGCGTTTGCGTGCCGCCCGATGTCGTCCCGCCCGGCGTCGTGCCGGACGTGCCGCCGGTCGACGTGCCACCCGTGCCCGGGTCGCCGCTGCCGGTACCCGAACCGCCGGTGCCGGTGCCGCCGACGCCGCCGGTGCCCGACGTGCCGGTGCCCGAGCCGCCGGTGTCCGTGCCGGTCCCGGTCGTGTCGCTCGACGACTTGCTGTCCTGGGTCACCGGCAGGGTGCCGCCGTCCAGGATGGCGTCGCGGTTGATGCGGTAGCCCGGGACGGCGGTCTCGCTGCTCGTTGCGGACGTGCCGCCGGTCGACGCGGTGTCGCCCGTCGCAAACGTCTTGAGCTGGTAGCTGCCGCCCGCGGGATTGCCGTCCAGCGCGAATCCCACCTGTTCCACGTTGCCGCCTTCCTGGGCCTGCTCGACGGACGAATCGAGTTCTTCCTCGCTCGGGCCCTTCGCTTCGACGGGCAATTGCGGTACGTCGGAAATGCGGTTGCCGCAGCGCGTGCGGATTTCGTTCCGGCCGTCGGTCAGCAGGGTCTCGCCCTCGGCCAGCTGGAGTTTCTTCGATGTCCAGAACACCTTGTCGCCCTTGCGGTACGACACGTACACGGCGCGCGGCTTGCCGACCGTCTCGACGGTGGCCCTGGCCGTGTCAAAGGCGGCGTAGTGCGCCGCCACGACCTTGTCCGCGACGACGGCGTGCGCGAGCTCGCGGCGGTCGATCACGCCGCCGGGAACGATGGAATACGGGTAGACGCGGCGCGTCTTTTTCGTCTCTGCCTGTGCCGCGGTGCGCAGCACGACCGGGGCCGGCGTCGCGGCATCGGCCGGCGCCTGCGCCTGCACCGGCGCGGCCGGCGGCGCGGCGGTTTCCCGCATCTCCAGCGCGAACACGACGGCACACGCCGCCGCGCCGAGCAGGCCGATGGCCGCCACGCGTTTTTTCAGGCGCGAACCTTTTCTGCTCCGGCGGATGTAGGCGGTGCGGTAGTCCATGAGAGACCAAAAGGGAAAGTAGGAGATCTCCTACAGAGTATCATCTTTCCCAATGCCAAATCTACATTTTTCCACGAGAAATTCTATTTACATTGTGGAAATATAGACACGCTGCCCCCCGCGATGCGGCGGCAGAATCGGGTTCCCTGCGTGCCGGCCATGCGTCGCAAGGCCCGTGGGCCGGGATCAGCGCTCGACGAGCGCCAGCACCGCCGTGATGTTGTCGCGGCTGCCGTGCGTCTTGGCCAGGGCGATCAGATCGGCACAGCAGTCCTCCAGCGACTGCGCATGCGCGCCGGCCAGCACCTGTTCGATGGCCGCATGGGGCGTGTTGCCGTACAAGCCGTCGCTGCACAGCAGATACAGGTCGCCGGGACGCGGCGCGCAGGCCTTGACGTCGGGCGTGATCGCGGCCGTCGGGCCGATCGCCTGCAGCAGCAGGTTGCGCGGCGGGAAGTCGCCGGAGACGCCCGCTTCCAGCGCCTGCTGGTACATGGTCTGGTCGCGCGTGAGCACGGCGAGTTCGCCGTCGCGGTAGCGGTACAGCCGGCTGTCGCCGACGTGGAAGATGACCAGCGGGCCGTCCGGCAGGCTTTGCCAGAAGCCGGTCAGCGTCGTGCCCATGCCGCCGCCTTCGCCGAGGCCGTCCTGCACGTTGGCGCCGTACACGCGCGCGTTGGCGGCGTCGACGGCTTCGTGCATGGCCACGATGGCGGGCATGTGCTCGTCCTGCCAGGTCGCGTCCGGGTCGGCGGCGTCGCCGGGGCTGGATTTTTTCGGGTCGACGGCCGCCAGCGCGTCGCGCAGCGTCTCGAGGGCCATGACGGCCGCGATCTCGCCGCCGTCATGGCCGCCCATGCCGTCGGCCACGGCCACCAGGCGGAGCAGCGGATCGATGAGGAAGTTGTCTTCGTTCGACTGGCGCACGAGGCCGACGTCGGTCAGGCCGTATGCGCTGCCGAACGCGAGACGGTGATAGATGCTCGGGGTTAGCTGCTTCCAGGGGCTCATCGGCGGCGCGTACGGTTGTGAAATAAATACGAGGGCTGCATGCTAGCACGTGGGCAGAAGGCGTTGGCGATTTTCAGGGCAGCCGCAGGATGCCGCTGACGGTGAAGCGGATCTCGCCCGGCCGGTCGCCCGGCGCCGTCTCGATGCGCAGGTCCGACAGGCCCTCGCGGTGGCTGCCCGCCACCATTGCCGCCACGGTGTCGACCAGCTTGTCCGCGCGCGCGGGCGCGAGCGCGGCGGGCGTCGCGGCCGCGCCGAAGTACTGGTCGAGCATGGCCGCGAAATCGCGCCGCGTCGTCACGCAGAACACGGGGCGCGCCTGCGGGAACAGGGTCGTGACGGCGTCGTCCGCCTTGACCTTTTCCGGGTCGATGCAGACGACGTACAGCGCGTGCTCGTTGCGTTCCACCGGCAGCCACTGGCGCACTTCGGCGGCCGCGCGGTCCATGCCGGCGAGGAGCTCCGCCGGCACGCGCCGTCCGGGATGGAAGGCGAGGTAGGGGACGGCGAAATGGTCCGCCAGCGCGCGCCCGACGACGGGCAGTTTCAGCTTGAAGTCGTCGAGCAGCACGTCCTCGACGTCGCGGCCCTGTGCGCGCGCCTGTTCCACCGCCTGCTCGACCTGCTCGCGGGGCAGCAGCCGGGAACCCAGCGCGCCGACGAAGCCGGTGCGTTCGCGCCTTGCTTCCTGGCGGCGCTGGGCGAATGCGATGGCGAGCGTGTCGCACAGGTAGCGCGCGCCTTCGACCACGGTGCTGTCGAACGGGCCGCCGCGCAGGTTGTTGATGAGCTGGAAGACACCGATCACGTCGTCGTCGTGCATGATCGGGACGACCAGCATCTGCGTCGTGCGATAGCCCGTGCGCCGGTCCACGCCCTGCTGGAAGCGCAGGTCGGCCGCGTAGCGCTGCAGTTCGGCCGCATCGTAGACGTCGGTCAGGTTGAGCAGGCGGCGCGCCAGCGCGGCGTAGCCGGCGACGCTCTGCGCCGAGATCGGCAGGCGCAGCTGGCGGAACGACGTCATGCCCGTCTTGACCTTGGAGACGAGGCTGGCCTTGTCCTCGCCGACCGTGTAGATCGTCAGGCGGTCCGCCGCGAACAGGGCGCAGATGCCTTCGGACAGGTCGAGCATGATCTCGTCGACGTTGCGCGTGGCGTGGATGCGCGTCGTCAGCTGCTGCAGCTGGCGGAAGAAGTCGCCGCGCGCGTTCGGGCCGGCCATGACGGTCGCGTCGTTCATGGCCGTCTCATCGCCGTGTCGATGGGGCCAGGCGCGTGGCGTCGGCGTCGTCGTGCGCGGCGCGCTGCACGCGCGTCGCGTCCGCATCGTCCTGCGCGTGGCGGACGACGTCGCCGGGCGAGCGCGGCGTGACGGTGTCCAGCGGCCGCCATGGCGACGGCGGCGGCGGCGGGGACGTGGCGTCGGGCCGCGCGGCCGCGTCGCCGTCGAGGGCGCGCAGCAGGTCGTCGCGGAACGCATCGGCGCCGGGATAGCGCTGTTCCGGACGCTTGGCGAGCGCGCGCATGATGACGCGGTCGAAGGCCGGGCCGAGCAGGGGATTCAGCAGGGTCGGCGGCACGGGCTGCTCGTGCAGGATCTTCTGCTGCACGGCGAACATGCCGGCGCCGCGGAACGGCCGCTCGTTGGTGAGGAACTGGTACAGGATGATCCCGACGGCGAAGATGTCCGACTGCGGGCCGACGGTCTGGCCGGTGATCTGCTCGGGCGACATGAAGCTGGGCGTGCCGACCATCTCGGCGCCGTCCGCGTCCTGCACGGCGGCGTTCAAGGCGGCCATGTGGGCAACGCCGAAGTCGGTCAGTTTCACGCGCAGGTCGTGGCTCAGCATGACGTTGGCCGGCTTGATGTCGCGGTGGATCACCCCGTTGCGATGCGCGTAGCCGAGGGCGTCGAGCAGCTCGCACGTCATGCGCACGGCATCCTCGAGCGTGAACTCGAGGTGGAAGTCCTGGGTCATGTCGAAGTAGGCGGCCAGCTCCTCGCCGCGCACCAGTTCCATCACCATGTAGGCGGCGCCGTTTTCCTCGCCGAAGTCGTACAGGCCGACGATGTGCGGATGGTTCAGGCGGGCGACGGCCTGCGCCTCGCGGATGAAGCGGGCGGAATACGACGCGTGCAGCTCCGGATCGGCATCGCAGGCGGTGGAGATGACCTTGATCGCGACGCTGCGGTCCAGGCGCGGATCGAGGCCCTCGTAGACCTCGCCCATGGCGCCGCGTCCCAGCACCCGCACGATCTGGTATCTGCCTAACTGCGTCGGTTGGTTCATGGCCGCAAGTGTAAATCAAATTGGTTTGGCGACAATAAAAATCGGCCGCGGCGTGGACGTGGCGCGACGTCCCGACAGGTTTATACTTGATGTATGAACGACATCCGCTGCACCTGGGCCAACCCGGCCAATCCGCGCTACATCGCCTACCACGACCACGAGTGGGGCGTACCGTGCCACGACGAGACGACGCTGTTCGAGATGCTCAACCTCGAAGGCGCGCAGGCGGGACTGTCGTGGGAAACGATCCTGAACAAGCGCGACAACTACCGCATCGCCTTCGACGGCTGGGATGCGGAAAAAATCGCGCGCTACGACGACGCCAGGGTGGCCGACCTGTTGGCCGATCCGGGCATCGTGCGCAACCGCCTGAAGGTCGCGGCCGCCATCAACAACGCCAGGGCCTACCTGCGCCTGCGCGCGGACGGCCTCACGCTCGACGGCTACCTGTGGGCCTTCGTCGACGGCCGCCCCATCGTCAACGACTGGCCGCCGGGCAGCAGGCCGGCCCGCACCGACCTGTCCGACCGCATTTCGAAAGACCTGGCCAGGCGCGGCTTCAAGTTCGTCGGATCGACCATCGTGTATGCCTACATGCAGGGCATCGGCATGGTGGACGACCACGACCGCGCCTGCCTGTGCCGGCGCCGGAGGTGACGCCATGGACTATCGCGAAGGGTGGCACAACCGGGCCCGCTTCACCGTCTTCGATGCGCACTACGGCGACGGCGCCGCGATCCGCGTCCTGACCGACGTCTGGCGCACCGATCCGCAGCGCTCGCCCAACCTGCACGTGATCGCCCTGTGCGACCACCTGCTGCCGGGCTTCCACCGCATGCCGCAGGCCGAGCCGGGCGTGACGCTCGACCTGCTCAGCGCACCGCTCGAGGACGCGCTGGCCCAGCTGACGGCGCGCGTCGACCTGTTCCGCCTGCACGACATCGAACACGCCGGCACCGGATTCGCGCGCCACGTGGCGCGCGTGGCCGCGCAGAACGCCTGCCTGCTCGCGCAAGGCCTCACGCCGGACCAGGTCGCGGCGCTGACGGCGCAAGGCTTCGTGTTCGATGCCGATGGCCGCCGCGCGCGCTTCGCCAGCCGCAAGCCGCGGCCGCCGGCGCCGCCCGCGCCCGAGCGGCGCGTCATCGTGCTCGGCGCCGGCATCGCCGGTGCCGCCGCGGCCGAGCGCCTGTGCGCGCGCGGGTGGCAGGTCACGCTCGTCGACCGCCAGCCGCAGCCGGCGATGGAAGCGTCGGGCAACCTGGCCGGCATCTTCATGCCGCTGCTGTCGAAAGACGACAACGTGCCCACGCGCCTGACGCGCGCGGCCTATCTGTACGCGCTGCGCCACTGGGAACGCCTGGGCGGCATCGGCCGCGCCATCGAGGGCGACACCTGCGGCGTGCTGCAGCTGGCGCGTGACGCCGGCCATGCCGACGTGCAGCGCGCCATCGCGGCGGACACCTCCCTGCCGCCCGATTTCGCCCAGTGGCTGGAACGGCCCGAGGCGGAAGCGCTGCTCGGCCTGCCGGCGCCGGACGGCGGCTGGCTGTTCCGCGGCGCCGGCTGGGCGCGGCCCGGCAGCGTGTGCGAGGCGATGCTGGCCGCGTGCGGCGGCCGCCTGGAGCGCCGCTTCGGCGTGGGCGACGTGCGCATCGAACGCGACGGCGAGCGCTGGCGCCTGACGGACGCGCAGGGCGCCACCGTGGCCTGCGCGCCGAACCTGATCCTGGCCAACGGCGCCGGCGCCGCCGACGTGCCGCAGGCCGCGCCGCTGCCGCTGACGACGTTGCGCGGGCAGGTGTCGCACGTGCCGGCCGACATGGTGCCGAAGCTGCCGGTCGTGCTGTGCCGCGAAGCCTATCTGACGCCGGCGTCTGGCGGCGTGTGCAGCGCGGGCGCGACCTACGACGCCGACCCGAACCCGGACCTGTCGCCGCAAAGCCACGCGGAAAACCTGGAGCGCCTGCGCGGGCTGCTGTCCGATCCGGAGGCCGCCAGGGATGCGCCGCTGGAGGGGCGGGTCGGCTTTCGCAGCGTCGCGCCGGACCGCCTGCCGCTGGTGGGCCGCCTGCCCGACTTCGCCGCCGCCGGCACCACCGAACGCCTGCGCGACGTGCCGCGCCATCCGGGCCTGTACGGGCTGCTCGGCTATGCGTCGCGCGGCCTGATCTGGGCGGGCTTTGCCGCCGAACTGCTGGCAGCAGGGATCGAGGGCGAACCGCTGCCGCTCGAATCCAGCCTCGTCGATGCCCTCGACCCGGCCCGCTTCGTGTTGCGCGCACGCCGCGCGCCGCGGGGGCCGGACGCCGAAAATTGATTTCTTTCGGGAAACCGAAAGTTTCAAAGGTATAATGTGTGCAAAGCAACATTTTACACATGAACCGGACATGGACGACACACCCGACGCGCCCGAGCTGTCCCTGTTTCTCGCCTCGACCGCGCACGACATGAAGAATTCGATCAGCGTCCTGTCCGGGACGCTGGAGCGGCTGCTGGTCGCGCATTCTTCGCAGGCATCGGCGCAGACGGACCCCGAGTACACGCAGATGGCGCACATGCTGTACCAGACCAAGCGCCTGAACGACAACCTGATGCAGCTGCTCGCGCTGTACAAGCAGGTGGGCACGCCCGCGTATCCGTTCGACGTGCAGCCGCTCGAACTGGGCCAGCTGGTCGACCAGGTGGTGGCGCTGGAGCGCGTGCTGCTGACGTCGCGCGGCATCAAGCTGGAGCTGGACTACGATCCGGCACTCGTCTGGCATTTCGACGAAGACCTGATCGTGGGCGTGCTGTCGCATGCGATCAACAACGCCATCCACTACACGTGCGACACGGTGCGCCTGGTGATCCGCGCGACCGACGACGGCTGGCTCGAACTGCGCGTGGAGGACAACGGGCCCGGTTATCCGCCGGCGCTGCTGAAAGCCGGCGCGATCGCGACGCGCGACACGGCGGGCGGCATGAACTTCCTGACCAACAGCGCGGGACTGGGCCTGTATTTTTCGAGCGAGGTCGCGAAGATGCACCGCCACCGCGAGCGGCGCGGCCTGCTGCGCCTCGAGAACGGCGGCCGCTACGGCGGCGGCTGCTTCATCCTGAACCTGCCATGAACGCGCCTGCCAATGTGCCCGCGAACGCTCCGGCCAAGACCGTGGGCGAGATCGGCTGGGCCGACAAGAACTACCTGATCGTCGACGACTTCGTCGGCGTGCGCCAGCTGCTGCGCGAAAGCCTGCGCAGCCTGGGCGCGAAGAACATCGACCAGGCGTCGTCCGGCGGCGAGGCGATGGGCCTGCTGACGCGCATCCGCTACGACGTCGTCCTGTGCGACTACAACCTCGGCGACGGCAAGAACGGCCAGCAGGTGCTGGAGGAAGCGCGCGTGCGCAACCTCGTGAACCCGAGCACCGTGTGGCTGATGGTATCGGCCGAAAAGAGCGTGGAATCCGTGATGGGCGCGGCCGAGCACCAGCCGGACGCCTACCTGATCAAGCCGATCACGGAAGGCGTGCTGCTCACGCGCCTGAACCGCGTGTGGCACAAGAAGCAGATCTTCCGCCTCATCGACCAGGCCTATGCCGAGAAGGACTACCTGCGCGCGGCGCGCATGTGCGACGCGGCGATGGAGGCGCACAAGGCGCACGAACTCGACCTGCTGCGCATGAAGGCGAAGCTGATGGAAAAGAGCGGCGAGCCGGCCAAGGCGCGCGAGGTGTACGAGCGCGTGCTGGAGCAGCGCGAGTACCAGTGGGCGCGCGCCGGCATCGCCAAGATCCGCATGGCCAACGGCGAATTCGAACAGGCGCGCCAATCCTTCCAGAGCGTGATCGCCGAAAACCGCTACTACATCGACGCCTACGACCAGCTCGCGCTGGCCTACCAGAACCTCGGCAAGCTGGAGGAGTCCTGCGCGATCCTCGAACGGGCCGCCAGGCTGTCGCCGAACTCCGTGCCGCGCCAGCGCAACCTCGGCAACGTGGCGCTCAAGGTGGGCAATGTGCAGATGGCCGAAAAGGCCTTCCGCAAATGCATCGCGATCGGCGAGTATTCGATCCTCAAGACGCCCGACGCCTACCTCGGCCTGGCGCGCGTGTGCGGCCAGAAGAACGATGCGAAGGAAGCGCTGCAACTGCTGCTGCAGGTCCAGCGCGAATTCGCCGCCGACTATCCGGACATCGCCCTGCGTTCCAAGATCACCGAGGGCCTCGTCTATCACGAGAGCGGCGACTACCGGCGCGCGCGCAAGGCCGGCGACGAGCTGGAGGCCCTGCTGAACGCGACCGAGGACAGGCCCGACATCCCGACCTGCCTGGAACTGGCGACGCTGCTGTTCGCGGTGGGCGTGAAGGATGCGCCGGTCGAGCTGCTGTGCTACGTAATCCGCAACAACCACGACAACCCGCTGCTGCTCGACGAAGTGCAGCAAATCTTCGACAAGGCGCGCCTCGGCGACGAGGGCCAGGACCTCATTCGCGCCTCGAAGAAGGAAGCGACCGACCTGATGAACCAGGGCGTGCTGCTGTGGAAGACGGGCAAGCTCAAGGATGCGGTCGAGTGGATGCGGCAGGCGCGCAAGAAGGTGCCGAACAACCAGCGTATTTTGTTCAACGCGGCCCAGATCCTCGTCTCGTACCTGCAGCAGCACGGCTACGACGGCGCCATGTCGGCCGAGGCCTACGACGTGCTGCACCACGTCGACCGGCTGCTGCCGGGGCAGCAGCGCTTCGCCCAGTTGATCGAGCAGCTGGCGCAGTTGCAGCCGGCGGCCGAAGGCGGCGCGACGAGCGGGACGATCGCCGAGGTGGCGTAGGGAGCGTCCCTACAGCGCCTGGCCCAGCCGCTTTTCCAGCTGGCTGCGGAATGTCCGGCTGACCTTGGTGCGCCCGCCGTGCTTCAGCACCACGTCGAACTCGCCGTGCGAGATCGGTTCCAGGCGCAGGATGCTCTCGAGATTGACGATGGCCGAGCGGTGGATGCGGACGAAATGGGCCGGATCGAGCTTGTCGGCCAGCAGATGGATCGGTGCGCGGTACAGCATCGCCTTGCCGCCGATGTACAGGTTGACGTACACGCCGACGGCTTCGATCCAGTCGATGTCGGTGGTCTTCACGAAATGGGTGGCGCCCGCGCATTTCACCACCAGCCGGTCCCACCGTGCCGGCTCCTCGACGGGTGCGGGCGGCGGGCGGCGTTCTTCCAGCCGCCTGCGGACCCGCTGCATGGCGGCCTCGAAGCGCTCGTCGCTGAACGGCTTGAGCAGATAGTCGAGCGCATCGGCCTCGAAGGCACGGATCGCGTACTGGTCATGGGCGGTGACGAACACGGTGACGGGCATGCGCCCGGCGCCGACGGCAGCGACGACGTCCAGGCCGGACGGCCCGGGCATCTGCATGTCCAGGAAGACCAGGTCGGGATGCCGGCTGTCCAGCATGTGCACCGCGGCCTGACCATCGGCGGCTTCGAGCACCTCGGCGACGTCGGCCATCTTGCCCAGCAGGTCGACGAGGCGCCGCCGCGCCAGCGCCTCGTCGTCGACCACGAGTACCTTCAGCGGCTTAGCCAATGGGGCGTGCATGCATGTCCTCTCTCATCAGGGCCAGGGGCAGGACGATGTTCGCCTCGGTGCCGCCGTCCGCGTGCGGCATCACGTGGAACGTGCTGGCGCCGGACGGGTACATCGCCAGCAGGCGGTCGCGCGTCACGCTGATGCCCACGCCTTGCGCGCGCGCCATCGTCCAGCCGGGCGGCAGGCCGACGCCGTCGTCGATCACGCGGATCTCGACCCGGTCGTCGACGCGGCGCGCCGACACGGTGACGCGCCCGCCGGAAACGCGCTGCGCGATGCCGTGCTCGATCGCGTTTTCCACCAGGGGTTGCAGCAGCAGGGACGGGATGCGCGCGTGCTTCACCTCCGGCATGACGGACACCGCGATCGAGAGCCGTTCGCCGAATCGCACCCGGTGCAGCGCGAAGTAATGTTCCAGGAACGCAAGTTCGTCGGCCAGGGCCACTTCCTGCCGGTTCCTCGTATCCAGCGAAAAACGCAGCAGGTCGCCCAGGTGCTCGATCATCTTGCGTGCCAGCCTGGGCTCGTGCTCGACGCAGGCGGAAATGCCGTTCAGCGTGTTGAACAGGAAATGGGGATCGAGCTGGGTACGCAGCGCGTTCAGCTGGGCTTCGAGAAAGCCGCGCTTCAGGCGCTCGATCTGCAATTCGTCGACGAGTGCGCGCCGGTAGTAGCGCAAGCCGGTCAGCGCGCCCAGGATGATGCAGTACACCAGCAGCGCCCAATAGAGCCAGTCGAGCAGGCCAATCGGCTCGGTCCAGGGATTCCACGGGAGGAGGCCGAGGCAGTCTTCCAGCGCCGCGGCCGCCGCGACGTACAGCACCGTGACCGGCAGGCCGCATGCCGCGTGCGCCGCCAGCAGTTGCACGGGGCGCTTGAACGTCGCGGACAGGCGGTCGTCCAGGCTTTTGATCAGCGGTGTCAGCGCGCCCCATAACCACCAGTTGATGATGATGGAAAAGAGGGCGTTGTAGCCGCCGCCGCGCAAGATGTCCGGCAGTGCGAAAACGCCGCCGATGGCGGTCCACGCCATGGCGGCGGCGACGATGCGTGTGTGTCGAGGTTTCACTGGCCGATGATCCATTCTGGGGCGTGCATCGCGCTGGCGGCGGCTGCCCGGCTGACGGTGCCGGTCAACCGCCCTGCAACAGCATGATCCGGACTGTCACAAGGCCGTTGCAAGGCGCACTTGCAATTAGGCATTCTACCGCAGCCGTCCGATCGTCAATACTTCACCGCCGCCAGAGCGGACCGTCGGCCGTGCGATTTCAACTACGGAGACCCGATTCGATGCCCCCTTCCAAATCTCACTACGAGGTTCTCGACGGCCTGCGCGGTACCGCCGCGTTTTGCGTCCTGATGTTCCATTTCTGGGAAATGCTGGTGCCCGATGCGGCGCACAATCCCATGCGGCACACGTTCCTGGCGGTCGACTTCTTTTTCGCCCTGTCCGGATTCGTCCTCGGCCACGCCTATGACGCGCGGCTTGCGGCCGGCGCCCAGGATGCGCTCACCTTGCCGGGTTTCTTCCGGCGGCGCCTGATCCGCCTGCACCCGATGGCGCTGGCCGGACTGGCCATCGGCGTGACGGCCTACCTGCTCGATCCGTTCGTCGGCGACACCCAGCGCATCGGCGAAAAGATATCCCTCGCGACGCTGGCCGGGACGATCGCACTGAGCCTGTTCCTGCTGCCGACGCCGAACGTGCCGAACAGCTTCGGCGAGACGCATTCACTGAACGGTCCGTCCTGGACGCTGTTCCAGGAATACATCGCCAACGTGCTGTACGGCTTCTTCGGACACAAACTGACCCGCCGCCTGCACGTCGGGCTGTGCGTGGCGAGCGCCGCCGTCCTTGCCTGGACGGCCTGCCATTTCAACGATCTCGGCCATGGCTGGGGATGGGCCGACTTCTGGGTCGCCCCGGTGCGCCTCGCCTGTCCGTTCCTGACGGGGCTGCTCGTGTACCGCTTGCGGTTGCGCCTGTCGGTGCCGCAGCCGTTCGTGCTGCTGTCGCTGGTGCTGGTGGCGGTCTTCGTCGCGCCGCTCATGGGGCGCTACAACGGCTTGTTCGAAGCCGGCTGCGTCATCGTCGTGTTCCCGCTGGTGCTGGCCGCCGGCGCGGGTGTGACCAGGACGCAAGGTGCGACCGGCGCACTGTGCCGGTTCATGGGCGAGCTGTCCTATCCCGTCTACATCATCCACTACGGCTTCGTCTACGTGTTCGCGCACTGGAACTGGAGCACCCATCCCGCGCCCATGCGGCTCGGCCTCGTGGCGGCGGGCGTCCAGGTGGGCATCGTGATCCTGGCCTATGCCTTGCTGCGCTGGTTCGACAAGCCGGTGCGCGCCTGGCTGACCCGGAAATACGCCGATCCCGTCCGTGTTCCCGCCGGCGCGGCGCAAGCGAACGTGTGACGTCATTCATTTTAGGAGCAGGAACCGCATGTCGATACTGAAGAGAGCCGTCCGCCGCCTGCCCGTGGCGCTGATGCTGGCGCTGGCCGCGGCCGCGGGCGGGGCCGATGCAGCGGAGCGCAGCCTGACGCTGGACTGGCGTTTCATGGGCGGCGAGGTCCAGGGCGCCGAGCGCCCCGATTTCGACGATGGCGCATGGCGCAAGGTCGTGGTGCCGCACGACTGGTCCATCATGGACAAGGCCGACGGCACGCCGCCGTTCGACCGCGCCGCGACGGCGGGCCAGGATTCCGGCTACCTGGCCGGCGGCACCGGCTGGTATCGGCGCCACGTCGACCTGAGCGCGGCCGATGCCGCGCGCGTCGTGCTGCTCGACTTCGAGGCCGTGTACATGGACGCCGACATCTGGCTGAACGGCGCCCACGTCGGACAACATCGCTATGGCTACACGGCATTCAGCGTCGACCTGACGGGCAAGGTGCGGGCCGGCGACAACGTCATCGTGGTGCGGGCCCGCCACCCCGATCCTTCCTCGCGCTGGTATGCGGGTTCCGGCCTGATCCGTCCGGTGACGCTCGAGCTGCTCGATCCGGTGCATCTCGACCCCGGCGGGTCCGCGGTATCGACCCGGACCGCCAGCGCGCAGCGGGCGGAGCTCGATGTCCAGGCCACCGTCCGCAACGGCCGGGCCAGGCCGCAACGGGTGGAGCTGGTGACGGCGGTGACCAGCGTCGACGGCAGCACGGTCGTCGCCCAGGCCAGCCGGCGCTACCTGGTGCCGGCCCACGGCGAGGCGCACGCCCGGCAAGCCCTCGCGGTGGACCATCCCAGGCTGTGGGGGCCGTCCTCGCCGCAGCTCTACACGCTGCGCCAGGAGGTGCGGATCGACGGCGTCGTGACCGACGTACGGCGTACCCGCTTCGGCATCCGCACCATCACGGTGGACGCGGCGCACGGCCTGCGCATCAATGGCGAGAAGGTCGTGCTGCGCGGCGGGAATATCCATCACGACAATTACATGATCGGCGCCGCCGGATTTCCCGACGCGGACGCGCGCAAGGTCGCCTTGCTGAAGGCCGCGGGCTACAACGCCATCCGCAGCGCACACAATCCCGCCAGCCAGGCGACGCTGGATGCGGCCGATGAACTGGGCATGCTCGTGATCGACGAAGCGTTCGACATGTGGCGCAAGAGCAAGCGCGCCGCCGACTACGCGCGTTTCTTCGACAGCAATTGGCAGCAGGATGTGGACAGCATGGTGATCGGCGGCCGCAACCACCCCAGCGTGCTGTTCTGGAGCATCGGCAACGAGATCCCGGAGCAGGGCACGCCGGAGGGCGCGCAGATCGCGCGCCGGCTGGCCGAGCGGGTCCGCCGCCTCGATCCGACCCGGCCCGTGACGCAGGCCGTGAGCAGCGAGGCGCCCGGGATCGCCGGCCAGTACGCCGAGCTCGACGTGGGCGGCTACAACTACATGCCCCATTTGTTCGCGCACGACCACAAGCAGTTCCCGGCGCGCGTGATGTACACGTCCGAATCGCTGTCCAAGGACGCCTTTACCTACTGGCGTCCGGTTGAGACCATGCCGTGGGTGATCGGCGATTTCGTCTGGACCGCGTTCGATTACCTGGGCGAGTCCGGCATCGGCTGGATGGGCTATACGCAGGACTGGCAGACCCTGGGGCCGTATCCCTGGCACCTGGCCTATTGCGGGGAAATCGATGCGACCGGGCGCAAGCGGCCGGCGGCCTATTATCGCGAGGTGCTGTGGAAGACGGGCATCGATCCGATCTCGGCCTTCGTGGCGCAACCGGCGGGCACCGAGGACTTGCCGGACCGCCACCTGTACCCCATCGTACAGCCGCATAACGACTGGTCGCTGGACGATGTGCATCCCAGCTGGTCGTGGACGGGGCAGGAGGGCAAGCCGCTCCAGGTAGTCGTGTATTCGGAATTCCCCGACGTCGAGCTTTTCCTCAACGGCACAAGCCTGGGGCGCAAGCCGGTCGGTGTCGACAGCGAATACAAGGCCACGTTCACCGTGCCCTATGCGCCGGGCCGCCTGGTGGCCGTCGGCTACCAGGACGGCAAGGCCGCCGGCCGGTGGGAATTGCGCACGGCGGGCGAGCCGGCCATGGTCAAGGTCGCCGTCGACCGCACGCAGCTGACGGCCAATGGCGCGGACCTGGCCTATGTGACGGCGGAACTCGTCGACCGCGATGGCGTGCCCGTCTACGCACGGAACGGCGACCGCAAGGTGAAGGTCAGCGTGACCGGGGCCGGCGTGCTGGCCGGGCTCGGGAACGGCAATCCGATGGACGCATCGAGCCTGCAATCGGGAGAGCGTTCGACTTTCCACGGCAGGGCGGTGGCGGCGATCCGGGCCGGTGCCACGGCAGGTCCCGTGTTCGTGGACATCGCCGCCGAGGGCATGCCCGTCCAGCGGCTGCGGCTCGACGTGCTGGCGCGCTGACCGTATCGCGCCTGCCCGACGTGCCGCACGCGGCCGTGTTCAGCGTGCCGCCAGGCGACCCGCCGGGCGGCATGGGCGAACCGGGGTTGCCGGCGTCAGGTTTTGTCGGCCTTGGGACGGCTCGCGCGCGTCTTGCCGTTCGCGCCGTTGGCGCTGTTCGGTGCCGCCGGTCCCGCCTGCGGCACTTCCTTGGGCGCATCCGTTTTCGGTCTCTCGGCGGCGGGCGCGGCCGCCGAAGCCGCAGCCGGCGTCATCGCACTGGCGACCGCTTGCGTAAATTGCTCTTGCAGCATGTTCCACCAGGCGACGGCGGCAGGCATCGCCATCGCCGCCGGGTTGTTCTGCGCATCCGGCGCGGCGGCCCCTTGCGGTGCTGCCGTGCCCGGCTGTGCCGTGCCGCCGCCCGTGCCGCTCGCGTTGCCCGCGCCCGGCGCGGCCGGTGCCGGCGCAACCGGTTTCGCGGCGCCCGCGGCGGGTGCCGCCTTCGCGCCGCCACCGCCCTGGCCGGGGGCGCCGAAGAAGGACGCGAACGGTGTGGCCGCCATCTTGTCCGCGCTGACGCCGGACTGGCGCATCGCCTCGGCCATCGAGGCGCCCATCGACTTCAGGGTCGCCAGCGTGCCGCGCTGCACCTCCAGGGCCTGGATGGTCCCGCGCAGCATCGTGAGGTTCAGGTTCAGCCAGGACTCGACCGCCTTGAGGTCGGCGATGCGCTTGTCCAGGTCGTCGGTCGACATCGGGGGCGTGGCCATGCCCGGCATGCCGGGCAGGCCGGCGCCGGGGATATGCATCGATCCCCACAGGTTCTTGACGAAGTCCAGGGTGTCCGTCATGCCGGGCATGGGGGCGGAGGGTTTCAGCATGGTGGTCTCCTAATTGGTCGCCGCTAGCGTAACAGATAAATAAGAGCGGATATAGATGCGGATGCAGGGGCGGGCACGCGTGCGCCGGGCGGACCGGCTACACTACGCGGATGAGTACCGCATACGCCAAGAACCACGGCCGCCGCCGGCAACTGGCGTTGGGCGTGCTCACGATCCTGCTGCACGTGCTCGTATTCGTCTGGTTCGCCGGCCAGTTGGGCCGCGTGCCCGACCGTTCCGCGCGCATGGCGCGCGCGCCGCTGACGGCCGAGCTGGTCGAGGCGCCGCGGCCCCGTCCGCTGCCGCCCGTGCCGCCGCCGCAGCCCGCGCTCGATCCACCGCCCGTGCCCGAGGTGGTGCCGGAGCCCGTGATCCCCATGCCGCCGCCGCCCGGCCCGGAAGCCGCCGCGCCGGCGCAAGGGATACCCGACGGCACCGCGGCCAGCGCGCCGCCCGCATTGACGCCGCAACCCGACGGAATCGCGGCCACGGACGCCGCGGGACGGCAAACGGGCCAGGACGGCGCCGCCGCCGGTGCGGGCACCGTACAATCGCGGCAGGCGGCACCCCAGGGCACGGGGGCGCAGGCCCGGGCGGACGCGGTACCGAAGCCGCCGGCCGCGCCGGAAGCGCGCCGCTACAAGGTCGACATGCCGCCGTCGGCCGACATCACGCTCGACGTCGCGCGCACCGACGCGAACGGCACGAAGTGGAGCGGCGACGCATTGCTGTCGTGGCGGGTGACGTCGTCCGGTTATCGCGTCCAGGTCGAGGCGGGCATCCGCATCATGTTCGCGCACGTGAACCTGCTCACCCTCACCAGCGAGGGCACGGTGGGCGACGAAGGATTCGTCCCCACCCTGATGACGGAGAAGCGGCGCGGGCGCGCCATGACGGCGACGCATTTCAATCGCCCGGACGGCACGCTGACGTTTTCGGCATCGGCCGCGAAGTACCCGCTGGTGCCGGGCGCGCAAGACAAGGCCAGCGTGCCGCTGCAACTGGCGGCCATCGCGCGCGGCGATCCGAAACAATTGTCGGGAAATATCGACATCCTTGTCGGCGAAGACCGCGACGCCAGCGTTTTTACGTTTACGGTGGCCGGCCAGGAACAGATCGACACGCCGCTGGGCCGCATCGCCACGTGGCATCTCGTGCGGCCACCCAAGCCCGGCTCGTACAATTCGCGCCTGGAATTGTGGCTGGCGCCGGGCTATGGCTGGTATCCGGTACAGATCCGCAACACCGAGGCGAGCGGGGCTGTGACGACCCAGACCGTGCACAATATCGTGATCAAACAAGCAGGAAGCTGATATGAAGAATGTATTGAAACTGGCAGGCGCGGGCATCGTCGCGGTAACGGTCTCGCTGGCGACGGCGGGCGGCGTGGCCGGCGCGGCGGAGGAGCACCCGGCCGTCAAGCGCCCGTTCGACCTGCCCCCGTCGGCCGACCTGAGCTATTCCATCGGCGCGCGCCAGCGCGGCTTCAACCTGAACGGCGAGGCGACGCTCACCTGGCGCGCGAACGACGGCAAGTATTCGGTCAACGCCGAGTCGCGCGTGGCGCTGCTGGGCAAGCTGACGGAAAACCGCAGCACGGGCGTCGTCGACAACTGGGGCCTCGCGCCGACCGAGTACTACGACAAGCGCTTCCGCAAGGACCCGACGACGGCCACCTTCGACCGCGGCGACAAGACCATCACCTTCAGCGACGGCGACAAGACCTACCCGATCAAGGGCGGCGAGCAGGATCGCGTGTCGGTCTCGTGGCAACTGGTGGCGATCGCGCGCGCCGCGAAGGACAAGTTCAGGCCGGGTTCGGAATGGCAGTTCTTCGTCATCGGTCCGCACGACGCCGACCCGTGGACCTTCCGCGTCGTCGGCCGTGAAAAGGTCCAGGCCGGCGCGTCGCTCGGTGAAGTGGATGCCGTCCACGTGATGCGCGCGCCGCCGCCCGGCTCCAAGGACCAGACCCTCGACATCTGGCTGGCGCCGGGCCACGAGTGGTATCCCGTCAAGCTGCGCTTCACCGACAACGACCGCGATTACGTCGAGCAGACGCTGGAAAAGATCGTCAAGAAGTAACCCAGTCGCGCACGTGGTCCGGTGCCGGCAGCGCGCACTGCGGGTCCGGCACGGGCGTCCCGCGTACCTGCGCGAGAGGCAGCACGCCGGCCCAGGTGGCGATGCCCATGTCTTCCTCGTCGTCGGACGGCGGGCCGCTGCGGACCTTGCACACCGCCTCGGCGAGGGAAATGCGCAGCGCGGTCGTGGCGGCGTACTCCTTGTCGTTCCCGGAGCGCACCAGGGCCTGGCGGCCCGGCACCAGGTGCTCCATGAAATCTTCCAGTGCCTGCCGCTTGGCGGCCTCGCCGACGACCTCGAAGCGGCCATAGACCATCGCGCTGCGGTAGTTCATCGTGTGGCTGAAGGCGGAACGTGCCAGCACGAGGCCGTCCAGGTGCGTGATCGTCACGCAGCAATCCTGCTCCGTCAGGCGCTGCAGCATGCGGCTGCCGTTCGACCCGTGGATGTACAGATGGTCGCCGCTGCGCCAGCAGGCGGTGGGGATGCAGTGCACGCCGTGCGCGTCGGCGAAGGCGATCTGGCAGATGTAGGCGGCATCGACGATGGCGTGCAGCAGGGCGGGATCGTAGGACGCCTTGGGCGCGCCGCGCTTGACCTGGGTGCGGAGGGAAGGAGCAGTGTTCATGGCCTCGAAAGTAGGGGTGGAAGCCGCACTATAATGGCCGGGATGGCTCCAGGAACAGGTCCAGGGCCGCACGATTTCATGGAGCCACGATGGATTACGCGCTGCTGCTGGACGCCTTCGCCCGCGACCACGCCCGCCATGGCTTGCCTGGCCACCCCTGGCCGCGCCAGCGCCTGCTGCACGAATGCCTGCGCACGGCCATCCGCGACGGCACGCTGGCGGCCGGCACGCGCCTGCTGGCCACGCGCGCGCTGGCGCAGGAACTGGGCATCGCCCGCAACACGGTGCTGTATGCGTACGAGCAGCTGGCCTGCGAAGGGTTCGTGATCCCGGACCGGCGCGGGACGGTGGTCGCAGGCATCGCGCCCGCGCCGCGGCGCCGTGCCGCCGACGTGCCGCAGGCGGGCCTCGCGCGCCGTGCCCGGAACCTGCGGGCCGTGCACGGCAGTCCCGGCGACGGGCTGCCGTTCACGCCCGGCGTGCCGGACCTGCGCGCCTTTCCACTCGCGCAGTGGCGCCGCCTGCTGGACCGCGCCTGGCGCGGCCTGTCGGCGGCGCAGCTGAACTACGGCGACCCGGCCGGCGAGCCCGCGCTGCGCACCGCGATCGCGGACTACCTGCGCGCCTCGCGCGGCGTCGTGTGCGAGGCGGGCCAGGTGTTCATCACGGACGGCACGCAATCGAGCCTCGACCTGTGCGCGCACGCCTGCGCCGACGCGGGCGACACGGCCTGGATCGAGCACCCTGGCTACGGCGGCGCGCTGGCCGCGTTCCGCGGCGCGGGTCTCGTCGTCGAGGGCATCGCCGTCGACGCCGAAGGCATGGCGCCCACCGCGCCGGATTGGACCCGGCGCCGCCCCCGGCTGATCTACACGACGCCGTCGCACCAGTATCCGGCCGGCGTGGTGATGTCGCCGGCGCGGCGCATGGCCCTGATCGCCGGGGCGCGTGCCGCCGGCGCGCTGATCGTCGAGGACGACTACGACAGCGAATTCCGCCACGAGGGCCCGCCGCTGGCGGCCATGCAGGGCCTGGTGCCGGATGCGCCCGTGCTGTACTGCGGCACGTTCAGCAAGACGATGTTCCCGGCGCTGAGGATCGGTTTCCTCGTCGTGCCGGCCAGCCTGGCGTTGCCGCTGGCGGCCATGCGCGCGCAGTCGTCGGCCGCGGGGCGCACGGCGGAGCAGCTGGCGCTGGCCGGATTCCTGCGCAGCGGCGAGTTCGCGCTGCACCTGCGCCGCATGCGCCGCCTGTACCGCCAGCGGCGCGACGCGCTGGTCGAGGCGCTGGACCGGCACCTGGGCGATCGCGCCGTCGTGGAGGGCGCGTCGGCCGGCATGCACCTGGCCTTGCGCCTGCCCGCCGGGGGGCCGGCGGACGTGGAGATCGTGCGCCGCGCGCGGGAACAGGGCATCGTGGTGAATGCGTTGTCGACCCATGCGCTGCCGGGCGGGCCGCCGTGCAACGGGCTGCTGCTCGGCTATGCCCAGGTGCCGGCCGAGCGGATGGATGAACTCGTGCTGCGGCTGGCGGGCGCGATCCGGTAGGTTCTCAGTCCTGCGGTCCCGGATCGTCCGGATTGTCGTTCTCCCAGTGCAGGATCATTTCCCTGGGCGCGTTGCCGACCTTGACGGTGCGCTTGAACGTCTTGCCCTCGGCCGCCGCGCTGATGTGGTAGGTGCCCGGCGGGAGCTTGGCGAAGAACATCGGACCGGTACTCGCCACGCTCAGCAGGTTCGTGCCCTTGGTGTCCAGGATGTCGAGCTGGACGTCGGACCGGTAGGCGCCGCTCTGCTGCGTCGCGAAGGTCAGCAGCAGGTTGTAGTCGGCGCGCTGGGCTTTCATCGCGTCCTGTTCTTCCTCGCCGATGCCGCCGTTGATGTAGGTGATGCCGTTCTGCTGGTGCGGGGTGGGTGCCGCCAGGGCGGCGGTCGATGTCAACGCAACGGCCACGACCATGGCCGCGCTCATCAGTGCTCGTTGCATGGCTGTTCTCCTCGGTTGCCGGCCGGACCGGCTGCCCGGTCCGTCGATGAACTGGACCATAGCACAGGCCCGTCAATTTCTGCGCGACATACAAGGCGTGGCGACATCAGCCAATCACATGGACCGTGGGAGAGTCGTCCCGGTTCCAGGAAAACAGAACCAGGTGCCACAGGCCCGGTGCCTTTCTGGAGGGATCGACCAGCCCTTGTGCGCCAAGTGCCTCCAGACGGTCGCGCACCGACCATGACCTCGGGGTGCCCCCCGCCGCAACGACCTCTTGCCAGGGTGCGACGGCATCCTCGAGTCTGATTCCCATGGCCGCCAGCGCCGACGCATTGCGCAGATCGCAAATCCGGTCGGCCGCGACGTGCATGCTGACGATCTCCAGGTGGCCGCTACGGTTGTCCCTGTGCGCCTCCATTGCAGCCGCCACCCCGTCGCGCGATGCGCTCAGGTAGAGCGTGGGCTGCACCGCGCTGGAGTAGCGGCCGGGATACCTGGAACCGGACAGCGCGCCGTCCCGGTAGGCCGGATCGACGGCGCGATAAAAGACACCATCGATTTTCGTGAACGGCGCGTTGGCATCATTGCTGGCGCGGGGACTTGTCATCGGTTTCTCCTTCATCGCACGTGTTCATCGGCGTGTCGGCTACGCGCCCGATGCGGTCACCCAGCACGACGGGACTGCCCGCCTACGGCATCCGAACGACATCGTCCTGCTCCCACAAGGACTTCAGATGGTCGACGAACCATTTGCCTGCGGGCCCGGGCGGGTGCGAAGGCTGGTGAAATGCGGACATCGTCAGCATGAACCCTGTGCGCGGCATGTCATCCACATCCAGCACGACCAGCGTGCCTTCGGCGATGTCTTTCTCGACCATGTGCAAGGGCATGCCTCCCCAACCGACGCAGTCCTTGAGGAACGCATATTTGGTCGACAGGTCCGCCAGACGCCAGGTCGACGGCGACGCGACGCCGAAGTCCCTGCCGACAGTGAGAGGGGACCTGTCGGTGAGCACAAGTTGTACATGTTTCGCCAACTCGCGCCGCGGTATCCGCTGGCTGAAGCTCGCGAGCGGGTGGCATGCTGAAGCGACCGCAACCAACGGCACGTCGCCGAGTCGCTCGCTCACCAGTGAAGGAAACGTCTGGGGCAGCGGCGTCAGGATGCCCAGGCTGCACCGGCCGTCCAGGACGGGCAGATAGGCAGCGCCCAGGCCCTCCACGAAGAGGCGCAGCGGCGTCAATGGAAACTGGCGCGCGAACGCTTTCGCGACGGCGCTGACAATGGAGGTCGGAAAGAACACATCGACGACGACCGAGAGTTCAGCCTCGACGCCTGAATTCATGAGCTTGGCGCGGGCCTTCAGCGTGTCCACCCCTGCCACGATGTTGCGGGCGTCCGCGAGCAACAGCACACCCTCCGGCGTGAGCTTCGGGAACCGGCCCGAGCGGTCAAACAGCTTGACGCCGACCTGGTCTTCCAGTCCGCCGACCCAGCCGCTCACCGCCGATTGAACGCGGTTGAGCTTCCGGGCCGCGGCCGAGAAGCTGCCCTCATCCACGGCGGCGATGAAGGTCCTGAGCTGGTCCAGAGAGACGCCATCAAGCATTCACGTGTCCTTCCATCTCCAAAATAGATGGGTTGCATCTAAATATACTCTATTTTCAAAATACATATCGACCGCCATCATTCGCATGGCGGAGGCCCCGCAATTCATCAACGTCATTCAAGGAAGCATCATGACTTACTCCATCAGCGGCACCGGCAACGTCGGGATGTTTCAAGACCTGTTCAGGAAAGAGGCGTGAGCGATGTACGACCATGTCATCTGGCCCGAGCGTTTTGATCCGAAAACATCCGCCATCTACGCGCTCAACGACATCGACGTGAAAGCGCCGCCCGACGTCGTGTGGAAGCTGCTCGTCGACGCGGAGAATTGGTCGAGCTACTTTCCTGCCGAAGATCGGGGCAGGATCCTGACCGGTGAGAAGGAACTGGCGCTCGGCACAAAATACAGCCGCGTGACGGTCGGCTTTCCGATGAGCCTCGTCGTGACCGAGTACGTGCCCAACCACAGGCTCGCGTGGGCTACGACGGTCGACGGCGACGAGACCGGTTCCAGCGCCTACCACGGCTGGGTCATCACTTCTACGGACGAAGGGTGTCACGTGCTGACGGAGGAGACGCAACAAGGTCCCTGGTTCCTCGACCTGCTCGGACACCGGCATCCCGGCGGGCTGTACCGCTATCACCAGGACTGGGTCGAACGCCTTGCCCGCGCAGCGGAAGCGGCGGCAACGAAAGCCGGCTGGCGCATTCAGTCCGGATCGGCAGATGGCTCGCCTGACTCACACACTATTGGAGAAAAACAGCATGAAGATTGAACTTAACGGTCGCAAGGCCATCGTTACCGGATCGACGGCAGGCATCGGCCGCGCGATCGCCGAAGGGCTTGCGCGCGCAGGCGCAGCGGTCGTCATCAATGGACGCACGGAAGAGCGGGTCGCGGCAACGTTGCATGCGCTGCGTGCGGCGTTCCCCGGGGCGGACTTTACGGGCGTGGTCGCCGATCTCTCGACGGCGGAGGGATCCGCAGAACTCGTGGCTCGGGTGAAGGATGCCGACATTCTGGTCAACAACGTCGGCACGGCCCACCTCAATGGCTTCTTCGAACAGAAGGACAGCGAGTGGCTGGACCTGTTCCAGCTGAATGTCATGAGCGGCGTGCGCGCCGCACGGCACTATGTGCCCGGGATGGTCAAGCGCGGCTGGGGGCGGGTCGTCTTCATCAGCAGCGAGTCCGGGGTAGCGATTCCCAAGGAGATGATCGACTACGGCATGACGAAGACAGCACAGCTCGCCGTATCGAGGGGGCTGGCAGAGCTGGTCGGCGGGACGGGCGTCACCGTCAACGCGGTGTTGCCCGGACCGACCCGATCCGAGATCCTGGGTAACTGGATGAAGGCGACCGCCGGGGAGCAGGGCATCACCCAGGAGGAAGCGGAGCAGGACTTCCTGAAGACGATGCGCCCGACGACGCTGATCAACCGGTTCACGACGACCGAGGAAGTCGCGAACATGGTGATTTACGTCTGCTCGGAGCAGGCTGCCGGTACGAGCGGCGCCGCACTGCGCGTCGACGGCGGGGTCATTCGCTCGATCCCCTGAGCGTCGCGATCCGCGCACTCACGAAACTGCCAGCCGGCGAACGCCGGCGGGCGCACCGTCGAATTAACGACCGGGCTCGGCCGACAGGCGTAAGGCAAGGAAGTGACCGATTGCCTCGAGCGCGCTGGTCGCTGCGTCGGTTCGGCCGGCAGTGGACAGGAATCCGTGTGGCATGCCTTCCCACACATCCAGTTTTGCGTCGACACCAGCCGCAACGGCACGCGCAACGTAGCGACAAGCATCGTCCAACAGCACTTCGTCGTTGCCCACATGTACGCGAACCGGCGGCAAACCTTGCAGGTCTCCGTACAGCGGTGACGCGAGCGGATCGGTGCCGGCCTGCTCATTCAGGTATGACTCGACCAGGGCTTCGACCTGGGCACGGGCAAAGTAGGGGTCCGCATCCGCTCGTGAATTCCAGCTCTCGCCAGACAGGGCAAGGTCGGTCACCGGAGACAACACGACCGCGGCCACCGGAAGCGAACGACCCATGCGCGCGGTCGAACTTGCCCATGCCAGGAGACCGAGCGCCAGACCGCCGCCCGCTGAATCGCCGACGATCGCCACGCGACTTGCGCCACGCTGGAACAGCCCCTCGTAGCAGGCTTGCACGTCGTCGGCTGCCGCCGGAAACGGACTCTCCGGTGCCAGCCGGTAGTCGGGAATGAAGGCCGCGGCACCGGCACTCGCAGCGATGTGCGCGACCAGCCCGCGAAAGGCTTGCGCCGATCCCCAGTTGTACCAACCTCCGTGCAAATGAAGGATCACCTCATCGACGCGGGTATTCGCAGGACGGCACCACCAGCCAGCCACACCGCCGACGTCGTCGGCCTCGACCGTGACATCGGCCGGCGCCTGGACGCGGCTCATGATGGCATCGAAGGGAGCACGCGCGGCGACACCACGCATCTTGCCCTTCATTGGAAGAACCATCTCACGCAAGCCGGTCATGACGACGGCATCCGCCGATGTCAGGGGATGAATCGTTGCCCAAGAGGCAACAAGAGAAGAATTTTTGGAAAAGACCATGGCATATCTCCGAGAGTGTCGAGTTGGGAAGGCAAGAAATGGCGTCGTTAATTTATTTAACTGAACGTAATGTAATCATAAATGACGCGAGGGTCAACGCCTTGCTCGCCCACGACGGTCTGCCGGCTCTGCCCGGTGCTACGTTTTTCGAGCGGGTTCATGGACCGGACCGGGCGTCCTGTGGGCTGGTGCCACTAACTTCTTTGCGGATCGTTCTGACAAAACTAAAATGGGGGCATGTCTACCATTGAGCCCACCCGAGCGTTGCGAGGCCGTCCGCGCAGTGCCTCCGCGCACTCGCATGCTGTGATCCTGAATGCCGTCTTCGAACTGTTGCAGGAGACTTCGGTGCGCGACCTGACCATGGAAGCGATTGCCAAACGTGCCAAGGTCGGCAAGCCCACCCTCTATAAATGGTGGCCCTCCAAGGCCGCACTCGTGTTTGCCGTATTCCATGAGCGGGTCGCAGTGGTGACCGACATGCCGACGTCCACGACCGCCGAACAAGCCATCCGCACGAAAGTCCGTCGTCTCATCCATGAATTCAATGGCTTGTTCGGCAAGGTCATGGCAGATTTGATTGCCGAGGGTCAAAGCGAACCGGAAATCCTGGGCGAACTGGTGGACCAACACATCAATGCTCGCAGAACTGCGACGGCGGCGGATATCGAGGAGGGGAAGCGGAATGGAGAGTTCGACGCGTCGATCGATGCGCAGTTATTGATCGATGCGATCTTCGGCCCCCTGTATTTCAGACATTTACTGCGCCACGCGCCGCTGACGCAAGCCTACGGGGATGCACTCGTTACCCAGGTACTCGACGGTGCGCGCCCCGCAGGCAGTTCTTCGCGCGCGTCGGCGCGTACCAGGAAGGCCAACGACGTGTCCACGCAGGGCTAGCGCATTTCCGCATCGGCCTGGCGTTCTTCAAGCGTGGCGCGCCGGTGCCGACGTTGCCTGAGCCAATCGTGAGCAGGGTTGCGATGATCGGCTGCCGGTCCGTCAGGCCGCGATCGCCGCAATGCTTGCCAGCGCTTGCGTGACCGCCGCCGCCCTGGCTTCCGGACCGAAGGCGATCCCTTCGGCGCGCACGATCTCGATGTCTTCCATGCCGAGGAATCGCAGAAGCGCGGTGAGGTAGGATTCCTGGTGGTCGTTTGCGGCGAACATGCTGTCGGGCGGATATACACTGCCCCGCGCGGAAGCGATGAATGCGCGCTTGCCTTGCAGGAGTCCTTCCGGGCCGGCCTCGGTATAGCGGAACGTCTTGCCCGCCACCGCAACGCGGTCGATCCACGCCTTGAGCGAGGTCGGAATCGAAAAGTTATACATGGGCACACCCAGGACGAGGATGTCGCAGGCAAGCAGTTCTTCCAGATACGAGTCACCCTTGACCAGATCGGCATTCAAGGCGGGGTCCTCGCTCACTGCCCCGTAGCGTACGGCCATATGTGCACCGGACAGATGCGCTACGGGGTTGGCGGCAAGATCGTGAGACACCACGCGGATACCCGGATACAAGGTTCGAAGACGAGCGACGATTTCCGCCGACAGTTGACGGCTGACCGAGTCAGCGCCCAATACGCTGGAGTCGAGGTGAAGCAGTTGCATGGCATTTCCTTTTCAAACGTGGGACGGGGCAGCGAATGCGGATGCAGCGCATGGTGGATCATCCCGGCTTTTCTGAAAAGACGGCATATTGAGATGCCAAGTATCTGTTTTTGAGATGAGTGACGGCATGCTGGACGGCCGGATGGCCGGACGCACGGGGCCGGTCGATCCGGAACGGCGTGTCCGGCGACCTCCAGCGCGATCCGGCGGGTCAAGTTCGCGGCGCGGCGCCAGCTTCCTTGTTGCATTTATGGAACGAAATCCGATGCCATTTTGTTGTCGTTTTCATAAGTTGCGAAAACGTGACGGGCGTTTCCGTGTTAGTTGCCAAGCCTTAACTGTTATACTGACGCCCCCGCGCCCGTGGCCCAGAAGGCCGCGCGCGACAGCAGACTGGTAAGCCTTACGATGATCGACAACCTGGCCGCAACCGCCGCCGACTCACTATCCCCAGCGCAAGAAGAGCTCGACCCGCTGCAGACCCACTTTCAGGAGGGCGTGGCGCCGGACGAGATCGAGCAGGTGTACCACCTCAAGCGTGCACAGCCCATGCTGCAGGCGTTCACGGCGCTGTTCCACGGCTCGCAGGACGGCGTCATCGTGCGCCTGCTGGTGCTGCGCGAACTGGCGTCGGACACGATGGACTCGGCGTTTTCGCGCGCCGACATCAACACCAAGTTCGCCTACCTGATCCCGGAAAGCCTGGAAACGGTGCTGGGCCGCCTGCGCAGCCACGGCCTGCTCGCGTGGGACAATCCGGCCGCCGTCTACCGCATCACGCCGCTGGCGCGCAACGTGCTGGCCGCGCTCGACACCCTGCTGGCACTGGGCAAGCCGGAAGAGGACGAGGCCGAGATGGGCTTCCTGCTGTCTCAGGTGGCGGGCGCGCAGGCCGTGGGCGGCGTCACCGTCGACCAGCTGAAGCACCTGCTGGGCCGCCTCGTCGAGCTGCACGAGGAATTCCGCGACGCCATCGCGTCCGGTTCCGAATTCCGCCTGCGCGCGTCGCAGGCGAAGTGGCACATGGCGTGCGACTGGGTCGAGAAGGGCTCCGTGATCCTGCGCGCCATCACGTCCGACGAGCGCGCCGATTCGGCCACGCACCGCGCCGCGCAGGCGATCGGCCGCGCCCAGTCGCAGCTCCTGAACATGCAGGGGATGTTCTCGCGCGCGCTGAACCAGATCGAGCGCCAGCGCGTGCACCTCGGCCAGTCCGGCCTGTCGACGACGGACATCAAGCGCTGGCTGCTGGCGCACGACGACCTCGCGGGCCTGGCCGAGGATGCGATCGACCGTCCGGTGGTGCCGCTGTTCGCGACGCCGGCCGAGATGATCGACGTGGCCGAGACGGAACTGATGATGGAGCGCGTCGTGAACGTGGCACCGGGCGCGCTGCCGAACGGCGAGGACGCGGCGATGACCATCAACGACAACCCGGCGATGCAGGCGGAGCTGGACGACTGGATCCGCCGCCTCGCCGATTTCGCCAGCGTGGACAACTTCCCCATCATGGCCGAGGGCGCGCCGCGGAGCGTGCCGATCCAGGAATCGCTGCTGCCGGCCAGCTTTGCCGTGGCGTCGTACCGCGCCTCGCTGCTGCCGCTGCTGGGCGACCCGGCCGAAGCGAACCTGCAGGGCCCGACCGCCGAACTGGCGCGCCTGCCCGTGCGCTTCGACTCGGCCGACGAAATGGTGCCGCTGGACGACCCGCACATCGCGGCCATCTCGCGCGCGACCCTCTCACTGAACCTCGACCTACCGAGTACTCCGGAAAGCAAGACGCAAGATGAATGACGACGCCCAAATCCTGATCGCGCGACTGCTCACGCACCAGACCCTGCGCCGCGACGACAAGATGGTCAAGCGCGCGCTGTCCGACGACCAGTTCCGCGCCGAGATCGACAAGCGCCTGCTCGAATGCGGCCTGAAGCTGCTCGACAACGTCTACGCCGACCACGTCACGCTGGCCCTGCACCGCAACGTCGAACCGAAGATCTTCGGCGCCAAGGACATCTGGCAGAACAATAATTTCGGTCTCACGCGCGACGGCGTGGCGCTGCTCGTCGTGCTGTGGGCGCAGATCATCCTGCCCAAGCGCCAGCGCCAGGAGACGCACCAGTCCATCGACGTCGACCAGTCCGACATGTTCGACAAGGACAATCCGATCCCGCGCGCCGAGGACACGTCGATCGGCATCTCGTACACGACGCTGCTCGCCGACTTCGGCGACAAGCTGGGCAAGAAGACGCGCATGGACATGAACCTGGGCCTGCTGTCGAAGCTCGGTTTCATCGAGCGCCGCGGCGACGTGATCCTCGAAGGTCCGCTGCTGGACCTCCTGATGGACACCGACGTGCTCAAGGAACGCATCATCAACGGCGCGCTGGCCGACGTGTTCAAGCGCGCGCCGCTGGCCGCGGCACCGCGCCGCCACGTCAGCGAAGCCGCCAACGACGAGCCGCCGGCAGCGATCGACGCCGCCGCGGACACCGACACGCCCCAAGCTTAAGAGACCCGCATGTTCCACATCAAATCACTCGAGCTGGTCCACTGGGACTACTGGCAGCGCATCAAGAACATCCCGCTCGACGCCAAGATCATCACCATCGCCGGCCAGAACGGCTCCGGCAAGACGACCTTGCTCGACGCGCTGCGCACGCTGTTCGGCCTCGATTGCTCGATGGGCCGCACGTACAAGCACTACGCGCGCCACTCGGGCCAGCAGAGCGCCTGGCTGCGCGCCGTCGTCGACAACAAGCCGTCCGGCCGCCAGCTGTCGAACCGGCCGTTCCGCCACTCCGGCTTCTTCAGCGACGACGAGGTCACGCTGTTCTGCCAGGTGCAGAAGAACGGCGGCGACTGGAAGCGCCAGTACCTGATGCGACCGGGGAATATCCAGATCGAGGAAGTGACCGAAGCCACCGACTGGCTCGGCGTCGAGAACTACCGCAAGCGCCTCGCGTCGGCCGGCCTGTCGCCGGCGATGTCGAAGGTCCTCGCGCTGGAGCAGGGCGAGACCGATAAACTGTGCGAATACGCGCCGCGCCAGTTGCTGGACCTCGTGTTCCAGGTGTTCGGCGACAAGGAAGTGCTGGACGCGTACGACGAAGCGAAGCGCCACCAGCGCGACACCGAGTCGGAACTGAAGCGCTTCGAGGCCGAACTGGAAACCTCGCGCATCAACCTGGAAGGCCTGCGCCTGCGCGTGGCGAACTACCACCAGTGGGAAGACCTCAACAAGGAACGCCGCGCCCTCGTCGAGGAAGTGCTGCCGAGCCTCGAATACCACGAAGCGCGCGAAAAGGCCGCGAACGTCAGCCGCGCGCTGCGTGAGGCGAAGAAGCCGCTGATGCAGGCCGACGGCCTGCTCTCCGAAAAGCGCAACGCGCTGGCGGCGCAGCAGCGCGCGCTGACGGAAGCGCAGCAGCAGGAAGTGAAGCTCGAACAGGAAGCAAATGAGCTGGCGAGCCGCCTGACGCAGGTGAACGCCAAACTCAAGCCGCTGGAAAGCCTGCTCGAACAAAAGGAACGCCTGAACAAACTGGCGGCCGACGCCGGCGCGGATATCGCGGAAGTGGCCGCCCAGCTGGAGGCGAAAGAGGCGGAACTCGCGAAGAAGAAGGCCGAGCGCGAGGCGCTGGCCACGAGAATCGCGGGCGAGCTGGCGACGATCTCCGCGCTGCAGGGCAAGACCACGATGCCCGAGCCGGAAGCCCAGCGCCAGATGCGCCGCGCGCTGCGCGATGCCGGCATCCCGCATGCCATGCTGTCGGACATCGTCGAAGTGACGGACCCGAAGTGGCAGGGCGCCGTCGAGGGTGTGCTGGGCGGCTATGCGTCCGTCGTGCTGCTGGAACGCGCGAAGGATGCGGCGGCGGCCTACAAGCTGGCGGAGAAGGAGCGTTACCGCCACTTCATCGTGCCGGACTGCGTCGACGCGCCGGTGGTCAAGGACGACACGCTGCTGTCGGTCGTGCGCTTTTCCTCCAAGGCGCCGTCGTGGCTGATCGACCAGCTGGAACGCATCGAGCGCGTGAATTCCGTCGACGACGGTTTCAAGAGCGATGGCGACGAATGGATCACGCCGGACGCGTATCACCGCGAACGCCGCGGCGGCCGCTCGCTGTTCGTGGAGCCGTCGCGCTACCGCTTCGGCGCGGCCGGCAAGACGCAGCGCCTGGAAGCCATCCAGAAGGCGCTGCCGTCGCTGGAAGCGCAGGAAGACACGCTGACGCTCGCGATCAGCAAGCTGGCGGCGGAAGTGTCGGCGCTGCGCGTGCGCATCGCCGGCGTGGACGCGGCGAAGGAACTGTCCGCGCGCCAGGCCGAATTCGAGGAAGCCACGCGCGCGCTGGAGCCGCTCAAGGCCGAGCGCCTGCAGGTCGGCGCGCGCCTGGGCGAGCTGCAGGTCTTGATCAAGAATGCGACCGTCACGCGCACGCGTGCCGACACCGTCTGGCAGAACGCGCGCATGGCGCTGTCGGAAGCGGAAGCGGGCATGCGCCTGAACAACCGCCGCGTGATCGAGCAGCGCGGCGAACATGCGCGCGAACTCCTGAACCTGCGCCGCGGCTGGCGCCACGTGCCGCAGGCCTGGCGCAGCACGCAGCAGCGCGCGGCCCTCGTCGCGACGCACCAGAACGCGCACCAGGTCAAGCTGCGCATGAATTCCCTCGACGCGTCGCTGGCGCGTCCCGACTGGGAACAGGACCCGACCGTCATCGACCAGTACGGGCGCCTGAACGACCAGCTGTCCGGCCGCCAGGTCGAGACGGAAGAACGCCGCTACCAGAACAACCGCGCGATCGAGGCGACGGACAACGCGCGCGGCGCGTACATCGAGCGCCTGCGCTACACGATCAAGACCTATTCGAAGAACATCCGCGAACTGGGCGAGCTGGCGAACATCGACGTGTCGGTCGACCCGGTCCGGCTGGAGAACGACGACGTGCAGCTGGCCCAGGCCGGCCTGCACGTGCGTTTCAAGTTCGACGGCAAGGGCCAGATCGGCATGAACGACGGCGAGGCGTCGGGCGGCCAGCAGGTCATGAAATCGCTGGTGCTGCTCATCGGCCTGCTGAAGTCGGAAGAGGGGTCCGGCGGCTTCGTGTTCATCGACGAACCGTTCGCCCACCTGGACATCCGCAACATCCAGCTGGTCGGCGAATTCCTCAAGAACACCGATGCGCAATACCTCATGACGACGCCGCTGACGCACAACACGGACGTCTACGATCCGTCCGACCTCACGCTCATCACGAGCAAGAAGAAGAAGGACGTGCAGTGGGCCCAGCCGATCTTCGTGCTGCAGAGAAGGCAGCAGGGCGATCCGGAGGCGAAGGCGGCTTGACCGCCATGCCGCGGCAAACGAAACGGCCGGCGTCCGCGAGGGCGCCGGCCGTTTTCAATGGTGCGCCGGCGTGCGGGCCGGCGCGGGACGTCACGCCGTGGTGAGCAGCATGTGGCCCGTGTCGGCCGTGACGTAGGCGCGGGTCAGGTCGAGCGTGCCGACGATTTCGACGGCGTAGTCGGCGGCGCCGATCGTACCGTTGCCATCGACGTCGACGACCAGGAAGTGCACGCCCGGCGTACCGGCGGCGCCGCTGAAATCGACGTAGGCCGCTTCCGGCTTGCCGGCCGCCTGGAAGTGGACGGCCGCGTTGATCAGGCCAAGCAGCTCGGTTCCCGTTTCGGTGCCGGACAGGGTCTGGGCGGACTCCGTATAGAACCCGTCGATCTTGACGCCGAAGTCGAGCACCTGCATGTGCGTGGCCTGCGCCGCGCTGCCGGTGCCGACGTTGATGACGTCGAAGCCGTGCGCCGCCTGGCCATCCGCGACGATGGTCGATTCCTGCACGGCGCGGTACACGAAGGTGCTCGAGCCCGCGGTCGCGCTGATCGTATCGGCGCCGTTGCCGCCGTAGATGGCGCTGGTGACGTGATTGTCGCTGTTGTCCGCGGTGCCGAGGGCGGTGATGTGGTCGTCGCCGTCGTAGCCCCAGACATTCTGCCCACTGAGCGTGTCCGCGCCGGCCGTGCCAAGGGCGTACGTGATGCCGTTGTCGGTATGAACGGTCGCGCTCGGGCCGACGCCCAGGATGCCTTGCACGGCCGTCGTCTGCACGCCGAACGTGGTGGTCCCGGCGGCGGCCTCGCCGATCTGCACCGACGCGTTGCCGCCGTCGGTCAGATAGGCGTGGCCGGCCTGGGTGCTGGTCAGCGAGATGCCGGTGTCCAGCGCCTGCGCCGAGTAGCTGACGAACGGACCGTCGATCGTCACCGGCGTCGTGTAGGTGGACAGGCCGCCCAGCGACGTGACGCTCAGCGTGACCATCGGGTCGGACGCGCTCAGGTCGACATCGTGCAGCGTGACCGTCTTCGCGGTCGCGTCGATCGTGGCGCCCGTCGCCGTGACGAAGGAGCCGGCGCCGATCTGGACGTTGACGCTGGCGCCGGCGTCGATCGTGCCGGTGTAGGCGAACACCAGGTCGGCCTTGGTCAGCGCCGTCTGCGTGCCGCCCTGGGCGCCGCCGGCGATGTGGTCGAACGCGAGTCCCGCGGCGGGCGCCTCGCCTTCGAGCGTGTACGGCATCGACGTGGTCGTGGCGTTGCCGGCCGCGTCGACGACGCGCACCTGCAGCGTGTGCTGGCCATTGGTCAGCCACGCCGTCGCATGGCCATTGGTATCCGGCGCGGTGCCCGGAATCCAGTGGATGCCGTCATCCGTGTACTGCCAGGTCGCGCCGGCCTCGATGCCGTCGACCTGGATCTGGCCGGCGTACGTGACGTGGTCGGTGGCGCTCGCGCCGGTATCGTTCACGAACGAGACCGTGGGCGCGGCCGGCGCGGTCTTGTCCATGTCGACTTCGAGCGCGTTCGTCGTGCCCGTGTTGCCGGCGAGGTCGGTGACGACGTAGCGGATGAAGTGGGTGCCGTCGGCCAGCGGGTCGCTGTCCTTCGCGCCGACCCAGGTGCCGTCCGCGCCCGTATCCGACAGCTGGAATTCCACCGTGGCGGCATTTTTCGCGCCGTACAGGTTGACCCAGTAGTTGTCAGTGTTGGTCAGGAGGCTGGTCGCGGCGAGGTCCTTGCCGTCCGTGCCCTGGAACGCGAGCCGGGCGTTGACCGCGGCCTGGACCGTGTAGTCGAGCGAACCGAGGCCGAACGTCTCGGTGCCGTCGGCCTGGCCGAACTCGCGGACCAGCAGGCTGTGCGCGCCGGCGCCGAGGTCCAGCAGGGCCACGCCGCCGGTATCCGCGGCCGGGCCCGCGGTCCAGGTCGTGCCGGCGTCGGTGCTGTACGACCAGGCGGCCGCCGCATCGAGACCGCTGACCTTGACCTGGCCGTTGCTGGTGAAGTGGTCGGTCGCGCTCACGCCCGTGTCCTGGACGAGCTGCACGGCCGGCGCGCCGGGCAGCGCATGGTCCATGACGATCTTCAGCGCGTTCGACGGGGCCGTGTTGCCGGCCGCGTCGGTGACGACGTAGCGGATGAAATGGGTGCCGTCGGCCAGCGGATCGCTGTCCTTCGCGTCGGTCCAGGTGCCGTCCGCGCCCGTGGCCGACACCTGGAAGCCGACGGCCGCGGCGCCTTTTGCGCCGTGCAGGCTGACCCAGTAGTTGTCCGTGTTGGTGACGAGGCTGGTCACCGTCAGGTCGTTGCCGTCGGCGCCCTGGAGGGCGAGCGTCGGCACGAACGCCGTTTTCAGCGTGTACTGCAGCGTGGTGGTGGCGCTGACGTTGCCGGCCGCGTCGGTGCTGCGCACATGCAGGGTCTGGTCGCCGGTCGCGCTGGTGTCCAGCAGGGCGGTGCCGGTGTTGCCGGCGGCCGGTCCCGTGTGCCAGGTCTTGCCGTCGACGCTGTATTGCCAGGTCGCGCCGGCTTCCAGGCCGCTGATCTTGACCTGGCCGTCGTTGGTGAGGTGGTCGGTGGCGCTGCTGCCGGTATCCGCGACCAGCTCCACCTTCGGCGCCGCGGGCGGCGTGGTGTCCACAGGCGCGGGGGGCGTGACGATGTTGTCCACGGCGGTGAGGCCGCCCTGGTCCGCCGCCTGGGTCACGTCGTGGAGGCTCGTGCCGGCCGGGAGCGAATCGACGATGCCGGCCATGCCGCCGCCTTGTTTCAGCGTGGTGAGGGCCGTGGTATCCGTGGCGGCCGCCTTGCCGACGCTGGCCAGCGCCTCGACCATGGCGACCGGATCGGCCTTGCCGCTGGACGAGGCGAGCAGCGTCGTCAGGCTGCCGCTGCCGGCGAGGGCGGCGATGACTTCCGGATTGTCGTGCGCGGTCTGGACGAGCGATTTGGTGGCCGTGACCAGCGCCGTGATGTCGGCCGCGCTCGTCGTGGGCGTGACCGCGGCGATCAGCACGCGCGCCGCGTCGATCGCGGCGCTGCCGTCATAGGGCACGCCCGAGGCCGCGACTGCGGCGGTGAACTGGGCGGCGGCTTCCTGGCGCAGGGTCGACAGTTGCGCGTCGGTGTCCTGGGCGCCGTTCATGATCTGGATGGCGGCGTCGGCGATGCTGACGGTGCCCGAGTCGATGGCCTTCGTCCAGTAGTCGAGGCCGGCCTGGTCGGGCGCGCGGTTGAACAGTTGCTGGTAGACGTCGGCGATGCGGTCGGCCGGCGTGGCGCTGCCGAAGCGGTCCGTCGCTTCGGTCGACGTCGAGAACGCGTCGACGATGGCGCTGAAGTCGCCATTGTTTTGCGCAAGGGCTTGCGACCAGTAGGCCAGGCCCGCGGGATCGGCAGGACGGCCGTAATACGCGAGGTAGAAGGAATTGACGGCGGCGTCGTAGTTGGTTGCCATGTAGTTAATAGTCCTTGTTATGGGCGGCGGTACTGGTTTTTCATTTCCGCATAGAACTAAAACTATAGCATTGAAGAATTTGAAATTGACTAATGGCAATTGAATATTGATGAACTGTGGTTTTTCACACGCACGCGTCGCTGCCGGGCCGCGCCAGGACGGGAGACCGGTCCTGGTCCGCATGGGCGCGCGCGCCCGCGTGGACGAGGTGCGCGCGCAGCACTTGGCAGGCCGATTCCCCGATGACGCGCCAGTGCTCGCGCCGCAATGCCGCGCGCTTGCGGTGCTTGGACGCCATGTCGGCCAGCGGCCGGGCGTGGAACGGCAGGGCGATATGCCATGCGCGGCCCGGCATCTCGGTGCCGCCGAGGATGCGCCAGAATCCGTCGTAGGCGTTGGCGAAGTGTGTTGCGGCGCCGGGCGCGTAGGCGCAGTGCCAGGCCGACTTGACGGCCACCACCTGGTCCACGCCCAGCGCCTGTGCGATGCCCTGCAAGGCGGCGAAGCAGAAGAAGCCGGGCGTCGTGACCAGCGGCGAGTTGTGCGGGAAGGCGCGTCGGAAGGCGTCGACGGCGTCGACCGCACCGGTGCGCGGGCCCTGGTTGCGGGCGATGAAGGGCAGCATCCCGGGGCCGCCCAGCCCGGCGGTGCCGGCGAAGCGTTCGTCGACCCAGCTGAACGACAGCCGGTGCACGCACTTGCCGTCGGCCAGCAGGGAAAGCGTCAGGTCGCCTTCCGCGTTCAGGCGTTGCGCCATCCCGAGCCGGACCGCGACGTGGCCGCCGTCCGTGTCGTTCTGCCACAGCACGAGGCCGCCGTCGCGGTAGACCGCGTGTTTATAGGCGGCGTCGAAGGTGGCGTCCTCGAAGCGGTAATGGGTGAGGACGCAGCGCACGCGCTGGCGCAGCGACAGCCCCTTGGCAAGATAGTTGCGGTGGCTCAGGTGGTGAAACACGTCGTCGTGGACCTGGGTGACGTAGTTGCGGTAGATGTCCATCGTCAGCAATTCCAGGTGCGCGCGGCGGAACAGCAGGACGCGCAGGCTGCGGGCGATGCATGCGGCCCAGGAGGCGAAGGGGTAATGGCGCCGCGCCATCCAATGGCGGGTCAGGTGCGTGAAAACCATGTGTGCTCCAGATGGGTGACTGGAGCCATGGAATAAATGTCAATACGTTGCGTGGCCCCGGCGGCCATTCTCCGCAGCGTTATGCATCACGTATTGGAGTGCGACAAACGCCGGCGGCGCGACGCCCACCGGCGCGTGCCGGGTCCGGGCCGATCAGATGTGGATCAATATTTCCGGAGGCCGGCCGCACGCGGCGCGCATGCGGCGGTCGAACTACAGCTTGCCGATTTCCTTGCGCTTGCGCTGGCGCCAGCGCATCAGGCCGGCCGAGAAGGCGGCGAAATAGGCGGCCGTCACGCCCAGGCACAACATGGTGATGGGGCTGTCCGTGAAGCGTGGGTTGGGGTGGCTGCTGCCCTGGTTCATGTAGATCTCGATGCCGAGGTAGATCACGCGCGCCACCAGCAGCATGGCGACGAGGATGCCCATGCGCGACGGCGGCGTAAAGAAATAGCCTTCGGGCGTGTCTTCGAAGCGGGTGCGCGAGAGGCCGTAGGTGCCGAGGGCGATGCCGGCGATGGCGCCGGCGGCCAGTGCGGCCAGCTGGAACGGGCGGTCGCCGAGTTCCGTGCCGGGGACGAGGACCATCGCGGCGAACACGAACAGGCCCGTGTAGTGGCGCGACACGATCGAGCGCTGGCGCGTCATCTGGTTCTTGATGCGCGAATAGATGCGCCAGACGAGCAGGGGGACGAGGGCGATGAGGGCGAGGGTAGTAAGACTCATGCGATGCAGGTTACGGGTTCGTTACGGCCGGCGCGGTGCGCTTGCGCCAGGAGAGCAGGCCGAACGCATAGCTCGTGTAATAGCCGGCCAGCACGCCGAAGATCACGAGGGTCAGCGGGCTCGACACGAATTCATGGTGCGCGAACGAGCCCAGCATGTAGTACTCGTATGCGCGCCAGGCCATGCGGCCCATGAACAGCAGGGCCACCACGAGGCCGATCGGTGCGTTCGGGGTGAAGAAAAAGTCGGTGCCGACCTGCTCGAAGCGCGTCTTGCCGATCGCGATCCGGCCCAGCACGGCGCCGACCGGCAGCCCGGCCGCCAGGCCCGCGAGGGCGAACGGATTCGTCTTGATGCTGACGACGGCCAGGATCACGAGCAGCAGCGGGAAGAACACCAGGGTCGTGCGGTGACGCCACGTCTTCGAACGCTGGCGGGTCGTCAGGCGCCTGATGCGGCTGTACATCCGCCACAGCACGAGCGGCGCGAGGACGGCGGCAACGACGGGAGTCGGCAACATGAGGTTCCTTGGGTTACGTTTTGTCGAATCCGCCATTGTAATCCAGGCGCGCGTCGACAAACGGCTGCCCATGGTAATGTTTTGGCATCTTCAGCAGGAGCTTTCCATGATTCCAGACCCGATCGCGACGCGGCGGTCGATCCGGCACGAAGCCCATCGTGCTCCCGATCCCGCACCCATCGAAGAACCGCCGCCCGACCCGTTCGAGAATACCGATCCCCACCAGCCGCCGATCCGCACGCCGCAGAACGACGAGCCGCCGGTCAACCCGAATCCGAGCATCGTGCACTGACGCTAGGCCAGCAGGGCCGCGTGTTCCTGCAGCAGGGCGGCAAGCAGTTCCGCCATCAGCGTGACGCGCGGCGCGCGGCGCACGTCCGGGTGGACGGCCAGCCACAGCGGGCGGCTCAGCACCTGGCCATATTCCGGATGCAAGGCCAGCATCGGGTCGCCGCGGCCGAGGAAGTGCGGCAGCACGGCGACGCCGAGCCCGGCGCGGCACGCGGCCAGCATGGCGGCCGCGTCGTTGGTCCAGAACGCATACGGGCGTCCGGCCACGAATTTCGCCAGCCATTTCTGCTGCGGCGTCTCCTTCATCGCCTCGCCATGGCCGATGAATTCCCATTCCTCCGCGGGCCGCTCGAACCAGCCGGGCGCCGCATACAGTCCGTAGCCGGTCTGGGCCAGCGGCCGGGCCGCGAGGCCGTCCTGGCTGGGGCGCGCCATGCGCAGCGCCAGGTCGGCCTCGCGCCGGTACAGGTCGGCCTCGCGGACTTCCCCGATGATTTCCAGTGCGATCGCCGGCCAGCGCGCACGCAGCGCGCCCAGGCGCGGCACGAGGAATACGCTGGAAAACACTGGCGGTGCCGACAGCCGGACGACGCCCCGCAGCGTGGACGCGCCCGCGCCGGCGCGCGCAAAGGCCAGCGCCTCGTCTTCGACCCGGCGTGCCTGGGCCAGCAATTCCTCGCCTTCCGCGGTCAGCGCCCAGTGTTTCGGCAGGCGGTCGAACAGGCGCACGCCCAGGCGCGTCTCGAGCATGCCGATGCGGCGCGCGACGGTCGAGTGCTCGACCTGCAGCACGCGCGCCGTCGCGCTCAGCTTGCCCTGGCGCGCCAGTTCGACGAAATAACGGATGTCGTCCCAGTCGAGGGTGCCGCCCCCGGATGGCTCGGGTCGACCTATGGATTTTTGCACGGTCATTGACGATTTTTTGGGATTTCCGACGATTTTTAATCAATCTACCATGAAGCCTCACACATCAGGAGGTCATATGGATGAATTGATCGAACACGTGCGCATCCACCGCCAGGGCGGCGCGGAAGAACTGGAAGTCGAGCGGCTCGCGCTCGCGCCGCCGGCGGCGGGCGAGGTGCGCGTGCGCCAGGTGGCGGCCGGCGTGAATTTCCTCGACGTTTATTACCGCAACGGGCTGTATCCGCTCGCGCAATTGCCGGCCACACTCGGTGTGGAAGGGGCTGGCATCGTCGAGGCGCTCGGGCCCGGCGTCACCGGATTCGTGCCGGGCCAGCGCGTCGCGTACACGGGGCTGATGGGCGCCTACGCGGCGGCGCGCAACGTGCCGGCCGAGCGTCTCGTGGCCGTGCCGGACGACGTCGCGCTGGACGCCGTCGCCGGCGGCCTGCTGCGCGGCGTCACGGCGCATATGCTGTTCGCCCACGTGCGCCAGCTCCGCCCCGGCGACACGGTCCTCGTGCATGCGGCCGCCGGCGGCCTCGGGCTCGTGCTGACCCAGTGGGCGAGCGCGCTCGGCGCGCGCGTCATCGGCACCGTCGGCAGCCGCGACAAGGCGGCGCTCGCGCTGGCGCATGGCGCCGAACGCGTCGTGCTGTACCGCGAAGACGATTTCGTGGCGGCGGCGCGCGATTTCGGCGGCGGCCGCGGCGTCGATTACGCCATCGACGGCGTCGGCGGCACGAACCTGCTGCGCACCTTCGACGCGGTGCGCCCCTACGGCATGGCGGTCAACGTCGGCCAGGCCGGCGGCAAGGTCGAACCCGTCGATCTGATGCAGATCGCGGCCCCGCGCGCGCTCGCCTTCGCGCGCCCGAGCGTGATGCGTTTCATGACGGAACCCGCGCTGTACCGCGAGGGCGTGCAGGCCACGCTGGCGCGGCTCGCGGCGGGGCTGCGCGTGCCGGTCGGGCTCGACCTGCCGCTCGCACGCGCGGCCGAGGCCCATGCCGCACTGGAAGCGGGACGGACCAGCGGCGCCGTGCTGCTGCGCCCGGACCATCAAAAAAGCGCTTGACCAACCCATAACCGGATGGTTATGATTAAACCCATAGCCACTCGGTTATAAATAGCCATGACAGACGCTCACGATATTATTTTCCGGACACTCGGCGACCCGACGCGGCGCGCCCTTTTCGAATCGCTGTGCCGCGACGGCGAGCAGACGGTCGGGGCCCTCACGGCCCGGGCCGGCATCTCGCAGCCGGCCGTGTCCAAGCATCTGGGCTTGTTGAAGCTGGCCGGGCTCGTGCGCGACCGGCATGAAGGACGCCAGACGCATTACACCGCACAGCTCGGTGCGCTCGCACCGTTGACCGACTGGACGAACCAAATGGCCCGGTTCTGGGAGAGCCGGTTCGATGACCTGGAAGACCTGTTGAAAAGGATGGACCAATGAACGATACCTCGCTCCAAACGCGCACCGTCACCGTCGAACGTGAATTTGCTCACCCGCCGGAAAAGATCTGGCGCGCACTGACCCAGCCGCACCTCATCGAGGCCTGGCTGATGAAGAACGATTTCGTGCCCGCCCTGAACCACCGTTTCAGCCTGCGCGGCGACTGGGGTTCCGTCGATTGCCAGGTCCTGGAGATCGAGCCGAACCGTTCGCTGTCCTACACCTGGGCCGCGATGGGCCTCGACAGCGTCGTCACCTGGACCCTGACCCCGGCGGGCGCGGGCACGCACCTCAAGGTGGAGCAGACGGGCTTCCAGCCCGGCCAGGACGCGGCTTACAATGGTGCAAAATACGGCTGGAACAAATTCACCACCGCCCTCGACGAGGTTCTGGCGAAGCTCGGCGACTAGGCCAAAGGAGGAGACATGAAACAGGAGATTTCGTCCTCGGACGTGCCGGCGTCCGTGCGGATCGACCGCCGGATCGCCGACCTGGGCGACTGGCGCGGCGAGACGCTGGCCCGGGTACGCGCACTCATCAAGGAAGCGGTGCCGGGCGTCGAGGAAGAGTGGAAGTGGATGGGCACGCCTGTCTGGTCCAGCCAGGGCATCATCTGCACGGGCGAGTCGTACAAGGCGCACGTGAAGCTGACCTTCCTCAAGGGCGCGTCGCTGGACGATCCCTCCGGCCTGTTCAACTCCAGCCTGGACGGCAACGCGCGGCGCGCCATCGACATCCATGAAGGCGAGGAGCTCGATGCCGCCGCATTCCGGGCGCTCATCCGCGCCGCAGCGGCACTCAACGCGGCCGCCAAGGCGAAGCCGAAGCGCGCGAAAGCCGCTTAGTCGACAATTCGGGGTCGACAATTCGGGTCGACAATTCGGGGTCAGAGCCCGGTTTTAGGAAATGTCGTGTTAGACATTGCCAAGATTCGGGCTCTGACCCCGGTGTGGGTTAGTCGAACGACCACGAATACAGCACGTCCAGCGCCGTGTTCGTGCCCGTCTGCAGCTGCAGCGTGATGCGCGGGTTGATCTTGTAGCGCACGCGCACGACGCTCGACGCGGTGGCGGCGCCCTGTTCGAAGCTCAGGTACAGGCGCGACGAGATGCGCTTGCCCACCGTGACCACCGTGTTTTCCAGGCCCGACGCCTGGCCCGCGCCCTGGCGCACGCCCAGTTCGTCCACGCCGAGCGAATTCGCCAGCTTGCTCGTGATGCCGCCCGTGCCGCCTTTGCCGCCCAGCAGGGCGCCGGCGGCCGCGCTCAGCACGTCGGCCTCGCTGCCCGTCGTCGCTTCCATGCCGTGGCCCAGCACGAGCCAGGACAGCTTGTCGCTGTCGGACACGTTCGGCGTCGACACGAGCCGCGCCGACGGCGACAGCGCCGTGCCGCGCACCTGCACGCCCGCTTCGACGTTCGTCTCGCTCAGCTGCTCGCCGTCGGGCCGCTTGCGCACGGCGAGGATGTCCAGCGACGGGTTGTCGTACGGGCCGCTGAACGTGATCACGCCGCGCTCGATCGCCAGGTGCTGGCCGTACGCGGCATACGTGCCGCTGGCGGTGCTGACGGTGCCGTTGATGCGCGGCGGGCGGTCGCCCACCTTCTGCACGCGGACGCTGCCGGCGAGGTAGGCGTCCGCACCCATGCCGCGCAGGTGGAAGTCGTCGCCCAGGTCGGCCGTCAGGTCGATCGTCAGGGGGACGCTCGATGTCTTCTGCGCCGGTGCGGCGGCCGCGTTGCCGCGGCCCAGCACGATCACGTCGTCCGAGATCGTCGGCCGGTCCTGCGGCGCCAGTTCGACGAGCGCGCGGTCGGCCTTGAAGTTGCCTTCGACCCGGAACTGGTGCGCGTCGCGCACGACGGTGGCCTGGCCGCTCAGGACGACGGTGCGGTCGGGGCGCGACAGGGCTTCCAGCTTGTCCGCGACGAGTTTCAGGTTCATCGTCGCCTCGCCGCCGGCAAAGCGCACGACGCCGTCCGCGGTCGCGCGCCCGCTGTTGCCTTCCAGGGTCAGGCGCTGCAATTGCAGCTGGTCGCCGGCGAGCAGGGCGCGCAGCTGGCCGTTGCGCAGGCGGACGCCCTGGTCCGGCCAGCGCACGGCGAGGCCGTCGCCCTCGATGCTGCCGTTCAGGGTGGGCGCGCCGACGGTGCCCGTGCCGTTCACGGCCAGGCGCAGGGCGCCGTCCACTTCCAGGCCCGGCTGGCCGAGCAGCGGCGACACCCACGCGAGCGAACCGAGGTTCGCGCTGGCCGTCAGCTTGAGCGGACTGTCGTTGTCGACGCGGCCTTGCAGCAGTTGCGCGGTGGCGTCCACGCGGGCGTTGCCGATGCGCGCGCCGTCCAGCGCGAACTGCGTGCGCAGCGCGCCGCCGGCGACGTCGGCGCGCAGGTCGAGCTGGCGCAGGCCCAGCGCGATCGGCGAGACGTCGCCCGCGATCAGATCGCCCTTTTCGCGGAACACGTGCACGCTGCCGGCCAGCTGCGGCACGGCACCGGGCGCGGTGGGCGCGTGCAGGTCGATGGCCCATTGCGCGCCGAGCGTCAGGTCGCCGCGCACGTTCTGGCGCATGGCGTCCGAGGATTGCGCGAGATAGCTGACCGGCACGCCGCTGGCGCTGCCGCGCGTGTTCCAGCGCGGGCCGATCTTGGCCAGCGACTCCACCGTCACCGAGCCGGCCGGCAGCTTGATCGTCGCGCCGTTGAATGCAATCTGCTCCGGCTTGGCCAGGCCCGCGAGGCCGGTGCCGGGCGCGCCCGCGATGTGCAGCGGCGTCGGCGCGGCCAGGGTCATGGCGTAGCGGCCGCTGTTTTTCAGCGAATCGACCGTGCCGTTCCACGCATTGCCGGTGAGGCCGCCGTGCACGGCCAGCGCGGCGTCGAACGTGTCGCCGCGCGCGGCCGCCTGGATGGTGTGCGCGCCGCGCGTGCCCGTCGACGTCAGCCGCGCGGAGGCAATGCGCGTCTCGTTGACGTTGCCCTGTTTGTCGGTCGTCGTGCTCGCGTAGTCCGTGACGGCGACGTCGAGCGCAAGCGGATCGGCGCCGCCGCGGCCGGCGCCGAGATTCGCGGTGGCCTTCAGCGCGCGCACCGATTGCGTGCCCAGCGCGCGGATGTTCTGTCCCTCCAGCGCTGCCGTCAGCGACGGCGTGTCCATCGTGCCGGACACCGTCCCGGACCCGCGCAGCGCGCCGCCGAAGTCCGGGCCAAGCGCGGCCAGTTGCGGCGCGTCGATGCGCCAGTTCAGCGTGTCGCGCCCGCTGCCGAACGCGCCGCTGGCCGCGACGACGTTGCCGCCCAGGTGCAGGTCGACGTCGGCGTTCGACACATGGTGCTTGTCGGCGGCGAGTCTTGCGTGACCCCACAGCGGCGATTTCGACAGCGTGGAATCCTGCAGCGCCAGGTCGACGGCGCCGCCCATGTTCGCGCCCGTGCGGCCGCTGGCGGTAAAGCTGCCGTTGATGCTGCCGGCCAGCGGCGAGCCGAAGGCGGCCGGGTTCAGGCGCTGCATGTCGCCCTTGGCCGTGACGTCGACGATGCGCGCGCCGGCCGGTCCGGACAGCCACGCCTCGCCGCTCGCGTGCACGGAACCGCTGTCGTTCCTGCGTTCGCGCTGCACCCAGCCGAGGCCGCGCGCGTCGACGTCGAACGTGGTGCGCGGCGCCTGCATCGTGCCGGTGACGACGCCGCTCGCGAGCACGGCGCCATACAGGTCGCCGCGCAGGGCGGACAGCTGCCTGCCGTCGACCTTCCACGCGAGCCGCTCGCCCGGCTTGCCGAACGCGCCGTGCAGGTCGACCGTGTTCTGGCCCAGCGCCAGCGTGGCGTCGACGTCGTGCACGTGCGTCGCGTCCGCATCGAGCTTGCCGCGGCCGGACAGCGGCTGGTCGAACAGCCGGCTTGGACGCACCGCGAAGTCGGCGCCGACTTTCCACTGCGGAGAAAGCGCGCCGGCCGCGTTGATCTCGGCATTGATGTCGGCCTTCGGGAACGCGCCGAAATCGGCCGGGTTGAAGCGGCTGACGACGGCATTCGCCTTGAACGGCTTGCGGTCCTTGAGGTTCGCGCTGCCCGTCGCGCGCACGCTGCTCTTGCCCGCGGACAGGCGCGCGTCGCGCACCGTCAGCACGTCGTTCGCCAGCGCCGCCTGCGCGGCGAGGCGCATGCCGGCGTCCGCCAGGTTCACGTCCAGCGTCTGCGTGTCCTTCGTGTTCGCGACCTTGATGTCGCCCGCGATCTGCGTCGGCTTCATGCTGCCGTAGACCTGGTGCAGGTCGAAGCGGTCGGTGTGCAGCGCGAATTCGGCCGTGCCGAGTCCTTTTTCGTCGGGCCCGTGCTGCACGCTGCCGCTGCCCGTGAAGCGGCCGGCGGCGCCCACGTCGATCAGCACGTCGGTGATGCGCATGGCCGCCAGGCTCCCGCCCAGCCGGCCGCGCATCGCGCGCAGCGGCAGGCGTTGCTGGTCCAGCGTGCCGACGGCGCCGTCGTTCGTCAGGTCGACGGTGCCGGCGATGTTGCGGTTCGGGTCCAGGCGCACGGCCACGGCCAGGTTCAGGTCCGCACTCGGCAACGTCGGGCTGAAGAAGCCCGGGTCGATATCGTGCGCATCGAGCGTGAAGGCTTGCAGCGGGATGTCGGCGAACGGCGCCATCACGATCCGCGCCTTGCCGTTCGCGCGCGCGGCCTGGCCGGTGGCGTCGATGACGGTCTTTTGCAGGTCGCCGCCCGCGTGCAGTGTCAGGTGCGCGCCCAGGCTCGCCGGTGTGGCGGTCTGCGCCGGCGCGGCCGGCTGCGATTGCGTCAGGCTCGCATCGGCATCGAGCTTGTACGGCAGCGTGTTGGCGATGCTGCCCTTGGCCGCGACCTGGCCCCATGGCGTGTTCGCGGATGCATGGTCGACCTTCCACTGCACCTTGTCGCCGTGCAGGCGCGCGCGGATGTCGTCGATTTCCGTCGTCGCGCCCTTGTTCAAGAAGATGGCCTTCGCCAGGCGCGCGTCTTCCACCGCCACCTTGAACGGCGGCGCCAGCTTCGTGGGCATCGTCGCAGGTTCGGTCGACGGCTTCAGCGTCTCCACGCGCAGCACGCGGGCGTACAGCTTGTCGATCTCGACGCCGCGCGACAGGTATTGCCACGGCTTCCAGTCGATGTCGATGTCGTCGGCCGTCGTCACCGACGTCTCGGTGCGGAACACGACGTGGCCGATGTGCATGTGGCCGTACAGCGAGCCGGTGACGCCCGACAGCGTCAGCTTGCCGCCGCTCGCGCCGGCGACGCGCTGGGCGATCATCTGCAGCGTGGTCTCGCGGCCCAGGTACCAGATGGCGCCGCCCAGCACGACGCCGACGACGACCACGCCGATGCCGACGCGGCGCGGCCAGCGGCGCTGGCGCGCGGGATTGGATGTTTCCGGCGTTTGCTGATCGGCTTCCATCAGAACGTGAATCCCAGTGAGAAGTGCAGGCGGACTTTATGTACCGCCTTGCCGTAGGCGACGTCGACGTTGATCGGTCCGACGGGGCTGCGCCAGCGCGCGCCGACGCCGTAGCCGACCTTCGGTTTCAGGTCGTGGAAATTGTCGCCCGCGTTGCCGACGTCGTAGAACACGGCCGCGCCCCACGGCGGTTTGAACCAGTAATCGTATTCGGCGCTGCCGGTGAGCAGGTAGCGGCCGCCCGTGATGGCGGAACCGACCGGCACGCCCAGCTGCTGGTAGCCGTAGCCGCGCACCGACTGGTCGCCGCCGGCGCGGAACAGGAACGTCGACGGCACGCCGTTCTTGTCCTTCGACCCGACGGCGCCGAATTCGCCGCGCACGATCAGGGTGCCGGCGTCGCCGACCGGTTTGTAGCCGAGGGCGCGCGTGTACAGGCGCACGAATTTTTCGTCCGTCAGCACGGGCAGGAAGGCGCCGCCAATCTGCGCATTGACGATATAGCCGCGCGACGGCTGCACGAGGCTGTCCAGGTGGCGCTTCGTGATCGAGAACGTGAGCGGCACGCTTTTCACGCGCGTCGTCGGCAGGTCGTCGATGGTCACCTGTTCGGTCAGCGCTTCCAGCGTGAGCGTCTTTTCCAGCAGCGGCGAGCCCCATGCGCGCTTGGCGTGGACGCTCGTCGTGCGCGTGATCTGGCCGTTGGCGTCGAGGCGGTCGTAGCCGGTGCCGAAGCTGTTGTTGTAGCCGCCCGTCGTCGTCGGCAGGTAGAACTCGGCCTTCGCCGCCTGGTGCTTCTGTTCGTACAGCACGTTGCTCTTCATGCGCTTGCCGAACACGTTCAGGTCGTCGTACTCGGCCTGTGTGCGCGCGCCCGTGTTGGTCGAGAAACCGACACCGAGGGCCACGTTCTTGCGCTTGTTCTCCGTGACGCGCACAAGGATGGGCAGCACGGCCGGACCGCTCGGCGGTTGCTGCGTCGCGCCCTCGTTTTCCTTGAGGTCCCGGACCTGCGACGCGATCACCGACGACATGTCGGCGCTCACCTCCACGCCGCTGAAATAACCCGTGTCCTGCAGGCGGCCCTGCAGCGCCTGCATCGCGGCCTCGTTGTATTCGTCGCCGGGGCGGATCGTGTTCAGGTTCGTGATCACGCTGGCCGGATAGCGTTTCAGGCCCTCGATCTCGAGGCCGCCGAAGTGCGCGTCCGGGCCGCTGTCGATGACGACCTTGAGCAGGGCGCGGTGCGTGTCCGGGTCGACGGTGGCGGAAGAGTCGAGCAGTTGCGCGCGCGGGAAGCGCGTTTGCGCGACCTGGCGCACGAGGCCGCGCTTGGCCGCTTCCCAGTCGGCCGTGCGGAAGCGCGCGCCGACGGGCAGGGTCCAGCGGTTGCGCAGCGCGGCCGCGTCGATGGGGGCGCTGCCCTTGTCGAACGGGACGAAGCCGCGCAGCTCGATGTCGACGTCGCCCACGACGACCGGATCGCCCGGCGCGACGTCGATGAGCACGACAGGCTTGCTGCCCGACGTGTCGAGGTCGGCCGATACCTTCGGGCTGTAATAGCCCTCGGTGGCGATCAGGGTCTTGATCTGCTCGGGCGCCGCGCGCACGAGGCGCAGCAGCTGTTCGCGGTCGAGGCGCGGATTGCCGCGCCAGCGCATCAGGTCGAGGTTCTTCTCCAGCAGCTCGCGCAACTGGCGCGGCGCATCGATGCGCACGTCGTAGTCGATGGCCCGGGAGGGCGCTTCCGGCGCCGGTGGCACCGGCTGATCCTGCGCGGCCGCGACCGGAGCGAGGCATAGCGCGTTCACGGCCAGCACGATTTGTGCCAAAATTCGTGATCGCGCCGGCGCCATCGCCGTGCATGGGTCGGGTCGTGCGGAAATCATGTCGCTCCATTCGTCAATATGCCGGCCACATCTTAACTGATTGTCAAATGTGATGGCGGACGCCTCGCTCGACAATTACTTCAGGAAATTCACTATGCACCAACCCGATACCGCGCTCGTCCTGTTCAGCGGCGGACAAGATTCCACCACCTGCCTGGCCTGGGCGCTGCAACGCTACGAGCGGGTCGAGACCATCGGCTTCGACTACGGCCAGCGCCACGCGATCGAACTGGACGTGCGCGCGCCCGTGCTGGCGAAGATGCGCGCGCTGTCGGCCACGTGGGACCAGCGCCTCGGCGAAGACCACCTGGTCGACCTGTCGCTGATTTCTCGCATCTCCGACACGGCGCTGACGAGCAACGTCGAGATCGCGATGCAGGCCAACGGCTTGCCGAACACCTTCGTCCCGGGACGCAACCTGCTGTTCATGACGGTGGCGGCCACGGTCGCGTATCGCCGCGGCCTGACCGTGCTCGTGGGCGGCATGTGCGAGACGGATTTCTCCGGCTATCCGGACTGCCGCGACGACACGATGAAGGCGCTGCAGGTCGCGCTCAACCTGGGCATGGCCACGCGCCTGAAGGTCGAGACGCCGCTGATGTGGATCGACAAGCGGCAGACCTGGCAACTGGCGGAACAGTGCGGCGGCGCGGCGCTGGTCGACCTGATCCGCTTCGAGACCCACACCTGCTACCTGGGCGAACGGGGCGCGCCGCACGCCTGGGGCCACGGCTGCGGCAAGTGCCCCGCGTGCGAGCTGCGCGCCCGCGGCTACGAGCAGTACGCCGGGTCGTAGGATGGACGGCTGCACACGCTGCCGATGACTAACCGCGCCGCGTGCGCCGTCGAAAGCTTGAGCCCATCATGCGCCTCGCCCTGCTGACCGACCTGCACGCGAATCGCGAAGCCGTCGAGGCCTGCCTCGCGCATGCGGAGGCCCAGCACGTCGACCAGTACGCGTTCACGGGCGATTTCGTCGGCTACGGCGCCGATCCGGCCTGGGTCGTGCGCACGGTGATGGCGTACGTGGAACGCGGCGCCGTGGCGGTGCAGGGCAATCATGACTATGCCGTCACGCGGCCGGTACGTTCGCAGATGCATGCGGAGGCGCGCGAAGTCATCGCCTGGACCGGCGGCCAGCTGGACCACGAACAGCTGGCCTTCCTGGGCGCGCTGCCGCTGACGCACAAGCACGGCAACGCGTTCTTCGTGCACGCCAGCGCGCATGCGCCGCAGCAGTGGGAATACGTGACCGGCGTCGACGAGGCCGAGCGCAGCATCCGCGCCAGCGGCAGCCGCATCATCTTCTCCGGCCACGTGCACGCGCCGGCGCTGTATCGCCGCGCGGACGACGGCCGCATGGGGCGCCACGTGCCGGCGGCGGGAGAATCCATCGCGCTGCAGCCGCAGCACCAGTACCTCGTATTGCCCGGCGCCGTGGGCCAGCCGCGCGACCAGAACAATGCTGCGTGCTATGCGATCTTCGACGACGCGGCCCGCGAGATCCGCTATTTCCGGGTGCCGTACGATCACGGCGCGGCCGCGCGCAAGATCATCGCGGCCGGGTTGCCGATCGTGTTCGCGATGCGGCTGGTGGAGGGGATTTGATGCGGTGGGATGGTGGGCGGAGGCCGCCCGCCTACGGCTGCGGCGCGATAACGCCGGCACGTCGCGAACGTCACGCGTGGGCACGGGGTGCCCACCCTACGGCAGATCGGCGATCGTAGGGTGGGCACCCTGTGCCCGCCATGCACGAATCGCACAGATATCAGGGCGGGTACCGGTGCCCGCCATGCATGATTCAGACGGGCTGCTGCATGATGCGATGCTTGCGCGACCGGCCCACCAGAAACCACACGATCGCGACGGGCACCAGCAGCGGCAGCAGCAGCGGCGAGACCATCAGGGCCAGCACGCAGGCGCCGATGGCCAGGCCGCCGATGCACAGGATGCCCACGCCGGCGAACACCACCGCGAGCACGGCGCCCACGACCAGCAGGATCAGGCCGGCCAGCAGGATGCCGCCGCCCGCGAAGACCGTCGCCAGCACGGCGCCCAGCGGTCCGCCAATCTCGTCGCCGTCGAAGCTGACGACGCTGTCGCCGAACGTGTAGACGTTCCAGGCGAGCAGGGCGAACAGGAACAGGATGATGATGGCGGCGGTCTTTTTCATGATGGGTCCTCTTGGGGTCTCGTTGATTGGGTTCGCGTTGAGCGGGTCATGTCGTTGTCGGCATGGTCGTACTGTATCCATACGTCCCGTGCGGCTCCAGCGGACTGCGACAGGCTGCGATTTTCGAGGGCCGGAGGGTGGCTTGCGGCGACGAACGGCGCCGACCCGGGCGCTGGTCCAACCAGGAACGGCTAGTCGTCGTCGGCGTCGAACCGGCTGCGCACGTAGTCGATGTGCGTCTGCATCGCCGTGCGCGCTTCTTCCGGGCGCCGGGCGCAGATCGCGTCGCAGATCGTGCGGTGTTGCAGCGCCAGGTTTTCCGATACCGACTGATTCAGCTCGCGCAAGCCGTCGACGTTGCGGATGATGTGCTCGCGCATCATCTTCGTGATGCTGCTGTGCAGGTGCAGGAACATGCTGTTGCGCGAAGCCCGGGCGATCGCCTCGTGCAGTTCGACGTCGACGCGCGATTCGCCGGCGTGATTGCCTTCCTGGCGCGCCCGCTCCAGTCGCGCCGTCGCGCCGCGGATGCGTTCCAGGTCCTCGTCGGTGCCGCGCAGCGCGGCGAAATAGGCGGTGGCGCCTTCGAGCACCCGCCGGAATTCCAGGATGTCGTCGCGCCGCGCGGGACTGTCGGCGATGAGCTGGCCCCACGGCGACGGCGCTCCCGTGCGCAACTGGTCGGACACGAACACCCCGCTGCGCGGCCGGATGTGCACGAGGCCGCGCGCGCCCAACTGCTGGATCGCTTCGCGCACGGTGTTGCGCGACACCCCATAACGTTCCGCCAGCGCGCGCTCCGACGGCAGTTTCGCATTGGCCGGAAAACTTCCGTCGAGTAATGCGTCTTCCAGCTTGCGGGTGATGGCGTTGACCCGTCCGCCGGTCGGCCGGTTTCCTGTGACCACGCGTCCTCCTTCTCTGGCCCAACCAGTTTGTGATGCGTAAAGAATACTGGAAATATGTGCCGATCAAAAGAGGAGCACTGCATGACTCGCAACGTGTATCTGTTCGGCACCTGTGTGATCGACCTGTTCATGCCGCAGGCGGGGCTCGACGCCGTGCGCGTGCTGGAAGCGGCCGGCATCACGGTCCACTATCCGCACGGCCAGAGCTGCTGCGGCCAGCCCGCCTGGAGCAGCGGTAATCCGGACGAGGCGCGGGCCGTCGCGCGCGCCCAGCTGGACCTGTTTCCCGAGCTCTGGCCCGTGATCGTGCCTTCGGGGTCGTGCGCCGGGATGATGCGCAAGCATTGGCCGGCGCTGTTCCGCAACGATGCCGTCCTTGGCCCGCAGGCACAGGCACTGGCCGAACGCGTGTACGAATTCGCCGAATACCTGACGTGCGTGCCGGGGTGGCAGATGCCGGCCGGGGCGCCTGTCGCTGGCACCGAGGAGGTCGTGCTGCACACCTCCTGCTCCGCACGGCGCGAGATGGGCACGCGCACGCACGGCGTGGCCCTGCTCGACGCGCTGCCCGGCGTGACGCGCGTGGAACACGAGCGCGAATCCGAATGCTGCGGCTTCGGCGGCTCGTTCTCGATCAAGCATGCGGACATTTCCGGCGCCATGGTCAAGGACAAGATCGCGTCCGTGCGCGCGACGGGGTGCCGCCGCGTGGTGTCGGCCGATTGCGCCTGCCTGCTCAACATCGGCCACGCCGCGCAACACCAGGGCGCGCCGCTCGATGTCGAACATCTCGCCAGCTTCCTGTGGCGCCGGATGGGGGCGCCGTCATGAGCGCGCGCGACCGCATCCTGGGCCGCCTGCGCGGCGCCGCCGCGCGCGATGCCGGCATCACTGATCTCGAACGCCGCATCGATGATCACTTCGCCGCGCGCCGCGAGGACCCGCCGCCCGCGCCGGCCGTGCTGGCGCAACGCATGCAGGCCGCGCTGCAGGCCGTGCGCGCGCAGGCCTGGTGCGCGCGTGCCGGCGAATGGCCCGCGCAGCTGGCGGAGCGCATCGCCGCGGCGGGCGTCTCGCGCATCGTCGTCGACACCGCGAGCCCGGAAGGCCGGGCCTTGCGCGCCGCGCTGCCGGCCGGCGTCGAGGCGCTCGCGTTCGAGCGCCCGCTGGAAGACTGGAAAGCAGAGTTGTTCGGCACCGTCGATGCCGGCTTCACCGTCGCGCGCTCGGGCATCGCGGCCACCGGCACGCTGGTGCTCGCGCCGGATGCGGCGGCGCCGCGCACCGTGTCGCTCGTGCCGCCGCTGCACATCGCGCTCGTCCATGCGCACACGCTGCACGCCGACCTGCACCAGGCCTTGCACGCGGAGCGCTGGCAGGACGGCATGCCGGCCAATCTCGTGCTGGCGACCGGGCCGTCGAAGACATCCGACATCCAGCAGACCCTGGCCTTCGGCGCGCACGGTCCGCGCTGGACGTGGGTCGTGATCGTCACCGAGGAGTCGACATGACCACGTCCCCCTTGCAGTTCGTGCCGCCGCACGATTTCCACGCGCGCAGCCGCGCGGCGCTGGACGACCCGCAGCTGCGCCAGAGTTTTCGCGGCGCGATGACCTTCCTGCAGGACAAGCGCCGCAGCCAGTTCGGCGACGAGGACGAGCTCCAGCGCCTGCGCGACCTCGGCGAAGCGGTGCGCAGGAACGCGCTGGCGAAACTGCCCGCGCTGCTCGAACGGCTGGAAGCGACGCTGACGGCGGCAGGTGCCAACGTCCACTGGGCCGATACGCCGGACGAAGCCAATGCGATCATCCACGGCATCGCGACCGGCCATGGCGCCCGCCGCATCGTCAAGGGCAAGTCGATGGCGAGCGAGGAAATCGAGCTCAATCACTACCTCGAGCAGCGCGGCATCGCATGCCTGGAATCGGACATGGGGGAATACATCGTCCAGCTGGCGGGCGAAAAGCCGTCCCACATCGTGATGCCGGCGATTCACAAGACGCGCGCCGACATTGGTTCGCTGTTCGCCGAGCACATTCCGGGAACGGCGTACACGGAAGACGTCGACCAGCTCATCCAGACCGGACGCCACGCCCTGCGCAATGCGTTCGTCGACGCCGACATCGGCCTGTCGGGCGTGAACTTCGCCGCCGCCGACACGGGCACCCTGTGGCTCGTCGAGAACGAGGGCAACGGCCGCCTGGCGACCACCGTGCCGGACGTGCACATCGCCATCATGGGCATCGAAAAAGTCGTGGAAAAGCTGGAACACATCGTGCCGCTCGCGAGCCTGCTGACGCGGTCCGCCACGGGCCAGGCCATCACGACCTACTTCAACCTGATCTCGGGCCCGCGCCGCTCTGGAGAACTGGACGGGCCGCGCGAGCTGCACCTCGTCCTGCTCGACAACGGCCGCACGCAGGCGTATGCGGACGAAGAGTTGCGCACCACGCTGCAATGCATCCGCTGCGGCGCCTGCATGAACCATTGCCCCGTCTACGGACGCATCGGCGGCCATGCGTACGGCACGACGTACCCCGGGCCGATCGGCGCGATCCTGTCGCCGCATTTGCTGGGCCTCGAGTCGACGGCGGATCTCGCCACCGCATCGAGCCTGTGCGGCGCGTGCGGCGACGTCTGCCCCGTGCGCATCCCGATTCCGCAACTGCTGGTGCGCCTGCGCACCGAGGCCAACCGCGCTCCCGACGCCGCGGTCGAACACCCGCTGCGCGGGCAGGGCGCCAGGTACAGCCGCGGCGAGCGCCTCGTCTGGCGCTTCTGGCGCGGCGCGTTCGCCCGGCCCGCCGTCTACCGGATGTTCCGCTGGGCGGCCACGCGGCTGCGCGCCCTGGCACCGAGGGACCAGCTGGGCTGGACGAAGTACCGCACGCCGCTCATTCCGGCCCCGCGCAGCCTGGCGGACCTGCTGCGCGAGCGGCGGCAGCCATGACCGCATGAAGTGGGAAAAGTGGCCGGAAATCAAGCCTTGCAATGCCGGACTCGAAGTCTATACTGACAGCCTGCTCTGTTGCAGGAGGCATTCTATGCAATGTGTTTTGAACCACCGCAATCTGGACGCGGCCGGCTACAAGAATCCGCCCTCGGCACCGCCGGCGATTCCACCCATCATCATCAATCCGTTCAATCGCCATATCCCGTCGCCGTCGCCGGCCATCGACCCGCGCAACACGCCGCCCGGCCCGCCCATCGTGCCGCCGCGCGGCCCGGACCTGCGCATCATCTAGCAGTACGGAATCGGCGCTTGTCCAGTGCGCCGCGAAGGCCTATGATCTCGCTTCTGGGCGTATGCCCGCACGACCGAGACCGCAAGAATGAACGACCAAACCCCCGACCACGCTCCGGAGCAGGACAGCGACGCCCCCGTGCAGGAGCCCCGCCTGTGGCAGGGCAACGGCTGGACCGCGCGCGTCATCAAGAACGAGGACGATGACGGCTGGGCCGTGGCCATGTACAAGGATGGCGAATCCGAGCCGGCCCTCGTCGGCCCCTGGACCATGGGCCGCGACAAGAAGAATCCGAAGCCGCTCGATACCCCCGCCTTCCACACGCTCGTCAAGACGGCGTCGGAGGTGATCCGCCGCCACGAGCAGCAGCTGCACGCGCGGCTGCACAAGAGCACCGTCGTGTCGACCGCCGAGGGAGAACTGAAGGTGACGCTGGACATCGTCCCGGACGAGGACAATCCGTATGCGCTGCTGAGCGCCTTCGACGAGATGGGCGAGCGCGTGGCGCAGGTGCGGGTCGCCCCCGATTTCAAGCTGTCCCCCGGGTCGGCCACGACCTGGATCGAAAACGATTTCCGCGCGCCCCGGTAGGGTGGGCGGCCTCCGCCCACGCGTATGTGCGCGATGTGGTGACGTCACGCGTGGGCACGGGGTGCCCACCCTACGGCTAGCAAGAACACGGCCTCCGCCCACGCGTAAGGCACGCGATGCGGCGGCGTAACCAGGCGGCCGGACGTCGGGTGTGTGGTTTTTGGCGGCACAACCCCCGCAGTCACGCCCCAAGCTGATAATATTTCCCGAACGCATCTTTATGGTCCGATAAGGGGAATCGATGGAAGACCGTCTCGCCCGCCTGGAAGCGGTCCAGGCCATGTTGCTCGACATCGGGCACCTGTCCGCCAGCTGCACCGACGTCACCGAGTTCATCGGCGCGGTGCATCGCGCGCTGGGCCGCATCATGTATGCGGAGAACTTCTACGTCACGCTGGCCGAACGCGAAGACAACACGGTCCGCTTCGTCTACTTCGTCGATTCGATCGACCAGGGGCCGAGTCCCGACGAGCGCGTGACGCTCGCGTCGCCCGACCAGTCGCCGACGGCCTGGATCATGCTCAACAAACAACCGCTCGCGATGACGGCCGACGAGATGCGCCAGCGCGAGACGGGGATGGCGTGGGGCACGGGCAGCATCGCCGAGCACTGGATGGGGTGCCCGCTGCTGGACCAGCAGCACGAGGTCCTGGGCGCCGTCGTCATCCAGAGCTATGTCCCGGAACACACGTACAACGAGGAAGACCAGGCGCTGTTCGAGCTGATCGCCAGCCACGTGTCGAACGCGCTGCAGGGCCTGCAGAGCATGGACCGCCTCGAGCGCGCCGTGCAGGAGCGCACCCGCGCGCTGGCGCGCGAGGTCGCGGAGCGCCGCCGCGCCGAGCAGGTGCAGCATGCGCTGTACCAGATCGCGGACCTGTCCGCGACCGCGCTCGAGACCGACGTGCTGGCCGCGAGCCTGCACACCATCATCGGCGAGCTGATGATGGCGAAGAACTTCCTCATCGCGCTCACGCACCCGGACACGGGCGAAATCAGCATCCCATACTTCGCCGACGAAAAGGACAGCGAGGCGCCCCATCAACGCTTCCCGTTCGGGATGGGCATGGTGTCGTACGTGCTGCAGACCAAGCAGGCGCAGCTCCACGACGCCGGCAGCTTCGCGCGCCTGCACGCGGCCGGCAAGGTGAAGCACCCGCTGGGGAACACGGACATCGCCAGCTGGATCGGCGCGCCGATGCTCGTGCACGACAAGGCGTACGGCGTGCTGGTCGTGCAGAGCTACGACCCGACCATCGTCTACACCAAGGCCGACCTCGACCTGCTGGCCTTCATTTCCAGCCACGTCGCGGTGGCCATCGCGCGCATGCAGGCCGACCGCGCCATCCGCAAGGCCAAGGAGCGCCTGGAACAACAGAACGCCGCCCTCGAACAGGCGCTGCACCAGTTGCAGGAAGCGCAGTCGGAACTCGTCCGCAAGGAAAAGCTCGCGTCGCTGGGCCAGATGGTCGCCGGCGTCGCCCACGAGATCAACACGCCGCTGGGCATCTGCGTGACGGCCACCAGCCACCTCGTGCAGGAACTCAAGCTGACGCGCGAGGAACTGGCCGCGGGCGAGATGACGGAAGACAGCCTGGGCGCGTTCTTCGACGTCGTCGACCAGTCGCTGCGCATCATGACGACGAACACGCAGCGTGCCGCGGCCCTCGTGCGCAGTTTTAAACAGGTGGCGGTGGACCAGTCGTCGGACGACATCCGCAGCTTCAATCTCGGCACGTACCTGAACGAGGTGCTGCTGTCGCTGCAGCCGAAACTGAAGGGCCGGCCGCTCGAAGTCGCGATCGACTGCCCGAAAGACCTGCTGCTGGAGAGCTTTCCCGGCGCCGTGTCGCAGATCGTCACGAACATGGTCGTCAATTCGCTGATGCACGGTTTCGAGCGCGACCAGCGCGGCCACATCACGATCCAGGCGGCGCTCGACGGCGACGACGTCGTCTTCGATTATGGCGACGACGGCGCGGGCATGGATGCGGAGACGCTGGCCAAGCTGTTCGACCCGTTCTTCACGACGAAGCGGGGCAGCGGCGGCAGCGGCCTCGGTGGGCACATCCTGTACAACCTCGCGACCGGCGTATTGGGTGGCACGCTGCGTGTGGAGAGCAGTCCGGGACAAGGCCTGCGCTACCACCTGCGCTTCCCGCGCAAGTCCGTCCGGCCCGCGCTGAAGGCCGCCTGAGTCTCAGCGGCACGCGCCGGCGCCGGCCGCGCACATTGTCGTCCTACCCGACGAACGACGCGGCAACCGGCTGCCGCGCCGGCGCCGGGGTCGCCGGCTTGTCGAACTCGTAGCCGCTGGCTTCGATCACTTCCCAGCCGCCGTCGCCGTGCAGATGCAGCACATGCGTGTGGTGGCGCAGCACGCCGGCGCGGTGGGCGATGCTGACGAGGGTGGCGCCGCTGTCGCGCAGGCGCGCATACAGGGACGCTTCGTTGCCGCTGTCGAGGGCGCTCGTCGCCTCGTCCAGGATGACGATATCCGGCTTGTGCACGAGCACGCGGCCGAACGCCAGGCGCTGTTGTTCGCCGACCGACAACAGCTTTTCCCAGTCCTGCACGGCGTCCAGGCCGCCCACGCGTTCGGCCAGGCGCGGCAGGTGAACCTGCTCCAGGATCTCCAGCAACTGCCCGTCGTTCAGGTCGCACCGCACGCTGGGGTAGATGAGCTGGCTGCGCAGGGTGCTCGCCTGCAGGTAGGGCTGCTGGGGCAGGAAGAACACGTCTTCGATGGGTGGATGATGGATCACGCCGCTGCCTTCGTGCCACAGGCCCGCGATCGCGCGCAGCAGCGAGCTCTTGCCGCAGCCGCTGTCGCCGGTGATGAGCAGGGCATCGCCCGGCTTCAACACCAGGCTCAGCTCCTTGATCAACACCCGGTCGGATTGCGGCGGGCACAGCGTCAAGGATTCCAGCGCCAGGTGCGTGCACGGCGTCATCCGGATGCACGGGCGCTCGGCGCCGGCCGCGGTCGCGGGCGCGGGTGCCACACCGGGCAGGACGAGGTTCGATAACGCCTGCAGGCGGCCGATGCCCGCCACGAAGCGGCTGAGGCTCTCGAAGTTGTCGACGATGACGCCCACGGCGCCGAGCACGGCGCTGAACGCGCCGGCGGCCTGCGTCGCGCGGCCCACCTCCAGCTCGCCCGACAGGACGCCGCCGGCCAGGATCACATAGGGCAGCACCACGGTGAGCTGACTGAACGTGCGCTGGAAAAAGTTCAGCGCACGCTGTTTCTTGATCAGCGTGGCAAAGTTGCGGATGACCTTGTCGAACGTGCGGTCGATGTGCGTCCGTTCCTGCGCCTCGCCCCGGTAGAACGCGATCGATTCGGCATTTTCGCGCAGGCGCATCAGGCTGAAACGGAAATCCGCCTCGCGCCGCAACTGCCAGAAATTCAGCTGGATCAGCGGGCTGCCGAAGAAGTAGAGGGCGACCACGTTGCCCATCACGGCATACGCCACCAGCACGCCGACCAGCACGTGCGAGATCGACCACAGCACGGTGCTGAACGCGACCAGTTGCATGATCGACCCCAGGAAGATCAGCAGGAAGTTGATGGACCGTCCCGTGAACGTGTTGATGTCTTCGCTGATGCGCTGGTCCGGATTGTCGATCTCGCTGCCGGACCCCAGCTCGTAGTATTTGCGGCCTTTCAGGTAGCCATCGAGGAAGCGGCCGGTGAGCCAGCGCCGCCACTGGTTCGCGAAGACGTCGCGCATGTAGTAATAAAAGGCGTACGTCGGCACCGCGAGCGCGAGGATCGACAGGCAGGCCCGCACCGGCGTCCAGAAGCGGCCGCTGTTCCGCGCGGCCAGCGCCGAGGTCAGCTCGCCGGTCTGGTTGTTCAGCATGACGGCCAGCTTGGTGTCGACCAGCATCAGGACGATCAGCAGCATCAGCAGCGTCCACGCCCTTTTCTTTTGATCGCCCAGCCAGTAAGGCCGGGCCACGTTGAGGAACTGCTTCCACGCGGCCAACGACAGGGGCGCGGGCCTGGGTAACGGAGCGTCATCCGTTGCGGCGCCGGTGGGTGCGGAAGTGGGCGTGGTCATGGTCGGTCTCTGCGGTCGGCGGCGGGGTAGTGTCTTTACCCTGAAGCCTACGGCCGGCGAGGAGACCGTTCAGTGCGGAAACGGACATAGCGTCGCACCCTGGGGCGACAGCGGATCAGAGTTGCAAATCGGCGGGGCTTGCGATGGACAGGAATCCATCCGCTTCACGTACGCTGTTCGTGGCGAACTGTGTGTTGTAGCGGACGTCGTATTCCTCGGCGTAGCGATAGATGTCGTTCGTATCCAGGCCGAGCGCAGCGCCCAGGACGAGCGCATTGCGCATCGCCACGGGCAATTGGACCGACATCCGCATAGCCCAGACGTCCCCGCGCATGGCGTCGAGCATCAGGTCGTAGAGGGCGCGGGCGGTCGTCACTTGCTCGAACAGTTTGCGGGCGTGTCGTTCGTGAATGTCGAGCAGGCAGGCGCGGGCTTCGTCGATCCGCTCCTGAGGATGGACCAGGTCGGGATCGATTGCCGCCTTTTGTTTCGGCGTCAGCTCCGCATACTTCATCACAAAGAGGTCGTATTGATGGGGCTTGGCGCCTGCATTCAGGAACGATGCCCCTGCCGACCATGAATACCTCGGCTTAAACGCCCGGGAGAGCAGCGTTTCCACTTTCGGAAGCAGGACGCTGAACCCTCCATTTACCGACACCAGTCCGCCGCGGCCGTCAAAGGAGACGCTGAACCGGTCGACGGCCTCGCCGTTCGTTTTCGAAAAAATATTGTCGGTCTTACGGTAGCGGTAGCCCATTGCCTCCATGTCTGGCACCAGGAGATTCAGCAGGCGTTGGGATGGGGATGTCGTGGATTTCAAGAGCTTCTTTCAGGTCATTGGCCGCAATCCTGATCGCAGTCTACGACGCAAGTTGCAATACGGCAAGCAAGCCCTGGCTGGCGCCCTAGGCCTTCACGAACAACTCGTCGAACCCCGTCGCCGGATCGAACTCGCGCCGGAACCGGTGGCGCGGCAGCAGCGCCACCAGCACTTCGGCCGTCGTGCGCACGATGCAGCCCGGGCCCAGATGGCCGCCGAGGACGCGGCCGCCGTCGTCCGCCACGGACACGTGCAGGTGCGGGCCGTCCGGCGACAGCGAGCCGCCCAGCGTGAGGATTTCCAGGTCGCCGCGCAGTTCCGTGAATTCCGGCCGGCCGGCGAAGCGCAGCCGGGCGACGGACAGGCTGCCGACGCCTTGCAGGACGAAAGCGGCTTCCACGTGGTGCTGCGCGACGAGGGCGTCGAGCACGGCGCGCAGGTCTTGGCCGGCGCCGATTCGCAGGGGCAGGGTCTGCATGTTGATGTCCTCCATGATCCCCTTCATTCTACGCCTGACCGCCCATGAGGAATGCAACCGATAGTTTCCATATGGGAATTGTAAATATCGAGATTTGACAGGAATTTACATTGCAAAAAATAAACATAAATTGTATTTTTTGAATATTGATTTTCAGAAAAATATCAGTATGATGGCGGGTTCCCGAAGAGAAGCGCGAAGATAAGCGAAGATTACACAAAGATGTCAACCAAATTCACGATCGCGGCCGTTCTGGCCGTCACAATGTCCGGCTGCGCCGCGTTCGCGCCGGTAACCGACAGTCATTACACGAGCCGCGACGGGAAGCTGGACATCCATGGCGAACTGATCGACAGCTCGGACGTCCGCATCTTCGTCAACGGCGCCAAGGTCATCGACGACCAGATCTCGCTGCTGCACGGCGACGGCAAGTTCGACGGCAGCTACCAGGGCAAGCCGGTCCGCGCCGACTGCGCCACGTCGGCGGGGCGCCAGGCCAACGCCACCCTGTGCACGGTCGCAGTCGACGGCGAGCGGGTCACGCTGCGGCTTTAATGGTTGAAACGGCGGTTCAGCGCGGGGTGGACAGGTTGGACAGCAGTTCGACCAGCTGGTCGATCTCGTAGGGCTTGGCCAGCACCTGCACGCCCGGGATGACGGCGCGCTGGTCGGTGTAGCCGGTGGCGAGCACGACCGGCAAGCCGGGGCGGCGTTCGCGCAGCAGGCCCGCGAGGTCGATGCCGCTCACCTTGCCGGGCATGACGATGTCGGAGAACACGACGTCGGCATCGAGGCCGGCGTCGAGCATGGCGAGCGCCTTGTCGCCGTCCGCGGCCACCATCACGTCGAAACCGCAATCCTCGAGGCCCCGCACGACCGCTTCGCGCACGAGCGGATCGTCCTCGACGAACAGGACGCGCCCGCTGCCGCGGCCCGGCGCCTGGGCGTCGGCGCGCGCCGCCACGGCCGACAGCGGCTGGTGCGAGCGCGGCAGGTAGATATCGATGGTGGTGCCGGCGCCGACGGTGCTCGACAAGGTCAGCCAGCCGCGCGACTGGGTGGCGAAGGCGTACGCCTGGGGCAGTCCGAGGCCGGAGCCCTGGCCCGGCGGTTTCGTCGTGAAGAACGGGTCGAGCGCGCGCGCCTGCACCTCGGGCGGCATGCCCGTGCCGGTGTCGGTCACGCTCACGCGCACATAGTCGCCGCCGGTGCGCTCCACCGTCGGCTCGAGGGTGCAGTTGCGCACCTCGATGGCGAGGCGGCCGCCGTCCGGCATCGCGTCGCGCGCATTGATCGCCAGGTTCAGCAGCGCCAGGTCGAACTGCACGGGGTCGACGGTCACGGGCCACGGGTCGTTCGCGCACTGCACCTCCATGCGCGTGCCCTGGCGCAGCACGCCGCGCAGCAGTTGCACGGAGCCTCGCACGAGTTCGCCCGGGTCGACCGTCAGCAGGCGCGCGTCCTGCACGCGGCCGAACGACCCCAGGCGCGTCGTGAGCGCGGTGGCGCGGCTGACCGTGCGCTTGCACGTGTCGACCAGGCTCAGCACCTTGGGCTGGTTCGCGGTCAGGGAGGCCAGTTGCAGGGCCGTCGTCAGCGTCTGCAGCAGGTTGTTGAATTCGTGCGCGATGCCGCCCGTGAGGCGGCCGAGGGCTTCCAGCTTCTGGCCGCGCACGAGGGCGCTCTGGGCGCGCTCGCTGGCGGCCACGGCTTCGGCTACGCGCCGTTCCAGCTCGGCCTGGGCCGTGAGGATCTGGCGGCTGGCTTCGGCCATGCGCTGCGCCACCGCGTCGATCTCGATGATGCCCTGGGGCTGGTAGTGCACTTCGCGGCCGGCACCGAGGTCTTCGGCGCTGCGGCCGAGGTATTCGATCGGGATGGCGGCCCGGCGTGCGAACCAGCGCGCGGCCACCGACGACAGCACGAGCAGCACGGCCATGATCGTGGCCAGGAACGTCGCCGCATGCAGCGGCACGCGGCGCAGGTCGGCCGTGGGAATGCTGACCAGGACTTTCCATTCCGATGAGGGCACGGTGCTGTAGAACGCCTGCACGGGAATGCCGGCCAGGTTCTTGTTGGAGAACACGCCTTCGCGGTGGGCGGCGAACAGGGACATGGCCATGTTGCTGACGCTGCGTCCGCGGTACTGCTCGACGTCGAGCGAGCGCGCGACGACCTTGCCGTTGCGGTCGAGGATGGTGGCCTGCCACTCGGCGGGGAAGCGCTGTTCGCGCAGCACGTTCTGGAGGATGGCGGCGTTCACGCCCATCGACAGGTAATAGCGGATGGCGCCGTCCACCCGCACCGGCACCTGGATGGCGAAGTCGTGGCGGTGCAGGATGGCCGACACGAACAGGTCGGACACGATCGTGCGGTCGGCGCCGTCGCGTTTCATGAGGCCGTCGATGTTGGACGCGCGCCGGAACGGCAGCGGCGCGCCCAGCGGGGCCCGCGTGTTGATCAGCTGGCGCCCGTCCAGGTCGATCAGGATGATCGCGGTCTCGTCGGTCGGCGCCAGCGACCTGACATGGCGATAAAAGGTGTCGAAGTCGCCCCGGGCCAGCGCGGGCGAATTCGCCAGCGCGTGCAGGATGCCTTCCTTCGTTTCGAGTTCGTTGTCGACCACGAGGGCGAAGGCGCGCACGGCTTCCCTGACGCTCGTTTCCTGGGCGAGCCGCTCTTCCTGATAGACATACCACACGGCCAGCACCGCCGCGACGAAGGCGGGGACCAGGATCACGAGGATCAGGATCAGCAGTCGGGTTCGGATACGCATGGGCCGGAATGGCAGTCGTGACAACGTTGCCTCGAAGCTCAGCATACTACCCGACAATGCCCGGCTTGTCCCGGCCTGCGGATTTAGCGTATGCCCAGGCTGCGCGATGGCTAACTGTGACATGCTGTCGATTCGGATGATACCGCCTTGATTTGCTTCGCATGAATTCCTGACACCCGTTAATGTTGCCCCGATCCTTTGGGCAAGAATAATGTCCTGCTCAACTTGTACGGAGAACGACATGGCTGTAGACGCGTACTTGCTCATTGATGGCATAAAAGGGGAATCGGCTGACTCCAATCATGGCGGCTGGATCGAAATCACCAGCGCATCATTGGGCGTCAAGCAGCCGAGAAGCGCCACGGCATCCACCGCTGGCGGGCATACTGCTGAGAGATGCGAGCACAAGAGCATTGCGCTCGGCAAGCTCGCTGATCTCTCGTCCCCGATCCTGATGCAGACTTGTTCGATGGGCAAGACGATTCCTAAAGTGAAGCTTGAGTTCATGCGTGCGGACAGCGACGGCAAGCCCATCAAGTATTACGAGGTTGAGCTCGACAATGTCATTATCGCAAGCATGGACCAGGTAATGCACGGCGGGACCGGGTTGCTCGATAATTTCACTCTCAAATTCAGTAAGGTTAAATGGAAATACACACAACAGAAGATCAGCGGAGGTGCAGGCGGTAACACGGCTGGCGGCTGGGACTTGAGCACTAACCGAATCGCCTAGCGGAGCCGGGCATGGCGCACCTATCTGAACTTCAACCGCAGGATTCCCGCCACTATTTCATGCTTCCGCAAGCGCCCGAAGACGCGGGCTATTACGTGTATGGGACGCCGGCTGGCGGACAGTTTCAATATGCCCATCCGTCGATGATGACAGTGCTTCTTTGGGTGGAGCGGGAATGGGCGGCTATCGACAGCCGCAAGTTTGGCATTGGTAACATAAGCAAGGCTGGCGGGATCAAAAACGAACATGCTTCACACATGAACGGCCTTCAGGTCGATGTGCGTGCGATTCGAAAAGATGGCCTGCAACTGCCCGTCACTTGGCATGATCACGAATACGACGAAAAAGCGACTGGACGACTTATCGGCGTTTTCTTCTCGCATCCCCTGGTGAAAAAAGTTTTATTCAATGACATCAGGGCAGACCCACGAGTGCATCCGTGGCCCCACCATGACAACCACTTTCATGTGGAGCTTTGATGAAGGAATTGCTACTTCTCGCCTGCGTCTGTGTTCTGTCTGCCGCCTACGCAAGCGACGATGCCACAGGGTGGCATGAGAAATACAAACCTTTGAAGGCCACCTATCTGATCTACTCAGGCGAACCGGATGAGCGATCGGCACCTACCGGGACCGACCGCAAGATTGCAATCATCGTTGAGGGCGATCCCGCAAAAGAGATATTCGATTCGCTCTATCCCGATGCCAAGGGCGTGACCTGTACAACCGAACGGGGAGAACGACTGCGCCGTAAGGGCGATGTATGGTGCTCGTATCGTCCAAGCGACGGCTACAGGTGCTTCATGGGCTTCGATCTTCGAAACGGTCGACCAAATTCCGGCGCAAGCTGTTGACCGCTCGACTTCAATTAACCACGACCGGGGAGCTCAGTCCGGCCAGCGTTCGTTGATCTCGGCAGCCTTGTCGAGGTTGCGGATAAGGATGTCGACATAATACGGATCGAGGTGCTGGCCCGCCACTTCGTGCAGGTAGTCGCGTACCTGGTCGATGGGCCACGCTTTCTTGTACACGCGCTCGTGGGTGAGGGCGTCGAACACGTCGGCCACGGCCACGATGCGGGCGTACGGGTGGATGTCGGCGCCCTTGAGCCCCTGCGGATAGCCGCTGCCGTCCCATTTTTCGTGGTGCTGGTGGGCGATCACGGCGGCCGCCTTCAGGATCGGACGCTGCGAGCCGTCCAGGATCTGCAGGCCGATGGTCGGGTGCTGCTTCATGATGTCCCATTCCTCGGGCGTGAGGCGGCCCGGCTTCAGCAGCACGGCGTCCGGCGTGGCGATCTTGCCCACGTCGTGCATCGGCGCCGCATGCATCAGCACGGCCGTCTCGTCGTCCGGCATGCCGGATTCCAGCGCCAGCAGGTGGCACACCTGGGCCATGCGGCGCACGTGGTTGCCGGCCTCGTTCGAGCGCGATTCGACGACGTCGCCCAGCCGCAGGATCAGTTCGGCCTGGGTGTCGGTGATTTCCTGGTTCAGCAGGATGTTGTCGAAGGCGATGGCGACGCCCGAGCAGAAGACGTCGAGCAATTGCACGTCGATTTCGTCGATCTCTTCCACGCCCTTGAGCACGAGCAGCGACGCCTTGCCGCTGTTGTTCGGGAAATAGCCGACATAGGTATCGCCGTGCAGTTTCGAGATGCGGTTGTGGCGCGCCTCGTCCAGCTGGGCGATCAGTTCCGGGCCGATGTCCTGTTCGCCGACGTCGCCGATGCGCGCCAGCACCTCGTACTGGCTTTCGCCCGCGATGACGCTGGCGCCGGCCACGCGCAGCAGCATGCTCTGCTCCAGGCGCAGCAGGGCGACGACCTGCTGCAGCAGGCCGCTGGCGAAATCCTTCAGGTTGCGCTGCTTGAACAGGTGCGACGACGCCGAAATCACGCGCTCCAGGCCCTCGCGGTAATTCTGCTGGACGCGGCGGGCGTCCTCGACCTTCATGATGTCGCGGTAGGCGCGCAGCGCGGCGAACGTCGTCGTGAACAGCTTGGTGCGGTCGAGCTCGGTCTTTTCCTTGTAGTCGTTGATGTCGTAGTCGACGATCACGCGTTCCTCGGGCGCCTGGCCGGGCTGGCCCGTGCGCAGCACGATGCGGGTGAACTGGTTGTCCAGCTCCTGGCGCATCCAGCGCGCCACTTCCAGGCCGCTGTCCTCGCGCTCCATGACCACGTCGAGGAACACCAGGGCGATATCCTTCTCGCGCGCCAGGATGGCTTTCGCCTCGGCGCCGCTGTACGCGTGCAGGAAGGACAGGCTGCGGCCGTCGAGGCGGAAACGGGACAGCGTGAGCTTGGTGATGTCATGGATGTCCGGTTCGTCGTCGACGAGCAGTACTTTCCAAGGGGCAAGCTTCGGCGCGGCTGAGGACAGGAAGGACATAAGACGATCCAATTTCGTGAACGTGTCAGGTCAAAAGAGCGACGGTATTGCGTTACGGCAGCACCGATCTGAAATGATTGTAGTATGAGCAGTGACCATTAACAACAAGAAATATTAATGACGCGGTGCAATAAGTCACAATGTCGCAACGTGTTGCTTCCCTATCATTTACGCCGCTCATGTGTACAGCTTCTGGCAGCGCTCGCACCAGAAGCTGCGCCGGTTCGTCCGTCCCAGGTGGGCTTTATGAAATGGAATATGGCAGCGGGGGCACATCTTCTTGTTATGCGCCAGCCAATGTTGTTTAAGGGTGAACGCCTTCTTCCATTCGAGGAAGTCGAAGCTGTACTGGCGCGCCTCCTGCACGAGCGCGCGCAGCTTGGCCGGCGGCAGCGCACCCACCGTCGACAGCGGATGCACCCGGATGCGGAACAGCACCTCGTTCTTGATGATGTTGCCGACGCCGGCAAAGATATCCTGGTCGAGCAGGGCGTCGCAGGCGAGCGTCCCGGGCGCCGCTCTGAGCTTCTTGCGCGCCTTGGCCGGGTCCCAGGCATCCGACATGACGTCCGCGGCCCAGTCGTACGACGCGTCGATGTCGCTGTCGATTTCCTTCACGGAGCAGGCATAGAAATTCAGCTCGCCGCCGTCGGCGAAACCGAGCGACAGGCGCGGGGGCTTGTCGCGCCGCTCGTTCACCCGGTACGTGCCGAACAGGAGGAAATGGATGCGCACGACCATCGCCGGCGTCTGGATCAGGAAGTGTTTGCCCCACGTGCGCAGCGCAACGATGGGCTGGCCGACGAGGCGTGCCGTGTCGATGGCCCCGGTATTGCCGTCGGCACGCACGATCTCCTGGCCCACGAACCGGGCCGTCTGCTCTTTCAGGATGACCAGCGACGGGCCTTCCGGCATGATGTGTCCTTGCTGATGTTGAGCCTGTCGGAATTGTGCTGTGCAAGAGCTCGAGGCACCTGTGCGGGGACTAACATTTCGATACAAACTTTGACGATCTTGTAACGGACACCGGGATGGAAACCGGCGTATAAGAATCAGGTATTAACGGTGGCAGCAGTTCGATGACAGAGAAAGAAAGGAAGACATCATGAAAACGTTCATGAAGACGATGGCCCTGGCGGGCCTGCTGGCGCTGGCCGCGGGCAGCGCGTCGGCCGCGGTCAGCGTGACGTGGGTCCACCCCGAGAATTTCCATGATTTGCCGTTCCCGACGTGGGAGCGCAAGGAGATGCTGGACCAGATCGCGGACCACTTCAAGAAGCTGGGCGAGAACCTGCCGCCGGGCCAGGACCTGCGCATCGAGATCACGGATTTCGACCCGGCCGGCCGCCTCATCCCGAGCATCCGTCTGGGCCGCGACCTGCGCGTGCTGAGCGGCCGCGCGGACTGGCCGCGCATGGAGCTGAATTACGCGGTCGAGCAGAACGGCCAGGTGCTCAAGAGCGGCCAGGCGCAGCTGCAGGACATGAATTACCAGCAGACCTACAACCACTACTTCGATTCGGAGCCGCTGCGCTACGAGAAGCAGATGATCGACGACTGGTTCGGCAAGACGATCGCGCCGGTCCGCAAGCGCTGACGTCTATGGTGTCTTGCTGCCCGTCTTGTCCCGCCAGCGGGCACCCGCCTCGCGCACCGTGTAGTCGGCCGGGACGGTGAACAGGGCGGCGGGCGGTTCCTCGCGCCTGATGTTTTCGAGGCGGAACACGGCGTCGCCGCTGCGCGGGTCGCTGTGCTTGGTGTAGACCGTCACCTGCAGGTCGGGCGCCGTCCACGTCTCGTCCGCGACGACGATCGGGTTGCGGTTGCCGATCGCGCCGGCCGGGATCTCGTAGCTGCGCAGCTTGCCCTCGGCCTTGATGCCGCCGAAGTCGCGCGTGCCCAGGTCTTTCGTCACGGCCTTCGACGCCCACTTGAGGTCGTCGAACGCGCTGGCCAGCGGCGCCACCCGCATCTGCATGTCGCGCACCGCCGCGCCGCTTTCCGCGAACGCCCTGGGGACCTGGATGCGGACGTCTTCCTGCGTACGCTGGCGGGCGTCCGGACCGGCGCGCACGACGCGCTTGACGATGACCTCCTGCTGGCCGTCCGGGGTCGTGCTCCGCTCGATCGACGGCAGCGTGCCGTCCTGGCGCATCCGAGCGGCGCGGGCGCGTGCGTCGGCGGCGTTGACGGGATGATGCCGGTCGAGCTTGATGGCGACGCGCTCCCTGGGCTTCAGAACCCAGTTCAGACCGGCGGCCGGATCGTCGATTTTCACTGCCTGCAGCTCGCCCTTGTCGTCGACGATGTCCTGGCGCGTGCGGCCCGCGCTGTCGCGGTAGGCCGCCATCGGGCCGCGGCGGACGTCGATCTGGTTGCCGTCGGGGAGGTTTTGCGAGCGTTCGCGGACGACCTGGGCGCTGTACGGCGCATTCCTGACGGGGCGCATCCAGCCGGTAACGGTGCCGTCGGGCGCGGTGGCGATCGCGTCGGCACGCATGATCGTGGTGCCGTCGCGGCGCACTTCGAGATGCCCTTTGCCTGCCGCACCGGCCGTGTCTTCGGCCAGCACCGGTGCAACGATGCTGGACAGCAGCAGCGCAAGTATCAATTTCTTGGTTGTCATGACATCCTCTTGTCGATCAGGTCATTCGATGGAACTGAGCCGCAGGGCCAGCGGCTGCCCGTCGGCCGCGACCAGCATCTCGGCACGCACCGAATCGCCCGCGTTTTCCGGCGTCAGCGGCACGCCCAGCGCGGCCAGGCTCGCGCGCGGCACGTCGGCGGCGACCATGCGCGGCGCCGGCTCCGCGGCGATGCGCTCGGCCGACTCGAGCGCGATGAACGGGCCGCTGTCGTCGCGCGCGGCGAGCGTGCCGGCCCCGCCGCCATCCGCGTCCGGCGTCCGCAGGGCGAACGCCAGCGCGAGCGCGCCGGCCGCGAGGCCCGCCAGGCCGCCCGCCAGCGTCCAGCGTCGTCCGGGTAGGCCGTGATACCAGCGGCGCCGCGGCGGATGCTGGCGGGCGAAGGCCTGCAGCAATGCCTTTTCGACGCCGCGCGGGGTGTCCAGACATCCGACCTCCGCGCGCAGGGCGTCGAACAGGGGATCGCGGTCCGTCGTTTTTCGGGTGTCCATGGTGGCTCTCCTTTTCATGCCGCGCGGTCGGCCGCGCGCCAGCCGGCCAGGCGCTTGGCCAGCGCGGCCCGCCCGCGCGACAGGCGCGAACGCACGGTGCCGATGTCGACCTGGCACACGTCGGCGATTTCGGCGTACGACAATTCATGCATCTCGTACAGGATGACGGCGTCGCGGTAATGCGGCGCCAGCAGCGCCAGCGCGCGCCGCACTTCCTCGGCGGCCTCGTTGTCCAGCAGGCGTCCCAGCGGGCAGGCCGCGTCGTCCGGCGCTTCGGACCCGGCGTCGCCGTCCTCGTCGTCCGGGCCGGACAGCACCACGTGGCGCTGGTGCGCCGTTTCGTGCTTCAGGATCAGGTTGCGCGCCACGCCGAACAGGAAGTGCTGCAGCTGGCCGCGCAACGGATCGAACCGGAACCGTTCCGTCAACAGACCCATGAACGTTTCCTGAACGACGTCGGCGGCCGTGTCGGACGAGCCGCAGCGCAGCAGCGCGAAGCGGTACAGCGGCCCCTGGTGGCGCCGGTACAGGGCCGCGAAGGCGTCGGCGGCGCCGCCGCGCATGCGGCGCAGCAGGTCGGTGTCGTCGCAGCGGGTCGAGGTCGTGGTCATGGGTCGTTGTGTTTACCCATATTCCGGCGGGAGGCGGGGAAAGTTCCAGGTTTTTGTTTTTATCCGGAAAAAAATACGCGGGCGCTCAGTCCACCCAGTTCACCCGCTCGAACTTGCTGCGGAATTCGTCCGGCATGGCGACGACCTGGCTCGTCTTGTAGTTGAAGAAGACGAAGCCCTGCTTGGCCATCGCGACGAGGGTCTTGTCCTTGGGACGGGTGACGCGGAACGTGATGTCGCCGCCGTACTTGTTGAAGTCCATGACGCCCACTTCGAACAGCAGCTGGTCGCGCGCATGCGCTTCGGCGCGGTACGTCGTCGCGAGGTCGGTGACGATGATGCCCGTGCCGTCGCGTTCCGTCTCGGGGACGCCGAATTCGAACAGGAAGCGTGCCCGCGCCTCGGAGATCATCGAGATCATCGAGTCGTTGCCGAGGTGGTTCGCGGCGTTGATGTCGGTGACGCGCACCGTCAGCAGGGACGTGTAGTAATACTGGTCTTCGGGGAAGGTGAGTGTCAGTCGTGCCATGTCTGCATTCTAGCCCGTACGGGCAGCGTGTCCGGTTGAGGGAATTCGACGGGCGTCAAGGCCGCAGCCGCAACGCCCATGGGTTCAGCGGGTCAAACGATAGATCAGCAATGCCGCGCGCACGGCACCCCGTTCGATCGAACCCACGTCCAGGTCTTCGTTCGGCGAATGGGCGCCGTTGCCGCTCGCACCGAGGCCGTCGAGGCTGTCGACGAGCGGCGCCACGAACTGGACGTCGCCGGCGCCGCGCGCCTCGGCCGGCACGGCGCCGATCGGACCCAGTCCGGCGTCCTGGCTGGCGCGCGAGTACAGGTCCAGCAGTTTCAGGTTGCCCGGTGTGACGGCCATGGGCGGGTAGGAGTCGTGGAACGTGATGGTGGCGCTCGTGCCGGGCAGGTTCTGCGCGACGATCGCCTGCATGCGCGCGTGGGCGCGGTCGCGCTGCGGGTAGTCCAGGTAGCGCAGGTCGCCTTTCACGGTGGCCGTGTTGGCGATCACGTTCGTCTTGCCGAACGCGGTGCCGCGCGAGGCGGCGGCGTCGAACGCGACCTCGGTGCCGCCCAGGATCACGCCCGGGTTGAACGTGAGGCCCGGCTCGATCACCTGCTGGCGGAACGCGTCCAGGATGCGGGCCGTCTCGTACACGGCGCCGTAGCCGTTGGCGCCGAACACGGCCATCGAATGGCCCTGGCGCCCCTTGACGTCCAGCTCCCACGTGGCCGTCGCGCGCCGACCCACGGTGGCGGTGGCCATGCCGTCCTTGTCGATGATGCTGCCCTCGAAGCTGAGCGCGACGTCGCTGCGTCTGGCGAGTTCCGCCATGTCGCCGCGCGAGACGCTTTTCGGATTGCCCGCTTCTTCCTCGTCGCCCGTGAACATGACGGCGATGCGCGCGCCGTCGAGGGCGCCCGCGCGTTGCAGCGCGCGCAGCGCTTCGATGACGATCACGTCGCCGCCCTTCATGTCGGAGACGCCCTGGCCGCGCACCCTGTCGCCGTCGCGTTTCCACATCGGCACGTCGGCGCCCGGCTCGAACACGGTGTCGAGGTGGCCGAGCAGCAGCAGGCGCTTGCCCCGGTTCCCGTCGCGCGTCGCGACGAGGTGGCCGGCGCGGTGCATCCCGGGCGGCAGGTCGATCCAGCGCGTGCTGAAGCCGAGCTCGTCGAACTGCTTGCGGAACAGCTGGCCGACGTCGCGCACGCCGCGCGTATTCATCGTGCCGCTGTTGATGAGGACGCTCTGCCGGAGCAGGTCGAGGGTCTGCGGCGCATGCGCCCTGACCTCGGCGACGATTCTCTGCTCGGTCGGATCGAGCCCGTCGGCATGTGCCGCCTGGACGCACGCCAGCGCCGCCAGCACCGCCCCCGCCATCTTGCGCATCGTGATCTTTCCAAAAAAAATGATGCTCAACTTTACACCGATTCAGCCCGCTTGCGCGTCGAGGCGCTGGTTGCTGACCTGCACCGTCTGCGAGCGGATCAGGCCGTCGACCACTTCGTAGATCGCAACGAGGTCGACCTCGCCCCGGCCTTCGGGAAAGTTGCGGGTGACCGTCTCGTGGTCGATGACGATGTTGCCCATCACGACACGCTGCAGCAGGCGCGCGTGCAGGTCCGGCTCCTGGAAGCGCGCCGCGAAGCGGGGGCGCATTGCCGCATGGCCCGTGGCCAGCAATGTCGCCGGCAATTCGTACTGGCGCGCGTCGGGCGCATAGGTCGCGAGCAGGGCGTCGAGGTCGCGGGCGTTGTAGGCGTCGAGCTGGCGCTGGACGACGGCGTCGGGGGAGGTCGGGGCGGACATGGTGCGTGGCAAGTCGAAAATTCGATTCTGCCATGGAACGGCAGTCCGGGTGGCGAGGCGGCCGGAACGACCGCCTACAGGCTGCGCAGGATGAACCCGCAACCGGCCACCATGCACAGTCCGCCAACGAGGCGCTTGACCAGGGTGCCGTCGAGGCGGTGGATGACGATGGCGCCCGCCAGCACGCCCACGATTTCAAAGGCGACGACGAAGGCGGCAAGCCGATAATCGATGCCGGCGTAATGCAGGTTGGCGAGCGAGCCGGACAACGCGCCGACCGTTTGCAGCACCTGTCCGACGCCGATCGCGGTCAGCACGGAATAGCCGCACAGGACCATCAGCGGCACGGACAGCACCGGGCCGCCGATGCCGGTGAGGCCGGAAAAGAATCCCGTGACGGCGCCGATCGCCGCCAGGATCAGCCGGCGCCGGCGCGCGCTGCGCGGCACGGCGAGCACCGCCCGGTCACCGCCGGCTAGCGACGTGTACGTGCCGACGACGAGGATCACCGCGGCCAGCACCGTCGACAGCGACGCGGTGTCGAGACGATGGCCGAGCCATGCGCCGGCATAGCCCGTCGCCGCCGCGCCGAGGCACACCGGCCGTACCAGCGTCCAGTCCAGGCTGCCTTTTCTGTGGAAATAAAGCGCACCCGCGATGCCGGTGAAGATGAAGGTGAACAGCGACAGCGCCATGCTCCGGTGGATGTCCATGTCCGTCAGCAGTGTCAAGGCTGGCGGCATGAAAAAGCCGCCGACGCCGGCCGCACCGACCAGGACGCCGATGGCAATGGAGATCAGTGCAAGTCCGGTATGCATCGGCAGGGCGCCCCATCAGGTCGGTCAGGAAAAACTCATTATAACTGGTTATGATGAGTTTCGCGAAAAAAATAACTAGGCAGCCAGCCGTTTCTGTTGTTCCTCCCGCAATGCCGTCAGCAGCGCGGGCACGACGTCGAACAGGTCGCCGACGATGCCGTAATCCGCCACGCCGAAGATCGGCGCTTCCGGATCCTTGTTGATGGCGACGATGATCTTTGCGTCGCCGATGCCGGCCAGGTGCTGGATGGCGCCGGAAATGCCGATCGCGATGTACAGCGCGGGCGCGACGATCTTGCCGGTCTGGCCGATCTGCAGGTCGTTGGCTGCAAAGCCGGCGTCGACGGCCGCGCGCGAGGCGCCGATGGCGGCGCCCAGTGCGTCGGCCAGCGGTTCCAGCAGCTTGAAGCTGGCGCCGGAACCGAGGCCGCGTCCGCCCGCCACGACGACGCGCGCCGAGCCCAGTTCCGCCCGGCCGGACGACGTGCGTTCGAGCGAGACGAAGCGCGACGTGCCGGCATCTTCCACCGCCGCCACGGCCTGCACGACCGCCGCGGCGTCACCGGGCGGCGCCGCGGCGAAGCTGGTGGCGCGCACGGTGAGCACCTTGACGGCGTCCAGCGCCTGCACGGTCGCGATCGCGTTGCCGGCGTAGATCGGACGCTCGAACACGTCGGGCGCGACCACCCGCGTGACTTCCGAGATCTGTCCCGCATCCAGGGCGGCCGCGATGCGCGGCATGACGCTTTTGCCGAAGGTGCTGGCCGCCGCCAGCACGTGGGTGTACGCCTCCTGCGCCAACAATTGCAGCGCCTGGGCGGCGACGTTTTCCGCGAGCCCGTGCGCCAGGTGCGGCGCGGAGGCGACCCACACCTTCGCCACGCCGGCGGCGCGGCCGGCGTCGTGC
>NZ_LMCY01000048.1:0-17090 GCF_001425685.1 Massilia sp. Root335 | reverse complement strand
CCGCCGCATTGGCGGGCCGCGCCGATTGCGTGGCGCGTGGCGGCATGGAGCGAAACGTTGTCGTGTTCGGCGATGACCAGTACTGTCATGATGGCTCCTCGATAGATTAGATGACGTGGGCGTCGTGGCGGAGGCGGCGGACGAGCTCGGCCGCATCCTGCACGAGCACGCCGCTCTTGCGTGACGGGGGCGGGTTGACGGCCAGCGTGGTCCAGCGCGGGGCGAGGTCCACACCCAGGGTTTCGGCGGGGATCACGTCCAGCGGCTTCTTTTTCGCCTTCATGAGGTTGGGCAGGCTGACGAAGCGCGGTTCGTTCAGGCGCAGGTCCGTCGTCACGATGGCCGGCAGCGCCAGTTGCACGGTGTCGGTGCCGCCATCGACGTCGCGCGTGACGGTCACGCTGTCGCCTTCGACCCGCACGGCCGATGCGCACGTCGCCTGCGGCCAGGCCAGCATGGCCGCCAGCATCTGCCCGGTCTGGTTGCAGTCGTCGTCGATGGCCTGCTTGCCCAGGATCACCAGCCGCGGGACTTCCCGCCTGACGATTGCGGCCAGCAATTTGGCGACCGCGAGCGGCTGCAGTTCCGCGTCCGTCCGCACCAGGATGCCGCGGTCGGCGCCGATGCCCATGGCCGTGCGCAGCACGTCCTGGCAGGCGTCGGGGCCGCAGGATACCGCGACGACTTCCGTCGCGTGACCCGCTTCCCTCAGCCGCGTGGCTTCTTCGACGGCGATGTCGTCGAAAGGATTGATGGCCATCTTGACGTTGGCCAGGTCGACGCCCGTGTGGTCCGGCTTCACGCGGACCTTGACGTTGGGATCGACCACCCGCTTGACGGGGACCAGTATTTTCATCGTTTCTCCTTGTGCGTCACTTGTCGACGAACGCGCGTTCGATGACGTAGTGGCCGGGATGGCTCATATTGCCCTCGTTCAGGCCGTAGGTCTGGAGCACGTCCACGGTGTCCTTCAGCATGGCGGGGCTGCCGCACAGCATGAAGCGGTCGTGCTCGATGTCGAGCGCCGGCACGCCGAGCTTGTCGTAGAACTGTGCGCTTTTCAGCAAGTCGGGAATGCGTCCCTGGTTTTCGAACGGTTCGCGCGTGACGGTCGGATAGTAGATCAGGCGGCCGGCCACCATGTCGCCCAGGAATTCGTGATTCGGCAATTCCGCCGCGATGCGCTTCTGGTAAGCCAGTTCGTCGACCTGGCGGCAGCCGTGCACGAGGATCACTTTTTCAAACTTCTCGTAAACGTCCGGGTCCTGCACGATGCTCATGAACGGTGCGAGGCCCGTGCCCGTGCCGAGCAGGTACAGGTGCTTGCCCGGCAACAGGTTCTGGCTGAGCAGGGTGCCGGACGCCTTGCGGCCGACCAGGATCGAATCGCCGACCTTGATGTTCTGCAGGCGCGAGGTCAGGGGACCGTCGGGTACCTTAATGCTGAGAAATTCGAGCTGCTCTTCGTAATGCGGGCTGACCATGCTGTATGCCCGCATCAGCGGCTTGCCGTCCACGTCGAGCCCGATCATCGCGAACTGTCCGCTCTGGTAGCGGAAGCTCGGTTCGCGCGTCGTGGTAAAAGAAAACAGGCGATCCGTCCAATGATGCACGGACAAGACTTCCGCCTCGTAGAAATTACTCATCACGCCATCCTTTCGTCAAAAAATCGCGGAACCCGCTCGTCGCCGGGGCGAATGCCATCTGCTTCAGATAGGTCCACGGATAAATGCCGCGCTCGTGGCCGTCCGAAAAGAACAGCTGCAAAGCCGTCGAGCCCACCGGCTCGATCTTCAGCAGCGCCACGTCGTCGGCAACCGGCAGCACCTGGTCCAGCTTCCTGCGCGTGCTCTCGCATACGCTGCAGCGGCAGGAGCGGCGCAATACGCTGTGCGACAACACTGCGTGCCGGTCGTCCCACACCAGCTCCAACGTACGTGCCTTCTCGTTCAAGCTGATTGCGGAAGGCCAGGCCGACGGCGGTACATCGTTCGCGTCCAGCGGCGCGACCGCGGTTGCATCGTCACAGGACATTGGCCACTCCCTCCGGTCCGATTTCCATGCTGAGTCCGCCACATCCGCCATCGCGCAATTCCCCGCCCATCGCGGCCAGGCTTTCTTCGCGAATCAGCTTCTTGATCGAGCGGACCAGTCCGGCGAACTCCGGCGTATCCATCATGTCCGGCGTGCGGGGACGCGGCAGCGGCACCCTGATGTCGGCCTTGATCCGCCCCGGCCTGGCGGTCATCACATAGATCCGGTCCGACAGGAAGATCGCTTCCTCGATGTCGTGCGTGATGAACAGCACGGACAGCCGCAGCCGCTGCCACATATTCGTCAGGATTTCCTGCATCACCGAACGCGTCTGCGAATCGAGCGCGCCGAACGGCTCGTCCATCAGGAGCACTTGCGGGCTCGTCGCCAGCGCGCGGACGATGCCGACACGTTGCTTCATCCCGCCGGACAGTTGCGACGGATAGTGGTTTTCGAACGCCAGCAGGCCCGCCAGGCCGAGCAGGGTGCGCGCCTGCGTCTCGCGCTGCGACGGTGCCATGTTCGCCATCTTCAGCCCGAACTCGACGTTCTTGCGCACCGTCATCCACGGGAACAGCGAATACTGCTGGAACACCACCCCGCGGTCCGAACCGGGGCCGTCGATGCGCTTGCCGTCCAGCGTCACGACGCCGCTGTTGGCCTTGGTAAAACCGGCGACCGCGTTCATCAGGGTGGACTTGCCGCAACCGGAAGGACCGATCAGCGAGACGAATTCACCGGCCTGCACGTCCAGCGACACCGACTTCACGGCCTGCACGGTCGCGCCGCGCGCCTTGAAACCGATGTTGAGGTCGCGAACCTCGATGTGGCCGGCTTGGGTACCTGTGGTGTGCGCACTCATTTTCGCGCTCCCGCCGCCAGGCCCGTCCACGGCATGGCGAGTCTCGAACAAATATGGATCGCCTTGCTGCACAGCAGGCCGAGCACGCCGATCGTGATCATGCCGAGTGCGATGTCGGGATACGAAATCAGCGAATACGCTTCCCAGGTGAAGTAACCGATGCCGAACTGGCCGGAAATCATTTCCGCCGCAATCAGCGAGACCCAGGCGACGCCCATGCCGACCGCGAGACCGGTGAAAATGTGTTGCAGGGCGCCGGGGATCACGACGTGCAGGATCACGTCCTTTTCTTTCGCCCCCAGGCTGTGCGCCGCGCGAAGCAGGACTTCGTCGATCTCTTCCACGCCCTGGATCGTGTTGATCAGGATGGGGAAAAAGGCGCCGATGAACGTGATGAATGCAATGCTGACCTCGTTGCTCGGCCACAGCATGATGGCCATCGGCACCCACGCGATCGCCGGGATCGGGCGGAACAGTTCCATCGCCGGCATCGTCAGCGAACGGAAGATCCGGTACCGGCCGACCATGATCCCGAGGCCCGTGCCGACGATCGCGGCACCGGCAAATCCGAACAGCACACGGCGAACGCTGATGCCGATGTTCACGATGAACCTCGTCGAATGACTGACGTCGAGGATGCTGCGCCAGACGTCCATGGGCGTCGGGATGTTCCCGAAGCGCACGTAGAAATCGAGCTTGTAGCGCGTCGCCAGATACCACATCAGCAGGACGGCGGCGATCGACACGCTGCCCAGCACGGCCCCGCCGATGCCGGATTCGAGCCAGTGTTTCAGCGAGAAAGGCATCGCTTGCCCGGCGTTCGGCGGCGGACCGCCTTCGATGGCTTCCAGCCTGGGCTGCCGTACCGGCGTGCCGGGGACGGGATGAGGCGGCGCGGCCGTCGGCGGGGGCGTCATTGATTGACGATCTATCAGAGCCATGATCATTTCTCCATCTTGGCGAGCACTTGCTCGTAGGTTGCGACGGTGCCGCCGGCTTTCGCCGCGCTGGCTTCCGCGTCCTTCTTCAGCAGGAAGGGCACGACATCCATCCCGGCACCGCTCCCGTTGACCGCGTAGAAGGCCCTGTCGGCGAATACCTTGATGCCGAGCCCATGGTCGAACAAATATGCCACTGCAATTTTCTTGCCAGCTTCCTGGTATTTTTTGATCCCCATGAAGGTGCAGAGCGGGGAGCTGAGCGGCACGATGTCGCCGCCGGCGATCCAGATTTCGCCGGCGTTCTTCGGACTGGTAACCGCCCTGGCGCAGACCGGGTCCTTGCCCTGGATGTCGTAGTTGGCCAGGGACCGCTTCTGCGCGTCGTAGTCGAGGCCGCGCTGCCTGAAGGCCGTGCGCAGATAGCTTTCGTCGACCCAGCTGTCCACGTTGAGCGTCTTCACCTTTCCCAGTTTCTGCAGCACGTCGTAGTCGGTCTTGATGGCGTTGACGAGGAGCGGCTTGATCGTCGGGTCCAGCGTGTGGATGCCGTCGGGTCCGAGGAAGATGTAGACGACTTCCTTTTCGATTTTGGTCCACTGCGCGATCTTCTCGGCCGCGAGTTTCGGGTTCTTGCGGACCCAGTCGTCGGCATCCATCAGCGCGCGGATATACGCGACGACGACTTCCGGAAACTTGTCCCCGAAGTCCTTGCGCACGACGATGCCGTGGAAGGTCGGGATCCTGGTTTCGGCGCCGTCGAAGATCTTGCGCGCGAAGCCGCGGTACGGCAGCAGCTCGCCGAAGGGAACGAAATCGGCGTGGCCGTCGATCTTCTTTTCCTGCAGGTTGCTGGTGCCGATTTCCGGCGACTGGCTGACCAGGTTCCAGTAGTCGTCCGACCAGCCGCGCGCCTGCATCGCCTGCAGCAGCATGCCGTGCGCCGCCGATCCGAACGGCACCGACACGTTCTTGCCCTTCAGGTCAGACAGCTGGTAGTAGGGACTGTCCTTGTTGACCACGACGCCGTTGCCGGCGCCGAAGGCGTTGTAGGCGATCACGGCGACCAGCTGCGTTTCGTTGCCCTTGCTTTGCTGCCCGTTGGCGCCGTTGATCAGCAGCGGGTAATCGCCCATCATGCCGATCTGGATCTTGTTGGCCATCATGCCGTTGGTCACCGGCGGCCCGGAGGTGAAGTTCTGCCAGTCGACCTTGAAGTCGATGTTCGCGTACTTGCCGGTCTTCGGCAGATACTTGTCGAGCAGGCCCAGCTCCTTGATGACGACGCCGCCGGTGACGGTGTTGGTCGTGGTGTTCTGCGTGCCGATGCCGATCGTGACGACGTCTTTTGCCTGTGCCTGCGCGGCGCACAGGACGGTGGCGAAGAGCACGGCGATACGGGCGATGCGGCCACTGGCGCGGCCTGGTGTGAAGAACCGAAGTGTCATGTTGAATCCCTTCCAGAATTGGTCAAAGCATGAAGAACCGGCGTACTGCGTGCGCTGCTACACCATCTCCACCAGGTGCGCGCGTTTGTCCGGCTTGTCCGCCCATTCGTCGGCGGTCGGCAGCGGTTCCGTCGAATGGGCGATGACGGGCCAGCGCGTCGCCAGCCTTGCGTTCAGCTCGACGTATTCCTTCTGCGCTTGCGGCAGCGCCTTTTCGTCGTAGATCGCCTCGACGGGGCATTCCGCCACGCACACGCCGCAGTCGATGCAGACTTCCGGATCGATCACGAGGAAGTTGGGCCCTTCATGAAAGCAGTCGACCGGGCACACCGAGACGCAGTCGGTGTATTTGCAGCCGATGCACGATTCGCCGACAACATGTGTCATGATGCGCCCCCGTTCAGTTGTATGGTCGTCAGCGCCAGCTTCGACAGCTTGCGCACGTCCGAGTCCACGTCCTTCAGCGCCAGTTCCAGGTGCGCGATGGCGCGCGTGTCGCCGATTTCGCCCAGTGCGATGACGGCTTCCTTGCGCAGGTTGCTCATCGGATGCCGCAACGCCGCGCACAGCGCATTCACCGCGGCCTTTGCCTTGAGCTTGCCGAGACTGCGCGCCGCCTTCACGCGCACTTGCCAGAACTCGTCGTCCATCGCGCGCACCAGGTCCGGCACGCCGAGCGCCAGCCCGAGCTTGCCCATCGTGATCGCCGCTTCCTCGCGCACCTGCCATGCCGGATCGGCGAGGACGCGGCTCAGCGTCGGCTGGATGCTGACTTCCGAGACGTAGCCGAGCGCGCCGACCGCGATGCGGCGCACTTCCTGGTCCGGATCGTTCGCCGCGGCATTCGTCAACGCGCCGATCGCTTCCGGTTTCTTCAGGTAGCCGAGCACGCCCACGGCTTCGCGGCGCACGCCGGCGTCCGCGTCGCGCAGGGCGCCCATGGCCGGCTCGAACGCCGCGTCCACGCGCAAGGCCCGGATCGCGTGCAGGGCGGCGGCCCTGACCGTCGCTTCTTCATCCCCCAGGTAAGGCAGCAGATGCGGTGCCGACGACGGTTCCTTCAGTTCGGCCAGCGTGGTCGCCGTCGCGCGCCGCACCTCGGGGTCGGCGTCCTTCAGGAGCGGCACCAGCGCGGCCAGCGCATCCGGTTCTTCGTAGCCTTCGATCGCCCTGGCCGCCTCCAGCCGCACGCACGCGTCGGGATCGGCCAGTGCCGCGACCAGCAGCGGCACGATGTCGTCCGCCTCTTCGGAATAAGGGAGGTCCAGCACCGCAATGCGGCGCACGCCCGGGTCGCTGCTGTGCAGCCGTTCGTGAATACTGGTTGCCATCATGGCCGTTTCTCCTCAGCGAACCAGGTAGGGGATGTTGACGTGCACGGCGCCGGTGGGGCAGTCCTGTTCGCACGGCATGCAATACCAGCATTCGTCGAACTTCATGAACGCCTTGTTGCTCACGATGTCGATCGCCAGCACGTCCAGCGGGCATACGTCGACGCACACCGTGCAGCCTTTCTCGGCGATGCACTTCGATTGGTCGACGACGACCGGGGCCTGCGTTCGGGTGGTTGCGATGGTCATGATCTTTCCTTTCGGGTCTGGTTAAACGGCGACGGTGGTTTTGCTGCCGGCCACGCGCAGGCGCTGGTACGCGGCTTTTTCTTCGGCATTCAGTTCGACGATGTAGGGCTCGATCTCGCGCTTGCGGAAGGCCATCCTGCCGTCCGTGCCCAGCTTGACGTTGGTGTGGCAGAACCAGTTTTCGTCGTCCTTCTCGGGATGGTCGACGCACAGGTGATACAGGCCCCAGCGGCTTTCCTTGCGAAACAGCGAGGCGCGCGCCGCGAGTTCCGCGCAGTCGCGGATCGTGTGCGCTTCCATCGCACGCATCAATTCGTGCGGATCGACGGCACTGAGTTCATTCAGGTCGTCCTTGATCTCGCCGAAGCGCTCCAGCGCGATCTCCATCTTGCGGGTGACCTTCGGCGGCTGCAGGTAGTCGTTCACGATGCGGCGCGTCTTGTATTCGACCTGGAACGGCGTCAGGCCTTCGCTGCGCGCCAGCGGTGCCATGATGCGTTTGCGTTCCGCTTCCACCATGTCGGTGTCGATGACCGGAGCGGCCATGCCGGAGACGTAGTCCGCCGCGTTCTCGCCGCAGAATTTGCCATATACGAAAGCGCCCAGCATGTAGTTGTGCGGAATGCTGGCGCAATCGCCGGCCGCGTACAGGCCGGGGATGGAACACTCGCCTTTTTCGTTGGTCCAGATGCCGGAGGCGCTGTGGCCGCTGCAAAAACCGATTTCCGAGATGTGCATTTCGATCGCCTTCTGGCGATAGTCGTTGCCGCGCCGTTCGTGGAAGCGGCCGCGGCTCGGACGTTCGTTGGTGTGCAGGATGTGCTCGATCTCGGCGATCGTTTCTTCCGCAAGGTGATCGAGCTTCAGGAACACCGGACCGCGGCCGCCTTCGAGTTCGTTGTAGAACTCCAGCATCATCTGGCCGCTCCAATAGTCGCACTCGATGAAACGCGCGCCGGTGGAGTTCGCGGTAAAGCCGCCGAACGGTCCGGTCACATAAGCACACGCGGGGCCGTTGTAATCCTTGATCAAGGGATTGACCTGGAAGCATTCGAGGTTCGTCAGTTCCGCGCCGGCGTGATAGGCCATCACGTGGCCCTCGCCGCTGTTGGTCGGGTTCTCGTACGTGCCGAACATGTAGCCGGAGGCGGGCAGGCCGAGACGCCCCGCCGCGCCCGTGCACAGCACGACCGCCTTTGCCTTGATCACATAGAAATCGGCGGTGCGGCAGTCGAATCCCATGACGCCCGCGATCTCGCCCCGCGTACCCGTGATCAGGCGCGTGGCGACCACCCGGTTGGTGATGTCGACGCGCTGGCGTTTCAGTTGCCGATACAGCACCTTCTTCATGTGATGCCCTTCCGGCATCGGCAATACATAGCTGCCGAGGTGATGCACCTTGCGCACGGCGAAATCGCCGGTTTCGTCCTTCTCGAATTTGACACCCCAGCGATCGAGTTCCTCGATCATCGCGAAACTGTTGCTTGCGTAGGCGTACACGCCTTTCTGATCGACGATGCCGTCGTTGGCCACCGTGATCTCCTTGGTGTACTGCTCCGGCGTCGCATGGCCGGGGATGACCGCATTGTTCAACCCGTCCATTCCCATGGAGATTGCGCCGCTGCGCTTGACGTTCGCCTTCTCCAGCACGAGCACACGCAACTTCGGATTCTTCTCCTTGGCCTTGACGGCGGCCATCGGGCCCCCCGTACCGCCGCCGACGATCACCAGGTCGTATTCCAGTTCGATGGTATTCATGTCACCCTTTCAGTAAAGTTGCCGTGCGGCCCCTTGCGCACCTCGTCATAACTCGTAATAACGAGTTGTGCAAAATGCGTGCCAATCGAATTCGCCGTTATTCGCGGTATCGGGTGGGAAGAATGATCTGGAACGGTGCGCGGACAGTGCGGCACGTATCCGTTGTGGGGAGAGACGCCACCAAAGTGGGGCGCACGCGAGGCGGGGCGCCGTCGCGGTCAGGCAAGGGGAGGTGGTACGACGCTGCGCCTGCTAGCGCAAGACCTTCATCTTGTACTTGAAGGTCTCGGCCCGATAATGCAGGTATTCGAATACCAGCGGCTTCTCTTCCTGCGCATAGGTCAGGCGCTCGATGCGCAGTATGGGCGAGCCCGGTTCGACTTTCAGGCGCGTGGCCACGTCCTGACTGGCCGAGGTGGCATCGATTTCCACGTCGGCGGAATGGAGCCGCTGGCGCAGCTCGTTCTCGAGCAGCGAAAACAGGTCTTTTTCTCGCAGGTTTTTCTCGGTGAGGCGCGAGCCCACGTCATGCCGTACCCAGGAGTAGTCGATGGACACCGGCTCCCTGTTCAAATAGCGCACGCGGCGGATCTCGGTCACTGGACTCCCGTCCTTGACCTGCAATTTCGCGCTGGCGATGCCCGCTGCCTTGACGGTTTTCAGGCCGAACACGTCCGAAAAGGTTTCATGGCCAAGACGATGCATCGCTTCGCCGAAACCCTGCAGGTGCGTCAACTCCTGGGAGACATTGGGCAACGCGACAAACGTGCCTTTGCCGTGCACTTTGAACAGCAGCCCTTCCTGCTGCAAGTCGTTGATCGCCTGCCGCACCGTGATGCGGCTGACGCCGAACGCCGCGATCATTTCGTTTTCCGACGGCAGCTGCTGGTGCCCGATATAGGTGCCATCGATGATCTTGGCACGAATCGCTTCCTTGATCTGTATATACAGTGGAACGGTCGACGAACGTGGAAGTGGGATGTTCAAGGTGGCGGCACAGCACAATGAAGGACAGGTCATTATAACGAGTCCGGGCACGAGTCCCCTAATTTGGGGAGGCCCGGACATCCGCTGTCCACGGCACCGTTTCACGTGGCGCCGTCAATCGCCGCGCGGGTCGGTCGGGTAGGGCGGCCGCTTGCGCATCTTTGTCACGATGCCGTCGCGGCCGAGCAGCAGCACGAGTTCGGTATGCCGGCCGCCCGCCGCCGGCGTCGTGTAGAGCCACGCTTCCATGCCCGAATCGAACCGGACCGTCTTCGTGGGCCCGAATGCGGCCAGCAGCTCGGCGCGCGTCGTGCGGCCCGGCACGACGAGCGCATCGAAGCGGGCCTCGGCCACGCTCGTGCCGGGTTCGGGCGCGCGCGTGGCGCAGCCGGACAGCAGCAGGGCCGCCAGCGCGGCGATCGTCAGCCAGCGGCGATTGATCATGGCGCCGCCTCCGGCGCCGGCGGCGCATCGTCCATGTAGTCGAAGCTGACGAGCGTGTCGTCCGGCCAGCCGCGGTCCCAGATCGGCGCGTAATACGTGCGGTCGAGCAGCACCTGGCAGTCGCAGAACGGCAGCATGTCGCGCGTCTGGTCGCCGCCCGCGTACAGGAAGTGGAAGGGCAGCACTTCCGTGCGGTCGCCCGCGCGCAGCGTCACGGCAAACACGGGACGCTCCGTAAAGAACAGGAAATTGCCGTCGGGGCTGTCGCAGACCTGTTCGGGACGCGTGAGCGCATTCGATATCCACCCGAACAGCGGCGAGCTGTTCGACACGAGCCCGGCCTCCATGCCGACGAGACATTCCAGGCGCAAGTCGCCCAGCCGGCGCGTACCGGGCGGCAGGCCGGGCGTCACGACATGCGCGCGCCACGTCATGCTCGTCGTCTTGCGGTTGGCGACGACGGCCGCGTCTTCCTGCAACGCCTGCTCGTTGCGCGGCAAGGTAAAACTGTTGTCCGGCGCGACGGGAACGGGCACGGCGATGTGGTCGCCGATGACGCGCAGGGTGATGCCGTGCATGTCCACGGTCGGCGAGCGGGGCAGCAGGCGGAAGCGCAGCGTGGCCTGGGGTGCCAGCGCGTGCTCGCGCTGGAAGCGTTCCATGCCGCGGATCATTTTGCGGTAGGACTTGTCGACCGGGTCGCGCGTGTACGTGACGGTGACGGTCTGGACGCCCGAAGCCGGCGCCGGCTGCCCGGCCGGGTTGGCTGCCGCTGCCGGCGCCGTCTGGGCGTGCGCCGTCCACGCCAGCACGGCACCCAGCAGTGCCGGCGCTACGCCACGCGAGACCGGCCGCCGCATGATCACCAGTAACGCACGCGGCCGACGTCCATGTGCACGAACTGCGACTCGGGGTAATAGCCGACCCCGCCCGCACGCTGGGCCATCGCGACCGTGTGCAGCTTGGCGAGGTCCTGGCCCGGAATGCGCACGTCGATGGCCTTGCCCTCCATGTGCAGGCTGTGCTTGGCGACGCCGTTCGTGTTTTCGTGCAGCATCGCGTTCGTTTCCGGCGAGCGATAACCCGAGATCACGTGCATGGTCGGATGGCTGCCGTATTGCGCGCTGATGCGGTCCAGCAAGACGAGCAGCTTCGGATCGATGGCCGCGATCTTGTTGTTGCGGTGGTCGCGCAGCAGTTTATTGATGTCCTGCAAGGCTTCGGGGATGAACTCGCCCTCGGCCCAGAAAATGGTCCGCAGGCTTTCGCCCGTGTGCGTGTTGTACAGGCGCACGATGCGCTCGTTGGGCGCCACCGGTGGAACGGGCGCATCCGGCAGGGTCTTGGCGCTGGTGCGGATCGCGGGCGCACCGAGTACCGATGCGAGGACGGCCGAGCTTTTGAGGAAGGAGCGTCGTTGATTCATGAGCTTATCCTTTGCTGATTGCCAGCCTCAATGATACGCCCCGTGCATGATTCGTGCACCGGACTGTGTCCGGGTCGCGTGTCGGTGCGGGACGACAGGGCGTGACTGCCTTAGAATGGGCGGTCATGTGTGTCGTGCAATCTTGCAAGGAGAGCAGCATGCGTTTTGCTTACCGTTTCTTGTTCGCATCGATGCTGGCACTCGCCGGCACGACGGCCACGCCCGCGCCCGCATCCACGCCCGCGCGCGACGCCGGCGTCGATATTCCGATCCCCGACATCCCGTACACGAAATTCGTCCTCAAGAACGGCCTGACGGTGCTCGTGCACGAAGACCACAAGGCGCCCGTCGTGGCCGTCAACACGTGGTATCACGTCGGCTCGAAGAACGAAAAGCCCGGCAAGACGGGCTTCGCGCACCTGTTCGAGCACCTGATGTTTTCCGGCAGCGCCAACTTCGACAAGACGTTCTTGTCTGCCCTCGAAGGCGTCGGCGCGACGGACCTGAACGGCACGACGAACAAGGACCGCACGAATTATTTCGAGACGGTGCCGACGTCGATGCTCGACTACGCGCTGTTCGCCGAGAGCGACCGCATGGGCCACCTGCTGGATGTGCTCGACCGGAAGAAGCTCGACCTGCAGCGGGGCGTCGTCCAGAACGAAAAGCGCCAGCGCGAGAACCAGCCGTACGGCGTCGTCGAGCAGATCGTCACGGAGAACACGTGGCCGGCGAACCATCCGTATTCCTGGACCGTGATCGGTTCCATGACCGACCTCGATGCCGCGTCGATGGCCGACGTCACCGACTGGTTCAAGGGCCACTACGGCCCGAACAACGTCGTGCTCGTGCTGGCCGGCGACATCACGCCGCAGCAGGCGCGCGACAAGGTGGAAAAATACTATGGCGACATCCCGCCGGGCCCGCCGCAGGCGCACCAGCAGGCGTGGGTCGCGAAGCGCAGCGGCACCCATCGCGGGCAGGTGCAGGACCGCGTGCCGCAGGCGCGCATCATCCGCCTGTGGAACGTGCCCGGCGCCGACACGCCAGAAGAACCGCTGCTCGACCTGGCCGCGCAGGTGCTGGGCGGCGGCAAGACGTCGCGCCTGTACCAGCGCCTCGTCGTCAAGGAGCAGCTGGCCACGAGCATCGGCTCCGGCAACGATTCGAACGAGATCGCCGGCCAGTTCGGCATCAACCTGACGGCCAGGCCCGGGCTGGCGCAGGCCGACGTCGCGCGCATGGAAGCCGGCGCCGACGAGGAATTGCGCGCGCTGATGAAGTCCGGCCCCACGGCCGCCGAACTGCGGCTCGCGCAGACGACGATCCTCGCGCAGCACGCGCGCGCCGTCGAGCGCGTGGGCGGCTTCGGCGGCAAGAGCGACGTGCTGGCGCGCTGCGCCACGTACACGGGCAATCCGGACTGCTACAAGGTCTACCTGCAGCGCATCAAGGACGCGACGCCGGCCGCCGTGCGAAAGGCCATGCAGGACTGGTTATCCGACGGCGACTACGTGCTGGAAGTCGATCCGTTCCCGACCGCGCTGGCTGCCGACGCGTCCACGGTCGACCGCAGCAAGGGCCCGCCGACGGGCCATCCGGAGCCGTTGACCCTGCCGCCGATGCAGAAGGCGATCCTGTCCAACGGCCTGAACGTGGTGCTGGCCGAGCGCCATGGCGCGCCCGTGATCAATCTGTCGCTGATGTTGAATGGCGGCTTCGCGTCCGACACGCAGGCGCTGCCGGGGCTCGCGAGCCTCACCCTGCGCATGCTGGAAGAGGGCACGGCGACGCGCAGCGCCTTGCAGATCAGTCGCGAACTGGAAGCGCTGGGCGCCTCGTTCGGCACGACGATCAACCTGGACGGCGCCTTCGTCAACATGAACGTGTTGAAACCGACGCTGACGCAGGCGCTGGGCCTGTACGCGGACCTGACGCTGCACCCATCGTTCCCGCAAGCGGACTTCGAACGCGTGCGCAAGACGCGGCTGGCCGCGATCCAGCGCGAGCAGACCGTGCCGCGCCTGATGGCCTTGCGCGTGCTGCCGCCGCTGCTGTACGGCCCCGGCCATCCCTACTCGTTGCCGCTGACGGGCACCGGCACCCAAGCCGCCGTGGCGCGCATGACGCGCGCGGATCTCGTCGCGTATCACGGCACGTGGTTCAAGCCGAATAACGCAACCTTGCTCGTCGTCGGCGACACCACGCTGGCCGAACTGAAGCCGTTGCTGGAACGCGCGTTCGGCGCCTGGAAGGGCGGCACGCTGCCCGCGCACGACATCGCCAACGTTGACCAGCCGGCCGGCACGACGATCTACCTGATCGACCGCCCGGGCGCGCTGCAGAGCGACATCGTCGGCGCGCAGCTGGCCCCGCCGCGCAACACGCCGGACGCCGTCGCGCTGAATCTGCTGAACGATGTGTTCGGCGGGACGTTCAGCTCGCGGCTGAACATGGACCTGCGCGAAGATAAACACTGGTCGTACGGTGTCGGCACGTCGCTCGTGGCGGCGCGCGGCCAGCGCATCCTGTACAGCGATTCGCCCGTCCAGACCGATAAAACGGCCGACGCGCTGCGCGAACTGGCGCGCGAGTATGCCGAGCTGGGCGGCGCCCGCCCGATCACGCCGCGCGAGCTGCAGGAAGCGCAGGCCAACGAGACGCTGGGCCTGCCCGGCTCGTTCGAGACGGTCAGCCAGCTCAGCAATGCCTACGCGACGATCCTGCAATACGGCCTGCCCGAGGATTACTACAACACGTACACGGCGACGGCGCTCGCGCTGACGCCCGCGCAGCTGAATGGGCTGGCCGGGCGCGTCGTGCTGCCCCGGCAGCCGGTGTGGATCGTCGTCGGCGACATGAGCAAGATCGAGGCGCCGATCCGCGCGCTGAACCTCGGCACCGTGCGCCGCATCGACGTCGAGGGGAAACCGTTGCAGTGACCGCGGTAGGATGGTGAGGCCGGGGGCCTCAAATGAAACGTGCCCACGCGTGCCGCCAACACGCCGCGAACATCACGCGTGGGCGGAGGGCCGCCCACCCTACGGTTTCGCCTGCTTCCGCAAGCCTGGTAGGGTGTGCCCACGCGCGCCGCCACCGCCCACGTTACGGTTTCGCTTGCTTGCGCAACTGTTCCTGGTAACGCTGGAAAATCTCGAACCGTTCCTCGCGCCGTAAAATCTTCGAATGCGGGTCGAGCGTGTACGTGGCATCGGGCGGCAGGGCGATGCTGCCGTGCCCGTCCGCCATCGGCAGCGTGACGATGCGCGTGCCGACGCGCACGTCGAGCGGCATCGGGAACGGCGTGCCGGCGGCCGTCTTCCACGTCAGGTCGAGGGTGTCGGCATGGCGCCGGGCCACGAGTTCGGGCAGGGCGGCCTGGTACATATAGGCCTGGAAGAACCAGTCCAGGTCGCGTCCGCTCGCGCGTTTGACGATGGCGATGAAGTCGGGCGTCGTCGCATAGCGCGGCGCGAAGTTGCCGGGACGCGGGTCCGGACGGCCATACACGAGTTCGCGCACGGCGCGGAAAAAGGCGTCGTCGCCGATCAGGCCGCGCAAGGTGTGCAGCACGAGCGAGCCCTTCGTGTAGATGTCGCCGCCGGGACCGCCGCGTTTGAGGTCGTAGACGTCTTCCTCGCGCTTGTGCTTGCCGGAGACGAGCGGCGCCTTGTTGCGGATCGATGTCCGCTGCTGCATCAGCGCCGCGTAGTATTCCTGGTCGCCGTGCAGGTATTGCATGTACAGGGGCTGCATGTAGGAGCCGAGGCCTTCGTGCAGCCACATGTCGTCCCAGTCGGCATTGGTGAGCTGGTTGCCGAACCATTCGTGGGCGAATTCGTGCTGCAGCAGGTCGTCGTAGCCGTACGGCGTCTTGGCGTATTTGTTGCCGTAGGCATTGATGGTCTGGTGTTCCATGCCCTTGTGCGGCGTTTCCACGACGCCCATTTTTTCGTCGCCGAACGGGTAAGGGCCGATCGTCGATTCGAAGAAATCGAGCATCTGCGGGAATTCCGCGAACAACGCCTGCGCATGCGCCTTGTTGTGCGGCAGGTACCACAGCCGCAGCGGGATCACGTTGCCGTAGCGGCTGTGGTATTCGCCATCCAGCTCGGCGTACGGCCCGACGTTGATGGCGACGCCGTAGGTGCTCGGGTGTCTTGCGCGCCAGTGCCATGTGCGCCAGCCGTTCGCCTCCGTCATGCCGAGCGCGACGCCGTTGCCCGCCGCGACCAGCGGCGCCGGCACAGTGATGTGTTCGTCGACGACGTCCGGCTTGCCCATCGGATGGTCGATGCAGGGCCAGAACAGGTCGCAGCCTTCGCCCTCGACGGCGCTGGCGACCCACGGCTGGCCGTCGGGCGTGCGCGCCCACACGAAGCCGCCGTCCCATGGCGCCCGCTTCGCCACGTGCGGCTCGCCGTGGTAGGTCACGCGCACCTTGACGTGCCGGCCCGGCTCCAGCCGCTGCGGCAGCGTGATCGTCAGCTTGCCGTCCGGATTGCGCCACTGGCCCGCGGCGAGCGCCCGGCCGTCGACGCTGATGGCGTCGATGGGCAGGTTGCGGTCCAGGTCGAGTTCGATGCGGTCCAGCGGCGCGCGCGTACCGAACGTGAGCGTCGCGTCGCCGCGCAGGCTGCGGCTGTCCGGGTCGATGCGCAGGCCCAGGTCGGCGTAATCGAAGGTGAGCGCCTGCTGGCCGGGGCTGCGCTGCGCGCCCGAGTTGACGGTGTAGTCGGTGAGGGCGGGCTGGCTGGCGCAGCCCGCCAGCAGCAGGCCCAGGGCGGCGATGGCGATTCTTTGCATGATGCAGGGAATTTATCACAGCGGAAAGCGGCGCCACGCAAATCGCGGCTGGTGAATACTGTGGCGAGGAGGACTTGCAATGAGCGACCTGGACATCGACATCGGCCGCACCGCCCTGGTGCTGATCGATTTGCAGAACAGTAATGTGAGACGCGACCTGGCGCCGTACACGGCCGAGCAGGTGGTGGGCAATTGCGTGCTGCTGGCGGGCGAAATGCGCGACCGTGGCGGGATGGTGATCTTCGTGCGCGTGCTCGTCGACCAGCTGCAGCTGCCGCCGGCCGACGCGCCGATGCGCAAGCCGGGCACGCCCGCGCCGCCGCCGGATGCATCGCAGCTCGCGCCGGACGCCCAGGTGCAGGCGACCGACATCGTCGTCACGAAGCGCCAGTGGGGCGCCTTCTACGGCACGGAACTGGACCAGCTGCTGCGCCGCCGCAACATCAAGACCATCATCCTCGGCGGCGTCGCCACCAACCTCGGGGTCGAGTCGACGGCGCGCGCCGCGTTCGACCGCGGCTACGGCGTCGTCTTCGTCGAGGATGCGATGACCAGCATGCAAGCCGACATGCACAGGTTCGCCTGCGAACATACCTTCCGCATCATGGGCAGGGTGCGGTCGACGCGCCACGTGATCGACGCGCTTCAGGCCGGGACGGGCGACGCGTAAGCCGGCTTGTCAGCGTAGCCGTCGTCCCCGCGCAGGCGGGGACCCAGGTCGCGCGATCTGCCGGCAAACTGGGATTCCCGCCTGCGCGCACTGCTGTCCGGAATAATTTGAGGGGAAATCGCTGAAGGTGTTGCAGG
>NZ_LMCY01000047.1:7683-15634 GCF_001425685.1 Massilia sp. Root335 | reverse complement strand
TTGAAGACCGCGTGCCGCAGACTTAAACAAAGACTCGTTTACACAGAATCTGGTACACCCCCGCTATCTGCCACAGTTCACCTTACGTGCGTGACCGGGCCAGGCGCTGAAGAGTAGCCGTCAGAAAACGCTCACTTTCTACTGTCGATAAGCTCAAGGCGTTTGATTTGCTACACGAGCTCATGAAGAATGCATGGCTAAACTCGTCAGGATGGGGCGCTCCCTGCGCTCCCAGCGATATCACTGACGAGCTGCCGGAGCCTTTCGTCTGGAGCACGCCTGAGTTCGCACTCCCACACGACAATGACTTTCCAGCCTGCTGCACGGAGCAAATTTTCCTTGCGCGCATCGCGTTCGACGTTGCCATCGAACTTCAACTTCCAGCGCTCCGCATTGTTGGCAGGAGTTGTTGCAAATTTGCATCCTGCGTGCCGGTGCCAGAAGCAACCATGAACGAAAATGGCTACGCGATACTTGGGCAGCACTAGGTCGGGGGAGCCAGGGAGCTTGCGTGCGTGGAGACGGTAGCGGAATCCATGCGCATGCAGGTATTTACGGACGATCATCTCTGGCTGGGTGTCCTTGGAGCGGATACCTGTCATCATTCTTGACCGGGTTGCTGCATCGACTACATCCATAATTCCTGGTATCCTGTCGTCCACTGAAAATTTTTACGCAAGGCAAAGTTGTCCATCGAACCGCAGTCCCTTTCCTCGAAGGGCATTCCCATTGTTGATTTGTTTGCCGGACCCGGAGGCCTGGGGGAGGGCTTTTCGTCCGTCAAAGGTGACCCGTTCAGGATAATTGTATCGGCGGAAATGAATTCCTCGGCGCGCGCCACGCTACGCCTGCGGGCGTTCTACCGGATGCTCAAGCGCCATGGTGGGAATGCCCTTGATTCCTACTACCGCTACTGCAATGGCCAGGCCGAAGCGCCGTTCGACGATTCCAATCGCGAGCTCTGGGACGAATCCGGAGAAGAAGCGCGTCAGATCGAGCTGGGGACCGACAAAGGCAACGACGAGCTCGATGTCTGCATCAATGCGCACAAGCTCGGCCCTGAGTCCTCGTGGGTCCTGATCGGCGGCCCGCCATGTCAGGCTTACTCGGTTGTGGGGCGTGTACGTAACCGTGGCAAGGTCGAGTACAAGGCCGAGGACGACCACCGCCATTTCCTTTACAGGGAATACCTCCGCATCATCGAGAAATACCGCCCGGCGGTGTTCGTCATGGAAAACGTGAAGGGTATCCTGACCGCCTCCGTGGGTGGGAAGAGGATCTTCGATTCCATTCTGAAGGACTTGTCCGGCTGCGGCAACGGCTACCGGATTCATTCGATGAGCAGCGCGACGAGCTTCAATCCCGGGGACGATCCGAGGATGACCGATGTGCATGACTTCGTCATCAAGTCGGAGGAGCATGGCATTCCGCAGGCACGTCACCGGGTGATCCTGGTCGGGGTGCGAGAGGACATCAAGCTGGCGCCAGAGCAGCTCGAAAAATTGAAAGGCCCGTCCGTTCAGGAAGTGCTCGGTTCGCTGCCGCGCGTGCGCAGCGGAATCACGAAGGAGAAGGATTCGGACGAGCGCTGGGGCGAGGTGGTTGCGGGACATTTTTCACGCATGGCCCGTGAGGTCAGGGATGTGGAAAGTCATCGCAAGCTGCATGCCGAGCTGCAGGATGCCGCCAGCAATATTTCGCGCGGGCTTGGTACGGGGGGGCTGCGGCTCGGGCGGCAGGCCAACGACGGAGATTCCTCCAGTGTGCTCGGCGGCTGGTATCACGACGAGCGCTTGTCGGTCTGGCTGAACCATGACGCGCGCGGACACATGGCCAGCGACCTCCAGCGCTATGCCTTCGCGTCTGCCTGGACGAAAGCCTATGGGCGCTCGCCGAAAGGCCATGGCGAGTTTGCCCTGGAGGGACTGCGCCCCAATCACGAAAACTGGGAGTCGGGCAAGTTTTCCGATCGCTTTCGGGTCCAGGCCGGCCATCGCGTGTCGACCACGATCACGAGCCATATTTCCAAAGATGGCCACTACTTCATTCACTACGATCCGCGCCAGTGCCGGAGTCTGACAGTACGAGAGGCTGCTCGACTGCAGACCTTCCCTGACAATTATTTCTTCCAGGGAACTCGGACAGAGCAGTTTCATCAGGTGGGCAATGCGGTGCCGCCTCTACTGGCAAAGAAGATCGCCGACCTCGTGTTTGCGCTGCTGGAGGCTCATCGCGCTGGTACGCCTGGAAAAGTGCAATGAAACGCGCCAAGGCACCAGTACAAGAAAATTTCAGTTTTGCCAAGTGACGCGGATTCCATCAAGCTGTGATTATTGGGGAGTTTTGACAAGAGGCAAATAGTGGATAATGCCTCATTCTAATTTGGTTTTCTTCTGGTCAATATCCTCGTGGCAATGTGATGGCAGGACTGAGCGTTTTGGAAAACGCCGAACGGAAGCTCGGAGCGCTGTTCCGGCTGGCGATCAGATCCGGTGCGTCGGATGCTGTCGCGCTTCACATCCGGCGTGGCGAGCCGATCAATGGCCGCGATGGCGCCGGCCTGACGCCGCTGATGCTTGCAGCGGTCCACGGACAGGTCGATGTCGGCAGCAGACTGCTCGATGCCGGCGCCGATCCCTTTCTGACAAGTCCGGATGGGCGCACGGCCGGCGAACTGGCGGTCGAGCATGGCAACACCGCTGTTGCCGAGCTGCTTATCTTCCGGACGAACCCCCTTTCTCTGGTCGCTGCAGAGCCGGACTATCGCGGCGCTGACGCACTGCTCCATGAAGTCGCTGCGGCAGTACAGCCGGCCGAACCCGGTTCGTTGTCCGTAATGCCGGGGACGCAAGCAGAGGAGGGCGAATGCTCCATGACGGACGAATCAGCGGACGCGCTGAATGGATGGGTGGCGGACGAAGTCATCGTCGCGCCCCGCCACGACGAAGAGTGTGTTTCCTCGGCACAGAACGCGCAGCGAGTCATGTCGACGCATCGACGAGTCAGCGACGAGCTGGACTGGTCGGATGTCGAACTGGATCTTCCTGAAATTCAGATCCGGGCGCCGTCGATTTCGCTTGGCGACATGCCAGCTATCGAGGAGTTGATCGCCAATGGCATGGAGGCCGGCTTCGTCGGGCTGGACGAACTCTCGTGTGCACTGGAGACCGATTGCGGCTGGCAGATCGAGCGCGCTCAACTTGTGCTTGAGCGCATGCTGGATGATTTGGCGATCGCTTCCGGCCCTTGGGCGCCAGCGGGCCTTGCGCGCGCCGTCGCAGAGCCGGACATGCTCAAGGATGCGATCGAAGCATTGTATGCCGACATGCCGGAGCCGGCCGAGTCCAGCGTGGCGTATGCGGCGCGGGCAAGGAAGGGTGAACTCATCAAACGGGAGGACGAGGAGCGCATCGGACGGCACATGGACAGCGCGCTGGGCTCGCTCACCCGTGCGCTCGCATCCCTTCCCGAGGCTTTGTGGCAGCTTGCCTTTCCTGCCGACTCGCCGTCGGATGGTCTTGCTGCCGAAGAAGCCGACGAGCTTGAGGCGCCTGCGGACGAGACGCCAGACGATGATGCTGTCGAAGGAGAGAACCGGATCGACTTCGGCACGTACGTTGGGCTTGTCAGGGACGGCATGGCCGAATACGGTCGAGAAGCTCTGGTACCTCGCCCCCGGCCGCCGGAACTGAGCCGCCTGCTGGCGCTCCTGCCGGAAATGGCAGCTGACGCCGGTCATGCAGTGGCCAGTTCGGTAAGCGCCTATGAGAAAGCACGCGATCAGCTTGTCTGCGCGAACCTCCGTCTGGCGATGTCGATTGCGTATGGTTACCGCTACCGCGAACTCCCGCTCGAAGATCTCATCCAGGAAGCGAACTTCGGTCTCATGCGTGCGGCCGAAAAGTTCGACTTTCGCAGGGGTTTCAAGTTTTCTACCTACGCGACCGCCTGGATACGCCAGAGTGTCCTGCGCGCCCTCGCGGACACGGGGCGCTTGATTCGCGTGCCCGTTCATATGGTCGAGAAGATCAATCTGGTCGGTCGGACGCGCCGCGAGCTGGAGCATGGCCGCGAACGCCCGGTCGGGCATGACGAGATTGCGGAGCGGCTGTCCTTGTCGGCCGAAGCGGTGCGCCGCATCGTCCGGTCCGACCATGAAGTGCTTTCGCTGGAAGAGTGTGGTGGAAACAGCGCGCCCGGCACACCGGATCCGCTCGACATCGTCGATACCGAAGCCGATCCGTACGGCACCGTGTCCCGAGCGAGCCTGTCCGGCCTGATCGAGCGAATGCTGGCGGATTGCAAGGAAAAGGAGCGCGATGTGCTTGTGCTGCGCTTTGGTTTGGGCGGACTCGACAGCATGACGCTCGAGGAAATCGGACAGAAACTCGACGTCACCAGAGAACGCATCCGCCAGATCGAAGCGAAAGCGCTGACCCGATTCCGGCAATCCTCTCGACGCGACCAGCTGTTGCCGTTTGCCGGCGCCGCTTCGCTGTCCGACTACTGAAACTCCCGAACACCATGAACCAAGCCAAATTTCGCCATGCTCCGCCACGGGCTGCAGCGATGATGGAAGCCCTCCGAGGGCTGGGCTACAGCACCGCCACCGCGCTGGCGGACATCATCGACAACAGCATCGCTTCCGGCGCCGGAACCGTCGATCTGACCTTCTCATGGAACGGCAAGAACAGCCGCGTCCTGATCGAGGATGACGGCCGAGGCATGAGCGCCGACGAGCTCGATTCCGCCATGCGGCTCGGCGACAGGAATCCGCTGGACCGGCGCGCAGAGAACGATCTCGGGCGCTTCGGCCTGGGCTTGAAGACCGCGTCCTTTTCTCAATGTCGCCGGCTGACGGTGGCAAGCGCGGGCCCGAACGGCCTGCAGTGTCTGCGATGGGACCTGGACGTGCTGGCCGCAAGCAAGCAGAACGACTGGCAGCTTCTCGAAGGCCCGGACGACAGCGCAGCCGAACTGGTGGCGGACTTCGGTGCCCGCCGGCCGAACGGCACGCTTGTGGTCTGGGAGGTTCTGGACCGCATTGTCACGGACGGCTATCGGGACCAGGATTTCCTTGATCTGATCTGTCAGGTCGAGCGCCACCTTGCGATGGTATTCCACCGTTACCTCGAGGGGGCCCGGCCACAGCTGCGTATTCGTATCGCCGACAAGTCGATCGCTCCCTGGGACCCGTTCATGTCTGGGCACCCTGCAAAGCCTTGGCATTCGCCGGCTGCTTCGTTTCCTGCGATGCCCGGCGTTGAGGTGGAGTGCCACGTGCTACCGCACAAGGACCGTCTGAGCAAGAAGGAAGAAGAGTCAGCGCGCGGGCCGGAAGGCTGGACTGCACAGCAGGGATTCTATGTCTACCGCAACAAACGCCTGCTGGTGGCCGGCGGCTGGCTCGGCCTCGGGCAGGGGCGCGGATGGACCCAGGATGAAGCGCACCGGCTTGCGCGCATCCGCCTGGACATCCCCAACTCGGCCGACGCTGCCTGGAAGATCGACATTCGCAAGTCGACCGCCCGGCCCCCTGTCGAAATTCGGCAGTGGCTGGCGAAGCTGGCGGACGAGACGCGTACACGTGCACGGCGGACCTTTGCGTCCCGCGGTTACGTTCCACGGACCAGAAGTGGAGAACAGGTGAGCCAGGTATGGCAATCCCAGAAGTTCTCCGGCGGGATGCGCTACCGGATCGACACTGACCACCCTGCAGTGCGCGCCGTGCTGGACGACGCGAAGGGCCTGACGCCGCAAGTACTGGCCATGCTCAGGGTCATCGAAGAAACCGTGCCGGTCCAGCGCATCTGGATCGATACCGCCGAAAACCGGGAAACACCCCGCACCGGGTTCGCCGGCGAACCGCCCGCCGCCATCCTCGAAGTGCTGACGGTCATGTACAGGAACATGGTGCTGCTCAAGGGCATGTCGCCAGAACATGCGCGCAAGCGGCTCCTGCTGACCGAGCCATTTCAGAACCATCCCGAACTGGTGGCCTCGCTACCTGACGATCCAAGAGAACTGGAAAAGAAACAATGACACCACAGGGTGAAGCCAACAAGGCGAGCGTCATCAAGATTGTGCAGGAGCTGCTGTTCGACGAGCCCGACAAACGCGCGATCACAGCGGCGCTCATCTCCGAAAAGATCGGGCTCGCACTCATGATGAAGCCGGCCTGGGCCGTGGATCTGGACAGGGACGCCGTATCGGACGAACTGATCCGGCGCTTCAGCGTGTGGGTCGGCCAGGACACCTGGCTCGAGAACAACGAGGGCCACGTTCCCTGGCTGACTCCGCAAAGAAAGAAGGACTGGCGCTACTGGCAGCGCTATCGCGAAATGCAGGAGGCGCGTCTTCCCTGGGAGGCCGTGGACGGGCTCGACAAGTCGACGGACCGGATACTCGGTCAGCTGGAAGACCCCTTGCGAAAAGGGCCGTGGGATCGCCGCGGACTGGTGGTGGGGCACGTCCAGTCGGGCAAGACCGGCAGTTATACCGGCTTGATCTGCAAGGCAGCCGATGCCGGCTACAAGATCGTCATCGTGCTTGCGGGCCTGCACAACAATCTTCGCACCCAGACGCAGATGCGTCTGGACGAGGGCTTCCTCGGCTTCGAAACCAATCCGTCAGCCGAAGGCCTGCGCCAGATCGGTGTCGGAAAAATCGACCAGGATCCATCGATCCGGCCGAACTACGCGACCAACCGGACCGAGAAGGGCGACTTCATCGCCAGCAACGTGAGAAACCTGGGGGTATCGCCCGAAGCACTGCCATGGCTGTTCGTGGTCAAGAAGAACAAGACTGTGCTCAGCCGCTTGCTGCGCTGGATTCAGAACCATGTTGCCGACGCCAACGATCCCGAAACCAACCGCAAGATCGTGACGCATCTGCCGCTGCTGATCATCGACGATGAAGCCGACCACGCATCGGTGGACACCGGCGAGCAGTACTTCGACGCGGACGGCAAGGCAGACGAGGAGCACCAGCCGACGGCCATCAACGGGTTGATACGACGTATCCTGCACGCCTTCCATCGCAAGGCCTATGTAGGATACACGGCGACACCGTTCGCTAACATCTTCATCCACGAGCGCGGCGAAACGGCCGATGCCGGTCCCGACCTGTTCCCGGCGGCGTTCATCCACAACATCGGCGCGCCGTCGAATTACGTCGGTCCTGCCAGGGTCTTCGGCCTCAACACCGGGGACAAGCGGGAAGGAAGTCTGCCACTGGTGCGCGAGGTCGACGATCACTGTGCCCCGGACGGCAAATCGGGCTGGATGCCCACCAGCCACAAGAGTACGTGGGTGCCACCGAATCCGGACGAGACGGGTCTTCCGGCCTCACTGATCGAAGCGATCGATGCGTTCATCCTCGCCTGCGCCGCGCGTCATCTGCGCGGTCAGAAGGCGGAACACAGTTCGATGCTGGTGCACGTCACGCGCTTCAACGCGGTCCAAGTGGAAGTGCATCGGCGCGTCGAGGCTGTGGTGCGCGGCATTGAACAGCGTCTCTCGCGCAGGATCGCCCGCGAGCCGGTGCTGGCGAGGCTGGAAGCGCTGTGGGACCGGGATTTCGCCGCGACCACGGCGGAAATGGCCGAGACTCTGCCGGACGCCGGACCGTATCCGGCCGAGACGTGGGCACAGATCGCCGAAGTCCTGCCGAGCGTCGTCAGCGAAATCCATGTAAGGGTGATCAATGGCACCGCCGGCGATGTGCTCGACTACGCCGACGCAGCGGAGGGCCTGAAGGTCATCGCCGTTGGCGGCGACAAACTGGCGCGGGGACTAACTCTGGAAGGACTGTGCACAAGCTACTTCCTTCGTGCCTCGCGGATGTACGACACGCTGATGCAGATGGGCCGCTGGTTCGGCTATCGCCCCGGCTACCTCGACCTGTGCCGGTTATATACCACACCGGATCTGATCGAGTGGTTCGAGCACAT
>NZ_LMCY01000047.1:0-7657 GCF_001425685.1 Massilia sp. Root335 | reverse complement strand
GGCACGCCGCGCGACTACGGCCTGAAGGTGGTGTCGCATCCGGTGCTGATGGTCACCTCGCGGCTGAAGATGCGCGCGGCGAAGAGCCTGTATCTGTCGTTCAGCGGGCACGTGATCGAAACGGTGGCCCTGCATCGTCAACAGAAGCAAATCAACAGCAATTTCCAGGCATTGATGGATCTGGTTTCGGTGATGGGCAAGGGGAATCCGAATCATGTGCAGCAGCGCGCCGGAGGCAAGGACAGCTGGAACGGCGTCGTGTGGGAGGGTGTGCCGCACGAGCACGTCACGGACTTCCTGAGTGCCTACAGTACGCACCCACAGGCGATGAAGGCGAACAGCCTGCTGCTGCGCGACTTCATCGTTTCGATGGTCCGTGACGGCGAGCTGACCAAGTGGACCGTCGCCGTGATCGGCGGTGGCGTGGAAGGAGATGAAGTCGATGTCGGCGGTGTGCCCGTCAAGCGCATGAAACGTGCGGCGAAGTCGCCGACCTCCGACCGTTATTCGATTGGCCGGCTGCTGTCGCCACGAGACGAAGGCATCGATCTGGGTGTTGAGGCATGGACAGCGGCGCTCGATGAAACCCGTAAGCTCTGGAAGGAAGATCCGGCCCGGTTGACGAGCCAGAAGGAGCCGGAGGTGCCGAGTGGCCCATCGATGCGGAAGGTCCGCGGATATGGGGCCGAAGGCGTTGTGGCTCATCCCGAGCGGGGTGTGCTTCTCATCTATCTGCTGAACCAGGAGAACATCGAGGACGGCGGACCGCCCGCGGACATCACGCCAATCGTCGCCTTCGGCATCAGTTTCCCGGGCAGCAAATCGGGAACCAGGGTTGAGTACAAGGTTAACAACGTCCTCTGGGAGCAGGAATATGGCGCTGCCGATTAACGAGGAGCTCGCCGGCGCTTGGCGCGCGCTCGTCGGCAGCGCGCACGCCGGCGATGGCTGGCGCAGCATCGCCATTTCCGGCCTCGAAGGTGGCCGTCTTCAGGCGGGAAGAAAGTTCCCCGAAAACCGGGAGGCACTTCTCGTCGGCTTCGTGTCGGTGAACACGCCGCCGGCCGCGATGTTGCCGGCCGCCGCCGGGTTTTGCGTCGAGCGAGTCACTTCGGATCTGCCTGGCGACTGGCTGGCCCTGATCCGGCAGGAAGAGGGAGGCATCGAGCTCTTCTCGAGGATGGCGACGGATGTCGTGGCCGCGGTGGCAGCAAGTGCAGCAGCGACGCATCAGCGTCAGATGCAGCTCTTTCTGGGGCGTGTGCGGGCCTGGCAGCAGTTCATGAGCAGGAAGAAGGGAGCGCTGGACGCTGAAGCCGAACTGGGGCTGACGGGAGAACTCGTCTGTCTCGAGCGCCTTCTCGATGCAGACGTCGACGTATACGCGGCCATCGAGAGCTGGCGCGGCCCGCTCGACGGCCTGCAGGACTTCGAACTCGGCACCGGCGCCATCGAGGTGAAGAGTACGCTGTCCCATGACGGCTTCCCGGCCACCATCATGTCGCTCGAACAACTCGATGACTCGACGCGTCAGCCCCTGTTCCTTTTCGGTTGCCGCTTTGCGCTGGCAATGTCGGGCGACACGCTGGGCGACAGGATTGCGACCCTGCGGATTCGTCTGGGCAGCGATCCCGCGGCAGCAGCCCGTTTCGAGAACGCGCTGCTGCTTGCCGGCTTCGTCGACGAGCATGCCGAGCATTACACCCGACGTCTCATTGTGTCCGATTCCCGCTTCCTGCGTGTCGACGAGACCTTCCCGCGTCTCGTCGCGGCTACAGTGCCGGCCGCCATCCGGCGTGCGCGCTACGAAATCGATCTCGACGCGACCGGCGCCGCAGCATTTTCTCTCGAGGATGTCCTCGAGCTAACTGGAGCAGTCTGAATGGAACTGATCGAATTCCTGCGCAAAACGCAGCAGGAAGTGAAAGAAGAAATCGCGTCGCGTGCCGCCGAGCCGGGCGAAACGACGCCATTTCCAGAGCTGGTGTTCACCGAAGTGGTCACACGGCACATGGCCGACATCGGGATGACCTTCGAGCCTCAGATCTGCCATTACTCGGCGAGAGTGGGTGAGGGCATGCTGCGCCTGAGTGGGTATGCGTTGTCGGACGATCTCGACCAGCTCGACCTGTATGTCAGCCTCTACGAAGGCGTCGACCAGGTGGTGAACGTCCCGGATTCCGAGACCACCCGCGCGGCAGAGCAATGCTCGCGCTTCCTCAACCAGTGCGTCACTGGCACCCTGCTCAGCAGAATGGACGAGACGCACGATGCCTATGCGCTGGTGCAGACCATCGAGAAGGCTTATCCGGGCCTCGATCAGATCCGCATCTACGTGCTGACCGACCGGAAGGCGAAGACCCGCAACTTCCAGGCTCGCGTGATCCAGAACAAGACGATCAGGCTTGAAGTCATGGACATCGAGCGTCTGTTCAATCACTGGCAGAGCGGTAAGCCGCGTGACGAGCTTGTCGTGAATCTCAACGACGTCTGCGGCGGGCCGCTGCCCTGTGTCTGGGTGGCCGATGAAGACGCCGAGTACGATTACGCAATGACCGCGTTCCCGGGCGAGGCGCTGCGCTTCCTGTACGAGAAGTATGGCCCACGCATCCTCGAGGCCAATGTCCGCTCCTTCCTGAGCCAGACCAACACCGTCAACAAGGGCATCCGCGACACGCTGCGTGAGCAGCCGGAGCGCTTCATGGCCTACAACAACGGTGTGGTCATCGTTGCCGACGAAGCACATCTGGACCGTGCGCTGGACGGCAGTCCGGGCATCGCCTGGCTGAAGGGCATGCAGGTCGTGAACGGCGGCCAGACGATGGCATCGATCTTCTTCACTCGCAAGAAGTACACCGGCGTCGATCTGAGCAAGGTGCGCGTGCCGGCAAAGATCATCGTCCTCCGGAAAACGGACGAACTGGCCGAAGATGCGCTGATCGCCGACATCTCCCGCTATGCCAACTCCCAGAGCGCGGTGAAGGGTTCGGACCATTACGCCAACAAGCCTTTCCAGGTCCAGATGGAAAAACTGGCGATGACGACCTATTGCCCGGATGGTGTGGGCCGCTGGTACTACGAACGGGCCGCAGGCAGCTACAAGGTCATGCTCGATCGCGAAGCGAAATCGGAAGCGGATCGTCGCCGCCTGCAGGAGTCAATGCCGCCGAGCCGCAAGCTGACCAAGACCGACTTTGCCAAGTATCTCTGCGCATGGATGCAGTTGCCGGATCTGGTCAGCCTCGGCGGACAGAAGGCCTTCCCGGCGTTCATGAAGCGGATGACCCAGGCCGATGGCGAGACCGCAGTGCTGCCGGATGTGGCCGAGTACAAGCGCATGATCGCCCAGGTGATCATCTTCAAGGCTGCGACACGGCTGATCAACCCGCGCTTCCCGGCATTCAAGGCAAACGTCACGGCCTACACGGTGGCGCTCGTTTCCCATCTGCTTGGTGACAGGATCAACCTGGAAGACATCTGGCAGAAGCAGTCCATCTCGCCGCAGCTCGGTAATCAGATCGTTGGCTGGTCCGATGAAGTGAATGCGCTGCTCCACAGCAGCGCCAAGGGGCGCATGATCTCGGAGTGGGCGAAGAAGCGGGAGTGCTGGGAAGGCATGCTGGAACATGTCTGGTCCACGCCGAATGCCGAGATTCCCGAAGTGACCGGCGCGCGCCTGCGCGCGGCGAGTTGATGGGAGTGGAGCAAGAATGCTGTTAAATGATTTTCTGTCGGCTCTTCATCGCGAGGTGCGGGAACGGATCGACGTGCAGACCGCACTGCCGGACGGAAAGCTTCCGTTCCCCGAGCAGGAGTTCACCATGATCATCGCCGAATGGATGGCCGAGCGCGGGATTAGCCACGAACCGAAGCGTTGCCGCTATTTTGCAACGATCCACGACCAAGTTGTCCGGCTCAGCGGATACGCGCTGGCAGAGGAGCTCGATCAGCTGGATCTTTTCGTGAGCATCTACAGCGGGAACGCAGAACCCGGCCTGCTGCGGGAAGAGGATGCAGTTGCGGCTGTGGCACAATGCGGCCGCTTTCTCGAGCTTTCGACCAGCGGCGCGCTCGGACGCATCGTTGACGAAACCCACGATGCGTATCCGTTCATCTCGACGATTGCTGGTGCCTGGCAGGACATCCCGCAGGTACGTATCCATGTTCTGAGTGACCTGTGCGCCGGAGCGATGCATCTTGCGAATCTGGACATCCTTGACCGCTCGGTACCGGTCGAGGTCGTCGATATCGAACGCATTTTCGACCAGCAGGAGGACGCCGAGCTTCATCATCGCTTCCGCGCACTGGCATCTTTCAGGGAAGAGTGGCGGGCGACGGTACGCGAAGCAGCCCGTAACGATGGTGAAAGCGATGTCGCGGCCTTCGTCGAAGATGCGGGACGCCGGCTGACCGAAGCCGAGGAGTTCACGGACTTTCAGCGCTGCCGCTTCGCGCGCAATCTTCCGAATGGAGCGCGAATGCAGGTCGACGGCTATGCTTTCGACGATGCGGATGGTTCGCTGGCACTGATGATCGCGGACCTTGCCAACAGCGAGGACATGCCTGCAATCGGCAGCGAGGAAGCGCAGGGACACTTCGATATGGTGGAGCGATTCGTGACGTCCGCCTTGGTGGGCGACCTGACGCGCGCTGGCAATCCATCCGGCGATCCGGGTATCGGCCTCGCAGCCGACATCGTGCGCCTGCAACCGGGGATTTCACGGCTGCGGCTCTATCTCGTCACCGATCGCCTTGCCGATTTCGGCGACGAAGTGGCAGGCAGCACGCAACTGGCAGGCATCGCGGTCGAGATGCATGCCTGGGATGTGGCGCGCTTCCACAGAGCCTGGACATCCGACAGCGGCAGGGATGACCTCGAGGTCGATTTCCGGAGCAGCGCAGGCAGGGGCATCGCGGCCCTTCATGCCGGCTCGGTCGATGGCGATTACGAAGGTTATCTGTGCACGATGTCGGGCGCCGTGCTGGCTGCGATCTATGAGCGCCATGGCAGTCGTCTGCTGGAGGGGAACGTGCGTTCCTTCCTCAGCACGAAAGGCAAGATCAACGCGGCAATTCAGCAGACCATCGCCGACAAGCCGGAGATGTTCTTCGCGTACAACAACGGGATCGCGGCAACCGCGGAATCGGTGGAGTTCGATCCGGACTCGGGAAGCATCGTCAGCGCAGTCAACCTGCAGGTCGTGAACGGCGGTCAGACAACGGCCTCTCTCGCAGCGGCGGTCCGCTCCGGCCTCGACGTGTCGAAAGTGCTGGTGCAGATGAAGCTTTCGGTTCTTTCGCCCACGCGGGCGAGTGAGCTGATTCCCTTGATTGCGCGCTTCGCCAACAGCCAGAACAAGGTCAACGAGTCCGACTTCTTCGCCAATCACCCTTATCACCTCCGGATCGAACAGTTGTCGAGCCGCGTTCTAGCTCCTCCAATCGAGGGCGGCGAGACCACCCGCTGGTATTACGAGCGATCGCGCGGTCAGTACGTGAACGAGCAGAAGAACCTGGGCAAGAAGGAGAAGAAGCTCTTCCTCGACAGGAATCCGAAATCCCAGCTGCTCACCAAGCTGGACGTGGCCAAGCTCGAGAATACATGGAAGGGCATGCCTCACAAGGTCAGCTGTGGCGCGCAGAAGAATTTTGTCTTCTTTGCGGGCTGGTTGGCCAAGCGCTGGAACGAGAACGACAGCGTCTTCGACGATCAGTATTTCAGGGATCTGGTGGCGATGGCAATTTTGTTCAGGCAGACGGAACAGATCGTGACCGATCAGCCCTGGTATCAGGGGGCATACCGTGCCAACATCGTCACCTATACCCTGGCTCTCCTTCAGTTCACGGTCCTCAGGAAAGGGAAGGGGCGGCAGCTGGATCTCGGCGAGATATGGGACTGTCAGAGCGCTTCGCCAGCGCTGCGCGACCAGATTGCCGTGACGGCGCAGGCCGTGCTTGCGGTGCTTACCGATCCAGGACGGCCGAGGGCAAACGTGACCGAGTGGGCCAAGCAGGAGGCCTGCTGGGAGCAGGTACGCGACATGGCCGTGCCGCTGAGCCCGGCCGTGATCGACGAGTTGTTCGATCCGATCTCACGCAAGTACGGCCCGGGAAGTAATGTGCAGCAGGTGGGGTACGGCGTGTTTGCCAGGACGGCCGTGCTCGGAATTACGCCGGGACAGTGGCAGCATTTGCTTGACTGGGGAAGGGAGCAGTCCTTGCTGGATGCTCGTGAAGAGCGCGTGCTCATGTCCGCGTGTCGGATTCCGAAGTTCGTGCCTTCGGTGAAGGAGTGCGAGCAGGTGTGGGCGATCAGATCCAGGCTGATCAAGGAAGGGTTTCACTTGCCGAGCGAAAGAGAATGTGCATGAGTATATCGTCTTCGCCCGTTCCATTGGCGCTAGACGACACACATATAGGTCGGGCCGACGATAGAAGCTATGCCACTACCGTGCTTTGCATGGCACCGCGTTCGGGTGTTGGTTACCCCAATATCAGTATCGTCTGCGTGTAGCAGCGAACCTGCAAGCAAAAGAGAACCAGAATGCATCTTGCGAAACTAGTCATCAAGAATTTCCGCAAGCTCAAACGTGCGGAACTTTCGTTTCAAGCAGGCCTGAACGTCCTGGTCGGCGGCAACAACGTCGGCAAGACAGCTGTGGTCGACGCATTGCGTGCACTCCTGGCCGGTCATGACGAGCCTTACCCACGCCTCTGTGACGACGACGTGCACCGGCCAAAAGGCGGCACCCCATCGGGTGACATCGTGTTCGAGTACGTGTTCAATGGGCTTAGTCTTGACGATGAGGCGGACTTCCTGGCCGCACTCGTACCCGGTGCTTCAGGTGCGCTCGAGGCACACATAAAAATCCGCTATTTGGACGCGGACAAGGCCGGCCGCTTGCGCGCCAAGCGTTGGTGTGGCGAGAACGAGGAGGTGGGCCTGACGGCGGACATGATGGAGAACCTGCGAGGCGTTTACTTGCCGCCGCTTCGGGACGCGTCCCAAGGCCTGAAGCCGGGCCGTGCCAGCCAGCTTGCACGCCTGCTCCAACTTCTCGCCGACGATGCTGGCATCGACGGCATCAACAAGGCTCTGCAGGAACTCGACGGCGAGCTGAAGGCGCACCTGCCCATCGTTAGTACGCATGACGCCATCAACATCCGGCACAAGACAATGCTAGGGCCGCAGCTCGCGCAGCTGCTGGAAGTCGGCCTGAGTGCCAGCGACTTCAAGAGCTTGAAATCTAGATTGTCGCTGCTAGTGGATTCGTTCGAAATCGAGCAGAACGGGTTGGGCTTCAACAACCTGGTTTACATGGCGGTCGTACTGAGCGAGCTGACCAAGAATCCCGACTCCTGCTACCGAGGCTTGATCGTAGAGGAGCCCGAGGCGCACTTGCATCCCCAACTTCAGGCCGTACTGCTCCAGTACCTGCAGTCCATCCAGGTGGTCGAAGGCGAAAAACCTGTCCAGCTCTTCGTAACCAGCCATTCCCCGAACTTCGCGAGCATCGCCGATCTTGATAGCCTGGTGTGTCTGGTGGGGGTGTACCAGATTCTGTGTAAACGAGTCTTTGTTTAAGTCTGCGGTACGCGGTCTTCAAACTGGATGGCGAAGCGGTTTAGCGCAGCTTTCCAGTCCCGTATCGGCATC
>NZ_LMCY01000046.1:4680-57409 GCF_001425685.1 Massilia sp. Root335 | reverse complement strand
AGGCTAGTTATATGCAGAAGCCCGCTCAGTTGATACTGAGCGGGCTTTTTGCTTTGGTGCGCAATAAAAAATATATTTGAATCGGAAAAATCGAAACCTGACAAGCTGGTATTCCAGTAGTTGTGGAAAAAGCAAAAACAGCTAGCATCGTTGGCTGACCGAATGCTTATCTACCTATAAGGAGCCGCATGTACTTCAATCGGGTTTTTCCTGCAATCGCCACTGTCGCCCTGGGCGCCACGCTCGCCGCGTGCGGCCACCATGCCAGCGACGATCCGTCGTCCATCCCAACGCCACCACCCCAGTTCAGCGCCGAAGTCACCCGCACGACGCACGGCGTGGTGCACGTCAAAGCCGCGGACTTCCGCAGCCTCGGCTATGGCCTTGCCTATGCTTATGCGCAGGATAACCTGTGCATGTTTGCCGATTCCTTGCTGACGGTACGCGGCGAACGATCGCAATTCTTCGGCGGCGACGCCCATGCGACGGTCCGCAAGGACGACGAATACGGTGCCGCCAGCGGCTTCATGGACCTCAAGAACGAGGACAGCGACTTCTTCTTCAAGGGCTATCTCGACGTCGACCAGCTGCGCGCCGGCTATGCCGCAGGGGCGAAGGAGCCGCGTGATCTGCTGGAAGGCTATGTCGCCGGCTACAACCGCTACCTGAAGGACAACAGCGGCAAATATCCCGCGGCGTGCAACAACGCGAAATGGGTGAAACCGATGACGGTCGACGACATGTACCTCGTCCTGGCCGAGAAGGCGCTGCACGCGTCGGGCGAAGTGTTCGCGAAGGAAGTCGTGGCCGGGGCGCGTGATGGGAACGCAACGGTGGCGTCGCGCAGGCCGCAGCGCAAGCTCGATCCGGCCTTCCTCCTCGCGCGGCTGGATAAAGTGGTGCACCAGGGCTTCGGCAGCAACGCGCTGGCCGTCGGCAAGGATTTGTCGGCCAGCGGACACGGGCTCCTGCTCGGCAATCCGCACTTCCCCTGGACGAGTACCGACCGTTTCTACCAGGCGCACCTGACCGTGCCCGGCCGCTACGATGTGATGGGCGCCGTGCTGGGCGGGATGCCGGCCGTCGTCATCGGATTCAACAAGGATGTCGCGTGGTCGCACACCGTCACGGCAGCCACGCACTTCACGACGTTCAAACTGGTCCTCGATGCGGGCGATGCCACGGGCACGACCTATCTCGTGGACGGTGAACGGTCGAAGATGACGTCGAAGACCGTGTCGGTCGACATCCTCATGCCGGACGGTACGACGACGAAGCGCAGCAAGACGTTTTACTTCAGCAAGCAGGGCGCCGTGATCGTCAAGCCGGAAGCGGGACTGGCGTGGAACAGCACCACGGCATACGTCCTCGCCGACCCGAACCGCGGCAATACGCGCATGCTCGAACAGTGGCTGGGGATCGGCACCGCGACGAGCGTCCAGGCCCTCAAATCGTCGCTGGACACCGTCGTCGGCCTGCCGTGGGTGAACACCATCGCGGCCGACCGCGCCGGCAACGCGCTGTATGCGGATGCGAGCGTCGTCCCGAACGTCACGACGGACAAGTTCGCCGGAAGCTGCCTGCTCATGCCCGCACTCGTGCTGTTCGACGGCTCGCGCAGCGCCTGCGCGTGGGGCCAGGACGCCAACGCGCCGGCCGGCATCTTCTCGCCCGCGAATGCGCCTTCGATGCTGCGCACGGATTATGTGGGGAACTCGAACGACAGCTACTGGTTGACCAACGCCCGTTCCCTGCTCACCGGCCCGGCGCCGCTGGGATATTCTCCGCTGTACGGCAAGACGCGCGTCGAACAGCGCCTGCGCACGCGCATCGGCTTCATCCAGTTCGAGGAACTGGCGCAGCAAGGCCACAAATTCCAGCTGTCCGACCTGCAGACGCTCGTGTTCGCCGACCGCATCTATGCCGCCGAGGTCGTGCTGCCGGACCTGCTGCCGGCCTGCCCGACGGACGACGCGACGCTGGCCCAGGCCTGCACCGTCCTCGCCGCGTGGGATCGTCACGCGAACATCGACAGCCGGGGTGCCGTGCTGTTCCGCGAATTCTGGAACACGGCGTCGCAGATTCCCAATAAATGGAAAGTGCCGCTCGATCCGGCCGACCCGGTGCATACGCCCAACGGCGTCGCGACCGCTGCGCTGCCGGCCATGTTCGCGGCGCTAAAGAATGCAGCGCTGCGGCTGCAGTCGCTGAACGTCCCGCTCGACGGCAAGCTGGGCGATTACCAGGGCGAAACGCGCAATGGCGTGCGGACGCCGCTGCACGGCGGCGTGGGCGATCTTGACGGGTCGTACAATTCGCTGAAGATGAGCACGGGCCTGACGGCCACCGGCTACAACAACGTCTACTGGGGCACGAGTTATGTGCAGATCGTGACGTTCGACGATGCCGGCCCGGTCGCGAACGCGCTGCTCGTGTATGGCCAGTCGACCGATCCCAAGTCGCCGTACTATGCGGACCAGCTCGGGCCGTATTCGCGCAAGGAGTGGCCGGCGCTGCCCTTCAGCGAGGCCAGCATCAAGGCCGATCCGAACCGCACGACCGTGACGCTGACCGAGTAATACGTCAGGCTTGCGACAGCGGCGCCGGATCCTGGGCCACCGCGGTGGCCGCCTTGCTCCTGGTGATGCTTTCGCCGTCGCCGCGGCGCAGGCGGGCGAAGACGATGGACGACAGCATCGTCATCAGGGCCAGGGTAATGAACGCGTGGTGCAGCGCCCGGGTGACCATCACCTGGTCCGTCTGCGGCACGCGGCCCAGGAACCACGCCGTCACGAGCGAGCCGGCGGCAAGGCCGAAGCTCATCGACAATTGCTGGAACGACGAGGCGATCGTGCTGGCCATGCTCGAATCCTTGGGGTCGACGTCGGCATAGGCCAGCGTGTTCATGCTCGAGAATTGCAGCGAGTTGAAGAAGCCCTGCAGCAGGCCGATGCCGGCGATCGCGTACCAGGGCGTATTCGCGCCCACCAGCGAGAACAGGCCGATCGTCAGGCCGATGCAAATCGTGTTGAACACGAGCACCTGGCGGTAGCCGAAGCGCGCCAGCACTTTGGGAGCGATCAGCTTCATGCCCATCGCGGCGGCGGCCGTCGGCATCATCAGCAGGCCAGATTGCCACGGCGCCAGTTTCAGCCCCAGCTGGTACAGCAGCGGCAGCAAAAACGGCAGGCCGCCGATGCCCAGGCGCGTGATGAAGCCGCCCAGCACCGAGATGCGGAACGTGCGCACCTTCAGCAAGGTCAGCCGCAGCAGCGGGAACTGGGACTCGCTCGCATGCCAGGCGTATGCCGCCAGCAGGGCGACGGACAGCGCCAGCATCAGGCCGGCCGTCATGGGGTCGAGCGTGTGCTCGCCGAAGATTTCCAGCAGCCAGGACAGGATCGCCGTGCCCGAGCTGAACAGGATCAGGCCGATCACGTCCAGCGGACGCGGCTCGGCGCCGTGGTAGTCCGGCATGTGGCGCCAGACGAGGAACAGGGCCAGCAGGCCGACCGGAACGTTGACGAAGAAAATGGCGCGCCACGACGTCCAGTGCACGATCAGGCCGCCGACCGTCGGCCCGAGCAGGGGCCCGATCAGCGCCGGCAGGATCACGAAGTTCATCGCGCCCAGCAGCTCGTTCTTGGGAAACGTGCGAATGATCGATAAACGTCCCACCGGCATCATCATCGCCCCGCCCAGCCCTTGCAGCAGGCGGGCCGCCACCATCATCGGCGCGTTCAGCGACAGCCCGCACAGCACCGACGCCACCGTGAAGATCGCGATCGCCGTGAAGAACACGCGGCGCGTGCCGAAGCGGTCGGCCATCCAGCCGCTGACCGGGATGCCCACGGCCAGGCTGAGGATATAGCTGGTGACGACGGATTTGAGGCTGAGCGGCGTGACGTGCAGGCTGGCCGCGATGCTGGGCACCGCAGTGTTGACGATGGTGGCGTCGAGCTGCTCCATGAACAGCGCAGTCGCCACCAGCCAGGGGAGGTAGCGCTTGATGGTGTCGGTATCGGTCATCGGGAGTCGATTGTCACATAAAACCCACAACCCCGAACCGGGGTCAGAGCCCGATTTTTGGAAATTGCCCAAAATCGGGCTCTGACCCCGGTTTGATTAATAATGGTAGGCGGCTTTCAGCAGCAGCAGGTTGACGCCGCCGTTCGGGTGCTTGATGCCGCCGTTCGAGTAGTGCTGCAGGCGCGCGCCCAGTTCCCATTTGTTGGCGAACACATAGCCGACGCCCACGTGGTCGGCGAATTCGAAGGCGGTCGACAGTTGGCGATGCGTGTTGCGGTACACGCTGGAGAACACGGCGGCGCCGATGCCGGCGTCGGCGTACAAGCCAAGCTTGTTGTCGGCTTCCCAGCGGAACACCGGCGTGATGCCGACCACGGCCAGGTCCTTCTTTTCGCCCTTCACGTCCAGCCACTGGTTGGCGCGCCAGTACGCGACGTTCGCGTCCCAGTAGCCGGACAGGTGGTAGCCGCTGGTCGGCAGCCAGCTCTTGTTCCAGTCCTTCTGGACCGCGAGACGGACGACCTGCACGTGTTCGCCGCCGCCGGCTTCCACCGATGACGAATCGAACATGCCGTCGGCGGCATGGCCCGCCTGCATGGCCAATAACGCGGCCACGGCCGCCAGGGAACGGATGATTTTTTTCATGGACAAACGCCTTTGCGATAAAAGTGGAGCCGTGCGAGCACAAGGTCACGGCAAGACCGCTATTGTAGCGAGGTCGATGAAGGGGCGTAGGCACCCTGTCAATTGTTACAATATGGTCAATGAATACTCGTGAGGATGGAATGACGTTACCGACAGTGGCATTTCTCGGCATCGGCCTGATGGGCAAGCCGATGGCGACCCGGCTGGCCCGGGCCGGCTATCCCCTGCGCGTGTGGAACCGCACGGCCGCCAAGGCCGAGGCCCTGCGCGCGACGGGCGCCGCGCCGCACGCCGACCTGCACGACGCCGTGCGCGGCGCCGACATCGTGATCTCGATGCTGGAAGCGGGGCCGATCGTCGGCCAGGTCATCGACGGCGCCCTGCCGGCGCTCGCCAAGGGCACACTGTGGATCGACATGAGTTCCACGCGCCAGGACGAAGCCCTGACGTTTGCCGCGCGTTTGCAGCAGGCCGGTTGCCGCTTCGTCGATGCGCCCGTGTCGGGCGGCGTGGGCGGCGCGGAGGCGGGCCAGCTCGCGATCATGGCCGGCGCCGATGCCGCCGATTACGCGCAGGCCGAACCCGTGCTGCGCGTGCTGGGCAATCCCAAGGCCGTCGGCCCCGTCGGCAGCGGCCAGGTGGCCAAGCTGTGCAATCAATTAATCGTGGGCGCCACGATCAATGTGGTGGCCGAAGCGCTGCTGCTGGCGGAAGCGGCCGGCGCCGATCCGGCCGCCGTGCGCGACGCGATCAGCAAAGGCTTTGCCGGCAGCCGCGTGCTGGAAGTCCACGGCCAGCGCATGCTGGAGCGCAATTTCATGCCGGGCGGCCAGGTCAAGACGCAGCTGAAAGATCAGCGCAATATCCTGGCGGCAGCAAGCGCGGCCGGCGTCACCTTGCCCGTGACGGAATTGGTGACGCGGCAGTACGAAACCATCGAACGGGATATCCCGTCCGCCGACCACGCCGCCGGCCTCATCGCGCTGGAACGGATGAATCCCGGCAAGCGCCTCGGCACGGCCGAGGACCAGCTGCCGTAAACCTCAGGCGGGCTTCAACGGCAGGCTCATCTCGACCAATCTCGCCCAGAAGCTGGCCCCGACCGGCAGCAGCTGGTCGTTGAAGTCGTAGCTGCCGTTGTGCAGCTGACATGGTCCGAGGCCGTGGCCACCCATGCGGTGCTCGCCGTCGCCATTGCCGATGAAGACATAGCAGCCCGGCTTTTCCTGCAGCATGAACGCGAAGTCCTCGGCGCCCATCGTGGGCTCGACGTTCGTGTCGACGTTGTCCGCGCCCACCACCGCGCGCATGGCTTCCACCGCGAACGCCGTCTGCTCCGGATGGTTGATGAGGGGCGGGTAATTGCGCTTGAACGAGAAATCGACGGTGGCGCCGAAGCCCGCCGCGAGGCCGCCCGCGATCTCGTGCATGCGCCGCTCGATCAGGTCCAGGACGTCGGTGGCGAACGTGCGCACGGTGCCGATCATGACGGCTTCGTCGGGGATGACGTTCGTGGCGCTGCCGGCGTGGATCTGCGTGATCGACAGCACGGCCGTGTCCAGCGGGTTCTTTTCGCGCGAGATGATGGTCTGCCAACCTTGCGCGATCTGCACGGCGACCATCACCGGGTCGATGCCGCGGTGCGGCTGCGCGGCGTGCGCGCCCTTGCCCTTCACGACGACGCGGAACTCGTTACTGGATGCCATCATCGGCCCCGCGACGACGCCGAAGCTGCCCGTCTTGATGCCCGGCCAGTTGTGCATCCCGTACACCGCTTCCATCGGAAAGCGCTCGAACAAACCGTCGTCCATCATGCGGCGCGCGCCCGCGCCGCCTTCTTCGGCGGGCTGGAAGATCAGGTAGACGGTGCCGTCGAAGTTGCGGTTCTGCGACAGATAGTGGGCTGCACCCAACAGCATCGTTGTGTGGCCGTCATGACCGCAAGCATGCATCTTGCCGGCATGGCGCGACGCGTGCTCAAATGTGTTGAGTTCCTGCATCGGCAGCGCATCCATGTCGGCACGCAGGCCGATGGCGCGGTCGGAGGTGCCGTTCTTGATGATGCCGACGACGCCCGTCACGCCCAGGCCGCGCACCACGGGGATGCCCCATTCGGTCAGGCGTTGTGCGACCACGTCGGCCGTGCGTTGTTCTTCGTAGCAGAGTTCGGGATGGGCGTGGATGTCGCGCCGGATCGTTTCGAGCTCGGACTGGTAAGCGAGGATAGGTTCGACTAGTCTCATTCGTTTCTCTCCTTTTGAACTATTGTAGCCCTTCCACCATGTGCAATGCCAGGGTCCCCACGGCAGCCGCCGGAATCGTATAAAGTACTGGTTTATCGACGCTTTTCTGGATGAATCCGATGACCAAGACCATCGTCCGCGGCGCCTGCCCGCATGACTGCCCCGATACCTGCGCGCTCCTCGTGACCGTGGAGGACGGCGTGGCCACGGAGGTCAAGGGCGATCCGGATCATCCGACGACGGCCGGCGTGTTGTGCACGAAGGTGTCGCGCTACATCGAACGCACGTACCACCCCGACCGCCTGCTGTACCCGATGCGCCGCACCGGCAAGAAGGGAGAGGGCAAGTTCGAACGCATCACGTGGGAACAGGCGCTCGACGAGATTGCGAATCGCCTGCAACCCATCGCCGCGCGCGACCCGCAGGCGATCCTGCCGTACAGCTATTGCGGCACGATGGGCCTGGTGCAGGGCGAGGCGATGGCCATGCGCTTCTTCAACACGCTCGGTGCCTCCTTTCTCGACCGCACCGTGTGCGCGAACGCCGGCGCCACCGGCTATAAATACACCATCGGCGGTTCGATCGGCACGGATACCGAACAGTTCCAGGATGCGAAGCTGGTCTTGATCTGGGGCGGCAACCCGATCGCGTCGAACCTGCACCTGTGGACGCGGTTGCAGGAGGCGAAGCGCCGCGGCGCCAAATTGATCGCCATCGATCCCTATCGCTCCCTCACGGCAGAAAAATGTCACCAGCACATCGCGCTGATGCCGGGCACGGACGCCGCGCTGGCGCTGGGCATGATGCACGTGCTGGTGAAGGAAAACCTGCTCGACCACGACTACATCGAACAATACACGTTCGGCTTCGCGCAATTGAAGGACCGCGTGGCCGAATGGACGCCGGAACGCACGGCGCAGACGTGCGGCATCACGGTCGATGAAGTCGTCGACCTCGCGCGCGAATACGGCCGCACGGCGCGCGCGGGCGAGCCGGTCGCGATCCGCATGAACTACGGCCTGCAGCGCGTGCACGGCGGCGGCATGGCCGTGCGCACGATCGCCTGCCTGCCGGCCCTCGTGGGCGCGTGGCGCCTGGCGGCCGGCGGCGTGCAGCTGTCGACGTCGGGCACGTTCCCGGCCAATAAAATTGTCCTGCAACGCCCGGACCTGTTGCGCGGCAAGCTCCCGCGCACGATCAACATGAACACGATCGGCGCCGACCTGCAACGCGACGCATCGCCCGCGTTCGGCCCGAAGATCGAAGCCGTCATCGTGTACAACTCGAACCCCCTCGCGATCGCGCCGGATTCGGCGCAGGTGCAGCGCGGCTTCGAGCGCGAGGATCTGTTCACCGTGGTGCTGGAACACTTCCAGACCGACACCGCCGATTACGCGGACATCCTGCTGCCGGCCACCACGCAGCTGGAACACGTCGACGCGCACCTCGCCTACGGCCACTTGTACATGATGGCGAATAACGCGGCGATCGCGCCGCTGGGCGAATCCAGGCCGAATACGGAAATCTTCCGCCTGCTCGCGAAACGCATGGGCTTTACGGATGCGGCCTTCGACGAGACGGACGACGAACTGGCGGCCAAGGCGTTCGACGTGAACAACGAGCGCGCGGTCCATTTCGACTGGTCGTCCCTGAAACGCACCGGCTGGCAAAAGCTGAACATGCCGGCCGCGCCGTTCGCGCAAGGCGGTTTCCCCACGCCGTCCGGCAAGTGCGAGTTTTATTCGAGCTCGATGCTCGCCGATGGCCTCGATCCGCTGCCGACTTACATCCCGAACCACGAGTCGGCCGCTTCCACGCCCGAACTGGCGCAGAAATATCCGTTGGCGATGATTTCTCCGCCGGCCAGGAACTTCCTCAACTCTACCTTTGTCAATGTCCAGAGCCTCCGCGCAACGGAAGGTGAGCCGCACCTGGACATCCATCCTCTTGATGCCGCTTCCCGCGGCATCGTCGATAAGGAGATGGTACGCATCTTCAACGACCGGGGCGCGTTCGTCGCGCGCGCCCGGGTCACCGCCAGAGCGCGGGCCGGCCTCGTGGTCGGCCTGTCGATCTGGTGGAAGAAGCTCGCCAGCGACGGCAAGAACGCCAATGAAGTCACCAGTCAGCGCCTGACCGATATGGGCCGGGCGCCCACCTTTTACGACACGCTGGTGCAGGTTGAAAAGGCCGCACCATGATCTGGAAATATGAAACTTACACGGATTACCCCGTGGCTCCGCACCGTGCTGTTCGCCGGCACGGCGGCGGGGCTGCTGGCCAGCTGTTCCACGCTGAACTACTACTCCCAGGCGGCCCAGGGCCAGCTTGAACTCCTGTCGGACGCCCGTCCGATCGATGACTGGATCGCCGACCCCGGCACCAGTACCAAACTGCGCCATCGCCTCGAGACGGCGCGCCAGATCCGCCGCTTCGCAGTTGCCGAAATGGCTTTACCCGACAACAACAGCTACAAAAACTACGCGGCCCTGAAGCGGCAATACGTGTTGTGGAATGTCGTCGCCACGCCCGAGCTGTCGCTGCGGCCCCTGCAATGGTGCTTCCCCGTGGCCGGCTGCGTGAACTACCGCGGCTACTACAGCAAGGCCGCGGCCCAGGCGTATGCGCAGGAACTGCGTGATGCGGGCGACGACGTCGAGGTCGGCGGCGTGGCCGCGTATTCGACGCTCGGCTGGTTCAGCGATCCGCTGATCTCGACGTTCATCAACTACCCGGACGGCGAACTGGCGCGCATGGTCTTCCACGAGCTGGCGCACCAGATCGTGTACGCGCAGGGCGATTCGCAATTCAACGAATCATTCGCCTCGACGGTGGAAGAGGTCGGCGTCGAGCGCTGGATGGAACGCTTCGGCAACCCGCAGATGCGCGACGCCTACGCGCGCTACCGGAGCCGCAAGAAGGATTTCCTCGGGTTGCTGATGAAGTACCGCAAGGCGCTGGAGCAGAATTACGCCGTCGTCGACCGCAGCGATGCCGCAAAGCGCGCCGTCAAGGTGCGCCTGTTCCAGGAGCTCAAGGACGAATACCAGGTCCTCAAGGGCAACTGGGGCGGCTACGCGGGGTATGATCGCTTCTTCGACCAGCCGCTGTCGAATGCCCACCTGGCCTCGATCGCGACCTACGAAGACTTCGTGCCGGCATTCCGCGTCCTGTTGCAGCGCGAAGGCAGCTTCCCGAAGTTTTACGGGGCCGTCAAACGCCTGGCCGACATGGACAGCGCCGACCGCCACCGGATCCTGAACGCGATGGTGCCGCCGCTCGTGACGGCGCCGTTGATGGTACAGCGCAGCGAAACGCGGCCACAGGATCGATAGAGTCGTTGTTCGAATTACGCAAAAGTGCTTGCGTCCGGGCGCGCTGCCCGATAGCATCTTGTTTATCAATATCAGCACGACCGTGCGATTTTTTTAGGTCGTACTGTCAAATAGAACAAAAGACGCCAATTGGTCGCCGCAGGGGGCGTCCGATTGGTAAGATCTTGCCGGGCTCAGAACGATAACGACACTGGAGACAGAGGCACCGATGGACAAGATTTGGCTCAAGGCTTATCCGCCCGGCGTGCCGGCGGACATCGATCCCGACCAGTACGGCTCGTTGGTGCAGCTGCTGGAGGAATCGTTCCGCAAGTATGCGGCGAACAACGCTTTCGTCTGCATGGACAAGTTCCTCACCTACGGGGAACTGGACGGCATGTCGAAGCGCCTGGCCGCCTGGCTGCAGAGCCGCGGCATGAAGCCGGGCGCGCGCGTGGCCGTCATGATGCCGAACGTGCTGCAGTACCCGGTGGCGCTGGCCGCCATCCTGCGCGCGGGCTATGCCGTCGTCAACGTCAATCCGCTGTACACGCCGCGCGAACTGGAGCACCAGCTCAAGGATTCGGGCAGCGAAGCCATCATCGTGCTCGAGAACTTCGCGCACACGGTCGAGCAGGTGCTGAATAACACGGCGGTGCGCCACGTCGTCGTGGCCAGCATGGGCGAACTGCTGGGCGGCGCCAAGGGCATGCTCGTCAACTTCGTCGTCCGCAACGTCAAGAAGATGGTGCCGGACTTTTCGATCCCGCACATGGTGCGCTTCAAGGACGCGCTGGCGCAGGGCGCGAAGATGCCGTTCCAGCCGGCGCAGCTGAAGAATACCGACGTCGCCTTCCTGCAGTACACGGGCGGCACGACGGGCGTGTCGAAGGGCGCGACGCTCACGCACCGCAACGTCATCGCCAACATCCTGCAGACGGAGGCGTGGTCGAAGCCGGCGATGAGCCGTCCGCCGCTCGTCGAATTCCCGACCATCGTGTGTGCGCTGCCGCTGTACCACATCTTCGCGCTGACGGCGTGCGCGCTGTGGGGCATGCGCGTGGGCGCGCTGAACATCCTGATTCCGAACCCGCGCGACATCCCGGGTTTCATCAAGGAGCTCAGGAAGTACCGCATCAACATGCTGCCGGCCGTGAACACGCTGTACAACGCGCTGGTGAACCATCCGGATTTCAAGGGCGTCGACTTCAGCGGGCTGAAAGTGTCCAACGGCGGCGGCATGGCCGTGCAGCAGGCCGTCAACGACAAGTGGAAGGCGCTCACGGGCACCAATATCATCGAGGGCTACGGCCTGTCGGAGACGGCGCCGGTGGCCACGTGCAACCGCTGCGACATCCCCGGCTTCACGGGCACGATCGGCCTGCCGGTGCCGTCGACGGACATCGCGATCGTCGACGACGACGGCAAGCCGCTGCCGGTGGGCAGTGTGGGCGAGATCGCGATCCGCGGTCCGCAGGTGATGGCGGGCTACTGGAATCGCCCGGACGAGACGGCGAAGGTCATGACGGCGGACGGCTTCTTCAAGTCGGGCGACATCGGCACCATGGACGAAAACGGATACGTGAAGATCGTCGACCGCAAGAAGGACATGATCCTCGTGTCGGGCTTCAACGTGTACCCGAACGAACTGGAAGCGGTGATCGCGGCGCATCCGGGCGTGCTGGAATGCGCGGTGGTCGGCGTGCCGGACGAGCACTCCGGCGAAGCGGTGAAGGTGTTCGTCGTGCGCAAGGACGCGCAGCTGACGGCCGAACAGCTGATGGAGTACTGCAGGCGCGAGCTCACCGGCTACAAGAAACCGAAATACATCGAATTCCGCGACGAACTGCCGAAGACGAACGTCGGCAAGATCCTGCGCCGCGCGCTGCGCGACGAAAAGCAGGCGGCGTAACAGACTGGAACGCATCGACCGTCGTTCCCGCGCAGGCGGGAACCCAATTTGCACGCATTGCGATAACGCGCAGCACTTGGGCCCCCGCCTGCGCGGGGGTGACGAAAGCCGCCGCCGGGCGGTTTTTTTGCGCACACGATTTGAATTGAACGAAAAAAAAGCGAGGCAATGACATGGACAAATTCTGGCTGAAGTCGTACGAGGCGGGCGTACCTGCGGACATCGACTGGACGCAGTACCGCTCCCTCACGCACCTGCTGGAGGACTCCTTCCGCAAGTACGCCAACCGCGACGCCTTTGCCTGCATGGGCAAGTCCATGACGTTCGCGGAACTGGACAAGCTGTCCGGCGCGATGGCCGCGTGGCTGCAGCAGAAGGGACTGGCGCCGGGCGCGCGCGTGGCGATCATGCTGCCGAACGTGCTGCAGTATCCGGTGGCGATGGCCGCCATCCTGCGCGCCGGCTACACCATCGTCAACGTCAATCCGCTGTACACGGCGCGCGAGCTGCAGCACCAGTTGAACGACTCCGGCGCGGAAGCCATCGTCGTGCTGGAGAACTTCGCGCACACCGTCGCGGACGTCGCGCCCAACACGAAGCTCAAGCACGTCATCGTCGCCAGCATGGGTGACCTGCTGGGCGTGAAGGGCCTGCTCGTCAACTTCGTCGTGCGCACGGTGAAAAAGATGGTGCCGGCGTGGTCGCTGCCGTCGGCCGTGCCGTTCAAGCGCATGCTGGCCGAAGGCGCGCGCCTGGCGCGCAAGCCCGTCGAGTGCGGCCATGAGGACGTCGCCTTCCTGCAGTACACGGGCGGCACGACAGGCGTGTCGAAGGGTGCGGTGCTGAAGCACAGGAACGTGATCGCCAACATGCTGCAGAACGAAGCCTGGTTCGCCCCGACGCTGGCGAAGATCCCGGCCGGCGCGACGCCGCAATTCGTGTGCGCGCTGCCGCTGTACCACATCTATGCGCTGACCGTGTGCGCCCTGATGGGCCTGCGCGCGGGCGGCACCAACATCCTGATCCCGAACCCGCGCGACATCGGCGGCTTCATCAAGGAGCTCAAGAACTACCGCGTCAACGTCTTCCCGGCCGTGAACACGCTGTACAACGGCCTGTTGAACCATCCGGACTTCGCCGGCCTGGACTTCTCCGGCCTGCTCGTCTGCCCGGGCGGCGGCATGGCCGTGCAGAAGGTCGTGGCCGACAAGTGGCTCGCGGTGACGGGCGCGCCGATCGTCGAGGGCTACGGCCTGTCGGAGACGTCGCCGGTGGTCGCCGCCAACCGCTGCGACATCAAGGAATTCACGGGCACCATCGGCTATGCGCTGCCGTCGACGGAATTGCGCATCATCGACGAAGCCGACAACGAAGTCCCGTTCGGCACGGCCGGCGAGATCGCCGTGCGCGGCCCGCAGGTGATGGCCGGCTACTGGCAGCGCCCGGACGAGACGGCGAAGGTCATGACGGCGGACGGCTTCTTCAAGACGGGCGACATCGGCGTGATGAACGAGACCGGCGCCGTCAAGATCGTCGACCGCAAGAAGGACATGATCCTCGTCTCGGGCTTCAACGTGTACCCGAACGAAGTCGAGGACGTCGTCGCCGCGCACCCGGGCGTGCTGGAAGTGGCGTGCGTGGGCGTGCCGGACCAGCACTCCGGCGAGGCCGTCAAGCTGTACGTCGTCAAGAAGGACAAGGGGCTCACCAAGGAAGAGCTGCTGGCGTATTGCAAGGACCAGCTGACCGGTTATAAACGGCCGAAGTACGTCGAGTTCCGCGACAGCCTGCCGAAGACGAACGTCGGCAAGATCCTGCGGCGCGAGCTGCGCGACGAGAAGCAGCCGGCGTAACCGGGACGCGCGGCCGCGAACCGTTTACGCGACCGCAGGTAAAACCGTCGCCCCCGCGCAGGCGGGGGCCCAAGTTCTACAGGGGGCCGGTACTGCACGCAAATTGGATCCCCCCGCCCCCGCGGGGACGTGTTCAAGGCGCGGGCCGCCTACCAGATCGTCGTAATCTCCACCTCCGGCTTCCCATCCCCCACCCGAAACGCCGCCAGCTAGCGCTGGACAGTCTTCGGGGCGCGCAGGTCATCCAGCCCCATGAAGCGCGTGCGTTTCTCCCGGGGTGATCTCCATGAGCATGTAGCCGCGCTTGTCGCTGCGGCCGAACCTGATGTGCGGGTTCATCGCCACCCTTGGCGACATCGATGCCTACCATTGAAGTAACAGACACGGTCCCCGGCCCCCCTGCTTGTGCATGCGAGCTCGACCAGTGCCGGCGCTCGTAACCGTTTGGGATCAGGAAGACCAGTACGGTGGGCTTGCGCTTTCGACTCAGTCACGGGCTCCAACACCCCAGCGCGTACCAAACTGCACGCGCCGGTCTGCTTCTAGAACTGCCAGACTTCAGACTTTACCGCACCTGCTTACCGTTTAACATACAAGCGCCAAATTCATTTAAATAGGATGAAGATTAAATCTTTGTAATGTTACTTTTAGATAGCATTCCAGAATGCTCCATAAGTATAGTTTTAGTCGTAAAAAGCATGAAGACGGGAAAAATAAGTGCGTTTTATGCGGGGTAAATAAATTCTTCGAGGAAGAGCGCAACTGTCACTGATCGGGCCTTTAGACCATGCGTTCGTCTTCGGAGTTTTTGCAAACTTTTCTCGGTCTGCGAAGTAGCAATACCTTTGAACGAAGTCGGGCTAAAGCACTAATCAATCCGCGTAATTTCCGGTGCATTATTACTAATAAAATCTTGAAAGAGAGAATATGGTTACCCGTAGACAAACATTAAAAGCAGTCGTTTCGTCAATACTTGCGACTGGATTCGATAACTTTGGTTTCGCGCAAGAATCTGGAGAGCTTGATAGAGCCACTGCGGCAGCCTGTACAAGCTGTGTGAATGTCGGTCGCGCGAAATTAAGTTTTTCAAATATCCTCGACTCCGCTCCGCTCATAAAAAATGTATCGTTGCCGAGGGTTTTAAATCCTATGTCCCGTTCGTCACGGGCTGGCGTTCCTGTGAATTATGTCGAGTCATCAACCGGAAGCTTAGTCTTTAGCATAACAGATCTGGTGCTTCACGGAATGCCGCCGATAAGATTTGACAGGATATATAACAGCGAAAATCTCAAGAACACCGGATTGGGACGAGGTTGGGCAAGCAATTACGATGATTACATATTGCCCACTGAAAACGGGCTCACGTTATATACCGCTGGCGGCGACGTAATCAATTTCCAGAGTGATATTGCTGGGCTGAAGTTTCAAAACATTAAGCCGGGACTCACTGCTCATAAAAATATTGAAAAAAACGGCGACAATGAATTAGTCGAGAAAGTCGGTGGAAGTGCCACAAGAATCTTTGAAAAGACGAACGGAATCTACCGATTGTCTGCAATTGATTTTAAGGAGCTTGGGCGCGTTAATGTTGAGCGAGACAAAGCCGGAAAATTAAAGTCTATTGCCAATCAGAATAACACTTTGAAAATAGATTTTAACTGGTCAAAAGACGGCGCGCTCAGTTCTCTGGAGGATAGCGCGGGACGTACGGTTGTATTCAGCTACGCCGGAGAGGACCTTATACAGTGGCAAGACGTGGTGAGAGCAAAATGGTCCGTTATGAACGACGTGTCGGGGATTGCGAGCATAACCGATCCATGTGGGACAGTCGCTCTCAATGTAAAGTACGCTAACTCTCGCGTAAGCGAAACCACATCGATTGCCGGGCACTTTCAGTACGACTACGAGTTATATCCATCGGGCTACGTTAGCAATTCCAAGATTCGATGCGAAGGCACGACCGAGCTTCGGCTAGCGCACAATTTGGATGGCCAGCTAGTATCGCTGCAATCAGAGAAGAACTCGGTCGCCTTATCGTTAGAATATGACGAGCTCGGCAATCGAGTCTCAATGAGCCGCGGTGAGAAGAAATATCAATACACCTACAATAAAACGGGCCAGCTTACGTCCATTGATAACGGGAAATATAGACGCTCATGGGATTTCGACGACAGTGGAACGCTTATTGGCACCGCTGACGCGGCAGGCAGCACAACATACCAGTTCGATCAATTCGGGCAAGTCATCGCCGCACAAAGTGACAGGAAAGCACGAACTTATACTGCCGTGCGTGAAGGTGGCAAATTGTCGGAGATCCAAGGGAAAAAACATTCGCGTCGCTTCAAGTACACCGATGAAGGGCGTCTTGCGCAAGTGGATAGTTCGTATAAAAACTCATCCGCAACTTATGCGTACGATAAAGCAGGCGCTGTCATTTCAGAGAAAATGGCAAACAGATATCGCGCAAATGCGACGAGAGATGCGAAAGGCTTGCTCTTAGAATTCTCGGATTCTTTAGGCCGGCAATTTTCATTTCAACGTGATGCTCGAGGCGCATTAACGAAAATTATCAATACGGCTGGCGAATGGGCACAGGCAGTCCGAGATGCGCAGGGACGTATATCTTTGTTAACGAACTCCTTCGGTCAGGCAAGAAACTTCGTCTACGGCGCAAGCGGCGAACTTATCCGGTGGATCGATGCGAAGCAGCGGACGTTCGATGTCGAGTACGATTCAGCGACCGGGAAGGCTACGCGCATGGTGGGTGCCGACGGTACCTACATTGCCAGGGGAGAAAATGGCGAAGCGCTGCTGTTTGCGTACCAACAAGGCGGTTCAAGCACTGTCGAAGGAGTCCCGTTTGAGGACGAGTGGAAGGATCCATTGTTCGGTTTTGGTTTCTTCGGATCCTTCTCCGGCCTCTCTCAATATTTCGTGGCAGAGGCTACAAAATCCTCTGGCGACCCTACCACCACAACTGTCGCCCCTATGTTGATGGCATACTCTACCACCGACTATGGTGGCGACGGTATCCTCTCGGGCGATCCTTATGTGCCCCCGCCTCCGCCTCCTGCCGGCGATACCGATAGTGACGACACTAGTGATTCGGGCGATAGCGGTATCGGTATCGGTGACGGTAGCGGCCCTGGAGACACCGGCGATAGTGGAAGCGCTAGCTGTGACGCGTGCACTTCTTCTAACCAACAGATGTGCCAAAATACCCTTGATGCTGCTTTGCAGCAGGCATTTATTATAAATACAGCTGCGGACGTTAGTTGCGCTCTTGTCGCCGCAACCGTTGTCTTGGGTCTGGCCTGCATAGTGGTAGCTGAAGCCGCATATCAAGCTGCTCAAGTGGGCGCGCAGGCGTCATACGACAACTGCGTGATGAATATTCCCAACGTTTGTTATGCGCGTTGCCAATAAGGCAATCTCAAATCGATTCGAACCGCCTAAAATATCCAAACCAAAAAGTATGTCGGAAGTAACTGGACGATAATACTAGGGCTAACCCAATCTCGCAGGTTTTGTTATCATGGATCTTAAATTCTCCTGGAAAATCAAAGCGCTTTGCGGGGTTGGGTTGCTTTCTCTTATCGCGAGCGAGGCGGTTGTGTACCGAATAACTGGCAGCCTAAGTTTCGAGCCCCTACTGCGGAACGGTAGCATCACTTCGATTTTTCTAGGAGTCGCTGCAATTATCGAGCTCGGAAGGTTGCGAAAAAGACAGATCGCGGTGTTTTTGAGTTTTATGTTGGGTGCTTGTATTTTGTGGGTAACAATGTTCTACCCTCCGTCCATAATGGCGTTTGTTTGCGCGGGAATAATTTCATTGATTTCCGTCGTTGCTTCATATTGGTATCGTCAGGGACGAAATTAGGAAAAGTGAGTAGCGGCGCCTTTTGAAAAGAAAGATCTTGTTATTTATATGACGAATCCTTTTATGTTCGTAAACGACAAAATTAACGTAATTGATAATGCGATTCCACATGATCTTCGAAACGAATTGACCGAACTTGCCCGGCGACCAATATGGGGATACGGTTGGAGGTCGAACACAAATCACGACCGTTATTGCTTTTGGCACGCTCATTTCGCCGGTGGTGACGGCAAAAGTAGAAAAAATTGCCTGCCGGAACTAAAGAATAATCTTGCTGCCTCACCAGTTCATGCATTATGGGAAATTTTATCTAAAGATCAGTTGCGTGGACACATCCCGCTACGAGTTTATGCTAATGCACATACATACGGGGTCGAAGGCCATATTCACGCAGACAGCACAGATGAAGAAAATTATTTTACAACGATATACTATGCCCACGATATTTGGAGGAAGAACTGGGCGGGAGATATAACGTTTTATTCGGACGACGATGAAGTCATTAAATCGATATCGCCGCAACCCGGTCGAATCGTTTTATTTCCCGGATCAATTCTTCACAAAGCACAGGCGCCCAGCCGTGAATGCCCCGAACTACGAGTTTCGATTGTCATAAAAACGCAGCTTGCGTGAAGGATTATCTGTGAGTAGGCACCTTGAGGAATTTCTTTACCGCTGCGGAACTACGGATATACGTCACGGCCGCCGTTCCTTAGCGGAGCATCTTCACGGCACACATGAGTTGCTTCAGAAATGGGGAGCTGACGAAGCAGTATGCGTCGCCGGCCTGTTTCACAGTATTTATGGAACAAACGCCTTTCGTTATTCTGCTCTTCAAATCACTCATAGAAAACGGCTCAGAGCGCTGATTGGCGATCGCGCCGAACGTCTTGTTTTCCTATTTCATCTTGCTAATCGCCCATCTAGTTGGATCGAGGCCATATACAATGGGGGAGTTGTAAGTCGTTTCGACGGTCAATTCTACGTCCTGGACGACTTTACTTTATCTCAGTTAATCGAGATTGAATGCGCTAATTTAATAGATCAAAAAAGTGGCGAGCAGTTTCTTTCTGACCTAGTCGACGAGTTTGACGTAAACATAATGTTGACCTCTGACCGCGTCCGACAAGGCGTCGTATCGTTTCTGTGCGGCGAATATTTTTGATTCGAACAATGCTAAAGAATGAACCGTGCGCTCAGTATATTTGCTTAACTTGTCAGCTTAGCTTTTGGTATCTATATTTTCCGGAAAGAACATATAGGGGGAAATAATAGATGCTACATGTTGTTTTTTGTTGGGAGCTAGGTGACGGTCTGGGCCATATTGTTCCGTTGGCGGCCTTGAGTAGACAAATGGTCATCATGGGCTATCGTGTGACCTGCATTCTCAAGGACACCACACATGCGCCAAGACTTCTCGAACCGTACGGGGTCACGTGGTTTGAGGCACCACGGTTCCCTCGTCTGTCGAATCCAATTTTTGCCATCAATCACGCTGATATACTTCACAATACTGGCTACAGTACCTCCGAACAGGTAAGTTCTCTGCTGGTCGCTTGGCGGGCAATTCTCACGACCGTCAAAGCGGATCTGGTTTTCTGTGAGTCTGCCCCGACGGCACGACTCGCTGCGCTGAGCCTCTCTATCGAGGTTCGTTCTATTGATAGCGGCTTTGCGATGCCGCCTATGCCGAACGAGAAGACGGGATTCATGCCGGCAATACGTCCTGAGGTGTTAACCGAACAGCTAGCTGCTTCCGAGACAAGAACCTTATCGGTTATAAATGAGGGGCTTGTTCGCTTACGTTTAAATCCGTTAAGCTCTTTTTCTCATTTATTCCAAGGGGACGTTTGGTACAGAAATTGGTGCGATTTTAATCATTTTTCGATGCATTCCCCCGAGCGGCATCTTGGTCAAATTGAAGCCGTCGGTGGAGGCGTACTGCCTATTTGGCCGAAAAATGGTGCGAGGAAGCTTTTTGCGTATCTAAAATATTCGCATCCGGCATCGCTACTAATTCTTCAAGCCGCCATAAGACTCGGATATGAAGTCGTTGCATACTTGCCAGATTTTCCGGCGAGCGTTGTGTCTGAATTGGTAGCTGCCGGCTGTACGATATCAACCTCAGTTATGTATCGTTTAGACCAACTCTCCAGTGAGATTGATATCGCCCTATGGCATAGCGCAACGGGAGCAGCTGCACATTGTCTAGAGAAGGGCATCCGCATGATATTCTTCCCTATGCATCCTGAGCAATATCTTGCATGTAGCGCATTACGACGCCTAGGCCTTAATATTCATATTGTTACCCGAACGGAGAAATGGACCGAAGTTTTGGAAGCGGTACAAGCTTGGCCAAAACAGGCATTTCCAGGACGTTGGAAATTAACGAATGCCCCAGACTTTGCTGCGCGGATATTGTTAAATTAACCTATCGTAAGCGCGGTCATTAATTTCGAGTGAGAGAATATTGATCTGCTATCACATATATTTCCTACGGGCTCCTCGGAGGGGCTGAATATCATTTGAGGAGGTTGCTTATATAGTGATCTCTCTAGTGTCCATATTTCGAATTGAAAATGTTGAAAATAGCATATATCCGAAATACTTTCCCAAAATATTCGGAAACGTTTATTTTGGAAGAGCTTCTTTATTTGCAGGGAATGGGTCATGATTTAAGGATATATTCGCGATGGCATGACTTTTCGTTCATGAATGATAAAATTGTTCAAAGCGGTCTGCTTCAATTTTGCCGATATGAAGAATGCCGAAGTCCGGGCGCTGCGGCTGGGTTGAAAACAATCGCGGCTTTAGCGTGGAAATTGCTGCGGTCTAAAGAATTTCGAGCTTCTTTCTTTATAAGCTATTTTCCAAAAAAAAATATTTTACAAAGAAAATCCGAAGCAGAATACGAGGGGCAAGTTCGCGCGCCATTCGTCAGGGCCTGTCTTATTGGCTTTAAGTTGTTATATGAATTGCTCGTTTGCTCGTATAGGTTTGGCAATCTGTCGGCGGCCCGGCACCATCTGTCAACCAAAGACGAAATCTTTGAGCCGGACCATATTCACTGTCCTTTTCTTTTCCCATGGGACGTTGTAAAGACCAAGATTATAACGACGCAGTATCCTTGGGTACCCTATACGGTTACGTTGCGTTCAAAGGATATTTTTGCTGAAGTCAAAGATCAGAGGTATGGGAGAATACGCGAGTCACTGATCGAACATGCTTCCCAGGTTTTTGCAATATCTGAATACAATAAGAGGATTTTGACGCCAAAATTCAGAATAATGAGAGGAATGGAAGTAATACATAGCAGCATCGATGTCGGTTTATTTAATCCGTCGTGGCAGCAAAAGAGTCCGAACAATTCGATCGTATGTGTGGCTAGATTAGTGCACAAAAAGGGCCTCCATATTTTGATCGATGCGTGTGCAATACTAAGAGAAGAAGGTCTGTTATTCAAACTGTCGATTGTTGGGGATGGCCCGCTTAAGGACGATATTGACAAACAGATTCGATCTCTTCAATTGGACAATTTTGTCAAAGCAATCGGGCCTCGTACTCAAAATGAGATCGTCAAGATTCTAGACCAGGCAAATGTATTCGTACTTCCTTGCTTAGTGGCCCCGGACGGCGATCGCGATATGTTGCCGAATAGCATCAAAGAGGCCATGGCAATGAAGCTTATTGTTGTGACTAGCGATGTATCCGGGATCGAAGAGCTTGTACTTGATGGGATCAATGGCTTGTTATTTCTGGCTGGTGACTCATCAAGCCTCGCGAATGCGATGAGGCGGGCTTTGGTCGATGTTGAGTTTGCAAAATTTGCAGGCGAAAATGCTCGTGCCACAATTGTGGAATCATTTAGCATCGATAGCGAGGGGCGGAAATTCGAAGCGGCATTAAGTGGTTTAAGCTGTGTTTGATGCAGGGGACAGTATTCTCTTGCCTGTCCGCATTTGCCTGTAGTGGAAAGAATCTGTTCGTGGCTGAGGTAATATATGAAAATGCTCACCCTTGGAGCGCGGCATCTCATGCAAGAGCTTCTCGATGTCGTAAATTCGTTCTTATGTGAGCCCGAGTGTCAATTTGGCGCAATCCGAATTCTCCGCTCAAAAGCTGATAAATTGATATTGAGCGATACTGCTAAGTAATATAACGATTTCTGCTTTGCGTTCACTGTCGAGCCTAAGATCCTTTAGTGTTTTCTCGTCCTTAGAGGTAAAAATGGATGTCGCCTTTTGTTCCCACGTTGATGATGAATATTCGGTGGGCTTGGCTGCATTAATGCGCAGTTTGAGGCAGTCAAATCCTCATATCGCTATTCCTTATATCGTCTGTTATAGCGAAGTGCTGAGCGAGGCTTCGCGGCGCCGAATAGAATTAGAGTATCCGAACATAAAATATAGGACGATTGCCAGCGATTTATATCAAAAATGCTGTTTCACGAAACATCGTGACTGGCGCATGAGTCCCGCATTTCGTTATGAGTTGTTTCGAGTGGTGGATTATGAGCAGCTTATATATTTGGATGCGGACATGATTATTGTCGGAAATATTGATGAGCTTTTGGCGTATAGGGGAGATGTCGCGGCTTGCTCGTTGCCGCCGGGAGAAGGTATGGAGATTAAACATTTAGGCGGGTTTAATTCCGGGGTACTTAGTTTGGGGAAGCGAGTTCGAACACCAGAGATTTGGCGCAAGCTCATGCATGTGGCGGAGGCGAGTCCTTGGTCGGGTAATCAAACTGTTCTGAACCTTGTGTTAAAAGATATGTATCACGAATTGCCTTCAGAGTTTAACGTAGGAAGCACCCGAATGACCCCCGAGAAACTGGTATCTGCCCGCATCGTGCATTACGTCGGCAAACGCAAGCCATGGCAATCGGAAGAACCATTCGGCGTTAATCAGATCCGACTGGCCGGCCAAGACATGTGCGATACGCTATTACGGCTTTGGAAGAAGTATGCACCGGAGGAGTGAGATCAGGTCCGGGTTCGCCTGTTCGATGTAGCGGTGCGCCGCATAGCTGCCGAATTCCCAGTGCTGGCACGAGGCCACGGCCAGCTTGAGCGAGTCCGGCATGCTGTCCGGTGCGGGCGCCGTGCGCGTGCGGCCGACGGGGCTGACGGCGTCGCCCAGCATGAAGCGATACCAGTACCAGCGCGCCGGCTGCAAGCCCCGCACGTCGACGCGCACGCTGTGCGCCAGTTCGGGCGTCGCGACGGCGCTGCCCTTCGCGGCGATGTTGCGGAACGCGCCGTCGTGCGCCACTTCCCAGCGCAGGGTGAGGGCGAGCGATGGGGTCTTCGTCTCGTCGAGCGGATCGGGCGCCACGCGCGTCCAAAGGATCACGCCATCCGGCAGCGGCGAACCGGATGCGACGCCGAGGCTGAACGGATAGCCGGCCGCGTTCGACGGCGCGGCGTGCAATAACGCCGACGATGCGGCCGCGAGCCGCGCCGCGTTCAGCAGGAACAGGCGGCGCGGCCAGCTCATGGACAGTGCGCGGCGGCCTGCGATTTACTGCGCGATCAGCGATTCCAGCGGCGGCAACTGGCGCGGCTTGCGGTCCGGGCCCGTGGCGACATAGGTCAGCGTGGCTTCGGTCACCTTGACGACGTCCGTCTGCAGGCGGTTGCGTTCCGCGTACACCTCGACGTAGACGGTGATCGACGTATTGCCGACCTTGACGATGTCGGCGTAGAACGACAGCAGGTCGCCCACGAACACGGGGTTCTTGAACACGAAGGAATTCACGGCGATGGTGGCGACACGGCCATTCGCGCGGCGCACGGCCGGCAGCGAGCCGGCGACGTCGACCTGGGCCATGATCCAGCCGCCGAACACGTCCCCGTAGACGTTCGCATCGGACGGGGCGGGCATCATCCGCAGCACTGGCATCTTTCCTTCAGGCAGGCGGGTGATGGACGGGGTCTGGTTTCCTGGCTGGGTCATCTTGAATTTCCGGTAAAGGCTACAATCCTCCCGATTGAACCATAAAACTTCGAGCCCTGCCATGCGACGCTCTCCGCCGAACTCCCTGCCGCCCGCCGATCCGAACGCCAAACGGAACGACTGGGCCACCATCGCCACCCTGCTGCCCTATTTGTGGGTCTATAAATGGCGCGTACTGGCCGCGCTGATCTGCCTCGTCGGCGCCAAGATGGCCAACGTCGGCGTGCCGCTCGTGCTGAAAAAGCTGATCGACCACCTGACGATCAACCCATCCAGCCCGCACGCCTTGCTCGTGCTGCCGCTCGGCGCGCTCGTCGCGTACGGCGCGCTGCGCTTTTCGACCACGCTGTTCACCGAGCTGCGCGAATTTCTGTTCGCGCGCGTGACGCAGCGCGCCGTACGTACGATCGCCTTGAAAGTGTTCCGGCACCTGCACGCGCTGTCGCTGCGCTTCCACCTGAACCGCCAGACGGGCGGCATGACGCGCGACATCGAGCGCGGCACGCGCGGCGTCAGCTCGCTCGTCTCGTATTCCCTGTTCTCGATCCTGCCCACGCTCGTCGAGATCACGCTGGTGCTGGGCTACCTCGGCACGCACTACGACGCCTGGTTCGCCGGCATCACGTGCGTCGCGCTCGTCACGTACATCACGTTCACCGTCACCGTCACGGAATGGCGCACGCATTTCCGCCGCACGATGAACGAGCTGGATTCGAAGGCCAACACGAAGGCGATCGACTCGCTGATCAATTACGAGACGGTGAAATACTTCGGCAACGAGGACTACGAAGCGAAGCGCTACGACGAGGGCCTGCAGAAGTACGAGCAGGCCGCGGTGCGTTCGCAGACGTCGCTGTCGGTCCTGAACACGGGCCAGTCCCTGATCATCGCGGCGGCCGTCACGGCGATCCTGTGGCGCGCGACGCAGGGCGTGATCGACAAGACGATGACCCTGGGCGACCTCGTGCTCGTGAACTCCTTCATGATCCAGCTGTACATCCCGCTGAACTTCCTCGGCGTGATCTACCGCGAGATCAAGCAGAGCCTCGCGGACATGGAGCGCCTGTTCGGCCTCCTCGAACAGAATCGCGAGGTGGCCGATTCGCCCGATGCGCGGCCGCTCGTCACGCACGGTGCGCGGGTCGAGTTCTCGCACGTCGAATTCAACTACGATCCGAAACGCCAGATCCTGTTCGACGTCGACTTCACGATCCCGCCCGGCACCACGACGGCCGTCGTGGGCCACAGCGGCTCGGGCAAGTCGACCTTGTCCCGGCTGCTGTTCCGCTTCTACGACGTGCAGCAGGGCGCGATCCGCATCGACGACCAGGACGTGCGCAACGTGACGCAGGATTCGCTGCGCCACGCGATCGGCATCGTCCCGCAGGACACGGTGCTGTTCAACGACACGATCGAATACAACATCGCCTACGGCCGCCCGGGCGCGAGCCGCGCCGACATCGTGGCGGCCGCGCGCGCAGCGTCGATCCACGACTTCATCGAAACCCTGCCGGACGGCTATGCGACAATGGTGGGCGAACGCGGCCTGAAACTGTCCGGCGGCGAGAAGCAGCGGGTGGCCATCGCGCGCACGCTGCTCAAGAATCCGGCGATCCTGATCTTCGACGAGGCCACGTCCGCGCTCGATTCGAAGTCGGAGCAGGCGATCCAGGCGCAGTTGAAGGAAATCGCGAAGCAGCGCACGACGCTCGTCATCGCGCACCGCCTGTCGACCATCGCCGACGCCCACCAGATCCTCGTGCTCGACCACGGCCGCATCGTCGAACGGGGCACGCACGCGGCCCTGATCGCGGCGGATGGCCTGTACCGGCAGATGTGGGACCGCCAGCAGGCCAGGCAGGACGAAGACCTGGCCTCGCCCGCGGTCGAAGCCGTACAAGATTGATGAGGATGTGAACGGAATGGAAAAACAGATCGTCGAGATCGACATGGCGGACGTAGGCCACGGCAACCCGGCCTGGATCGCCGCGCTGGAAGCGGGCAAGGTGCTGTACTTTCCGAACTTCGGCCAGCACGGCTTCGCGCCGCACAAGGAAGAACTGGCGCTGTTCCGCGAAGACATCCGCGACCCCAAGACCCGCAACATCAGCCTCTCGGCCGGCGGCGACCTGAAAGGCGTGGTCGGCGACGACGCGACGCGCGCGCTGATGGCCGGGATGATCGGCCGGTTCCGCGCCGAGGCCGAAGGATTGCTGGGCAACCTGGTGCCGCGCTACGGCGAGCACCTGCGCCGCGGCGCGACGAGCTTCCGGCCGTCGGTCGTGCAGAACCGCGTGCAATCGTGGCGCGCCGACGACCGCCGCATGCACGTGGACTCGTTTCCGTCGCGCCCGAACTACGGCGAGCGCCTGCTGCGGGTATTCACCAACGTGAACCAGGACGGCGAGCCGCGCGTGTGGCGCGTGGGCGAACCGTTCGAGGACGTGGCCCGGCGCTTCCTGCCGAAAGTGAAACCGTATTCGGCGTGGCAGGCGAAGGTGCTGAACATGCTGCACGTGACGAAGTCGCTGCGCAGCGAATACGACCACATCATGCTGCAGCTGCACGACGCGATGAAGTCCGACCTCGACTACCAGAAGAACGCGCCGCAGGTCACGTTCGGCTTCCCGCCGGGCTGCGCGTGGGTGTGCTTCTCGGACCAGACCTCGCACGCCGTGATGGCGGGGCAGTACATGATGGAACACACGCTGCAGCTGTCGCCCATGCACCAGTACGACAAGGATGCGAGTCCGTTGGCGATCCTGACGCGCATGCGGGGGCACGCGCTGGTGTGACGACGTAACAATGGCCGCAAGCGCGGCCATTTTTTGTTGACGCGCGCGATGTGTTGGCGTTGCGCGTGGGCGGAGGGCCGCCCACCCTACGGTAATGCGAACATCGTCGGTGGGGTTTGTGAGGCCGGGGGCCTCACAAACGAACGTGCCCACCATGCATCCAAAATCAATACGTGTAGAACATCCGCTGAATCTCTTTGGTGTCGTTCGTCTTGGTCAGCGCCAGCATCAACAGGATGCGCGCCTTCTGCGGATTGAGCGTATCGGCCACCACGAAGTCCAGCTGGTCGTCATTGGCCTCGCCGTTGCGCGCGACGATGCCCTGGCCCACGCGGCTGGCGCGCACGATGATCACGCCCTTTTCACGCGCGGCCGACAGGGCCGGGCGCACCTTGATCGGCAGGCTGCCGTCGCCCACGCCCGCGTGGATCAGGCCCTTGGCGCCGGCGGCGACCAGCGCGTTGACGGCCGTCGGGCCCACGTTCGCGTAGGTGTAGGCGATGTCGACCTGCGGCAGCGACGTCAGGTTGCTCACGTCGAACTCCGTGTCCACCGTGTGCTTGCGGGTCGAGGCGCGGTAGAAGTGCGGCTGGTTGCCCACCACGTAGCCGAGCAGGCCCAGTTCCGTCGCCTTGAAGGTGTCCGTCGTCGTCGTGTTGGTCTTGCTGACGTCGCGCGCGGCGTTGATCTGGTCGTTCATCACGACCAGCACGCCCTTGCCGACCGCTTCCTGGCTGCCCGCGACGAGCACGGCGTTGTACAGGTTGATCGGGCCGTCGGCCGAGATCGCGGTCGACGGACGCATCGCGCCCACCACCACCACCGGCTTTCTGCTCTTGACGACGAGGTCGAGGAAGTACGCCGTTTCCTCGATCGTGTCGGTGCCGTGCGTGATCACGACGCCGTCCACGTCCGGCCTGGCCAGCAGCGTGTTGACGCGCTTGGCCAGGGTCAGCCAGTGCTCGTTGCTCATGTTCTCGCTGGCGATCTGGAACACCTGTTCGCCGGTCACGTGCGCGACCTGCTTCAGTTCCGGCACGGCCTTGATCAGGTCATCGACGCCGACCTTGGCGGCCGTGTAGCCGACCGTCGTCGTGCTGGTGGCGCCGGTGCCGGCGATGGTGCCGCCGGTGGCGAGGATCACCACGTTCGGCAGGCGTCCCGCGGCGTGCGCGGCCGCTGCGCACAGCGTAAAGAGGAACAGTGCGAAGCAGGTGCGTATGAATTTTAAAAACATCAGATCTCCTTTTTTAACAATTTTTGGAAGGCAAAAAAAAGGCTCCTTGGGAGGAGCCTGGATTCGGGGGGCGTCTAGCGCAATGGCGCGGTCGCGACGTCCTGGGTGGCGAGGGCGGGATCGGTGAGATCGCCCTCCCACTTCGCGACGACGGCCGTGGCGATGCCGTTGCCGATCACGTTCGTGGCCGAGCGGCCCATGTCGAGGAAGTGGTCGATGCCGAGCAGCAGGAGCAGGCCCGCTTCGGGGATGTGGAACTGGCCCAGCGTGGCGGCGATCACGACGAGCGATGCGCGCGGCACGCCGGCCATGCCTTTCGACGTCAGCATCAGCACGAGCATCATGGTCAGCTGCGTGGACAGCGCCAGCTCGATGCCGTAGGCCTGGGCGATGAAGACCGAGGCGAAGGTGCAGTACATCATCGAGCCGTCCAGGTTGAACGAGTAACCGATCGGCAGCACGAACGCGGCCAGGCGGTTCTTGACGCCGAAGCGTTCCAGGCCTTCCAGCGTTTTCGGATACGCGGCTTCCGACGACGCGCAGGTGAACGCGAGGATGGTCGGCTCGCGCAGCAGGCCGAGGAGCTTGAACAGGCGCGGGCCGACGAACAGCACGCCGATCGCGATCAGGACGGCCCACAGCAGCGCGATGCCGAGGTAGAACTCGCCCATGAACTTGCCGTAGGTGGAGAGCACGCCCAGGCCGCTCGTGGCGACGACGCCGGCCACCGCGGCGAACACCGCGAACGGCGCGAAGTTCATCACATAGCCCGTCACCTTCAGCATCACGTGGGCCGCGCCGTCGATGGCGTCGATCAGCGGCGTGGCGCGCGCGCCCACGGCGGCGGCGCCGGTGCCGAAGAAGATCGAGAAGATCACGATCTGCAGGATCTCGTTCCTGGCCATGCCGTCGGCGATCGACGTCGGCACGAGGTGGGTGACGAAGTCCTTCAGCGTCAGGCCGGAGGCGGTGATGCCCGACGAGGCGCTCATGTCCGGCAGGTGGCCGGCGGCGGCCATCGCGTCGCCCGGCCGGAACAGGTTCACGAGGATCAGGCCCAGCGTGAGCGAGAGCAGGGAAGCGATGATGAACCAGCTTAACGCCTTGATGCCGATGCGGCCGACTTCCGCGGCATTGCCCATCTTGGCGATGCCGACCACCAGCGTGGAGAACACGAGCGGGGCGATGATCATCTTGATCAGGCGGAGGAACAGCGTCGTCACCAATGACATGGTCTCGGCAAAGCCCTTGGTGTCGGTCATATGGGTGTTCGCCACGTAGCCGACGGCGATGCCGAGTACCAGGCCCACGAGGATCCAGGTGGTGAGGCGGTTTCTTTGGTTCATAAGCTTCCTCTGTGGTGGCAGATTGCGGAACAGGGGAGATCGTCCGTCCTGTTCCGGCGCCGTGGCACAATCTCGTGCAAGATCAGGTAGTTGCCGGGTGCCTGGTGCTGTGATATTGACAAGTCCCGGCAGTATCCTTGGCGTTGCGGGTGCTGTCAAGCACGCCCAAATTCGGTGAAAACAAGATGATCGAAATCGACAATGTCAGCAAGTGGTACGGCCCTTTCCAGGTCCTGCGCGAGTGCACGACGCGCGTCGCGCGCGGCGACGTGGTCGTCGTGTGCGGCCCGTCCGGCTCGGGCAAGTCGACGCTGATCAAGACCGTCAACGGCCTCGAGCCCTTCCAGCAAGGGGCGATCCGCGTGGACGGCACGTCGGTCGGCGACCCGGCCACGCGCCTGCCCGCGCTGCGCGCGCGCATCGGCATGGTGTTCCAGAACTTCGAGCTGTTCCCGCATCTGTCCGTGCGCGACAACCTGACGCTGGCCCAGGTCAAGGTCCTGAAACGCCCGCGCGACGAGGCGACGGCGAACGGCCTGACATACCTGGAGCGCGTGGGCCTGCTGGCGCACCAGGACAAATTCCCGGCCCAGCTCTCGGGCGGCCAGCAGCAGCGCGTGGCGATCGCGCGGGCGCTGGCGATGGACCCCGTCGCGATGCTGTTCGACGAGCCGACGTCCGCGCTCGATCCGGAGATGGTGGGCGAAGTCCTCGACGTGATGACCGGCCTGGCCGCCGACGGCATGACGATGATGGTCGTGACCCACGAGATGGGCTTTGCGCGCCGCGTGGCGGACCGCGTCGTGTTCATGGACGAGGGACGCATCGTCGAGGACAGCACCGGGGAGGCGTTCTTCGAGGCGCCGACGTCGGACCGGGCCAGGGAGTTCTTGGCGCGGATCATCCACTGACACCAATCGCATTGTTATCAGCAAAACGCCGCCCCTCGCGAGAAGAACGTCGCCTGCGCAAGCAAACCGTCGCCCCCGCGCAGGCGGGGGCCCAGGTACTCCCGGCGTCGCCGCGATGCGTGCAAAATTGGATCCCCGCCTCCGCGGGGACGACGCAGTTCGTAGTGCGGGGACGACGCAGTTCATGGCGCAGGAACGACGCTTACAGGTTCCGCAACACCAGGCTCGCCCCGCCCGCGATCAGCACCACCCACACGGCCTGCCTGACCCGCTCCGCCGGCAGCCGCCGGTGCAGCCGGTTGCCGAGATACAGCCCGCCGAGCGCGAACGGCAGCAGCGCGGCGGCCAGCAGCGGCAGCGCCGGCTGGCGATACAGTCCGGCGCCCGTGAACAGCACGAGGCGCGCGACGGCGCTGAAGAACAGCACGCCGCTGATGGTGGCGCGCAGGGTCAGCTTGTCGTGCAGGCGCCGCGTGAGGAAGATCGTGTAGAACGGTCCGCCCGTGCCGAACAGCGCCGTGAACATGCCGCCGACGACGCCGAACGGCCCGGCCCACGTGGACGCCAGCGGTTGCGGCTTGCCGCGCACGAGCAGGCTCCAGGCCGAATAGCTCAGGATGAACAGGCCGAGCACGAGCAGCAGCAGGTGCTCCGGCGCACGCACGAGGGCGAGCACGCCGATGGCCATCCCGGCCACCATGAACGGGATCAGCCGCAGGGCTTCGCGCTTTTCGATGAAGCGGCGGTTCTTGAGGCCCAGCAGCAGGCCGGACACGAGATCGAACACGAGCATCAGCGGCACCGCCGTGCGCAGCGGAATCAACAGCACGAGCAGCGGCATCGCCGTCACGGCCGAGCCGAAACCGGTGAGGCCGTAGACCGTGTAAGCGAACACGATGATGCACGCCAGTTGGGCAAGCGTAAGCAATTCGAATGTCATGTTTGCGCGGGCCGGTTGACAATACGACGATTCTAGCCCCAAAGGGTATTTCCGTTCTGTATTGCAATGTATCGTGCGCACCTACAAGGCATGCCGAACGCGGTGCGTGCGAGTAAAATGTCGGGGTTCGCAATCCGAGAGCCGCCATGTCCATCATCGAATCCCCCGACACCATCACCCTCATCCGCCCCGACGACTGGCACCTGCACCTGCGCGACGGCGCGGCCATGGCCAGCGTGCTGCCGCACAGCGCGCGCCAGTTCGCCCGCGCCATCGTCATGCCGAACCTGAAGCCGCCCGTCACGACCGCGGCGCTGGCGACCGAATACCGAGCCCGCATCCTGGCCGCGCTGCCGGCCGGCATGTCGTTCGAGCCGCTGATGACGTTGTATCTGACCGACAACACAGACCCGGACGAGATCCGCCGCGCGCGCGACACCGGCTTCATCCACGGCGTGAAACTGTACCCGGCCGGCGCGACGACGAATTCCGCCGCCGGCGTGACCGACCTGCGCAAGTGCTATAAAACGCTGGAAGTGATGCAGGAACTCGACATGCCGCTCCTGACGCACGGCGAAGTCACGGATCAGCACATCGACCTGTTCGACCGCGAAGCCGTGTTCATCGAGCGCGTGATGCGTCCGCTGCGCCGCGACTTCCCGGAACTGCCGATCGTCTTCGAGCACATCACGACGAAGGACGCGGCCGAGTACGTCGCCGAGGCCGAGGGCCCGATCGCCGCGACGATCACGGCGCACCACCTGCTGTACAACCGCAACGAGATCTTCAAGGGCGGCATTCGCCCGCACTACTATTGCCTGCCGGTCCTGAAGCGCGAGGAACACCGCCTGGCGCTGGTGACGGCGGCGACGAGCGGCGACGAGCGCTTCTTCCTCGGCACCGACTCCGCCCCGCACGCCGTGCACGCGAAGGAAGCGAGCTGCGGCTGCGCCGGCTGCTACACCGCGCTGCACGCGATGGAGCTGTACGCCACCGCCTTCGAACAGGCCGGCGCGCTGGATAAACTGGAAGCGTTCGCGAGCCTGAACGGCCCGAACTTCTACGGCCTGCCCGTCAACGAGGGCACGATCACCTTGACGCGCGAGGCGTGGAACCTGCCGGCGACGGTGCCGATGGGCGAGCAGGAACTGGTGCCGCTGAACGCCGGCGAACAGATCGGCTGGAAGATGCTGTAACGGGATGTTCCCGGACATCGACTGGACGCGGCCGTGGTACGACACGGTCCGTCCCGCTTTCGACAGTTTGACGGACGGCCCCTTCATCGCGGCGTTCAATGCGAATGCGGCGCGGCTCGGGCTGGTCAACGACGGCGGCCAGCCGCTGCGCTTCGTGCCCCAGGACGCGCTGCCGGAAGGGATGGCGTACGAAGCCTTCATCGGCGCCACGGGCTGCGTGCCCACGCGCGCGAACCTGCACGATTTCTTCAATGGCCTCGTGTGGCAGACCTTCCCGCGCATCAAGCGCGCATTGAATGCCCTGCAGGCCGCGCAGATCGCGCAGGCCGGCGTGGGCAAGTCGCGCGGGCCGGCGCGCGACGCCGCCACCATCTTCGACGAGAACGCGGCCCTGCTCGTCGTGCGTGACGGCGCCGCGGGCCGCGCGCTCGTCGACGACCTGCGCGCGCACCGCTGGCGCGACGCCCTGTTCGACAAGCGCGCCATGTTCGGGCGCGATTGCGAACTGTGGCTGTTCGGGCACGCGCTGATGGAAAAGCTCGTCGTGCCGCGCAAGGCGATCACGGCCCATGTGCGCGTCGTGCCCGCCGCCGCGGATTTTTTTGCGCTCGACCGCGCCGGGCGCCGCGACTGGATCGATGCCGCGGTGTCCAAGGCGATAGCGGCCGAGGGCTTGTCCACGGCCGGCTTCACGCCGCTGCCCGTGCTGGGCGTGCCAGGCTGGTGGCCGGACCAGGACGAAGCGTTTTATCTCGACCCAACCGTGTTCCGGCCCAGGCGGCCGGCCAGCAATGCATAAGGAGGACAGCGCCATGAACGACAAGGTACGTTGGGGCATCCTTGGCACGGGAAAGATTGCCAAGGCCTTTGCCACCGCACTCGAGGACACACCGGACGCGCAGCTCGCCGCCGTCGGCTCGCGCAACCTGGACAGCGCCGAACTGTTCGCGCGCGAATTCGGCGGCACGGCGTACGGATCGTACGACGACCTCGTGGGGGCCGCCGACGTCGACCTCGTCTACGTCGGCACGCCGCACCCCGCACATTACGAGAACGTGCGCCTGGCGCTGGAGGCCGGCAAGGGCGTCCTGTGCGAAAAGGCCTTCACGGTCAACCGCCGCCAGGCCGAGGAACTGGTGGCGCTCGCGCGCGAGAAGAATCTGTTCCTGATGGAGGCGATGTGGACGCGCTTTTTGCCCGCGCTGGCCGAGGTGCGCCGCATCGTCGACTCGGGCGAGATCGGCACCGTGCGCCAGGTGAACGCCGACCTCGGATTCAAGGCCGACGTCGGCCCCGACCACCGCCTGTTCAATCCCGTGCTGGGCGGTGGCGCGCTGCTCGACCTGGGCATCTATCCGCTGTCGATCGCGGTGGCGCTGCTGGGCCCCGTGGAGACCGTGCTGGCCCACGCCGACTTCGGCCCGACCGGCGTCGACGAGCAGACCGGCATCCTGCTGCGCCACGGCGGCGGCGGCATGTCGATGTGCAGCTGCTCGCTGCGCGCGCGCCTGCCGAGCGAGCTGACGATCGCGGGCGAGCGTGGCCACGTGCGCATGAACACGATGTTCTACCGCGCGCAGACGGTGACGGTGGTGCGCGCCGACGGCATCTCGCGCACCGTGCCCACGCCCTACGTCGGCAACGGCTACGTGCACGAGGTGGCCGAGGCGCAGCGCTGCTGGCGCGCGGGCCTCGTCGAAAGCCCGGGCATGACGCATGCCGATACGCTGGCGCTGATGGGCGTGATGGACGAGGTCCGGCGCCAGATCGGGCTGACGTACGACGCCGACCAATCGATGACAACCAAGGAGAATCCATGAAACGCGATCCCCGTTCGACCAGCCGCATGCGGCGCCTGAATGCCCGTCAGCGCAAGAAGATGCGCGTCGGCGAATTCCGCGAGCACTGCTTCGACGTCGAACTCGTGTTCCACGCCCCGATGCGCGGCGAGCCGTACCACGACTTCATCAACGACTTCTTCGGCGCGCTGGAAGAACGCGGTCTGCTCGGCGGCGGCTTCGGCGGTCGCGAGCCGTTCAGCGAAACCGAGGGCGTGGTCGCCCGCATCGAGCGCGGTTCGCCGACGGAAGACGATCGCGAGGCCGTGATCGCATGGCTGCGCGCGCGGCCGGAAGTCGTCGACGCGCGCGCCAGGGATTTCAAGGATGCCTGGCACGGCTACGATTTCTGAACTGCGCTGAAACTGTCGAGATGTAAGGATCTGTCAGCGCGGTAACCGTTTGTAAGGCGCGTCAACAGATGGGTATGCCGCTTCGTTTTAGGCTCAAGTGCAACGCAAAACGACTTGCACCGACCCCAAAACTTCTTAGGACCCTTCATCATGAAAAAGACCATCGCTACCCTGATCGCCGGCCTGTTCGCAACCGCTGCCTTCGCCCAGGCGCCGGCACCGGCCACCAAGCCGGCAACCGCCACGCCGGCCGCGGCCAAGGTCGAAGCCAAGCAGGAGAAGCAAGCCGCCAAGGCCGACGTGAAGGAAGCCAAGGCCGATGCCAAGGCCGACGTCAAGGAAACGAAGGCTGCTGCCAAGGCCGAGGCCAAGGACACCAAGAAGGAAGCCAAGGCCGACGTCAAGCACGCGAAGGCCGAGCACAAGGCCACGAAGGTCGCGGCGAAGTAATCCGGTCCGGACGCATGAAAAGCCCGCGCGATGCGGGCTTTTTCGTTTGCGTGCACGGCGCAACGCAGCGGTGTAAGCACATGTCAATACAGTAACCGTTTGTAAAGTGCGTCAACAGACGGACAGAAGACCTCGTTGAAGGGATAAGTGACACACGAAAGATGTGCACCTTCCCGATAAACTCCGAGGACCCTTCATCATGAAAAAAACCATCGCTACCCTGATCGCCGGCCTGTTTGTCACCGCAGCTTTCGCCCAGACGTCCGCACCCAAGCAAGCCGTGCTGGTCAACAACGCGGACCTGAAGGCAACGAAAACCGAGACGAAGGCCATGCCGGCCGAAGCCAAGGCAGCGCAAGCCGACGCGAAGGAAGCGCACGCCGACGCGAAGACGGCCAGGACGCACGCCAAGGAAGCGAAGGCGAGCGCCAAGCATGCGAAGAGCAAGACGAAGCATGTCGCGAAGACCGACACCATGAAGGACGACATGGCCGCCATGACGACGACGCCGGCCGCGGAAGCCGCTCCGGCAACCGCCGCCGCCCCGGCTGTCCCGGCCACCCCGGCGGCACCGGCTGCGACGTCGGTTGATGCGGCCGCTCCCGCCACTCCGGCCGCGCCGGCCACTCCGGCACCGGAGGCTGCCCCGGCGCCTGCCGCGCCGGTCACCCAGTAAGTCCATTGTCCGATGCCGGCGAAGCCCGCGCGATGCGGGCTTTTTTACGCCCGTGCTCGTGGTCGGGTACGTATTGCCTGCCCAACCTCCAGTGAATGGATGCGAGCGTTTCGAAGCCAGTCATGTCCCGGCGCTTGCGCCGGCATAGCGGCGCCGGTGTTCGCCCGGCGAAATGCCGCGCACCCGCTTGAACGCTTTGGCAAACGCGAATTCGTCGTCGTATCCGACCCGGCCCGCCACGCGCGCCGCGCGCTCGCCTTGCTCCAGGAACCCGGCCGCGACGGCCATGCGCCAACGCGTGATATAGGACAGGGGCGGCTCGCCGACGGCACTGCGGAAGCGGCGCGCGAACGGCGCGCGCGATAGCCCGACCGCGCGCGCCAATGTCTCCACGGTCCAGTTGAAAGTCGGATCGGCGTGGACCGCCTGCAACGCGGGGCCGACGACCGGATCTGCGAGCGCGCCGAACCAGCTGTCGCTCGCCCCGTCGGCCTGGATCGCGAGCCAGGTGCGCAGCGCATGAACGAACAGCAGATCGATCAGGCGATCGATGACGAGCGAAGAGCCGGGCGCCCCTTGCGCGGCTTCCGCTTCCAGCATCCGGACCGTGGCGGCCAGCGCCCCTTCGGCAATTTGCGCCGCCCGCAGATGGATCAGCCGTGGCAGGCCGTGCAGCAATGGGTAGCGGCCGTCGAGCGACAATGAATAGGAACCGCATAGCAGCGCGCATTCCAGTCCACTTCCGTCGGGCAAAGCCAACGTCTGGCCGGGGGCGATATTCGCGGCGTAGGCGTGCAGATCGATGGCTTCGCTGGCAGGGTCATCGCACAAGACGTGCGCTGTGCCATGCGGTAACAGGACCAGGTCGCCAGGCTCCAGCCGAACCGGTGCGTCATCCCCTTCGCAAAGCAGCCAGCAAACCCCGCGGGATACCACATGGAAGCCGGCCAGCCGCTCGACGTGCCCGAACCGCAAGCCCCACGGCGCCCTGACCGAAATCGAGGCCGACAAGCGCCCGCCGAGCTGGGCCGCTTCCAGCACTTGCGTTAGAGCATCAGTACATGAGTCGATACGTTTGAACATGGAATGGAGGGTTTCGTGCATTCTTTCGATCGGAATTTATTCTTATAGTGACGTCTCCTACAAAACAGATCAAGGATTTCGTCATGCATGCTTCTCCCATATTGGTAACGGGCGCCACCGGAAAAACGGGGCGCCGCCTGCTCAACCACCTTGCCCGGCGCGGCCAGGCCGCGCGGTCCGCGAGCCGTCGCGGCGATGGTGGACATGTTGTGTTCGATTGGCACAACCCCGCGACATTCGCTCCGGCCCTCGATGGCGCCCGCGCCATCTACCTCGTCCCGCCGGCGTTCGTCGAAGATCCGTCCGACGTCGTCGCCGCGTTCCTCGCGCAGGCACGAGGCAGCGGTGTCGAATCCGTCGTCGCACTGTCTTCGATGGGCGTCGCCTTTCCGCATGAGCCGCAGGATTCCGGCCGCCGCAACGTGGAGCGGGCGGTGAGCGAATCCGGTTTGCGGTGGACGATCCTGCGCCCCACGGGGTTCGCCCAGAATTTCTCCGAAGGGTTTCTTCTTCCCGCAATCCGGCAGGCGGGGGCAGTCGCCAGCGCGACCGGCACGGGCGCGGTCGCATTCGTCGACGCCGATGACATCGCGGGCGTGGCAGCCTGCGCGCTCACCGAACCCGGGCACGCCCATGCGACCCACGTGATTACGGGCCCCCGCGCGCTCAGCTTCGGCGAAGCGGCGGATGCGATCGCGAAAGCGGCCGGGCGCGCCGTCGTACATCACGCCTTGCCGCGCGAGGGGATGGCACAACTGCTTCAACAGGCAGGCATGCCCGCCGATTACCTCGAGATGATCCTGCGCGACCAGGATGCCATCCGCGAGGGTTACGGCGCAGACGTTACCGACACCGTGGCGCGCGTTACCGACCGGCCCGCGCGTGATTTCGACGATTTTGCGCAGGCCGCGGCGGATGTGTGGGCGGTCCGGTAAACGGGGGAATTCCGTGTCGCCGTGGCGCAGTCGGCCGACGGTCCGGCGGCCGGCTTGGGGCACGTGTCGGCGGCGTTACGTGTTTCCGAAGTCGGGGACGTTTTGCTGCCGACGGGTTGCCATCGACGTAGATCGTGATTTGGCCTTGACCGTGGCGGTGTACGGCAATTTCCGACTCATTGCGGACGGCCAGGATGCAGAGACAGGCATTCTCGGGCCAATGGTTTCCGTCACAAAGCACCAGCACCTGGATGAGCGCGCAGTGCTACATTGGCTTTTCCTTAAACATATCCGAGCAGTCTGTTGAACAAAAATATTTGCCGTAAAGTTCACTCTCTCCCTCTTCCGGATGGAAGAATATTTCGCAGTTTGCGCAAGCCCGCACCCAACTATCTTCGCCGCACTCCGAGCATTTTCCAACGTAAAGCTGATGTTCTTGTTCGTTAAACGCGTCGATAAGGTAAGCTTTTTCTCCGCACTTATGGCAATCCAATAATCGGGCTTCGTGCTCAATATCTATCGAGTCGAAACAGTTGAGGCAAACTAGATACTCGTCACCTTCCGCACCTTCCAATCCGAAAAACTCGCCCGCGACCACAGCTTGATGCTTGCACGTCAAACACGTTCGGATCTCCATATCGTGCAAGTCAGAAAGCTGATGCACGAAACTGTCGACGCCTGTCTGCCATACCTTGTTCCGAGAGAGCGGCTGAGGTTTCCCGTAACTTCTTTCAAACAAGCAGTTACCGAAATCTGAATACCAGGTGCTGTGAATAAAGAAGAGTGTTCTAACGACACTCGTGGCCAGCTCGGAACTCCAACCGGTTTGCTGGGCCCGATGAAGGATGGAATTTCTTGCCTCCATCATAAAAACAAGTTCTCTCTTCACGCCATAGGACCATTTTCTCTCCGCATAATAATGATTTAATATCTGCGAATGCTCGATGAATTCTTCTTGCGGAATGCCGTTTTTCTTTTTTTGAATCTCGACGACTTTGCCATTTTTCGAATAGTAGTACTTCAAGAATAATTCCAGGGCGACCTGCGCATTCACGGCGGCGAACTTCAGATATTTAGGATCATCTTCCGATCTCCCAATCAATTCCATCGCCAATTCTGCGAAATCGATAAATCCATCCTTTAATTGCATCCAGTTCGGAAGGCTCTTCATAGTGTAAGTTTGTATTTATTTTGTGGAATGGTACGTTCTTCTGAGAAGCTACAGGAGGAAGCAAAACCCGACACACGGGTTCTAATAGAATGATATTGACTCGGTTGTGGACGTTTACCACTGTCCGTCGTTGGCCACATGCTGTGAGTCTGTGATCGGCTGCAGCAACGGCCGGTCCCGGCCGGTTACAGGTGTTCAAATGGCTCAGTGTACGGTGCGGTTTCTGTCAGGACAAGCAAGAGGTTTTATCAGGCGCACTAACTTGCTTCCAACCGGGATAGCAGCATCACGCCTGCGCTGTCGACAATGCGGTCCACGCGACCATGGCAATCGACTGTTGCGCCCAAAGCGCTCATGTACTATCATAAGTTACATGAAACGCGACAGTAAGCTCTCTTCCGTCCTCCACCTGCTGCTGCACATGGCGCACAGCAAACGGCCGCTCACCTCCGAGGAATTGGCTGGCTTCTTGCAGACCAATCCGGTACTCGTGCGACGTACGCTTGCCGGGCTGCGGGAACGTGGTTATGTCGGTTCCGAAAAAGGCCATGGCGGCGGTTGGGTGATCACGGCGGACCTGCGCAACCTCACGCTGCACGACATTTATGTGAGCGTCGGTTCGCCGACGGTGTTCGCGATGGGTAATCGCGTGGAGCATCCCGAGTGCCTGGTCGAGAAGGTCGTCAACCAGTCGCTGAGCAGCGCCTTCGACGAAGCGGAAGCCTTGCTGGTCAGCCGCTTTGCCGGCGTCACGCTGGCCGATCTGGCTGAGCGCTTCAATGCGCAGTACGCCCAACATGGAGAACAGCATCATGCACACGTCCCCAAACCAGGCTGATTTCGACGTTATCGTCGTCGGCGGCAGCTACGCGGGGCTTTCCGCCGCGTTGCAGCTGGCGCGTGCCCGCCGCAACGTGCTCGTCATCGATGCGGGGCGGCGGCGCAACCGCTTCGCCCGGCATTCTCATGGCTTCCTGACGCAAGACGGGAGCGAAGCGGCAGCCATCGCTACGCAGGGGCGGGCGCAATTGCAGGCCTATCCGAATGTCGCCTGGGCTAGCGACACGGCGATGTCGGCCACCGGCGACGGCGAGTATTTCGAGGTGACGCTGAGCGACGGCGGGACCGTCAGCGGACGCCGCCTGGTCCTGGCGCTGGGCGTCACCGATACGCTTCCCGGTATCGAGGGCCTTGCCGAGCGCTGGGGGCGAAGCGTATTCCACTGCCCGTATTGCCACGGCTACGAGCTCGATGAAGGCGATATCGGCGTGCTCGCCACGGGCGAGCTGTCGATGCATCACGCATTGATGTTGCCTGACTGGGGCCGCGTCACGCTCTTCCTGAACGACGCGTTCACGCCGAGCGATGCGCAGCACGAAGCGCTAGCCCGGCGCGGCGTCACGCTCGAAGCGGCGCCGGTCGCCCGGATCGACGGCGAAGCCGACGTCGTGCTGCGCGACGGGCGGCGATTGCCGATGACCGGATTGTTCGTCGTGCCGCGCACGACGGTCGCCGGCGCGCTTCCGCGGCAGCTCGGCTGCGCCATGGAGGCCGGCCCGATGGGCGAATTCGTGGCGACCGATGCAATGAAGGCGACCAATGTGCCCGGTGTGTTCTGTTGCGGCGACATGGCACGGGCGGCCGGCAGCGTGGCGCTGGCCGTCGCCGACGGGGCGATGGCCGGCGTTGCGACGCATCGTTCATTGATTGCGGAATTAAATCAGGCGGCGTAGGTCCCCCGACCTCCGCCACCTGGCTCGCGCGCCAAAGCTTGTAAGCGATTGTCAGCACGGTAAGCATTTGTAAAGCCCGTCAACACCCATCCGGCCGGCCGCGTTTCAGGAGCAAGTGACACGCAAACGACGTGCACCTGCCCCGACAAACTTCAAGGACTCTCCATCATGAAAAAGACCATCGCTACCCTGATCGCCGGCCTGTTCGCCACCGCTGCTTTCGCCCAGACCCCGGCACCTGCCGCCACGACGACGCCCGCCGCGACCCCCGCCGCCGTGAAGGCCGACGCCAAGGTCGCCGCCAGCGCCGACGTGAAGGAAGCAAAGGCCGACGCGAAGGCCGCCAAGGCCGATGCGAAGGAAGCCAAGGCCAGCGCGAAGCACGCCAAGCACAAGGCCAAGCACCACGCCGCGAAGACGGAAGCCGCCAAGGACAGCAAGGACACGACCGTTGCCGCAGCGCCCGTCGCCGCCAAATAAGTCCGCCGTTCCTGCTTCATGAAGCCCGCGCGATGCGGGCTTTTTTTTTGCGTGCTTGTCGCCGACGGATGCCGGGCTTCAGCGCGTGCCTGCCCGCGCCGCCAGTGCGCCGCCCGGGAAGCGGATGGCGTCCGCGTTGCGCTGGGGCGGAACTTTTCACGCGGTCGCGTCGCCCTGCATCGCGCGAAACAGCCCGGGACTGACGCCGAAGCGGCGCGCGAACGCTTTCGACAGCTGGCCCGGCGTCGCGTAACCCGTCTGCGCCGCGACGGTCTTCAGCGCCAGCGTCGTGCACAGCAGGTCGCGCGCGTGGTCGAGGCGCAGCGTCTCGACGAAGCGCGCCGGCGTCTCGCCCAGCGCGTCCGTGAAGCGGCGGTGGAAGGTGCGCGGCGACATGCCTGCGCGCCCGGCGAGGGCGGCCACGTCCAGCGGTTCGTCCAGGTGCGTGCGGATCCAGTCGACGAGCGCCGCGAACGGGCTGTCCGCCTTTTCCTGGGCCGCCAGCACCGTGCTGAACTGCGACTGGTAGCCGGGGCGGCGCGCATACAGGACGAGGCGCCGCGCGATCGCGTTGGCGACGGCGTCGCCCAGGTCGCGCGCGACGAGCGCCAGGCACATGTCGATGCCGGTGGTGACGCCGGCCGACGTCCACACATTGCCATCCTCGACGTAGAGCGCGTTCGCATCGACCTCGACGTCGGGATGAGTGCGGCCGAGGATGTCCGTCGCTTCCCAGTGCGTGGCGACGCGCTTGCCGTCCAGGAGGCCGCAGGCCGCCAGCGCGAAGGCGCCCGTGCACACGGAGCCGTAGCGACGCGCGCGGGCGCAGGCGCGCCGCAGCCACGTCTGCGCGGCGGCATCCTGCGCCAGCGCGCGCAGGCCGCGCTTGCTGCCGCCGGCGACCAGCACGGTGTCCAGCGCGCCCGGCCTGACGCTGGCCAGCGGCGCCGTGACGACCGCGAGGCCGCAGTTGCTGGTCACGGGGCCGCCTTGCGGCGACAGGATGTGCAGGCGATAGAAGGCGTAACCCGCGGCGTCGTTGGCGGCGCCGAACACGGCGGCCGGGCCGGTGACGTCGAGCACCTGGACGCCGTCGAAGGCGATCAGGGCGACCGGGCGAGGTTTGGAAGACATTGGCAGGATTCAGCACAAGTTTGACATTGCTGCCAATGCTAGCCGCTTCCTAGAATGGTGTCATCCTTCATCGACGAACTGGAGCCTGCCATGAGTAATGCGCTGCACATCGGATTTCTGTTGTTCCCCCACGTGACCCAACTCGACCTGACCGGTCCCGCCCAGGTCCTCGGCCGCGTGCCCGGCGCGCAGGTGCACCTCGTGTGGAAGACGCGCGATCCGGTGCCGACCGACGTCGGCTTCACGATCAACCCGACGGCCACCTTCGCCGACTGTCCACCGCTGGACGTGCTGTGCGTGCCCGGCGGCTTCGGCATCGAGCGCCTGTTCGGCGACGGCGACACGTTGGCCTTCCTGCGCCGCCAGGGAGAACACGCGCGCTACGTCACGTCGGTGTGCAACGGCTCGCTCGTGCTGGGCGCGGCCGGCCTGCTCGCGGGCTATCGGTCCGCCTGCCACTGGATGTGGTTGCCGTTTCTGGAGCGTTTCGGCGCCGTGCCCGTGGCGGAACGCATCGTGCGCGACCGCAACCGGATCTCCGGCGGCGGCGTGACGGCAGGGATCGACTTCGGTCTCGCGCTGGCGGCCGAACTGGCCGGCGAAGACGTCGCGCGCACGATCCAGCTGGCGCTCGAATACGATCCGCAGCCGCCGTTCGCTGCCGGCTCGCCCGAGGGCGCCGGCCCGGCGCTGGTGGCACGCTACCGCGCCGCGATGGTGCCGCGGCTGGCGCAGGTCGAAGCGGCGATGGCGGCAATGGTCGAGCTGTAAGCGCTTGTCAGGCGCGTAAGCATTTGTAAATCGCGTCAACAGGATAGTGGGGTGGGCCGTTTTCAGGCACAAGTGACACGCAAACGTGCATCACTGACATCCAAAACTACCGAGGACCCTTCATCATGAAAAACACCATCGCTGCCCTGATCGCCGGTCTGTTCGCCACCGCCGCCTTCGCGCAAACCCCGGCCCCGGCGCCGACGACCACGCCGGATTCGGCCACGCCGCCGGCCGTCGCCAAGGCCGAAGCCACGCACGAGAAGCAGGAAGCCAAGGCGGCCACGAAGCACGTGAAGAAGGCCAAGCATCACAAGAAGGCCGCTGCCAAGGCCGAGCAGAAGGACGCAGCGAAGGATGCTGCGGCCGATTCGACGGCGCCGATGGCGGGCAAGTAAGTCATCGCACCGTCGCCCCCGCGCAGGCGGGGGCCGAAGTTTGCGTGCACGGCCGCAGACATTAGGTCCCCGCCTGCGCGGGGACGACGTTTTGGTGGAGGGGACGACGTTTTGATGCGCGCGGATGGGGTTTTGGTGCGCGTGACGACGTTTTGGCTCAGACCTTGAGAAACTCTTCGCGTCCACCGAGCCAGCGCGACAGGTGCGCATCGACGATCGCCTCGAGCTCGGGCCGGTCCGACCCGAGCAGCCACGCCGCCACGTCGCGCGCCTGTTCGACGATCCACTGATCCGTCTCCAGGTTCGCAAACCGCAGCATGGCCTGGCCCGACTGGCGCGCGCCCAGGAACTCGCCGGGGCCGCGGATTTCGAGGTCGCGCCGTGCGATCTCGAAGCCGTCCGTCGTCTCGCGCATCGTCATCAGCCGCTGCTTGGCGACGGGACCCAGCGGGCTCTGATACAGCAGCAGGCAGGCGCTGGCCGCGGAGCCGCGGCCCACGCGGCCGCGCAACTGGTGCAGCTGCGACAGGCCGAAGCGCTCCGCGTGCTCGATCACCATCAGCGACGCGTTGGGCACGTCCACGCCCACCTCGATCACCGTCGTCGCCACCAGCACGTGCACGTCGCCCGCGGAAAACGCATCCATGATCACCTGCTTCTCGAGAGGCTTCATGCGCCCGTGCACGAGGCCCACGACGAGGTCGGGCAGCGCCTCCGCCAGCGTCTCGTACGTCTCGGTGGCCGTCTGTAGCTGCAGCGCTTCCGATTCCTCGATCAGCGGGCAGACCCAGTAGACCTGCCGGCCTTCCAGCGCGGCCGCGTGCACGCGCTCGATCACTTCGTCGCGCCGGTTCTGGTCGATCGCGCGCGTGACGATGGGCGTGCGGCCCGGCGGCAGCTCGTCGATGACGGACACTTCCAGGTCGGCGTAATACGTCATCGCCAGCGTGCGCGGGATCGGCGTCGCGGACATCATCAGCTGGTGCGGCACGAGGCCGTCGGACCCCTTGTTGCGCAGGGTGAGGCGCTGGCCGACGCCGAAGCGGTGCTGTTCGTCGACGAGCACGAGGCCCAGCTTCGCGAACTGCACGGTGTCCTGGATGAGGGCGTGCGTGCCGATCACGAGGTTGGCTTCTCCCGACTCCACCATCTCGCTGGCCGCTGTCTTGTCCTTCTTTTTCAGGCTGCCCGTCAGCCACGCGACCTTCACGCCCAGCGGTTCCATCCACGCGGCGATCTTGCGGAAGTGCTGCTCGGCCAGGATCTCCGTCGGCGCCATCAGCGCGGCCTGGTAGCCGCTGTCGATGGCCTGCGCGGCCGCCAGGGCCGCGACGACGGTCTTGCCGCTGCCGACGTCGCCCTGCAGCAGGCGCTGCATCGGGTAGTCTGCGCGCAGGTCGCGGCGGATCTCTTCCACGACGCGCTGCTGGGCATTGGTCAGCCTGAACGGCAGGGCTTTCAAGAACGCCTCGGACAGCGCGCCCACCGCGCCCAGGACCGGCGCCCCTTTTTCGCGCCGCGCCTCCTGCGCGCGTTTCAGCGACAGCTGCTGCGCGAGCAGCTCGTCGAATTTTACGCGCGTCCACGCGGGGTGCGAGCGCTCCGTCAGCGCGTGCTCGTCGACGTCCGGCGGCGGATAGTGCAGCAGGCGCACGGCCGGCTGGAACTCGGCCAGGTTCAGGCGCTCGCGCACGGCGCGCGGCACGGTATCGGTCCAGTCCACGCGTTTCATCGCGTCCGCGATCGCGCGCCGCAGCACCGTCTGCGACAGGCCTTCGCCGGACGGGTACACGGGCGTGAGGGAATTGGGCAGCGGCGCGCCCTCGTTGACGATCTTGTAGACCGGGTGGACCATCTCGGCGCCGAAGAAGCCGTGCCGGACTTCGCTGCGCGCACGCACGCGCGTGCCCTCGGCCAGCTGCTTTACCTGGCTGCCGTAGAAATTCATGAAGCGCAGCTGGATGTCGGACGTGTCGTCGGCGATGGTCACCAGCAGCTGGCGCCGCGGTTTATAGGCGATTTCGTTTTTCGTGACGACGCCCTCGACCTGCGACACGTGGCCGCCGCGCAGGCAGGCTTCGCGGATGGGCACGATCTGCGTCTCGTCTTCGTAGCGCATCGGCAGGTGCAGGACGAGGTCCATGTCGGTGCGCAGGCCGAGCTTGGCGAGCTTGCTTTCGATGCTTTTCGGTGCTGTCTTGGCTGCGGCTTTGGCCGCCGGTTTGGCATTCGTGGCTGGCATGGCGGTTCGTTGGCGCGTGTTGTCGGCTTATCAGGATTTGGGCATAACGGTTATGGCCTGCGCCCTCAGTCCGGAAACCGGGTGTAAAATAATGGGTTCGCCGCACGCTGTAGCCCATATTGTAAGGCGCCACGCCGAGTTTTTCCCAGATGAGCAAAACGTACTCCCTCTCCGATTTCGATTTCGACCTCCCGCCCGGGCGCATCGCCCAGGTGCCGCTGCCCGACCGCAGCGCGTCGCGCCTGCTGCAGCTGGACGGCGACCGCATCACCGACCGTCATTTCGCCGACATCGTCGACCAGCTCCAGGCCGGCGACACGCTCGTGATGAACAATACCCGGGTGCTGAAGGCGCGCTTCTTCGGCCAGAAGGACACGGGCGGCCAGGTCGAGGTGCTCGTCGAGCGCGTGCTGGACCCGCGCACCGTGCTCGCGCAGGTGCGCGCATCGAAGTCGCCGAAGCCCGGTTCGCGCATCCGCCTGGCCGATGCGTTCGAGGTCGGCGTCGGCGAACGCGCCGGTGAATTCTTTACCCTGCACTTCGACGGCGACGTGTTCGACCTGATCGAAGCCCACGGCCGCCTGCCGCTGCCGCCGTACATCGAGCACGACGCCGACGACTTCGACGAACAGCGTTACCAGACCGTCTACTCGAAAGAGCCGGGCGCCGTCGCCGCGCCCACGGCCGGCCTGCACTTCGACCAGGCGCTGCTCGACAAGGTCGCGGCCAAGGGCGTGCGCGTCGCCTACGTCACGCTGCACGTGGGCGCAGGCACCTTCCAGCCCGTGCGCGTGGAAAACCTCGCGGAGCACAAGATGCACAGCGAGTGGTACACGATTCCGCAAGAGACGGTCGACACCGTGCGCGCCGCGCGCCAGGCCGGACGCGATGTCGTGGCGGTCGGCACGACGTCGCTGCGCGCGCTGGAATCGGCGTCGCAGTCGGGCACCCTCGTCGCGGGCAGCGGCGACACCAATCTGTTCATCACCCCGGGCTACCTGTTCAAGACGGTCACCCGGATGATCACCAACTTCCACCTGCCCAAGTCGACCTTGATGATGCTCGTCTCGGCCTTTGCCGGCTACGATGAAATCCGCAAGGCCTACGCGCACGCGATCGCCAGCGAATACCGCTTCTTCAGCTATGGCGATGCGATGCTTTTGACGACGCACTCGCGCGCGGCCCCGGCAACGAACTGACATTACACATGCTCGAATTCACCCTCCTCAAGAAAGACACGAGCGGCCTCTCGCACGCCCGCCGCGGCCGTTTGAAACTGAACCACGGCACCATCGAGACGCCGATCTTCATGCCCGTCGGGACCTATGGCTCCGTCAAGGCGATGGCGCCGAACGAACTCAAGGAAGTGGGCTCGCAGATCATCCTCGGCAATACCTTCCACCTGTGGCTGCGCCCGGGCACGGACGTCATGGACAAGTTCGGCGGCCTGCACGGCTTCATGGGCTGGGACAAGCCGATCCTGACCGACTCCGGCGGCTTCCAGGTGTTTTCGCTGGGCGCGATGCGCAAGATCACGGAAGAGGGCGTGAAGTTCGCGTCGCCGATCGACGGTTCGCGCCTGTTCCTGTCGCCGGAAATCTCGATGCAGATCCAGCGCTCGCTGAACTCCGACATCGTCATGCAGTTCGACGAGTGCACGCCGTACGAGATCGACGGCCGTCCTGCCACGGCGGAAGAGGCGGCGAAGTCGATGCGCATGTCGCTGCGCTGGGCCCAGCGCTCGATGAACGAATTCAAGCAGGGCGAGAACCCGAACGCGCTGTTCGGCATCGTCCAGGGCGGCATGTACGAGCGCCTGCGCGACGAATCGCTGGCGGGCCTGGAAGACATCGACTTCCCGGGCCTGGCCATCGGCGGCCTGTCGGTGGGCGAACCGAAGGAAGACATGATGCGGGTGCTGCAGCACATCGGCCCGCGCCTGCCGGACAACAAGCCGCACTACCTGATGGGCGTCGGCACGCCGGAAGACCTGGTGGAGGGCGTGGCGAACGGCGTCGACATGTTCGACTGCGTGATGCCGACCCGGAACGCCCGCAACGGCTGGCTGTTCACCCGTTTCGGCGACCTCAAGATCAAGAATGCCCGCTACAAGGACGACCAGGCGCCGCTGGACGAGACCTGTTCCTGCTACTGCTGCAAGAATTTTTCGCGCGCCTATCTGCATCACCTGCACCGGTCCAAGGAGATCCTGGGGGCGCGGCTGAATACCATCCACAACCTGCATTACTACCTGAACCTCATGCAGGAGATCCGCGATGCGATCGATGGCGATCGCTTCCACGCGTTCCGCTTGCAGTTCAACGCGGACCGCGCGCGGGGCGTCTGATTTCCCGGCTGCGTTGTCATGGCCGTAGGGTGGGCACCCCTGTGCCCACCATGACGTCGCGTTGACGCATGCGGTTCGTGGGCATACGGTCATCGATGTTCGAGCCGCATGCGATTGGCCGGCACGGGGTGCCCGCCCCGGCGATATGCGACCCACATATCGTCGGCGATGCCGTCAAATTAAATTTCCGATAACGTCTTGCATTCGGGCATCCTAGGCCCACATGGCCGGAAACTGGCTGTTGACAGTTTGCCGGTGCTAGAATACAGCGCTTGTTTTTTCACATTTATACAATCGGAGTCCTTGTGTTCATTTCCAACGCGTACGCGCAAACCGCCGGTGCAGCCGAACCGGGTCTGATGGGTAACCTCACCACGTTCGCCCCGCTGGTCCTGATGTTCGTGGTCATGTACTTCCTCATGATCCGTCCGCAGCAGAAGCGCCAGAAAGAGCTGAAATCCATGATGGAGGCGCTGGCCAAGGGCGACGAAGTGATCACCGTCGGCGGCATGCTGGGCCGCGTGACCCGTGTCACCGATACCTATGTGACGGTCGAAGTGGCAGCCGGTACCGAAGTGGTGGTGCAAAAGAACGCCGTGACTGCGCTCCTGCCCAAGGGCACGCTCAAGGCCCTGTAATCCGGCCGCGGCTTCGCGCCGCGCTTCCCGCCCGATCCTGAACGCTGGAACATCATGAATCGTTACCCCCTCTGGAAATACATACTGATCCTTGTGGCAGTGCTGCTCGGCCTGCTGTACACGGCGCCCAACTATTTCGGCGAATCGCCGGCGCTGCAGGTCACGACCGGCAAGGCGACGGTCAAGGTCAACAGCGACACGGTCACTCAGGTGGCCGAGGCCCTGAAGCGTGACGGCATCGTGTCCGACAACGTGGGGCTGGAAGGATCCGGCGACTCGAGCGCCGTCATCGCCCGTTTCGCGACGCCGGATGCCCAGTTCAAGGCCAAGGCGGCGCTGGAGCGCGATCTGAACCGCGACCCGACCGACCCCGACTACATCGTCACCGTCAACCTGGTGAAGAACACGCCGGTGTGGATGGAGAAGCTGCGCGCCAAGCCGATGAATCTCGGCCTCGACCTGCGCGGCGGCGTGCACTTCCTGCTGCAGGTGGATGCCAAGGCCACGCTGGAGACCCGCGTCAAGGGCATCCAGGCCGCCTCCCGCAGCCAGCTGCGCGAGGCCAACGTGCGCCACGCCGGCATCGACCGCGTGGGCGACCGCATCGAAATCAAATTCCGCGACGCCGCCACCCGCGACCAGGCCCGCAACGTGCTGGCCCGCCAGAACGCCGACCTCGCCTTCGCCGATGCCGCCGACGGCACCGACCTCAAGTTGATCGTCACGCTCAAGCCGGAAGCGCTGCAGCGCGTCGTGGAAGAGGGCGTCCGCCAGAACATCTCGACCCTCGGCAAGCGCATCAACGAGCTGGGCGTGACGGAACCCGTGATCCAGCAACAGGGCCGCGACCGCATCGTCGTCCAGCTGCCGGGCGTGCAGGACGTGGCCCACGCCAAGGACATCATCGGCCGCACGGCGACCCTGGAATTCCGCATGGTCGACGAATCGGTCACCCCGGGTACCGAACTGTCCGCCGCCATCCCGCTGAATTCGGAACTGTTCACGCAGGGCCAGGGCGCGCCGGCCGTGGTATCGAAGGACGTCTTCCTGACCGGTGACTACATTTCGAGCGCCACCGCCAGCTTCGACCAGAACCAGCAGCCGTCCGTCAGCCTCGACCTGAACGGCGACGGCGGCCGCAGGATGCGCGAAGCGACCCGCGAGCGCGTCGGCAAGCGCATGGCCGTGCTGCTGAAGGAAAAGGGCAAGTACACCGTGCTGTCCAACGCGACGATCCAGAGCGAGCTCGGTTCGCGCTTCCAGATCACTGGCCTGGGCACGCCCGAGAAGGCCGCCGAGCTGGCGCTGCTGCTGCGCTCCGGCGCGCTGTCGGCACCGATGGAATTCGTCGAGGAACGCGTCGTCGGCCCGCAGCTGGGCGCCGAGAACATCGCCAAGGGCCTGCATTCCACGCTGTGGGGCTTCGTGGCGATCGCGATCTTCATGGTCATCTACTACCAGCTGTTCGGCTTCTTCAGCGTCGTGGCGCTGGCCTGCAACCTGCTGTTCCTGCTGGCCCTGCTGTCGCGGATGCAGGCGACCCTGACCCTGCCGGGTATTGCCGCAATCGCGCTGGCGCTCGGTATGGCGATCGACGCCAACGTGCTGATCAACGAGCGCATCCGCGAGGAACTGCGTGCGGGTAACACGCCGCAGGCGGCGATCTCGGCCGGTTTCAGCCATGCGTGGGCGACCATCCTCGACTCGAACGTGACGACCCTCATCGTCGGCCTGGCGCTGCTGGTGTTCGGTTCGGGCGCCGTGCGCGGCTTCGCCGTCGTGCACTGCCTGGGCATCCTGACGTCGATGTTCTCGGCCGTGTTCCTGTCGCGCGGCGTCGTGAACCTGTGGTACGGCCGCAAGAAGAAGCTCGGCAAGATCGCCATCGGCACCGTGTGGAACAACGGCGCGGTCGGTGCCGGCGCCAAGCCGGCCGTCAAGAAATAAGGAGCGGGTAGAACATGGAATTTTTCAAGATTAAACGGGACATCCCGTTCATGCGCCACGCGTTGATCTTCAACGTGATCTCGGCGCTGACCTTCGTCGCCGCGGTGTTCTTCCTCGCGACGCGGGGCCTGCACTTCTCGGTCGAGTTCACGGGCGGTTCCACGATGGAGCTGCGCTACTCCCACGCGGCCGACCAGGAAAAGATCCGCCACAGCCTGGAAAAACTGGGCTATGAACAGCCCGAGGTGACCAGCTTCGGCACGGCCAGCGACGTCATGCTGCGCCTGCCGGTGCGCAAGGGCACCACCGGCGTGGCCGCCTCGTCGACCGTGTTCGAAGCGCTGTGCACGACGGAAAACGGTATGCCGAAGCAGGTGCAGCAGACCACCGACAAGGGCGAAAACGTCACCCGGACCAGCTGCGTCAACGCGGCCGGCACCGAGCTGGTGACCCTGCAGCGCGTCGATTCCGTCGGCGCGCAGGTCGGCGACGAGCTGGCGCAGAACGGCCTGAATGCGCTGGTCATGGTCGTGATCGGCGTGATGATCTACCTGGCCGTGCGCTTCGAATGGAAATTCGCGGTGGCGGCGATCATCGCCAACCTGCACGACGTCGTGATCATCCTGGGCTTCTTCGCCTTCTTCCAGTGGGAATTCTCGCTGACCGTGCTGGCCGCCGTGCTGGCCGTGCTGGGTTACTCGGTCAACGAATCGGTCGTGATCTTCGACCGGATTCGCGAGACCTTCCGCAAGGAGCGCAAGCTGGCCGTGACCGAAGTCATCGACCACGCGATCACGAGCACCATCTCGCGTACGATCATCACCCACGGTTGTACCGAGATGATGGTCCTGTCGATGCTGTTCTTCGGCGGCCAGACGCTGCACTACTTCGCGGTCGCGCTGACCATCGGTATCCTGTTCGGTATCTACTCGTCCGTGTTCGTGGCGGCCGCCATCGCCATGTGGCTGGGAGTCAAGCGCGAAGACTTGATCAAGCCGATCAAGGCGAAGGACGAAACGGACGGCGCCGTCGTGTAATCGCGATCGTTCCCCCGATAAAGCCGCCCGGCCTGGCCGTGGCGGCTTTTGTTTTTATGGGACGGATCAATACCGCATCGCTTTGATATAAAAGATTTTTCTTTGTGTGAAGCAGCGCACAGAGCGTTCACTTAAGGCTGCCTTACTATGGACTCGTCTCTTTCAGGACATCCCTAGTTTTGGACTTCACCCGCTCCCGCAAGGAGCGGGTTTTTTTTGTCTTTCGCCCAGCCTGCATAGGATTTTTTACAGATGAGTAGGAAGATTTAACAAAATGTGAGTCACCGCACAGAGGACAAGGGTGGCGGGAACTAAGATGGACTCGTCTCTTTCAGGACATCCCTAGTTTTGGACTTGGCCCGCTCTTCGGAGCGGGCGTTTTTTTGGGCTGTGTTCGCGATACTTAGGTAACCGAGCGCAGCCGCCCTAGCCGAGCCGGGCCGCAGCGCACAGCAAATGCGCGGGCGTCGTCAGCCGCCGCGCATCCAGCAGCCGTTGCCAGCCCGAATAATTGATGAGGTAGCGGCTTGCGACGCCGCGGAAGCGCACCAGCCAGCTCTTGAAGCGGCTGTGCCAGCTGTTCACGTTCTGGATATGGATCGCGCCGCGCGCCCGCACGCCGGCCTTCACGTTCACGGCTTCGTGCGTGATCTGCGCTTGCACGGCGAAACGACGATACGCCGCCGCCCCGTCGCTGATCAGCAACACGTCGGCCGGCAATACCGGCTTGAGGCACGCATGCAATTGCGCGGCCGTCACTTGCCCTCGGCCCGTATGAAAGTCCAGCGTCTGCCCGTTGCGGTCGCGCGCGATGAGGAGGCAGTCGTATTCGCGATTGATCCCGCGCCGCGTGGCCACGCCGCCGCGCTTTCTCGGCGGCCGCGTCAGGTTGCGCGAACCCTTCTGAGATTCGAGGCGATAGGTTTCGTCCGCCTCGACGATGGCCGCCAATATCGGAGGACGGTCGCGCATCGCGCCGGGCACGAACCGGTGGCGCCACCTGAAACTGGTCGTCCGGTGCACGCCGGTCACGCGCGCAGCGTCGCGCACCGTGCGCGATTCGAGGACGCATTGCAAATAGGGCAGCCAACACTCTTTCTTGCGAAGACGAGCGAGCGGCGTGCCGGTCAGGGCGTTATAGCTGCGTCCGCACCCGAGGCACCGAAAGCGCTGCAGGCCGCTCGCCTCGCCGCAGCGGTGTACGCGACCACAACCGCAGCGCGGACACGGCCGGCCT
>NZ_LMCY01000046.1:0-4635 GCF_001425685.1 Massilia sp. Root335 | reverse complement strand
GGGTAGGCCGCGCATCGTCACTCCTCATGAGTTAACTCGACGATGCGTATGACATCTGCAACCAGATTCAGTTCACATAACGAACGCGAACACAGCCAAAAAAAACGTCGCCCCTGCTTGCGCAAAGACGACGTCCGGTGCAGCAGACCCGTTGCCGGGTCCGGGGAGGGGAATCAGAAACCGTATTTCAGGCCGACGGTGTACACGTCAGCCTTGGCGCCGAACGCCTTGTCCTTGCCGTAGCGCTCGTACTCGGCATTCACGGCGAGCTTTTCGTTCAGCTTGTATTCGACGCCGACGCCGCCATACAGGCCGGTGTCGTAGTCATTGACGTGCGTGCCCAGGCCGTTGTCGAACTTGCGCTCGTTGTAGGCCACGCCCAGCTTGCCGTAGCCGGAAAAGCGGTCGCCGAGCGGCACGGTGTACTTGCCGGCGACATAGGTGCCGGAACCCTTGACGTTGCCGGCGCCATTGTTTTCCTTGCCGAAGTCGGTGTAGCCGGCTTCCACGCCCCAGTTCTGGTCGACCTGGTAGCCGCCATAGACCTTGGCGCCGGTCTTGTAGCTGTCCGTGGTCTGGTTGTCGGCCGTGGCCGCGCCCACGCCGATGTAGGCGTGCGGCGTCGTGGTCTGGGCCTGGGCGGCGCCGGCGACGGCGGAAGTGGCGAGCAATGCGAGCAGCAGTTTCTTCATGGTTCACTCCTTAGTGTTCTCGGGCTCGCGATTCGTCGTGAATCGCAATATGGCCAAGATAGCACCGTGTTTCCCTAAGAGAAGTTCTCAATCGGTAAGGAGTGTAACAAGATGAAAGTAAGTGACTGAAAAGTCACATATGTACGAAACGACGCTGGCCGCGCAAGGGCGGCCGGCCGACGAGCAGGTAAAGGAGGAATTCAGGCCAGTGCGGCCGTCAGGCTTTTCACTTCATCCTCCGATTCCTGGAGGATGGTGTTCAAGGTGCCTTCGCCCACGGCGAAGTCGATGGTGGCGCCGACCTGCACGCCGGGAATGCCCGGATCGCGTTCCAGCAGGGGCGACGGGACGGGCGCCAGGTCGTTTGCGAGCAGCAGCGTGTCGCCCAGGGTTTCCGGCGGCAGGGCGCGCATGCCGTTCCACAGCGCTTCGATGGCACCCATCACGGGTGCGGGCACGCCCAGTTTGAGCAGGACGCCGCGCCCGATGGCCGTCTCGCCATGCTCGATCCACTCGTCGGCGCCGCCGTCCAGCAGGCCCGGGAATTCGGGCGCGCGCGACAGCAGATAAAAGCCGCCGACCTCATGCACGATGCCGGCGAACATCGCCGTTTCCGGATCGACGAACGAGACGCGCCGCGCGATCACCTGCGACAGCGCGGCCACGTGGGTCGAGTGCAGCCACAGCTGGTCGGCCTTGGCGCGCAGCGCCGGGTCGTGGATTTCGCTGGCCAGCTGGCGCACGATGACGGCCGCGGCCAGCGCGCCCAGCGTGCGGAAGCCCACGCGCGCCACGGCTGCCTTGACGTTGGTGACGTCGTTGCCGAAGCGGTTATAGGCGGCCGAGTTGGCGATGGCGACGGTGCGCGCGGCCAGCAGCGGCTCCGTCTGCACGAGGCGCGCCGCTTCGTCGATGTGACACGCCGGATCGGCCAGCGCGCGTTGCAGCTTCAGCGTCGCGTCGACATGGGTCGGGAAGTGGAGGTCGCCGCGCCCGGCTTGCGCGGCAATGCTCTTGAGGGCGTCGATTCTGTCCATGGGAAAAAATTATACCCCCGGGCAGCTCGTCAGGGCTCGCTGAAGATGGCGTCGCAGCCGTCTTTCTGTTCCTCGGTGTCCTGCAGCTCGTCGATGAGGCCGAGGTCGAACAGCTCCTCGACCGCGTTCATGAAGCTGTTCAGGGTGGCGGCGCCGATCAGGCGATAGATCTCGCCGGCGTCGTTGCGCACCCCGATCAGCATCGGCTCGTCGCGGACTTCCGCGGGCGGGGCCACGTCGAGCAGCAGGTTGCCGATGATGTGTTTGTCGAAATGAGGGGGCTTTTTACCTTCGAGCAGTGCAGTCTTCATGTCATCCTTCGTCGGCGGGGACGTGCCCCGCCCGGTGTTCGCCAGGCGCCGGCGCCGCCAGGTCCGGCGCGTCGAGCCGGGTGCGCAGGCGGCGCAGCGCGTGGTCCAGTTGTTCGAAATCGCCGTCGCCATAATCGGCGAACAGCTGCTTGCCGTGTGCGACCACGGCCGGAAACACATTATGGAACAGGGCATCGCCGGCCGCCGTCAGGCACACGCGGAACGAGCGCCTGTCGTCGCATTTGCGCACGCGTTCCACGAGGCCCTTCCGTTCGAGGCGGTCGATGACGCCGGTCAGCGTGCCCTTCGTGATCAGGGTCCGCTCGCCCAGTTCCTTGTAGGTCATGCCGGGCGTGTTGCCGAGGGTGGCGATGATGTCGAATTGCGGATGCGTCAGCCCATGCCGGCGCACCGGTTCGGCGACGAAGCGCTCGAACCCTTGCAGGCATTCGGCCAGCAGGCGCACACTCTTCAGATATCGTTCACCCATGAAACGATTATAGCCGCCAGCGCGGGCAGGCCCCAGCGCTTCGCGTTTTGCGTTCGGCCCCGTTACCATAGCAATCTTGCTAGACAACATTGAACGCTCCATGACCCAGCATCTGCGCGGCCTCCTTGCCCTCGTCGTCGTCGTCCTCGTATGGGGAACGACGTTCCCCGCGATGAAGGAATTGACCGCCTATTTTTCTCCCGTCTGGATCATCCTGACCCGTTTCGTCATCGCGGCGCTGCTGTTGTCGCCCTTCCTGTGGCGCGCGCGGCGCACCGACCTGGCGCTGGGCGCGACGCTCGGCGTGCTGTTGTTCTTCTGCTACCTGTTCCAGGTGGAGGGGCTGGCGCTGACCACGTCCAACCGCAACGCCTTCATCTGCGGCCTGAACGTGCTCGTCGTCCCGCTGCTGGGGCTGATGAAAGGACGCCTGCCGGAGCGCCGCATCGTCGCCGCGCTGCTGCTCGCGGTGCTGGGACTGGTCTCCCTGTGCTGGGACGGCGGCGGCGGCTGGGGCCGCGGCGACACGCTCGCGCTGCTGGCCGCGCTCACGTTCGGCACCTATATCAAGGTCATGGAAATCTACACCCGCCGGGCGATCCGGCTGATGAGCGTGACGGCCGCGCAGATCGGCACGGTCGCCGTGTGCGCCGCGCTGTGGCTGTTCGTGCGCGAGGTGCCGCGCGGCAGCATCGGCATGGAAGAGGCCGCGAATTACTGGACCTACATCGGCCACGGCCTCGCGCGTTATTCTCCGAATTTCGCCTATCTGGGCGTGCTGTGCACGGCCGCCATCATCTCGATGCAGGCCTGGGGCCAGGCGCGCACGAGCGCCAACGAGGCGGCCGTCATCTATGCGTTCGAGCCCGGCGGCGCCGCGTTCTTCGCGTATTTCTGGCTCGGCGAGGCGATGGGCGGCCGCGGTTGGCTCGGCGCGGCATTGTTGATCTCCGGTATGATAGTCAGTCAATGGAATGCCGAAAGCCGGCCGGCCGCCGCGCTCGCCCCCGAGTAATGACCCCTGTTCGTTTCGATGCAGCATCTTGAACTGTCCCGCCTCGCGCAGGAGGCGCCGCTGCGCGTGCTGCTCGTGCACGCCGGCGAGCCGGATGCGCTGACGTGGTCCGGCCTCGTGCAGCCGCTACGCCTGGCGGCCAAGGTGCTGGGGCCCGGACGCCTGCACGTGGACGTGCGCAGTCCGGACAAATTCACGGCCGACCACCGCCTGTGGCACCTCGTGCTGCTCGTCGCGGACGAATCCGAGGCCGGGCTGCGTCCCGCCAACCTGCGCGCCCTCGTCGCGCGCTGCCGCGCGGCGCCGGTCTGGGGCGGCGTCGGCGCCGGCGTGCTGTGGCTCGCGGAGGCGGGCGCGTTGAACGGTGCGCGCGCCGCGTTGCCGTGGTCGCTGTATCCGGACGTCGACATGCGCGCCGACCAGGCCCTGTTGAGCCCGCACCTGTACGAGATCGACGGCGCCCGCATCACCTGCTGCGGCGGCGCGGCCAGCATCGACTTCGCGCTCACGCTCGTCGACACGCTGTTCGGCGCGACGGTCCAGGCCCAGGTCAAGGAAATCCTGTGCGTGGACCGCGTGCGCGGCCCGGACGAGCGCCAGCGCGTGGCGCTGCAGGCCCGCTTCGGCGTGCTGCAGCCCAAGCTGACGGAGGCCGTCACCCTGATGGAAGCGAACATCGAGGAACCGCTGTCGACCGACGACATCGCCCAGCTGGCGGGCGTGTCGCGCCGCCAGCTGGAACGCCTGTTCAAGCAATATCTGGGCAGCCTGCCGTCGCGCTACTACCTCGAACTGCGCCTGCAGCGCGCCCGCCAGCTGCTGCGCGACACCAACCACTCCATCGTGCAGGTGGGCCTGATGTGCGGCTTCTCGTCCGGCTCCCATTTTTCCACTGCCTTCGGCGCCCTGTTCGGCAACACGCCGCGCGAAGAACGCCAGCGCAAGCTGAGCCAATAACCGGGGTCAGAGCCCGATTTTTGGCAATTTCCCGCCGCAAAATATTAAAATTTCGACATTTCCAGAATCAGGGCTCTGACCCTAATGCCGTTAAGTTAAGGTTCTTCGAAGGCGGCGCTCGGGATAACGCTGG
>NZ_LMCY01000045.1:3594-10917 GCF_001425685.1 Massilia sp. Root335 | reverse complement strand
AATGACTAGGCATGTGTCACCTATGTCTCTGGACAAGTGTCACTCATGTCTCTGTGCCATACAGGCCGCCCACCCTACGGCATGACGCGCCTCGCATTCGCCGCGATCACGATCCCCGATAACGACAGTATCCCCAGCGCCACCGCGATGTTCGTATGCGCCGCGATCGACCCGATCAACGGCGGCGCCATCAGCAATCCCGCGTAACCCAGCGTGGCGACGGTCGCGAGGCCCCCGCCGGCCGACATCCCCGGCATGCGCGCGGCCGCCGCGAAGATCAGCGGCACGACGTTGGCGGCCGACAGGCCGATCAGCGCGAAGCCCAGCGCCGACAGCATGAAATGCGTGCTGACCACGGCCAGCATCAGGCCCGCGAACATGCCGAGCCCACCGGCCGTCATCACGCGCAATGGTCCGAAGCGCAGCACGAGCCGGTCGCCGGCGAAGCGGCACGCGGCCATCGCCACCGAGAATGCCGAGTAGCCGAACGCCGCCGACGCCGCATCGACCCGGGTCCGCTCCGTCAGCAGCAGCGCGCTCCAGTCGACGAGGGCGCCCTCCACCGCGAAGCACAGCAAACCGAGCAGGCCGAGGAACAACGCCGGCCCGCGCGGCAGGGCGAAGTGGCTCGCGTGCGGCGCCGGCGGCACCGCGAGCAGCCTCCTGGCGCACAATGCCACGGCGATGGCGATGGCAACGCTCATCATCAGCGCGCCGCGGCCGTCGCCCAGGCCGGCGCCGATCAAGAGGCCGCCGAGCGCCGCGCCGATGAGGCCACCGAGGCTGAAGAAGCCGTGGAACGAGGACATCGTCGGGATGCCGCGCGCCGCCTCGACCTCGCTGGCGTTGGCGTTCATCGCCACGTCCAGCACGCCGTTGCTGGCGCCGAACGCGAACGCCGCGAGGAACAGCGGCACGAGGCCGCCCACGTTCATCAACAGGCCGCTCGTGAGCGCGAACAGGAAAGCGCTGCCGATGACGACGGCGCGCGTGCCCCAGCGCCCGGCCATCCAGCCGGACAGCGGCATCGCGGCGATCGCGCCGGCGGCGATGGTCAACAGCAGGAAGCCGAGCACGCCCGTGTCGATGCCGGCGCGCGCCTGCACCAGCGGCACGTGCGCGGCCCACACGCCGATGCCGGCGCCGTTGAGAAGAAAAATCGTCGACACCGACCAGCGCGCGGCATTCAATCCGGCCGCGGGCGCGCGTTCGAGCGCGTGCACGTCGTCGATGCGGCTCATGCGCGCCCCCGTCCGGGCACCGGGGCCGCCAGCACGATCTCGGGCGCGCGCGCGCCCTTGCGCAGGCGTGCCAGCACGTCCGGCGCGGCATCCGCTTCCAGCACGAGGCGGTCGATCTCGTCGAGCGGCGCGATCGGAAACGGCGCCGGCGCCTCCAGGCGTTCGTTCAGCGCGGCGACGACGCGCCTGCTGCCCGCGGCGAGGATGGCCTGCTTGAGGATGGCTTCCTCGGCGTCGCTCGCGCCCAGGCCGCGCTCGGCCTCGACGCTGCACACGCCCACGACGGCCACGTCCACGCGCAGGCGCTGGATCTCGGCCAGCGTCTGCGCACCCATGACGGCGCCGACGTGGGCGGAATACACGCCGCCGAGCAGCACGACGCGCGTGCTGCGCAGGTGGCCGAGACCCAGTGCGATCTGCGGACTGTTGGTGACGATGGTGGCCGCCAGGCCGTCTTCCAGCTGGCGCGCGAACGCGAGGTTGGTCGTGCCGGCATCGACCAGCACCGTGTCGCCCGGCCGCACGCTGTCCGCCAGCGCGCGCGCCAGCATCGCCTTGCGCGCGGCATCGGCGTCGATCCGCTGGCCGAAGCTGGGCACGGCCTGCGTGCGCCGCATCGCGCCGCCATGCACGCGCCGCAGCAGGCCGGCCGCGTCCAGGTCGCGCAGATCGCGCCGGATCGTGTCTTCCGATGTGTTGAACCGCTGCGCCAGTTCGGCCGCCAGCACCTTGCCCTGCTGCTCGACCGTGTCGACGATGTGCTGCCGTCGTTCTTCCGCCAGTTGCATATACCCCTCCTCGATGCGCCCACTGTACACGTTTGCGCATGAACACGCAATAATCAATATAAACATGCACGATCATGCATGAAGACGGCCGGGTATTGGTTGGCGGTACATTCGTTGTTACACTCGCTGGATGCATTATCAGAACAATATGCACAAGTCCGCCGCCATCCTGATCGTCGACGACTATCTCCTGATCCGCACCGCCGTGCGCCAGGTGCTGGCGGAACTCGGCTTTTCCAACGTGTTCCAGGCCGATAACGGCAAGGCGGCGCAGGACCTCATGCGCAAGCAGCCGATCGACGTCGTGATCGGCGACTGGGGCATGCCCGTGATGAGCGGCCTGGACCTGCTGCACTGGATGCGGCGCGACGCGCGCCATGCGAAGACGCCGTTCATGATGCTGACGGCCGAGGCGAATCCGGCCGCCGTGCGCAGCGCCCTGCAGGCCGGCGTCGACGCCTACATGATCAAGCCGTTCACCGTGCACAGCTTCGCCAGCAAGTTCATGGCGATGATCGGCACGGTGCAGGACGGCGGCACGCCCGCGGCGGCGGCGGCGGAAGCGGCGCGCGCGCCCGAACCCAGGCCCGACGCCGCGTCCCCGCCGGTGCTGAAACCGGCGCCCGTCCAGGCCGACGTCATCGGCCTGCAGGCGCCGCTGGCCGAGCGCCTCAAGCGCTGCACGGTGCTGATCGTGGACGACGTCCCGAGCAATATCGAGGTGCTGGCCGGCGCGCTGAAGGACGAATACGCGATCAAGGTGGCGATCAGCGGCCGCAAGGCGCTGGAGATCGCGGCCGCCTTCCCGGTCGACCTGATCCTGCTCGACATCATGATGCCCGTGATGGATGGCTTCGAGACGTGCCGCCAACTGAAGGCCGATCCCGCGACGGCGCACGTGCCGGTCATCTTCCTGTCGGCGAAGGATGCCGTCGACGACATCGTGGGCGGCCTGCGCCTGGGCGCGGTCGACTACGTGTCGAAGCCGGCCGACCCGACGATCCTCAAGGCGCGCATCGCCACGCATCTCGCGCTGGCCACGGCGATGGGCGACCTGAAACGCCAGAACGAGCTGCTGATCGAGAACGCGCACCTGCGCGAAGACGTCGAGCGCATGACGCGCCACGACCTCAAGAGCCCCATCGCCGTCACCCTGCACGCGAGCCAGGCGCTCCTTCGCGGCGACCTGCCGGATGCGCAGCGCGAGCACGCGCACATGATCGAGATGGCTGCCAACCACGCGCTCGACATGATCAACCGCACGCTCGACATCCACAAGATGGAAAAGGGAGAATACCAGCCGGCGCTGCAGCCGTTCGACCTTGCCGCCGTGCTGTCGCGCGTCGCGCAGCAGACCGAGCTCGCGTTCACCGACCGCCGCATCGCGATCCGCTTCGCCGCGCCGGACGACACGGTCTGCCTGGGCGAAGCGCTGCTGTGCTATTCGATGTTCACGAACGCCTTCAAGAATGCGGCCGAGGCATCGCCGCCGGGCGGCGCGATCCGGGTCGACGTGGCGCCGGGCCCCGGCACCCTGCACGTCGTGATCGACAACGAGGGCGAGGTGCCGCTGACCATGCGCGGGCGCTTCTTCGACAAGTACGCCACGGCCGGCAAGCAGGGCGGCACGGGCCTGGGCACGTATTCGATCCGCCTCATGGCCGCGGTCCAGGGCGGCGATGCCGCCATCGAGACGGGCGACGGGCACACGCGGCTGACCATCACGCTGCCCTGCGTGTAATCCGCCCCGGCCTGCGGCGGATACGTAGGGTGGGCGGCCTCCGCCCACGCGTTCAACCGGCGCGTGGGCACGTGGTGCCCACCCTACCGAAACGCCAACGTTACACGATCAAACGAGGAGCATCAGATGCTCCCGCTCCCACGAACTGATCACGCGCGAAAACGTCGCGAACTCCAGCTCCTTCACTTCGCAGAACGCCTGCACGAACAACGGCCCGAGCATGTGGGCCAGCGCCGGACAGCCGCGCAGCTGCAGGATCGCATCCTCGAGATTGCGCGGCAGGTCGCCGTGGATGTGCTCCGCGCTTTCCGGCGTCGGCGCGGACGGCTCCAACCCCTCGACCATGCCGAGAAAGCCGCAGGCCAGCGTAGCCGCCATCGCAAGATACGGGTTCACGTCCACGCCCGGCACGCGGTTTTCCACGCGCCGGCTGGACGGCGCGGAATTCGGGATGCGGATGCCGCACGTGCGGTTGTCGTAGCCCCAGTGCACGTTCATCGGCGCCGACTGGAAGCGCGACAGGCGGCGGTAGGAATTCACGTGCGGCGCGAACAGCAGGGTGGCCGGCGGCACGTATTTTTCCAGGCCGCCGATGAAGTGCCGGAACAGCGCGCTTTCCGACCCGTCCTCGTTGGAAAAGATGTTGCGGCCCTCGTCGTCGACGATGCTCTGGTGGACGTGCATGGCGCTGCCCGGCTCGGTCTCCATCGGCTTGGCCATGAACGTGGCAAAGATGCCATGGCGCAGCGCCGTCTCGCGCACGGCGCGCTTGAACAGGAACACGCGGTCGGCCAGTTCGAGCGCGTCCCCATGCGTAAAATTGATTTCCATCTGGCCCGCGCCGGCCTCGTGGATCAGCGTCTCGACGCCCAGCTCGTGCTGCTTGCAGAACGCCGACAGCTCCAGGAAGAACGGATCGAAATCGTTGACGGCGTCGATCGAATACGATTGCCGGCCCTGCTCCGTGAAGCCGCTGCGTCCCGTCGGCGGGATCAGGGGCTCGTGCGGATTCGTCGTGCGCGCGACGAGATAAAACTCCATTTCCGGCGCCACGACGGGCGTCCAGCCCCGCTCGGCGTACCCGGCGAGCACGTGGCGCAGCACGGAGCGCGGGGCCAGGCCGACCCGGGTGCCGTCGAAATTCATGCAGTCGTGGATCACGAGCGCGACCCGTTCGGTGGCCCAGGGCACGACGCGGATCGTGGCCGGGTCGGGCACGCAGACCATGTCGGGATCGATGGGCCCGACGTACGGGGTGTTGTTCGGTTGCTCACCGTGCACCGTATTCAACAGCACACTCTTCGGCAACCGCATGTGTTCGCCAGTCAGGAACAGGTCTTTCGGAAGAATCTTGCCGCGGGCTATGCCCGTCATGTCGGCAATGACGCACTCGACTTCGTGGATGTTATGTTCGCGCAGAAAATCGCGCATCGGATCATGCGCTTCGGAATCCATCACGCTCCTCGCTTCATTCGATGCGACCCAATATAGCATCGGCGATGTTTGTGCCGCGCGCGGGTCGGACGCACCCTTTTCCTCAATTCGTTGCCCCGTTACCGCACTTCGCGTCATGGGCATTCCGCCGGAGGCCGTCCTGCGTCATACTTTCTGAATGGAACAGCTGACGATGCCGACGACGACGATGCCGACCAGCCGCATGTGGCGCAACTACGCCTGCGGCTGGATCGCGTACATGCTGCTGCTCTCGGTCGCCCTGCACCTGGACGACATCAACCGAAGCGGCTTCAACTGGCGCGGCCTCGTGCCGATGCTGTGGGTCGTGCCGCAGGCGCTTGTCCTGGCCCTGCACTGGCCGCTCGGCGGCTGGCTGGAGCGCCGGCACGCCTCGGCCACGACGATGTGCCTGGTCCACGCCGTGGGCGGCCCCGCGTACGGCCTGCTGTCGTACGCGCTCCCGGCCATGCTGTACGGCGCGACGCAGCCGCTGTCGTTCTACGTGTGGCCCGTGCTGTATTCGATCATGAGCTACGGTGTCATCGCCATCACGTTCCACATGGTGCGCGCCAATGCGATGCGGCGCCGCCAGGACGCGGCCATGCAGCAGGCCCACGCGCTGCTCGTGGCGTCGGAGCTGAACGCGCTGCGCAGCAAGCTCAATCCGCACTTCCTGTTCAACACGCTGCACTCCATCATCGCCCTCACCCGCCGGGACCCCAACGCCGCCGAGACGGCGCTGTTCCAGTTCTCCGACATGCTGCGCTACGTGCTGGACACGGAAAAGACGGGCAACGACCGCGTCACGCTGGACGACGAACTGCGCTTCGTGCGCGACTACCTCGAGCTGGAAAGCCTGCGCCTCGGCCCGCGCCTCAGCATCGACTGGGAGCTCGACGACAATGCCGGCGGCCACGTGCTGCCCGCGCTGTCGCTGCAGCCGCTCGTCGAAAACAGCATCAAGCACGCCTTCAATCCGCACAGCCGGCCGGGCCGCCTGCTGATCCGCACCCGCGTCGACGAGCGCATGGGAACACTCGTGCTGTCCGTCGGCGACGACGGTCCGGGCGCCGACATCGGCCACGTGCGCGCGTCGAACGGCCTGGGCCTGCGCACGGTCGAGCGCCGCCTGCAACTCGAATACGGCACCATGGATGCCCTCGCGATCGACACGTCGCCGGGCGCCGGCTTCGTGGTCACGATGGCCATCCCGCTTGCCGCCAACGACAAGGACTTCGCATGAATGCCCGAACCGTATTCATCGCCGAGGACGAACCGCTCGCGCGCGACGTCCTGCGCGACTTCATCTACGCCCACGCGGGCCTGCGCCTCGTGGGCGAGGCGGCCGACGGCGCCAGCGCGCTCGCGCAGATCGGCCGCATCCGTCCCGACATCGTCTTCATGGACATCCAGATGCCCGAGATGACGGGCCTGGAAGTGCTGCGCCGCCTGGACGTCGTGCCGGACATCGTGTTCACGACCGCGTACGACCAGTACGCCGTGACGGCGTTCGAACTGAATGCCGTCGACTACCTGCTGAAACCTTTTACGCGCGCCCGCTTCGACGCGGCCGTCGTGCGCCTGCTGGAAGCGCCCGGCGCGGGCGTCCCGGCGCGCGACGTCATCGGCGATGCCCTCGTCCAGGCCATGCAGCACGCACCAAGCCGCATCGAGCGCATCCTCGTGCGCGACCGCGGGCGCATCTTCCCGCTGTCCGTGAACGAGATCGGCTACCTGAAGGCGGACGCCAAGTACACGGCGATCGCCGCGCGCGGCCAGACCTTCCTCGTGCGCATCGGGATCTCGGAACTGGAAGCCCAGCTGGACCCGGGCCGCTTCATCCGCATCCACCGCTCGGCGCTCGTGAACCTCGACTTCGTCGATTCGATGCGGGCCGACGACCAGTCGCAGCTCGAAATCACGATGCGCGACGGGGCCGTGCTGACGGCGAGCCGGGAGGCGTCGAAGGTGCTGCGCGAGATGGCGATTTAATCGGCCGCGCAACTAAAACACCGTCGTTCCCGCGCAGGCGGGAATCCAATGTTGCGTGCATGGCTGCGCAATGAACTTGGGCCCCCGCCTCCGCGGGGGCGACGGT
>NZ_LMCY01000045.1:0-3576 GCF_001425685.1 Massilia sp. Root335 | reverse complement strand
TGCAGGTCTTGCGTATTCACGACTTGCGTGTGCAGGTCTTGCGTATTCACGACTTGCGTGTGCGGTCTTTGCATGTACCAGTCAAAGCTGAATCCACGTCCGCTTTGAGCTGCGTGTACTTGCCAAACGCACGCAGCAACTTGCTACCACTGAAAACGTCGTCCCCGCGCAGGCGGGGACCTAATTTTGTGTGCATGGCTGCGTAACGAACTTGGGCCCCCGCCTCCGCGGGGGCGACGGTCTTGCGTGTGCCGGCCTTGCGTATGCAGGTCTCGCGTGTACAGGTCTAGCGTGTACAGGTCTAGCGTGCGCAGGTCCCGCGTGTGCAGGGTCACGCGTGTACCGGTTATTGCGTGCACCGGTCTTTGCGTGCACCGCTCAAACGCGAATCCACGTCGTCTTGAGCTCCGTGTACTTGTCGAACGCATGCAGTGACTTGTCGCGTCCATTCCCCGACTGTTTATAGCCCCCGAACGGCACCGTGATGTCGTCGTTGTCGTACTGGTTCACGTGCACGGTCCCCGCTCGCAGCTTGCGCGACGTGCGGATTGCACGGCTGATGTCGGACGTCCACACGGCCGCCGCCAGGCCGTACGGGGTCGCATTCGCCTGGCGGACCGCCTCGTCGAGGTCCGTGAACGACAGCACCGACAGCACCGGCCCGAAGATTTCCTCGCGCGCGATGCGCATCGCGGGGTCCACGCCGTCGAACAGCGTCGGCTCGATGTACAGGCCGCCCGTCTCCGCGCGCGCCGCGTTGCCGCCCGCGAGCAGGCGCGCGCCGGCCGCCTTGCCGTCCTCGATATAGCCCAGCACCGTCTTCATCTGGACCGCGTCGACGATCGCGCCCATCACCGTCGCCTCGTCGAGCGGATCGCCCGGCGCGTACTGCGGCAGCAGCGCGAGGGCCTTGTCGAGGAACGCCGTGCGGATCGATTCCTCGACGAACAGGCGCGACGGCGCGTTGCAGCTTTCGCCCTGGTTGAAATAGATGGAACCGACGGCGCCCGCGACGGCGGCATCGAGGTCGGGACAGTCCGCACAGACGATGTTGGCGGATTTGCCGCCCAGCTCCGTCCACGCGCGCTTGAGGTTCGACTGGCCCGCCATCTGCAGGATCTGCCTGCCCACGCGCGTGGAACCCGTAAAGCCGATGCAGTCGACGTCCATGTGCAGCGCGAGCGCGCGGCCCGCCTCGTCGCCGTAGCCGGGCAGGACATTGAACACGCCTTCCGGCACGCCGGCCTCCAGCGCCAGCTCGGCCAGCCGCAGCGAGGTCAAGGGCGCCTTTTCCGACGGTTTCAGCACGACGCTGTTGCCGCTTGCCAGGGCCGGACCGATCTTCCATGCGGCCATCAGCATCGGATAATTCCAGGGGATGATGGCGGCGACGACGCCGACCGGCTCGCGCGTGATCAAGGCGAGGCTGTCCTGCGGGCTCGGCGCCACCTGGTCGTAGAGCTTGTCGATCGCCTCGCCATACCACCGGATGCAGTTCTGGGCCAGGCGCACGTCCACGCTCTTGCTGTAGCGGATGGGCTTGCCCATGTCGAGGGTTTCCAGCAGGGCCAGCTCGTCCTCGTGGGCGAGCATCAGGTCGGCGAAGCGGATCAAGGTGCGTTTGCGCTCGGCGGGTGCCTTGCCGGCCCAGCGGCCGTCCTCGAACGCGGCGCGGGCGCCGGCGACCGCCGCATCGACATCGGCCGCGTCGCAGCGCGCGACCTGGCCCAGCAGGCGACCGTCGACGGGAGAAACGCAATCGAAACGGGCGCCGGACGCAGCGTCGACGCGCCGGCCCTGGATGACGGCGCGGCCGTCGATGTGCACCATTTTGGAACGTTCATGCCAGCTTTGCGTGGCCATAATGTCTCCTTCCGGATGCATGGATGTTGTCGAGCCGATACTAGCAAACAAAATCGATCCAAACGCCGATTTCTGCCGCTATAATCGCGAATTTTTCCCACCCGCATTTCTTATTTCCGCCGCCGCACGGAGCACACACTGCCATGAACCCCATCCTGATTTCATCCGTCGTGGTCTACCTGCTCGGCACACTCGGCCTGGGCGTCTGGGCCGGGACGCGGATCAAGGACACCTCCGACTTCGCCGTGGCCGGCCGCAGCCTGCCGCTGATCATGGTCGTGACGACGACGTTCGCCACCTGGTTCGGCGCCGAGACCGTGATGGGCATCCCCGCCAAGTTCGTGCAGGGCGGCCTGGGCGCGCTGGTGGAAGACCCGTTCGGCGCCGGCACCTGCCTGATCCTCGTCGGCCTGTTCTTCGCCGCCCGCCTGTACAAGCTGAACCTGCTGACGATCGGCGACTACTACCGCGCCCGCTACGGCAAGGGCATCGAAGTGTTCTGCTCGGCCGCCATCATCCTGTCCTACCTCGGCTGGGTCGCGGCGCAGATCACGGCGCTGGGCCTCGTGTTCTCCGTGCTGACGGGCGGCGCGATGTCGGAGACGGCCGGCATGATCGTCGGCACGCTCGCCGTGCTGATCTACGTCGTGATCGGCGGCTTCCTGGCCGTCGCCATCACCGACTTCATCCAGATGATCGTGCTGGTGATCGGCCTGTCCATCATCGCGATGTTCTCTGCAAAACTGGCCGGCGGCACGGGCGCCGTCCTCGACATGGCCCACAACGCCAACCTGTGGCACTTCCTGCCGCAAGCGAAGTTCACCGACGTCGCCTTCTTCGTCGGCTCGGCCGTGACGATGATGCTCGGTTCGATTCCGCAGCAGGACGTGTACCAGCGCGTGATGTCGGCCAAGAGCGCGCCCACCGCCCGCGCCGGCGCCGTGATCGGCGGCGCCAGCTACATCATCTTCGCCTTCGTGCCGATGTTCGTCGTCGCGTGCGCCGTGATCGTGATGGGCAATGATGCGATGGAAATGGCGAAGAGCGATTACCAGCGCGTGCTCCCCACGTTCGTGATGACGAAGATGCCGCTGGTCATGCAGATCCTGTTCTTCGGCGCCCTGCTGTCCGCGATCAAGAGCACGTCGTCGGCCACCTTGCTGGCGCCGTCGACGAGTTTTACCGAAAACATCCTCAAGAACCTGCGTCCCGGCATGAGCGACCGCCAGCAACTGCTCGCGATGCGCATCACCATCGTCGTGTTCGCCTGCCTCGTGCTGGCGTACGCGATCGCGATGAAGGGCACGTCGATCTACGACCTCGTGTCGTCCGCCTACCAGGTGACGCTCGTCGGCGCGTTCGTGCCGCTCGTCATGGGCCTGTACTGGAAGCGCGCGACGACGCAGGGCGCGATCCTGTCGCTGACGGCGGGCATCGCCACGTGGATCGTGTTCTTCCCACAGCTGTCGTCGCTCGGCGAGCTGTTCCCGGGCCAGCTGGCGGGCCTGCTGGCGGCGTTCGGCGGCATGATCGCCGGGTCGCTGGCGCCCCAGGTGCTCAAGAACCGGCATGAGCCGCACAAGACGGCGCTGAGCGTGTAAATGAAAGGCCCCGATGAATGTTCGGGGCCTTTTGTTGTGCGGCTTCGGATAGGAAATTGGGTCCCTGCCTGCGCAGGGACGACGTGCTGGTGATAACGCAAGAATAGCGTTG
>NZ_LMCY01000044.1:762-246572 GCF_001425685.1 Massilia sp. Root335 | reverse complement strand
AGGCTAGTTATATGCAGAAGCCCGCTCAGTTGATACTGAGCGGGCTTTTTGCTTTGGTGCGCAGGAAAATAAGGCCATCCGCTATAAAAATATTTGTGTAGCCGGCTGCGTATGTACGGTAGCATTTCAGTCTTTATTTTTTCGCAAACCGTATGAGCGCTGCCAGCGACACCGAAACACGAGCCAAGCGGACCAGGCCTGTTCGGCTCGCGGCATGGATGGTGTCGTTTGCCTGCCTGACGGTGGCGATGACTGCATTTCTGCAACTGAGTCTCGTCGACCATTTCGCCATCCGCCACGCGGCGGAAGAAGCCGGCTTGCGGCTGGAACAACTGTCGTGGCAAATGCGCGACTCCCTCGACCGCACGCTGGACCAGACGGTCCGCGATGTGACCTTGCTGTCGACTTCATCGGACGTCCGCGCCGCCCGGAGTCCCGCGGCGGTCAGGCGGGCACTCGAGAATTTCCAGCGCAATTTCCCCGACTATGCGTGGATCGGCATCGCACGGCCGGATGGCCGCGTGCTGGCCGCGACCGGCGGCTTGCTGGAGAATCGCGACGTCACCGCGCGTCCCTGGTTCCACGTCGGCCAACTTGCCGTTGTCGCGGAAGATTATCATCCTGCCGTCATGCTGGGCAGCCTGCTGCCGCGCACGTCCGACCCGTGGCGCTTCGTCGACGTGGCCGGCCCGATCCGGGATGCCGACGGTACGCTGCGCGGCGTCCTTGCCATTCACCTGAGCTGGAAGTGGGCGCGTACGCTCGCCACGGCACTGCTGACGCCGGCGCTGCGCGAATACGGCGCGGAGATCATCGTCGTGCGCAGCGACGGCGTCGTGCTGCTCGGCCCGGCCGATATCCTGGAAAAACCCATCGCGACCGAGAGCTTGCGCCGCGCGTTCGACAACGGCACCGGGGCGGTCAAGGAGCGCTGGCCCGACGGCCGGACCTATATGACGGGTTACAGCCAGACGGGGCGCGGCCGCGATCGCGCGGGCCTGCGCTGGGCCGTGCTCGTGCGCCAGACGGAAGTTGCAGCGCTGGCCTCGGCGCACGATTTCGAACGCCGCGTGCTGTGGCTGTGTCTCGGCCTGTGTATCGTCCTCGCGGCCGTGGCGGCCCTGCTGGCGCGGCGCATCGTCGCGCCGCTCAAGATGCTCAGCAGCGCCATTGAAGACCTCGCGCAGGCGCCCGCGCACGGGTCGCTTGCGCGGGTTCCGGCAGTGAACAGTTTTTACGAGGTGCAGGTGCTGTCGGAGGCGCTGCGCGATCTCGTCGCCAGCGAGCGCACGCACCGCGACACCCTCGAGCGGATGAACGCGCAACTCGAGGTGACGGTGGCGGCGCGTACGGCCGAGTTGCAGGGATTGCTGATGCGCGACGTGCTGACCGGCTTGCCGAACCGCCGCGCGCTGATGCAGGCGTTGCCGGAAGCGATGGCGCGGGCGGCGCGGCTGGGACGTCCGTGCGCGGTCCTGTTCCTCGACATGGACGGTTTCAAGCAGGTCAACGATACGCGCGGCCACGAAGAGGGCGACGAGTTGCTGCGCCAGTTCGGCATGCGTCTACTGAACGGCATCCGCGAGACCGACATGGCCGCGCGGCTGGCAGGCGACGAATTCGTCGTCGTGCTCGAGCTGTTGACCGATGCGCAGGATGCCGAAAACAAGGCGCATGTCCTGCTGGACGAGTTGTCACGTCCCTACCTGCTGGCCGGCGGCAGCGTACAGGTGGGCGCGAGCATCGGCGTGGCCCTGCAGTTGCCGCACGAACTGCAGGAGCCGGCCCGCCTGCTGGCCCGCGCCGACCAGGCGATGTATGAAGCCAAGCGCAAGGGCAAGGGCCGCGTCGCGCTGCCGGCGGCCGAGCTTGCGCGGGAAACTTCCTAGCCGGGGCTCAGACGCCCCAGAGCACGTCGGTCTGATGGTCGCGTGCGGCACGCAGCATTTCCAGCAGCGGGAAAGCGCGGGTCGAGAACGTCACTGCCTCGATCGTCTCGTGCTCGGTATCTGCTTCGCCGTGGTGCGCCTTGACGTCCTGCTCCATCTCGTCCGTGGCCAGGTGCTTGCGGCTTTCCTCGATCTCGCTTTCGAGCAGCTTGACCGCCTTGCCAGCTTCCTCGGCGGTAATGACGCCGCGTTCACTGTCCTTGTGCAACAGGTCGAGGATCCGCCTGGCGTGATCCTGGTACATCATGACGTTGGGGTAGGCTTTGGATTTAAAGGTAATAAGCATAGTTGTCTCATTCAATCGCTAGTAGCCAAACGATAACACGAGTGGCGCATGAAGGTCAGTGCGCTCGCTCTCACATCGGGCCGCGTCGGAACTGCCAGGCGAGCAGCAACACGCCCAGTCCCGCAGCCAGCAACGCTGCGGCCGCAAACAGCACCCAGCTTGCAGCGCCCGCGGCCAGGTAGACGAGCAGCCAGCCGAGGCCACCCCAGCAGAGACTGCTGATCATTTCCAGCATCCTGCTCAGGACATTTCCCTTGCCGCGCGTCTTGAAATCGCTGCGCGGCGCCGGCCGCCCCGTCCACAGCACGATGAGGCCGGCGCTCAGCACGGCCGCGCTGACGGTGAACGCGAAGAGCAGGCCGGTCAGCGGCGCGTGCACGATCAGCCACAGCAGCGGCAGCGCGACGATCAGCAGGGCAGGCATCGTGGCCGCGGCCAGCTTGGCCAGCTGCAAGGTGCGCCTCGATGCCGGTGCCGACAGCAGGAGGTCGGGCGCGTCCTCGGCCGAGATCACGATCCAGGTCAGGCTGCCCGTCAGCGAACTGCACAGCAGCGTGAGGCCGGCGCCGAGCGCGGCGCTGGTCGAATTGTCGCGCAGGATGGGAAGCACCAATGGCACGAGATAGATCAGCTGCAACAGCACCTGCGTGATCAGGTGCGGGTCGCGCGCGATCAGGCGCCATTCCTTGACGACGATCGTGTCGAACAGGCTGCCGCGGAAATGGAAGCGCACCGCGCCGGCCGGCCTGGCGCGCACGCGGCTGGCCCCGGCGGCCTGCTGGAGGCCATGGACGAAGAAGCGGTGGGTACGGCCCACCGTCAGCGCGAACGCGAGCGCAGCCAGCACGAGGGCGGCCAGCAGCGGCATGGGCGCGCCGAGGATGGCATGGCCGGGCAGCCACAACGCGCTGCCGGGGCCGAACAGGTGCTGGCCGGCGAGCATGGCCAGCAGCCGCGGTCCGGTGCTGCCGTCGTGGCGGGTGAAGTTGTACGCCTGCGACAGCAGGAACACCAGCGCGCCCGCGATGGCGGCCATTACCTGGGCCACGACGCGCGTGCGGCGCGCACCGAGCGTGTGCACGAGCGCCAGCGTCAGCAACATGCCGGCGCAGGCCATCAGCATGGCGCAGGCACAAATCACCACGTACAGCCCGAGCCATCCCGGATGCCCCAGCACCAGCGCGACGTTGGCGAACGGGCCCGCCAGGAACAGGTAAGGGGTGGCGGTGGCCGCCGCGATGCCGAGCAGGCGCACGGCGAAGACGCTGCGCGAGGGCAGCGGCGAGGACAGCAGCAGGTCCAGGTCGCCGCGCTCGAACAGCGCCATCACGCAGCTCGACAGGGCGCTCGACAGCATGAAGGTCGCGCACACGAGCAGGATGGCGGTGAGGGGAATGGCCAGGAACGCCTCGTCCATGCCGCTGTGCTCCAGTGCGCGCAGCATGGCGAACGCGACCAGGTGCTGCAGGAGCCCGACGGTGACGATGAACGCCATGCCGAAGCGTCCCCGGCCGCGCTTGCCGCCCTTGTTCAGTCCCGTGCCATACCATGCCATGCGCAGCTCATGGCCCAACAGCCAGAGGATGCTTCCGGGAGCGGCACTCATCCCGGCTGTCCTTCGGTCAGTTGCAGGAACACGTCTTCCAGGCTGCCGCCCTGCGTGCGTGCGCGCAGCTCGGCCAGCGTGCCCTCGGCGATCAGGCGGCCCTGGCGGATGATGCCGATGCGCTGCGCCAGGCGCTCCGCCACTTCGAGGATGTGCGTCGTCAGGATCACCGTGCCGCCCTTGTCGACGTGCGACACGAGCAGGTCCTTCACCTGGCGCGCGGCCGCGGCGTCCAGGCCGGTCAGCGGTTCGTCCAGGATCAGCAGTTCGGGCTCGTGGATCAGCGCGCCGGCCAGCGCCAGCTTCTGCTTCATCCCGCGCGAAAATCCTTCGGTCAGTTCGTGCGCGTGTTGCGTCAGGTCGAGCCAGTCGAGCAGGCGGCGCGCCCGGGGTTCGGCGTCCTGGGCGCGGATGCCCCACAGGCCGGCGACGAATTCCAGGTATTCCGTGGGCTTGAGTTTCCCGTACAGCAGCGGGTCGTCCGGCAGATAGGCCATGCCCCGCTTGGCGCCCGCGGGGTCGTGCGCGAGGTCGATGCCGAGCACCTCGACGGTGCCTTCATCGGGTGCCAGCAGGCCCGTGACCATGCGCAGCGTCGTCGTCTTGCCGGCGCCGTTGGGGCCCAGCAGCGCATACAGTTCGCCGCGCCGCACCGTCAGATCGAGGCCGTCGACGGCCGGACGGCCGAAGGATTTGCGCAGCGCCGACAGGCGCAGGGCGGGAGATGCAGTGTTCATGTCAGCGCAGCTTGAAGGAAGTGAGGAATTGTTCGACCTGCTCGGCCGGCAGCGCTTGCGTCTTGCCGAGCACGATCACCTGGTAGAAGCGCTTGCCGCGCGATTCGAAATGGCCGACGAGGCGCATCGGAACGCCCTGGCTGGTCCCGCTGGCGTCGATGTCGCGCGTCGCCCGGTCGTTGTTGTCCACCGTCGTATTCCGGCTCGTCACGGTGGCGCCGATGTTGCGCACCAGCGCGACCTCCATCGCTGCCAGCGCAGCCTGTGCGCGCGCGGCATCCGGTGCCTCGGCCGCGCCGACGGCGAAAGTCGCGCCGTCGACTTCGGCCGCCGTCATCGTCATGGCGACCTGCATCCCGTCCAGGTCGATGTTGCGGGTGAAGGTGGCCGGCTTGGCCGGGAACGTGACGCGGTAGCGGGCGTCCGGACTGGCATAGTCGCGCCAGTTGTATTTGGGGGAGCAGGCCGCCAGGAGGCACAGCGCGGCGGCCACGGAAAACGCGAAGAGTCGTCTTGTCATGACGCCATGGTAACAGGGCTTGCCGAGCGGCGAAACCGGCGGCCCGCGCAGGCCGCCCCGACCGCCCCGTTCTTCAGGCGCCCATGGGAATCGGATGTGCCGCGATGTGGGCGTTGAAGTCGTTGACCAGCTTGTGCTCGTCCGGGCCGACATTGTTGCGCAGCGGGACGGCACTGTCGACCAGCGCTTCTTCCCGGTTCGTGGCCAGTGCCTGCATGGTCTGGGCGATGAACGCGTCGAGCGGCATGGCGCGCGGATCGTCGCCTTTGTGGATCAGGTCGGTGTTGACCCAGGGCGGTGCGATTTCCTGCACCGTCACGCTGGTGGCGCGCAACATGAAGCGCAGCGACAGCGTGTACGAGTGCAGCGCGGCCTTGGTGGCCGAGTACACGGCGCTGGTGGCGATCGGCACATAGGCCAGCACCGACGTGTTGTTGACGATGGTCGAACGCGGCTGCTTCTTGAGGTGCCCGACGAGGCTGGCCGTCATGCGGATCGGGCCGAGCAGATTCGTCCCGACGGTCGACACGGCCGTCAGGTCGTCGATGGGGCCGGACGGATCGTCGAACGGCATGATGCCGGCATTGTTGACCAGGACGTTCAGCGCGGGGTAGTCCGCGATCAGCGTCGCGGCGGCGCGTTCGATGCTGGCCGGATCGGCGATGTCCAGTTCGATGGCGCGCATGCCGGGATTGGCGCGCGTCACCTCGTCCAGCAGGGCCTTGCGGCGACCGCTGATGATGACCTGGTTGCCGAGCCGGTGGAAGGCTTCCGCCAGGCCGCGGCCGATGCCCGAGGTGCCGCCCGTGATGAAAATGGTGTTGTCCGTCAGTTGCATGTTCGTTCTCCGGTTGTCGTCAGGGCTTTATGTTGGCGCAAACACTCGTGCCTTGAATGACAAAGAACCCTCGAATCAGGCCAACATGTGCGTATGCACATCTAAATAACCTCCTATCTACTTTGTCAGTTGTTTTTGGCCGGGGCCAAGCTGGTGTCGTATGATTACCATCATGCACTGCAGCAGACGCTGTAATCCGGTCCAGCCGGCAAGCCTAATCATCACTGAGGACAACATGAAACGCAGAATCGGACTCTTGCTGCCCCCCGGCTTCCAGGCCCTGGACCTGATGGCAACGACGGTGTATGAATTCGCCAACGCCCTGTCCGACGAACCCTTGTACGAAGTCACGATCCTGTCCGAGCACGGCGGCGCCATGGCCAGCTCCTCTGGCATCAACGTGCTGACGGACGCCGTCACGCGCTACGACTACGACACCCTGCTGGTGGCGGGGCAGATGGTGCCGCGCCGGCCGTCGTCGCCGGGCTTCGTCGAGATCCTGCGCCAGGCCGGCGTGCAGTCGCGCCGCGTGGGCAGCATCTGCACGGGCGCCTTCCTGCTGGCGGAAGCGGGCCTGCTGGACGGCAAGCGCGCCACCACGCACTGGTCGCTGGCGCGCGACCTGCAGCGCATGTACCCGAAAGTGCGCGTCGAGGAAGACCGCATCTTCATCAACGAGGGCAGGGTCTGGACGTCCGCCGGCATGACCGCGTGCGCCGACCTGTGCCTGGCCCTCGTCGAGAGCGACCATGGCATCGAGCTGTCGCGCAACATTGCCCGCAAGCTGGTCGTCTACCACCGCCGCAGCGGCGGCCAGTCGCAGTTCTCGGCCCTGCTGGAACTGGAGCCGAAATCCGACCGCATCCAGCAAGCACTGTCCTATGCCAAAACCCACCTGCGCAAGCCGCTGTCCGTGGACGAGCTGGCGGAAGCGGCCAACCTGAGCACGCGCCAGTTCAGCCGCACCTTCCGCATCGAGACGGGCCAGTCGCCGGCGCGCGCGATCGAGGTGCTGCGCGTGGAAGCGGCGCGCGCCATGATCGAGGGCAGCAACCATTCGATCGACGTGGTGGCGCGCGAGACCGGTTTTTCCGACCCCGAGCGCATGCGCCGCGCCTTTTTGCGCGCCTTCGGCCAGCCGCCCCAGGCCATCAAGCGCGCGGCGCGCGAGCAGGCGTCGACCGGGCTCGCCTGATTTTCCATCAGTGATCGCGCAGTCCGCGCCGGTACTGGATCGCCTCGGCCACGTGGATGGCCTGCGCCCTGTCCGACCCGGCCAGGTCGGCGATCGTGCGCGCCACCTTCAGCACGCGGTGGTAGGCGCGTGCCGACCAGTGCAGGTGCTGCATGGCGTCGCCCAGCAGGCGTTCGGCGGCGGCGTCGAGGCGGCAGTGGGTGTCGATCTCGCGCGTCGTGAGCTTCTGGTTGGCCTTGCCCTGGCGCGCCAGCTGGCGCGCGTGCGCGCAGGCGACGCGCTGCGCGATGGCGGCGCTCGGCTCGCCGTCGGCCAGTTGCGCCATCGTATCCGGCGCCATCGCCGCGACGGGGATCTGGATGTCGATGCGGTCGAGCAGGGGGCCGGAGATGCGGTCCTGGTAGCGCTGGACGCCGTCCGGCGTGCAGCGGCATTTGCCTGACGGATGGCCGAGCCAGCCGCACGGGCACGGATTCATCGCCGCGATCAACTGGAAATTGGCGGGGAAATCGGCCTGGCGGGCCGCGCGCGAGATCGTGATGCCGCCCGTTTCCAGCGGTTCGCGCAGCACTTCCAGGACCTTGCGGTCGAACTCCGGCAACTCGTCGAGGAACAGCACGCCGTGGTGGGCCAGCGAAACTTCTCCGGGGCGCGGCACGGGGCCGCCGCCGACGAGGGCCACGCCGGAGCTCGTATGGTGCGGGTTGCGGAACGGCCGCTTGCGCCAGCGCTCGATGGCGAAGCTGCCGGCCAGCGACTGGAGGGCTGCCGTTTCCAGCGCTTCTTCTTCGCACATCGGCGGCAGCAGGCCGGGGAAGCGGGATGCCAGCATGCTCTTGCCGGCACCGGGCGGCCCGATCAGCAGCACGGAGTGCAGGCCCGCGGCCGCCACTTCCAGTGCACGCTTGACCTGTTGCTGGCCCTTGACGTCGGCGAAGTCCGGGTACACGGGCGGGGCGTCCGCGGCGGCGGGCCGGTAGCGCGCGAGCCGCGCATCTTCGGACTTGGCCGCGAAGTGCGCGCACACCTCCAGCAGCGAGCGGGCCGGGTAGATGGCGGCGTCCGTCACGAGGGCGGCTTCGTCCGCGTTCGCCCAGGGCAGCACGAAGGCGCGCGCCGGTTCGTCCGGGTGTGCGTGGCGGCGCAACATCGCAAAGCTCATCGCCAGCGCGCCGCGCACGGGGCGCAATTCTCCCGACAGCGACAGCTCGCCGGCGAATTCGTAGCCGTCCAGCGCGCCGGCCGGGATCTGCTCCGACGCCGCCAGGATGCCCAGCGCGATCGGCAGGTCGAACCGTCCCGATTCCTTGGGCAGTTCCGCCGGCGCGAGGTTGATGGTGATGCGGCGGCTGGGCACGTCGAAGCCCGAGTTCTGCAGCGCGGCGCGCACGCGGTCTTTCGACTCGCGCACTTCGGCGTCCGCGAGGCCGACGATATTCATGGCCGGCAATCCGTTGGCCAGGTTGACCTCGACGCTGACGGCGGGCGCTTCCATGCCGGCGAGGGCGCGGCTCCTGAGGACGGCGAGGCTCAATCGGGTTCCTTCAGCGGTGGACGAGGCCCCATCTTAGGCAAGCGGAGCCGGTGCCTGTTGAGAGGGGACAGGCGCGCGTACCGAACTTTTTTCGCATGGGGTCTGGTAAGGTAGCGGGCCCGGCCGCCTGGCCGGCTTTGATCCCTATCGACGCATGCCCAGACTGATTCTTTCCCTGCTCGCCATCGCGGTCCTGTTCTGCCTGCTGTGCGGACCCGTGACCTGGGTGGCGCTGCGCCTGTGGCGGCGCGGGGACCTGGGCGCGTTCCGGCCGGTGCGCGGCGTCTGGATCGCGCAGGTGGCGCTGGCGTGTGCCTTGATGTTTGCCGCTGACAGTGCCGGGTTGCCCAATCCGGTGGGCTGGATGGTCGCGATCGTGCTTGCGGTCAGCCTGGGTGGGGCTGTCCTGTTCGCCACGTGGCGGGCGGTGGTGCGGGTGGCGGTGCGGCGACGATAGGAGCGGCGCGAGGGCGGCGCAAGGCCGCCCGCGGTGCGTCAAGCCTTGGTGTCGGCCGCCGCCACCTTGGCTTCCAGTTCGGCTACGCGCAATTCGAGCGCGTCGAGCTTGGCGCGCGTCTTCCCCAGCACCTGGGCCTGGATGTCGAACTCTTCGCGCGTCACGAGGTCCAGCTTCGAAAAGCCCTGGGTCATCATCGCCTTGACGTTGCGCTCGATGTCCTTGGCGGGCGAGTTTTCGAAGACTTCGTTGAGCTTGCCCTGCAAATCATTAAAAAAATTATTCATTTCACACTATTCCTTGAGTCGGTGCGACGCACCAAGACGGTGCGTATGTACCTGAATTGGTGCGTGCACCGGGACGGCGCACGCGTCCTGGTCTCGTTTGTTTTTTGAAACCAAAAAAGTGGGGGCATAAGGCGTGAAAAACAAGGCGATACCCGTCCCGGCAAGGGTGGCACGCATCCTGCTAATCAACCATAAACCATAACGGGGTCGCGATCCGGGATTGTAAACCGCAACTCAAGAATATGTTCAACTACAAGGGAGTGTCGTATGAAGCGTCGTAACAGCAATTGGCCCCACGTTGCAGTACTGGCCGCAAGCTTGTGGAGTCTCGGCATCGGGATGGCCAGCGCCGAGGAGCAGAAGCCGGACAATGAAGTGAGCTACAACGCGGCGGTGACGAGCGATTATCGCTACCGCGGCATTTCCCAGTCCCGCCTCGACCCCGCGCTGCAGGGCGGCGCCGATTACACCCACAACCCGACCGGCCTGTACGCGGGCACCTGGCTGTCGACCATCAAGTGGACCAAGGACCTGGGCGGCAGCGGCGACGTCGAATGGGATCTGTACGGCGGCAAGCGCGGCAACCTCAGCGCGGACGTCACGTATGACGTCGGCGGCCTGTACTACTTCTATCCGAGCAATGGCCTGCATCCCAACGCCAACACGTTCGAAGTGTATGGCCAACTCGGCTTCGGCCCGGCCTACGTCAAGTACTCGCATTCACTGACGAACCTGTTCGGCACGGCCGACAGCAAGGGCAGCGGCTACCTGGACATCGGCGCCAACGTCGACATCAGCAACGGCTTCACGCTGAACCTGCATGCCGGCCGCCAGAACGTGCGCCACAACGGTTCGTTTTCCTACACCGACTACAAGATCGGCGTGACCAAGGACCTGGGCGTCTGTTCGGTGGCCCTGGCCTTCATCAAGGCCGACACCAGTGCCTACCTGAGCCCGTCCGCAGAAAACCTGGGCAAGTCCGCGGCCCTGCTCACTGTTTCAAAAACTTTCTGAAGAGGCAAAAGCATGAAAATGATCACCGCCATCATCAAACCCTTCAAGCTCGACGAGGTGCGTGAAGCCCTCTCGGAAATCAACGTCCAGGGTATCACGGTGACCGAGGTGAAGGGTTTCGGCCGCCAGAAGGGCCATACCGAGCTCTACCGTGGTGCGGAATACGTCGTCGATTTCCTGCCGAAGACCAAGATCGAGGCAGCCGTCGACGACGCCATCGTCGACCAGGTGATCGACACCATTCAGAGCGCCGCCCGCACCGGCAAGATCGGTGACGGCAAAATTTTCGTCTCCAACCTGGAGCAGGTAGTCCGTATCCGTACCGGCGAAACCGGCAACGAAGCGCTGTAAGGGGAATCCGATGATCCATACAATCACAAAACTGATCGCAGGCGTGTCCGTCGCCATGGCGCTGGCCGCATCCGCGCCGGCCCTGGCCCAGGACGCCGCCAAACCTGCCGCCGCGGCCCCGGCCGCGAGCGCACCGGCCGCCGCTGCGCCGGCCGCCGACGCCGCGCCGGTTGCCGCCGCAGCCGCCCCGGCCGGCGCGGCGGCAGCACCGGCACCGGCCGCCGCTGCTCCGGCCGCCGCCCCCACGCCGCAGAAGGGCGACACCGCCTGGATGATGGTGTCGACCCTGCTGGTGATCATGATGACGATCCCGGGCCTGGCCCTGTTCTACGGCGGCCTGGTCCGTTCGAAGAACATGCTGTCCATCCTGCTGCAGGTCTTCATGATCTTCGCCGTCATCATCGTCCTGTGGTGCCTGTACGGGTATTCGCTGGCGTTCACCGAGAACACCGCGTTCATCGGCGGCTTCGACCGCCTGTTCCTGAAGGGGATCTGGGATCCGGTCAAGGGCGCGTTCTCGACCGCGGCCACGTTCAGCAAGGGCGTCGTCATTCCTGAATTCGTGTATGTGGCGTTCCAGGGCACGTTCGCGGCCATCACCTGCGGCCTGATCGTCGGCGCCTTCGCCGAGCGCGCCCGCTTCTCGGCCGTGCTGCTGTTCGTCGTGCTGTGGTTCACGTTCGGCTACCTGCCGGTCGCCCACATGGTCTGGTTCTGGACCGGTCCGGATGCCATCACCGCCGCCACCGCCGACGCCGAGACCGCCAAGGCAGGCTGGCTGTTCCAGAAGGGCGCCCTCGACTTCGCGGGCGGCACCGTGGTGCACATCAACGCCGCTATCGCCGGCCTCGTCGGTGCGGTCCTGATCGGCAAGCGCGTCGGCTACGGCCGTGAATCGATGGCCCCGCACTCGCTGACCATGACCATGATCGGCGCCTCGCTGCTGTGGGTGGGCTGGTTCGGCTTCAACGCCGGTTCGGCACTTGAAGCGGGCGACATCGCCGCGCTGGCTTTCGTCAACACCCTGCTGGCCACCGCCGCCGCCACCCTGTCGTGGGTCTTCGGCGAATGGATCACCAAGGGCAAGCCGTCGATGCTGGGCGGTGCCTCGGGTGCCGTCGCCGGCCTCGTCGCCATCACCCCGGCCTGCGGTTTCGTCGGTCCGATGGGCGCGCTGATCATCGGCCTCGTCGCCGGCATCGTCTGCCTGTGGGGCGTGAACGGCCTGAAGCGCATGATCGGCGCCGACGACTCGCTGGACGTGTTCGGCGTGCACGGCGTGGGCGGTATCCTGGGCGCGCTGCTGACCGGCGTGTTCGCGGCACCGCAACTGGGCGGCCAGGGCATCTTCGACTATGTCACCAACAAGATGTCCGCCGATCCGTACTCGATCGCCCACCAGGTGCTGGTGCAGGCGGAAGCCGTCGGCACCACCATCGTGTGGTCGGCCGTCGTCTCGTTCGTCGCCTACAAGATCGTCGACGTCGTCGTGGGCCTGCGTGTGCCCGAGGACGAGGAACGCGAAGGCCTGGACATCACGAGCCACGGCGAGCAGGCGTATCACTCCTGATTGTCGAATCGGCAATGTGGTTCAAAAAAGCGCTTTCGGGCGCTTTTAAAAAAAGGCGCCTTCTTGGCGCTTTCAAAAAAGCGCCTTCTTGGCGCTTTTTTGTTGCCTGAATGAATATGGGGCTTTAAAAAACGTTCAACCACCCCAATCTCGGCTTACCATATCGCCAAGAAGCCCGAAGGACGTCATTTTTATGGTTCCCCACCTCGCCACTGCCCTGACCGGTCCCCTGCTGGACCTGGAAAAGAAGATCCTCGAAGCCACGCCCGCCATCGAACGCTGGTTCCGCCTCGAGTGGCAGGAGCATACGCCGCCGTTCTATTGCTCGGTGGACCTGCGCAATGCCGGCTACAAGCTGGCGCCGGTGGACACGAACCTGTTCCCGGGCGGCTTCAACAACCTGTCGACCGAGATGCTGCCGCTGACGGTGCAGGCCGCCATGGCCGCGATCGACAAGTATTGCCCGGACGCCCGCAACTTGCTGCTGATCCCGGAAAGCCACACGCGCAATCCGTACTATCTGCAGAACGTGCAGCGCCTGATGCAGATCTTCCGCCAGACGGGCCTGCACGTGCGCCTGGGCTCGCTGTCGCCCGACGTGACGGAACCGACCCCGCTCGCGCTCCCGGACGGGAATATGCTCGTCGTCGAACCGCTCGTGCGCTCACCCAACGGCCGCCGCGTCGGCCTGGCCGATTTCGATCCGTGCACGATCCTGCTGAATAACGACCTGTCCGCCGGCATCCCGAGCATCCTGGAAAACGTCCACGAGCAATCGCTGCTGCCGCCGCTGCACGCCGGCTGGGCCGTGCGCCGCAAGAGCAATCACTTCAAGGCCTTCGACGAAGTCGCCAAGAAGTTCGGCAAGCTGATCGACATCGATCCCTGGCTCGTGAACCCGCTGCACAGCAAATGCGGCGAGGTCGATTTCCAGGAAGACGTCGGCATGGAGTGCCTGGCCGACAACGTGTCGGCGCTGCTGTCCAAGATCAAGAAGAAGTACAAGGAATACGGGATGAAGGACCAGAAACCCTTCGTCATCGTCAAGCCGGACGCCGGCACCTACGGCATGGGCATCATGACCGTCAAGGATGCGAGCGAAGTCAAGGACCTGAACCGCAAGCAGCGCAACAAGATGTCGGTCATCAAGGACGGCGTCACCGTCACCGACGTGATGATCCAGGAAGGCGTGCCCACGTTCGAGTCGATCAACGACGCGGTGGCGGAGCCGGTCGTGTACATGATCGACCGCTACGTCGTCGGTGGCTTTTATCGCGTGCATGCGGAGCGCGGCGTCGACCAGAACCTGAACGCGCCGGGCTCGCAATACGTGCCGCTCGCGTTCGCGCAGCAGCATGCCGTGCCGGACCTGAAGGCGAAGCCGGGGACGGCCGCGCCGAACCGGTTTTATGTGTACGGCGTCGTGGCGCGTCTCGCGTTGCTGGCGGCGTCGCTGGAGCTGGAACGGACCGATCCGGATCCGGAAATCTATTAATTGTCTGTGGACCGCATGCGTTTGGTGGGCTCGGGGAGCCCCAACCTACGGCTTGCGATATCGACGTAGGGTGGGCTCTCCGAGCCCACGCGGATGTTTGCGGCATGTGGCGTTACGCGTGGGCACAGGGTGCCCACCCTACGCTGGAGCGCTCGGACCCGGAAATCTATTGATTCATTCCGCCCGGTCCGTCTCGGGCTTGCGCGCCATGTAGATGAAGTGCGAGCGCAGCGGCGGGATCAATGTTGCCAGCGCTTCCGGTATCAGCCAGGGCAGGGCGGCCAGGGTGCGGCCCAGCGGCGGCGCCAGCACCAGCGTGCGGTAGTGGCGGCTGGCGGCGGGCCAGAAGCGCAGCAGTTCGACGTCCGTCACCTTGCGCACGTGGGCGTTGCGCGGACTGGCGTAGCGGAAGTCGAAGATCATCGTCCAGCCGCCCGGACGCAGCACGCGCCACATCTCGGCGGCCAGGTCGCGCCGCAGGTCTTCGTCCAGGATCGAGGAAAACACGGTGTGCGCGCTCACGAGGTCCATGCTGGCGTCGGGAAAGGCGTCGAGCTGCCCCAGATGCCAGCGGATGCCGGGCGCCGCGCGGGTGCGCGCCTGGTCGAGGCGGTCCTGCTGCAGTTCCGTGCCCGCCAGGTGGGCAGGCGTGGCGCCCCAGTCGATGAGCTGGCGCAGGAAGCTGCCGCTGCCGCAGCCCACGTCGAGCACGCGCACGGCGGACAGGTCGCGCCCCACCGTCAGCGGCAGCAGCTCGGCCAGCGCGCGCGACCGCGCCGCCGTCTGGCGGACGACGTCGGGCCGGTGCCAGGCATATTTCGCCAGCGCGGCCCCGCCATGCCATTGGCGATAGACCTGGTTGATGCGTTCCTGTTCGGCACGGTCGCTCATCGTGTCCTCCTCGAACGCATCTTCCCAAGCGGGCCGGAGGCACGTTTGAGGGTACGCAAATGCGGGCTGAATAGATGACATTTTGCCAATGGGAAGCTGCCTCGCCAACTCGTCCGGCGGTCGCGGCCGCCTTTCCGCGAACATCCGCGTTTCCGGCTAAAATCGAGGCATTGCCTCCATTGGGACCATCATGAAAATCGCTTTTCTCGCCGATCCGCTGTCCGGCTTCAAAATCTACAAGGACTCGACCTTCGCGATGATGCGCGAAGCCGTGCGGCGCGGTCACCGGATCTACGCCTTCGAACAGCGCCACCTCGTGCTGGAGGAGGGCGTCGTGACGGCCGAGGCGACCGAGATTCAGCTGACCGGCGACGCCGACGACTGGTACCGCGAGGGCGACACCGATATCGTGCCCCTGTCCGGATTCGACGCCGTCATCGAGCGCAAGGATCCGCCGTTCGACATGGAATACGTGTACGGCACCTATCTGCTGGAGCTGGCCGAGCGCCAGGGCGCGCGCGTGTTCAACAAACCCTCGGCGATCCGCGACCACAACGAAAAGCTGACCATCGCCCAGTTCAGCCAGTTCACGTCGCCGACGCTCGTGTCGTCGTCCGGCACGCGCCTGCGCGCCTTCCACGCCGAGCACGGCGACGTGATCTTCAAGCCGCTGGACGGCATGGGCGGCGCCGGCATCTTCCGCGTCAAGGACGATGGCCTGAATCTCGGTTCGATCATCGAGACGCTGACCGAAAACGGCGCGCGCACGATCATGGCCCAGAAATACATTCCCGCCATCGTCAAGGGCGACAAGCGCGTGCTCGTCATCGACGGCAAGCCGGTCCCGTTTTCGCTGGCGCGCATTCCGCAGGCCGGCGAGGTGCGCGGCAACCTGGCGGCTGGCGGCACCGGCGTCGCGCAGCCGCTGTCGGCGCGCGACCGCGAGATCGCGGAAACGCTCGGCCCCGTACTGGCCGCGCGCGGGCTGTTGCTGGTAGGATTGGATGTGATCGGCGATTTCCTGACCGAGGTGAATGTCACCAGCCCCACCTGTTTCCAGGAAATCGCCGACCAGACCGGTTTCGACGTCGCGGCGATGTTCATCGATGCCATCGAAAACCGGGTAACGGGAAACTAAGACAATGGTAGGCATTCTGCTGATGACCCACGCGCCGCTGGGCCAGGCATTCATCGCCGCGGTTGCGCACGTGTTCCGCGGCCCCACCGAGCGCTTCGAGGCGATCGACGTGACGGCGGACCAGGACACGAACGAAATCAACGCACTGGCGAAGAGCGCGATCGCGCGCCTGGACGAAGGCGACGGCGTGCTGGTCATCACCGACATCAAGGGCGGCACGCCGTCGAACTGCTGCAATTCGCTGGCCGAGGCCGGGCGCGTGGAAATCATCGCGGGCATCAGCCTGCCGATGCTGCTGCGCGCGATCACGTACCGGCGCGACACGCTGGACGTCGTGGTCGAGATGGCACTGGCCGGCGCCCAGAACGGCGCCGTCAGGGTGGACAACAGGATCCGGCTCGGCACCTGACCGGGGTCCGGGGCCGTCCTGAAACGTCCCGGGCGTATCTCAAGAGAAAACGACAACTACAATATGATTCAACAGGAACTCGAGATCATCAACAAGCTGGGCCTGCACGCCCGCGCTTCCGCCAAATTCACCCAGCTGGCCGCCAAGTTCCAGAGCGACGTCTGGCTCACCCGCAACGCGCGCCGCATCAACGCCAAGTCGATCATGGGCGTCATGATGCTGGCCGCCGGCAAGGGCGCCAAGGTGACGCTGGAGGCGGACGGCCCCGACGAACAGGCATGCATCGCGGCGCTCGCCGGCCTCATCAACGACAGATTCGGCGAAGGCGAGTAATGCCGGATACACGCGGCGGACGTCACCCGGGACCCTCCATGGCATCGTTCACATTGCACGGCATTCCGGTCTCGCGCGGGATTTCGATCGGGCGCGCGCACCTGCTCACGCCGGCCGCGCTCGACGTCAAGCATTACCTCGTGCCGGAAGAGCAGGTCGAGGCGGAAGTGAAGCGCCTGCAGGACGCGATCGCCGAAGTGCACCGCAACCTGCAGGAATTGTGGACCGAGCTGCCCAAGGAAGCCCCGACGGAACTGGGCGCGTTCATCGACGTGCATGTGCTGATCCTGTCCGATCCGATGATCTCGGAGGCGCCGCTCGACATCATCCGTTCGCGCCACTACAACGCCGAATGGGCGCTCGTCACGCAGATCGACGAGCTGTCGGCGCAGTTCGACGAGATCGAGGACGAGTACCTGCGCGAGCGCAAGCAGGACATCCAGCAGGTGGCCGAGCGCGTGCTCAAGGTGCTGATGGGGACCGCGCTGCCGGCGCCGCCGCCGGTCGGCGAAGACCACTTCCAGCCGCAGATGATCGTGGTCGCCCACGACATCTCGCCGGCCGACATGCTCGCGTTCCGCGACCGCTCGTTCGTCGGCTTCGTCACGGACGTGGGCGGCCAGAATTCGCACACGGCGATCGTCGCGCGCAGCCTGGACATCCCGGCCGCCGTCGGCATGAGCCAGGCGTCGCGCCTGATCGAGCAGGACGACTGGGTGATCGTCGACGGCGACGCCGGCGTCGTCATCTGCAATCCGAGCGCGCTCGTGATGGAGCAGTACCGCGCGCGCCAGGCCAACCTGATGAAGGCGCGCAAGCGCCTGCTCAAGCTGAAAAAGACGCCAGCCGTCACCACGGACGGCACGCCGATCACGCTGCTCGCGAACATCGAGCTGCCGGACGACTGCGGCCCGGCGCTGGAGGCGGGCGCCGTCGGCGTCGGCCTGTTCCGCTCCGAGTTCCTGTTCATGGGACGCGGCGCGCAAGGCCTCAAGGTGCCGGGCGAGGACGAGCAGTTCGAGCAGTACCGCAAGGCGGTGCTGGCGATGAAGGGCCGGCCCGTCACGATCCGCACGCTCGACGTGGGCGCCGACAAGCCGCTCGACCAGACCGAGCACACGGCGCTGAATCCGGCGCTGGGCCTGCGCGCGATCCGTTATTGCCTGGCCGAGCCGCAGTTGTTCCTCACGCAGCTGCGCGCGATCCTGCGCGCGTCCGCGTTCGGCAAGGTGCGCATCCTGATCCCGATGCTGGCGCATGCGTTCGAGATCGACCAGTCGCTCGCCATGATCGAACAGGCCAAGGCCCAGCTGCGCGAGCAGAACGTCAAGTTCGACGACGACGTGGACGTCGGCGCCATGATCGAGATCCCCGCGGCCGCGCTGGCGCTGCCGATGTTCGTGAAGCGCCTGGACTTCCTGTCGATCGGCACCAATGACCTGATCCAGTACACGCTGGCGATCGACCGCGTCGACTACGAGGTGGCGCACCTGTACAATCCGCTGCACCCGGCGGTATTGAACCTGATCGCGATGACCATCGAGGCCGGGCGCAAGGCCGGCGTCGACGTGGCCGTGTGCGGCGAGATGGCGGGCGACGTCAAGCTCACCCGCCTGCTGCTGGGCATGGGCCTGCGCGAGTTCTCGATGCATCCGGCCCAGCTGCTGGCCGTCAAGCAGGAAATCCTGTCCAGCGACCTGGCGCGGCTCGTGCCGCGCACCCGGCGCATCCTGCGCGCGATGGAGCCGGCGGCCATCGCCGAAGCCGTGGAGCAGCTGCAGTCCCTCTAGTCATTCGCAGCACACAATAATTTAACGAGTCTTCATGGGATCGATCGGAATAGTCTCCCCCCAGGCGATGCAGTTCGCTGAACCACTACATCTGCAAAGCGGCGCGGTGCTCGGCGATTACACGCTGGTGTACGAAACGTATGGCACGCTGAACGCCGACAAATCGAACGCGGTGCTGATCTGCCACGCGCTGAACGCGTCGCACCACGTCGCCGGCCACTACGCCGACCAGCCCAAGAGCGCCGGCTGGTGGGACAATATGGTCGGACCGGGCAAGCCGGTCGACACCGACCGCTTCTTCGTCATCGGCGTCAACAACCTCGGTTCCTGCTTCGGTTCGACGGGCCCGATGCACACGAATCCGGCCACCGGCAAGCCGTACGGCGCCGCCTTCCCCGTCGTGACGGTGGAGGACTGGGTCGCCGCGCAGGCGCGCCTGGCCGACCGCCTCGGCATCGAGCGGTTCGCGGCCGTGATGGGCGGCTCGCTGGGCGGCATGCAGGCCCTCGCGTGGAGCATCATGTTCCCCGCACGCCTGCGCCACTGCATCGTGATCGCATCCACGCCCAAGCTGTCGGCGCAGAACATCGCGTTCAACGACGTGGCGCGCCAGGCCATCCTCACCGATCCGGACTACCGCGGCGGCGACTTCTACGAACACGGCGTCGTGCCCAGGAACGGCCTGAAAGTGGCGCGCATGGTCGGCCACATCACCTACCTGTCGAACGACGACATGGCGGAAAAATTCGGCCGCAAGCTGCGCAACGCGGCCGAGCGCAACGAGTACAAATTCGACTTCGGCGTCGACTTCGAGATCGAATCGTACCTGCGCTACCAGGGCGATAAATTCTCGGAATACTTCGACGCCAACACTTACCTCCTGATCACGAAGGCGCTCGATTACTTCGACCCGGCGCGCGAACATGGCGGGGTGCTCGCCAAGGCGCTGGAAAACACGCGCGCCCAATACCTGATCGCCTCGTTCAGCACCGACTGGCGCTTCTCGCCGGAGCGCAGCCGCGAGATCGTCGAAGCGCTGCTGGCCAACCGCCGCAAGGTGACGTATGCCGAGATCGACGCGCCGCACGGCCACGACGCCTTCCTGCTGGAGGACGCGCGCTACATGAACATCGTGCGCGCCTACTACGAACGCATCTGGGCAGAGGAGGCCGCATGAAATTCGAAGACCTGAGCACCCTGCGCCCCGACCTGGCCTTCATCGCGCACTGGGTGGGCGACCGCGCGCACGTGCTGGACGTCGGCTGCGGCGACGGCGCCATGCTGCGCTACCTCGAACAGGCCAAGCGCTGCACCGGCTACGGCGTCGAGATCGCCGACGACAAGGTCCTGGAAAGCACGCAGCGCGGCATCAGCGTGATCCAGCACGACATGGAGCAGGGCCTCGGCCTGTTCGCGGACGATGCGTTCGACATGGTCCTGTGCCTGTCGTCGCTGCAGATGATGCAGCACGTGGAGGCGCGCCTGCGCGACATCGTCCGCGTGGGCAAGGAGGCGATCGTGTCGTTCCCGAACTTCGCCTACTGGCCGCACCGCGCCGCGCTGCTGAAAGGGCGCATGCCGGTGTCGCGCACGCTGCCTTACCAGTGGTTCGATACGCCGAACCTGCGCTACGCGACGATCTACGACTTCAAGGACCTGGCCGAGAAATGCGGCCTGGAAATGCTGGAATACGTCGCGCTGGCCGAGGGCAGGCCGGTGTCGTTCCTGCCGAACCTGCGCGGCAGCCTGGCCGTATTCCGCCTGCGCAAGCGCGATCTCGCCGGCAAGGCCTGAGCGTTTGCACTCGCATGCCCGCGTATCGTGTTGTACATACGTGCGTGTCGCGGGCATGATGTCGTCAGAACCCAGCAGGAGAACACCATGAATCCACTCTTCAAGCGCAGCGCGGCCGTGCTGTTTGCCGTGTGCGCCGCCACCCAGGGCGCGTACGCCGCGCGTCCCCAGGACGACCGCCCGAACCAGGGCCAGGTCGTGCAGGACGGCATCGCCGTCAAGCCGCTCAACCGCAACCGGATCGGCAGCGCATGGCGCGACATCGCCGCGCCCGAGGAAGCGGTCAACCAGCAGTCGGCCCAGCAATACCTGGCGCTGATGAGCAAGGCGAAGCAGGAGGGCGCGCTCGTGCCCGAATCCGATCCGCAGGTGCAGCGCCTGCGCGCGATCGCCAAACGCATCATCCCCAACACCATCCGCTGGAACCAGGACGCGCAGCAGTGGAAGTGGCAGGTCAACCTGCTGAAATCCGGTGAGGTAAACGCCTTCTGCATGCCGGGAGGGCGCATCGCCTTTTATACCGGCATCATCGACAAGCTGCGCCTGACGGACGACGAGATCGCGGCCGTGATGGGCCACGAGATCGCGCACGCGCTGCGCGAGCACGGGCGCGACCGCCAGAGCAAGGCGACGGCGACGGGCCTCTTCAGCCAGCTGGGCGGCACCGCGCTGTCGGCCTGGCTCGGCGTGGACGTGCGCGGCGCGGCGAATGCGCTCGGCCAGCTGGCCGTGCTGAAATTCTCGCGCGACGAGGAACGCGAGGCCGACCTCGTGGGCCTGGACATCGCCGCGCGCTCCGGCTACGACCCGCGCGCCGGCATCGCGCTGTGGAACAAGATGGCCGTCCTGAACCAGAGCGGCGCGCCGATCGAACTGCTGTCCACGCACCCGGGCGGCAGCGAACGCATCGAGCAGATCGAGAACCACATGAACGTCCTGCTGCCGCTGTACGCGCGCAGCAAGGGCGTGCCGCTCGACAGCCTGCCGCCGTACCGCAGCAACGTCGCACAGCGTTAGAGGACCGATGGCACGTTTCGTCAGGAAGGGCCACCAGGCCGCCGCCAATGCCGTCGTGCCGCTGCCGGTGAAGGACGGCGTGGCGCCCAGTTATCTGTGGATCACGGACACCCGCACCGGCGGCATGCTGGCCTTCCTGGAAGCGCGTTTTCCCGACGTCGCCGGCCCGTCCTGGGCCGAGCGCCTCGCGCGCGGCGACGTCGTCGACGGGCAGGGCGAGCGCCTCGGCGCCGACAGCCACGTGCGCCAGGGCATGCGCATCTGGTACTACCGCGAGCTGGAACACGAGACGCCGATCCCGTTCGAGGAATCGATCATCTTCCAGGACGAGCACCTGCTCGTCGTCGACAAGCCGCACTTCCTGCCGATGATCCCGACCGGACGCTTCCTGCGCGAGACGCTGCTCGTGCGCCTGAAGCAGGGATTCGACCTGCCGCACCTGACGCCGATCCACCGCCTCGACCGCGAGACGGCCGGCGTCGTCATCTTCTCGCACAACCTGGCCACGCGCGGGACGTACCAGTCGATGTTCCAGAAGCGCAGCATCCGCAAGGTGTACGAGGCGCTGGCGCCCGTGCTGGAAGGGCGGGCATTCCCGTTCACCTACCGGAGCCGCATGGTCGACGGCGACAAGTTCTTCGTGATGCGCGAAGAACCGGGCGAGCCGAATTCGGAGACGTTCGTCGAACTGCTGGAAACGCGCGGCGGCGTCGCGCGTTACCGGCTCCATCCGCACACCGGCCGCAAGCACCAGCTGCGCCTGCACATGGCGGCGCTGGGCGCGCCGATCCTGAACGATGCGTTTTATCCCGTCGCGCTGCCGTGCAAGGGCGACGATTTTTCCGCGCCGCTGCAACTGCTGGCGCGCGCCATCGCGTTCGACGACCCGCTCACGGGCGCGCCGCGCAGCTTCGCCAGCGCGCGCGCGCTGGACTGGCCGGCGCTGTAGAACCTGTCCGGCGGGCGCATGCATCCGCGTGGACGGGGGCCGCCCACCCTACTGTCCTGGTAGGGTGGGCACCCCGTGCCCACGCGGACGCGTGCGAAACCGGGTAGGATAGGCACCCCGCGCCCACGCGGACGCGTGCGAAACCGGGTAGGGTGGGCACCCCGTGCCCACGCGGACGCGTGCGAAAACGGGATACCCCCGAACCGGGACAGGTTCCCTGCGCCCGTCAGGCCAATCCGACCGAGAAGCTCGAGGTGCCGATGATGGCGACGTTGCCCGCCACGTCCTGGATCGCGTTGTCCGCCACCGCCAGGTGAAAGCTGCCGTTCAGCGTGCCGAGGTTGAGTTCCAGCGTGTTCTGCACACCCTGCGCGTTCGTCGTGATGTCCCAGTTGGTCAGGTCCCACGCATGGTGCGATTTGCCGACGTTGAGGCCGTCGAGCACGTCGATCGCGCTGTTCTTCACGAATACGACGTGTTCGCTGAATTCCAGGCTGTGCCAGTTCGCCGACGATTTCGTGTACGACTGGCTCACGGTGATGGTCGGCGCCGTCGTGTCGACGGTGATCGACAGCGGCGCCGAAGCGGCGCTCCGGTTGCCGGCCGCATCCACCTGGCGCGCGGTGAGCGTGTGTACGCCGTCCGCGAGCGCCTGGCTGGCGCCGGGCGTGAACGACCAGGCGCCGTCGGTGCCGACGTCGGCGTTGCCCAGCAGCGTGTCGCCGTCGTACACCTCGACCTTGCCGCCGGCCTCGAACGCGGTGCCGGCCAGGGTGGGCGTCGTGTCCATCGTGATGCCGTCGCTGGCCGAGACGCCGGTGTCGCTGCCTGCGGCCAGCAGCGGCGTGCCGGGCGCGTAGGGGGCGACGGCGTCGATCGTGAACGTGTACGGCGCCGACAGCTCGCGCGGCGTCACGTTGTTGTTGGCGTCGGCCAGTTCCAGCGTGATCGTGTGCTGGCCGTTCGCCAGGTCCCAGCCCGGCGCGAAATGCCAGGCGCCGTCGCCGCCGGCGGTGGTCGAGCCGAGCACCGTGCTGCCGTCCCACACGGTCACCGTCGTGCCGGCGGCCACGGTGCCCGTGAACCCGGGCCTGGTGAGGCTCGTGATGTTGTCGGTGGCGGACAGGCCGTTGTCGACGTCCGCGTCCAGTCTCGTCATCGCGATCGCCGCGTCGGCGACGGTGACCGCCAGCGGTTGCGACGGTGCGCTGGCATTGTTCGCGTTGTCATACTGGATGGCCGTCAGCGAATAGATGCCGTCGGTGCCCAGCACGACGGAATCGATGGCCCAGTTGCCGCTGCCGTCGGCCTGGCCGCTGCCGGCCAGGTGGTCGCCCGCGTACAGGTCGATCCTGGCCCACGCTTCGGCGCCGCTGCCGGTGATGGTGGGCGCCATGATGCTCGTGACGTCGTCGCCCACGGTGCCCGTGTCCGACCCGGCGGCCAGGTGCGGCGCGGGCGGGGCGTCGGGCGCATGCGCATCGATCTGGATGGAGTGGCCGTAGCCGTCGCCGTCGAGCAGGTACCCGAACGTGATGTGCGCCTGGTCGAGCAGGTGGCCCGCATCGTCGGCGAAATGGCCGGCCAGGTCGGCCCTGTTGGCGATGTCGAGACCGGCGACATCCTGGTCGCCGGCCGCCACCTTGTATTCGAACACGGCGGAGCGCCGGTCCGCGCTGGTGTTCACGAACGTGGCCGTGGCGCCGTTGTCGAGAAGGAGGACGGGCGTGCCGTCGCCGGCCACGTTGACCGGTTCGCTGAACGTCACGCTGATGTCGATGGTCGAGCCGATGCCGTACACGCCGCCGCTGCCTGCCGCCAGGCCGGTCGCCGACGGCGGCGTCACGTCGACGTAGGTGCCGGCCGTGTGGAACACGATGCTTTCGTACGCCACCTGATTGCCGGCCAGGTCGGTCAGCGAGTAGGGCAGGTAGAGGGTATAGTCGTTGCCCGAACCGAGGTGCAGCTCGTCGGCGGTGAGCGTGATGGTCTTGTGGTCGCTCGAGAAGTCGCCGTCCGCCAGGTCGAGATAGGTGCTGGCGCCGTCGTGGTCGTACAGCTGCAGGCCGTCGTAGGCGCCCTCGCCGTTCGTCCAGTACACGGCCTTGTCGAACGTGAGGACGAGGTTGCCCGCCACGTCGAACGCGGCGTTGCCGTCGGGGGAGCCGGTCAGGCGCGGGTTCGTCATGTCGACCGTGATCTGCTTCGATACCGTCACGCTGGCGTGGCCGTCGGCATCGACGATGCTCGCGGTGTACGTGTGCACGCCCGCCGGCATATAGGCTTCGCTCGCGTAGTACCACGCCGTCACGCCGCCGCTCGGCGTGCCGACGTGCAGGCCGTACGGGTCGACTTCCTGGCCGTCGTAGGTGACCCGCAGGTGCTGGGTGTCGGTCAGCGAGCCGACGAAATAGCCCTCGACGTATTCGTTGCCGGCATTCGTCACGCCATCGTCGGCGAACGGGCCGGCGTCGTTGACGTGGATGCCGGACACATACCCGGCCACCGCCGTATCGAACGTGTAGTTGCCCGAGCTGGCCGTGCCGCTGCCCGCATTGCCGAGCGTGTCGTGCACCTGGGCCAGGTCCACGCTGACGACGTTGGTGCCGTCGACGACGCCGGCGTCGGCCGCGGACAAGGTCGCGTACCAGGTCAGGTTGTCGGCCGAGTGGTGCAGGTCGGCGAGCGTGGCGTGCGGCGCGCTGATGGCGGCGGCGTCCAGTGCCGCCACCGGTGCCGAGAAGTGGATCGTGACGGCGACGCTGGCGCCGTTGACCAGCGCGGCGCCATCCAGGTCGACCGTGGCGCCGACGGGCTCCATGTTCAGGCCGTAATGCGACACCGACGTCGCGGTGCCCGTGCCCGCGTTGCCGGCCGCGTCGTGCACCTGGGTCAGGTCCACCGCGAGCGCGTTGTCGATGCTGCTCGTCGCGCCGGCGGCGGCCGTGAGCATGCCGGTCCACGTCCTGCCGCCGTCGAGCGTCGCGAGCCCGCTCACGTCGGCATGCGGGGCCTGCAGCGCGGCCGCCGTCAGGCCGCTCACGCTTTCCGAGAACGTGATCGTGAAGCCGATGCCGTGCGCCTGGCCGATCGTGGTGTCGTCGAACAGGATGTCCATCACGGTGGGCGGCGTGACGTCGACCGCGGACGTCGTGATGATGCCGCTGCCCGTGTTGCCGAGGGCATCGTGCACCTGCGCGAGGTCGAGGCTGGCGGTATTGCCGCCGTTATCGCCCTGCGGCGTCACCGTCGCCGTCCACGTCAGCCAGTCGGACGAGTGCTGCAGGTTGCCGAGCGTCGCGTCGGGCGCCTGCAGGGCGGCCGCCGTCAGGTCCGTCACGGCTTCGTTGAAGCGGATCGTCAGGTCGCTGCCGGCCAATGTCAGCGTGGCGGCCGGGCCTTGCGTGTCGACCGTGTACGCCGTGCCGGTTCCGGTGCCGTTGCCGCTGTTGCCGGCCAAATCGACAACCTTCGTCAGGTCGACGCTGACGGCATTGTCGGCCCAGGTGCCGCTGCCGTTGGGGGTGAGCGTCGCCGTCCAGGTCTTGCCGCCGTCGTTCGACCTGAGGTCGGCGACGTTCGCGTGCGGCGCGCTGATCGCGGCCAGCGGCAGGTCCTGCAGGCTTTCCGCGAACGTGAACGTGGCGTGGATGCTCCGCGCGCCGCCGAGGACGGCGCCGTCGAGGGCGATGGCGACCGTGTCCGGGGCCTGCGTGTCGACGGCGTAGTTGCCGGAAAACGTGCTGCCGCTGCCGGCATTGCCCGCCGCGTCATGGATCTGGGCGAGGTCGAGGCTGACCGCGTTGGTCGTGTCGGTGACGCCGGCCTGCGGGGTGAGCGTGGCCGTCCACGTCAGGTAATCGGACGAGTGCTGCAGGTTGCCGAGCGTCGCGCCCGGGGCATGCAGGGCGGCCGGCGTCAGGTCCGTCACGGCTTCGCTGAAATGCAGCGTCAGGCCGATGGTGCCGCCCGTGTGCAGGACGCCGCCGCTCAGTTCCAGCTTGGCGGTCGGCCCCTGGGTGTCGACCGTGTAGCTGCCCGAGGCGGCGGTGCCGCTGCCCGCGTTGCCGGCCAGGTCGCGCACCTGGGTCAGGTCGACGGCGAGGACGTTGTCGCCCGCGGTCGTGGCGGCATTGCCGCTCAGCGTGGCGAGCCAGGTCGTGCCGCCGTCGGAGGTGTGCAGGTTCGAGACCGTCGCGTGGCCGGCGCTCAGGGCGGCCGGCGTGAGGCCGGTGACGGCTTCGGAAAAATGGATCGTTGCGACGGCGTCGTGGCCGGACGCGAGCAGCGTGCCGTCCAGCGCGACGCTGGCCGTCGGCGCCTGGGTGTCGACCGCGTAGGTGGCCAGGGTGCCCGTGCCGCTGCCGTGGTAGCCGGACGTACCGACCAGCTGGCTCATGTCCAGGGTCAGGACGTTGCCGGCGGCCGTGGTGGCGCCCGCCGGCGCCCCCAGGTGCACCACCCAGGTGATGCCGCCGTCGGCCGTCGTGGCGCCGGTGACGGCCGCGTGCGGCGCGTCGAGGGCGCCCAGCGGCAGGTTCGTCACGGCTTCCGAGAACTTCAGCGTGACGGCGATGCTGCCGTCCGCCTTGAGGATGCCGCCGTCCGAACCGGCGGCGACGAGCGTCGGGCCGGCGGCCGGCGTGGGGAACGACAGCAGCGATGTGGAACGCACGCCCCCGAACGCCACGTGGTCGCTCGACTGCAGCGCGTCCGCGCCCATCACGACGCTGTACTTGTGGCCGGGCAGCAGGTTCGTGACGTGCAGCGTGACCTCGGCCCCGTCGATGACGAGGCTGGACGCGGCTATCGTGTGGGTGTCGGTCGCGCCGACCACGCGCATCGTGGGCAGGCCGGTCGCGCGGTCGATCACGGTCTGCACGGCGCCGTCCGTGACGATGATCGTGCCGTTGCCGGCCGCCATCGCCGTGTTGAAATCCATGACGATGCTCATGTCGCGCGCCGTGCCGAGTGCCTTGATGCCGGGTTGCAGGATCGGCGGCGTGAGGCTCGCGGTGGCGGGGGCGGTGGTGGTCGGGGCGGTGGGCTGAGTGGTCATGATCGTTCGCGGACAGTTTTTGGCGCCGTGGAAAAAGATTCCGTACGGAAAGCTTAGCGGACGATCATATCAACAAACCACCTCCTAATCTTCGGAAAGTGTGTAAGTTGATGTTTTTACGACATTCTCAGCGATAAATCCCCCCCGCCGGGGGGTAAATCAGAGGGCGTAATCGATGATCAGCGGCGCGTGATCCGAAAACCGCTCGTCCTTGTAGATCGAGACCGCGTGCGCCGTGGCGGCGATGCCCGGGGTGGCGACGTGGTAATCGATGCGCCAGCCCACGTTCTTCGCCCACGCCTGGCCGCGGTTGCTCCACCACGTGTACTGCTCGGGGCGCTGGTCGATGCCGCGATGGACGTCCACCAGCCCGAGTTCGTCGAAGATGCGCGTCATCCAGGCGCGTTCTTCCGGCAGGAAGCCCGAATTCTTCTGGTTGCCCTTCCAGTTCTTGAGGTCGATTTCCTTGTGCGCGATGTTCCAGTCGCCGCAGATCACGATCTCGCGGCCTTCGGCCTTTAGCTCCTGCAGGTGCGGCAGAAACACTTCCATGAAGCGGAACTTGGCTTCCTGGCGCTCCGGCGACGACGAGCCGGACGGGCAGTACACGGAAATGACGGTCAGATTGCCCACGTCGGCGCGGGTATAGCGGCCTTCGTTGTCGAATTCGACGCAGCCGAAGCCCGTTTTGACGGCGTCCGGCCTGGTGCGGCTGTAGACGCCCGTGCCAGAGTAACCCTTCTTCTCGGCATAGTGGAAATGGCCGTGGTAGCCGTGCGGCGCGAGGAATTCCTCGGTCATGTCGGCCTGCTGGGCTTTCAGCTCCTGGACGCAGATGAAGTCGGCTTCCTGGCCGGCGATCCAGTTGAAGAAACCTTTTTTGTGGGCGGAACGGATGCCGTTCAAATTGGCGGAAATAATTCTTGGCATGGATAGAAACGAAAGGGCGTTGGGCCGGGGCGCAGCCGCGATGCGGCGCACACGATAAGGCGCCAGTGTAGCGTGTTTTGACATGTATCAACACATTCATGCCGGATGTTACCGCTGACAACATGGGGTGCCGCGCGATAGAAATGTTAAGAAAATCACACAACATGTTAAGCTCCAATGCTGTGCCCGATGTGCGGGCACGTTCACTGTGCACAAGGAGCCAGCGTGCTGATCAGATCCGATGATCTGCTGTCGGGCAAACACGGCAGGAGCGGACATTTCGTGAGGTTTTACGACGACGGCGACGTCATGCTGGACGAAGTCGCGACGTTCCTCGGCCAGGCCGTGCGCACCGACGGCAAGGGCATCGTGATCGCCACGCAGGACCACATCGACGTGCTGCGCCGGCGCCTCGGCCCGGCGGCCGTGCGGGTGTCATGGGTGGATGCCGACGCCGCGCTGGCGCAGTTCATGGTCGACGGCTGGCCGGACCCGGCACGCTTCGAGGCCGCGGTCGGGACCGCGGTCGCCGCGGCCTGCGCCGGCGGCGCCACCGTGCATGCGTTCGGCGAAATGGTGGCGCTGCTGTGCGCGCGCGGCTGCCACGATGCCGCGCTCGAACTCGAGGCGCTGTGGAACGAACTGGCGCAGCAGCACGTGTTCTCGCTGTTCTGCGCCTATCCCTGGGATGCGTTCCCGACGCCCGACCTGGCGCAAGCCTTCCGCCAGGTGTGCGCACAGCACGACCATGCCTGCGCCGACACGGCGCTGGTCCTGCCGGCCGAGGGCGACGCCGATATCGGCCGCCTGCGGCTCGAGCAGGAGGTGCGGGCGCTGCGCGCCGAAGTGGCACGGTACAAGGACAACGAACAGGCGCTGCGCCGCAGCGAGCGCGAACTCGCGGACTTCGTCGAGAACGCGGTCGAGGGCCTGCACCGCGTCGGCGCCGACGGCACCATCCTGTGGGCGAACCGCGCGGAACTGCAGATGCTCGGCTACGGCTGGGAGGAGTACGTCGGCCGCAACATCACCGAATTCCACGCCGACCGGCCGGCCATCGACGACATCATCGCCCGGCTGGGGCGCGGCGAAACGCTGTACGACCATCCGGCGCGGCTGCGCTGCAAGGACGGCTCGATCAAGCACGTGCTGATCCACTCGAACGCCAGCTTCGAGGACGGCCGGCTGCGCTACACCCGCTGCTTCACGCGCGACGCCACCGAGCGGCGCGAACGCGACATCGCGCTCGAGCAGCGCGACCGCATGCTGCTCGACGCCCCGGTGGCGGCGGCCCTGCTGATGGGCCCGGACTTCGTCGTCCGCCTGGCCAACCGCTGCTACCGCGAGCTGGCCGGCCGCGACGTCATCGAAGGACAGCCGTTGCTGCAGGCGTTTCCGGAGCTGCGCGGCAGCGAGATCCACCACCTGCTCGACCAGGCCCACGGCAACGGCCGGGCGGCGCGCGCGGAAGAGCTGCGCGTGCTGCTGCGCGACGCCGCCGGCCGTGAGCGCGAACGCTTCCTCAAGTTCAGCGTCGAGCCGCTGGCGGTGGAGGAGGGCGAGGAGCGCGGCATGGTCGTGGTTGCCGTCGACGTCACCGAGCACGTGCGCACTCGCCAGGAGATCGAGCAGGCCCACGCCGAGCGCGCCGAGCTGCTGGCCGAATTGACGGCCGCCAGCCGCGCCAAGGACGAATTCCTGGCCATGCTCGGCCACGAGCTGCGCAACCCGTTGTCGCCGATCGTCAGCGCGCTGGAGCTGATCCGCATGCGCGGCGAGACCGGTTCCGTGCGCGAGCGCGAGATCATCGAGCGCCAGGTCCAGCACCTGGTGCGGCTGGTGGACGACCTGCTGGACGTGTCGCGCGTCACCCGCGGCAAGGTGGAGCTGAAGTGCGAACGCGTCGAGCTCGCCCAGCCGCTGGGCAAGGCCGTCGAGATGGCGCGGCCGCTGCTGGAGCAGCACCACCACCGCCTCGACGTCGAGATCGAACCGGGACTGGCCTGGGAAGGCGATCCGATGCGCCTGGCCCAGGTGGTGTCGAACCTGTTGACCAATGCCGCGCGCTACACGCCGGCCGGCGGCCATGTCGTGCTGCGCGCGCGCGGCGAGGACGACGCACGCGTGCGCATCGACGTGCGCGACACCGGCATCGGCATGAGCCCGGAACTGCGCACCCAGGTGTTCGACCTGTTCTTCCAGGGGAAGCGCGACATCGACCGCGCCGAGGGCGGCCTGGGCATCGGGCTGGCGCTCGTCAAGAACATCGTCGAGCTGCATGGCGGCCGCGTGGAAGCGCACAGCGCCGGGCCGGGCATGGGCAGCGAGTTCGTCGTGCTGCTGCCCCGGCGCACGCCGGCGGCAAGCGCGGCGCCGGACGGGCCGCGCCTGCTGCCCGCGCCGGCGGCCAAGCGGCGCCGCGTCATGCTGGTGGACGACAACGTCGACGGCGCCGACACCTTGGCGCGCCTGCTCGCCGCGCACGGCCACGAGGTGAAGGTCTTCAACGAACCGGTGGCCGCGCTGGCCGCCGTACCGGGCTTCCTGCCCGACCTGGCCGTGCTGGACATCGGCCTGCCGGTCCTCGACGGCTACGAAGTGGCGCGCCGCCTGCGTCCGCTGCTGGACGGCCACCCGTGCCGCCTCGTCGCGCTGACCGGCTACGGCCTGGCCGCGGACCGCGCGCGCAGCGCCGCGGCCGGATTCGATGCGCACCTCGTGAAACCGGTCAATCCCGATCTGGTGGTGCGGCTGGCGGGGGGAAGCGGCACCGTCTGAGTGGCGGTGTTGTGCCGGTGGGAAACTTCGCGAAGTTCGGGCGTAACGTGTTTTGATCCAAATCAACACCATTACGACCTGCCCGAATGTTGTCGTTTTGCTCGCTAGAATGACATCCTTGTAATGTTTCTATGCGCGGCGTCAACGCATCCTTCCACCCACCAGAGACCCAAGTGCTGATCAAGACCGATGACCTGTTGTCCGGCAAACATGGCAAGACGGGGCATTTCGTCCGTTTTTACGACGACAGCGACACGCTGCTCGACGAAGTCGCGTCTTTCATCGAGCGGGGATTGCGGGCGCGGGGCCGGGGCGTCGTGATCGCCACCGGCGCGCACACCGACGCGCTGCGCCGGCGCCTGGACGAGCTGGCGGCCGCCGAAGGGCGGGCGGCGCCGCCGTCCTGGGACATCGTGTGGCTCGACGCCGAAACGACGCTGGCACGCCTGATGGCGGGCGGCTGGCCGGACCGGACCCGCTTCGAGTACGAGGTCGGCCGCATCGTGGCCGAAGCGTGCGCCGGCGGCGCGCCCGTGCACGTGTTCGGCGACATGATGGCGCTGCTGTGCGCGCGCGGCCGCTACGATGCGGCCCTGCATCTGGAGCGGCTGTGGAACGAGCTGGCGCGCAAGGTCGATTTTTCGCTGTTCTGTGCGTATCCGTGGGGCCTGTTCCCGACGGCCGACGTGGCGCACGTGTTCCGGCAGGTGTGCGCGGAGCACAACCATGCGTGCGCGGACGCCGCCGCCCCGCTGCCGCCCGGGCAGAGCGTCGACATCAACCTGGTCAGGCTGGAGCAGAAGGTGCATGCGCTGCAGACGGAGGCGGCACGCCGCCGGCAGGCGGAAAAAGACCTGCTCCGGCGCGAGCGCGAGTTCGCCGACATCGTGGAAAACGCGGCCGAGGGCCTGCACCAGATCGGCGCCGACGGCACCATCCTGTGGGCCAACAAGGCCGAGCTGCAGATGCTCGGCTACCGCTGGGAAGAATACGTCGGGCACCACGTCGCCCGCTTTCACGCCGATGCATCCGTCGCCGAGGGCATGCTGGCCAGGCTCGCGGCCGGCGAAACGGTGCTCGACGAGCCGGCGCGCCTGCGCTGCAAGGACGGCTCGATCCGGCACGTGGTCGTCCGCTCGAACGCCTGCTTCGAGGACGGCAGCCTGCGCTACACCCGCTGCTTCACGCGCGACGTCACCGATCAGGCGCGCAGCCTGGACGAGATCGCGCGCGCCAAGGCCCGCCACGCGGAACTGGCGGCCGCGCTGGAGGCGGCTGGCCGCGCCGAGGAGGCATTCCTCGCCATGCTCGGCCGGTCGCTGCGGGCCCCGCGCACCGAACGGCGGCTGCGGCGCATCGCGCGGCTGGTCGAGAGCCGGCTTCGCGGGCGCGCACGGGGCGGATTACAATACCGGTTTTCACAGTTCGAGGGTCGTGTCGTGGACAATCTGCGCCAACAGTTCATTGCGTTTTCAGTCGAAGCCGAAGTCTTGAAGTTCGGCCAATTCATCACCAAGGCGGGCCGCCAGTCGCCGTACTTCTTCAACGCCGGCCTGTTCCACGACGGCGCCACGCTCGGCAAGCTGGCCGAGTTCTACGCCCAGACGCTGCTCGATTCCGGCCTCGAGTTCGACATGCTGTTCGGCCCCGCCTACAAGGGCATCACCCTGGCCTCCGCGACGGCCGTGGCGCTGGCGGCAAAAGGCCGCAACACGTCGTTCGCCTACAACCGCAAGGAAGCCAAGGACCACGGCGAGGGCGGCACCATCGTCGGCGCCAGGCTGGCCGGCCGGGTCGTCATCATCGACGACGTGATCTCGGCGGGAACGTCGGTGCGCGAATCGGTCGCGATGATCCGCGCCGCCGGCGCCGAGCCGGCCGCCGTGCTGATCGCGCTCGACCGCATGGAACGGGGCGGCAAGGACGGCGTGCTGTCGCCGCTGTCGGCCGTGCAGGAAGTCAGCCAGGCCTACGGCATCCCCGTCATCTCGATCGCCAGCCTCACCGACCTGTTCGGCTACCTGGAGGCCGATCCGAAGCTGGCCCAGTACAAGGACGCCGTCGCGGCGTATCGCCACCAATACGGCGTGGCCTGATCCCCCGTAATGTGATGTAATGGCGGCAACTATTCCGGAGCTGCCATGAACAATATCGCCCGCGGCATTCTGACCCTCATCCTCTGCGTCGTGCTCGTGGGCTTCGGCGTCTGCGGCGCCTACGGCACGTTCGGGGGCCTGTTCGAACTGGTCCGCGGCGCGGGCGAGGCCGGGGGCTTCGCGCCCATGCTCATCGGCTTCGGGCTCGTCGGCCTCGGCATCGCCTGGGTATGCTGGAAGGCCGTCGCCGGTCTCTGGCGGACGCGCCCGCCCGGCACCGAATGACCGGTCCCGTCCTCCCCGCCGCGACGGCGCAGCTGGTCCACCTCGTGTTCGAATGGCTGGCCCTGGCCGGAGGCGTGCAGCTGTACCGCTGGCAGCGCCGCCGCGCGCATCAGCCCGCGCTGCTGCAGCCGGGCTCCTTCGCCGTCGTCGTCGGCTGCATCCTCGGCGCCGCCATCGGCAACAAGCTCGTGTTCTGGATCGAGATGCCGCACCTGTGGCACGGGCTCGATCCGGACTGGCGCCTGATCGCGTCGGGCCAGTCGATCGTCGGCGGGCTGCTGGGCGGCCTGCTCGGCGTGGAGATCGCCAAGAAGGCCGCGGGCCTCCGCGGGTCGACGGGCGACCAGTTCATCCTGCCCCTGATCGTCGGGACCATCGTCGGCCGCATCGGCTGCTTCCTGGCCGGCCTGCACGACGGCACCTACGGCGTGCCCACGAGCGTGCCGTGGGGCGTCGATTTCGGCGACGGCATCCCGCGCCATCCCACGCAGGTCTACGACATGCTGTTCGTGCTGGCCGTGGGCGCCTTGCTGTGGCGCGCGCGCCTGCCGCTCGCGCGCAGTCCGGGGCTCGCGTTCAAGCTGTACCTGTCGTCCTACCTGGCCTGGCGCCTGTTCGTGGACGGCATCAAGCCGGTGGCCTATGCGTATGCGTTCGGCCTGTCCGGCATCCAGTGGGTGTGCGTGCTGGCGCTGGCGTGCTACCTGCCGTTCGTGTTCTTTCAATCCCGGGAGCTTGCCCGCACATGACGTTTTTATCCGATTCCCGCGCGCGCGGCGGGATGCTGATCCTCGCCCTCGCATTCATCGGCGGCACCGGCTGCGTCGCCATCGACGCGGTCAACAAGAACCGCTACGAGCGCCAGCAGCGCGACGCGGAGGAGGCACGCCAGCGTCGCATCGCCGAGCTGGCGCCGGCAGCCGCGGCGGGCGATCCGGCGGCGCGCACCGCGCTCGCCTATGCGCTGGTGTCGGCGTCGGACCGAAGGCAGGACGACGCGCCGCGCGCGCTGGCCCTGCTGGAGCAGGCCGCCGCACAGGACTACGGCATGGCCCAGGCGATGCTGGGCGAGATCCTGACCGGGTCGGCGGTATTGCTGCACGTGCCCCGACGTTTTCCGCCCGATCCACGCGAGCTTACGCGCGGCATCGCGCTGCTGCAGCGTGCGGCCACGAAGGCTTGCTCGTACCGGCCCGGGCCGGGAATGTACTACGTCGAGCCGGCGCAGAGGGCAGGGCAGATGCTCGGCGTCGCCGGCCTGCCCGACGAATCCCTGCTCTGGCGGGCGCGCGGCATCCTGCATTGCGGCGGTGCGAACGCCGGGTATCTTGCGTCGCAGGCCGAGTCCAAATACATCAAGCCTGTGGAGCGCACCGAGACGCTGGCGCTGCTGACGTTGACCGGCGACGCGAAGGCCATCGCCGAAGCCACGGCCGCGCTGCCGGCGGACACGGTCGCCGCCGCCGGGCGCCTGGCCGCCGACCTGCGCCGCCAGGTCGCCGCGTCCGAACGGGACTACCCGGCGCCGCCGCGCAAGGAACTGCCATGAGCCGCAAATCCCGCCCCTACCTGTTCTACGACACGACGACCTCCGTGTGCTCGACCTGTTTGCACCCGGCCGAAGCGAAGATCGTGTTCAAGGACGACAAGGTCTACATGGACAAGTGGTGCGGCGCGCACGGCCTTGAACGCGTGCTCGTCAGCGACGACGTCGCCTACTACCGGCTGTGCCGCGAAGTCTTCGTCAAGCACCCGGAGATGCCGCAACAGTTCAACACGAAGATGGAATACGGCTGCCCGTACGATTGCGGCCTGTGCCCCGACCACATGCAGCACTCGTGCCTGTCCGTCGTCGAGATCACGGACAACTGCAACCTGAACTGCCCCGTGTGCTATGCGGAGAGCGGCACGCACCGCGAACGGCATCGCCCGCTGGAAGACGTCATCCGCATGCTCGACGCCGTCGTCGCCAACGAGGGCGAGGCCGACGTGATGCAGTTGTCCGGCGGCGAACCCACGCTGCACCCGCGGTTCTGGGACATCCTCGATGCCGCGAAGGCGCGCCCTATCAAGCACGTGATGGTCAACACGAACGGCATCGTGCTCGCGCAGGACAAGGCTTTCGTGCGGCGCCTGGCCGGCTATGCGCCCGGCGTCGAGGTCTACCTGCAATTCGATTCGCTGCGCGCGGAAGTCCACCGCGAATTGCGCGGCGCGGACCTCACGCGCATCCGCCGCCAGGCGCTCGACAACCTCAATGAAGCCGGCCTGTCGACGACGCTCGTCGTCACGCTCAAGAAGGGCCTGAACGACGGCGAGATCGGCGACATCATCGACTTCGCGCTGCAGCAGCCGTGCGTGCGCGGCGTGACCCTGCAGCCGATCCAGGACGCCGGCCGCGTCGAAGGGTACGACCCGCGCCTGCACCGCCTGACGGTGTCCGAGATCCGCCGCCGCATCGCCGAGCAGAGCCGCCTGTTCACGCTGGAAGACGTCGTGCCGGTGCCCTGCAACCCGGACACGCTGGCGATGGCCTATGCGATCAAGACGGAGCAGGGCACCGTGCCGCTCACGCGCTGGCTCGATCCGCAGGCGCTCGTCGAAGGCAGCGGCAACACGATCGTGTTCGAGCGCGATGCGGGGATGCGCAACGTCGTGAAGGACCAGGTATTCAAACTGTTCTCGACGAACCACTCGCCGGAATCGCAGGCCAACTGCCTGTCCGAGCTGATGTGCTGCCTGCCCTTGATCAGCGCGCCGTCCGCGCTCCGTTACGACAACGTGTTCCGCGTGCTGATCGTGCAGTTCATGGACGCGTATTCGCTGGACGTGCGCGCGCTGAAGAAATCGTGCATCCACTTCGCGCTGCCGGACGGCCGCCTCGTCCCGTTCGAGAGCTACAACCTGCTGTACCGCGACGGGCGCAGGCTGGAATCAATCCGCGCCGGCATCGCGTCCGACTTCGCGCGCCGGCGCGAGAGGCCTACGATACCGCTGGTGCCGGCGCCGCCATCTGCTGCTTGACGGCCAGCGCCAGGAAGGCGTCGAGCGCCGTGCCGCGGCCGTCGCTCGCGCCCACCTGGATCGACGGCACGAGCGCCACCTGGCCCCGCTCGATCGCTTCGGCGAAGCGCAGCAGGACGGTCTGCTGGAACTGGAGTTCCGGCCCACCGTAGGCCGCCACGTTCAGTTCCGTCGCCTTGGCCTGCGCCTGGCCGACGGCTTCCAGCTGGAACGCTTCCGCTTCGGCCAGGCGGCGCTTGGCGTCGGCGGCGCCGGCCGCGTTCTGGCGCGCTTCCTCGGCCGCCTTGATGGCCTTCTGCACGGCGGCGCTGCCCTGGTTCTCGGCGATGCGCACCGCGAGTTCCGATTCCGTGATCGACGTCTGCTGCTTGGCGCGCGCCTCCGCTTCGCGCAGGATGCGTTCCTGCTGCGCGGCCGCTTCCTTGGTGCGGTAGGTCTCCAGCTGCTCGCGCGAGACCTGCCGTTCGCGCAGCTGGCGCAGGATCGTCTCGATCTGCGTGTCGCCTTCCTTGGCGCGCGGCGTGCCGATCAGGACTTCGTTCAGGGTCAGGTTATAGCCCTCGAAGTTGCGGCGCATTTCCGCCATCGCGCGTTCCTGGATGTCCGAGCGTTCCTGCAGCAGCTCGATGAGCGTCTTGCGCTGGCCGACGTTTTTAAAATATGCGGCGACCATCGGATCGAGGGTCTGCTCGACCAGCTTGCGGATGTCGCCGAAGCGCTGGATCACGAGCGGCGCCATCTTGTAGTCGATGTTGACGACGACCGACAGCGGCAGGTCCGGCTCGAACGCATCCTTCGTGATCAGCGAGACTTCGGACAGATGCTTGTCCAGCTCATGCGAGCCGATGGCGCCGGCCTGCCATTTCAGGATGAAGTTCGTCGTCGGCACTTCGATCACGCGCTTCGCGTACGGGTTCAGCGCGTACTTGCCGGGCAGGAGGGGCGTCGCCTGCACGCCTTTCTCGTCGGTGGCCACGAGCTCGCCGTGGCGGTAGTCGTCGCCTGTCTGGTCCGTGCCGGCCTTGCCGGTGTACGACACGACGACGCCGACGAAGCCCACCGGCACCTCGGTCTTCGGCACGATCTCCCACGACGCGAAGCGCGCGTTCAGGTAATACGTGCCTTCGACGAGCACCTGCAGCTGGCGGCCCTTGTAGCCGCCGGCGTCGATGAACGTTTCCGGGTTCTGGTAATCGTGGTGGTAGCGCGCCGCGTCGGCCGGATCGGCGCCGACGATGGGGGCGACGATCGTCCCTTCCGGCAGCGACTGGCCCTCGTGCGTCGTGACGACCGCCAGCTTGTCCTCGCGGATCACGAGCGGGCGGAAACCGCCGCGGGCGACGAGGTCGTCGTGGACGGCGGCGAGGATGCCGCCGATCCCGCCCTTGGCATCGACGTTGGCGTCGCCCGGCAGCGCCAGTGCGTACACGCGGTCCTCGGCCAGCACGACGAATTGCGCGAGGTTGATGGCATACGTGCCCTCACGCAGGATCTTGCGCTGCAAGCCTTTCTGGCCGCCTTGCGCGAGGAACGCGGCGACGTCGGTGAAATCGGCGGCGACCTTGTTGCAGCCGAGGTTCTGGCTCGGCGCCATCGGCAGGCCGTCGCGCGCGAACACGTAGGCGAGGGTGCCCTGCTGGATGGTCACGAGGTTCTCGCGGTGCACCCGGTACTGGAACGGCGCGAAGAAGTGGAAGCCGCCGCGCAGCAAGTCCGGCTGGAAGCCCGCCTCGCCCTGCAGCGCGATGAAGCCGGCGCGCACGGAGCCCCGGCCCGACCATTTCTTTTCCACGACCCCGATCTTGTCGTTGGGGATGTAGACCACGCAGCTGCGCACGAACACCAGCATGGCGACGGCGAGCAGCCCCGCGGCAGCGACGGCGATGATCTCGAACATATGACGTCCTTTCGACGAATGATGACGAGATCAGCGTAGCGGGGCGGGCGTAAACGCGGTGTATAAAGATCGGGCGCGCCCGCAACGGTGGCGTAAAAACCTATGCCGCCATGGGCGCCGCCGCGAACTGCGCCACCTGGTCCGCCAGCGCCTTGCGGTACGCCGGACGGGCCGTGCAGCGGTCGCGCCAGGCAGCGAGGCGCGCGAAGCGCTCGACATAGCCCATGCCGTCGAGCAGGCGCACGACGGTCGTCATGAGGATGTCGGCCACGCTGAAATCGCCGGCCAGGTAATCGCGGCCGTCCAGCCACGCGTCCACCTGTCCCAGGCGCTTCAGCGCGATCTCTTCCAGCACCGGGCGCTGCGCGGCGGCCCAGGGCTGGTCCATGGAAAACGCGACGAGGTTGGCGAGGTTGCCCAGATACGGTTCGACCGAATTCAGGGCGGCGAACGTCCACATCGTGACGTTGGCGCGTTCGACCGGATCGCGCGGCAGCAGGACGGGATGACGCTCGCCCAGGTGCAGCAGGATCGCGCCGGATTCGAACAGCGTCAGGTCGCCGTCCTGCAGCACGGGCACCTGGCCGAACGGCTGCTCGCGGCGATACGCGGGCGAGTCCTTGTCCTCGAAGCCGATCAGGCGCATGTCGTAGGGTTGGCCGGCTTCCTCGAGGGCCCAGCGCACACGCAGGTCGCGCACGTGGCCGACGGCAAACGAAGGAACGGAACGGAAGGTGGTCAGGGTAGGCATCGGTCGTCTCCTTGGGGTGAATGACGAGAGCTTACGCCGGTCCAAAATATGTTCAAGAACATAATGTGGATGCGCGCATAATGCCGTTCTCGAAAGGAGATGCGAGATGCCCTACAGTAGCGAACACAAGGCCCAGACCCGCGAACGCATCGTGCATGCGGCGCGCCGGCTGTTCAACCGCCATGGCTTCGAACAGGTCTCGATCGACCGCGTGATGTCCGAGGCGGGCCTGACGCGCGGCGGCTTTTATCACCACTTCGACAGCAAGGACGAGCTGTATGCGGCGGCCGTCGCCAGCTTCAGCACCTGCAACCCGTTCCGGCCCGATCTCGAGGACACGCCGCCGCCCGAACCGCGCGAGCTGGCGCGCATGCTGGTCGACATCTACCTGAGCGACGAAGTGTTCGACAACATCGAGGCGCATTGTCCGCTGTATGCATTGCCGGGCGACGTGGCGCGCGCGGGACTGTCGCCGCAGAAGGCGTACACGCAGCTGATCCGCAACCTCGTGCAGGTGTACGCGGGCGCGCTCGCGCACGAACCCGACGGCGACCGGCGCGCGCAGGCGATCGTGGCGCTGTGCGTGGGCGGCATGGTGCTGGCGCGCACGACGGACGATGCCGTGCTGCGCGCATCGTTGCGGGCGACGGCGCGGGAGCAGGCGCTGGCGCTGCTGGAGGGGGATGTAAACGCCGCGTATAAAGATGCGCGCGCCGTGCAAGCACCGCGTAAACGACTGCGCGCCGCCCCAGAGTGAAGACGCGGTCTTTGCTGCCGCGTGGACGATTTTGTGATGACAATTGGTGAGTTTTCCGTGGCGCGAATCCCCTAGACTACTGGCAGCTGAGCAGCGGGCGCTGCCGGTGACAATAACTAGGGAGTCACAACATGGCCACGCAGGCATTCTTCGATATCGGTAACGTCATCCTCGCACCGTCGCCCACGTTTGCACGGTTGAAGGACAAGCCGCGCCCGTGGGTGCCGCTGCTGCTGCTCGTCGTGTTGACGCTGGGCGTCTCGTACTGGTACATCTCGACGCTCGATTTTTCCTGGTTCCGCGAGCACATGCTGGCGGCGCGCGGGTCCATCAAGCCGGAGGAGCGGGCCGCGCTGGAGCATTTCCTCACGCCGAAGACGATGATGTGGAGCTCCGGCGCCGGCGCCGTGCTGGGCGCACCGGTCCTGTGCGCCCTGGCGGCGCTGTACTACCTGTTGGCGGCCAAGGTGATGGGGACCGGCATCGGCTACGGCAAGTGGTTCGGCTTCGCCGTCTGGACCAGCATCCCGCGCCTGCTGGCGCTGCCGCTGTCGGCGCTGCAGATTGTGACGTCGGGCGGCCGCCTGGCGCCGGAAGACATGAACATGGTGTCGCTCAACTACCTGCTGCTGCACGTGCCGATGTCGAACCCCTGGTTCGGCTTTGCCACCAATCTCGACCTGACGTCGCTGTGGGCCATCGCGCTGGCCGCGATCGGCCTGAAGGCCTGGACGGGGCGTTCGACCGCGGCCTGCGTGACGGTCGCCGTGCTGCCGTATGCGCTCATCTACGGCATCTGGGCCGCGAAGATCGCCTTCATCGGGTAAGCGCATGAACAAGAAAGCGATAGGCGCGGCCGTGGTCGCGGCGTTCTTCCTCGTCCCGGTGGCGATCAAGTTCGCGGGCAAGCCGACGCGCCGCGAGGCCGAGCTGGCGGCCGTGCAGAAGCTGGCGATCCATCCGTCGATCCTCGCCACGGGCAACCTCGTGTTCCGCCAGGAGGTGCAGCTGTCGGCCGAGGTGATCGGCAAGGTGTCCGGCGTGCTGGTGAAGGAGGGCGACAAGGTCGAGCGCGGGCAGATCCTGCTTCGGCTCGATCCGACCGTGTACCAGGCCGAGGTGGCGCAGCAGGAAGCCAACCGGCGCAATGCGGCGATCGCCATCGAGCGCGCCCAGATCAATCTCGCCAACCAGCAGCGCAACCTGGACCGCACGGGCCAGTTGTACAAGGCGAAGTACATCGACATCTCGAAATACGACGACGCCGTGCACCAGATGGACCTGGCCAAGGTGGAGGTGCGAGCCAGCCGCGAATCGCTCGAACAGGCGAGCGCGCTGCTGTCGCAGTCGCGCGAGCACCTGGCCAAGACCGAGGTGCGCGCGCCCATCGACGGCACCGTGACGGCCGTGCCGATCAAGATCGGCGAGACCGCCGTCGCCAGCGCGACAGGCATCGCGGGATCGTCCCTGATGACGATCGCCGACGTCGGTTCGATCATGGCCGAAGTGAACGTGGACGAGGCGGACATCGCGCGCGTCGCGGTCGGCCAGCAGGCCAGGGTGTTCCCGGCCGCGTTCCCCGACCAGCCGGTGACGGGCAGCGTCGAGAGCGTGGCCATGGCGCCCCGGAACACGCTGGGCGCGCAGAGCCAGGGCCGCAGCTATGTCGTCAAGCTGCACCTGCCCGACACCAAGCTGGCGCTGCGCTCCGGAATGACGTGCCGGGTCGAGATCGTCGTCGGCAACGGCGCGGCGCGGGCCGCGGTGCCGATCCAGGCCGTGATGAGCGAGGAAATCCCGGGCGCCAAGGACAAGGTCAAGAACGCCAGTTACGTGTTCGTCGTCCAGGACGGGAAGGTGAAAAAGACCACGGTGGAGCTGGGGCTGTCCGACGACGCCAACCAGGAAGTGACGAAGGGCCTGGCGGCCGGCCAGACGATCGCCGTGGGCCCGGCGCGCCTGCTGCGCGAGCTGCACGACGGCGATGCGGTGACGGCGAAGAAGGCCGAGGTGAAGGTCGCCGACGTCAATCCCGCCGATGGAGCCCACCCGTGATCCGGCTGGAAGGCGTGACCCGGCAATACCAGATGGGCGACCAGACCGTGCACGCGCTGCAGGGCGTGGACCTGCACATCCGCGCCAACGAGTTCGTGGCGTTCATCGGCGCGTCCGGGTCCGGCAAGTCGACCATGATGAACATCGTCGGTTGCCTCGACCGCCCCAGCAGCGGCGCGTACTGGCTCAACGGGCGCGAGGTCGCGACCATGTCCGGCGACGAGCTGGCGCGCGTGCGCAACGAGGAGATCGGCTTCATCTTCCAGAGTTTTCATTTGCTGCCGCGCGCGAGTGCGCTCGACAACGTGGCGCAGCCGCTGATCTATCGCGGCATACCGCTGCGCGAGCGCCTGGCGCTGGCGGAACGGGCCTTGCAGCGCGTGGGCCTGGGCGAGCGCATTCACCACCGGCCCAACGAGCTGTCGGGCGGCCAGCGCCAGCGGGTCGCGATCGCCCGCGCGCTCGTGGGCAAGCCCTCGATCCTGCTGGCCGACGAGCCGACGGGGAACCTCGATTCGGCCACCAGCGAGGAGATCCTGGAACTGATCCGCGAACTGCACGCGGGCGGGCAGACGGTCGTCGTGGTGACGCACGAACCCGAGATCGCCGCACAATGCCGGCGCATCATCCGGTTGCGCGACGGCCGGATCGTGTCGGATACGGCAAACGATGCGGAGGACGCGGCATGAACCTGTTCCTCGAAAGCCTGCGCTCGGCGCTGGCGTCGATCCGCGCGCACCGGTTGCGCAGCTTCCTCACGTCGCTCGGGATCGTGATCGGCGTGGCGTCCGTGATCACGGTGATCTCGCTGATCCAGGGCTTGTCCAAGAGCGTCAGCGACCAGTTCGAGGGCCTGGGAGGCAACGGCCTGACGATCCGGCCGCACAACGAGTTCAAGGAGGTCATGCGCGGCAAGGTGAACTACCTGCATTTCGAGGACGTGGCCCAGCTGCACCTGCGCGTGGACGGCATCCGCAACCTGAGCCCCGTGTTCACGCCCGGCTTTTCCGAAGTGCGCTTCACGGGCCTGTCGGCCACGGCCCAGGTGTTCGCCACGACGGCCAGCTACCAGGAAGTGAATGGCCGCTACGCGCGCCTGGGCAGGTTTCTCAGCGAGTCCGACGACGCCAGCGCGCGCCGCGTGGCCGTGATCGGCGAGAAGCTCATCGACGACCTGCACCTGCCGCCCGACCCGGTCGGGCAATTCATCCTGTACGCGAACGAGTGGTTCAAGATCGTCGGCGTGATGGAAAAGCGGGGCGAGATCTTCGGCATGTCGCAGGATAACTACATGATCATCCCGTTCAAGACGGGGCAAAGCATCATCGGCAACAACACGCGTCCGCAACTGCAGATCACCGTCGCGGTGCGCGACCTGGGCCGGCTGGACGCGACCCGCACCCACATCCGCATGGTCATGCGCCAGGCTCACCGCCTGAAGGCCGAGGAGCCGGACGATTTCGAGATCGAATCGGCCGACCAGATCGCGAAGTCCTTCGACAAGTTGAGCAGCACGGTGACGCTGGTGATGAGCGGCGTGGTCGGCATCGCGCTGCTGGTGGGCGGCATCGGCATCATGAACATCATGCTGGTGTCGGTGAAGGAGCGCACCCGCGAGATCGGCATCTGCAAGGCGATCGGCGCGCGCAGCCGCGACATCCTGCTGCAATTCCTGATCGAGGCCGTCACCCTGTCGCTGCTGGGCGGGTTGCTGGGCCTCGTGATCGGCTACGCGCTGGGCGTGGCGATCGCCGCCATGATTCCCGATTTCCCGCCGGCCGTCGTGCCGTGGTGGGCGGTGGCGCTGTCGGTGCTGTTTTCGGGCTCGGTGGGGGTCGTGTTCGGCGTCGTGCCGGCCAGCCAGGCGGCGCGGCTCGACCCGATCGACGCGCTCCGCTATGAATGACACCGGGGTCAGAGCCCGGTTTTTGGCACGATCTCTGAGGCAATTACCCAAAACCGGGCTCTGACCCCGGTTTTACGTCAAGTCAGGCCGCCAGCTTCTTCTTCAGCAGTTCGGTGACCTGCGCCGGATTCGCCTTGCCCTTCGACGCCTTCATGCACTGGCCGATCAGCGCGTTGATCGCCGCTTCCTTGCCGGCCCTGTACTGCTCGACCGATTTCGCGTTGGCCGCGAGGACCTCGTCGACGATCGCTTCCAGCGCGCCCGTGTCCGAGATCTGCTTCAGGCCTTCGCGCTCGATGATGGCGTCGGCCAGATGCTCGTCCGCCGATTGCGCTTCCCACATCAGGCTGAACACCTTCTTGGCGGCGTTGTTCGAGATCGTGCCGTCGGCGATGCGTTTCAGCAGCAGCGCGAGTTGCGACGCTTCGACCGGCGAGTCCTCGATGGCGACGTCGGCACGGTTCAGCGCGGACGACACGTCGCCCATCAGCCAGTTCGCGGCCGCCTTGGCGTTCTCCTTGCCGGCCTTGGCGACGACGGCTTCGTAATACGTCGCCATCGCCTGCGACGACGTCAGGATCAGCGCGTCGTACTCGGGCAGGCCGTAGGCGCCGATGAAGCGCTCGCGCATCGCGGCCGGCAGTTCCGGCATGTCGGCTTGCACGCGGGCTATCCACTCCTGCGAGATCGCGAGCGGCGGCAGGTCGGGATCGGGGAAGTAGCGGTAGTCCTGCGCGTCTTCCTTGCTGCGCATCTGGCGCGTTTCCTTGCGGTCCGGGTCCCACAGGCGCGTGGCCTGCACGACCTTGCCGCCGTCCTCGATCAGCTCGATCTGGCGCCGCACTTCGTAATGCACGGCTTCTTCGATGAAGCGGAACGAATTCAGGTTCTTGATCTCGCAGCGGGTGCCGAATTCCTTCTGGCCGACGGGACGCACGGACACGTTGACGTCGCAGCGGAACGAGCCTTCCTGCATGTTGCCGTCGCAGACGCCGAGCCACATCACGAGGCCGTGCAGGGCCTTGGCATACGCGACGGCTTCGGCCGCGCTGCGGATTTCCGGCTCGGAGACGATCTCCAGCAGCGGCGTGCCGGCGCGGTTCAGGTCGATGCCGCTCATGCCGTGGTAGTCCTCGTGCAGCGACTTGCCGGCGTCTTCCTCGAGGTGGGCGCGGGTCAGGTTGACGGTCTTCGTCTCCAGCTTGCCGTCCTTCTCGAACGCGAACGTGAGGCTGCCGCCCTGCACGACCGGGTCTTCGAACTGGCTGATCTGGTAGCCCTTCGGCAGGTCGGGGTAGAAGTAGTTCTTGCGCGCGAAGACCGACTCCGGCGCGATCTTGCCGCCCACCGCGAGGCCGAAGCGGATGGCGCGTTCGACCGCGCCCTTGTTCATCACGGGCAGCACGCCCGGCAGCGCCAGGTCGACGGCGCTGGCCTGCGTGTTCGGCTCGGCGCCGAACTTGATCGAGCTGCCGCTGAAGATTTTGGAGTTGGTCGTGAGTTGGACGTGGTTCTCAAGACCGATGACGACTTCCCATTGCATAGTGTTCTCTCTTTGTCGTTACGTTCGCATGTGCCGCCGTGGGCTCGTCACGCGTCACGCGTGGGCTCGGGGAGCCCACCCTACGATGCATTCTTGCCGTAGGGTGGGCACCCCGTGCCCACCATGCATCAAACGCCTTCCGGGGCGCGCGTATGCCAATCCGTGGCTTGCTGGTACTGGTGCGCGATGTTCAGCAGCTTCGCCTCGGCAAAGTAATTGCCGATGATTTGCAGGCCCACCGGACGCTTCGCATTTTTCTCGCCCTGGCCAAAGCCGACCGGGATCGACATGCCGGGCAGGCCCGCCAGGCTGGTCGACAGCGTGAAGATGTCGGCCAGGTAGTTCGCCACCGGGTCGTTCGCCTTCGAGCCCAGGTCCCACGCGACGCTCGGGGCCACCGGGCCCATGATCACGTCGCACTTGTCGCGGAACGCGGCCTGGAAGTCGTCGGCGATCAGGCGGCGGATCTTCTGTGCCTGCACATAATAGGCGTCGTAGTAGCCGTGGCACAGCACGTACGTGCCGACCATGATGCGGCGCTGGACTTCCTTGCCGAAGCCCTGAGCACGCGTCTTCTTGTACATGTCCTGCAGGTCGGTGTACTCGGGGGCGCGGTAGCCGTAGCGCACGCCGTCGAAGCGCGACAGGTTGGACGACGCTTCCGCCGGCGCGATGATGTAGTAGACGGGGATCGACAGCGACGTCTTCGGCAGCGAGATCTCGACCAGCGTCGCGCCCAGCTTCACGAATTCGTCCAGCGCGGCGCGCACGGCCTGCTCGACGTCGCTGGCCAGGCCTTCGCCGAAGTATTCCTTGGGCACGCCGATGCGCAGGCCGGTCAAGGGCTGATTGAGGTCGCGCGCGAAGTCTTCGCGCGCGTTGCCTTGCTCGGCCGTGAGGCTCGTCGAGTCACGCTCGTCGAAGCCGACCATCTCGTTCAGCAGCAGCGCGCAGTCCTCGGCCGTGCGGGCCATCGGGCCGCCCTGGTCGAGCGACGAGGCGAACGCGATCATGCCGAAGCGCGACACGCGGCCGTACGTCGGCTTGATGCCGGTGATGCCGCAGAACGCGGCCGGCTGGCGGATCGAGCCGCCCGTGTCGGTGCCGGTCGCGGCGGGCGCCAGGCGCGCGGCGACCGCGGCGGCCGAGCCGCCCGACGAGCCGCCCGGCACGGCCGCGGCGTCCCACGGATTCCTGACGGCGCCGAACGCGGAGTTCTCGTTCGACGAGCCCATCGCGAATTCATCGCAGTTCAGCTTGCCCAAGGTGACCATGCCGGCGTCCGCGAATTTCGTCACGACGGTGGCGTCGAACGGACTCACGTAATTGCCCAGCATTTTCGACGCGGCGGTCGAGCGCCAGCCCTGCGTGACGAAGATGTCCTTGTGCGCGATGGGGATGCCGGTCAGCGGCCCGGCGTTGCCCGCTGCGATGCGGGTGTCGGCGGCCCTGGCCTGGGCCAGCGACAGGTCGGGATTCACGTCCAGGAAGGCGTTGTGGCTGCTCGCGGCGATGCGGTCGAGGTAGTGCTGCGCCAGCTCCGTCGCCGAGACTTGTTTCGTGTGCAGGAGCGCGGACAGCTCCTTGATGGTTTTTTGATGCATCATGATGGTCGGCGTTCGCTGCGGGTTATTCGATGACTTTCGGCACGAGGTACAGGCCGTCCTGGGTTGTCGGGGCCGGGGCCTGGTAGTCGTCGCGGTGGTTTTCTTCGGTCACCACGTCCTCGCGCAGGCGCAGCGGCAGGGCAAGCACGGCCGCCAGCGGTTGCGACAACGGCGCAACACCGCTGGTGTCGACGGCCTGCATCTGCTCGGCCAGGGCGAAGATCCCGTTCAGCTCGTTCAAGGCGATTTCGGCATGTGCCTCGTCCATATCGAGCTGAGCCAGATTGGCGATCCGTTTTACGTCTGAAAGTGTCAGGGACATGGCAAAAAGCGCGGTTCGGCACCGCGTTCAAAGATGAATGTGTAGATAATGAAATTTGGACAACGGCGCGCTAAAGCTGATAAAAGCTTTCTAATACCGTCCATCTCGCAGGCTGATATGGGCATGAAACCACCCGTTTTTCAGCGTTTAATCGGCAAATTATAAGGTAGAATGGCGGGCTAATGCGTTCTCCGGGCAAACCGGCCCTACTTCCACGCATGAAAAAGCCCGCGATGCGGATTCGGCGTTGCGGCGAAGATTCCCCGATTAATGTTAGGCGCACGTCGTTGCGCACATCAGGACACACATGTTTGGTTTTTTACGTAGCTATTTCTCGAACGACCTGGCCATCGACCTGGGTACCGCCAACACGCTGATCTATGTCCGTGGTCTGGGCATCGTACTGGACGAACCTTCGGTCGTCGCGATCCGCCAGGAGGGTGGTCCGAACGGCAAGAAGACGATCCAGGCAGTCGGCAAGGAAGCCAAGCAGATGCTCGGCAAGGTTCCCGGCAACATCGAAGCGATCCGTCCGATGAAGGATGGCGTGATTGCCGACTTCACCGTCACCGAGCAGATGCTCAAGCAGTTCATCCGCATGGTGCACGACTCGAAGTTCTTCCGGCCGTCGCCGCGCATCATCATCTGCGTGCCGTGCGGTTCGACGCAGGTCGAGCGCCGCGCGATCCGCGAATCGGCGCTGGGCGCCGGCGCGTCGCAGGTCTACCTGATCGAAGAGCCGATGGCGGCCGCGATCGGCGCCGGCCTGCCGGTGTCGGAGGCGACCGGTTCGATGGTCGTCGACATCGGCGGCGGCACCACCGAGGTCGGCATCATCTCGCTGGGCGGCATGGTCTATAAGGGTTCCGTGCGCGTGGGCGGCGACAAGTTCGACGAAGCCATCGTCAACTACATCCGCCGCAACTACGGCATGCTGATCGGCGAGCAGACCGCCGAGTCGATCAAGAAGGCCATCGGTTCCGCGTTCCCGGGCTCCGAAGTCAAGGAGATGGAAGTCAAGGGCCGCAACCTGTCGGAAGGCATCCCGCGTTCCTTCACCATCTCGTCCAACGAGATCCTGGAAGCGCTGACCGACCCGCTCAACAACATCGTCTCGGCCGTCAAGAACGCCCTCGAGCAGACCCCGCCGGAACTGGGCGCGGACATCGCCGAGAAGGGCATGATGCTGACCGGCGGCGGCGCGTTGCTGCGCGACCTCGATCGCCTGCTGATGGAAGAGACCGGCCTGCCGGTGCTGGTGGCCGAGGACCCGCTGACCTGCGTGGTGCGCGGCTCCGGCATGGCGCTCGAGCGCATGGACAAGCTGGGCTCGATCTTCTCGTACGAGTAACCCGGCAGTGGCAACGCGGACAGGGCGTGTGACCGTTCCGGCGATCCCGGGGCGGCACGCGCCGTCCGCGTCTGGCGCCGCCCGGCAGTCGCATCCTGGTGCCGGGCGTCTACATCGACGCGGGCGCAGCTAGCCCCGCATTATTGGAAGTCATGGAATACAGTCCTCCGCCGCTTTTCAAGCAAGGCGCCCCCGCAAGGGTCAAGGTGACCGTGTTCGCTCTGCTCTCGATCGCGCTGCTCGTGGTCGACGCCCGCCTGCATGCGCTCACCGCCGTGCGCCAGGTGGCGGCAACGGTCCTGTACCCGTTCCAGATGGCTGCCCTGATGCCGCGCGATGCGCTGGCGAACATGGGCACGTATTTTTCCTCGATCTCCGCCCTGCAGAAGGAAGTGCGCGACCTCAAGAGCCAGCAGGTCGCGATGGCCCAGGCCATGCAGCAGGCGCAGCTCCAGATGGCCGAGAATACCCAGCTGCGGCGCCTGATGGACGCGCGCGAACACCTGCCCGTGCGTTCGCAGATGAGCGAGATCCTGTATGACGCGCGCGACCCGTCCACGCGGCGCGTGGTGCTCGACCGCGGCACCCGCAACGGCGTCAAGCTCGGCCTGCCCGTGATCGACAACGCCGGCGTCGTCGGCCAGGTCACGCGCGTGTTCCCGTTCACGTCCGAAGTCACGCTGCTGACCGACAAGGAGCAGGCGATCCCCGTGCAGGTGCTGCGCAACGGCCTGCGCAGCGTGGCCTATGGCCGCGGCCAGTCGGGCCTGCTGGACCTGCGCTTCGTCGCGCCGAACGCCGACATCCAGGTCGGCGACGTGCTCGTGACGTCGGGCCTGGACGGCGTGTATCCGGCCGGCCTCGCGGTGGCCAAGGTGATCCAGGTCGAGAACGTGGTGCAGGGCGCCTTCGGCCGCGTCGTGTGCCAGCCGCTGGCGGGCATCGACCGCTACCGCCAATTGTTGATCGTGATGTCCGACCAGCCGCTGCCGCCGCGCCCGCCCGCGGAACCGGTCAAGGCCGCCACCAGCGCGGCGTCGAAAAAGAATCTGCCGCGCATGGAACCGGTGCCGCCGCTGCCGCTGCCTCCGCAGCCGCTGGCCCCGGCCGTCGCCCCGGCCGCGAATGCCGCAAATGCCGCGAACGGCGCGCGTCCGGCGGCGCCGCACGCGAACGCCGCCGCGCGTGCGCCCGCACCCGCACCCGCGCCCGCGCCCGCACGTGCGACCCCGGGGGCCGCGACGGGGGCACCGGCCGCCGGCACGCCGGCCGCCACGGCACCCGTTGCCCGCCCGCCGGCACCGCCCGCCGCCCGCACCGCGACCACGGCCGCACCGGCCGCGACGACGGTCGCGCGCCAGCCGGCCGCAGGCACCGGCGCCGCCGCGCGCCAGCCGGCCGCCGCCGCGCCGGCACAAGGCGCCGCCGCAGCGCCCGCCGCCAACGCCGCCGCGCGGCCGAAGGAGGGCAACTGATGCCGACGACGAACCGTCCGCACTACATCCTGCTGCCGGTCAGCCCGCTGTTCATCGCGTTCAGCCTGGTGTGCGCCTTCATGCTCAACCTGCTGCCCTGGGGCCGCTGGGTCGGCGCGCCGGACTTCGTCGCGCTGGTGCTCGTGTTCTGGGGCATCCACCAGCCGCGCAAGGTCGGCATCGGCATCGCGTTCTGCATGGGCCTCCTGATGGACGTGCACGACGCGACGCTGCTGGGCGAGAACGCCCTGGCGTACACGCTGCTGTCGTACCTGGCGATCATGATCCACCGTCGCGTGCTGTGGTTCCCGCTCGTCACGCAGGCGATGCACGTGTTCCCGCTCCTGCTGCTGACCCAGGCGATCCAGGTGATGGTGCGCTTCTTCGTCACGGGCCGCTTCCCCGGTGCGCTCGTGTTCATCGAGAGCGTCGTCGCCGTCGCGCTGTGGCCGGTGATTACGTGGCTGCTGCTGGCGCCGCAGCGCCGCGCGGTCGACAAGGACCATACGCGTCCGATCTGAAGAACCATTCACGCCATCCCGAATGACCGAGATCAAAGACAGCGATCGCGAGATCCACCTGTTCCGCATGCGCCTCACGGCGATCGCGCTGTTCGTCTTCATCTGCTTCGGCCTGCTGGTCGCACGCTTCGTCTGGCTGCAGGTCGTCAAGCACAGCCAGTACATGGCGCAGGCCGAGGACAATCGCATCGCGCTCGTGCCCATCGTGCCGAACCGCGGACTGATCCTGGACCGCCACGGCGTCGTCCTGGCCAGCAACTACTCCGCCTACACGCTCGAGATCACGCCGTCGAAGCTCGAAGCGAACCTGGATTCCGTCATCGACGAACTGTCCAAGCTCGTGACGATCGAACCGAAGGACCGCAAACGCTTCAAGCGGCTGATGGAAGAATCGAAGAATTTTTCCAGCGTCCCGATCCGCACGCGCCTGACGGACGACGAGGTGGCGCGCTTCACGGCGCAGCGCTTCCGCTTCCCCGGCGTGGAGGTGCAGGCGCGCCTGTTCCGCCAGTATCCGCTGGGCGAGGTGGCGTCGCACGTGCTGGGCTATATCGGCCGCATCAACCAGGCCGAGGCCAAGGTCATCGATGCCAGCGACGATGCCGCCAACTACAACGGCACGGACCACATCGGCAAGGAAGGCCTGGAAAAGAGCTACGAACACCAGCTGCACGGCCAGACCGGCTACGAGGAAGTGGAACGCTCGGCCGGCGGCCGCGCCATCCGCACGCTCTCGCGCACCCCGCCCACGCCGGGCACCAACCTGATCCTGTCGATCGACATCGAACTGCAGAAGGTCATCGAGCAGGCATTCGGCGATTACCGCGGCGCGCTCGTCGCCATCGAACCGTCGACGGGCGACGTGCTCGCGTACGTGTCGCGCCCCGGCTTCGACCCGAACCTGTTCGTCGACGGCATCGACTCGCAGAGCTGGAGCGAGCTGAATACGTCGCTCGACAAGCCGCTGATGAACCGCCCGCTGTCCGGCACGTACCCGCCCGGCTCGACGTTCAAGCCGTACATGGCGCTGGCGGCGCTCGAATACGGCCTGCGCCGTCCCGAGTACGGCATCAACGACCCGGGCTTCTTCATGCTGGGCGGCCACCGCTTCAACGACGACAAGAAGGGCGGCCACGGCTTCATCGACATGTACCGGTCGATCGCGGTGTCGTGCGACGTCTATTACTACCAGCTCGGCAACGAGATGGGGATCGACCGCATCCACGACTTCATGCAGCCGTTCGGCTTCGGCGAAAAGACGGGCATCGACCTCGAACACGAAAAGACCGGCATCCTGCCGTCGCAGCAATGGAAACGCGAGCGCTTCAAGCGCAACCGCGCGGCGCAGAAGTGGGTGGGCGGCGACACGATCTCGATCTCCATCGGCAACGGCTTCAACAGCTACACGCCGCTGCAGATGGCGCACGCCGTGGCCACGCTGGCCAACGACGGCGTCATCATGAAGCCGCACCTCGTCAAGATGCTCGAGGACGGCGGCAGCCACGCGCGCACGCTGACGGTGGCGAAGGCATCCGGCCGCATCCCGATCAAGCAGGAAAACATCGACATCGTCAAGCGCGCCATGGTCGGCGTGACGTCGGACGCGAAAGCGCCCGGCACGGCTGTTCTCCCGTTCCGCGGCGTCCCGTACACGGTCGCCGGCAAGACGGGTACGGCGCAGGTGGTGGGCCTGAAGGGGCAGAAGTACAATGCGGCGGCGACGCCGGAACGCCTGCGCGACAATGCGCTGTTCATTGCCTTCGCACCCGCCGACCATCCGCGCATCGCGCTCGCGCTCGTCGTGGAAAACGCCGGCTTCGGCGCGGCCGTGGCGGCGCCGATCGCGCGCAAGGCGCTCGATTACTACCTGCTCGGCAAGCGCCCGGGCGACGCCGACAAGCCGCCGCCCAAGCCCGCCGACCCGGTGCCGGCCGACGAAGACCAGGTGGCGCCCACGGCCGGCGCCGACTTCCAGCCGGGCGGCGAGACCCCCGGCAACAAGGACTGAATCATGGCGCACTTTCCCGAACGCCGCTCGCTTAGCCGGCGCCTCAAACCGTATTTCGCCGTGTTCGACCCGGCGCTGTCGCTGATCCTGTTCCTGCTGCTGTGCGTGGGACTCGTCACGCTGTCCTCGGCCGGCCACGACTTCCCCGGCCGCCTGGAAGGCCAGATGCGCAACATCGTCGCAGCCTTCGTGTTCATGTGGGCCGCCGCCATCGTGCCGCCGCAGACGCTGCTGCGCCTCGCGGTGCCCGTGTACACGTTCGGCGTCGCGCTGCTGCTGGCCGTGGCGGCCGTCGGCACCATCAAGAAGGGCGCGCGGCGCTGGCTGCACGTGGGCGTGGACATCCAGCCGTCCGAGATCATGAAGATCGCCACGCCGCTGATGCTGGCCTGGTATTTCCAGACACGGGCCGGGGCCCTCAAGTGGAAATCGTTCCTGGTGGCGGCGGTGCTGCTCGTGATCCCGTTCGGCCTCATCGCCAAGCAGCCCGACCTCGGCACGGCGCTGCTGGTGGGCGGCTCGGGCTTCTACGTGATCTTCCTGGCCGGCCTGTCGTGGAAGGCGCTCGGCGCGCTGTTCGCGGGCGGCTGCGCCGCGCTGCCCGTGGCGTGGTCGCTGATGCACGATTACCAGCGCGAGCGGATCATGACGCTGATCGACCCGACGTCCGATCCGCTCGGCAAGGGCTTCCACATCATCCAGTCGACCATCGCGATCGGCTCCGGCGGCGTGTCCGGCAAGGGGTATATGAAGGGCACGCAGGCGTATCTCGAGTTCATTCCCGAGCGCACCACCGACTTCATCTTTTCGGTATATTCCGAAGAGTTCGGTTTGATCGGTAATTTGGTACTGCTGTTCCTGTACCTGCTGCTGATCGGGCGCGCCATGATGATCGCGGCCAATGCGCCGAACCTGTTCACGCGCCTGCTGGCGGGGGCGGTCGCGATGATGTTCTTTACGTATGCTTTCGTCAATATGGGCATGGTCAGCGGCATCCTGCCGGTGGTCGGAGTTCCGCTTCCTTTCATGAGCTATGGCGGTACCGCGCTGATTACTTTGGGCCTTTGCAGTGGTATATTGATGAGTATTCAACGACACCGCAAACTGGTGCAGACCTGATATGCAAGAGAACGCGATGGCCGTTCCGAGGTTACTCCCAGCGGTCATTGCAGTGCTGGCAATGATGGCGGGATGCAGTACCACGGACCAGAACGGCGAACACAAAAGCCTGATTCCCCTGCCTTGGCGGCACAAGGTCACCCGCGTGGACCCCACGCTTCCCAACCTCCCCGCGGCCGGCTCCGGCCGCGGCGGCTACTACCAGGACGACGGCCCCGGCACGAATCCGCCGCCGGGCCTGATGGACACGCCGGACGCCGTCGTCAAGTACGAACCCTATGCCAGGTTCGCCAACAAGCCGTACTCCGTGTTCGGCCAGACCTACACGCCGCTCGTCAACGACGAACCGTTCACCCAGCGCGGCGTGGCCAGCTGGTATGGCGTGAAGTTCCACGGCCAGCGCACGTCGTCGGGCGAGCCCTACGACATGTACAAGATGACGGCCGCGCACCCGACCTTGCCGATTCCCTCTTACGCGCGCATCACGAACCTGGAGAACGGCAAGTCCGTCGTCGTGCGCATCAACGACCGCGGCCCGTTCCACTCCGACCGCATCGTCGACGTCTCGTACACGGCGGCCCTGAAACTGGGCCTGCTGGGCAAGGGCAGCCACGAAGTCCAGATCGAGCGCCTGTTCCCGGGCGACGAGATCCACCTCGCGTCCGCGCGCCGCGCCGCCGCGTCCGAGGCGCAGGCCCTGCCGCCGCCGGCCATCGCGGCCCTGATGCTGGAAGACCGCGCCGACACCGACAGCGCCGCCGTCGCGCCGGCGCCGGCGCCGGCCGCGGCGGCCGACCAGGCGGCGCCCAGGTCCGGCTTCTACCTGCAGCTGGGCGCCTACGGACGCGCGGGCAAGGCCGAGGAAGTGAGCGAAAAGCTCAAGCAATCCGGCGTCGACCTGGCAATCGAGGTCGTGCGCTCCGGCAGCCTCAACCGCCTGTACGGCGGTCCGTTCGAAACCCGCGCCCTGGCGCAGGAAGCGGCGCGCGCGCTGCCGGCGGGGCTCGGGCTGCGGCCCATCGTCGTGCGCCGCTGAGCGGGCAGGGCGGGACGTTCGTCAATTCCCATAGACATCTGATGTCTGACCAGAAACAGGGCATTTCCTCGACAATGCCGCCAATCGGTGTTGTCGATCCCTGCATTTTTGGCAATAAATGTCTCAAAACACCGGTTCCCTCCATGTTTTTCGTCGGATGTCAGACATCTGCAACGATTTTTTATTTGCTATACGCTACCATTTTTTGCCCGAGAAAATCAGTAAACGTCCGAATATTAAAAGACGGTCCTGCGTTAAATGCCATATAAACGCAAAGTTTGCCATGATGTTTGCGCATAACATTTTTGTTTGCGCAATTGACACTACTAACATTGTGCTCCTACACTGGGTTTGCCAACGATAAGGACGGCCTACCGGCACGTCCTGGCACAGAACAACACAGGAGACAGCAATGATCGAGAAGTCCGTACAGCGGCGCCGCCAGCGCCGGCAAGTCGTGCTTGGCCTGGGCGTACTCGCCGGCCTCATCCAGCAAGCCTATGCGCAGGAAGCCGCCGCACCGGCCCCGGACGCACCCGCGCAAGTCGCGCCGGCCGTCCAGGCCGATGTCAACGTCGTCAAGGTGACCGGCTACCGCGCCAGTCTGCTTTCGTCGGCCAAGGACAAGAAGGAAGCCATCGGCTTCCAGGACACCATCAGCGCCGAAGACATCGGCAAGTTCCCCGACAAGAACATTGCCGAATCGCTGAGCCGCGTGCCGGGCGTGCAGATCGCGCGCGACGTGACGGGCGAGGGCACGAACATCCAGATCCGCGGCCTCGGCTCGAGCTTCACCAAGATCCTGCTGAACAATGCGCAGATCGCGGTGGCGTCGTCCGGCCCGATCGACGGCGCCAACACGAACCGCGAGGTCGACCTCGATCTGCTGCCGACCGACCTGTTCACCAAACTGACCGTCAGCAAGAGCCCGACGGCCGACCTGATCGAAGGCGGCGCCGCCGGCGTCGTGAACATGCGCAGCGCGCGTCCGTTCGACAATCCCGGTACGCACGTCTCGTACGGCGTCACCGCGCAGAAGCAGCAGATCGCCGACGGCGTCGGCGGCCGCGGCTCCCTCGTGGCCAGCAAGACCTGGGGCGACACGTTCGGTATCCTGGCCGGCTTCACCGTCAACCGCCAGAAATCGCGCACGACCGGCTACGAGACCGTCGGCCTGACCAACCCGAACCTGACGGCCGCGCAGAGCGCCTCGCCGACCCGCAACAGCACGGGCGGCGGCAACTGGACCATTCCGGCCACCGTACCGGCCGGCGCCGGCGCGGGCCTCGTGGCGGGCACCCCGATCGACCAGGCATTCCTGCTGTCGCACAACCCGGGCCTGACGATCGACCAGATCGACAACGCCCTCTTGCCGCGCCTGGGCCGCTTCATGGATTACTTCGGCACGCGCGACAAGGGCTCGGCCATCCTCAGCGCCGAATGGCGTCCGCTGGCAAACCTGCACTTCTACGTCGACACGCTGTACAGCAAGAAGGACGACGACATGCAGCGCATCGCCTACACTTGGGCGGTCCGCAACGGCGCGTCGATCCCGCTGAACATGCAGGTCGATAACACCAACTGCACCATCGGCTGCACGGTCACGTCGGGCACGTATTCCAACGCGAGCTACTTCATCGAGTTCGGCCCGCGCCGCGACCGTACCGACCTGAAAGGCATCAACCCGGGCATGGAGTGGAAGATCACCCCGACCCTGAAACTGGATGCGCAGGCCAACGCCACCAAGTCGACGTTCTCGCACGAAGCGCCGACCGTCATGCCGATCACGGCCGCCGGCAGCGGCCTCGTCGCCACCTTCAACAACAACGGCGGCGGCGTGCCGAGCATCACGTTCAACCAGGACGTCAACGACCCGGCGAACTTCGTCTGGGCCGGCGGCCGCGTCAACATCCAGAACGAGCTGCGCGAGACGAGCACGAAGGGCTTCCACACCGATCTGACCTGGGGCGATTCGAAGCTGAGCCTCAAGGCCGGTCTCGCCTACGACGACATCGACCGCCGCATCCGCGGCCAGGACAACTCGGCCGCGTGGCAGGCTGCCGTCTGCGGCAACAACCCGAGCGTGTTCCTGCAGGGCCCGAACGGCGCCCCGGCCTGCGACGGCGCCAGCACGCCGGGCGCCAGCGCCGCCGCGCTGTACCCGGGCTACGGCACCGGCTATACGGCCGGCCAGACGGCACCGCTGGTGTACCAGGGTTCGCTGATCCCGCTGAACAAGCTGTCGACCTACCTGGTGCCCGGCCCGAACGGCCGCGTGGTCGTCGACTGGGATCGCTTCCGCAAGGATTCGAACTACGACGCCTACAATTCGACCGCGCCGGATTCCACGAGCTCGTCGACGGGCGCCAGCTCGGGCTATGTGCGCGAGAAAACCACCGGCTTCTACACCGAGATCAATGGCGAGACCACGCTGGGCAGCTTCCCGGTGCGCTACAACGCCGGCGTACGCTATGTCCGCACGAAGCAGGACGTCGGCTCCCTGAACTCGTTCAGCGACCCGCGCAACGCCACCCTGACGCAGAACGGCTCGAAGTATCCGAACCAGACCGAGTGGGTCTACCAGGACACGACGTACAACAACACGCTGCCGTCGGCCACCGCCGCCATCACGCTGCGCAAGGACGTTGTGGCCCGCGTCGCGCTGTCGAAAAGCATGACCCGCGCGAACCCGAACTCGCTGCGTCCGGGCATCAACTTCAGCGGCACGTCGGCCGACGTCGGCACGATCGGCAGCCCGGAACTGAAACCCTACCTGTCGAACAATATCGACCTGGGCATCGACTGGTACACCGGACGTGAAGGCTACGTGAGCCTGACCGTGTTCCAGAAAAAGGTGAAGGGCTTCACCGTCATCGACAACCTGACGATGCCGTTCTCCGCCCTGGCCGCCTACGGCATCACCTACAACAACCTGATCCCGACCCAGCAGGTGGCGATCAACTCGCGCGGCGGTCCGGACGTGGCGACCGTGGTGATGAGCCAGGAGCGTAACGCCGGCGGCATCCTGACCGTGCGCGGCCTGGAAATCGGCTGGGTCCAGCCGCTCGACAAGCTGCTGCCGATCAGGGGCTTCGGCTTCAGCGAGACGGCCACGCTGATCAACCAGAGCGCGAGCGGCGAGGGCACCAACGGTTTCGTCGCCCTGAACGTACCGAAGAAGAGCAACAACTTCGGCTTCTACTACGAGAACCACGGCTACATGGCGCGCATCTCGCACCAGTACCAGCAGGGCAGCCAGTCCGCCAACGCGAACCAGAGCGGCGTGACGCTGGCGGCACTGTACGGCCGCTCGTACAAGCAGGCCGACTTCTCGTCCAGCGTGGACCTGGAAGAAGTGCTGGGCCGCGACAACTGGCCGACGATCACGTTCGACATCGTCAACCTGAACAAGGCCAAGCGCGAAGGCTACTTCCAGTTCCCGAACGCGGCGTTCAGCTCGTATGATCCGGGCCGCACGTTCCAGCTGGGCCTCCGCGGCAAGTTCTGATCACGCAGTACCCATTACGTCCCCTGTCCCCGCTTTCGACCGGCATGCTGTGCGCCGGTTGCAAGCGGGGCTTTTTCTTTTGCGGTAGCTCACACCGCTTCCTTGTTCTCCCTGCGATCCGGAACCGCCGGGCCGGCGCATCGGTCGAACCGCAATCACACGTAACGATGCGACAGGAGGCGAGGGCATGGGCACACGACTCATGGAGCTGGTCGAACGCTTCGGCGGCCGGCTGGAAGGCGATCCGCAGATCGAAGTCACGCGCATCGCCCCGCTGGACCGCGCGGGCGCCACGGACATCAGCTTTCTCAGCAACAGCCGGCTGCGGGCCGCGGCCGCGCACAGCCGGGCGGCGGCGCTGATTCTATCGCCGCTCGACGAGCCGGACGTCGCCGCCGCGTACGACGGCGCACGCATCGTCACGAACAACCCGTACGCCTATTTCGCGCGCACCGCGCAATACCTGTGCGGGTCCGCCGCCGCGCCCGCGCCTGGCATCCACCCGTCGGCCGTCGTGCACGCGAGCGCGCGCGTGGACCCGGCCGCGTACGTCGGCGCGCACGTCACGGTGGAGGCGGGCGCCGTCATCGGGCCCGGCGCCGTGATCGACGCCGGCTGCTACATCGGGCGCGACGCGTCGGTGGGCGAAAGTACGCACTTCTTCGCCAACGTGACCTTCCACGCGCGCTGCGTCATCGGCGCGCGCGGCATCGTCCACTCGGGCGCCGTGATCGGCGGCGACGGCTTCGGCTTCGCCGTGGACGGCGGCATCTACATCAAGATCCCGCAGACGGGGCGCGTGGTGATCGGCGACGACGTCGACATCGGCTCGAACACGGCGATCGACCGCGGCGCGCTGGACGACACCGTGATCGAAGACGGCGTGAAGCTCGACAACCTGATCCAGATCGGCCACAACTGCCGCATCGGCGCGCACACGGCAATGGCGGGCTGCGTCGGCGTGGCGGGCAGCGCCAACATCGGCAGCCACTGCACGTTCGGCGGCGCCGCGATGATCAACGGCCACATCGACATCGCCGACAACGTCCACGTCACGGCCGGCACGCTGGTGCCGAACTCGATCGCCGAACCGGGCCGCTACACGGGCTTTTATCCGATCGCGCCGAACGCGGAATGGGAACGCAGCGCGGCGCTCGTGCGCAACCTGTCGGCCATGCGCGACAAGGTCAGGGCGCTCGAGCGGGCCATGAAAGTGCTGGGCGGGGAGCCGGTGGGGCGATCGGGGTAGGCGCCCGCACGGTCACCGGCCCGCGCCCGCCATGGTCAGGACCATGCGGAACCTGGCGGCGCCGGACCGCATCTTTTGGTAGGCTTCGTTGGCCCGCTCGAACGGCATCACCTCGATCATCGGACGAATGCCGGCCAGCACGCTGAACGCGAGGGTCTTTTCGTTTTCGTAGGGCGTGCCCGTCAACGATCCGACGATCTCACGCTCACCGACCACCAGCTGGCCGGATGAGACCGGCAACGGATCCTTGCCGGCACCGAGCAACACCAGCCGTCCACGCGGCGCCAGGCCGCCGGCCAGCGCGGCAACGGTGGCGGGATCGCCGATGGCGGCGACGATCGCCTGCGCACCGCCCATCTCTCGCAGCCGCGCGGCGGCGTCCTCCACATCGGTGTCGATGTAGCGGTGGGCGCCCAGGGCCAACGCATCGGCGGCGATGTCGCTGCCGCGCCCGACCGCGATCACCCGGAAACCCATATGGCGCGCGTACTGCACCGCCATATGCCCGAGGCCGCCGATGCCGAGGATGGCGACGGTGTCGCCGGCTTGCGCGCCGCTCTTCTTCAACGCGTTGAATGTGGCGATGCCTGCGCACAGGATGGGCGCCGCGTCTTCGGCGTCGAGCTCGTCCGGAATGGCGACCAGCGCGGTTGCCCGCGCCACCATCATTTCCGCGTAGCCGCCGTCACGCGTCGCGCCGACGAAAGGCTGGTTCTGGCACAGCGTGAACCGGCCCTGGCGGCACGGGGCGCACTCGTTGCAGTGACCGCCAAGCCGGCCGACGCCGACACGCTGGCCCCTTTTCCAGATCGATGGCGCGTGCGCGCCCAGGGCGGCGATACGCCCGACGACTTCGTGGCCCGGTACGCGCGGCGGCTGCAGGGCCGGATCGGCGCCTTCGATGTCGGCGACGTCCGCACCGCACATGCCGCAGGCTTCGATCCGGATGAGGACTTCGCCGACGCCGGGTGACGGTATCGGCCGCTCCACGAGTTCCAGGATGCCTGGGCGGGTGACTTGCATGGCGCGATAGGTGGAGTTCATGATCGTTATTCCAAATAATGAAGGGTGTCGTTGGTCAAAGGATCGAGCAATGCGCGCACGCCCACGCTCGCGGCATCGACGGCACCGGCCAGATAGCCCGGAAACCGGGACGACCACTCGCTGGCGATCCCGGTCAGGCGTCCTTCCCAGGGGCCGGCCGGGGCCGTGGCGTCAGGCGCCCCCGCGTGCCCGCCGGTGGCATGCGCATCCATGGCGGTCGACGTGTACGGATCGGATGCCCAGTCCTTCAGGAACTCGGCCGTGGGCGCGGCCGCTTGCGGTCCGAACAGGCGGCCGAGCTGCGCGCGGCAGTGCGCCCGCAAGACGTCGTCCGGCACACGCTTGCGCACGGCGGCCGGCACACCGAAAAAGCCGAACAGCGCGGCGCTGCCGCCAGGCATGGACGCGTCGTGGATGTCGCCCAGCGGACCGGCCATGCTGCGGGCCGCGCCGGACAACCCCAGGTCGCGCCAGAACGGCGCCGCGTACACGGCGACGTATTTCGCGTGCGGCGCCATCCAGGTGTCCGTCGCACGCCACTGCCGGGCGAGCGATGACGGCAGGGCCGGCGCAAAATCGATGCCGCTTTCCGCCAGGCGCGGCGGCACCGCCAGCAGCACATGGCCGGCGCGCCAGGTCGTCGCATGACCCGTCGCGTCTTCGCTGTCGATCTCCACGCCGGGCCCGGCACGACGCATGCGCCGCACCGCCTGACCGGTGACGATGCGCGTCTCGTCCACGCGTCGCCGCAGCGCGTCGACGAGCGCGCCCATCCCGCCGGCCAGGCGCATCGACGCCGGCGAACTGGCATGGCCGCGCGTGCGCAGGGGCGCTTCGTTGTGCGTGCGTTCGACCAGCATGTCGCCGGCCTCGTGTTGCCGGAAGCGCACGAGGCCGAGGTCGCTCACCAGGCGATCCAGCTGGCTCTGGCAGCCCGGCCAGAACCAGGCGGGGCCCAGGTCGAAACGGTCGACCGGGCCGGCGGCGCCAGGCGTCGACACGATGCGGCCACCGACGACGTCGCGCGCGTCGATGACCACGTAATCGGTCATGCCGTGTTGCGCGAGCAGGGCGGCCGCGTACAAGCCGCTCAGGCCGCCGCCGACGATCGCCACCTTTACCGTTCGCATACGTGTTCCTTTTCCGCCATGCCGCGCAGATGGCCGGTCTTGACATACAGCGTTGCGCCGTCCGGGCCGGCCGCGATGGCCGGACGGTCGCCGGGTGGCAGCCGGAGCCAGCTGCCGCATTCGTACGCCGCGTCCGCCACGCGCGCCGCGCCGGCGATCACGAAGACTTCGGCGCCGTCGTCGAAGCGCGCCGGCAGGCGTTGTCCGGCCGCCAGCCGGTGCACGCACACCACTTCGGTCGCGCTGGAGAACAACGGGCATGTATCGCCGTCCGCGCCGTGCCGCCATGACGACGGGTTGTTGACGTCGATGCGGACCGGTGCGGTCTCCGCGGGCTCCATCTGGCAGAGCTTGACGAAGATGACGGCGCCCTCGGGACTGGAAGGCCGGTGCGCGGAACCGGGCGGATTGCGCAGATACCAGCCAGCCGGATAACGCTCGCCGTCCTCGCAGAATGCGCCGGACAACACCAGGATCTCCTCGCCGCCGGGGTGCCGGTGGCGAGGAAAACAGGCGCCCGGCGCATAACGCACGATGCTGGTGGCCCGGGCTGCTTCGCCGCCCAGGCGGTCCAGCATCACGCGTTCGACGCCGCCTTGCGGGGAACGGACCCAGCGATACTCGCCGGGCGCGACCGCCGCGGGGCGCGAGAAGTCTGCATTGACGCGCATGTGCGTCACTTGCCGGACAGCTGGGCGTGCGCTTCGAGCACGCGCGCCGAGTAGGTCAGTGCGGCGCCCGCGTTCAGCGCGATCGCGACGCCCAGCGCTTCCGAAATTTCTTCCAGGGTGGCGCCGTGTTCGACGGCCTTCTGGGTGTGCACGGCAATGCACCCGTCGCAGCGCGTCGTGACGGCGACAGCCAGGGCGATCAGTTCATGTATCCTGGGCGCCAGGTGGCCGGTCCTGGCGGCGGCGCCGTCGATGGCCATCAGGCCGCGTACGACGTCCGGGCTTTGTCTGGCATAGTCGCCCACGCGTTCCAGCAGGGCGTTTCGGTAGGTATTCCAGTCGTGCATCATGATTCGGACTCCCGTGTGATAGCGATTTAGTTGCGGCCGGCCATGACGCCGCCGTCGACGTCCCAGATCGCGCCCGTCACCCAGTCCGCCTTGTCCGACAGCAGGAAGGCGATGACCTCGGCAACGTCCTGCGGCGTACCGACGCGGCCGATCGGGTGGAAGCCGTTGAATCCCTGGAGCGTGCTGTGCACGTCGGCTTTCGGGATGAAGCCTTCATAGATCGGGGTCTGCACGACCGCCGGCGACACGGCGTTGACGCGGATGCGGCTCGGCGCGAGTTCCATCGCCAGGTGCTGGGTCAGCGCATGCAGGCCGGCCTTGGCCATGGAATAGGCGGACGACGGCGTCGCCGCGATCGCCTGTTTGGCCCACATCGAGCCGATGTTGACGATCGCGCCCGGCCGCTCGCCGGCGACCAGGTTGGCCGCGACCTTCTGCGTGATGAAGAAGAGGGCCTTGTTCAGCTTCATGTACTGGTCGTAATCCGCCTCCTCGTGCGCCAGGAACGGTTTCGGGAAAAACACGCCGGCGGCATTGACCAGCAGGTCGATGTCCGCGTGGTGCGCATCGATCGTTGCGAGCAGTTGCGCGAGACCGTCTTCGCGCGCCAGGTCGGCGGTGAGTGCCGTCACCTGGCCCAGCGCGGCAAGTTCCCGGCGCGCGTCCTCGGTCTTGTCCGGCCGATTGCCGACGATGACGACGCTGCCGCCCTCCGCGACGACCGTCCGGGCCGCCGCGAACCCCATCCCGCTGGTGCCGCCGACGACCAGCAGTTTCCTGCCTTTGAATTGAGTGCTCATGGTATTTACCTTTCCAGTGTTTGCCGAGCTCGCTGCTCGGAGAAGATTTGCTTTGCGACGGAAAGGAGTGTGCGTCTGAAAGAGCTCATCGACAAATGAGATAAACTGTGCGGCACTGATAGAAAAAGTTTAGTGCCATGAAAGCGCCCGTCCATCTCAACGCCTTGCGTGCCTTCGAAGCGAGCGCGCGTCACCAGAGCTTTTCGGCCGCGGCGGCCGAACTCAACGTCACGCCGGCCGCCGTCGGGCAACTCGTCCGCATGCTGGAGGACTGGCTCGGCATGCCCCTGTTTCATCGCACGGCCAGCGGACGTGCCCGCCTCGTGACGACCGAGGCGGCCGAACGGGCGCTGCCGGACATCCGGGCCGGGTTCGACCGGCTTGCCCTCGGGCTGGAACGGCTCAAGGAAGGATCGACCCACGGCGTGCTCACCGTGACGGTCAGCCCCGCATTCGCGGCCAAATGGCTGCTGCCGCGCATCGACCGGTTCCAGGCCGCGTGGCCCGACACGGACGTGCGGCTGGAGACCAGTCTCAAGCCCGTCGACTTCGTCGCGCAGCGCATCGACATCGGTGTCCGTTATGGCCTGGGCAGGTGGGCGGGCGTGCACGCGGACAAGCTGATGGACGAGGAAATCTATCCGGTCTGCGCGCCGGCACTGCTGCGCCGGAAGCGACGTGCGCCGCAGCCGGCGGACCTGATGCACGAGACGCTCATCCACGATTTATCGATGGATGGACATGCCGAATTTCCGACCTGGGATGCGTGGTTGCGCACGGCCGGGGTAACGGGCGTGGCCACGGCGCGCGGCATGAAAATCAACAACTCCGCCGCCGTCCTGCAAGCTGCGCTCGAGGGGCATGGCATCGCGCTCGCGCGCAGCGTGATGGCGCGTGACGATCTCCTGTCCGGACGGCTGATCCGCCTGTTCCCCGAGATTACGTTCGCCTCACCGCTGGCCTACTACGTGGTGTTCCGGCCCGATTGCGCGGCGCTGCCGCGGCTCGTCGCATTTCGCGACTGGCTGCACCGGGAGGCGGCGCGCGATCAGGACGCGCCCGATCGCAACGCCTGACGTCCGCGCTGAAATCGATGTGGTGGCGCGCCATGATGTCCTTGACCAGCGGGATCAGGGTATCGATCTGCTTTTCGGGAAAGGCGCCCAGGTCCGAGGCGAACGATCAACGCTTGCTGGCGCGACGCCGGCTCAGTTGCAACTCTTGACGTCGGCGCCGTCGTAGCGTTCCGCGTAGCCTTCGATGCGCTTGCGGGTCGCGGCGTCGAGGCTGCGCACGCGATAGACGTAGTGCGTGGTCTGCGGTCCGCGCGGGGCGATGCGCGCCGTGTGCACGCCCTGTTTGCCCAGTTGGGCGAGCATGGCCTGGGCGCTGCTTTCGGTCTTGAACACGCCGAGCGAGATCGCGTACTTGAGCGGGGAATCGGCCTGCATGATGTAGAAATTGGTCACGCCCAGGTTGCGCAGCTCCGCGGCCTTCTTGTCGGCCGCTTCCTTGCTGCCCTGGGACGGGATGTGCACGAGCCAGCTGGTCACGTCCTGGGCCTGGACGGCCTGGCGCGACTGGCGGTCGCCGAGGTCGAGCGCGGCCAGGCGCGCGTCGAAACGGCGCGCGTCGCCCGCGTCGAGCGGGCCGATTTCCGTGCAGGCGAAGGCGGGCGCGGGGGCGGCCGCGGCAGCGGCCGCAGCAGCGGGCGTGGTGGCTGGCGCTTTCGCGGCGGTTGCGGCGGCTGCAGGCGCGCTCGTCGCCGCGCTTGCCGCTGCCGCGCCATCGGCCTCGTCGCCACCCGGCGGCGGCGCGGCGGCCTTCGCGGCGGCTTCGGCCTGTTCGCGCGTCAGCAGCGTCATCTTGGCCGTGTTGAACTGGCGCTTGAGGCGCGCCGGTTCGTGTTCATTGCTCTTGCCGGTGCCGAACAGGCCCTGGGCATACGCGAACAGGGCGGCGTTCAGGAACAGCAGGGACCAGAAGGCGAGTCGTAGCACGAGCGTGTCCTCAAGCAGATGCGGGGTCGGGGTCGGAAGCGAGCAGCGGTGCGGCCGCATGCAGGCCCACCAGCACGATATTATCCAGCATCCAGTGGGGAACGGACAGCAGCGGGGCCACGCTGGCCGCCGCGCCGCCGGAGACGATGCACAGATCGGCCGGCAGGGCGGCGCAGGCGCGTTCGATCGCGCCCGCCTGCGCGGCCAGGCAGCCGGACAGGATGGCGTCGCTCGTGTGGTCGGCGAACGTCGGGGGCGCGGCATACGCGCCGGCACCGGGCGCCACCTGCGGCAACTGGGCCGTGCCGCGCGCCAGCGCGCCCAGCATCAGGCCCAGGCCCGGCAGGATCATCCCACCGACGAAGTCGCCGGCGGCAGTCACGGCGTCGACCGTCGTCGCGGTGCCGCACGTGGCCACGACGAGGGCCTGGCCGGGGGCGAGGCAACGTGCGCCGAGCGCGGCGGCGAAGCGATCGCTGCCCAGTTGCGCCGGATTGCGGTAGCGGTTGCGCAGGCCGTTCAATTCGGCGCGCGACGTGAACCAGTCCGGCGCGGCCGGCAGCAGCGGGGCGAGGAGCGCCGTCAGCTGCGCCTGCATCGCGTGGCCCGCCACGTTCGAGACGACGGCGCGCGTGAGCCCGTGGCCGGCCCAGGCGGCCTGCAGGCGGTCGAGTTCCGCGTGCGGCACGGCGCCGTGCGCGGTCCAGTCGCCAGGCAGCGCATCGAGCGCCGCGATGGCCCATTTGATTCTCGTGTTTCCCGCGTCGACGAGCAGCAGCATGGTGGTCTCCCGAAGATCAATCCCTGGTGCGCAGCGACACGTCGCCCGCGACGATCGCGATGCGCCCGCCCGCCGTGTCGAGCAGCAGGCGGCCCGTGTCGTCCACGCCGGCGGCAAGGCCCTCGTGCTGGATCTCGCCCCGGTCGAGCAGGACGACCGGCCGCCCCTGCCACGCGTGCAGCACATTCCAGCGCGCGGCGAACGCGGCAAAGCCCTGGCGCGCAAACAGGGACAGCGCGTCGGCCAGGCCGTCGAGCAGCGCGGCCAGCAGTGCGTCGCGGTCCATGCGCGCGAGCCACGGCATCGCGGCGACGCTGCGTCCGATCTTTTCTTCGAGTGCGTCCGGCATCACGAGGTTCAAGCCGATGCCGACGATGGTCCAGGCCGCGCCGTCCGGCAGCGCCTGGGTCTCGACGAGGATGCCGGCCAGCTTGTCGCCATCCTTGAGCACGTCGTTCGGCCATTTCAGCTGCACCGGCTGGCCGAGGCGGCCCAGCGTTTCCGCCAGCGCGACCCCGATCGCGAGCGGCAGGCCGGCCAGGCCGCGCAGGCCGTCGGCGAAGCGCCAGGCCAGCGAGAACGTCAGCGAGTTCCCCGGCTCGGACAGCCAGCTGCGGCCCGCGCGGCCGCGCCCGGCCGTTTGGTGTTCCGCGACCAGCAGCACCGGCGCCGCCAGCTGCGGCGCGCGCGCCAGCAGGTCGGCGTTCGTCGATCCGGTTTGCGCGACCACCTCGACGGCGACGCCGGCGCGTGACAGTTGCACGATGCGCTCGGCGTTCATGGCGCCACCTTGCCCGCCTTCTGCGGCGCATGCACGAACAGGGCGTCGAACAGGACGTTGGGCAGCAGGCGCAGGAGTTTCGCCACGATTCCCATCGGCCAGGGGATCACGCGGTAGCTGCGGCCCGCGTCGATGGCGCGCGCGGCCGCGGCCGCGAAACGGTCGGCGGGCATCAGGAAGGGCATCGGAAAACGGTTCAGGCGGGTCATCGGCGTATCGACGTAGCCGGGCGCGATGGTCACGACCCGGATACCGTGGGGTTGGAGTTCGAGGCGGAGCGATTCCGCATACGTGTGCACGGCCGACTTCGACGCGCAATAGGCGCCCGCGCCTTTCATGCCGCGGATGCCCGCCACGCTGCCGATCGCGACGAGGCGGCGCGTACCCGTGCCTTGCTTCATCGGCGCGATGAACGGTGCGAAGGTGGCGACGGTGGCCGTGACGTTGATGGCGAAGATCTCGGCGAACCGGGACAGATCGCCCGGCCGCTCGGTCAGCGTGCCGGCCGAGACGCCGGCGCCGGCGATCACGATGTCGGCGCCGCCTTCGCGCGCGATGAAGTCGGATGCGGCGCCCGCCAGGGCCGCGTGGTCCGTCACGTCGACGGCGTAGATGTGGTGGTCGCTGGATGAGGGCAGCGTGGCGGCGAGCTCGCGCAGGGCATCGCCGCGGCGGCCGAGCAGGCCGAGGACCGCGCCGCGCGCCGCATACTCGCGTGCCAGGGCCGCGCCGATGCCGCTGGATGCGCCGGTGACGAACACGCGCAGCCGGCGGCCCCGCGCCGCGGTCATCGCTTGTCCGCTTTCGCTTTCGTGACGAGGAAGTCCATCACCTGCAAGGCCGTCTGCTGTTGCTGGGCTTCCGTGGTGCCCTCGGGCGCGCCCGCGCCCGCGTGCGAGGGCGACGTGACGAAGCGGCCGTCGATGACGACGAGCGGCCAGCGGTCGACGCCGTACGCATCCATCATCGCGGCCGCGCGGCGCAGCTTCGCCTGGATGCCGAAGGAGCGGTAGGTGTCGATGAACTTCGCGCGGTCGATGCCGTTTTGCGCCGCCCAGTCGAACACCTGCTCGTCGCTGGACAGGCGCAGGTGCTGCTGGTGCATGGCGTCGAACACCTTCTGGTGGTACTGGCTCAGGAGGCCCATCGCGTCCAGCGTGTAGAACAGGCGCTGCTGCGGCAGCACGCTGGCGTCGCGCGGCACGTGCACGCGCTTGAACACGATGTCGTCGCCCTCTTTCTTGACCCATGATTCCAGCGCCGGTTCGAAGGCGTAGCAGTGCGGGCAGTAGTAGGCGAAGAACTCGATGACTTCGATTTTTTTACCGGTGTCGGTCGGCTGCGGCGAGGGGAGCACGAGGTATTGCGCGCCCGCTTGCGGGTCGGCGGCCAGCGCCGACGCGGCATGCAAGCCGGCCGCGAGGCCGAGGAGGGCGGTGCAGAACAGGCGGCGCGGCAGGCGCATGCGGGTCTCCCGGGATCAGCGCTGGTTGCGCACGATGTCGACGACGACGCCGCTGTCGAGCAGTTTGGCGCGCGCCTTGTTCATGGTTTCGACCTGGTTGTACGGGCCCAGGCGCACGCGGTGCAGCACGCCGCTGTCGCTCGCGCGGTCGCTGATCGTCGCCTCGAAGCCGAGCAACGCCAGCTTGGCGCGCGTCGCTTCGGCGTCCGGCAAGCCGCGGAACGCGCCGGCCTGCAGGTAGTACACATATTCGCCGGTGGCGCCCGTGGCGCCGGCGGCGGCCGGTGCGGCCGAGGCGACGCGCGTCTCGGGTTTCGGTTCCGGCCGGGCCGGTGCCGTCTCCTTCATCGCGGCGATCGCCTGGCCCAGCGGATCGGGCTCGGCCGGCCTGGTCTCGGCGGGGGCGGCGGTGCCGCCGTTCGCCCGCGCGGCCGCCTTTTCCGAAATCTCCTTGTTCGCCTCGCGCGCGGCGTCGCGGTTGGCGTACATCGGCTTGTTCGGATCCTGGGCCTGGCCCGGCGCCGGATCGGCCGGGCGGCCGGCCTTGACCGTCTTGTCGGTGAACGGCGAGGCGCCCTTGGTGATCGTGAGCGCGACCGCGACCGCGATACCCAGGCCGACGATCAGGCCGATGATGAGGCCAGTGAGCGTGCTGCCCCGCTGGCGCGCGAAGGATTGGAGCTGTCGATTACGGAATACGGCGGTCATGTAGTGCGGGTCTAGGTTGGAACGCTTACATCTTCTCCGGCGCCGAGACGCCGATCAGGGCCAGGCCGTTGCGCAGCACCTGGCGGATGGCGGCCGCCAGCGCGAGGCGCGCAAGCTTCGTCGGCTCGTCGTCGTCGAGCAGCCATTTGTGGGCGAAGTAATAGCTATGCAGTTCGCCGGCCAGGTCGCGCAGGTAGAACGCGACCTGGTGCGGGCCCAGCTCGACGAGCGCGCGCTGCAGCATCTCGGGATAGTCCGCCAGCTTGGCCAGCAGGCCGGATTCGTGCGAATTCGTCAGCGGCGACAGGTCGGCGTTCGCCAGCCGGGCGACGTCGCCGCCCCAGTTCGCGAGGGCCGAGCAGATGCGCGCGTGGGCGTACTGCACGTAGTAGACGGGGTTCTCGTCGTTGGTCGCGAGGGCGACGTCGACGTCGAACACGAACTCCGTGTCGGCCTTGCGCGAGATGAGGAAGAAGCGCACGGCGTCGCGGCCGCGGGTCACGTCGCCGTTGCCCGACCATTCGATCAGGTCGCGCACGGTCACGTACGAACCGGCGCGCTTGGAGATCTTGACCTCTTCGCCGTTCTTCATGACGGTGACCATCTTGTGCAGCACGTAGTCGGGATAGCCTCGCGGGATGCCGATGTTCACCGCCTGCAGGCCGGCGCGCACGCGGGCGATGGTGCCGTGGTGGTCGCTGCCCTGGATGTTGATGGCCTGGTCGAAGCCGCGCTTGAACTTCTGGATGTGGTACGCCACGTCCGGCACGAAGTACGTGTACGTGCCGTCCGACTTGCGCATCACGCGGTCCTTGTCGTCGCCGTAGTCCGTCGTCTTGAGCCACAGCGCGCCGTCCTGTTCGTAGGTCACGCCGGCGTCGACCAGGGCCTGCACGGCCGCCTCGACCTTGCCGTCCGTGTACAGCGAGGACTCGAGGTAGTAATTGTCGAACTTGACGCCGAACGCCTGCAGGTCCTGGTCCTGCTCGTTGCGCAGGTAGGTGACGGCGAAGCGGCGGATCGATTCGATGTCGTTCGTGTCGCCGCTGGCGGTGGCCGGCTGGCCGTCGCTGGCCGACACGGTCTTTTTGGCGAGGAAGTCGTCGGCGATGTCCTGGATGTAGTCGCCGTTGTAGGCCGACTCCGGCCATTCGGTGTCGCCCGGCTTGAGGCCGCGCGCCCGCGCCTGGACCGAGTTGGCCAGGGTCAGGATCTGCACGCCGGCGTCGTTGTAATAGAACTCGCGCGTGACCTGGTGGCCCTGCGATTCGAACAGCGCCGACATCGCGTCGCCCAGCGCCGCCTGGCGGCCGTGGCCGACGTGCAGGGGGCCGGTCGGGTTGGCCGACACGAATTCGATGATCACGTGGCGCTCGTTGCCGGACTCGCCGCGGCCGAACGCGTCGCCCTCGCGCAGGACGGTGGCGACGACGGACTGCTTGGCGCTCGCGGCCACGCGCAGGTTGATGAAACCGGGGCCGGCCACGTCGGCCGCTTCGATCAGGCCCGCCGCCTTCGGCTCGGCCAGCAGCGCGGCGACGAGGCGGGTGGCCAGCTCGCGCGGGTTGGTCTTGAGCGGCTTTGCCAGTTGCATGGCGATGTTGCAGGCGATGTCGCCGTGCGACGGATCGCGCGGGCGTTCGAGAACGACGTTGGGCGCGAGGTCGCTGCCCGCAACGATGGGGGCCAGCGCGGCCTGGAACAGGGCGACGATCTCTTGTTTTTGTTGGGCGAGCATGAACTGTGGTCGAAAATATAATGGTCGGTGCGGCACGGTGGCATGGCCACGGGCAGGCTAAGCAATCATTATACTGGTTTGACGCAACGCGCAATACCACCCAAGGGCGCCGGCGCAAGCCTCGCTTAAGCCTGCGCAACGCGTAACCGTTACAATGTGCGTCTTTATGCATTGATCGATTGCCATGACCGAAAAGCGCCCGACGCTCACCCTCAAACCCAAGGCCGGCGGCCGCACCGGCGGCAAGAAGGCCGGTCCGGTCCGGCCGGGTGGCCCGCAGGCGGGGAAAGGGACCGGTCCGCGCAGCCCCAAGGCCGGCCCCGCCGCGACCGGCGGACGCGATCCGGGCCGCGACCAGCGGCGCGAAGGCGCGCGCGACAGCGCGCCGCGCGGCCCTGGCGGTGCGCCGCCGCGCGCTGTGGAGAATCGCCCGCCGCGCGTCGAACCGGCGCCGCGCGATGTCGCCGTTGCGCCGCCGCGTCCGCAGGAAGAGCCGGGCCCGCGCCTGCGCCACAGCCACGAGGTCAAGGTCCATGCCCAGCTCGATTACCGGCCCGACCTGCGCGACGATTCCCTTGCGTTCGCCCTGCTGGGCGCGGCGAGCGGCCTGGCGCGCGTGCGCGCCGGCATGGCGCTGCCGCAGGCGCTGGCCGACGTGTTCCAGGCCTGGGACGCGCCGCCGCAGGCGCGCGGCGCCATGCAGGACATCGCCTACCGCGCCATGCGCCAGCTGGGGCGCAGCGGCACCCTGTTGGGGCTGATGACGAGCAAGGCGCCCGAGCCGCCGATGCTGGCCGGCCTGCTGGAGTGCGCGCTGGCGCTGCTCGATCCGCCCGCGGGCACCGAGCCGCCGTACGACGCCTTCACGGTCGTCGACCAGGCCGTCCGCGCGGCCGCCGCGCATCCGGATTTCGCGCACGCCAAGGCGATGGTGAACGCCGTGCTGCGCCGCTTCCTGCGCGAGCGCGAGGACGTGGTGGCCAGCGCCCTGCGCGAGCCCGTCGCGCAGTGGAATTACCCGCAATGGTGGATCGACGCCGTGCGCATCGCGTATCCGGGCGACTGGCAGGAGATCCTCATGGCCGGCAACCGCCAGCCGCCGCTGACCCTGCGCGTGAATCGCCGCAAGACCGACGTCGACACGTACCTGAAGCTGCTGGCCGCGGCCGGCATGGACGCGGAGCAGGTCGGGCCGAGCGCCGTGCGCCTGGCGCAGGCGGTGGGCGTGACGCAGATCCCCGGCTTTGCCGACGGCCTCGTCTCGGTGCAGGATGCGGGCGCCCAGCTGGCCGCGCCGCTGCTCGACGTGCGTGACGGCATGCGCGTGCTGGACGCGTGCGCGGCCCCCGGCGGCAAGAGCGGCCACATCCTGGAAACGGCCGACGTCGACCTGACGGCGCTGGATGTCGACGCGCGCCGCCTCGTCCGCGTCGACCAGAACCTGCAGCGCCTCGGCCTGCATGCGACCGTCAAGGCGGGCGCGGCCGAAGCCACGGATTGGTGGGACGGCGGCCTGTACGATCGCATCCTCGCCGACGTGCCGTGCACGGCCTCCGGCATCGTGCGCCGCCACCCGGATATCCGCTGGTTGCGCCGCAAGAGTGACACCCACCAACTTGCAACACTTTCCACCAAAATACTCGACAATCTTTGGCAGATGCTGCGGCCCGATGGTAAATTGCTGTTCGTGACATGTTCGCTCTGGCCGCAGGAATCGGAAGCGCAGGCCGCCGCCTTCGCGGCGCGCCACGATGCGGTCCGTCTCGATGCGCCGGGCCAACTGCTTCCTCGAAGTGGCGCCGGGCAGGATCATGACGGTCTGTTCTACGCCCTGTTCCACAAGGCCGGAGCGTGAGTAACCCCGACAACGCTTTTTAAGGCTCTGGCCCCTAGTGACTGTACGATTTTTCCTCCTCCTCGCCTGCCAGCTGTTTCTGGCATTGACATGCGCGACTGCGCAGGCGGCCGAAGGGATCGAAATCACCCGCGCCAGTATCGAGGCTTCCGACGACGGCTACCGCCTGTCGGCCGCCTATTCGTTCGACCTGACGCCCGGCCTCGAGCAGGCCATCGAGCACGGCGTGGCGCTGTCGTTCACCACCGAGATCGAGCTCACCCGGCCGCGCTGGTGGTGGACCGACGACCATGCCGTGTCCTCGCGCCGCACGATCAAGCTGAACTACGACGTGCTGCTGCGGGTCTATCACGTCTCCGCCCCCGGCAGCATCCAGCAGAATTTCGATACCCTCGACGACGCGCTGCGGGCGATCCGCCTCCCGGCCCGCTGGCTGATCGCCCCCAAGGGCGCACTCAAGCCGGGCGAGGTCTACAACGTCACGCTGCGCATGTTCATGGACCGCGAATTCCTGTTGAAGCCGCTTCAGATCGACGCCTTCAACAATTCCGACTGGCGCCTGGCCTCGCACAAGAAGACGTTCACCTACCGTGCGGAGTAAGCCGTGATCAAGGCCCTGCGCTACGGCCTGGTGATCGGCAGCGCGATCGCCTCGATCCTGCTGTTCCTGCTCGCTTCCGCGTCCAGCAACACGGGCTTCTTCGCCCATGACTTCACCTGGCTGCTGGGCCTGATCCTCGGCGTGGCCGGCGCGCTGTTCATCCTCGTGCTGGTCGCGTTCTGGCGCCTGTATTCGCGCTACAAGGCCGGCAAGTTCGGTTCGCGCCTGATGCTCCGCCTGATGGTCCTGTTCGGCGGCATCGGCATCCTGCCCGGGCTCGTCGTCTTCATGGTCTCGGTGCAGTTCGTCTCGCACTCGATCGAGTCGTGGTTCGACGTCAAGATCGAGGCCGCGCTCGACTCGGGCCTGAACCTGTCGCGCGCCGCCCTCGACGAAGCCCTGGTCAACCTGGGCGTCAACGCCGGCACCGTGGCCGCCACGCTGGCCGGGCAGGGCGAGCGCGATGCGCAGGCCATCCTCGTGCGTGCGCTCGACGAGGGCAACGGGATGCGCAGCGCGCTCCTGATCGATGCCGCCGGCAGGCTCGTGGCCGGCGCCACCGAGGACCGCCGCGCCGTGCTGGCCGCCGACCTGCCCACCCCGCAGATGCTCAAGCAGGCCGCGATGCCGGGCGGTTACGCGCGTGCGGAAGGCGGCATCGACGACGACTTCCGCGAGGCGCGCGGCGAGCCGCCCAGCGGCCTCGACGCCGCCACCGGCCTGCGCCTGCGCGTGGTGGTGGCCGTGCCCGAGCCGCCCGGCATGGCGCCGCACTACCTGCAATTGACGCAAGGCGTGCCCGTCAACCTGGCGTCCAACGCCGCCGTCCTGTCCACCGCGTATCGCGAATACCAGGAGCGCTACGCCGCGCGCACGGGCTTGCGCAAGATGTACATCGGCACGCTCACGCTGACCCTGCTGCTGGCGATCTTCTCGGCCATCGGCGCCGCATTCCTCATCGCCGGCAACCTGGCCCAGCCGCTGCTCGTGCTGGCCGAGGGCACGCGCGCCGTGGCCGAGGGCGACCTGTCGCCGCGCCCGATCGTCGAGACGAACGACGAACTGGGCACGCTCACGCAATCGTTCAACGCGATGACGGGCCAGCTGTTCGAGGCCCGCTCCGCCGTCGAGCGCAACCGCGCCGCGCTGGAAAGCGCCAAGGTCCACCTGGAATCCGTGCTGGCCAATATGTCGGCGGGCGTGATCGTGATGAACGGCGACGGCGTCGTCGTCAACTCCAACGATGCCGTGCACCGCATCCTGCAGGTCGACGTGGCCTCGCTGGCGGGCCGCCCGCTGGACCAGATCGACGGGCTGGAAGTCTTCGCCGGCGCCGTCACGCGGGCCTTCTCGGCGCAGAGCGCGCAGTCCGCCGCGGGCCGCGGGAAAGGGCGCGCGCACTGGCAGCAGCAGATCGAGATCCCGCGCCGTCCCGGCACCGACGACGACCACGACATCACGCTGCTGGCGCGCGGCTCGCGCCTGCCGGTGGGGGCGGGCAGCGGCTTCATCGTCGTGTTCGACGACATCTCCGACGTGATTTCGGCCCAGCGCTCGGTGGCCTGGGGCGAGGTGGCGCGCCGCCTCGCGCACGAGATCAAGAACCCGCTCACGCCGATCCAGCTGTCGGCCGAACGCCTGCAGATGAAGCTGATCGACCGCGTCGATGCGGACGCCGCCGCGCTCCTCAACAAGGCCACCGACACCATCGTCAGCCAGGTGTCCGCGATGAAGCGCATGGTCGACGATTTCCGCGACTATGCGCGCACGCCCCCGGCCGTGCTGTCGGCGCTGGACCTGAACGACCTGATCGAAGAAATCCTGAACCTGTATTTATCCGAGGACGGCTCGGACGTGATCCATCCGTCCCTGCAGCCGGGCCTGCCGCGGGTGATGGGCGACACGACCCAGCTGCGCCAGGTGATCCACAACCTGCTGCAGAACGCGCAGGACGCGCTGGCCGACCGCACCACGCACGACGACCCGCCGCGCATCGACATCGTCACGGAGGCCATCCACTACGTCGGCGCCGACGGCGGGACGGGCACCGCGGTGCGCCTGGCGATCGTCGACAACGGCCCCGGATTCGCGCCGAAGATCCTGTCGCGCGCGTTCGAACCGTACGTCACGTCGAAAGCGCGCGGCACCGGCCTGGGCCTGCCGATGGTCAAGAAGATCATCGACGAACACGGCGGCCGGATCGACATCGCCAACCGCGCCGACGGAAGTGGCGCTTCGGTATCGATTTTGCTGTTAAAGTTAGCGCCAGAGGCGAACTTGGCCGAAGCGTGAATCGCGCATAGAATCTTGGCTGTATAAGGGGGCCCGGCAGCGGTTGGCCGGCGTCTCCATGGAGAGAGTCAGATCAAAAAAGGCATAACAAGATGGCGAACATACTCGTAGTTGACGATGAAATGGGCATCCGCGAGCTGCTCTCGGAAATCCTTGGCGACGAGGGACACGCGGTCCAGCTGGCGGAAAACGCCCAGCAGGCCCGCCAGGCGCGCCAGCAGGGCGCCCCCGACCTGGTGCTGCTCGACATCTGGATGCCCGATACCGACGGCGTCACGCTGCTCAAGGAATGGCAGCGCGACGGCCTGTTGACGATGCCGGTCATCATGATGTCCGGCCACGCCACGATCGACACCGCCGTGGAAGCGACCCGCATCGGCGCCCTGAACTTCCTGGAAAAACCGATCGCCCTGCAAAAGCTGCTGAAAGCCGTGCAGCAGGGCCTGCAGCGCGGCCAGGAAGTGGCGCGCGCGCCGGCCATCGCGCCGCGTCCGATGGCCTCCGCCGCATCGGTCTCGTCCCCCCTGCCGGAACCGAGCGCCGCGGTGCAACCGATGTACGCGCCGCAGCCGCAGGGCGGGGCGATGGGCGCGTCGATGGGCATGGCCCGCCCCGTCAGCAATGGCGAGGCGCACGCTCACGGCTATACGCTGTCGTTCGACCTGCCGCTGCGCGAAGCGCGCGACGCCTTCGAGCGTATGTACTTCGAGCACCACCTGGGCCGCGAAGGCGGCTCGATGACGCGCGTGGCCGAAAAGACGGGACTGGAACGTACCCACCTGTACCGCAAGCTCAAGCAGCTCGGGGTCGAACCGGGCAAGCTGGGCAAGAAGAGTGCCCAGTGATCCCGCCGGTGCGACGGCCGCGGATGATGCGCGTGTCGTCGTCACCCTCGTCACGGGCCTGAGCGCCCGGGCGCGCGAAGCGGCGATCGCCGCTCACCTTTCCGATATGCATGACGAAGGCGCGCAGGCCATCATTCTCGAAGGCCTCGCGTCCGGCGTGTCTCCCCTCGATGATCTCGCTCCGGACCAAAGCCTTGCGCGGATCGCGCCCGGTTGCTTGTGCTGCACCGGCAATCTGGTTTTGCGTGTAACATTGAATCGCCTGCTCCGCCGGCGTCCCCGCCGTATCTTCATCGGCGTCGCCGGCAGCGAGCATCTTGATCAGTTGCGATCGTGGTTGCGGTCCGAGCCATACGATCAGCTGTTACGGCTGACTTCCGACCTGAAGGCCTGAATCGTCCGCAGCTTGACCGATACAGTGGAATTCGTAACAAGTTGTAGAGGTTCTTGAATTCGGTTCCAGTGGCCCCACCTCGTAGTTGAAGTGGAAAGAAAGCGGAAAGTAAGCCGTCCGCCGCCGGGCGGCAGCCTTGCACCCACCTGATCGAGTGAAGGAGTCATCATGAACATGATCTATAACAGCGAACAGTATAGCGTTGTCGAATTTGGCGTCGATCACAACCTCGAGGCCCTGCGCTTCGGCGGCTACGAGATCGTCGACAAATCCGGCCGGCGCGAAGCGTTCATCGGCGGCAAACTGGCGCAAGCGTTCCGGCGTGATGTCAACAACCTGATCGCGAGCGAACCGACCATGGAGGAAATCGACGATTTCCTGGGTTCCTACGACACCCTCATGAGCCAACCGGTCGTCCTGCACTGATCGTCCCGGTCGGGCGCCTTCGTCCGGCCACTGCACCTGCGTGACGCGGCGCCGTTCCGGGCTGGCGACGCAGGGCACCATCTTCTTTCCCGTTCCCGCTACCTCATCTTCCCCATACCGGCTTTGCGTCCGTACATGGTAAGCTTGACCCATGTGTCAGCTGCTCGCCATGAATTGCAATGTCCCTACCGACATTGTTTTTAGTTTCACCGGCTTCGCCCATCGGGGCGGACGCACGGACACGCACCATGACGGCTGGGGCATCGCTTTCTTCGAGGGCGCCGGCGTGCGCCATTTCGTCGACCACCAGGCGGCCATCGCCTCGCCGATCGCCGAACTGATCAAGCATTACCCGATCAAGTCGCTGAACGTCATCGCCCACATCCGCAAGGCCACGCAGGGCAAGGTCGCGCTGGAAAACTGCCATCCGTTCGTGCGCGAGATGTGGGGCCGCTACTGGGTGTTCGCCCACAACGGCGACCTCAAGGCTTTCGACCCCGTCCTCGACGGCCCGTACCGCCCGGTCGGCAATACCGACAGCGAACGCGCCTTCTGCTTCCTGCTGCAGCAATTGCGCGACCGCTTCGGCGACCAGGCGCCCGCCATGCCCGTGCTGCGCGCGGCCATCGCCGACCTCGTCGCCGTCATCGCGCGCCACGGCACGTTCAACATGATGCTGTCCGACGGCACGGCGCTGTTCGCGCACTGCTCGACCAAGCTGTGCTACGTCGTGCGCCGCTACCCGTTCGCGGCCGCCTGCCTCGCCGACGAAGACCTGTCCGTCGACTTTTCGCAAGTGACGACGCCGAACGACCGCGTGGCGATCATCGTCACGACCCCGTTGACCACCAACGAGACGTGGACGGAGTTCGCGCCGGGCGAACTCAAGGTGTTCGTGGACGGCCTGCCGCAGCCGTGATCATCCTGATACGTTTTTTACAGGAAATCATTTTCAAATAGTCACCAGGTGGCGGAATGCGTTAAAGTAGCTACGTTCCATTGCTACAAGAGTCCGTGATGACCGATACCGCCGCGAGCCTGGACCACGCGAACTACCCCTTGCGCGTGCGTGACTTTTATTTGGGGCGCCAGCCTGTGCTCGACCGCAACCAGGCCTTGTACGGTTATGAACTCCTGTTCCGCAGCGCGCGCCAGGGCGAGGCCGACGAGACCGGCCTGACCGCGACGGCCGCGGTGATCGCCCACGCGGCCCAGCTGGGGCTTGCGCGCGCGATAGGCGACGCCGCCTGCTTCCTGAACGTGGACGCCGAAGTCCTCGGCAGCGACATCTTCGCCTTCCTGCCGCGCGAGCGCACGGTGCTCGAGATCGTGCCGACCGTCGTGCCGGACGACGCCCTGCTGGCGCGCATGCGCGAGCTCGCGGGCCACGGCTTCCGCTTCGCGCTGGACGGCATCGAAGGCGACAGCCTGCGCCTGCAGCGCCTGTTGCCGCTGGCCGGCTTCGTCAAGCTGGACCTGCGCACCGTGCCGCCCACCCAGTTGCCGAACCTCGTGCGGCGCCTGCACGGCATGGAAAAGACCGTGGTCGCGGAAAAGGTCGAGACGCGCGACGCCTACCAGGCCGCGATGGACCTGGGCTTCGATTACTTCCAGGGCTTTTATTTCGCGCGCCCGTCCGTGCTGGGCGGCCGCAAGCTGTCGCCGTCGCAGCTCGCGGTGGTCGAGCTCATGAACCTGGTGATGTCGGACGCGGACAATGCGGTCATCGAAAAGACCGTCAAACGCGACGTGACGCTCGCCCTGAACCTGCTGCGCCTCGTGAACACGCCGGCCGTGGGCGCGGCCCAGCGCATCGATTCCGTCAGCCAGGCGCTGCTCGTGCTGGGCCGGCGCCAGTTGCAGCGCTGGCTGCAGATCATGCTGTACGCGGAACCGGCCACGCGCGGCCACAACCAGACGCCCCTGCTGATGCTGGCCACCACGCGCGGCCGCCTGATGGAATTGCTGGCCCAGCGCCTGCGTCCCGGCCAGCGTGCCGTCGCCGACATCGCCTTCACGGTCGGCATCATGTCGCTGATGGACGCCCTGTTCGGCATCCCGATGGCCGACATCGTCGAACAGATCCCGGTCAGCGACGAAGTCCGGCAGGCCCTCCTGGGCCGCGCCGGCTTCTTCGGCGAGCTGCTCAAGCTGTCCGAGAGCATCGAGCAGGCCGATGACGACACGGAACTCGTGCTGCCCACGCTGAAGGAGCTGCAGATCTCCGGCGACGACATGATCGAGCTCGAGATGTCGGCGTTCCAGTGGTCCGACTCCGTCGTCCGCTACGCCATCTGACGTCTTCCCGCCGCGCGCGTCCGCGCGCGGCTGTCCAGCCATGCGATCCGACGGGAGCCCCATGTCGAATGTATTGTTGCGTGTTGAAGGTCTCGTGAAATCGTACGGCGCCCGGCGCGCCGTGGACGGCGTGTCGTTCCAGGTGCTGGCCGGCCAGACCGTCGGCCTGCTCGGTCCGAACGGGGCGGGCAAGTCGACCACCGTCTCGATACTGTGCGGGCTGCTCAGGCCCGACGCCGGCCAGGTGCTGCTGGACGGCCAGGCGGTGACGACGGGGGCGGCAGGCGTCAAGCGCCGCATCGGCCTCGTGCCGCAGGACCTCGCGCTGTACGAGGACCTGTCGGCGCACGAGAACCTGCGTTTGTTCGGCGCCCTGTACGGCCTGAAGGGCAAGGCGCTGAACGAGCGCATCGAACACGTGCTGGGCCTCGTGAACCTCGTCGACCGCGCGCGCGACAAGCCGGCCACGTTCTCGGGCGGGATGAAGCGCCGCCTGAACATCGCGGCCGCGCTGCTGCACGATCCGGACTTGCTGATCCTCGACGAGCCCACGGTCGGCGTCGACCCGCAGAGCCGCAATGCCATCTTCGACACGCTGGAGGCGCTGCAGGCGCAGGGCCGGGCGCTGATCTACACGAGCCACTACATGGAAGAGGTGGAGCGCCTGGCCGACCACATCGTCATCATCGACCACGGCAAGGTGCTGGCCGACGACAGCCCGGCCGCGCTGCACCGCAAGCTCGCCGCGAAGGCCCTGCTGCGCGTGGAGCTGGCGCAACCGGCGGGCGCCGGCCTGCTGGACGCGCTGCGCTCCCAGGCCGGCGTGACGGCCCTGGCGAGCGAGGGCACGACCCTCGACATCGGCCTCACCGACAATGCCGACGCGGTGCCGCTGCTCGGCTGGCTGCAGGGGCAGGGCCAGCGCCCCGTGCACTTCGCCACCGCGCGCGCCAGCCTCGAAGACATCTTCCTCGACCTGACCGGTCGCACCCTGCGCGACTGAGACCACGCCAGATGAACACGACCGCCTTCTTCGCCCTGGTCCGCAAGGACCTCATCCTCTACATCTCCGACAAGCGCGCGCTGCTGATGCACCTCGTGCTGCCCATCGTGATCGCCGCGTTCTTCGGTTCCGTGTTCGGCGGCGGCAGCGCCAAGGGCAGCGGCATCGACGTGGCCCTCGTCCAGCAGGACACGAGCGACGCCGGCAACCGCATCGCGGCGGGCCTCAAGGCCGACCCGAACCTGCACGTAACGCCGATGGACATGACGCAGGCCCGGGATGCCGTGCGCAAGGGCAGCCAGGCCGTCGCGATCGTGCTGCCGGCCGGCTTCGCCGAAGCGGCCGGCACCGCCATGTTCTCGAACCAGGACAAGCCGGCCATCCCCTTGCTGTACGACCCGTCGCAGCCGGCCGTGCTGGCGATGGTGAAGGGCATGCTGACGCAGCAGGTGATGCAGGTCGTCAGCGCCGAGATGTTCGGCGGACCGCTGGGCAAGAAGCTGACGGCGCGCAGCCTGCAGCAGCTCGACGAGAACAAGGTGCAGGACCCCGCGCTGCGCGACATGCTCGTCGCGGTGCGCAAGTACGAGGACACGCCGCGCGAGGAGGACGCCGGCGCCGCCCGGCCGCGCGGCCTGTCGATGCCGTTCACGACGCACGACGAGAGCCTGGCGAGCGGTCCCGTCGCCCAGGGCTACAACCCGTACGCGCATTCGTTCTCGGGCATGGGCGTGCAATTCATCCTGTTCATGGGCGTGAACATGGGCATCGGCATGCTGCTGACGCGCCGCAGCGGCGTGTGGGACCGCCTGCTCGCCGCGCCCGTCACCTTGACCGAGGTCGTGCTGGCGCGCGCCGCCTCGGCCGCCATCATCGCGTCCTGCCTGCTGTGCGCCATCTTCGTGGTGGCGGTGCTGGGGTTCCACGTGCAGGTAAGCAGCGTGCCGGGCTTCCTCGGCATGGCGATCGGCTTCGGCGCGCTCACGGCCGGCTTCGGCCTGCTCATCGCCGCGTTCGGGAAGACGCCGGAAGCGGCGCGCGGCATCGCGATGTTCGCGACGCTCATCCTCGTGATGCTGGGCGGCGCCTGGGTGCCGTCGTTCATGTTTCCCGCGTGGGTGCAGCAGCTGACGCTCGTCGTGCCGACGCGCTGGGCCATCGCGGGCCTCGATGCGGTGACGTGGCGCGGCCTGGACGCGGCGGCGGCCGCGCCGGCCATCGCCGTGCTGCTCGGTTTTGCGCTGGTGTTCACCGTGGCCGCCGTGTGGCGGTTCCGGCGCGAGCAGGTTTAACGTACGCGATGTGCGAACGATGGTGGGCACAGGGTGCCCACCCTACGGCTGCGGCAATCGTAGGGTGGGCTCCCCGAGCCCACGCGCAGTTCGATCAGAGGTTCGGCGCGAGGTAGCGTTCCACCTCGTCCTTCGGCAGGCCGCGGCGCTTGGCCATGTCGTCGAGCTGGTCCTGCCCGATCTTGCCGACGACGAAATACTTCGACTCCGGGTGCGAGAAGTAGAAGCCCGACACCGCGGCGCCCGGATACATCGCGAACGACTCCGTCAATTCCATGCCGATCTCCTCGGCCTGCAGGGTCTTGAACAGGTCGGCCTTCACGGTGTGCTCCGGGCACGCCGGATAGCCCGGCGCCGGGCGGATGCCGACGTATTCTTCCTTGATCAGCGCCTCGTTCGACAGCTTCTCGTCCGCCACATAACCCCACAGGTCCGTGCGCACGCGCTCGTGCATGTACTCGGCGAAGGCTTCCGCCAGGCGGTCGGCCAGGGCCTTCACCATGATCGACGAGTAGTCGTCGCCTTGCGCCTCGAAGCGCTTCTCGATCTTCTCGGCGCCGATGCCCGCCGTCACGGCGAACATGCCGATGTAGTCGGCGATGCCGGACGATTTCGGCGCGATGAAGTCGGACAGGCACTGGTTCGGGCGCTGCACGCCGTCCACCACCGGCTTGACGCCCTGCTGGCGCAGGCCGTACCAGGTGAACGCGACCTCGCCGCGGGTGTCGTCCGTGTAGATCTCGATGTCGTCGTCGTTGACGCTGTTCGCGGGCAGCAGGGCAACGGCGCCGTTCGCCGTCAGCCAGCGGCCGTCGATGATCTTCTTCAGCAGCGCCTGGCCTTCCTCGAACACCTTTGCTGCCGCTTCGCCCACCACCTCGTCGGTCAGGATCGCGGGATACGGGCCGGCCAGGTCCCAGGTCTGGAAGAACGGGCCCCAGTCGATGTAGCGGGCGAGCGTGCCCAGGTCGACGTTCTTGAAGACGCGGCGGCCGACGAACTTCGGCTTCAGCGGCGCGAACGCCAGCTGCGCCTTGTTGGCGCGCGCCTGTTCGAGGCTCACCATCGGCAGCGCCTTTTTATTGGCGTGCTGTTCGCGGATGCGCACGTAGTCCTCGGCGATCTCGGCGACGTAGCCGTCGCGGGTCTCCGCCGTCACGAGCGACTGGCCCACCGAGACGGAGCGCGACGCGTCCGGCACGTACACGACCGGGCCTTCGTAATGCGGCGCGATCTTGACGGCCGTGTGCGCGCGGCTCGTCGTCGCGCCGCCGATCAGGAGGGGAATGCGGCGGTCGCGGAACCACGGGTCGCGCTGCATCTCGCGCGCGACGTGGGCCATCTCTTCGAGCGACGGCGTGATCAGGCCGGAGAGGCCGATGATGTCCGCGTTTTCTTCCTTGGCCTTCGCGAGGATCTCGGACGCGGGCACCATCACGCCCATGTTGACGATCTCGAAGTTGTTACACTGCAGGACCACGGACACGATGTTCTTGCCGATGTCGTGCACGTCGCCTTTCACGGTGGCGATGACCATCTTGCCCTTCGGTTTCGCGACGATGCCCGTGCGCGCTTCCTCCGCCGCCTTTTCTTCCTCGATGAACGGGATCAGGTGGGCGACGGCCTGCTTCATCACGCGCGCCGATTTCACCACCTGCGGCAGGAACATCTTGCCCTGGCCGAACAGGTCGCCGACGACGTTCATGCCGTCCATCAGCGGGCCTTCGATCACCTGGATCGGGCGGCCGCCTGCGTTCTCGATCGCGGCGCGCGCTTCCTCGGTGTCCTCGACGATCCACTGCGTGATGCCGTGCACGAGCGCGTGCGCGAGGCGCTTGCCGACGGGCGCGTCGCGCCACTCGAGATTCTGTTCCTGTTTCGCGCCGCCGGCCTTCAGGGTGCCGGCGAATTCGATCATGCGCTCGGTGGCGTCGTCGCGGCGGTTCAGCACGACGTCTTCCACGCGCTCGCGCAGCTCCGGAGAGAGATCGTCGTACACGCCCACCATGCCCGCGTTGACGATACCCATCGTCATGCCGGCCTTGATGGCGTGGTACAGGAACACGGTGTGGATCGCTTCGCGCGCGGGGTCGTTGCCGCGGAACGAGAACGACACGTTCGACACGCCGCCCGACACCTTCGCATACGGCAGGTGCTCGCGGATCCAGCGCGTGGCGTTGATGAAGTCGACGGCGTAGTTGTTGTGCTCTTCGATGCCGGTGGCGATGGCGAAGATGTTCGGGTCGAAGATGATGTCTTCCGGCGGGAAGCCGACCTTCTGCACGAGGGTGTCGTAGGCGCGCTTGCAGATCTCGATCTTGCGCTCGAACGTGTCGGCCTGGCCCTTCTCGTCGAAGGCCATCACGATCACCGCGGCGCCGTAGCGGCGGCACAGGGTGGCCTGGCGCAGGAATTCTTCCTCGCCTTCCTTCATCGAGATCGAGTTGACGATGGCCTTGCCCTGCACGCATTTCAGGCCGGCCTCGATCACGCTCCACTTGGAGGAGTCGATCATGATCGGCACGCGCGAGATGTCCGGTTCCGATGCGATCAGGTTCAGGAAGCGCGTCATCGCGGCCTGCGAATCGAGCATCGCCTCGTCCATGTTGATGTCGATGACCTGGGCGCCGTTCTCGACCTGCTGGCGCGCGACGGACAGCGCTTCGTCGAACTGCTCGTTCAGGATCATGCGCGCGAACGCCTTCGAACCCGTGACGTTGGTGCGCTCGCCGACGTTGACGAACAGCGAGGTGTCGTCGACGACGAACGGCTCCAGGCCGGACAGGCGCAGCGCGACGGGGATCTCGGGCACGGTCCGCGGCGGGCAATCGGCCAGCAGGGCGCCGATGGCCTGGATGTGCTCCGGCGTCGTGCCGCAGCAGCCGCCGGCGATGTTGACGAAGCCGGCGTCGGCGAATTCGCGCAGCAGGGCGGACGTGTCTTCCGGCAGCTCGTCGAAGCCGGTGTCGCTCATCGGGTTGGGCAGGCCGGCGTTCGGGTAGATGCAGACGAACGTGTCGGCGATCTGCGACAGCTCTTCCGCGTACGGGCGCATCAGGGCGGCGCCCAGCGCGCAGTTCAGGCCGATCGTCAGCGGCTTTGCATGGCGCACGGAGTTCCAGAACGCCGGCACGGTCTGGCCGGACAGGATGCGGCCCGACGCGTCCGTGACGGTGCCGGAGATCATCAGCGGCAGGCGCGGCGTTGCCGGGTGCTCGGTGAAATACTGGTCGATGGCGAACAGCGCGGCCTTGCAGTTCAGCGTGTCGAAGATGGTCTCGACGAGCAGCAGGTCGACGCCGCCCTCGACGAGCGCGTCGACCTGTTCGTAGTACGCCGCGACGAGCTGGTCGAACGTGACGTTGCGCGCGGCCGGGTCGTTCACGTCCGGCGAAATGGATGCCGTCTTCGGCGTCGGGCCGAGGGCGCCGGCGGCGTAGCGGGGCTTGTCCGGCGTCGAATACTTCACGCACGCGGCGCGGGCCAGCTTCGCGGCTTCCACGTTCATCTCGCGCACGAGGTGCGCCATGTGGTAGTCGTCCTGGGCGACGCCGGTCGCGCCGAACGTGTTCGTCTCGATGATGTCGGCGCCGGCGGCCAGGTAGCGCTCGTGGATTTCCTGGATGATCTGCGGCTGCGTCAGGTTCAGCAATTCGTTGTTGCCCTTGACGAACAGCTCGCGCGCCCCACTGGCGGCGGGCGCCGTGAAAGTGGCGAAGCGCCCGCCCGGACCGCCGCGGTAGGCCTGCTCGTCCAGCTTGTATTGCTGGATGATCGTGCCCATCGCGCCGTCCAGGATCATGATGCGGCGCGCGAGGATCTCGCGCAACTTGGCTTCGACGGGGGAGGGGGCGTGGACGGCGGTGATCATCGTTGGCTTTCCTGGGGTCTGCTGGAGATAAATATGAGGCGGGTCTGTGATTATACCGTTACTGGCCGAGTTTGTTCCCGGTGCGGCCGGCAGTCCACGGTTCGCTCAAAAAAAGACGGCGTTGTAAAGACGTTTGTAACGCACTGTATCAAAAGCTGCATTGTTACATTGGGATACAAATTGCCGCATATTAGCAATTTCCTGGATACATACAGGGACGACAATTAACTTCATGGAACCGCCGCAGTCGCGGTTTCACGATCAGTACGCGTCCAATCAACGGAATGTGCGGACTGTTGTTCCGCCTCCAAAATGGGAAGAATTGCAATGAACAAAGAATACGTATCCGAGTGGGACCAGCCGGCAGCGCGCAGCGAGGAAAGCGCTCCGGCCAAGACCCACACCGTCGCCGGCGTCAAACAAATCGTCACGATCCGCCTGGATGTGGACATGCTGGAATGGTTCAAGTCGGCCGGTCCTGGCTACCAGACCCGCATCAACCAGGTCCTGCGCGAATACATGGAAGCGAATCGCGTGCGTGCTCAGGGCGAGCAGCACTGATTCCTTGTCAACGTGATGGTCGGGGCACAGCGCCCCGCGGGCCTTCAGGGCCTGATGCCGGAACGGTGTGCCATGTCGGGCATGCGCCCGTAGGGTGGGCGGCCTCCGCCCACCAAACTACATAAGCTCAACAAGCGAAACGAAAAACAGAAGGGCATCATCCGGCGCGAACCGGCTGATGCCCTTCTTTATTGCCGCGTCGTTTTCAGGCGAACGCGAGGCCGTCGAACGAAAAGCCCTTCAGGAATTCGGCCGCCGCCAGGCGCTTGCCGCCCGGCTTTTGCAGTTCCGTCAAACGAAGCGCGCCCGTGCCGCAGGCGACCACGATGCCGTGGGCATCGGCCTGGAGCACCTGGCCCGGCTGGCCCTGGCCATCGACGGGTTGCGCGTTCCAGATCTTGATCGTCGTCGATCCCGCTTGGGCCTGGGCCCCGGGAAACGGATTGAAGGCGCGCACCTTGCGTGCGAGGTCGACGGCCGCCAGCGTCCAGTCGAGCTTCGCTTCTTCCTTGCCGATCTTGGCGGCATACGTCACGCCTTCCTCCGGCTGGGGCACGGCTTCCAATTGACCCTGCGCCATTTTTTGTAGCGCATCGACGATCATGCGGCCGCCGAGGGCCGCCAGCTTGTCGTGCAGGCTGCCCGTCGTGTCCGCGTCGTCGATGGCGATGCGCTCGACGAGCAGCATCGGGCCCGTGTCCAGGCCTTCTTCCATTTCCATGATGGTGACGCCCGTTTCCGCGTCGCCCGATTCGATCGCGCGGTGGATGGGCGCGGCGCCGCGCCAGCGCGGCAGGATGGAGCCGTGGATATTGATGCACGGTTTGATGTCGAGCGTGGAACGGGGCAGGATCAGGCCGTAGGCGGCCACGACCATCACGTCGTACGTCGTCGCCAGCAGGCGCGCGTGCGCGGCCTGTGCCTCGCTGGCGCGCTGCGGGTCCTTCGCATCCATGCGCAGCGACACCGGCTGCAATACCTCGATGCCGTGCGCGACGGCGACCTGTTTCACGGCGGACGCCTGCAACTGCATGCCGCGTCCGGCCGGGCGATCCGGCTGGGTCAGCACGAGCGGCACGTCGAAACCGGCGCCGAGCAGGGCGCGCAGCGCCACGGCGGCAAATTCCGGCGTGCCGGCGAAGACGACTTTCAGGCCGCTCATGCGCGGCGGGCGGACGAGCGCTGCATGTCGCGCTCTTCCTTCTGCAGCTTCGTCTTGATGCGGTTGCGCTTGAGCGGCGACAGGTATTCCACGAAGACCTTGCCCATCAAGTGGTCCAGTTCGTGCTGGATGCACACCGCCAGCAGGCCGTCGGCCTCGAGCTCGAAGGGCTTGTTATCCTGGTCGACAGCGCGTACCTTGACGCGTGCCGGACGTTCGACGCCGTCATAGATGCCGGGCACCGACAGGCAGCCTTCGTCGTAGACCTGCTTGTCCGGGCTGGACCAGACGATTTCCGGGTTGACGAAGACCAGCAGGTTGTCCTTGGTCTCGGTCACGTCGATGACGACGATGCGCTCGTGCACGTCGACCTGCGTCGCGGCCAGGCCCACGCCGGGGGCGTCGTACATGGTTTCGGCCATGTCCGCCACCAGCTTGTGGAGGCGGTCGCCGAATTCGGTGACCGGCTTGGCGACCTTGTGCAGGCGCGGGTCGGGGTAGCGGAGGATGTTCAGTAAAGCCATGGCTGTGTAGTCGAAGTCGTTCAATAATCGGTATATCGGGGTCCGTCGCGCGATTCAAAGGCTGCACAGGCATAAACGCAACACGCCGTCCCCGCTGCCGGGCACGGTTTGTCTTGCTAGTTCAGGGATTTCTCGGCAGAATTTGATTCAGTAAGGCAACTCTTGCGACCCTTTATGATCCGCTGCGCGGTCGAAGAGTCGTCTGTTTCCTGCTTTGTTGCCGGCCGAGGTGGCGTAGCACTCGTGTCGATACGGCACTTTACGGACTCTCCAATGAAAAATTTTAGCACAGGCGCTGCCCGATCGCTCGCGATCCGCACCGCTGCCACGGCCGCGTTCGCCTTCCTTGCGGCCATTCCGGCGCAGGCCGCCACGACCTGTTCGTTCCGCCCGAACGCGCCCGACCAGCACGTCGTCGTCAAGGGCGATACCTTGTGGGACATTTCCGGCGCCTTCCTCGAGCATCCGTGGTGCTGGCCCCAGGTCTGGGGCATGAACCGCGACGACATCCGCAATCCGCACTGGATCTACCCGGGCCAGGTCGTCTATTTCGACCGCGCCCACGGCCGTCTCACGTTGAACAAACCGGGCACCGCAACGGATGCCGGCGAGCCGCCCGTCGTGCGCCTGTCGCCGCAGCTGCGCACCGACGACCTGGGCGAGAACAATGCCGTGCCCGCGATTCCGGCCGGGGCGATCGAACCTTTCCTGACCCAGCCGCTCGTCGTCGAACAGCAGGCGCTGGCCGGCGCGGCGCGCATCGTCGCCGCCCAGGAAGACCGGCTCTACCTCGTAGAAGGCGACCGCATCTATGTGCGCGGCGCACTCGACGGGGCGACCAGCTTCCAGGTCTTCCGTCCGGGCAAGGAGCTGGTCGACCCGGATACCAACAAGGTCACCGCCTACGAGGCGGCCTATGTCGGCACGGCGCGTCTCGTGAAGGCGGCGGGACCGGGCACGGACGTGCACACCTTCGTCGTCACCAAGTCGGTGAAGGAAATGGGCGTCGGCGACCGCCTGCTGCCGACGCCGCCCGCGCCGCTGCGCAACTACGTGCCGCACGCGCCCGCCCGGCCGGTGGTGGCGCGCGTGATGGCCATGGCGTCCGAATCGAATTACGCGGCGCAGAATCAGGTCGTGACTGTCAATCGGGGCACGCTTGACGGACTCGATGTCGGCGCCGTGCTGCAGTTTTATCATCTCGGACAGACCGTGACGGACCCGGAAAGCAAAGGCTTCCTCGGCTTCGGCAAGGCCAGACTGAGGCTCCCGGACGAGCAATACGGCGAACTGTTCATCTTCCGGGTTTTCGACCATGTCGCGTATGGCCTGGTCATGCAGGTGACGGCGCCCGTGCAGATCGGCGACGTCGCGAAATCACCGGAGTAACCCCACCGTGCAGGACACGGACCTTCACCTGGCGCCTGCACCCTCATCCTCCCCGCCGGACCGGCTGGCCGCCTGGCTGCGCCTGGAGCGCAGCCCCGGCGTCGGTCCGCGCGCGGCGGCCACGCTGCTGGCAGCGTTCGGCACCCCTGGCGCCGTGTTTGCCGCCGACTTTGCCGCGCTGGCCGCCCACGTGAGCCCGGCGCAGGCGCACGCCCTGCTGCAACCTCCCGCCGACACGACGCGCCGCCTGATCGACGCCACGCTGGACTGGCTGGCCACGCCCGGCCACCACGTCCTCGCGCTGGGCGAACCCGGCTATCCCGAGCTGCTGGCCCGCATCCCCGACCCGCCGCTGCTCCTCTATATTAGAGGGCATGCACATATACTGGACGGACCGGCCCTCGCCATCGTCGGCAGCCGCAATGCCAGCGTGCAGGGCAGGGCGAACGCGCAGGCGTTCGCGGAAGCGTTGTCTGCAGCCGGGCTGTGCATCGTATCCGGCCTCGCGCTGGGCATCGACGCCGCCGCGCACGAGGGCGCGCTGCGCCGCTGCGGCGGGACCGTCGCCGTCGTCGGCACCGGTCCCGACATCGCCTACCCGGCCCGCAACCGTGCCCTGTGCGAACGCATTGCCCATGAAGGCTGCATCGTCAGCGAATATCCCGTCGGCACGCCGCCGTTGCCGGGCAATTTCCCTAAACGCAACCGGATCATCAGCGGCCTCGCGGCCGGCGTGCTCGTCGTCGAGGCGGCCGCGCAGTCCGGCTCGCTGATCACGGCGCACCAGGCGGCCGAGCAGGGGCGCGACGTGTTCGCGATTCCCGGCTCGATCCACGCGGCGCTGGCCAAGGGTTGCCACATGCTGATTCGCGAGGGCGCGAAACTCGTCGACACGGCGCGCGACGTGCTGGAAGCGCTCGCGCCGTCCCCGCTGCTCGCATTGCAGGCGGCCCGCCTGGCGCCCGGCTTACCCGCCGCAGATATTTCCTTAACGGATAACAAGATCGATAACAGCCCGGAAGCTGATGCCGACGGGCAAGCCGAAGCCGCGCTGCTGGCGGCCCTCGGCCACGACCCCGGCGACCCGGACGTATTGCTGGCCCGGCTCGGCTGGCACCCGGGAGAACTCAGTGCGCGCCTGCTCGTGCTGGAACTGGCGGGGCGTGTCGAACGCCTCCCGGGCGGCCTCGTTCAGAGGATAATCAAGCGATAATTGGGAGGAACACTGCTGGCAAACCCGATAAGGCCGATAAACAACGCTGATGTTTCCGGGCGTTAGTGGCGCACGTGACGCACTTGTGCCGCGAGGAGTTTAGCTGCTACAGTAGCGTCACCATGTTCGACATCCTAGTCTATCTTTACGAGACGTATTACCGTCCCGATGCCTGCCCCGAGCCGGAGGCCCTGGCACGCAAGCTGTCCGCCGTCGGTTTCGACGATATCGAAATTTCCGAAGCGCTGGACTGGTTAAATGGCCTGAGGGAAATGGCCGGGACGACCAATCCCGCGCTCGAATCGAGCGGTACGCGCTTCTATATTGCCCAGGAAGTCGATACGCTCGGCAGCGCCGCCGTCGGCTTCATCCAGTTCCTCGAACTGGCCGGCTTGCTGTCCGCGTCGCAGCGCGAAATCGTCATCGAACGCGCGCTGGCACTGGACGAATCGCCCGTCACGCTGGGCAAGCTCAAGATCATCGTCCTGATGCTCCTGTGGAGCCAGGGCAAGGAACCGGACGCGCTGATGTTCGATGACCTGTTCGGTTCGGACGAGGAAGACGCGGCGCCGCGCCTGCTGCATTGACAGCGATACGATCATGACTACGAAAACGGGGCTGCGGCCCCGTTTTTTCTTGCGACAAAGCAAGATCGAGCGTATTTTGCTCGGCAGGATAGGTGGGTTGCCACAATGCGCACGCAGGCAGAGTCTACTTGCGGATTGCGCGGCAACCCGCTTATCATTGGCCGCTACCTGCCAAAGTTACCAATAAGCTAATAATAAGACAACGAGCGGCCGGCTTATCGAGCCGCCCTGATCTATGGCTCATGTATGATGCGCGAGCCAAAGCCAAGAACAAGTACGAGAAACCATATGACCAAAGCCCTCATCATTGCCGAAAAACCCTCCGTGGCGAACGATATCGCCAAGGCGCTCGGCGGCTTTACCAAGCACGATGAGTATTTCGAATCCGACGACTACGTCCTGTCGTCCGCCGTCGGCCACCTGCTCGAGATCGCGGTGCCCGAGGAATACGACGTCAAGCGCGGCAAGTGGAGTTTTACGCACCTGCCCATGATTCCGCCGTACTTCGCGCTGAATCCGATCGCGAAGACGGAGTCGCGCCTCAAAGTGCTGAACAAGCTGATCAAGCGCAAGGATGTCGATACCCTGATCAACGCATGCGACGCGGGCCGCGAAGGTGAACTGATCTTCCGCCTGATCGCCCAGAACGCCAAGGCCAAGCAGACCGTCAAGCGCCTGTGGCTGCAATCGATGACGCCGAACGCCATCCGCGACGGCTTCGCCCACCTGCGCAGCGACCAGGACATGCTGCCGCTGGCCGACGCCGCGCGCTGCCGCTCGGAGGCGGACTGGCTGATCGGCATCAACGGGACCCGTGCGATGACGGCCTTCAACTCGAAAGAGGGCGGCTTCTACCTGACCACCGTGGGCCGCGTGCAGACGCCGACCCTGTCGATCGTCGTCGAGCGCGAAGAGAAGATCAAGAAATTCGTGGCGCGCGACTACTGGGAAGTGCGCGCGGAATTCCGCTGCGCCGCCGGCATGTACGAAGGCCGCTGGCTCGACACCGGGTTCAAGAAAGACGAGAACGACGCCGAGAAGCGTGCCGAGCGCCTGTGGTCGAAGGCGGCGGCCGACGCCATCGTTGCCGCCTGCATGGGCAAGCAGGGCAAGGTCACCGAAGAATCGAAACCGACCACGTCGATGGCGCCCGCGCTGTTCGACCTGACGTCGCTGCAGCGCGAGGCCAACGGCCGCTTCGGCTTCTCGGCCAAGAACACGCTGGGCCTGGCGCAGGCGCTGTACGAAAAGCACAAGGTGCTGACCTACCCCCGTACGGATGCGCGCGCGCTGCCGGAAGACTACCTGGACACCGTCAAGTCCACGCTGGAAGTGTTGAAGGGCAGTTCGAACTATCTGCCGTTCGCCAAGCAGATCCTGGACAAGGGCTGGGTCAAGCCGAACAAGCGCATCTTCGACAACAGCAAGATCTCGGACCACTTCGCGATCATCCCGACGGGCGTCGCGCCGAAGAACCTGTCCGAGCCGGAACAGAAGCTGTACGACCTCGTCACGCGCCGCTTCATGGCCGTGTTCTTCCCGGCCGCGGAATTCCTCGTCACGACCCGCTTCACCGAAGTCGAAGGGCACCAGTTCAAGACCGAGGGCAAGGTCATGACGAACCCGGGCTGGCTGGCCGTGTACGGCAAGGACACGACGGGCGACGACAAGGACGGCGCCAGCCTCGTGCCGGTGGCGAAGGGCGAGCTGGTGAAGGCCGAGCAGGTCAATGCCAACGGCCTCGTCACCAAGCCGCCCGCACGCTACAACGAAGCGACCCTGCTGTCGGCGATGGAAGGCGCCGGCAAGCTGGTCGATTCCGACGAATTGCGCGACGCCATGGCCGGCAAGGGCCTCGGCACGCCGGCCACGCGCGCCGCGATCATCGAAGGCCTGCTGACGGAAAAATACCTGCTGCGCGAAGGCCGGGAGATGATCCCGACCGCCAAGGCGTTCCAGCTGATGACCCTGCTGCGCGGCCTCGGCGTGAACGAATTGACGGCGCCGGAACTGACGGGCGAATGGGAATACAAGCTGTCGCAGATGGAAAAGGGGCTGATGTCGCGCGAAGAGTTCATGCGCGAAATCGCCGAGATGACCGAGATCATCGTCAAGCGCGCCAAGGAATACAACAACGACACGATCCCGGGCGAGTACGCCACCTTGAAGACGCCGTGCCCGAACTGCGGTGGCGTCGTCAAGGAAAACTACCGCCGCTTCGCCTGCACCAAGTGCGATTTCTCGATGAGCAAGGTGCCGGGCGGGCGCCAGTTCGAGATCGAGGAAGTCGAGGAACTGCTGGAGAAGCGCACCATCGGTCCGCTGCAGGGCTTCCGCTCGAAGATGGGCCGGCCGTTCGCCGCGATCCTGCGCATCGTGCGCGACGAGGACATCCACAACTACAAGCTGGAATTCGACTTCGGCCAGGACCAGGACGAGGGCGAGGACGGAGAAGGCGTCGACTTCACCGGTCAGACGCCGCTCGGCCCGTGCCCCAAGTGCGCCGGCAATGTGTACGAGATGGGCCTGGCCTATGTCTGCGAACATACGGTCGCCAAGCCCAAGACCTGCGATTTCCGCAGCAGCCGCATCATCCTGCAGCAGGAGATCCTGCCCGAGCAGATGGCCAAGCTGCTGAACGAAGGCAAGACCGACCTGCTGCCGGGCTTCGTCTCGCAACGGACCCGCCGGTCGTTCAAGGCGTTCCTCGTGCGCGGCAAGGACGGCAAGATCAGCTTCGAGTTCGAGGAGCGCAAGGCCAAGCCGGGCGCGAAGCCCAAGGAACAGGCCGAGGAAGGCGATAGCGGCGCGGAAGCCGCCGCCGCCAAGCCGGCCGCGCGCAAGACCGCGGCGACGAAGGCCGCCGCGAAACCTGCGGCGAAAGCGGCCACCAAGACGGCTGCGGCCAAAAAAGCACCGGCCAAGCGCGCCACGACGGCCAAGAAGGCGGTCGCCGGCGAATAAGCCACCGTCGTCCCCGCGAAGGCGGAGACCCAAGTTCGGCGTCGCGTTGCCGACGGCAAAACTTGGGCCCCTGCCTTCGCAGGGGCGACGTGCTTCAGGCGCTTCTCGTTATCGAACGAATAAAAAAAACCGCGATCCTTCCGGCATCGCGGTTTTTTTACGTCCGGCGGCGTTATTCGCGCCAATCCTCCTGCAGCGCCCGGATGGCCGCCTCGCCATTGCGGATCGCCTTCACGCGGCGCACGATTTCGTTGCGCCAGGCTTCGTCGGCATCCTGGTCACCGTCGTCACTGTCCACCATCAGCAGACGCAACAGCTCATGCCTGTCCTCGGGGGACAGTTGCTGGATCTGACCGGCCAGTTCGGCGACGGTGGCATTGGACATGGAGTGTCTCCTAGCAGGGTTTTGTGACCAGATCATAACGTGAAGTTCAGTGCATGTCGACTGGCTGCATATTGTCCGTTGGCTTCCTGTCGATCAGCTTGTTGTCGGGATCGATGCCGGCCCGCGCCGGGCGGCCGTCGACCACGAGCACGACGCGCTGGTCGGCCTGCGTCACGAGCCGGCGCTCGCGCGCGAGCGGGTTGCCGTCCTGGTCGTCGACGCCGAATTCGATGTAGTCGCGCAACGGCACGGCCTGTTCCTCGCCCCGGTCGCCGGCGCGTACCTTGCCGGCCGTGGCGCGGATCTCCACCTCGTACTTGCCGTCCGGCCGGCGGTGCGCAGTCGCGCCGTCGGTGTGGTTTTCGTACAGGACGATGGATTCGAACAGGTCGTCGATCAGGTAGGCCTTGTCCGGCGGCGTGATGCCGCGCAGCCGCTCGACCAGCGTCGCCACGGTCGGATACGGCGGCCCCTTGTACGCGTATTCCAGCAGCAGGCCGTGCAGCACGCCGTTGACGGCGTCCTCGCCCACCATGTCCTGCAGCAGGTACATCGCGAGGCTGCCCTTGTGGTAGTGGATGTAGCTCTGGTTCTCGTTTTGCGCGAGCGGCAGCTCCTTCTTGTTCTCGCGCGCGCGGCCCATCAGGTATTCCTCGAGGTCGTAGCGCAGGAAGCGCCGCATTTTGCTCGATCCCAGCGTGTTCTTCATCGTCATCAGCGCCGTGTATTCGGCGAGGCTTTCCGACAGCACGGTCGCGCCGCGAACGTCGGCGCCGACGATCTGGTGCGCCCACCACTGGTGGCCCACTTCGTGCGCGCTGATGTAATACGGGTAGTCGATGTCCTTGCGCGATTCCGGGTCCACCTTGGCGATGAAGCCCACGCTTTCCGAGAACGGGATCGTGCCCGGCGCCGCCTGCGCGTACGATGCATAGCGGGGAAACTCCGCGATGCGCAGCTCGCGGTTCTGGTAGGGGCTGAAGTGCTTCGAGCCGTAGGCGAGGGCCGCCTTGGCGCCGCGGATCATGCGGTCGACGTTGAACTCGTGGCCGGGTTGGTAATAGACGTCGATCGTCACGTCCTGCCAGCGGTCGTGGCGCACTTCGTAGCGGGCCGACTGGAACGTGTAGAAGTTCAGCACCGGCTTGTCGGCCTTGTAATGGAACCAGCGCCGCCCGCCGCTCATCCACTCCTGCTCCAGCGTGCCCGGCGCGACGACCGTCTGGTCCGGGCTCGTGCTGACGACGGCGTCGAAGTGGATCCAGTCGGCGTCGTTGGCGATGTAGTTGTTCGCGCGCGCGCCCTGGTCGTCGCGCGCGGCCATGCGTTCCCGGGGCGCGAGGCCGTGGCGCTTGCGGTCGCGGTCGTCCTCCAGCTCGTACGTGCGCTGGTAGCCGACGTGCGGCAGGATCTCGTTGCTGAAGAAGGTGCCGTTGCCGACGACGGCCGTGTCGCGGCCCAGTCCCAGGATGCCGCCGGGGGCGTCCAGCAGGTCGAATTCCAGCGCCGTGCGCGCGCCCGGCTGCAGGGGCGACGCCAGCAGGTAATGATAGAAGCCGTGCGCCGGATCGGCGCGCAGCAGCCGCGCCGCCTGCGCGAAGCGCGGATGGAATGCCGGGCCGGGCTTCTGGAACAGGACGACGTCGCGCACCGGCGCGCCCGTGCGGTTTTCCAGCTGGTAGAAGCCGTGCACCTTCAGCGTGCGGCTGCCGGGATGGATATCGACCTGCAGGCCGACGTCCGTGATGCGCGGCTGCGGCAGTTTCGCGTAGCGCTTGTAGCGCAGCTCGTAGTCGGCGCGCACCTGCTCCTTGTGCCAGGCCGTCTGGTACGCGCCCAGGTGCACGAGGTTGTACCACAGCAGGGCGCCGCTGGCGGCGAAGATCAGGATGCCGGCCGCGAACGCTTTCAACACGCCGGGCGTCAGGCGGCGGCGCGCCAGTTGCAGGCGCTCGGCGAAGCTGTCGCTCACGCCGCGCGGCCACAGCACGAGCGCGATGGTGAACAGGACGACGGCCGCGCCGCCCCAGTAGACTTGCAGCGCGCGCTGCAGTGCCAGGAAATGGCCGAAGCCGTTCATGGCCGAATAGGTCACGTCCGGCAGCGCGCCGTACACGAGCATCGGGTGGTCGAGGCCGAAGCCGCCGAGGAACAGCGTGGCCACGTAATACGTCACCAGCGCGAAGTAGGCGAGGTATTTGTGGTTCAGGATGGCCTGGGCGGCGATCGCCAGCACGGCCAGCAGCACGTAGCGGGGCAGCAGGATGCCGAACAGCGTCGTCAGGTACAGGCCCGGCTCCAGCGTCACGTAGCCGTGCGCCAGCTGGATGCCCATCCCGCACAGCATCGCGGCCAGCAGCAGCAGCGCCTGCAGGCCGACGAGGGCGATGGTCTTGGCGGCCAGCGGCAGCCAGCTGGGCACGGGCAGCGCGTCCAGCATCAGGCCCATGCGCGCCTCGCGCTCGCGCCACACCATCTCGCCGGCATAGAACGTCGTGACGACCAGCAGGAACAGCGCGAACACGTCGCGGATCAGTTCCAGCACCATGTAGGTGACGGGATAGGTCTTCGTGCCGTAGATCGCGCCCAGGTCGAGCGAGCTGACGATGAGGGTCAGCATGCCCGCGAGGACGATCACGGCGAAGTAGACGTTCTTGACGGATTCCCGGAACGCGAGCCAGCTCGATTTCGCCAGCAGCACGGCGAGGCTGCGCGCGGCGAAGTCCGGTGCCTCGTGCATGTCGGCGGCGAGGGGCGCGGCTTGCGGCGCGGCGTCGGCGTCAAGCCGCGCCTGGCCGCGCCGGCCCGCGGGCGTGGACACGAAGCTGAAGCGCCAGTAGCCGAGCACCAGTGCGACGAGCGAGAACAGCGACCAGAGCGCGCGGTTGATGAGGTAGACGCCTTCGAACGGGACCTGCAGCGTGTTGCGTTCCGTGAGGCTCCAGTACTCGGTCAGGCGGATCAGCGCGGTCGTGCCGAACGGGTCGATCAGCGCCGCGAGGGTCTTGTAATCGAGGTCGCGCGCCAGCGACGGGGCGACGATGTAACCGATCAGCATGACGACGCTGGCGACGTACACGGCCAGCATGCGCCGCGTGAGCGCCGCCAGCACGAAGAAGATGGCGCCGAAGATGAACAGGTTCGGCAGCAGCGTGAGGAAAAAGGGGAGCAGGTAGCCGGCCACCGAATAGGGGCCGACACGGGCGGGATCGATCCCGGGCAGCACGGTCCCCAGCAGGGTGCCGAACAGGATCGCCGAGAACACGACGGCCAGCGTGGCCAGCGCGCCGAGGAAGCGTCCGAACACGTACGCGTATTTCGGGATCGGCGCGCTGAAGAAGAAGTGGTGCATCTCGTATTCGAAGTCCTGCTGCACCGAACGCCCCATCATCGCGGCCACGACGATGACGCCGAGGCAGCCGAGGAAGGCCACGCTCAGCGCGATCTGGCGCGGGGCGTTGATCAGGACGCGGCCGCCGAACGACACGAAGGCGTCCTTGAACACGCCGCCCGCGGCGGCCATCCACAGCAGCGCAAGTGCGAAGAAGGCAAGGAAATACACCCAGGTCGACAGCAGCTTCAGGCGCTGCCTGGCCTCGAAGCCGGCGATGGCGAGGAGCGCGCCCATGGCGTCAGCAATTCCCCGCCAGGCCGTTGTGGCGGCCGGCGATGGTGGCGAAGTAGACGTCGTCCAGGGTCGGGTGGATCGGTTCGAAGTCGTCGCCGGGATAGCGGTCGGCGTACACGTGGATCAGCGTGCGTCCGGACAGCAGGCGCGTGGAGATGACGGTGTGGCGCTTCTGGAAGTCGGGCAGGTCCTGCTTGCCGACGACTCGTGCCCAGATCTTGCCCTCGATGCCTTCGATGAGACGGACCGGCTCGCCGCACAGCAGCACGTGGCCCTTGTTGATGATCGCCATGTTGGCGCACAGGTCGGCCACGTCGGACACGATGTGCGTGGACAGGATCACGGTCTTGTCCTCGCCGATGTCGGACAGCAGGTTGTGGAAGCGCACCCGTTCCTGCGGGTCGAGGCCGGCCGTGGGTTCGTCGACGATGATCAGTTGCGGGTCGCCGAGCAGCGCCTGGGCGATGCCGAAGCGCTGGCGCATGCCGCCGGAAAAGGTGCCCAATTTCTGGTTGCGCACCTCGAACAGATTGGTCTGCTGCAGCAGGGCGTCGACGACTTCGCGCCGGCGGTGGCGCTGCGCCAGGCCCTTCAACTGTGCAAAATGGTCGAGCAGTTCGTAAGCGGTCACTTTCGGGTAGACGCCGAAATCCTGCGGCAGATAGCCCAGCAGGCGGCGCACCTCGTCCTGTTCGTCGAGCACGTCGATGTCGTCCAGGAAGACGGAGCCGCTGTCGCATTCCTGCAAGGTGGCGAGGATCCGCATCAGGGTCGACTTGCCGGCCCCGTTCGGGCCCAGCAGGCCGAACATCCCCGGAGGGATGCTCAGCGTGACCTTGTCCAGCGCGACCACGCCATTGGCATAGGTCTTGGACAGGTTGCGGATTTGTAATTCCATGGAGACTCCCGTTGCACGTGACAATGCACGCATTTCATGACTGTTGCATTGTATTAAAAACGAGCTGAGGAGGCAGCAGCTGTGCGACACACGGCGTTTTCACAAGTCCAGAGTGCAGAAAAGCGGGAGCAGGATGCCGGCCAGCATACGGTACGGCATGCTTTCTGTCCACTTTGGCAACATTGCCGGTGCTATCCGGACAGGCGCATAATGGCCCCATGGATACTCTCATCAAGGACAAGGTCCTGGCCGTCACGCGCCAGGGCCGCACCCGGGCCGAATCGACGGACTGGTTCCGCGTCGCCCTCGGCCTGTACTATCTGGCCGGACTGATGACGAAGGAAGCCATCGATTTCAAGACGGTGGACCGCGACTTCAACCGGTTCATCTACCACACGATCGGCGCCGGCCACACGATCACGAGCATCCTGCAATTCATGAGCGGCCAGCGCGTCTTGCCGGTGGTGCAATCCGAGCGCTTCATGGCGGCGTTCACCAGCACGTGCAGCGACGTGCCGCGCGATTCGATCCCGTTTCTGCTGGAACTGAACCTGGGCGTGGCGAAGAACATCTCGAAGCTGGAGGTGGACGGGCCGTTGCACGACTGGCTGGAGGCGCAGAAGCTTGCGCAGAAGACAAGGGACGGAGGCGCGGCGACCGAGGGCATATAATTCGGCTTATCGAACAACCTGGCTGAAAAGGCATCTCATGGCAACCGCACCCCGCATCCTCCATCCTCTCGACCACCTGATCGTCGGCTTCGACAAGGCGTTGCGCGTCATGGGCGGCGTGGCGAAGGCCGCGCGCCCGAATCCGGGCGTGTCGGCCCCGGACTGCGAGCTGAATGCCCAGGAACAGCGCCACAGCGCGGGCCTGATGCGCGTGAACCACGTGGGGGAAGTGTGTGCGCAAGCCTTGTACGATGCGCAGGGCCGGCGCGCGTCCACGAACGCCATGCGCGCGCAGTTCGCGCAATCCGGACGCGAGGAAGAAGATCACCTGGCCTGGACGGCCGAGCGCCTGGCCGAACTGGGCTCGCAGCCGAGCCTGCTGAATCCGCTGTGGTATGCCGGCGCCTACGCGCTCGGGACGGTCGCATCGCGCCTGGGCGACGCCGTCAGCCTCGGTTTCGTCGTCGAGACGGAGCGCCAGGTCGAGGCGCACCTGAACAGCCACCTCGAGCAGCTGCCGCCGCACGACGCGAAGTCGCGCGCGATCGTCACCCAGATGCGCGACGACGAGATCGCGCACGGCGCCAAGGCCGAAGCGATGGGTGCCGCCGAGATGCCGTTGCCCGTCAAGGCGGCGATGCGCGCCATGTCCAGGGTGATGACCACGGCGGCGTATTACATTTGAGGCTTATCCTTCGACGATCTCGAAGGAATGCGTGATCTCGGCCGTCTTGGCCAGCATGATCGACGCCGAGCAGTATTTGTCGTGCGACAGGTTGACGGCCCGCTCGACGGTCGCCGGCTTGAGGTCGCGGCCCGTGACGATGAAGTGGAAGTGGATCTTCGTGAACACTTTCGGATCCGTCTCGGCGCGTTCGGCCTTCAACGTGACGTCGCAGCCGCGCACGTCCTCGCGGCTGCGCTTGAGGATCAGCACGACGTCGTAGGCGGTGCATCCACCGGTACCCAGCAGCACCATTTCCATCGGGCGCGGCGCCAGGTTGTGGCCGCCGCCTTCGGGCGCGCCATCCATGTTGACCAGGTGGCCGGAGCCGGTCTCGGCCCGGAAGCTCATCCCGGACGGTCCGTTCCAGCTGACTTTGACTTCCATCGAATTCTCCGCTTGAGTGTGTGTTGACGAGGGCGTCCATTCTAAGCCAGCGCGGCGCACCGTGCTGGCCGGGCCGCATTCCATCGTTCAGACGGCCAGCACGTAGCGCTCGCTCTTCATGCGCCAGGCGGCGAACGCGACGGCCGCCCACGCCGCCACGCCTGAACACAGGAACGTCAGCACGAACGGCAGGAAGCCGATGTCGCCGCCCTTGGCCGTCTCGCGCAGCAAGGTCTGGTTCGACAGCATCGGCACGAGGTACATCCACGACGCCGTCTTCAGCTCCAGCATCGACACCGCGAGCCCCGGCAGCATCGGCACCAGCATCACGATCGACAGCACGCTCTGCGCTTCCTTGAACGAGCGCGCGTTCATCGCCACCGCGATCTGCATGGCGGCCGCGAACAGCGACAGCGGCACGGACGCCAGGCAGACGAGCAGCAGCCGTCCCCAGCCCACGCGCCAGCTCATGCCGATTTCTTCCAGCGGCATCCACGACAGGATGCCATGCGCCAGCATCAGCTCCAGCGTGATGCCGATGACGGCCAGCGCGGCGGCGGCCAGCCATTTGCCGCCGACGAGTTCCCACGTGCGCACGGGCTGCGCCATCAGCACTTCGAGCGAGCGGCGTTCGCGCTCGCCCGCCGTGGAATCCACCGCCGCCGACAGGCCGCAGATGAACGCGGGGAAGAACAGGAAGCCGAGGACGCCGCCGATGACGCCGGCCGAGCGCGCGGCGGTGGTGCCCGTGTCGTAGCGCTGCACCTGCACGGGCGACAGCGCGGCCGGCGACACGCCGTGCGCCAGCAGGCGCGCGCTGGCGACGTTGGCGCCGTAGGCGTTCAGCACGTCCTCGACGTCGCGCCGGCCGTCCTGCTCCGTCGACGAATCGAACCACAGCTCGATGCGGGCCGGCCGCATCGCTTCGTAGTCGGTGGCGTACTTGCCCGGCAGGCGCAGCACGGCGGCCGCCTTGCGGGCGCGCAGCAGCTCGCCGATGGCCGCTTCGTCCAGCGGCGGCGTGTCGTGGATGGTGATGTTCTTCTGCTTCAGTTGGGCCATCAGGGTCGGCGCCTGGGCGCCGCCGATCACGGCCAGCACGATGCCTTCGCGCTCGGGCCGCGTGGCGCGCTCGATCCACTGGTGCAGCAGGACGCCCAGCAGCACCGGATACATCAGCGTGAACAGGGCCAGCAGGCCGAGCGAGCGCTTGTCGCGCAGCGATTCCTTGAACTCTTTGCGAAACACCACGAGGAATCTGGATTTCATGCGACGATCCCTTCGTCGGTGCCGACCAGGCGCACGAAGGCGTCTTCCAGGTTGGCGATGCCGGTGCGCCGGCACAGGTCGGCCGGCGTGCCCTGCGCCACGGTATGGCCCTTGGCGATGACGATCACGTCGTCGCACAAATGGCTGACTTCCTGCATCACGTGCGTGGCCATCACGACGCAGCAGCCCTGCGCGCGCAGGGCGGACAGTGCGTGGCGCACGGCGCGCGTGCTCATCACGTCCAGGCCGCGCGTGGGCTCGTCCAGCAGCAGGTGGCGCGGGCGGTGCAGCAGCGCGCGCGCGAGGGCCACCTTGATGCGCTGGCCCTGCGAAAAGCCCTTGCTGCGCCGTTCCAGGATGTCGTCCATCGCGAGCATCTCCGAGACTTCGTCGATGCGCTGGCGCAGGTCGCCGTCCTCCATGCCGTTCAGTTCCCCGAAATACGTGAGGTATTCGCGCGTGGACAGGCGCTCGTACAGCCCGAACTGGTCGGTCAGGAAGCCGATGTTGGCGCGTACGGCGAGCGGATCGCGTTCCGGGTCGACGCCGTCCACGAGAATGGTGCCGTGGTCGCGTTTCAGCATGCCGACGAGGGTGCGCAGCAGGGTCGTCTTGCCGGCGCCGTTGGGGCCCAGCAGGGCCGTGATGTTGCCGTCGCGCGCCGTGAAGCTGACGCCTCCCAGCGCCTGCACGGCGCCGAACTGTTTGCGGACTTCGTGTGCTTCGATCATGGGGTTGGGATTCGTCAGGGTTGCGGCCCGGCGCTGCCGAGCTGGAAGGTCGGGGCCGGGATCTCGTTCAGGCAGGCGCCGTCGATGCTGGCCTCGGGCCGGTCGAGGAAGGCGCGCAGCAGGCGCGGCGCGCAGCCCAGTTGCGACACGCCGTGGCCGACGTTGGGCGCCGTCAGCAGCTGGGCCTTGGCCATGAAGCGCGCGGCGTCCTGGGCGCGGCGCGGCGGCGTGACGGGATCGAGGGCCCCCGACAGCAGCAGCGCCGGCGCGGCGATGCGCGTGGGCGCGACGTACGGCACGGCCGGCACGTTCATCGCGCGGCACAGTCCTTTGAGGCGGTCGGCGAGGGTGCGCGTCAGTGGACTCGCATCCGCGGCCGCCAGGGCGGGCGTAAAGCGCGGCATGTCCTCGGCGCAGACGACGGCCAGGTGCAGCAGCGTGGCCGGCGCGCCTTCGGCGGCGAAGTCGGCGGCCAGGTTGCGGCGTGCGACGAACGGCTGCCAGCGGCCCGCGCTGGCGCTGTGCACGAGGAAGGGCAGGCGGCGCGCGTCGGCCGGCGAATACAGCATGTTGCGCACGGTGTCGAGCAGGCGCGCGCTCGTCATCGTGACGTCGACCTGGCGCGCCGTGCGCGGGTCGGGCAGGTTCAGCGTCAGCGGCCCGGCATCGAGCCTCGCGACGAGGGCGTCGAATTCGCCGCGCAGGTTCGGGTAGGCGTGGGCGCAGGCGGCATCGCTGGCGCACTGCGCGAACAACCGGTCGAGCGCGGCCTGGGCGTCGTGGCCGCCGGCCGGGATCACCTGGTCGGGCGCGGCCACGGCATCCAGTGTCAGCGTGCGCACGCCGGCCGGGTAGGCGCGCGCATAGGCCTGCGCGAGGCGGGTGCCGTACGAGCCGCCCCACAGGTTGATGCGCCCGAAGCCCAGTGCGCGGCGCACGGCTTCGATGTCGCGCGCGGCGGCGGCCGTCGTGTAGGCGGCAAACGGGGCTTTGCTGGCCGCGATGCAGCGGCGCAGGGCGGCGTCCGCCTCCAGATCGCTGAGCTGCGCATCCTCGTCGCTGTCGGACGGGCAGTCGAGCTTGCCGGACAGGCCAGTGCCGCGCTGGTCGATGAACACGATGTCGCGCGTGGCGCGCACGCGCCTGAAGGCGGTGGAGAGCAGGGGCAGGACGTCGCTGCCCGCTTCGCCGGGACCGCCGGCCAGCACGAACAGCGGGTCCGGCCGCGCGCCCTGGCGCAAGGCGGGCGCGATCGTCACGTGCAGGTTCAGGGTGGCGGGCTTGCCGGGTTCGAGCGGGACGGGCAAGGTGAGGCAGCGCAGGGCTTCCTCGACGCCGGGCAGGTGGCAGCTGCGCGTCTGCGCCGGTGCCGCGGGCGTCGCCGCCGCGGCCGGAAGCGTGGCCAGCAGTGCGCCCAGGAACAGGATGGATTTCAACAAATAGTCTCCTCGTCGATGCGGACCATACTAATTTGACATCGATTTCTCGGTCAATGAAAAGTTGCAAAATTGCATGACCCAGCGTGGGAGTCTAGGCCGGGTATTCCCACAGGGAATTGCGTTGCCTCCAGCCCAGTGCGCTAGGGTAGGTGGCTTGACGGTCGGGTGAGAAATCGGCTATAGTCGTGGGCTTTCCATTTGCTCGGGAAAAGACAATAAGGCAGAGTCCGCGAAGCAGTATCGCCCGCGGAACCACCATTCGAGCATTACTACCCCTATATTAGGAAGTCAACATGAAAACTTTTTCCGCTAAGGGCCATGAAGTCCAGCGCGATTGGTACGTGATTGACGCGACGGACAAAGTCCTCGGACGTGTTGCCAGCGAAGTGGCACTCCGACTGCGCGGCAAACACAAGCCGGAATTTACTCCGCACGTCGATACCGGTGATTTCATCGTCGTCGTCAACGCAGGCAAACTGCGCGTGACCGGCACCAAAGCCAACGACAAGAAGTACTACCGTCACTCGGGCTACCCGGGCGGTATCTACGAAACCAACTTCCTGAAAATGCAACAGCGCTTCCCGGGCCGTGCCCTGGAAAAGGCCGTCAAAGGCATGCTGCCGAAGGGCCCGCTGGGCTACGCAATGATCAAGAAGCTGAAAGTGTATGCGGAAGCCACCCACCCGCACGCTGCCCAGCAACCCAAAGCACTCGAAATCTAAGTAAGGAACTGACATGATCGGTAACTACAACTACGGCACCGGCCGTCGCAAGAGTGCAGTGGCCCGTGTGTTCATCAAAGCTGGCACCGGCCAGATCATCGTGAACGGCAAACCGGCCGCCGAATACTTCTCGCGCGAAACCGGCCTGATGGTCATCCGTCAACCGCTGGAACTGACCGGCAACGTCGAGCGTTTCGACATCAAAGTCAACGTGCATGGCGGCGGCGAGTCCGGCCAGGCAGGTGCAGTGCGCCACGGCATCACCCGCGCACTGATCGACTACGACGCAGGCCTCAAGGGCGACCTGGCACGTGCCGGTTTCGTCACCCGTGATGCCCGTGAAGTCGAGCGTAAGAAAGTTGGTCTGCGCAAAGCACGTCGCGCAAAGCAATTCTCGAAGCGTTAATCGGATCTGCAGCGCGTTTGCGCTGCTGCCGAAACGAAAAGCCGCCCGCTGCAAAGCCGGCGGCTTTTTTGTTGCCCAAATTCGGGGTCAGCAAATTCGGGGTCAGAGCCCTGTTTCAGGCAATTTCCAAAAAACGGGCTCTGACCCCGGTTACGGTTTGCCGTTCAGGGTGACGAAGAACTGGCGCGGCACCCCGGCCAGCAGCGTGGCGAAGGTGCCGTTCGGGTCGCTCGTGACGAAGCCGTTCGAGCCGATCGTGCTCAGGTGGTTTTTGTCGAACAGGTTGCTCACGTTTGCCTGCAGCGACAAGTCCTGCAGCATGCCGAACGACTTCATGCGCCAGTCGGCCGCCAGGTTCGTGAGCCAGAACGACGGCGCGCCCGCATCGTTCGTGTACGTGTGATCAGCGTCAGGCGAAACGTCGTGGGCAGCACGCGCCGTGGCAGCCTGCTAAAATTGCGGGCTCGAACAGAACATATTCATTTACCAAGGGGAAACAGCATGATCAAAGTTGGCATCGTTGGCGGCACCGGCTACACGGGCGTGGAATTGCTGCGCCTGCTTGCTGCCCACCCCGAGGCGCAGCTGACCGCCATCACGTCGCGCAAGGAAGACGGCCTGCCCGTCGCCGACATGTTTCCCTCGCTGCGCGGCCACGTCGACCTCGCGTTCTCGAGCCCGGACAAGGCCGACCTGAAGCAGTGCGACGTCGTGTTCTTCGCGACCCCGCACGGCGTCGCCATGGCCCAGGCGCCCGAGCTGATCGCCGCCGGCGTGAAAGTGATCGACCTGGCCGCCGACTTCCGCCTGAAGGACCAGGCCACGTTCGAGAAGTGGTACAAGATCCCGCACAGCGCGCCCGACCTGCTGGAAGAAGCCGTGTACGGCCTGCCGGAACTGAACCGCGACGACATCAAGAAGGCCCGCCTGATCGCCAACCCCGGCTGCTACCCGACCACGATGCAGCTGGGGTTCTATCCGCTGCTGAAGGCCGGCATCGTCGATGCCGGCAACCTGATCGCCGACAGCAAGTCGGGCGTGTCCGGCGCCGGTCGCAAGGCCGAGATCGGCACGCTGTTCTCGGAAGCCAGCGACAATTTCAAGGCCTACGGCGTGCACGGCCACCGCCACACGCCGGAGACGTCGGCCCAGCTGCAGCGCTACACGGACCAGAAAGTCGGCCTGATCTTCACGCCGCACCTCGTGCCCATGATCCGCGGCATGCATTCGACCCTGTACGCGCGCCTCACCCAGGACATCACGAACGACGCCCTGCAAGCGTTGTTCGAAGCGCAGTACAAGGACGCGGAATTCGTCGACGTGATGCCGTTCGGCTCGCATCCGGAAACCCGCTCGACGCGCGGTTCGAACATGCTGCGCATCGCGCTGCACCGTCCGGACAACGGCAACACGGTCGTCATCCTCGTCGTGCAGGACAACCTGGTCAAAGGCGCGGCCGGCCAGGCCGTGCAGTGCATGAACCTGATGTTCGGCGTGCCGGAAAGCACCGGCCTGAAGCAGATCGCGCTGCTGCCGTAAGACCCCGGACCGCGCACCCCCAGGCCACAAGACGCAGATCAAGGCGGCAAGTGTTGGCGACGGTACATTGACCGTTGGACTGAGTTTTGACGTCGACGCCACACGCACGGGGGACAACATGTTCGGTCGTAACGCAAAAAGCGAAATCGATAGCCTGATCGGTATTTCCGCACGCATCGAAGGGGATCTGGTGTTCACCGGCGGCCTGCGCATCGACGGCGAGGTGCACGGCAACGTGGTCGCCGCGGACGGCAACGAGAGCGTGCTGATCGTTTCCGAACACGCGCGCATCGAGGGCGAGGTCCGTTGCGCCAACCTGGTGGTCAACGGCTATATCGCGGGGACGGTGTATTCGTCCGAACTCCTTGAATTGCAGCCGAAAGGCCGCATACATGGGGATGTCCATTACCGCCTGCTGGAAATGCACGGCGGCGCCCTCGTCACCGGCAAATTGACGCACCAGACCGACCTGGCGCCGGCCCCCGAGCCCGTTTTTCATCTCGGCGTGGCGGCCGAAGGGGCTTCAGCATGACCGGCGCCAACGGTCTATAATGGACGAAATCCGAATCCAATCAGGAGTTTATCCATGAACGCAGTCGCCGAAGTACAAAACGCGCAAGACACGATTCCCTCGCCCATCAATTTCACCGACAGCGCTGCCCAGAAAGTTGCTCAGCTGATCGAGGAAGAAGGCAATCCCGACCTGAAACTGCGCGTCTTCGTGCAGGGCGGTGGTTGCTCGGGCTTCCAGTACGGCTTCACCTTCGACGAGATCGTGAACGAAGACGACACGACGATGGAAAAGAACGGCGTCATGCTGCTGATCGACTCGATGAGCTACCAGTACCTGGTCGGCGCCGAGATCGACTACAAGGACGACCTCGAAGGCGCCCAGTTCGTCATCAAGAACCCGAACGCCACGTCGACCTGCGGCTGCGGTTCGTCGTTCTCCGCGTAAGCCACGCGCGCACCGACACGAAAAACCGCTCCGGCCGTGCCGGGGCGGTTTTTTTTCGTCCCGGCACAGTGTTGGATGCTGCCGTAATGACAATCTAATCGATGGCTGATAGGCAACTAGCCGTAGTACACTGATTGCGCCGATGGGCGTCCGCTGCGCGCGGGCGTGGCGGCAAGGAGACACACAACCCAAAAAAACGAAAGAAAAACAATGTCGAGGGCATTCATTTTACTTGGCGGTGTTATCGCTATCATCGTTGCCTGGGCCGGTGCGGCCCAGGCGCAACCGGCAACCGCCGCGTCCGCAGTCGGCGCGGCACAAGCCGTCGACGACGGCGCCGGCGCCTACCGGACGCAACGCTACCGCAACCTGTTCGCCGAACGCCTGGGCCGCAGTCCGCAAGAAACGCATGCGCGGATCGAGAACACGTTCCAGCAACTGTTCCACGGCGACGGCCAGGAACAGCGCGTGTATTTCGAGACGGGGGCGAACGCGAACGGCACGCTGGCCTACATCACGGACTGGGCCAACAACGATGTCCGCACCGAGGGCATGAGCTACGGCATGATGATCGCCGTCCAACTGGACAAGAAGCGCGAATTCGACGCGCTGTGGAACTGGTCGAAGACTTATATGCTGACGACCGATCCGGCCAACCCGTCGCGCGGCTATTTCGCGTGGTCGATGAATACGGACGGCACGCCGCGCGCCACCGGGGCCGCGCCGGACGGCGAGGAATACTATGCGATGGCCCTGTATTTCGCCGCGCGCCGCTGGGGCAACGGCAAGGGCATCTACGATTACCAGCGCGAAGCCGATACCATCCTGCGCGGCATGCGCCACCACCCCGTCGTGACGGCCACGCCGCCGTTCCGCATCCACCCGGGCGACGCGCCGTTCGTCGAGCCGGACGCGCCGTGGCCCAGCCCGAACAACCGCCGCGAACAGGCCGCCGCCGGGACGGCCGGCAAACCGTGGCCCCCGCACCGCCCGCGCCGCGCACCGCGCGCGGTGACGGTCGGACCGATGGTCGACGAGGCGCACGCGATGGTCCGCTTCGTGCCCGAGACGTTCATCCCCGGCACCGATCCGTCCTACCACCTGCCCGCGTTCTACGAGCTGTGGGCACGCTGGGGGCCGCGCGAAGACCGCGCGTTCTGGGCCCGCGCGGCGGCTGCCAGCCGCGACTTCTTCGTCAGGACGGCCGACCCCGCGACCGGCCTCGGTCCCGACCGCGCCGACTTCGACGGCACGCCCTTGAAGAGCTGGGACGGCAGCCCCGGCATCTTCGCCTACGACAGCTGGCGCACGATCAGCAACTGGTCCGTCGACCGCAGCTGGTGGAACAAGGACCCGCGCCAGCAGGCGCTGTCCGACCGCCTGCAGCGCTTCCTGGCCACGCAGGGCGTCGACCGCTTCGCCGACCGCTACACGCTGGACGGCAAGCCGCTGTCGGACCGCCATTCGACCGGGATGCTGGCAGCGGCCGCCGTCGGGAGCCTGGCCGCCACGCCGGGACAGGTGTCCGACGACTTCCTGCGCGCGCTGTGGGACACGCCCGTGCCGAGCGGCGAGCAGCGCTACTTCGACGGCATGTTGCACTTGATGAGCATGATGCACCTGGCGGGCGAATTCCGCGTGCTCGACGCCGCCCGCAAATAAAGACCGACAACAAGGAGACAAGCATGATGAAACAAACGACCGTCGCCGTTCTTCTCGCCTGCACGGCGATGGGCGCCCAGGCGCAGGACCGCCCCTGGCTCGACAAGTCCAAATCCGCCGACGAGCGCGCCCGCGCGGCCGTCGCCGCCATGACGCTCGACGAAAAGCTCCTGTTGATCGTCAGCTACACGGGCAAGGAAGACTTGGCCAAGCAGCCGGACGATGTCGTGCCGGCAAGCGTGAAAGCCGACGTGGCGGCGCACGAGATCAGGGGCTCGGCCGGCTACGTGCCGGGCATCGCGCGCCTGGGCATTCCGGGACAGTGGCAGACCGACGCGTCGATCGGCGTGCGCGTGAGCGGCATGGAACGCACGGCGCTGCCGTCGTCGCTGGCGACGGCGGCCAGCTTCGATCCGGCCGTCTCCGAAGCGGGCGGGCGCATGATCGCCGACGAGGCGCGCGCGTCCGGCTTCAACACCTTCCTGGCCGGCGGCGCCAATCTGGCGCGCGAGCCGCGCAATGGCCGCAACTTCGAATACGTGGGCGAAGATCCGCTGCTGGCCGGACGCATGGCGGCGGGGCTCGTGAACGGCATCCAGTCGCGCCACATGGTGTCGACGATGAAGCACTTCGCCATCAACGACCAGGAAAGCCAGCGCACGACGGTCGACGTCACGATCTCGCCCGAGGCGATGCGCCAGTCCGACCTGCTGGCGTTCGAGATCCTCAACGACTTGGCGAAGCCGGGCTCGGTGATGTGCTCGTACAACCTCGTGAACGGGCGCTGGGCGTGCGAGAACGAATACCTGCTGAACAAGACACTGAAGCAGGACTGGAAATTCAAGGGCTATGTGATGGCCGACTGGGGCGCCGTGCACTCGACGGCGGACGCCGCGAACTATGGCCTCGACCAGTTCACGGGCTACCCGTGCTGCAACCACCACGGTCCGTTCTATTCGGCCAGGAATTTCAAGCAGGCGATGGAGCGCGGCGAAGTCTCGATGCGGCGCCTGGACGACATGGCGCAGCGCATCCTGTGGCCGCTGTTCCAGACGGGCACCTTCGACGATCCGCCGCAAGTCGGCAAGATCGATTTCGCTGCGCACGCCGCCGTGTCGCAGCGCGCCGCCGAGGAATCCCTGGTGCTGCTGAAGAACGAGAAGAACCTGCTGCCGCTCGCGAACGTGAAGTCGGTGGCCGTCATCGGCGGCCATGCGGACAAGGGCGTGCTGGCCGGCGGCGGATCGTCCGGCGTGACGCCGGTCGGCGGCAATGCCGTGCCGGACCTGGCGCCCAAGACGTGGCCGGGTCCCGTCGTGTACATGCCCTCGTCGCCGCTGGCGGCGTTGAAAACCGAGCTGCCGGCGTCGAAGATCGGCTACGCGAGCGGCACGGACATCGGGGCCGCCGTCGCGCTGGCGAAGCAGTCCGACGTCGCCGTCGTGTTCGTGACGCAGTGGATGGGCGAGGGCTTCGACGGCAAGCTGGAACTGGACGGCAGCCAGGATGCGCTGGTCGCCGCCGTCGCGCGCGCGAACCCGAGGACCGTCGTCGTCGTGGAATCGGGCGGCGCGATCCTGATGCCGTGGCTGAACCAGGTGCCGGCCGTGCTGGAAGCGTTCTATCCCGGCATCCGCGGCGGCGAGGCGATCGCGCGCATCCTGACGGGTAAAGTGAATCCGTCCGGCCACCTGCCGATCAGCTTCCCCGCTTCGGACGCGCAACTGGCGCATGCGGAGATTCCCGGCTTCGGCCACAAGGACGGCGTCCCCGTCCACATCACCTACGACGAAGGCGCCGCGATCGGCTACAAGTGGTACGACGCGAAAGGGTATAAACCGTTATTCGCATTCGGCCATGGCCTGAGCTATACGCGCTTCGCCGTCGCGGCGCCGAAGGCGAACGTCGCCAACGGCGCGCTGACGGTCGGCGCCGCGCTGCGCAACACGGGCGGCCTGGCCGGCAAGGGCGTCGTGCAGGTGTATGTCGCGCCGGCGGACGTGAAGGCGTCGGGCTGGGAAGCGCCGAAGCGCCTGGTCGCGTTCCGGAAGCTCGACCTGCGGGCCGGCGCCGCCGGCACGTTCACGCAGGCCGTCGATCCGCGCCTGCTGGCCACGTACGAAGTCGCGGACAACAGCTGGCGCATCCGTGCGGGCACCTACCGCGTGCTGTTCGGGCAGGCGGCGGACGACCTGCCGGTGTCGGTGGACGTCACGCTGCCCGATATGGTGTGGAGCGCCGTGCACAAGGAGTGATGAAGACGGGCGTCAGGGCGCGAGGGCGATGACGTCGTCGCCCGGCAGCGGTTCGCAGCCCGCGCCGAGCGCCTCCCAGCCGCGGTGCACGACGATGTGGCGCTCGTCGTGGCACAGCTCGACGCGGCGCGTCCGCGGCGCTTCGCGGTGCACGAAGTCCTCGATCGTCGTCGGCACGCTGATGTGCAGCGCGAGGGCATGGATGTCGTCGAGCGGATGGTCGCCCACGTGCACGAGCGGCACGAACTGGCCGGCGAACATCGTCCAGTGCGAGGGAATCCTGACGGGCGTGGCCGCGTAGCCTTGCGCGCGCAGCCACGTTTGCGCGCGCACGCGCGGGGCGCTCGACCCGCCCGTCCCGCTCGACCCGCCCGTCCCGGCGAGGTGTCCCCAGGCGAACGCGAGCAGCTCCGCAACCCACTGGTTGCAGTTCTGGTAGCGCGTGCCGAAGGCATAGGCGTTCGCGCTGTAGCTGTCGCCCAGCAGCGCGAGCGCGAGGGGTTTGTCGAGCGCGGCCCGTTCGAGCAGCGCGCTGTCCGCTTCGGGCGGGAACAGCAGGGCGACGTGGCCGTGCGTCGGGGCGTCGGCACCGAGCACGAAGCCGGACATGCCCTGGTCGAACAGGCGCGGGCGCGATTCGTCGCACGCGTAATACAACTGGCGCACGGCCCACGGGCCGCCGGGATTGTCCTTCAGGGCGATGCCGGCGTGCGAGTACAGCAGGCCGAAGCGGGAAAGGTCCAGGCCCGCGCGCGCCACGAGCGCGATGCTGCTGCCCGAGCGCGCCAGTTCGTCCTTGACGGCCGCGGCGAAGCGCAGCACGCGGTCCTGGTCCGCGGCCGTCACCTTGTCGGCGCGGTCGCAGAACGTCGGGATGCCGGCCCATGCGCCCGCGCTCAGGAAGAACAGGAGCGCGGCCGCAACGAGCCGCGGCAGCATCAGATCGTCACTTTGCGCGAGGCGAGTTCGCGATACCAGTCGTCCTGCAGCGCGAGGAAGAAGGGTTTGTGCGTGTCGCCGTACGCGAATTCGTAGCCGTACACGCGCTCGTTCACCTGCACGATTTGCCCCTTGTCGACGCGGCGGTCGGCCAGCGCGCGGTCGGGGACGTCGACCCAGAACTCGGTGGCCGCATCGCCCGCGGCGGCGCGCAGCGTGATGCGCGTGACGCCAGCCTTGGCCGGGGCCTGGGCGACGTCGATCACGCGGTACGGGCCGGTCTCCGCGCGCTTGTTGTCGCCGTTCGAGCTGTTGCTGGAGCCGCCGATCGAATCGGAGATGCTGCCCGACGAGGCCGAGCCCGCGCTGGAGGCGGACGAGGCGACGCTGTCGGCGTGGGCGGGGATGGAGAAGGCGGCCGCGGCCAGGGCCAGGGCGAGCGCGCGGGTGAGATTCGTGAAGGTCATGATGTCTTTCTCAAGCGTATTGGGTAGTCACAATGGTACAAGTGCCGCGTGCCGCTGAGAAGGCGCACGTGGTTTTGTCGCACCAAATATCGTAGGGTGGGCGGTCCTCCGCCCACGCGGATGCATGCGCGACGCGAACGTCGCGCGTGGGCACGTTTCATTTGGGGCCCCCGGCCCCAAATGCCCGCCCTGCGGAGGCGTCCGTGGTTTTGTCGCAAACGGCGTCAGGCCGGATACAAGGCGCCCAGGATGCGCGGCCCTGCCGCCCCCGTCACCGCCGGCAGATTGCCCGGCTGGCGGCGCAGGAAACGGTAGCCCAGCCAGGCGAAGGCGAGGGCTTCGACGCGGTTCGGCGCGACGCCCAGCGTCTCGGTCGACGCGACGGGAATCCCCCCGCCGAGCGCGGCGGCGATGTCGCGCAGCAGCACGCCGTTGTAGGCGCCGCCGCCGCAGACGTAGACGGCCTGCGCGGCGGCCTCGTCCCGGATGGCGCGGGCGATGGTCACGGCCGTCAGCCGCGTCAACGTTGCCTGCACGTCGGCCGGCGCCACGCCCGGACGCTGCGCCAGCTTCGCATCGAGCCATTGCGCGTGGAACAGGTCGCGGCCCGTGCTCTTGGGCGGCGGCTGGCGAAAGTACGGTTCGTCCAGCAGGAGGTCGAGCAGGGGCGTGTCGACCTGGCCGGTGGCCGCCCAGGCGCCATCCTGGTCGTACGGGAGGCCGCGGTGGCGCGCGATCCACAAATCCATCAGCACGTTGCCGGGGCCGGTGTCGTAGCCGTTCACGCGGCCGTCGCCGTGCAGCACGCTGATGTTGCCGATGCCGCCGATGTTGACGACGACGCGCACCTGCCCGCGCTTGCCGAAGCGGGCTTCGTGGAACGCCGGCACGAGGGGCGCGCCCTGGCCGCCGGCGGCGACGTCGCGGCTGCGGAAGTCGGCGATGACGTCGATGCCGGTGAGCTCGGCCAGCAGGGCGGGATTATTGGTCTGGCGCGTAAAACCCAGTTCGGGGCGGTGGCGGATGGTCTGGCCATGCACGGCGACGGCGCGGACCGGGCCGGGCGCCGCCGCGGCCAGCGTCCGGACGCAGTCGGCGTAGCAGCGCGCCAGCGCGTTCGCGGCCAGCGCCTCGCGCTCCAGTTCGTTGGCGCTGGCGGCCTGCAGGGCCATCAGTTCGGCGCGCAGGTCGGCCGGAAACGGCGTGAAGGCGGCGTCCAGCGTGCGGATGCCGCGCCCGGAAAAGTCGGCCAGCACGCCGTCGACGCCGTCCAGGCTCGTGCCGGACATCAGGCCGATGTAGAGGGTGGATGCCATTATCGATTCCTAAAAGCAAAACGCCTTGCCGGCATGCCGTGCAAGGCGTCTATATCGGAAAGCTGAAGGATCAGCGTGCGGCCATCGCGTTGCCGGCCGGCGAGAGCAGCGAGAAGCGGTGCGACATCTCGGCGGCGGCCATCTTGAAGCGGCTCATTTCGCCCGGCGTCAAAGGCTGCTGCTGCAGGTTCTTCAGCGCCATCGGGTCGGTGGCGTGGCCGCCGATGCGGAATTCGTAGTGCAGGTGCGGGCCCGTCGCCCAGCCCGTCGCGCCGACGTAGCCGATCACGTCGCCCTGCGCCACTTTCTGTCCGCGGTGCAGGCCGCCGGCGAAGCGGCTCATGTGGCCGTAGACCGTGCTGTAGTTCGACCAGTGCTTGAGCATGACCACGTTGCCGTAGCCGTTCTGGGTGCCGACGAAGTCGACGACGCCGTCGCCCGACGCCTTGATCGGGGTGCCCATCGGCGCCGCGAAGTCGACGCCTTCGTGCTTCTTCCAGACGCCGAACACCGGGTGCATGCGCATCGAGAAGCCCGACGAGATGCGGTTGAACGCCACCGGCGATTTCAGGAACGCTTTCTTCAGCGCCTTGCCGTCCAGGCTGTAGTAGCTGCCCTGGTGGCTGATGGGGTCTTCGTACCAGACGGACTGGTAGGCGACGCCGCGGTTGACGAATTCGCCGGCCAGGATGCGGCCCGTGCGCACCATCTCGCCGTCCAGCCAGTAGGTTTCGTAGACGACATTAAAATGGTCGCCGCGCTTCAGGTCCGAGCGGAAGTCGATGCTCGTCGAGAACATCTCGATGATCTGGTTGACGACGGAATCCGGAATCTGGCTGCCGTCGCTGGCGTCGTCGGTGGCGGCGTACAGCGAGCTGTTGATGTTGCGCGAACGCATCTCGACGCGGCGCTCGAGCTGGGCCGGGGCCGTGTTGGAGACGAATTTGTCGCCCTTGCGCGTCACGGTGACGGTCTTGAACTGATCTTTGTCGGCGATCGTCGCGTGCAGGCTCAGCAGCAGGCCGTTCTCGTCCGTCTCGGCCTGGATGCGCTTGCCGGTCTTGAGCGAGAGGATGGAGCGGGCGACCTTGTCGGCGCGGACGAAGGCCTGGGCCTGCTGGTCTTCGATGCCGAGACGGTTGAACACGGCGCCGAGCGAGTCGCCGGGACGGATGCGTTCTTCGTGGATGAATTGCTGCTGGTCTTGCTGGAGGGCCGCGATCTGGTCTGCCAGGTTCGGCAGTTGCAGGTCTTGCGCGACCGACTTGACCGGCATGTCGGATGCGTCCGGTGCGATCGGTGCGACGGCGGTGGCGCCGAAGGCGCACAGTGCCAGGGCTGCGGCACCCCCGGCGACGATGCGGGTTTTGCGGCTCGTTTCAGCCAGGCCAAACCAGCGCTTGCCGGTGATTTTCTGTATTGGGTTCATGCAATCAGTTAAAATTTACCGCTTGAACAGCCCAAGACCATTTGTCGTTGTTATTAGTGTTGTCGTTGAAACTTTTCGTGCGGCAAGATTGACGGGATCGCGAATTATATCAAACTACCGGGTCTTACAACCGTTTTAGCCCTTTTCCTACAAGATTTTTATGACTTCTCCAGAAATTTCTGGTAATGCAAAAATTGCAACGCCAGCGGCCGGCCCGGCGCTCCTGCCTCTGAGCGATGCCGTCCTGGAAGCCCTCGCCATCACCAAGCGCGGAGTGGACGAGCTGCTGATCGAGAGCGAATTTGCCCAGAAACTGGCCCGTTCGGAACAGAGCGGCACACCGCTGCGCATCAAGCTGGGCCTGGATCCGACGGCGCCCGACCTGCACCTCGGCCACACCGTCGTGCTGAACAAACTGCGCCAGCTGCAGGACCTCGGCCACCAGGTGATCTTCCTGATCGGCGACTTCACGTCGATGATCGGCGACCCGTCGGGCCGCAACGCCACCCGCCCGCCGCTGACCCGCGAACAGATCGAAACCAACGCCGCGACCTACTTCAAGCAGGCGTCGCTCGTGCTCGATGCGGCGCGCACGGAAATCCGCTACAACTCCGAGTGGTGTGACGCGCTCGGTGCGCGCGGCATGATTCAATTGTCCTCGCGCTACACCGTGGCCCGCATGATGGAGCGCGACGACTTCACCAAGCGCTACAAGAGTGGGACCCCGATCTCGGTGCATGAGTTCCTCTATCCTTTGATGCAGGGCTACGATTCCGTCGCTTTGAAAGCGGACCTTGAGCTGGGTGGAACGGACCAGAAATTTAATCTGCTTGTGGGCCGCGAGCTGCAAAAAGACTACGGCCAGGAGCCGCAGTGCATCCTGACCATGCCGTTGCTGGAAGGCCTGGACGGCGTCGAAAAGATGTCCAAGTCCAAGAACAACTATATCGGCATCACCGAACCGGCCAACACGATGTTCGGCAAGCTGATGAGCATCTCGGACGTCATGATGTGGAAGTACTACGAGCTGCTGTCGTTCCGTTCCATTCAGGATCTGGCCGCGTTGAAAGCGGAGGTGGCAGGCGGCCGCAACCCGCGCGATGCGAAGGTCGCGCTGGCCCAGGAAATCGTCGCCCGCTTCCACTCGCAGCAGGCCGCCGAGGATGCGCTGGCCGACTTCGTCAACCGCTCCAAGGGCGGCATCCCGGACGACGTGCCGGAAGTCGACGTCAAAGGCGCGCCGCTGGGCCTGCCCCAGCTGCTGCGCCAGGCCGGCCTGTGCGCGTCCAGCTCGGAAGCCATGCGCATGATCGACCAGGGCGGCGTGCGCATCGACGGCACGGTCGTGGCCGACAAGGCGTTGCAGGTCCAGGCCGGCACGTTCGTGCTGCAGGTGGGCAAGCGCAAGTTCGCCCGCGTCACGCTCTCCGCATGATCGGCCTGCTGCAGCGGGTCGGCGAGGCCAGCGTTACGGTCGACGGCGAAGTCACGGGTGCCATCGGCCGCGGGCTGATGGTGCTCGTGTGCGCGGAAAAGGGCGACACGGAACGCGAGGCCGACGCGCTGCTGGCGAAACTGCTGACGTACCGCGTGTTTTCGGACGACGCCGGCAAGATGAACCGCAGCGTGACGGACGTGGCGGGCGGCCTGCTGCTCGTGCCGCAGTTCACGCTGGCGGCCGACACCCGTTCGGGCACGCGGCCGTCGTTTTCCCCGGCCGCCGCGCCCGAGGACGGGCGGCGGCTGTTCGACCATGTCGTGCGCCAGGCGCGCGAGCGTCACGGTATCGTCGAAACGGGCCGTTTCGGCGCCGACATGAAGGTGGCGCTGATCAACGACGGGCCGGTGACGTTCTGGCTGCGTATTGATCCACCCCGGGTCGCGAGCTGAAAGGGGAAACTGCGCGCCGCGGCGGCGGTCTTACGGTGAGCGGATGGCAGGGAGACTAATCATGAAGATCTGGAGCGATTCCTTTACCGAGGGCGACATGATTCCGCCCAGATGTGCGTTCGCCGAGATGAACCCCGGCACCCATATCAAGCTGTCGAGCAACCGCAGCCCGCATATCGCCTGGGACGACGTGCCGGCCGGTACGCAGTCGCTGGCGCTGCTCGTGCACGACCTCGACGTGCCGACGGACGGCAGCAACGTGAACCAGGAGGGCCGGACCGTCCCCGATACGCTGCCGCGGACGGATTTCTATCACTGGTCGCTGGTCGACATTCCCGTCTGCCTGAAATCCTTCGCCGAAGGCCTGTTCTCGGACATGGTCACCCCGGGCGGCAAGAGCGGGCCCCTCGTGCCGTTCACGATCAAGAACGGCACGGAGCACCAGTTGCGTCACGGCATCAACGATTACACGGGCTGGTTCGCGAACGATCCCGACATGGCCGGCGAATATTTTGGCTACGACGGCCCGTGCCCGCCGTGGAACGACGAGCGCGTCCATACCTATGTGTTCACGCTGTATGCCCTCGACATTCCGCGGCTGCCGCTGGATGGGCCTTTCACCGGCAAGGAAGCGCGCCTGGCCATCACGGGGCACATCCTGGACGAGGCGAAGATCTTCGGCGTGTATTCGCTCAATCCCGACGTGGCGGGCAATCTGACCGGCCAGCCTTCCTGACCGGTTTCACTCTACCTACGGCCGCCCGGTCCGCCGGGCCGCCATGAACGATCGCTCCGCGGTGCGGGGCGGCGCATCCGCATGACGACAACGAACGCATCCGCAGCACCCACCGACATCCTCCTGATCCGCCACGGCGAAACGGCCTGGAACGCTGAACGCCGCCTGCAGGGCCACCTGGACATTCCGCTGAACGGCGAGGGCGAGCGCCAGGCCGCGCTGCTGGCGGGCGCGCTGGCGCCGGAATCCATCGACGTCCTCGTCGCGAGCGATTTGCGGCGGGCCCGCCAGACGGCCCAGGCCGTGGCCGATGCCCGCGGCCTGGCGCTGGAGATCGAACCGGCGCTGCGCGAACGCGGCTACGGCGGCTTCGAAGGCTTGCTGTACAGCGAGATCGAGCAGCGTTTCCCGCTCGAATTCGCCGCCTGGCAGGCGCGCGACGTCGATGCCCGCCTGCCGCCGGGTCGCAATGTCGGAGAGAGCTTTCGCGCCTTCTTCGATCGCGCCACCGGCGCCATCCTGGCGCTGGCGGCGGCCTGCCCGGGCAAGACCATCGCGCTCGTCGCCCACGGCGGCGTGCTGGAATGCGCCTACCGGCTCGCGCGCGGACTGTCGCTGGAAACCCCGCGCGACTTCAAGGTCTATAACGCCAGCATCAACCGTTTCCGCTTCGAGCCGGCCACGGGCAGCCTCGTATTGCACAGCTGGGGCGAGGTCGACCATCTGCGTCCCGCGGTGCTGGATGAACTGCCTTGACGGCATGCTGGCGGAATTGGCAAGTGTTTTCTGGTACGTGCGCAACAATTCAGCAAAAAAATGTGCTGATAAATTAAGCAGCACTTCGGGTAAAATAGCGAGTTCCCGTTGCTTCCCGTGATTTTCTGCCGTGCAAATTGGTCCCTATACGCTGCGCAATAATGTCTTCGTCGCCCCGATGGCCGGGGTGACCGACCGTCCGTTCCGCCAACTGTGCAAGAAGCTGGGCGCGGGCTATGCGGTGTCCGAGATGGCGGCGTCGAATCCGCGCCTGTGGGCCAGCGAGAAGAGTTCGCGCCGTACCGACCACGCGGGCGAGATGGAGCCGAAAGCCGTGCAGATCGCCGGCGCCGACCCGCACGACCTGGCCGAATGCGCCAGGTTCAACGTCGAGCGCGGCGCCCAGATCATCGACATCAACATGGGGTGCCCCGTCAAGAAGGTGTGCAACAACTGGTGCGGCTCGGCGCTGCTGCAGCATGAAGACCTCGTGCAGCGCATCCTGGACGCCGTCGTGAACGCCGTCGACGTGCCCGTCACCCTGAAATTCCGCACCGGCTGGGACCGCGAAAACAAGAACGCGCTGACCATTGCCCGAATGGCCGAGCAAGCCGGCATCGCCATGCTGACCCTGCACGGCCGCACCCGCGCCGACGGCTACAAGGGCGACGCGGAATACGACACCATCGCCGCCGTCAAGGCCGCCGTCGGGATTCCCGTCGTGGCCAACGGCGACATCACGACGCCGGACAAGGCGAAGTTCGTGCTCGACTATACGGGGGCCGATGCCGTCATGATCGGCCGCGCCGCCCAGGGGCGTCCCTGGATCTGCCGCGAAATCGATTACTTCCTGCGCACGGGCGACTACCTGCCGGCGCCGCTGGTGGACGAGGTGCGCGAACTGATGAACGAACACTTGCCGGCCCACTACGCCTTCTATGGCGAATACCTGGGCGTACGCACGGCGCGCAAGCATATCGGCTGGTATGTCGAGGACTTGCCCGGCGGCGAAGAATTCCGCCAGCGCATGAACCGGATGGAATCGACGGCCGAACAATTGGCCGCCGTCGATGAATTTTTTAAATCGCAACACCGGTATGGCGAGCGGTTACAATACCGGCCCGCGCATGCAGATGCTGCGATTGCCGCCTAAAAGATAGTCAAAATAATAAGAACTTCGGAGACAAACGCTGCCACAAGCAGCATTCAACCAGGATGAAGCAGCAACATGAGTAAAGAAAGTATCCAGGAAGTCGTTCAAAAAAGCCTCGAAGACTATTTCAACGACCTGGGCGAGCAAAAACCGTCGAACATCTACGACATGATGCTTCTGACCGTCGAAAAGCCGATCCTGCAAGTCGTCATGACGCGGGCGGAAGGCAATCAGTCGCATGCTGCCCAGATGCTGGGCATTAATCGCAATACGTTGCGCAAGAAATTGCAGGAGCACGGGCTGCTGTAAGCCGCCGGCGGAGGGGCCGGGGCGTGCAGGCGTGCGTCGGGCCCTTTGTCCGGCGTGCGCGAGCCCGTCCAGATTTTTTTCAACAGGCCACTCCCATGATCAAACAAGCACTCATCTCCGTTTCCGACAAAACCGGCGTCCTCGATTTCGCGCGCGCGCTGTCCGCCCTCGGCGTGAACATCCTGTCCACCGGCGGCACCGCCAAACTGCTGCAGGACAATGGTGTGCCGGTGACCGAAGTCGCCGACTACACGGGCTTCCCGGAAATGCTCGATGGCCGCGTGAAGACGCTGCATCCGAAGGTCCACGGCGGCATCCTGGCTCGCCGCGACTTCCCGGAACACGTTGCCAAGCTGGAAGAGCACGGCATTCCGGAGATTGACATGGTGGTGGTCAACCTGTATCCGTTCCAGGCGACCGTCGCCAAGGAACAGTGCTCGCTGGAAGACGCGATCGAGAACATCGACATCGGCGGGCCGACCATGCTGCGCTCGGCGGCCAAGAACCACCGCGACGTCGTCGTCATCGTCGATCCGGCCGACTACGGTCCGGTGCTGGCGGAGATGAAAGGCACCGGCGAGGCGGCCGGCAGTGTGGGCTACGAGACGAAATTCCGCCTGGCCAAGAAAGTCTTCGCGCACACGGCGCAATACGACGCCGCCATCACGAACTACCTGACCAGCCTCGGCCCGGACAAGGATCACACGAACCGCGCCGCCTACCCGCAGACGCTGAACCTGCACTTCGAAAAAGTCCAGGACATGCGCTACGGCGAAAACCCGCACCAGACGGCCGCGTTCTACCGCGACCTCGTGCCGGCCGCCGGCAGCCTGGCCAACTACCGCCAACTGCAGGGTAAAGAGCTGTCGTACAACAACATCGCCGACGCGGATGCCGCGTGGGAATGCGTCAAGTCGCTGGGTGGCTTCAACCTGCCGGCCGGCTGCGTGATCATCAAGCACGCCAACCCGTGCGGCGTGGCCATCGGCGCCGACGCCCTGGACGCCTACCAGCGCGCCCTCAAGACCGACCCGACGTCGGCCTTCGGCGGCATCATCGCCTTCAACGTCCCGGTCGACGGCCCGGCGGCGGAAGCGGTCGCCAAGCTGTTCGTGGAAGTCCTGATCGCCCCGGCCTTCACGGCCGAAGCGCTGCAGATCATGTCCGCCAAGCAGAACGTGCGCCTGCTGGAAATCGCCCTCGGTGACGGCCTGAACGTCTACGACGTCAAGCGCGTGGGCGGCGGCCTGCTCGTGCAATCGCCGGACGCCAAGAACGTCGGCATCGATGACTTGCGCGTCGTGACGAAGAAGCAGCCGACCCCGCAGCAGCTGCAGGACCTGATGTTCGCGTGGCGCGTCGCCAAGTTCGTGAAATCGAACGCGATCGTGTTCTGCGCCGGCGGCATGACGCTGGGCGTGGGCGCGGGCCAGATGAGCCGCATCGATTCGGCGCGCATCGCGTCGATCAAGGCCCAGAACGCCGGCCTGTCGCTGGCGGGCTCGGCCGTGGCATCGGACGCGTTCTTCCCGTTCCGCGACGGTCTCGACGTCGTCGTCGATGCGGGCGCGACCTGCGTGATCCATCCGGGCGGCTCGATGCGCGACCAGGAAGTGATCGACGCGGCGGATGAACGTGGCGTGGTCATGCTCTATACTGGGACGCGTCACTTCCGTCATTGATGTAAACGATGCGCGAACGTAGGGTGGGCGCCCCGTGCCCACGCGTGACGCCGGCACAACGCGAACGTCCCGCGTGGGCGGAGGCCGCCCACCCTACGGTATCCCGTCAATGTCGACAGTATCGGTAGGGTGGGCTCCCCGAGCCCACGATGTGTTTTTGCTGTTGACCTGTGTTTTTGCACAGTATTTTTCCCACGAAACACCCTCGCCGGTATAACATTCGATAATGATTATTCTCGGCATCGACCCCGGCCTGCGCACGACAGGATTCGGGGTCATTGAAAAGCAAGGCAACCGGCTGCGCTACATCGCGTCCGGCACCATCAAGACCGGCAGCGAAGGCGCGTTGCCGCCGCGTCTGAAAGTCATCCTGACCGGCGTCAGCGAAATCGTCGCCACCTACCAGCCGGCCTGCGCGGCCATCGAAAAAGTCTTCGTCAACGTCAATCCGCAGTCGACCCTGCTGCTCGGCCAGGCGCGCGGCGCCGCGATCACGGCCCTCGTCGGCGCCGACCTCGAGGTGGCGGAATACACGCCCACGCAGGTCAAGCAGGCCGTCGTCGGCACCGGCAAGGCCGTCAAGGCCCAGGTGCAGGAGATGGTCGCGCGCCTGCTCAAGCTGCCGGGCCTGCCGGGCTCGGACGCCGCCGATGCGCTCGGCATTGCCATCTGCCATGCCAACAGTCACGATGCGCTGGCATTGATGGGCGCGCTCGCGCCGGCCAATCCGAAAAAGCCGACGCTGCACATGAAGCGCGGCCGCCTCGTCTAACTATTGAAAGGTCACCATGATCGGTCGTCTCTCCGGAGTCCTGCTGGAAAAGAACCCGCCGCAAGTGCTCGTCGATTGCCAGGGTGTCGGCTATGAAGTCGATGTGCCGATGAGCACGTTCTACAACCTGCCGCACACGGGCGAGAAGGTGACGCTCTTCACGCACTACGTCGTGCGCGAGGATGCGCACCTGCTGTTCGGCTTCGGGTCGTCGAACGAGCGCGCCGTGTTCCGCCAGCTGATCAAGATCACCGGCGTCGGCGCGCGCACGGCATTGTCCATCCTGTCCGGGATGACGGTGGCCGACCTCGCCCAGGCCGTGACCTTGCAGGAAGCGGGCCGCCTGATCAAGGTGCCGGGCATCGGCAAGAAGACGGCCGAGCGCCTGTTGCTGGAACTGAAGGGCAAACTGGGGGCCGACATCGGCGCCGTGGCCCGCACGCCGCACGACGACGCCCAGGCAGACGTGCTCAATGCGCTGCTGGCTTTGGGGTATTCTGACAAGGAAGCCCTGATCGCGATCAAGAACATGCCGGCCGGGACCGGTGTGTCCGACGGCATCAAGCTGGCGTTGAAGGCGCTCTCGAAGGCATGAACGGGCATGGTGGGCACCGGTGTCCACCCAACGGGCGTTCCCGTATTGCGTAGGGTGGGCACCCCGTGCCCACCGGTCGAATGTGTGGGCGGAGGCCGCCCACCCTACGTAACGCCGGCACCATTTAAGATAACGTAATGAGCATCCAGACCGACAATTTCACCGAGCAGCGCATCATCGACGCGGCGCCGGCCTCGCCCAACGAGGAGGCGATCGAGCGCGCGTTGCGCCCCAAGCATCTGGACGAATACGTCGGCCAGGAAAAGATCCGCGACCAGCTCGAGATCTTCATCCACGCGGCAAGAAAGCGCCGCGAGGCGCTCGACCACACGCTGCTGTTCGGTCCGCCGGGCCTCGGCAAGACGACGCTCGCCCACATCATCGCGCGCGAGATGGGCGTCAACCTGCGCCAGACGTCCGGCCCGGTGCTGGAGCGCCCCGGCGACCTGGCCGCGCTGCTGACGAACCTGGAAGCGAACGACGTCCTGTTCATCGACGAGATCCACCGTCTGTCGCCGGTTGTCGAGGAAATCCTGTATCCGGCGCTGGAAGACTATCAGATCGACATCATGATCGGCGAAGGCCCGGCCGCGCGGTCCGTGAAGCTCGACCTGCAGCCGTTTACGCTCGTCGGCGCGACGACGCGTGCCGGCATGCTGACGAATCCGCTGCGCGACCGCTTCGGCATCGTCGCCCGGCTGGAGTTCTACAACGTCGACGAATTGACCAAGATCGTCACGCGCAGCGCCGCGCTGCTGGAAGCGCCGATCGACCAGGACGGCGCGCGCGAAGTGGCCCAGCGCGCACGGGGCACCCCGCGTATCGCCAACCGCCTGCTGCGCCGCGTGCGCGATTATGCGGAAGTGAAGGGCAATGGCGAGATCACCAAGGACATGGCCGACCGCGCGCTGCGCATGCTGGACGTGGACACGGTCGGGTTCGACGTGATGGACAGGAAGTTGCTGGAGGCGGTGCTGTTCAAGTTCTCCGGCGGGCCGGTCGGCATCGGGAACCTGGCCGCCGCCATCGGCGAAGCGGCGGACACCATCGAGGACGTGCTGGAACCCTATCTGATCCAGCAGGGTTATCTGCAGCGCACGCCGCGCGGCCGCATCGCGACGCCGCTGGCCTACCGCCATTTCGGCATCGCCGCGCCGCGCATCAGCCCGACGGGCGATCTATGGGACAACCTGCCCCCGGTCTAGTTGTAGCGAAATAAATGACGGCGCGGGTCAGGGCAGCGCCGGCTCCTGGCGGTCGCGCTTGCGCATCGGGCGCTGGCGGCGGTCCGGGGTGGCGGGGAAGACGAAACTGATGAACATCAGCACGGAGGCCGCGAGCAGCAGGCCGCCGCACCACAGCATTTCCGCTTCGCTGCGCTGCCACAGCACGCCGCCGCCGACCGCTGCCGGCAGCATCAGCAGGAGACCGCCCAGCGCGCGCAGGGCGATGGAGCGCCGCATGCGGGGCGCCAGCAGGGCGATGTACAGGAAGCTCCCGGAAATCAGGCTCAGGCCGAACAGTCCGCCAAGCACGGGCCAGCCGGGCATGCCGCGGGTGCTGTCGTCGGACAGCACCAGCGCCGGCACCACCGGGATGACGATGGCAATCAAAAAAGACAGAAGCCGCAGGAAGATCATCGTACTGTCTCCGCGCGGTCCGAAATTGCAAATCGATAAGTCATGCAGCGCCATGTGTGATGAATGAAACATCGACCAGATTAGCATAACGCCTCCGGTTATGGCGCGCACGATGCGCAAACTTCGTATTTACAATCGTCGTTATTCCTGGCGCAGCCAGACCTGCGAGCGCCCGAACATCGGCACGCCGACATAGCCCCGCACTTCGAGCTTCCTGCCGCCTTCGTGCACGCTCAGCTTGCTCTTGTACACCTTGCCGTCCTTGGGATCGAGGATCTCGCCGCCGGTATATTCGTCGCCGTCCTTCCTGAGGCCGGAAACGATCGTCATGCCGACGATCGGCTGGTCCTTGCGCGCGCCCTGGCACAGCGAGCATTTCGGATTCTGCTCTTCCTCCGGGGTGCGGAACAGTTTTTCGATCCTGCCCCGTAATTCGCCCTGGCTCTCCGTGATGCGGATCAGCGCGGTCGGCTTGCCGGAGGCGTCGTCGATGGTCTTCCACAGCCCGACCGGCGAGGCATCCTGGGCCCAGGCCAAGGGCGCGGCGAAGACGGTGGCAAAGGCCGCGAGGGCGGCGGCGTGGATCAGGGGGCGCATGGTGTCTCCTTATTGGATTGTCGGTATTTGCTCTGCCAGTGTAGCAAACTGCACGGTCGTGCGGTAAACCGTGGAGCGCCTCTGTCACGACAAAAAATGCGCCGGCGCGATCCAGCTTATGCGATATGCATCAATTGGTCGGCGCAGCCCATCCTTACACTGGTTGCGAGGACGGCCGTCGTCCGCTGCCAACGAGTCCCGGGGGATACCATGAGCATGACGCAACATGGCTGGATGAAACACTGTATCGCCGCGGCCTGCTGTGCCTGCGGCATCGCCGGTGCTGCGGCCGAGACGGTGACGCTCACCTTCGACCAGTTCGGGGACGACGGACCTTACCCGGATTCGTACACGGAATCGGGCTTCGTCATCACGTCGCTGTATCCCGGCGGCCACCTGCATAACGGTGGGAGCTCGCTGTGGCTGCACAGCCGCGAGGGCTCGTCGCCTTACCAGATCCGTCGGGTGGACGGCGGCACCTTCGACTTCCTCGGCTTCGACTATGACGGCGGCGATTCCGTCTTCGTCAGCGATGCGGGCGCCACATTCACGATCCTGGGCGACCAGCCGCTGGCGACGTTTACCTTGTCGCCGGCGTTCCAGCACGTTGGTTACGTCAACTGGTATATGAACAATCCTGGCGACTTGAGCACGCCGGACGAGCAGTGGGGGCAAATCGACAATATCGTGACGAATATTTCGCCGGCGCCCGAACCGGCGCAGGCCGCGATGCTGGGCCTGGGACTGGCCGGGCTGCTGCTGCGCGCGCGCCGTGCGCGTCAGTCCACGTTCGGCACCAGCAGCAGGAGGTCGGTCACGCCGACGTCGACGCCCATCTGCGAGAACAGCGTCGTCGCCTGGCCCCGGTGATGCGTCTGGTGATTGAACACGTGCAGGAGGACGTCGCCCAGCCGCTTCCTGCTCGTGACGCCTTTCGTGGACGTGTATTCGAACGGCCCTTCCAGCTGGGACGGCCGGACTTCGTCGCAGAACGCGATGATGGCCGCGTCCAGCCTGGTCCGCAGGCCGTCCAGCTCGGGCAGGGTGGCGCACAGGCGCTGGTCGAGGGACGCCGGTCGCGGCAAATCGTCCAGGCATCGCAGCGATGCGAAGCCGGGCAGGTTGGCGGCGATGCGCTTGAACCAGATGAGGTCCGCGATCACGAGGTGGTTGAGCGTGCCGAACACCGAACCGAAGAACGCGCCCCGGTCTTCGTGCAGCCGGTCCGCCGGCAGGGCGGCCGCCGCGTCGTACAGCTTCCGGTTCATCCACTGGTTGTAGGTGGCCAGTTGGGGAAAGTGCGACGTGTTGTTCATGGGTTGATCGAATGCGGGTGAAAAAAATGCGCCGGCGTGAACCGGCGCATTGTTTCGCGGACTGCGTCAGCGTGGGCCTTGCGGCATCAGGCCGGCGGCAGCTTGGCGAACTGCTCGTTCAGCTTGGACAGCGTGGCGCTGAAGTTTTCCAGGCGCTCGCGTTCCTGGGCGACGACGGCCGCGGGCGCGCGCGCGACGAAGCTTTCGCTGGACAGCTTGCCGTTGGCCTTGCCGATCTCGCCTTCGATGCGCGCGATTTCCTTTTTCAGGCGCTCGCGCTCGGCGCCGACGTCGATCTCGACCTTCAGCATCAGCTTGGTCGTGCCGACGATGGCGACGGCGGCAGGCGAATCCGGCAGCGCGTCGACGATCTGCACCTCGGACAACTTGGCCAGCAGGGCGACGTACGGCGCGAAGCCCTGGGCAGCCGCGCGGTCGGCATCGTTCGCCGGCTCGACGATCAGCGGCACGCGCACGGACGGCGACAGCTTCATTTCGCCGCGCAGGTTGCGGGTGGCGTCGGTGACCTTCTTGAACTGCTCCATCCAGGCTTCCGCATCCGCATCGATCAGCGCTTCGTTGGCGATCGGGTACGGTTGCAGCATGATGGTGTCGCCGGTTTTGCCTGCCAGCGGCGCCACGGCCTGCCACAAGGCCTCGGTGACGAACGGGATGATCGGGTGCGCGAGACGCAGCACGACTTCCAGCACGCGCAGCAGCGTGTGGCGGGTGGCGCGCTGTTGCGCCTCGGTGCCTTGCTGGACCTGCACCTTGGCGAGCTCCAGGTACCAGTCGCAGTACTCGTCCCACACGAAGCTGTAGATCGAATTGGCGATGTTGTCGAAGCGGTAGTCCTCGAAGCCCTTCGCCACGTCCAGCTCGACGCGGTTCAGGCGCGAGACGATCCAGCGGTCGGCCGGGGAATAGTCGGCGGCGTCCGGCTTGCCGCAGTCCTTGCCTTCCGTGTTCATCAGCACGAAGCGGGTGGCGTTCCACAGCTTGTTGCAGAAGTTGCGGTAGCCTTCGCAGCGGCCCAGGTCGAAGTTGATGTTGCGGCCGAGGGAGGCATAGCTCGCCATCGTGAAGCGCACGGCGTCGGTGCCGAACGCCGCGATCCCGTCCGGGAATTCCTTGCGCGTCGCCTTCGCGATCTTCTCGGCGGCCTTCGGATTCATCAGGCCCGTCGTGCGCTTGGTGACGAGCGACTCGACGTCGATGCCGTCGATCAGGTCGATCGGGTCGAGCGTGTTGCCCTTCGATTTCGACATCTTCTGGCCCGACGAATCGCGCACGAGACCGTGCACGTACACGGTCTTGAACGGGACGTTGCCGGTGAAGTGCGCCGTCATCATGACCATGCGCGCGACCCAGAAGAAGATGATGTCGAAGCCGGTGACCAGCACGGAGGAGGGCAGGAACAGGTCCATGTCCTTCGTCTGTTCCGGCCAGCCGACCGTCGAGAACGGGACGAGCGCGGACGAGAACCACGTGTCGAGCACGTCGTCGTCGCGTTTCAGTTCACCCTGGACGCCGCTAGCGGCCGCCTTCTGCCGTGCCTCTTCTTCGTCGCGGGCGACAACGACTTCGCCGTTCGGACCGTACCAGGCGGGGATGCGGTGGCCCCACCACAGCTGGCGCGAGATGCACCAGTCCTGGATGTTGTTCAGCCACTGGTTGTACGTGGTCGTCCAGTTCTCCGGGACGAACTTGATTTCGCCGCTCGCGACCTTGTCCAGCGCCACGTCGGTGATCGACTTGCCCGGATTGTGCGTGCCTTCCGGTGCCGGCTTGCTCATCGCGACGAACCACTGGTCGGTCAGCATCGGCTCGATGATGACACCCGTGCGGTCGCCGCGCGGCACCTGCAGCTTGTGCGGTTTGACCTGTTCCAGCAGGCCTTGCGCTTCGAGGTCGGCGACGATCTTCTTGCGCGCGTCGAAGCGGTCGAGGCCGCGGTAGGCTTCCGGTGCGTCGTCGGTGATCCTGGCGTCGAGCGTCATGATCGACAGCAGCGCCAGGTTGTGGCGCTGGCCGACGGCGTAGTCGTTGAAGTCGTGCGCGGGCGTGATCTTCACGCAGCCCGTGCCGAACGCCTTGTCGACGTAGGTGTCGGCGATGACCGGGATCTCGCGACCGACGAGCGGCAGTTTCAGCATCTTGCCGTGCAGGTGCGTGTAGCGTTCGTCGGTCGGGTCGACGGCGACGGCGACGTCCCCCAGCATCGTTTCCGGACGCGTCGTCGCGACCGTCAGGTGGCCGCTGCCGTCCGCCAGCGGATACTGGATGTACCACATCGAGCCGTCTTCTTCTTCCGACACCACTTCCAGGTCGGAGACGGCCGTGCCCAGCACCGGGTCCCAGTTGACGAGGCGCTTGCCGCGGTAGATCAGGCCCTGCTCGAACAGGCGCACGAAGACTTCGGTGACGGTCTTGCTGCGCGGCTCGTCCATCGTGAAGTATTCGCGGGCCCAGTCGGCGGACGCGCCCAGGCGGCGCATCTGGCCCGTGATGGTGCTGCCCGATTTTTCCTTCCACTCCCACACCTTCTCGACGAAGGCTTCGCGGCCGAGGTCGTGGCGCGAGACTTTCTGCGCGTCGAGCTGGCGCTCCACGACGATCTGCGTGGCGATGCCGGCGTGGTCGGTGCCCGGGATCCACGCCGTGTTAAAGCCACGCATGCGGTAGTAGCGCGTCAGGCCATCCATGACGGTCTGATTGAAGGCGTGCCCCATGTGCAGGGTGCCCGTCACGTTCGGCGGCGGCAGCTGGATGCTGAACGACGGCTTGGCGTCGTCCATGGAGGCGGCGAAATAACCGCGCTGTTCCCATTCCGTGCGCCAGAATTGTTCGATGTCGGCTGGCTCGAAAGACTTGGCTAATTCCATGATGTGGCTGAGGTGGATGTATTTGCGAAAACGACCATTATAGATGACGGCGTAAAGCGTGACGCGGCCGTAAACGAAAAAGAGGCGCTCGTGGCGCCTCTTTGTCGTGCCGCGAAACGACCGATTATTTACCGCAACCCAGCGACTTGATGCGATCGTACGCGGCCTTCGCCTGCACCAGGCCGTAGCCGTACTTGGTGTCGCGGCCGGCCGTGCCCAGGTCGAGCGCGCTGTTGTCCAGCGACGTGCGGATCTGGGAACCCGTGCAGGTCGGGAAGTAGCTCCACACCAGCGCGGCGACGGCCGATACGTGCGGCGTGGCCATCGACGTGCCGTCGAAGTAGGCGTAGTTCGACGCCTTCAGGGCCACCGTCGCGGTCTGCCCCAGCTGGGCCTTCATCGCGGCGCCGTCCGTGTCGGACGCGGTCAGCGAGGGGATCGTCGTCACGGTCGTGCCCAGCGTGCCGCCGAAGCTGCCGGCCACGTTGTTGTAGACGATGGCGCCCACGCCGCCGCTGTTCTGGCAGTTGGTGACCTTGGTCGCGAAGTCGTTCGTGCCGCGCTGGATCAGGCAGATCTTGCCGGAGACGGCCGTGTTGACCGTGTCGCCGATGCCGAAGTCGGCCAGCGGCGCGGTGGCGGTCTTGACGGGCGAGCCTTCCATCGCCGACGACGCGTAGTTGGTCGAGCCGACCGTCAGCGCCGTGTCGACGCCGGTGCCCATCGGGACGGTGGACAGCACGGAGACGCCCGGACCGGCGATCTCGACGTCCTTGTTGTACTGCGAGAACGAGGCGACGACCTTGTTCTCGTCCACGGCCGCCACCGACATCACGCTGGCATAGCCGGCCGGGTACGACGTCGTCGAGTTGCCGTCGTTGCCGGCCGCCGCGATGGAGAGCACGCCCTTGGTCTGCAGGTTGTCGAACGCGCGCTGCTCGGTGATGCTGCGCGCGCCGCCGCCCAGCGACATCGTGATGACGTTCGCGCCCGCCGCGCCGCACTTGTTGGCCGCGTTGGCCAGGGTCGACGAGTACGTCCACGCGCCGTCCGCGCCGAAGACTTTCACGATGTGCAGCTTGAGCTGCTTGTTCGGATTCACGCCGACCACGCCCAGGCCGTTGTTGACGCCCGCGATGGTGCCGAACACGTGGGTGCCGTGATGGGTCTCGTCGGTGTACCACCAGCCGGTGCCGGAATCGTATTCGCCGGTGACGTTGGCGCCGTTGTCCTTCAGGTCTTCATGGCTGAAGTCGACGCCGGAGTCGATGATGCAGATCTTGCGGTTGCTCGTGTTCGCGTCCGCGAGCTGGTCGGCCTGCACGAGCTTGATGCCGTACGGGACCAGCTGGCCGCTCGTGTACGGCACGCCGGTGGAGGGCGTCGTCAGCGAGAACGGCTTGCGGATCACGTCTTCCTCGACGTACTCGACGTTCGGGTTGTGCTGCAGGCCCTGCAGCGCGGCCGTCGGCACTTCGATGGCCATCGCGTTCATGTTGAAGATTTCCTGCTTGACCGCTCCCCTTGCGGCCGCGACGGCGGATTTGACGTTGGCAGCCGAGCCCGGCTTGAAGGCGACGATCACGCGGGTGGTGTCGGGCGCGGCCGATGCACTGCCTGCGAACGCGACGGCAAGGGCCGCCACGCACAGCCCGAGGGCGGGAACCATCATTGATGCGCGAGTTTGCTTCTGATTCATCGGTGTTTTCTCCGTTGATTAGGGTATCGTTATCGCCGCTAGCCTTGTGGGCCGCGAGCTTGTGGTAGTACTCCTCTAACAGCCGATACATCGCGCTACCCGTATCGGGCAGCGCGAATCAGTTTATTTTGAGAACTTATACATATGCAATTAGTTTTCAATCGTGCGCGCCCGCTGTTGCGCTCGTGTCGCACGCATGTTGCGCTGGCGCAGAACGATTGAATTCGATTGACGAGCCGGCTTGTCAACGTGCTATATTTTTGCCGCGCCTCGGCGCCGTGCGACCGTTTGCGCCGCAGCGGGCGCGTTCACCCACATCGCTGCGAGAACCATGACAATGAGCGCGCCTGTGCCTCCCCGCCGTCTGATCCTGGTCGTCGACGACGATCCGATCCTGCTCGACTACCTGGCGACCGTGCTGGACCATGCCGGCTACGACACCGTGAAAGCCGCTTCGGCCGCGGAGGCGCTGCAGCGCGTCGCCGAACGCGAAGCCGACATCGCGCTGGCGCTGCTGGACATCAGCATGCCCGGCATGTCCGGCCTCGAGCTGGCGCTGCGTCTCAAGGAACACACATCGGTCGCCTTCATGTTCCTGTCGTCGGTGGACGATGCCGAGACGGCCCGCCAGGCCGCCAGCCACGGCGCCGTCGGCTTTGTCGTCAAGCCGGTCGACGCCGCGCGCCTGTTGCCGTCCTTCGAATCCGCGCTCGCGCGCGCCGACGAGATCCGCCAGCTGCGCCGCACCGAAGCGAACCTGAACGCCGCGCTGGCGGCGGGCCGGGAGACGAGCCTGGCCGTGGGCCTCCTGATGACGCGCTTCCAGACCGACCGCAACACGGCCTTCGAAGTGCTGCGCGACCACGCCCGTTCGACCCGGCGCAAGGTCAACGAAGTCGCGGAACAGCTCGTCGCTGCCGAGGAATTGCTCAACAGCCTGCATGGGGCGTTCGCGGGGCGGCTGAAAGGTAAATAACGTTCCGCCCCTGGCTTGGTATCATGGCAAACTTTCTTGCATCATTTTCCGGGGATAGAAAACATGAAAACCAAGGCAGCGATCGCATGGCAGGCAGGGAAACCGCTGACGATCGAGGAAGTCGAGCTCGAGGGCCCGAAAGCGGGCGAGGTGCTGGTCGAAGTCAAGGCGACAGGCATCTGCCATACCGATTACTACACGTTGTCCGGCGCCGATCCGGAAGGGATCTTTCCCGCTATCCTGGGCCATGAAGGCGCCGGCGTCGTCGTCGACGTCGGGCCGGGCGTCACGAGCCTGCGCAAGGACGACCACGTCATCCCGCTGTACACGCCGGAATGCCGCCAGTGCAAATTCTGCCTGTCGCAAAAGACCAATCTGTGCCAGGCGATCCGCAGCACGCAGGGCCGCGGCCTGATGCCGGATGCGACCTCGCGCTTCTCGCTGGACGGCAAGCCGATCTATCACTACATGGGGACGTCGACCTTCTCGAACTACATCGTGGTGCCGGAAATCGCGCTGGCGAAAGTCCGCTCCGATGCGCCGTTCGACAAGATCTGCTATATCGGCTGCGGCGTGACGACGGGCATCGGCGCCGTCATCTTCACGGCGAAGGTCGAGGCGGGCGCGAACGTCGTCGTGTTCGGCCTGGGCGGCATCGGCCTGAACGTGATCCAGGCGGCGAAGATGGTCGGCGCCGACAAGATCATCGGCGTGGACCTCAACCCCGGCCGCGAAGACATGGCGCGCAAGTTCGGCATGACCCATTTCGTCAATCCGAAGAACGTCGAGAACGTCGTCGACACGATCGTCCAGCTGACGGACGGCGGCGCCGACTACAGTTTCGAATGCATCGGCAACGTCCAGACCATGCGCCAGGCGCTGGAGTGCTGCCACAAGGGCTGGGGCCAATCGATCATCATCGGCGTGGCGGAAGCGGGCAAGGAGATCGCGACCCGTCCGTTCCAGCTGGTCACGGGCCGCGTGTGGAAAGGTTCCGCGTTCGGCGGCGCGCGCGGCCGCACGGACGTGCCGAAGATCGTCGACTGGTACATGGAAAACAAGATCAACATCGACGATCTGATTACCCACCACCTGCCGCTCGACCGGATCAACGAGGGCTTCGACCTCATGAAGAAGGGCGAGTCGATCCGCTCCGTCGTCGTCTACTGATCCTGCCATGCCCGCGGCGCCGCAAGCGCTGCGGGCATATGTGTCATATCGGCGTGCGAATATATTGTTTCTTGTATAATTTCCGGCCCGCGATCGCGCTTTGGCCATTGCGGAAATAAATCAAGATAAAGAGATCGGAAATAATATGTTCAAGAAATTCGCAATCGCCGCCACGCTGGCGCTGGCGGCATCGTCGTCGTTCGCCGCGGCACCGACCGGCTATTACGCCGGCCTGGACGTCGGCTCGACCAAGATCGACAACCTCGACGACAGCAAAACCGGCGTCGGCGGCTTCCTGGGCTACGGCTTCAACCGCTTCGTCGCCGTCGAGCTGGGCTATCGCCAACTGGGCAGCTGGGACTTCGGCCCCGTCGAGGTGACCGCCAAGCAGACCCATGTCTCCGTCGTCGGTTCCTACCCGCTGACCCCGCAATTCGACATCTACGGCCGCCTCGGCTACAACTCGCTGCGCGCCGAAGCGTCGTACGGCGGCGCCAGGTACGGTGACGACACCAACGGCGCCCTGTATGGCGTCGGCCTGAATTACAACTTCACCCCGACCATTTCCGGTCGTGTGGAAGCGCAGAAACCGTCCAGCGATTCGACCAATTACGGCGTCGGTATCGTTTTCAAATTCTGATCGACGCGCCGGGCGGATTATCCGGCGGTGATTACGAGCGGCATGTATTTCGGAAACGGAATATATGCCGTTTTTATTGATGGGATGCCGAACCGTATTCGGCCGCGGACGATACATCGACATGCATATATTGCTGTGCCGATTCCAGTGTGGCACGATGCCGTTTTAACGTTTTATTAATTCGGATACCGCATGCGCCCAGTCCGCCTCGCACTTCTCCTGGCCCTGGCCGGCACGACCTTCGCCGCCGCCGCCCAGGACCACCCACCCGCGGCTGCGCCGGCTGCCGAGCGTCCCGCCACCGCATTCCCGTACACGCCGGGCCTGGACGTGAACGCGATGGACCGCAAGGCCGACCCCTGCGTCGACTTTTACCAATATGCCTGCGGCGGCTGGATCAAGAACAACCCGATCCCGGCCGACCAGGCACGCTGGTCGGTGTACGGCAAGCTGGCGCTGGACAACCGCCGCTACCTGTGGGGCATCCTCGAAGACCTGTCGAAGCGCCAGGACGGCCGCAACGCGAACCAGCAAAAGATCGGCGATTACTTCGGCGCCTGCATGGACGAGAAGGCCATCGATGCGCGCGGCGCCGCGCCGCTGAAGCCGTATTTCGACGCGATCGCGCAGCTGCATTCGAACCGCGACCTGCCGCGCGTGCTGGCGCGCCTGCAACTGGCGCTGGCCGATCCGGGCCTGTTCTTCGGCTTCTCGTCGAGCCAGGATTTCGCGGATTCCTCGCGCGTGATCGCGTTCGCGTTCGCCGGCGGCCTCGGCCTGCCGGACCGCGATTCCTATCTCAAGACGGACGCCAAGTCGAAAGAGATCCGCGCCAAGTACGTGACCCACATCGCCAACACGTTCAAGCTGCTGGGCGACGCGCCCGCCCAGGCGCAGCGCAACGCCGCGCGCGTGATGCAGATGGAGACGGCGCTCGCGCAGGCGTCGCTGTCGTCCGTGGACAAACGCGATCCGTATAAACTGTTCCACAAGGTCGATGTCAAAGGCCTGCAGGCGTTGACGCCGGCCTTCGACTGGCACGCCTACCTGGACGAACTGGGGGAGGGGAACCTGACGACGTTCAACGTCACGGAACCCGCGTTCTTCAAGGCGCTCGGCAAGATGTGGAAGACGAGCGACGTCGATGCCACGCGCACCTACCTGCGCTGGCACGTGGCGCGCAATATGTCGCCGCTGCTGGCGTCGAATTTCGACAACGAACACTTCGATTTCTTCAGCAAGACCCTGCGCGGCGTGCAGCAGCAGCAACCGCGCTGGAAGCGCTGCGTGGCCCTCGTCGACCATCAGCTGGGCGAGGCGCTGGGCCAGGAATTCGTCAGCCGCGCGTTTTCCCCGGAGCTCAAGGAAAAGGCGCTGCACATGACGCGCCAGATCGAAGACGCGATGAAGCGGGACATCGACGAACTCGACTGGATGAGCGCGGAGACGAAGCAGCAGGCGCAAAAGAAACTGGCCGCGATCGTCAACAAGATCGGCTACCCGGACAAGTGGCGCGACTATGGCGCCTACGTCGTCAAGCCGGGCGACTTCGCCGGCAACGTCGAACGCGGCAACGAGTTCGAGGCGCGCCGCCAGCTGGCCAAGATCGGCAAGCCGCTCGACCGCACGGAATGGGGCATGACGCCGCCGACGGTGAACGCGTACTTCGATCCGCAGATGAACGACATCAACTTCCCGGCCGGCGTGCTGCAGCCGCCGCTGTTCGACCCGAAGATGGACGACGCGCCCAACTACGGCAACACGGGCGGCACCATCGGCCACGAGCTGACCCACGCCTTCGACGACGAGGGGCGCCAGTTCGACGCCAACGGCAACCTCAAGGACTGGTGGACGAAGAAGGATGCCAAGGCCTTCGAGGAGCGGGCCCAGTGCGTCGTCGACCAGTACGCCAAGTACACGGTGGTGGACGACATCAAGATCAACAGCAAGCTCACCCTGGGCGAGGACGTCGCCGACCTGGGCGGCTTGATCCTCGGCTGGATGGCGTGGCAGACGGAGATGGCGAGCATGCCGCAGAAAGCCCAGCCGCAGCCGCTGCGTGACGGATTGACGCCGGAGCAGCGCTTCTTTGTCGGCTACGCGCAATGGGCTTGCGAAAACGATCGCCCGGAAAACCTGCGCGTGAGCGCGATGACGGACCCGCACTCGCCGGGCCGCTACCGCGTCAACGGGCTGATGGTGAACATGCCGCAGTTCCAGCAGGCGTTCCAGTGCAAGGCGGGGCAGCCGATGGTGAAGGAGAAACGGTGCAGGGTGTGGTGAGCCGGACCCGCCGGATGGACGTAATCGGGACTGCGCCACGCTGACATGAGAATCCTCTTCGCCATCAACGGTGGCTATCTTCCTCAATCGGTAGGCGGTTCCGAGTGGTCCCTGCACCACTTCGCGACAGGCCTGCAGCAACGAGGGCACGCGGTCGCGGTGCTGGCGACGCTGAAGGACGCGGGGTGGACGGGATTGCGCAACAAGGTCGCGGGTCGTGTCCTGCGCCAGGCCTTTCCGGTCGACCACCACATGGGTTATCCCTGCTTCCGGGGCACGGATATCGAACAGGGGCTGCAGGAGGCGGCTTCGCGTTTCAGGCCCGATGTCTTGTTTGCCGCCGGCACCGGATCGGGATCCGTGGCGCTATGCCGGCAAGCCATCCGGATGGGGATCGAGGTCATCTATTCGGTGAAGGACGTCTGGTTTCCCGGCCATGGCGACCTCAGGACGCTCGAGGGCGCGCGCTTCGTCACGAACTCCAGGTTCACGGCGAAGCGCCTGTACGACACGTTCGGATTGCCGTCGACGATCGTCCGGCCACCCATCGATCCGCAGCGGTGCAGAGTTCCCGCGGCCGGCACCAGGGTCGTCCTGGTCAACCCCTACGAATCGAAAGGCGGGCCGCTCGCTCTGGCAATGGCGCAGGCGCGCAAGGACATTCCCTTCGCCTTCTACGAATCCTGGTCCGTTGATTTAACGAGCATAAAGAAACAGGCCCTGGCATCGGGGAATATCGAATGGCACCGGTCCGTGCTCGACCCCAGGAAGATCTACCGCAATACCCGCGTGCTGCTGGTTCCGAGCCAGGCGGAAGAAGCGTGGGGCATGGTGGCGTCGGAAGCGCAATGCAGCGGCATCCCGGTCATCGGCAGCGAAATCGGCGGACTGAGCGAGTCCATCGGCCCGGGAGGCATCCGCCTGCCTCCGGACGCTCCGCTGTCCGTATGGAACGATGCACTCGACCTGCTATGGCGCGACCAGCGGGAATGGCAGCGTCTTTCCGACGCGGCATTGGCCCATGCGGCGAGACATGAGATCCAGGTTGCGACGCAGATTGACTTGTTGGACGAATTGCTCGAATCGGGATCTCGTCGAGCGGTGCGCCACTCTGCTGAGTGCACGGATTTGAAACCAGTGGACTGGAGATAGGCGATCAGTTCATGTTTCTTGAAGTACGTTGAGCCGTTTCATGCCAGGAAGCCGCCAGCATGGGCGATCAAGCGTAGTACCTCATTGAGTCATCACGTGACGGCGACCGTCTTGCAGTCAGCAACTTGGGTGGATTGAGTCCACGGGGAAGTCCAGATTAGGAAACGAAGACCGTCATCGACGTCGCTTTGACAGCAAAACACCGATAACAAAGCCAATTGCAACTCCAGAGCTGATACCCAGTGCGAGATGGCCAGTAATAATGCCAACTGCAGCGCCAACTCCCGTTCCGAGGGATATGCCAACGCCGATGAAATTGCGATTCCTCGAATTGTTAGAGGCTGGCATTAAATTCTCCTGTAGACCAAATTAAGCTTACATTTTTCGCGCCAAAAATCCGGGCGCGCCGAATAATTTCAGGCATAACAATACAGGGGAGGAAGAATCTGTGCATGTAGGTCACTAAACAGCTTCATCCAAACACGACGTCGCCATCGATCCATTGCTGTGGTAATAATGGCAACCTAACCCATATTCTTCGCAGCGGCTATTTGGCATGCGCCTGGAATAAGCCATTTTTCCATGTCATTCTATAAAAAATCCGCTGCCGCCGCTACAGGCTGCACGATAAATTATTACGATCAGTATTGAGATTTCTCTTTTCGAAAATTTCAAGTTGCCATAGCGAATTCAGAGGCAGCCAAGCCAAAAAACATCAATAAGTTATTTAATGTCTGCTGCGCACATTAAAAGACATTGTCTTGCTAAATTAAAGCTGAAAACGGCCCGTCAAACGAGACGGGCCGGTGAATCTATTAGCCCATGGAATAGGCGATGTAGCCGATAGCGCCACCAATGATTGCCCCGGCAATCACGCCGCCCGCTCCGCCCCAAACACCGTATTCTGCGCCAGCCGCTGCGCCACCGAAGACTGCTCCAGCAACCGCTCCGCCTGCAGTAGCGTCTCCACGATCAGCGCCACAAACCATTGAAATTTCATCAAAGCTCAGATCTTGCATTTTTCTCTCCAAAATTGAAATGCCGCTTTGTCGCGGCAATAAATAATCTCATTATTTAAAACCCATGTCAACTCGATTAAGTTAATCAATCCTGAATTCATGCAGTCTAATTCGACCAGGAATTCCATATGCGCGAATATTTTTGCGGAAAATATTCGCCAAATATATCAAAACATCACATTACGCGCCTGAGGCTCGCGGACAACCCATCAGAATCTATCAAAATTTATCAAAGTTTATCCGCGACCTTGTGTATTTTTTATGGCGCTTACAAAAAAATAAAACAGCTTTCTTGGCTTAACAACTGATACCGGCGCCAGATGGCTGGCCTGGCGAGTTGTCTTAAACCAGGAGTGTCCGCTTGAAGTAATTCACGGTTTCCCGGAGCCCATCTTCCAGCCCGACCTTGGGTTTCCAGCCCAGCATTTCCCTCGCTGCTCCGATATCCGGTTTGCGCCGCCGCGGATCGTCCTGAGGTAATGGCAGAAACGTCAGCCTGGATTTCGAACCGGTCAGCTTGAGCGTCAACTCGGCCAATTCCAGCATGGTGAATTCGAAGGGATTCCCGACGTTGAATGGGCCGGTAATGTGGTCGCGGGTCTCCATCATGGCGACCATCGCGTCGATCAGGTCGTCGACATAGCAGAAGCTCCTGGTCTGCTGGCCATCGCCATACAGGGTGATGTCTTTACCCTGCAAGGCCTGCACGATGAAATTGCTCACCACGCGCCCGTCGTTCGGGTGCATGCGCGGTCCATAGGTATTGAAAATGCGGATGACCTTGATGCGCAGTTCGTGTTGGCGCCAGTAATCGAAGAACAACGTCTCGGCGCAGCGCTTGCCCTCGTCGTAACAGGAACGGATACCGATCGGATTGACGCGTCCGAGATAGTCCTCCGGCTGCGGATGCACTTCGGGATCGCCGTAAACTTCGCTCGTCGACGCCTGCAGGATGCGTGCCTTGACGCGCTTGGCCAGTCCCAGCATGTTGATTGCGCCGTGTACGCTGGTCTTCGTGGTCTGCACCGGATCGTGCTGATAGTGCACCGGGCTGGCTGGACAAGCCAGGTTATAGATCTTGTCCACTTCCACGTATAGTGGAAAGGTCACGTCATGCCGCATCAATTCGAATGTGGGCTTGCCGATCAGATGGGCGATGTTCGCTTTACTGCCGGTAAATAAGTTATCGACACACAGAACATCGGCGCCGCTTGCGACCAGGCGATCGCATAAATGGCTTCCGAGGAACCCGGCCCCTCCCGTTACGAGGATTCTTTCCATGGTGTGCATGGGCTTCATGGATTTGTCGTGAAAATATCGGCCGGGATTTCCGGACGGCGGTAGAAGTCCCACAATGCCTGGTAAGGAAGGCTCTTGCCGGATGCGCTGGCTTCCTGCCAGATGCCCGCCCAATGCACCAGGAAGATCGGCTCGCCGCCGGGCGGGTAGAGTTTTCCGTTATCTACCGTTGCCCCTTCTTGTCCTCCCCACCATTCCAGCTTCGCTGTCGGGGCAATGCCCATCAAGCGCAGCGTCAGGAGGCTCGCATAGGAATAGCCGGAGGTGACGACGAGGTAATTCAGGAAAGGCTGCTCCATGCAATGCAGTTCCATGCAGTCCTTGAGTTCCAACGCCGCATTGACTTTTGCCAGAGCGTGCTTCATGGGGAACAGGCCGCGTACGCTGACAAAGAAACCCGTATTGGCCGCGTAGGCGATCTGGGGTGGCGTCAGCAGATGGGTTGCATGGACGTTGTCTTTCCATACCCAGCGCCGGATAGCCTCGATGTTCGAGTGCGACGCCATGTAAGGGCCGTACTTCAGGTGATCGAATGCGAAATCCACCGAATCAAGCACGACGGTATCGACATCGATATACGCGAAGGTTTCGAACTTGCCTTCCCACGCGACGAGTTTGCGGTAGGCGCCGATCACGCGGCCGTGGAATTTCTCGCTGATGGCATCGCAACTGGCGAGCAGGGCGGGATCGTCGAAGATGGAAAAGGAATACGTATCCTTGAGCGCGGCTATCCTGTCGAAGTCGCTGTCGAAAGGAATCAGGCACAAGGGAATCGTGGGGTTGTGGGTACGAAAGCTTCGCAGGAATGCGATCACCTGTTCGAAGACCCGGTTATTGGCGAGAAAATATACGCCGCGTGCGATTTTGATGTCGTCCATGATTTAATTAATATTCAAGGTTTTGCTGGTTTGCCCCATGATCCATTGCTCCATGTCGCGATAAAATTCGAGCCTCGACCCGTAGCGCGGTGGCAACCAGGACGTTTTGGGAATCCACGACTGGATAGCGACGAAGTAGCCCCGGTCGTCGCAAAAAAAGTGCGCGTAGTCGTAGGCGCGCACGGAGCGGTAATTGGACGTCTCCTGCCAGACCGATTTTTCCAGGCTCAGGATCGCGTCACTGCCGGCCGGGCGATACACCGTATCCGTGAGGCCGAGGGCATCCAGGTAACCGAAATACAAGCCGTATTCCGTCCAGCCGCATTGTTCGGTCAGTACGGTGGTCCAATCCTTGCCATGGCTGCGCTCGAGGTCCCGCAGCATGGACGCCACGTGGGGCGCGGAAAGTATGACGGGCGTTTCGCCGTAGAACGTTGCATGATTCGCGTTCCCGGTATCCCTGCCGAGGATGCGCAGCGATTGCACGCGCCGTTCGCTCTTGATGCCGATTTCCTTGCTGGCGAAGCCGCCGGTATAGAGCCGCGCATAATCCTCGACGGATTCGACGTTGAGCAGCAGGCGGCCTCCTGCGATAAAGCTGGCATGGCCGCAGGGGCGGATGCAAACCAGGTCGCTGTCCAGGACAACATAATGCGGCGTCTTGACGATCCGATGCGCGGCCAGCTTGACGATTTGCTGCGCATACCACCCGCCGCGCCCCTCCGCATCCGCTTTCAATATCGCGTCGACGCCGGGGGCGACGTCGGATTCCGCAACCACGATATAGCGCGGGTCGCATGTCGCGGTCGACATGATGTCGCGCACCGCCGCGCATTGGCCGGCAGGGCACACGACGATGAACTCGCACAGGTCGTCCTGCCGGAACATATGCAGGAAGGAGCGCAGGAACAGCGTGAAGCGTGCCACGCAATCCTCGTTCACTTCGCTTCTCCAGCAGGAAGCGCCGGTCAACGGTTCCCGCAAGGTGAAGGGCATGACGAAGGAGAGTTTCATGTCGTAGTCGGATCGGTTCAATGTCGTTCCGTGCGCTTAGTTGACTTTGGCGTACCTGAAACCCCTGGATGTCCGGATCGCCAGGCGCTTCCTGTTCTTTTTCGTGAAGTAGACCGCGCGGCGCGAGTTCAGGAACGCCGTGAATGCGGTGCGCGCCTCTTCGTTGAAGGGGTACGCGAAGAACACGAAGAGCACCAATGCGATCCTGCCCTCCTTGAATTCCCAGAAATGCGAGGGAAAGAGGTTGAACTGATCCGCGATCCGTACGCTGTCCTTGTTGACGCCCGCCCAGCAGACGAAGCCGACGGGGTCGTTCTTCGCGCTGCGCAGGATCGTCAGCGTCCCGGCGTATGCCGCGTTCCGGAGACTGCCCAGCAGCGGCGGATTGAGCGGCGTGTTCAGGCGGCTGATCAGTTCCAATGCGATGCCGAATTCGGGAGGTGGGACTGGGTACATGGCTTGGTCTCGTCTTGTCGATGCGCGGCGCTTACGCGAGCGCCGCAGTCTTGGCGCGCATGGCGCTGATGTAATGCATCATGGCGGCTACATCCACCTTTCTCGTCATCGGAAAGTACAGGATGGGGCATGCCGGGGAATGCAATTTTTGAACGTGCACGTCCAGGTTGGACGCGCTCGCGTAATCGAACAGGATGATCCGGTCGTGCCGGCCTTCACCCATGCGGATCAGGTCGAGCGCCAATTCGGCCGGACAGTCGTCTTCGAAGTTGTCGACGCATAAATCGGTCGCGCCGGGCACCAGTTCACGATAGCGATGTCCCTCGACCAGGACGTCGACCGGATCGGCGTGGTGGGCGAGTGCGCCGGGATGGCGGCTCAGGAAATAGTGGATGTTGCCGAGATAGCCTTCCAGGCGCGCCTGGCCAATGGCGACGTCGTCCCTGTGGCCGGGATTCTGGTGAATCGCCTCCAGGTAGGGATTGATCTCGATGTGGATGCCGAGCTTGTAGAGCCGGTACGCGAGTTCGACATCTTCCAGGCCCCAGTCGACGATGTTTTCGTCGAAGCCGGCGCTGGCCGACAACCAGCGCTTCGGTATCGCCAGATTGCAGGAGTAGGCGTGCAGCCACGCATCGGGCAGCGCCCTGCCGTTGAACGATTGCGCCGAGAACGCCAGGTAGCGGTAATCCAGCGACGGAATGGCGTCCGCTGCGAAGCGGACTGTCTCGAACAGCGATCCATCGGCAATACTGCGCACGTGCACCCTGGCCGGGGAATGGATGCGGGTGCCGATCACCATGCAGTCGTCCGCGCCGGCGAAATACCTGTCGAGCTGCTTCAGGTAATCGGGTTTGACGATCATGTCCGAATCGATGAAGACCACATATTTGCCGAGGGCGATCTTCCATCCGTGATTCCTCGCCCGGGAACGGCAGGAGTGATCGTCGCGTTCCAGCCGGACGGTCCTCAGGCCGAGCCGGTGCCGGAAACCCGCGATGGCCGCGATCAATCCATCGGACGACCCGTCGTCGACCACGATCACTTCGAAACAATGGCCCGGGTAGTCGAGGCGCACGAGCGCTTCCAGGGAATTGATCAGGTTGTCCCTGTTGTTGTAAGTGGGGATGACAACACTGTATTTCATGACGATGCGTCCACGTAGGCCTGGTAGCGATCCGATGTGTACAGAAAACCGCTCTCCACCAGGCGCCCGACGTCCGTGTAGACGCCGGATGGGCGGCCGGCCCGGTCAACCGGCCCGTTGCCCGACAGGGAGAGATAGGCGGCGATCTGGTCCTTGATGATGAACGAGAAGCTGTCCGTCCTGATTCCTTCCTCGATGCGCTCCTTGAGCGAGGCCGTGAGCTTGTAGTGCTTCAGCAGGCAGGTCACATCGGCGACCCGGGACTTGTTGCAGAAGTGGGGCATCGTCACGGCTTCGATGTGGTGGTCGATGAACATCAGGGGATGCTTCGTCAGCAGGAATCTCGATTCGCCGGACCGGATATGGTGTTGCCGCACGCCGCCATAGTAATTGCCGATCTCGGGGCAAGGCAGTACGTTGTGGTCGCAGAACGCCTCGAATCCGGCGTAGTAATCGCCTTTGCTGACGTCGCTCAGGTCGAAATTCGGGTAGGCGTCCTCGAGATAAACACCGGCGGTGTGCGCGTCGGCCGCAAACATGTCCAGCATGTAGGCCACGACCGACGTGAACCCGTGCGCGTTCAGGTAATCGAGGAAACTGCGCATCGTGAGGGTGCCGGAGCCCGGAAACTCGAACAGCTCGTCGATGTCGACGCACATGCACCACCGGGACGCGCAGTGCTTCTCGATGATCGCCCGGCGGATCTCGCTTTCGAATTTCCTGTGCTGGAGTGCCGTCCTGTACACGGTGACGTCAGGCTGGTCCGCCAGGATGGAGCGTGTGACGTCCGTGGATTCGTTGTCGACGAAATAGAAATGCGTTGCGCCGATACGGCGGTAATGACGCAGGAAAGACGGCAGGTATTCCGCGCCGTTCCTGACCAGGCAGACCACCACGAATTCATTGCTGCCGTAGGTGACATGGACCGGGCCGGAAACGTGACGTATCGCATCCAGGTAGACGATCCGGTCCGCGTCGCCTGCCAGGACGGACTCCGCGCCGGGATCGCGCGTATCCGGCAGGCCGGTGGCCGCGAGCAGGGCCATCAAGCGGTTCCGGCTGTTGCCGTGATTGTAGTATTCGAGCTTGTCGGCGGCGCATTCGAGCGCGTAGCGTTTCGCGTCTTCGTCGTCCAGCAACCAGCGCAGGGTTTTCAGCGTGGCGTCGGGCGCGAGGTGGGCGCTGAGCGCGAAGCAGCGCTTGTTGACTTCGGCGCGGCCGCCGCCGATGACGGCGCAGCCCCGGGCAGCCAGGTAGATCAATTCCGCGTCATGGCCTTCGAGATCGGCGTCGAAGCAGATGAAGGCAAACTGGCCGAGACGGGCGAGCAGGGCGGGCGTGCTCCGGAAGTCGTCGCAGAACAATTCGACGTCGCGCCCCAGGAAACCTGGGCCGTGCGCGTCGAAGCGTTCGCGCGGCATGACGAAGGCGATCCTGTCGAGTTTCGGCCCGGACGCGCCAGCCTCCGCGTAGAGCCGGCGCAGGTCGGCCGGGTCGGGAAGTGCGTGGACGCGCCGTCCGGTCATGCGTTCGTAATGCAGCACGGTCGCGTGATCGCCGGCGACGAGCAGGTCGGCGTGGGCACACGCCGCGACCAGGGCCCCGTGTTCGTGCGTCTCCGGGCGTGCGTCAAACATACTGCGCAGGGACAGGATCACTCTGGTCTTGCCGTTCCCGCCCAGCCGGTTGCGGACATCGGCGATCAGCCGGTCGTTCTGCGGGCAGCAGACGATATGGATGACGTCGTAGCGTGCGCACGCGGCCGGCGTAGCGAGGGCGGCGGGCGCGACCAGTTCGCCGCCGAGCGCGTCGACCCATTGTTCGACGCCGACCGGCAGACCGGGGCGGGAGGCAAGACCGCTGTTGACCAGGCAGTACTTCATGCGACGGCGCGCCAGGCGCTCTGGCCGGAATTCAGCACGCGGACATACAGCTCCCGGTACATGCTGCTGATCCTGTCCCATGTGTATTCGGTCGAAACGCGCGCATGGGCATTGGCGGCGAGCCGGTCGGCCAGGTCCGGATTGCCGAGCACGGTCACGATCTGTTCCGCGAGCTGGAGAACGTCCGTCGTGTCGTACATGAGGCAGTCCCGTCCTTCCTCGAGGATCTCGCGGCTGCCGGAAATGCGGCTCGCCACGACGGGAATGCCTTCCGCGGCCGGTTCCAGGATCGCGTAGGGGAAGTACTCCACTTCGCTGGGCATGACCACCACGTCGGCCCGTGCGCACAGCTGGTCCTTCTGCGCGTCGTCGATCCAGCCGAGTACCTCCACGTGATCTGCGACGCGGCTGATCTTTTCGTCGATTTTTTTCACATAGCTCGCGACGTCGTACTCCCAGCTGCTTTCCTTCCTGCCCGCCAGCACGAAGCGCACGTCCGGCAGGGCCGCCAGCACATGGGGAATGGCGTCCAGCAGGTATTCGAGGCCTTTGCCATGGCTCCAGCGCGACATGCACAGCACGGTCCGCCCGCGCGGTGCGATTCGCGTGCGCCCGGCCGGGCACCCGATCGCATTCGGAATGATATGGAAGTCCCCGTTCGGGCGAAAATCCGGATAGGCCGCGGCGACCCATTGCCGGGCCGTCTCGCTCAGCAGGTGGACGTGATCGCTGTTCTTGAGAAGGAAGTCTTCATGAAACAGGTCTTTTTCCGATGCCTTGCGGATGGACTGGTCGTGCTTCATGATCGAGTGCAGGCTGAACACGACGTCGACGGCCTCGTCCCGCAGGCATTTCACGATCTCGTAGGTGTGCTCGCCTGCGTGCATGACGTGCACGATGTTGTAGCCGTTCAGCCTGATGAGGTCGCGTATCGTGTCGATGTAGTGGCCGAAATAACACCGCCTGTCCACGCCGTTGCGATAGAGGTCGCCGGAAAAATTGTCGATCTCGACGCGCCATTGCAACAGGAAGACGTCGAAGTCGACCTTGCCGATCAGGGCGGCGCTGAGGCCATTGATCACGCGCGCGATGCCGCCCGATACCTGCGGACCGAATTCATAGCTGACGAACAGGACGCGGGGCTCGCGCATCAGGCGGATCTGCATGGCATGCGCTCCAGGTTGGCGAGGACGGCGGCGAGGCCTTCAAGGTAGGGGAATGGATCGAACGCGTCGCTCAGGCGCAGGTCCGGGTGGCACGCATGGATGAAGGCGAGGCAATCCTCGTAGCGCTGGAACGTGCGTTCGCCGCCGGCCGTCGCGGTATAGACGGATCGCGCCTGGTCGAAGCCGATGCGGACTTCTTTCGTTTCCAGGATCGTGACGTCACCGCTGCAGGCTTTGGCGAAGATCCATGTGGACTGGTCGACGCATTCCTGGATGAAGGCGCCGAGATCGGAAAGATCCTTATTGGCCGTGACATGGTAGAGGTGCGAGGCGATCCTGTCCCGGTAGAAGTAGGAGGACAGGCAGGCCCACCGCAACGCCTTGACCGCCGAGGCGATGGCCTGGCTGCGGAATGCTTCCGGCGCGACGTCCTCGTCCTGTGGCGCGATCGCGCGGCGGAAGAGGTTGCGGAAGGCCGTGGCGACCGGAAGCGCATCCGCGGGCGGACAGCGCAGGAGCGCACCCAGCTTCGGCAGGGACGCCTCGATGTCCGCCAGCGAGAGATAGGCTAGGCGCATGAAGGCGATGACGGGATCGTCGCGATCCAGGCCGGCGGGCAAGTCGGCCACCGGCCGCTTGCCCTGCAGGACGATGCTGGAATAGGCTTTCGCGAATGCTTTCCCGTCTTCGCTCTCGGCGATGGCGCTGAGATTCGCGTCGGGCACGCCCAGGATCTCCAGCGAATAATAGGCGAAACAGCTGTCGAACGTCTTCTGGAAGTAGTTCAGCAGAGGCTCCACGTTGAAGCGGGAGACGTTGCTTTTGCCGAATACGTACATCAACTGCGTGACGACTTCGGTAATGACCTGGGGTTCGTCGTAGAAGGTCGTCAGGCCGCGGAAATTCTTTCCGCCGCTTAGGAAGCGGGCTTCGGTCAGGTCGATCCAGCGGCCGTCCAGGCAGACGTTCGATGGCGTGACGCCGCCATGCGCGATGCGCGCCGCGCGGGCAAAACCGAACTGCTTGGCGGACGACAGAATGAACTTCCCGAGGAACTGGATGAAGTGGTCGTGGCTTTCGAACCGGGTCTTGAGGCGCCGGTGCACCGCCCGGATCCGCTGGGGCTCGCGCATCAGGCCGGCCGGCTTCGGCGGAGCGAAAAGGTCCGCATGCATGAAGTGGGCGGGCCGCAGGGTCCGCTCCCGGACGAGGATGGCGCCGGACGTCGGCAACAGCTCGGCATCCTTCGTTGCCGCGTTCAGCGACTGCAGCGCCCCGCCTTGCGAGGTATGGATGATGCCGTGAATCTTCGCGCAGCCCAGAGGGAGTATGCCATCGAGCACGGTGGAGTAGATCGCCTCGTAGGCGGCATCGATCAGGTTCAGGGAACCGTACGAATGCCAGGTCGAGCTGCCGCGCGCCAGGGGATTCGGCCCGACGCCCTTGGCCTGGAATGGTCCGATATTCCCTACCCGCCCGCCACCACCGTTGTCGCCCACGCCGCGGCCGCCGTACCGCTCGGCGAGATACATGCGCCGGTCGTGCTGGTCCAGTTCGGCTTCGCCAAAGCAGCGGTTGGACTTGGACACATACGAGAAATACCGCGCGAAGTTCGTATCCGGCGCGCCCGCATCGAGTACCGCCGCGAGGCTTTCCATCGAGGCGGCGTTGAGCCAGACGGTGCGCGTATCGCGGATGCGGACGCAGTCGTACTCAACCAGGTTCTCCGGGAAATCGTTAATGTCGAGCATAAGTCTTCTTCGTCCCTCGTTCACGCGACTTGTTGTTGGGCTTGCTGGTAGAGGTCGGACACGAGCGAATCCTGCACGACTTTTCCTGCGTGGAGTGCGATTACACGATGTGCCGACGCGATCGTTTCCGGGCGGTGCGCAATGATGATCCGGGTGATGTTCAGGGCCTTCACGGCGGTGTTCACTTCGTGTTCCTTGGCGATGTCCAGGTGGCTGGTGGCCTCGTCGAGGAACAGGATGCTGGGCCGCTTGTACAGGGCACGTGCCAGCAATACCCGTTGTTTCTGACCGCCCGACAGCACCGTGCCCATGTCGCCGACCAGCGTGTTGAAACCCATCGGCATGGCGGCGATTTCATGGCCGATGGCGGCCAGCCGCGCGCATTCCTCGACCCATTTCTGGTCGGCCTGCGGATCGAAGAAGCTGATGTTGTCCGCGATCGATCCGGCGAACAGCACGTCGTCCTGCAACACGGTGCCCACCATCTGGCGCAGGGTCTCGAGACCGACCTGCTGGAGCTTGACGCCGCCGATGGTGATCTGGCCTTCGGTTGCCGGCAGGATGCCCAGCAGGACGTTCATCAACGTGCTTTTGCCGCAACCCGACGCACCGACGAGCGCCACCGATTCGCCGGCCGTGATCCTGAACGTGACGCCATCGAGCACATAGGGCTCCTGTTCGGCATAGCGGTAACGCAGGTTGTCGACCTCGATGACGGGTTCGAGTGCGGGGGTGTCCAGCATCTGCGTGCCCTGCAGGTCTTCAGGCGCCGTCAGGACGATGTCGGCCAGTCGCTCGCCCTGCAATTTCAGCATCTTGACCTCGGTGAACTTGTCGATCAGCGAACCGACGCGGGTGTCGAACTGGCCCTTGTAGGCGTTGAACGCCATCAGCACGCCCACGCTGAAATCGCCGGCCAGCACCATCTTGGCGCCGAGCCAGACGATCAGGATGTTCTCGACGCCGAACAGCAGGCCGTTGAGGAACCGGTACAGCAATTGCAGTTTTTGCGTGCGGACGTCGGCGTTGATCTGGTCCACCAGCAGCGTCAGCCAGCTGGCGCGGCGTTCGTCCTGGCGCTGGAACAGCTTGATGGCCTTGACGCCCCGTACCGTTTCCAGGAAATGGCTCTGCTGTTTTGCGGCGTGGACGATCTGCTCTTCGGTTGCCTTGAGCAGGGGGCCGTACCAGACCCAGCGCACCAGCGCGTACAGTGTCATGGTCCCGACGGCGATCCAGCCCAGGAGCGGGCTGTAAATGAACATCACGACCAGCGTCACGAGCGACATGACGCCGTCGAGGATCGCCTCGAGGAAGGAAGTCGTCAGCGTGTGCTGGATCTGGTCGACCGTGCCGAAGCGGGAAACGATGTCGCCGAGGTGGCGTTTTTCGAAATACTCCACCGGCAGGCGGATCAGGTGGGTGAACACGTTGGCGCGCCACTGCACGTTCAGCGTGGTCGCCATGTACATGATGACCCAGGAGCGCAGCGAGCCGACGGCCTGCTGCATGAGCATCAGCAGGCCGAAGCCGAGGGCCAGCGTCGTCAGCAGGTCGCGATCGCCCGATACGATCACGTTGTCGAGCACCCATTGCAGGAAGAATGGACTGACCAGCGCAAAGACTTCGAGCGACAGGGCGAGGATCAGGATCTGGGAGAACGAGCGCGCGAGGCCCGTGACGCGCCCCATCAGGCTGCGTAACTTGATCGATTGGCGCTGTTCCTGGGGCTTGAAGTCCGAGCTTGGCCACAGTTCGAGGGCAACACCGGTGAACGATTCGGACAACGTTTCCCGCGAAATCTCCCGTGCGCCGACGGCGGGATCGTGGATCGTTACTTTTTTGGCGCCGACTTCCTTCAATACGACGAAGTGGTTGAAATTCCAGTGCAGGATGCAGGGCAGTTTCAGCCTGTCCAACTCATCGAGATCCAGCTTCAGCGGGCGCGATTCCAGATTCAACCGTTTCGCAATCTTGAGCAGGTGCGCCAGCGTGGCGCCCTTGAGCGAGATCGAAAATTGCTGGCGCAGGGTGGCCAGGTCGATATGGTGTCCATGGTAGCCCGCGACCATGCCGAGACACGCCAACCCGCATTCGGTCGCCTGGGTTTGCAGGATCGACGGCAGCCTGGAACCGAAGCCGAAGTTGATGTCGTCGAGGAAACGCATGCCGGATCCGATCACAGTTTGCCGCTGAGGCTGTACAGGGGCTCGAGCACCCATTCGTAGAGACGGCGCTTTTCCTGCAGGATGTCAGCGTCGAGCAGCATCCCGGCTTGCAGCGGCTGCGGGCGGCCATAGGCGTTGATCGTCTGGGCCGACAGGTTGACGGTGATCCGGTACAGCGGCTCGCCACCGTTCGCCTGGTCGGTCGCTCCGTTCATGCCCGCCAGTTCGCTGCCGGACAGCGCGACTTTCGAGACAAAGGCGACGGTGCCTTGGGCCTGTCCGAATTTCTGATAGGGGTAGGGCTGGTAACGCATCAGCACCTTATCGCCCGCCTTGACGAAACCGATGGCCCGGCTGGGCGCGTACAGGTACGCCTGCAATGTCGCCCCCGCGGGGACGATGCTGACCAGGGGCTTGCTCCCGTCGACCATCTGCCCGACTTCGGCCGTGACCGCGGTGGCGACGCCGGCTTCCGGCGCCGTGATTTCCAGGCGGCGCTTGGCCTCGCTCTCGGTCAGTTCCTGTCCGAGGCTTGCGATGTCGCGTTCGATCTGGGCAATCTGATTCTGGTGGCGCAACGGCATGCTGGCCAGGTCGCTTTTCTGGCTCGTCAGGTCCCGGCCGATGCTGATGCGGTCGCGCTCGAGCGATTGCACGCGCGCGCGCTGGTCGAGCAGGTCGGCCTGACGTTGTTGCAACTGTTCCTTGGAAATGAAGTTTTGCGACGCGAGTTCCCGCATGCGCACGACGGCGTCGTCGGCCAATTTGACGCGGCTCGCCTGTCCCGCAATCTGGCTGTCGATTTTCGCCAGCTCCGACTCGAGGCCATCGATTCGCTTGAGGAGCGCGACACGTTCGTCTTCATTCAGCCTGCGCGTCTTTTCCAGCGCCTCCTTCAGGGAATCCTGACGGGCGATGACCTGATGGCTGATCGTCGCCTGCACGCCGCCTTGCGTATCGCTATGCCGCTCGCTCGAGAGCACGTACAGGACGTCCCCCCGTTTGACGGACTGGCCTTCGACGACATTTTTTTTCACGACGATGCCGAATTGCGGCACGTAGACCTTGACCAGGCCCAGATCGGGAACCAATTGCCCGGTTACGGTGGCGCGCTTCGTGTAAGTGCCTAGACACAGGAACGTCAACACCATGGCTGCGGCCAGGCCGGCAACCAGGCAAAGGAAGGCGAATGAAACCGGCCGCACCAGGACGATATCACCGAGCCATTTGATCTGCCGCGCATTCAAGGCCTCGGTGCGATACAACTGCCTAATAGTCATGTGAAATCTTTGCGTTACCGTGCGCAGCGGCCTGGATAAGGAATTGATAAAGCAAGTTCGCAAGTCGATGCGCGGGTGATTGCGTATTTCATTTCAATTTCACGCTTGTTTCATGCAGTTGTGCGCCGTGTTTTCAATTCTTGGAGAGAGAAATGGCAGGCTCTATTCGATCGTCCGATTTGGACTTGTTTTCTTTACGGAAATCGATGTTACCACCTGAATCGAGGGAAAAAACTCTCGAATTATCACGATTCCGGCGATGAATCTGACCGGGTGCGAAATTAAAAGCCGGGATAGAATTGGATAGAATATCCGGTGGTTTGTTCTGTAGACTAGCCGCGAAAATCCGGTTGATTTGCCGGAGTCCGCCGGACCGGCGCGGGGATGTGCAATGTTCGATGCGCGCTCGGCACGGAGACGTTTGCCGGCTAATGCAAGTTCCGCGGGATTGCTGTTGACATGAGTTTTCTAATTTTATTCTTGAGTTCGATCAGGCTGGTTCCGCATGTGTTGACCCTGTTTGTGTTGCGCAGGCGCGAGGATATAAATGCGGATATCGGCCGCTGGGCGGATATCCTCATGAAGGGGAAGCCGGACGGCCTGTATTACCGGTTCCTGTTCCTCATGACGTTTTATCCTGAATTTCGCAACCTCTATTATTACCGGGTCGGGAATCTCTCGATCATCCTGCATGTCTTCTGCCGGCGTATGGATACCTTGTTTCTGGCCGCGCAGTCAATCGGGCCGGGACTGTTTATCCAGCATGGTTTTGCAACGATCGTCGCCGCCAAATCGATCGGCGCGTATTGCTGGATCAATCAGCAAGTGACCGTTGGCTACTCGAACGAAACAGACTGCCCGATCGTCGGCGATCATGTCACCATATGCTCCGGTGCAAAAGTCATCGGCGGCGTGACAGTAGGAGATAACGCGAAGATTGGCGCCAACGCGGTTGTCGTGAAAAGCGTTCCGGCGGATGTCACCGTGGTGGGCGTACCTGCCCGGATCGTGCGCAAAAGTGGTTTGCGGGATGACACGCTATTGTCGTGTTGATGAGGGGGGCGCGCGGCTATCGGAGGAGCGTTTGCATTTTATGCAGATATTTTGCTTGAGGAAGTGGCTTTACTTTACGAAAAATTTGATCGCGACGCGTTCACGTCGATGTCAAAAAAACGAGGCGCTTGAGGTTGTACTGGCCTCGTCGCGGGATGTACAGGCGCCAGTCCGCTCGCTTCAGTTTCGCAGTTGGTTCTTGGGGCCACCCGGCATTATTTTGCTTTTATCAAAGGGACAAACCCTAGGACAAGAAACATTCCGCCAATCGCATAGAACGTATTAGCCCCGTTGGCGACCCCTGCCGCAATAAAAAGTACACCAGCACCGACCGATAGCCACTTAATTTTTTTCGATTTCTGCATACTGCACTCTCCAACGAGATTTTATGGCACGCCATTAAAAGCGTGCCATAAATATGTTATTAGCCGAACGTGTTCATGGCAATGTCAACGCCAGCATAGACCATCATTGCGCCTGAAGCAACGCCCGCAACAATCGGGGACGCTGCCATAATCGATGCTGCGCCTAGGCAAATGCCGATAGCCGCCAAGCCATCGCCTACGCTCATTCCGTCAGGAGCCGCTTGAACTTCAACATCGCTAATTTCTCTCATTTTTTCAATCCTAAAAGTTAAGTTATGCTTTGCACTGGCCTGAATGCCTGAAAAAACGAGTTAATTATCTGGCGGAATTTTATTGGTTCAATCAATTTATCTTTCGGATTAAAAATTCTCGCAGTATCAAACAAGATCGGAACTATTATAGTTAATCAAGGGCGAAGGAGAGCCATATCCTCGCAACTCATCCTCCAACCCATCAGTTTGAGCGTCAACTCGGCCAATCTCAAAATAGTGAATCTAGGGAAACGCTGAACAAATAGGTTGTGCGGCCGATTCGACGCGACAAAACCAGCGTCGAACGTCACGATGGTCGAAATCAGCTGTTTTTCACGCGTGTGCTGGGCCAGCAGACGGGTTTTGGCCTGCCGCAGCACGCATTCTCCGCTTCAGGACGGAGTTCGGGCGCGGGCACTTCCAAATGTCCGGCCGGCCAGCACCAGATTGGCGAATGCGAACAAGGAATGGAGCTGTGCGGTGTTCTTCGCCAAGCCACGGTAACGCGCCTTGTGCTGCCTGACCAGGTTCTTCAGCACGTGAAACGGATGCTCGACCTTGGAGCGCACGCTAGCCTTGGCCTTCTCCAGCTTTTCCTTGGCGCGGCCCAGCGGATTCTTCTTCATGGCCTTGCGCAAACCGCGCTTCATCGCGATATGCCAGGTAACCGCCTTGCCCGTGTTCTCCGGGCGCTTCTCGGCACCCTGGTAGCCGGCGTCACCAAACACCATCGTTTCGGCGCCATGCAGCAGATTGTGGGTTTGCGTGACGTCGGACACGTTGCCCGCAGTGGTCACAAGCGTGTGCGTGAGGCCAGACCTGGCATCAACGCCGATATGGGCCTTCATCCCGAAGAACCAGTTCTTGCCCTTCTTGGACTGGTGCATTTCCGGATCGCGCTCTTCGTCGTGGTTCTTGCTTGAGCAGCGTCGTCGCGGCCGGAGCCGACTCGTGCGTCAGGTCGATGCCGACAAAACCGCGAATGGCCTGGCTGTCGTAGATCGCATCGTCGATGCCCTCGTCCGACAAGCCGAAGCACTGCTGCGCGATGTACATGCGCAGCATCCGCTCCAGACCAACGGGCGAACGGCCTCGCCCTTCGCCCTTGGGGTAGCACGGCAGCAGCGCTGCTACCAGCGCTGAACTCATTATAGAAAATTATGTCTACCGTACAATTTATCGAACTCACCCCTTCTGAAGTCGCCGACGTTGCCGGTGGAGTTGATTGGAAGTATGCTGTTCCAACGGTCGCTGCCGGAGCGTCATGCGCTGGCGGTGTTGGGGCGATTGTTGCAACGGACGGTGCTCTTGGATGGGCTTTGGGGGCGCGTACGTTTGGGGCATGCCTCGGATTTGGCTACGCCGCCGGCAGTTTCTTGTTCGGTTAAAGAATAGTAGTAGTTTCAATATACGCATATGCGTATGCGTATATTGTTTTGATTTCCAATGTTTAAATGAATGAAACCATGACGTTTATTAAACAGAAAGTCGGATTGATTTCGATCAGCACAATTATTTTGCTGTGCCTGATATTTATGCTTTTTAATACGCCATCTTCCAGTTATCTTTCGATTTTTATCGGAATTTTGTTTGGAATGCACTTGCAGCAACTATTGACCGAAATTGATTATTTCAAGAAGAGAAAATGAATTTTTGACAAGGTGTTGAAAAGATCGCCGCAGCCTTCAACCGCCGGCTAGGGTAGACGTTCTAAACAAAAGACGACTTTCCAGAGCCGATCCATGCGCAGCGCCCAGCAGTCGTGCACCAGCGCCGATGTGGCGCAGCAGAACGCCATGCGTTTCCATCATCGCCAGGCCGCGCTTGCCGTGCACGCCGTATCAACCACACACCCACAGCCAAGGCAACTGTCCACCTTCCTTCCATTGCGTTTCGTTGGCATGTAGCAAGCTCGCCTGCTCAATCTCGCGCACCATCTCGTCCTCGAGCGGCGCCACCGCGCGCCCGGCCTCCTGTTTTCACTGAAAACGGCGTAGAGCCCTGACCGCTTCATTTGCTTGGCATGTTCGACACGACTGCACAATCCCCGATGGCTCATCCTCTTGCGCGCTTCGTTTGTTTCTGCGCACTGGGTGTATTGATCTATATGGCACTCCGCAAATACTTCGTCGAGGCAGTGCCGGTGGCCGTGCTTTTCTGGGGCGTCGCCGGCGCAAAGCATTTTTCTCACGATCTCGTGAACGTCATCCCGGCCATCAAGAGGGCGACGGTACGGTGTGGATCGTCGAGGCAGATGTGCGCAAATTTATCGTGCCACCAGTGACTGCGAGCGAGAAGCGTCTGTTGGTCGCGCATCATGCGATCATTCCAGCCATCAGACAGTTCGGATACAGTGAACATGGACTGCGACGTTTGCTGACGGTGAGGTTGCAACGGCGTGGCGGGGAACGTGAATTGATAAAATTCCTGTCCTGGCTGCGGGCGGAAGCCATGCCGAACGTAAAGCGTCTGCCCACGTCATCCTGCATTTGACAGACCGTGGAGGGAATCGGCCAATGACCGGCCAATCCCCATTCCGATCAAGCCGCGTTCAGTGTTGCGCGGCCCGGTCACTGAGCTGCGCCTGCATGTGCACGAGATTCGCTTCGAACGCCTGCATCTCCAGCCCGATCGACGTCAGGTCGAGTGCCGCCTGCTTGAGTTCGGGGAACAGCTGCGTTTCCTCCTGGCGGATATGGCTCAGGACCGCATCGATGAGTTCGTGTACCAATGGCTCGGCGCGGGCCTCGTCCAACGACATGCCTTGCAGCGTGGCCAGCAGGTCGTCGACGGCGAGGTGGTCTTCCTCGAAGCGGGCGATCAGGTTCGGGTCGACGCGGCGTACGCCGGGATAGAAAACGCCTTCCTCGAGGCGCGAGTGCATGTGGATGGCCTGGATCAGCTGGGTCGCCGCCTGCTTCCTGACGTCGGCGCTTTGCGTGTTCTGGTATTTGTCCGCGAGCTTGCGGACCAGGTCGTGGTCGCGCAGCAGGGCCTGGACCGGATTGTCGGCAGGGAACGCGGCATGCGGTTCCGGCCGTGCAGGGTCGTCTGTGGTTGCCATGGGTACTCTCCTCAACGGGTTGCCCGGCATATTCCGATATGCCGTCAGGGTTTCATCCTACTCCCCGCCCACCCATGCAGCATGTTCGGTAACGCACCCAGGGTCGCGTCACAGCAACGCCCGCTTCCGAAAAAAACGCCGCCTCACGGGCGGCGTCCATACAGGCGGCGGGACCTTCAGTGCTGCGAGATGCTGCCGCGCCAGGCGCCCGTTTCCTTGCCGCGTTTCTCGAGCAGGTCCTTGAACTTCTGCAGGTTGCCGCGGGCTTCCAGGCGCACCGCGCCGAGGGCGTCGCCGATCTTCTCGGCCGGTCCTTCCGGCTGGTAATCCATCTGCAGCGTGATGCGGGTGACGTCGTCGGACAGCTTGTGGAAGGTCACGACGCCGCCGTTCGGCACGCCGCTGGTGCTGCGCCAGGCGATGCGCTTGTCCGGAATCTGCTCCGTGATCTCGGCATCCCATTCCTTGTCTTCGCCGGCCACATTGGCCTTCCAGTGCAGGCGCTTGTCGTCCAGTTGACGGACTTCATGGACGCTGCCCATGAACTGCGGGAAGTCCTCGAACTGGGTCCACTGATTGTAGGCGGTGCGCACGGGGACGTTGACCTCGATCGTTTCGAGAATCGACGAGCCCATGCCCGATTTATTACCCTTCATTTTTTTCGACAGCATCATGCCGCCGACGGCCAGCGCGGCGACCGTCACTACACGGTTCAGCATTTTTACCTCCTTATGCCAAGAGCGTTCGCTTGCGATACACAAAAGTGGTCCACGCCTGACAAAGGCGGGACCGATGAAAAACCCCATCTGTCGTCAAAATTACGTGAAAAGAGATCATCATGGCGCCCGCGAGCCGTGTGGCAACATTGCGGGCGCAGTCATGTTTCGGTGGCGACGATGTTGTGATACTGTATATATCATCAGTAAAAATGCCGCCGCGGCGATGCCGAGGGCGGGTCGCGACGTTATAATGCCCGCATGAATCTCCTCGACAACCTGAATCCCGAACAACTGGCCGCCGTCACGCTGCCGTCCCAGAGCGCCCTCATTCTCGCGGGCGCCGGGTCCGGCAAGACGCGGGTGCTGACGACCCGCATCGCCTGGCTGATCCAGACGGGGCAGGTGTCCCCGGCCGGCCTCATGGCCGTGACCTTTACGAACAAGGCCGCCAAGGAGATGCTCACGCGCCTTTCGGCGATGCTGCCGGTGAACACGCGCGGCATGTGGATCGGCACGTTCCACGGCCTGTGCAACCGCCTGCTGCGCACGCACCACCGCGACGCCGCGTTGCCGCAGACGTTCCAGATCCTCGATTCGCAGGACCAGCTGTCGATGATCAAGCGCATGCTCAAGGCGCTGAACGTGGACGACGAGAAGTACCCGGCCAAGGACCTGATGTACTTCATCAACAACGCCAAGGACCGCGGCCAGCGCGCGCACGACGTCGAGGCGTACGACCATGTGCAAAAGCGCATGGCCGAGCTGTACGATTTCTATGACCAGCAATGCCAGCGCGAAGGCGTCGTCGACTTCGCCGAGCTGCTGCTGCGCTCGTACGAACTGCTGCAGCGCAACCACCCGCTGCGCCAGCATTACCAGATGCGCTTCCGCCACATCCTCGTCGACGAGTTCCAGGACACCAACGACCTGCAATACAACCTGCTGAAGCTGCTGGCCGGCCACGGCGAGCAGCGCGGCGGCGCCATCTTCGCCGTCGGCGACGACGACCAGAGCATCTACGCGTTCCGCGGCGCCAATGTCGGCAACATGCAGGCGTTCGAGCGCGACTTCGAAGTGAAAAACCTGATCAAGCTGGAGCAGAACTACCGCTCGCACGGCAACATCCTCGACAGCGCCAACCACCTCATTTCGAACAACGCGAAACGCCTCGGCAAGAACCTGCGCACGGACGCGGGCCAGGGCGAGCCGGTGCGCATCTACGAAGCGTCGTCCGACCTCGAAGAGGCGCAGTGGATCATCGACGAGGCCAAGAGCCTGATGGCGGAAGGCGTCTCCAAGAGCGAGATCGCCGTGCTGTACCGCTCCAACGCCCAGAGCCGCGTGATCGAGCACGCGCTGTTCGCGGCCGGCCTGCCGTACACCGTGTACGGCGGCCTGCGCTACTTCCAGCGCGCCGAGGTCAAGCACGCCATCGCGTACCTGCAGCTGATGGACAACCCGCACAACGATTCCGCGTTCATGCGCGTCGTGAATTTTCCGACGCGCGGCATCGGCGCCCGTTCGATCGAGCAGTTGCAGATGGCGGCGGAAAGCTATCGCGTGTCGCTGTACGCGGCCGTGCCTTACATGACGGGCAAGGCCGGCACGGCGCTCGGCAACTTCGTCAAGCTGATCGAGAGCGCGCGCTTCGAGACCCAGCAACTGCCGCTGCCGGAGATGGTGCGCGTCGTGCTCGAGCGCAGCACGCTGCTGGCGCACTACGCCAACGAAAAAGAGGGCCAGGAGCGCATCGAGAACTTGCAGCAGATGGTCGGCGCCGCCACCCAGTTCGTGCAGGAAGAAGGTTTCGGCACGCAGGCGCCGGCCCATCTCGGCCCGCAGGCGCTGGCCGCGAGCGGCACGGCGATCGTGGACGGCGACGGCATCGACGTGCTCGACGCGGACGCGCCGCTGTCGACCGTGATGTCGCCGCTGTCCGCCTTCCTCGCGCACGCGTCGCTGGAAGCGGGCGACGCCCAGGCGCAGGCCGGCCAGGAAGCGATGCAGCTCATGACCGTGCACTCGGCCAAGGGCCTGGAATTCGACGCCGTGTTCATCACGGGCCTGGAAGAGGGCCTGTTCCCGCACGAGAGCAGCGCGCGCGAGATGGATGGCGTCGACGAGGAACGCCGGCTGATGTACGTGGCGATCACGCGCGCGCGCCAGCGCCTGTACATGAGTTTTACGCAGCAGCGCATGCTGCACGGCCAGACGCGCTTCAACATGAAGTCGCGCTTCTTCGACGAGCTGCCGGAACACGCGCTGAAATGGCTGACGCCGCGCGTGCAGACGAACTGGTTCGCCGGCCGCAAGTCGACGACGGCCTGGGACGACGCCGATTTCCGCGAAGGCGGCAGCGACAACCAGATCGCCAAGCAGATCGCGCAAAAGTCCAGCAGCGGCAACGGGACCGGATGGCGCATCGGCGAGTCGGTGAATCACGCGCGGTTCGGCGAAGGCGTGATCGTCAACATCGAGGGTGGCGCGGGCAGTGCGCGCGCGCAGATCAATTTCGGCGCGGCGGGGATGAAGGTGCTCGACCTGTCGGTGGCCAAGCTGGAGCGCGTCGGCCGATAAAATTGGCCGTTGGGTGGGCACCCCGTGCCCACGCGGATGCATGTGATGCGCGAACGCCCGCGTGGGCGGAGGCCGCCCACCCTACGTCGGCGTGTGTAAGCAGGCACCCCGTGCCCGGCATCACGCCGGCTGCGGCGCCTTGTCGTACGGCTTGCCGAAGATGGTGCGATACCCCGCATACATCGCGCATTGCAGCAACAGCACGAACAGGAAGATCAGCCACATGAGCACGACCCGTCCCAGCGCGGCGTCGCCGAACAGCAGGGCGGCGACGATGCACACGCCAAAGAAAATGGCGAACCAGGCCGCCAGCAGGACGAGGAACGGGCGCGCCGTGCGGATGACGGCGAAGAAGCTGTAGAACGTCGCCTTGCCCGGCCCCATGTGCTTCCAGTAGGTGAGCGGGGCGGCGAAGCACAGCGTCACCAGCACGGCCACGTCCATCAGGAACACGCCGAACAGTGCCAGCATGTGCGACGTCTGGATGTCCGGCGGGGCCTTGGCGTCGGGCCGGGGCATCATCTGCATGAGGACCTCGGGCGGGATCGCCAGGCGCGTGATCACCATCATCAGCAGCGACACGCCCAGGTAGACGAGCCCGAGCTTGCACAGCGCGGCCAGCGCCGGCTGGCGGAAGCCCGTCAGCAGCACGGCCGGGGTGACCCGGTCGCCATTCTCGATCATCAGGCAAGCCTGCATGAAGGCCATCGAGAACGACGGAATCAGCACGACCGCAAGTACCGAACCCAGGAACGGCACGGCCGACAGGCCGATGCTGAACAGGATGTTGGCGAAGAGGAGCGTCGTCAGGGCTGCGGGCTGTTTGCGGAACAGGCCGATGCCTTGTTTCAGCCACTCCCATCCGGTACGTGCGGGTAAATCGTTCATGCTGTGAGGTCGGGGGCGCCTGTCGCGATGCGCTCGCGCAGGACTCGTTCGAAGTGGGTGGGATCGTGCGGGGTCAGCATTTCGGCCTCGCGCGGACGGTAGAAGTCGTACAGGCGCGACAGCCAGAAGCGCAGCGCCGCCGCCCTCAACATCGGCAACCACGCCGCCTGCTCGGCCGCCGTGAACGGACGGACGGCGTGGTAGGCGCGCGTCAGGGCCAGGACGCGTGCCGCGTCGAGGCGGCCGCTGTCCAGGTCGATGCACCAGTCGTTGACGGTGACGGCCAGGTCGAACAGCCAGGTGTCCCAGCCGGCAAAGTAGAAATCGAAGCAGCCGGACAGGCGCTCGCCGACGAACATCACGTTGTTGCGGAACAGGTCGGCGTGGACGGGCCCGCGCTCCAATTGCGCATACGTGGTGCCGGCCGCGAAGTCGCGCTGGAATGCCAGCTCCGCTTGCAGCAGCGCGGCCGTATCCGCGGCCAGCCAGGGCAGGACCTTGGGCACCGTCTCGACCCACCAGTCCAGCCCGCGCAGATTCGGCTGGTGCAGCGGGAAGTCGCGGCCGGCCAGGTGCATCCGCGCCAGGATCGCGCCGACTTCGGCGCAGTGCACCGGCTGCGGGTCCATCTGCGAGCTGCCGTCGAGCTTGCTGACGATGGCCGCCGGCTTGCCGTGCAGCGCCACCACCAGCTCGCCCGCCTCGTTCGGCACGGGCGCCGGCACGGGGATGCCGCGCTCGGCCAGGTGGCGCATGAGCTGCACGTAGAAGGGCAGTTGCTCGAAGTCGAGGTTCTCGAAGAGGGTCAGGACGTACTCGCCGCGTTCCGTCGTCAGGAAGAAATTACTGTTTTCGATGCCGCTCGAGATACCTTTGAGCGCGACGGCTTTGCCAAGGGGAAACTGCTTGATCCACTGGGAGAGGTCATCCAGCGTGACCGGGGTGAAGACTGCCATTGTGTAGGAAAGAAAAGTCGCTGTAGCGGCCACGCGAGTGGCCGGTCCTGTTGACGGCTTGTTACTTCTTCTCAGGCGCGGCGGTAGCCGGCATGGGAGGAGGAGGCGGCGCGTCGGCCGTCGTCGGGGCATTGGTGCCGGATTCGCTCGTGGCTTTCCGCTTGCCCGACAGGTCGAACTCACCCACCTTCCACTGCGGCGCGCGGATCGAATTCGTCTGCGCGTTGCCGGGCTGGGTGTTCGGTTTCATGTAGTAATGGCTGCCACCGGGCGTGGTGACTTCGACTTCGGTGACCTGGCCGCCGGCGCGCGTTTCCTTGATCTGGGTGCCGCGTTTCGGCGGAATATTGGTCGCGGGAACGTCGCTCCCCGGCTCGATGCGCTCGAGCTTCGGCGGTGCCGGGCTGGGCGTCGGCTGCGTCGCCGACTGCTGGGCCGCGGCCAATCCGGCTTGAGAAGCCAGGAACAGCGCGAAAATGGCGAGGCGGGAAGGGATGCGCGGCATGATGGTCACCTTTGTCGTTTAGTCCATTGTAACAAACGGCGCCACTTCCCTGTGAAAAGTGTGGCTTCGTCCTCATCTGGATGGCATGGCCGGCGGCTCTGCCGGCTTATCTTTTTTCTACCCTGTTTCTGCGATAATGGCGCACGTTTTGCCGTGCCGCCGCGGCCCACTCTCGATTCTGCCCTATGGACAATACCCTGCTTCTCGTCGACGGTTCCAGTTATCTCTATCGTGCGTTCCACGCGCTGCCCGACCTGCGCAGCCCGGACGGCTACCCGACCGGCGCGATGCACGGCATGGTCAACATGCTGCGCCGCCTGCGCGCGGACTTCCCGGCCGCGTACATCGCCTGCGTGTTCGACGCCAAGGGCAAGACGTTCCGCGACGACCTGTACCCGGAATACAAGGCCACGCGCGCGTCGATGCCGGAAGACCTGGCCAGGCAGATCGAGCCGATCCATGAAGTGGTGCGTCACATGGGGTGGCCGATCCTGATGGTCGAGGGCGTCGAAGCGGACGACGTCATCGGCACCCTCGCGGCGCAGGCGACGGCGCGCGGCCTTTCCACCGTCGTCTCGACCGGCGACAAGGACCTCGCCCAGCTCGTGAACGACAAGGTCATGCTGATCAACACGATGAGCAACGAGAAGCTCGACGAGGCGGGCGTGCTGGCGAAATTCGGCGTGGCCCCGAACCGCATCATCGACTACCTGACCCTCATCGGCGACACCGTCGACAACGTCCCCGGCGTCACCAAGTGCGGCCCCAAGACGGCCGTCAAGTGGCTGACCCTGCACGGTTCGCTGGACGGCGTGATCGAAAACGCCCACAGCATCACGGGCGCCGTCGGCGAGAACCTGCGCGCCGCCCTCGAATGGCTGCCGAAAGGCCGCGAACTGATCACCGTGAAGACGGATTGCGACCTCGTGGGCCACATCGTGTCGATCGAGGAAACCCTCGTCGGCCGCCCCGAGGACAAGGAGGCGCTGCGCGACTTCTTCCAGCGCTACGGCTTCAAGACCATGCTGCGCGAGATCGGCCCCGGCAACGCGGCCAAGTACGGCGCCCCCGGCGCGCCGGCGCCCGCCCTCAATTCGCCGGAAGGCGCGGGCGGCACCCAGCCGGGCATGCCGATCATCAAGGGCGAGTACGAGACCGTCACGACGCTGGACGCGTTCGAGCGCTGGCTGGACCTGATCGACAGGGCGCCGCTGACGTCGGTCGACACCGAGACGACGTCGCTCGACCCGATGACGGCGGAGATGGTCGGCATCTCGCTGTCCGTCGAGGCGGGCAAGGGCGCGTACATCCCGCTCGCGCACCGCTACGCCGGCGTGCCCGAGCAGCTGAACCGCGAGGAAGTCCTGGCGCGCATGAAGCCGTGGCTGGAAAACCCGGACAAGCCGAAACTGGGGCAGAACCTCAAGTACGACAGCCACATCTTCGAAAACCACGGGGTGAAACTGCGCGGCATCGTGCACGACACGCTGCTGCAATCGTACGTGTTCGAATCGCACAAGCCGCACGACATGGACACGATGGCGCTGCGCCACCTGGGCTATACGACGATCCCCTTCGTCGATGTGTGCGGCAAGGGCGTGAACCAGATCTGCTTCGACCAGGTGGAACTCGGCCGCGCGACCGAGTACGCGGCGGAAGATTCCGACATCACCCTGCGCCTGCACCATGCGATGATCGGCCACGTGGAAAGCGATGCGGGCCTGAACCATATCTACCGCAAGATCGAACTGCCCACGTCCGTCGTGCTGCAGAAGATCGAGCGCAACGGCGTGCTGATCGACGCCGACAAACTGGCGGCGCAGTCGAACCAGCTGGCGGCGCGCATCATGGAACTGGAGCAGCAGGCGTATGAACTGGCCGGCGGCCCGTTCAACCTCGGGTCGCCCAAGCAGATCGGCGAGATCTTCTTCGGCAAGCTGCAGCTGCCGGTGATCAAGAAGACCGCGACCGGCGCGCCGTCGACCGACGAAGAGGTGCTGCAGAAGCTGGCGGAAGATTACCCGCTGCCGAAGATCCTGCTGGAGCACCGCGGCCTGTCGAAGCTGAAGTCGACGTACACCGACAAGCTGCCGAAGATGGTCAACCCGAAGACCGGCCGCGTGCACACGAACTACGCGCAGGCCGTCGCCATCACGGGCCGGCTCGCGTCGAACGATCCGAACCTGCAGAACATCCCCGTGCGCACGGGCGAGGGCCGCCGCATCCGCGAAGCGTTCGTCGCGCCGCCGGGCAGCGTGATCGTGTCGGCCGACTATTCGCAGATCGAGCTGCGCATCATGGCCCACATCTCGGAAGACGAGGCGATGCTGCGCGCGTTCGCGGCCGGCGAGGACATCCACCGCGCCACGGCCGCCGAGATCTTCGGCGTGGCGCCGGACGAGGTGGGGAGCGAGCAGCGGCGCTACGCGAAGGTCATCAACTTCGGCCTGATCTACGGGATGAGCGCCTTCGGCCTCGCGCAGAACCTCGGCATCGAGCGGGGCGCCGCCGGCAACTACATCGAGCGCTACTTCCAGCGCTTCGCGGGCGTCAAGCGCTACATGGACGAGACCCGCCTGCTCGCCAAGGAGCGGGGCTATGTCGAGACCGTGTTCGGCCGCCGCCTGTGGCTCCCCGAGATCAATTCGCCGAACGGCCCGCGCCGCGCCGGCGCCGAACGCGCCGCGATCAATGCACCGATGCAGGGCACGGCCGCGGACCTGATCAAGCTGGCGATGATCGCCGTGCAGGACTGGATCGAGAAAGAGGCCCTGGCAACGCGCATGGTGATGCAGGTGCACGACGAACTGGTGCTGGAAGTGCCGCAGGACGAGCTCGAACTGGTCAAGCAGAAGCTGCCGGAACTGATGGGCAGCGTGGCCACGCTCAAGGTGCCGCTCGTGGCCGAAACGGGTGTCGGCAGCAACTGGGAAGAGGCTCACTGAGAGGGTGGGGTGGGCCCGCCGTGCCTGTGCCGCACGGCGGGCAAGCGTATCGCCGATGGCGCTGCTAACATGGCAGGCCAGTCATCCGCGAACGAAAGAAGGAAATGAACGACAACGCAAGCGCCGGCGATGGTTTTGCGGCAGCCGCCCGGCCCATCGCAACCCAGTCCGTGATCCACACCGATACCGAAGGCCTGGTCGCCGGCCTGGCCAGCCTGGCGGTCGACGGCCAGGCAGTGCCCGTCTACCACGCCCGTCCGGCCGGGCAGGACAAGCTGCCGGTGGTGATCGTCGTCTCCGAAATCTTCGGCCTGCACGAGCACATCGCCGACGTGGCGCGCCGCTTCGCCAAGCAGGGCTACCTGGCGCTGGCGCCGGATCTCTTCGTGCGCCAGGGCGACCCGTCCACCATCCCCGACATCACGACGCTGATGGCGCGCATCGTCCGCAAGGTGCCGGACGCCCAGGCGATGGGCGACATCGACGCCTGCGTGGCCTGGGCCGGCCGGAACGGCGGCGACGTCGACCGTCTCGGCATCAACGGCTTTTGCTGGGGCGGGCGCATGACGTGGCTGTACGCGGCGCACAATCCGCGCGTGAAGGCGGCCGTGGCGTGGTACGGCAAGCTGGTGGCCGATCCGAATCCTCCCGGCCAGCCGCGCCATCCGATCGACGTCGCGCCCGCGCTCACCGTGCCCGTGCTCGGCCTGTACGGCGCGAAGGACACCGGCATCCCGCTCGCCACGGTCGAGAAAATGACGGCCGCGCTGGGCGCGGGGACGAGCGATTCCGCGATCGTCGTCTACCCGGACGCCGGCCACGCCTTCCACGCCGACTACCGCCCGACCTACAACGCGAAGGCTGCCCGCGACGGCTTCGCCCGCGCGCTGGCCTGGCTGCGCGAACACGGCGTCGGCTGACGCCGCCACGCCGGGGAGGTACAATCAGCGGTTTGCGTCCGCTGGGTGTGCATGCGTGCGCCTGTATGCACACCATCCAAGAACAACAAGAGGCTTCAACATCGACCCGATTCTCATCTCCATCCTGCTGGCCACCGGCCTGGCGGGCGTGGTCAGCATCACGGCCGCCGCGGTGTTTTCCTTTGCCTTGCTGGCGAAAGTCGTCGAACGCATGGTCAGCCTGTCGGTCGGCATCATGCTGTCGACCTCGCTGCTGCACGCCTTGCCGGAAGCGTTCGAATCGAAGGCCGACACGCATGCGCTGTTCGCCACCCTGCTGGGCGGACTGCTCGCGTTCTTCCTGCTGGAGAAGGTGGCCCTGCTGCGCCATTCGCACCACCACGAGGGCGACGGGCACCATCACGCCCACGGCCACGACGCCATGCAGGCGGGACGCGCCGGCTGGATGATCCTGATCGGCGACGGCATGCACAACTTCACCGACGGCATCCTGATCGCGGCGGCGTTCCTGGCCAATCCGCAGCTGGGCATCGTCACGGGCGTGGCCATCATCGCCCACGAGATCCCGCAGGAGATCGGCGACTTCATCGTGCTGCTGAACGCCGGTTTCTCGCGCGTGCGCGCCTACGTGTTCAATCTGTTATGCAGCCTGCTGGCCGTGCTGGGCGGCGTGCTCGGTTATGCGACGCTGGACCGCGCCAGCAACCTGATTCCCTACGTGCTGGTGTTCGCGTCGTCCGGCTTCATCTACATCGCCGTGAGCGACCTGATGCCGCAGATGCAGCGCCGCGCCACCGTGCGCGATTCCATTCCGCAGGTGCTGTTGATCGGGCTCGGCGTCGTCATCGTCTTGCTCCTGACGCACGGCCATTAAGATACGGATCACCGCAGGATCACTGCGCCTGCCGGTTGACACGGCGATTCCTTGCGTCCTATGCTGAACCGTAACCTGAACGGAGGCGAGCATGGGAAGGCTGCTGAATCAACTGGTCGTGGCACTGCGCGACAAGCCGGCGCGTTTCGGCTACGTGCTCATGGCCCTGGTGTTGACCGTCGTGTTGTTCACCCTGGCGGACGTGTTGCCCGCCCCGTACGACTTCAGCCACTGAACAACGTCGCCCCTGCGCAGGCAGGGGCCCCAGGTTTCATGCGCAGCTGCAGCGCTCGCAACATTGGGTCCCCGCCTGCGCGGGGACGACGGGGGGACACGGGGACGACGGGGTGACGCAGGAACGACGGAATGACCAGGCCGCGCCCGTATCCAAACGGTGCCACGCGACTGATGAACGTCGCCCCTGCGCAGGCAGGGGCCCAAGTTTCATGCGTAGCGGCAGCGCTCGCAACATTGGGTACCGCCTGCGCGGGGACGACGCGTCAGGCGGGGCTGCGAAATGATCAGGCGGGGCCTGTCGCCACCGCGCGCTTCGGGTCCGCCGCCCACTCGCTCCACGACCCCGGATACAGCGCCGCACCCCGCAGTCCGGCCACTTCCAGCGCCAGCAGGTTGTGGCACGCGGTCACGCCGGAGCCGCATTGCATGATGGCGTCCTTCGGATCGCCCACCGCCACCCCCAGCTCCGCCTTCAGCTGATCCGGCGCCTTGAAGCGGCCGTCGGCCTGCAGGTTGTCCTTGAAGAAGCGGTTCTTCGCGCCCGGGATATGGCCACCGACCGGGTCGATCGTCTCGTTCTCGCCGCGGAAGCGGTCCGGCGAGCGCGCGTCGACGATGGTCTTGCCGCCGTGTTCCACGTTGTGCAGGACCGCGGCCACGTCGACCGTCGTCACGAGGGCCGGTCGGGCGGAAATGCTGCCGCGGGCGCGCGGGGCCGGGGCATCGGTGACGACGGGTTGCCTCGCCGCCTGCCAAGCGCTCAAGCCGCCATCCAGCACGGCGACGGCCCCGTGGCCGACCCAGCGCAGCATCCACCACAGGCGCGCGCCATACATGCCGCCGTGCGCGTCGTACGCGACGACCTGGGAATCGTCGTTCACGCCCCAGCCGCGCAGCAGTTCGATGAACGCCTCCTTTTCCGGCAGCGGATGGCGGCCGCGGAAGTTCCCGGCCGCGTCGCGCTTGGCGCCCGACAGTTCCGTCTCCATGTCGGCGAAGACGGCGCCCGGGATGTGGCCGGCCGCCCAGGCGTCGCGGCCGGCGGCGAGGTTCATGAGGTCGTGGCGGCAGTCGACGATCACCCAGTTCGGGTCGGCGACATGCGCTGCCAGTGCGGCGGGTTCGATCAGGGTCGTGTCGGTGGACATGGCACTCCTTTATTCGGTGACGATGGGGTCGAGTTCCTTGACGACGGCGCCGCGCGCCGTGCGCGTCGTATTGTAGAACGTCGCGGCGATCCCGGAGAGGAGGATCACGCCCATGCCCAGCCAGACGTGCCAGTCGAACACGTCGCCCCACAGCACCATGCCCCAGAGGCTGGAAAAGATGATGCCCGTGTACTGCAGGTTGGCGACGACGAGCACCTTGCCGATGCGGTAGGCGCGCGTCATGGCGATCTGGGCGATCAGGCCGCTGGCGGCGATCCCCGCCAGCAGGCCCATGCCGTGCAGGGATTGCGGGCGGAACGTGCTCATGCCGTTCCCCAGCAGCGAGCCGACGAGGCCCGCAACGCCCATCGTGACGGAAAAATAGAACACGACGCGGTATTCCGGCTCGCCCATCTGGCCGAGGCGCCGCACCTGCATGTACGCCATGGCGGCGATCACGGACGAGGCGATGGCGACGACGCCGCCGATCCACTCATGGGTCGCGACGGCCGGGCGCAGCACGAGCGTCACGCCGACGAAGCTCATCGTGATCGCGAGCGCCAGCGGCCATTCGGGCAAGCCCTTGCCGCGCCACCAGCCGATGAAGAACATATACGTGGCGAGCCAGATCGGCGCCATGTAATTGAGGGTGACGGCGGTCGCCAGCGGCAGTTTGGCGATCGCGTAGAACCACAGCCACAGCGAGACGACGCCGACGACGCTGCGCCAGAGATGCTCTTTCGGGAACGATGTCCTGAACGAACCGCCCTGCAGACGGATCATCGGCAGCAGCAGCAGGGCGCCGATGAAGCCCCGGTACATCACGATTTCCGACGTCGAGTAGAGCACGGAGGCCAGCTTCACGCACGCGCCCATGGCGGCGAACAGGAAGCTGGCGAACAACATCCAGAGTGGAGCCATCAGATAACAACCATTACATCCCCGGAGGAATATTGTCGAGTTTGCCGCGATACCATTCGTGGAAGTGCTGCATGCCGTCTTCCATCGGCGACTGGTACGGCCCCGCCTCGGTGACGCCGCGTTCCATCAGCGCCTTGCGGCCGGCGTCCATGCGCAGGGCGATCTCGTCGTCCTCGACGCACGTCTCCATGTAGGCGGCGCGCTCGGCATCGACGAATTCGCGCTCGAACAGGACGAATTCTTCCGGATAGTAGAACTCGACGACGTTGCGCGTCTTCTGCGGACCCAGCGGCCACAGGGTCGACACGACGAGCACGTTCGGATACCACTCGACCATGATGTTCGGATACAGGGTCAGCCAGATCGCGCCGTATTTCGGTGCCTGGCCGTTGTTGAACTTGAGGACCTGCTCCTGCCATTTCTTGTACGCCGGCGAGCCGGACTTCTGCAGGCCGCGGTGCACGCCCACGGTCTGGACGCTGAAGTCCGGACCGAATTCCCAGCGCAGGTCGTCGCAGCTGACGAAGTTGCCCAGGCCCGGGTGGAACGGCTCGACGTGGTAATCCTCCAGGTAGACCTCGATGAAGGTCTTCCAGTTGTAGTCGCACTCGTGCACCTCGACGTGGTCGAACATATAGCCCGAGAAATCCAGGTCCTTCGTGACGGACAGCTTGCCCAGCTTGTCCATCACGTCGTAGCCGTTCTGTTCGAACAGCAGGCCGTTCCAGTTCTGCAGCGGCGTCCTCGACAGGTTGAGGCACGGCGTGTCGGCGAAATGCGGCGCGCCGATCAGTTCGCCCTTGAGATCGTAGGTCCAGCGGTGCAGGGGACAGACGATGTTCTTGGCGTTGCCGCGGCCATTGAACATCAGCGCCTGGCGGTGGCGGCAGACGTTCGACAGCAATTCGATGCCTTGCGCATTGCGCACCAGCATGCGGCCCTCGTTCTCCGATTTCAGGGTCGCGAAATCGCCCGCCTCGGGCACCATCAACTCGTGGCCGACGTAGCGGGGCCCCTTGAGAAACAATTGCTGCATTTCGCGCTGCAGCAGCGCGTCGTCGAAGTAGACATTTACCGGAAGCTGGGCGAGCGAACGCGCCAGCTTGGCGTGGGTAGCCAGATCGGACATCCCAACCCCCCTTTTCCAAGAATTCAGCCAAAGAAGAGAAAGAATCCGAGAACCAGTATTTTTAAAGAGCGGAATACGGTATTTCGGAGACAGAACCGGAGATTATAGCGTGTAACGAGCTCTACAGTCCCGGACCGGCTCGCGATTGTGGTACGTGGGTGTTCAAAAATTGCCTAAACGGCATCGTTTTCATGAATCCCGAGGCGCTTTGCGATAAAATGTATCCTTGCTTGCAAGTTGGCGGCGACAGGCGCACCGTTCGTGTCGAAGTAGGATTGTTTAAAATAAGCGATTAGACTGGCGCGCCGCGCACAGGTTGCGCGTAGTGCGGCCCCGCCCCGAATCGATCAAACTCATTATGCCAAATAAAACAAACGCGGAGAGCGCCGGAGCGCCGGCCGCCGGAGCGCCGGCCGCCGCAGCGCCGGCCGCGCAGCCGCCGGAATCCTTCGAGCAGGCGATGGCCGAACTGGCCCAACTCGTGACCCAAATGGAAAGTGGGCAATTGCCCTTGGAAGCATCGGTGGCCGCGTATGCACGCGGTTCCGAGCTCGTGCGCTATTGCGCCGCCCAGCTGGAAAAGGTCGAATCCCAGGTCAAGGTGCTGGAAGGCGAGATGCTGAAACCGTTCAGCGCCGACGGCGAGGACGACGTATGAGCGCCGCCCAGGAGTTCCCGGCCTGGATGAAGGCCGTGCAGGCCGACGCCGAAGCCGCCCTCGACCGCTTCCTGCCGGCGGCGAGCCGGGTGCCGGCGAAGCTGCACGAAGCGATGCGCTACACGGTGCTGGGCGGCGGCAAGCGCGTGCGCCCGCTGCTCGTGCACGCGAGCGGCGCGCTGTTCGGCGCGGAGCCTGACGCGCTGGCGCGCGCAGCGTGCGCCGTCGAAATGATCCACGCCTATTCGCTCGTCCACGACGACATGCCGTGCATGGACGACGACGCCCTGCGCCGCGGCAAACCGACCGTGCACGTGGCGTATGACGAAGCGACCGCGCTGCTCGTGGGCGATGCGCTGCAGGCCCAGGCCTTCGAGGTGCTGGCCGGGACGGCCACCGTGCCGCCGGCGCGCACGGTGACCATGCTGCGCCTGCTGGCCGAGGCGGCCGGTTCCGCGGGCATGTGCGGCGGGCAGGCGATCGACCTGGACAGCGTCGGCATCAGCCTCACGCTCGAACAACTGGAGCGCATGCACCAGCTCAAGACCGGCGCCATGCTGCGCGTGTCCGTGCTGCTGGGCGCCCTGGCGGGACGCGACCTCGCGCCGCACGAGCTGGAAGCGCTCGCCGCGTATTCGCGCGCGATCGGCCTCGCGTTCCAGGTCGTGGACGACGTCCTCGATGCGACCGAGGACTCGGCCACCCTGGGCAAGACGGCCGGCAAGGATGCTGCCGACAACAAGCCGACCTATGTGTCGATTCTGGGGCTGGAGCCGTCCAGGGCGCTGGCCGAACAATTGCGGCGGGAGGCGCACGACGCGCTGGCGCCGTTCGGAGAACAAGCACTGCGGCTGCGCCAGATCGCGGACCTGATCGTGCAGCGGAAGGCATAAATGAAACTGCTAGATACCATCAACGACCCGGCCGACCTGCGCAAGCTGCCGCGCACCCAGCTCACGCCGCTGGCGCACGAGCTGCGCCAGTTCCTGCTCGATTCGGTCTCCAAGACCGGCGGCCACCTGTCGTCCAACCTCGGCACCGTCGAGCTGACGATCGCGCTGCATTACGTGTTCAACACGCCGGAAGACCGCATCGTGTGGGACGTCGGCCACCAGACCTACTCGCACAAGATCCTCACGGGCCGGCGCGAGCGCATGCCCACGCTGCGCCAGCTGAACGGCCTGTCCGGCTTCCCGAAGCGCGACGAAAGCGCGTACGACACCTTCGGCACGGCGCACTCGTCGACGTCGATCTCGGCGGCCCTCGGCATGGCGCAGGCGGCCAGGATCAAGGGCGAAAAGCGCAAGGCCATCGCCGTCATCGGCGACGGCTCCATGACCGCCGGCATGGCGTTCGAGGCCCTGAACAATGCGGGCGTCGAGGACGACGTCGACCTGCTCGTCGTCCTGAACGACAACGACATGTCGATCTCGCCGCCGGTCGGCGCGCTGAACCGCTACCTGGCGCGCCTGATGTCGGGCCAGTTCTACGCTGCCGCCAAGAACGTCGGCAAGACGATGCTGCCCGCGCCCATGCTGGAGCTGGCGAAGAAGCTCGAGGAGCACGCGAAGGGCATGGTCGTCCCGGCCACCATGTTCGAGGAATTCGGCTTCAACTACATCGGCCCCATCGACGGCCACGACCTCGATTCGCTGATCCCGACGCTGGAAAACATCAAGCGCCTGAAGGGCCCGCAATTCCTGCACGTCGTGACGAAGAAGGGACAGGGCTACAAGCTGGCCGAGGCCGAGCCTATCCTGTACCACGGCACCGGCAAGTTCAATCCGAGCGAAGGCATCAAGCCCGCCAAGGCCACCAAGATCACGTACACCGAGGTGTTCGGCAACTGGCTGTGCGACATGGCGTCCGTCGACAAGCGCCTGGTCGGCATCACGCCGGCGATGCGCGAAGGCTCGGGCATGGTGCGCTTCAACCAGGAATACCCCGACCGCTACTTCGACGTCGGCATCGCCGAGCAGCACTCGGTGACGTTCGCCGGCGGCCTCGCGACGGAAGGCATGAAGCCGGTCGTCGCGATCTACTCGACCTTCCTGCAGCGAGGCTACGACCAGCTGATCCACGACGTGGCGCTGCAGAACCTGGACGTGACGTTCGCGCTGGACCGCGCGGGCCTCGTCGGCGCCGACGGCGCCACGCACGCCGGCAACTACGACATCGCCTACCTGCGCTGCATCCCGAACATGGTCGTGATGGCGCCGTCGGACGAAAACGAATGCCGCAAGATGCTGACGACGGCCTACCGCTACGAAGGCCCGGCCGCCGTGCGCTACCCGCGCGGCGCCGGCGTCGGTGCGGCCATCGACCCGGCGCTGGATGTCCTCGAGATCGGCCGCGGCGTCGTCCGCCGCGAGGGCAAGGGCGTCGCGATCCTCGCGTTCGGCTCGATGGTGGCGGCGAGCCTCGGCGCCGCCGAAGGCCTGAACGCGACCGTCGCCGACATGCGTTTCGTGAAGCCGCTCGACGTCGACCTCGTGCAACGGCTGGCGCGCGATCACGACTACCTGGTGACGGTGGAAGAGGGCTGCACGATGGGCGGCGCCGGTTCCGCCGTGGCGGAGGCGCTGGCCGCCGAGGGTATCGTCAAGCCGCTGCTGATCCTGGGCCTGCCGGACCGCTTCATCGACCACGGCGACCCGGCCATGCTGCTGGCGTCCGTCGGCCTCGATGCGCACGGGATCGGCACGTCGATCCGCGAACGCTTCGGCATCGGCGAGCCGCGCCTCGTCGTCAACAACAACTGAGCGCTTTACGCCCGGTGGGCACCCCGTGCCCACCAAAACGTTCGCGAACCGCATGCGTAAGGCGGGCTCGGGGAGCCCACCCTACGGCCTTGTGATTTCGTAGGGTGGGCACCCTGTGCCCACCAAATGCACGCACCGCGATAACGTTACGAAAACAAGTCCTCGGCGCGGCGGTACAGGATCCACGACGTGGCAACGTATTTGTCGCCGCTCGTCGCCACGTGTCCCTTGTGCGTGTGCGTAAAACCGGCCGGGGCGATGATCAGCCGGCCCTGGCGCGCCTCGACCTTGCGGCGCTGGTACAGGAATTCGGTCTCGCCGCCCTCCGCCACGTCGTTCAGGTAGAACTGGAACAGCAGTACGCGGTGCAGCGTGTCGCAGCTGGCGTTCTGCGGATAGATCTCGGAATGCCAGTGGTGGTAGCCGCCGCTGCCGCGCAGGTATTTTTGCAGGTTGATCGCGCCGCAGCGGTACATGGCCTGGATCAGCCCGTCGAGGTGCGGGCGGCCGCATTCGTCGAAATTGTCCAGCGCGAGCGCCACCGGCCGGCCCGTGGCGGGATGCGCCACCGTCGGCGCCAGGGCGCCCAGCAGCAGCGCGCGGTAGCGGTCCATGTAATCGGCCAGGTGGCGCCGCACGGCCGTCGTCATCAGGTTGCAGACGTCGTGCCACTCCTTGTACTGGCTGATGGTGATGTCCCAGCTGTCCTTCTTCGCCGTGTCCACGCCCATGCCGGTGCGGCCGCGCATGTGCTTGTCGCTGGCCTCGAACCGCGCCAGGATGTGCGCGCACTGGTCGGGCGTCAGCGCGCCGTCGTAGATGCCGATGAAGTCGTCATTCATGCCGTTTTCCGCTCCGCCGGCACGTGCAGCGAGCGCGCCAGCAGGTGGCCGGCGAGCCAGCCGCCGGCCAGGCCGCCGATGTGCGCCGCGTTGTCCGTATGGGGATACAGGAAGCCCGCCGCCAGGTTGAACACCAGGAACGGCAGCAGCGAGCCGCGCAAGTCCTGCACGACGGTGGGCGGCACGCCGCTGTTCTCGCGCCGCATGAAGGCGAGCAGGCCGCCGACGATGCCGAAGATCGCGCCGGACGCGCCCACGCTGTTCACGTGCGCGTTCCACATCACGCTGGCGACGCTGCCGCACACGCCGGCGATCATGTACAGGGCGGTGAAGCGCAGGCTGCCGAACAGGCGCTCGACCAGCTGGCCGACCTGCCACAGCGCGATCATGTTGAATGCCAGGTGCAGGATGCTCCCGTGCAGGAACAGCGAGGTGACGAGGCGCCACCATTGCCCGTTCAAGGTCAGGCGGCCCACGTTCGAGCCCCAGTCGACGAGCTGGATCGAGCGCAGCACGGCGTCGTAGTTCGAATTCCAGCCCCAGCCCAGCATCGATCCCATCGCGCCGCCCGGCAGGTTGCGGCGCACGAGCCACATGAGGAAGTAGATGCCGATGTTCAGCGCCAGCAGGGTCCACAGCACGGGTGTGGACGGGCTCCAGTAATCGATCCGGTCGTGGAAGTCGTTGCGCTCCGCGTGGGCGATGGCGAAGGCCTCGGTGCGGCGTGCCGGCAGCAGGGCGGCGATCCGCTGCGCCGTCGCGGCGTCCGGCGCGCTGAACCCGACGCCCAGGTTCTCGCGTACGCCCAGCACGTGGAAGTGCACGTCCTCACCGTCCGTGTGGACGTTGACGATGTCGACCACGCGCAGCCGGTGTTCCGCGCGCACCGGGAAGCGGAACGAGCGGTGGCTGCTGCCGCGCACGAGCACGAAGTCCGGCTCGACGGCGACCTCGCCCTTGCCCTGGAAGTGGAACGGATTGGCCGGCCAGTTGGCGCGGCCGGCGTGGAAGCGGACGTCGAAGGTTGCCGTCATCCGCGCTCCGTCAGGTGCGCTTGCGCTCGTGCTGCCACAGCACGTCGCTGCCGCCCGCGTGCCGGTTCAGCACGCGCGCCAGCACGAACATCAGGTCCGACAGGCGGTTCACGTACTGGCGCGGCGCCGCGTTGATCGTCTCGACTTTCGCCAGCGCGACGATGCTGCGCTCGGCGCGCCGGCACACCGTGCGGCACACGTGCGCGAGCGACGCCGCGCGCGCGCCGGCCGGCAGGATGAATTCCTTCAGCACGGGCAGGTCGGCGTTGTACTTTTCCAGCAGCGCGTCCAGGCGCGCCACCTGATCAATCTTGATCAGCTGGTAGCCCGGGATGCACAGCTCGCCGCCCAGGTCGAACAGGTCGTGCTGGACCGTGACGAGTTCCTCGCGCAGGTCGCCCGGCATGTCCTCGCACAGCAGCAGGCCGACGAAGGAATTCAGTTCGTCGACGTCGCCCAGCGCCGCGATGCGCGCGCTGTCTTTACCGGTGCGGCTGCCGTCGCCCAGGCCGGTGCTGCCGTCGTCGCCGGTGCGGGTCGCGATCTTGGAAAGTCGATTGCCCATGCTTATATCCTGCCTACGAAAAAAGATAGGCGGAGCATACGCCAAATCGCGGGGATTGTGCTTACAATCGATCCATGATTCCCTCGATTCCAGTCGACCCCGAGCGCAGGCGCGCCGTCGCCGCCGCGCTGCGCGCCGTGCTCCCGGCGCGCGCCGTCCTCGCCGATCCCGAAGACACCCGTCCCTACGAATGCGACGGCCTCGCCGCCTACCGCCAGTTGCCGATGGTCGTGACCCTGCCCGACGACGAGGCGCAGGTGCTCGCCATCCTCAAGGTGTGCCGCGACCTGGACGTGCCCATCGTGCCGCGCGGCGCGGGCACGGGCCTGTCCGGCGGCGCGCAGCCGCTGGCGGACGGCGTCGTGATCTCGACGGCGCGCCTCTCCCGCATCCTGCGCGTGGAACCCTATGCGCGCACGGCCGTCGTGCAGCCGGGCGTGCGCAACCTCGCCATCTCGGAAGCGGCCGCGCCGTTCAACCTGTATTACGCGCCCGACCCGTCGTCGCAGATCGCCTGCACGATCGGCGGCAACGTGGCCGAGAACTCGGGCGGCGTGCACTGCCTGAAATACGGACTCACCGTGCACAACGTGCTGCGCGTGCGCGTCTGCACGATCGAAGGCGACGTCATCGAACTCGGTGGCGACGCCCTCGATGCGCCCGGCCTCGACCTGCTGGCCGTGTTCATCGGCTCCGAAGGCATGCTGGGGATCGTCACCGAAGTCACGGTCAAACTCGTGCCGAAGCCGGCGCAGGCGCAGGTGATCATGGCGTCGTTCGACGACGTGGCGACGGGCGGCAATGCGGTGGCGAGCGTGATCGCGGCCGGCATCATCCCGGCCGGCCTGGAGATGATGGATCGCACGTCGTCGCGCATGGTCGAACCGTTCGTGAAAGCCGGCTACGACCTCGACGCCGCGGCGATCCTGCTGTGCGAGGCGGACGGCACGGCGGCCGAAGTGGCGGAAGAAATCGCGCGCATGACGGAGGTCTTGCGCGCGGCCGGGGCCAGCGCGATCACGGTGTCGCAGAGCGAGGCGGAGCGGCTGCGCTTTTGGTCCGGCCGCAAGAACGCGTTCCCGGCCGCGGGCCGCATCTCGCCCGACTACTACTGCATGGACGGGACGATCCCGCGCAAGCAGCTCGCGCACGTGCTGGCGCGCATCGAAGAGATGGAGACGACGTTCGGCCTGCGCTGCGCGAACGTCTTTCATGCGGGCGACGGCAATATGCACCCGTTGATCCTGTTCGACGCCAACCAGCCGGGAGAACTCGACCGGGCCGAAGCCTTCGGCGCCGCGATCCTCGCGCTGTGCGTGGAAGTGGGCGGCACCATCACGGGCGAGCATGGCGTCGGCGTGGAAAAGATCGATTCGATGTGCGTGCAGTTCGGCGCGCAGGAGCTCGCCGCGTTCTTCACGGTGAAACGCGCCTTCGATCCGCGCATGCTCCTCAATCCCAACAAGGCCATTCCCACGTTGAACCGCTGCGCGGAACTGGGTGGCATGCGCGTGTCGGGCGGCGCACTGCCGTTCGCGCACCTCCCGCGTTTTTGATCATGCAGAATATCGTCGAACAGTTTCAGGAACGCGTGCGGACGACTGCGCGCGACAAGCGCCCGCTCCGTATCCGCGGCGGCGGCACCAAGGACTGGTATGGACAGCGGCTCGAGGGCGACATCCTCGACACGCGCGGGTACGCCGGCATCATCGACTACGAGCCGACGGAACTCGTGATCACGGCGCGCTGCGGCACGCCGCTGGCCGCCATCGAAGCGGCGCTGGCGGAGCGCGGCCAGATGCTCGCGTTCGAGCCGCCGCATTTCGGCGCGCACGCCACGCTGGGCGGCGCGATCGCGGCCGGCCTGTCCGGACCGCGCCGCGCGAGCAGCGGCGCCGTGCGCGACTTCGTCCTCGGCTGCACGCTCCTGGACGGCAAGGGCGACGTGCTGCGCTTCGGCGGCCAGGTGATGAAGAACGTGGCCGGCTACGACGTCTCGCGCCTGCTGGCCGGGTCGCTCGGCACGCTCGGGCTGCTGCTCGACGTGTCCGTGAAAGTGCTGCCGCGCGCGCCGCGCGAAGCGACGCTCGTGTTCGACGGCGTGACCGAGATCGACGCCATCCGCCGCCTGAACGAATGGGCCGGCCAGCCGCTGCCGGTGTCCGCGAGTTGCTGGCACGACGGCGTGCTGACGGTGCGGCTGTCCGGCGCGCATGCGGCCGTCGATGCGGCCATCCGTTCGCTGGGCGGGGCCGTGCTGCCGGATTGCGCGCGCTTCTGGGCAAGCCTGCGCGAACAGCGCCACGCATTTTTTGAAGGCGATTTGCCGCTGTGGAGGCTGTCCGTGCCGTCGACCGTCGGCGCCATCGTGCTGGGCAGCGCGCAGCTGATCGAGTGGGGCGGGGCGCAGCGCTGGCTGCGTGCGCCCGGCGATGCCGCCACGGCGCAACGCATCCGCGCGACCGTGAGCGCGGCGGGCGGCCATGCCACGCTGCTGCGCGGCGGCGATAAAAGCGTCGGCGTGTTCCAGCCGCTGGCGCCCGCCGTCGCACGCATTCACGAACGCCTGAAGGCCGGCTTCGATCCGGCCGGACTCTTCAACCCCGGCCGGATGTACGGATAGACCATGCAAACGAATCTCGCCGATTTCATCAAGGGCACGCGCGAGGGCGATGAAGCCGACGCGATCCTGCGCGCCTGCGTGCACTGCGGCTTCTGCACCGCCACGTGTCCGACCTATCAACTGCTGGGCGACGAGCTGGATGGCCCGCGCGGCCGCATCTACCTGATCAAGCAGGTGCTGGAAGGGGAGGCGCCCACGCGCAAGACGCAGCTGCACCTGGACCGCTGCCTCACGTGCCGCAACTGCGAAACCACGTGCCCGTCGGGCGTGAAGTACGGACGCCTCGTCGACATCGGCCGCAAGGTCGTCGACGAACGCGTGCCGCGCCCGTTCGCCGACAAGGTCAAGCGCACGACCTTGAAGGAATTCCTGCCGCGGCCGAATCTCTTCAAGCCCGCGTTCAAGGCGGGGCAGATGGTGCGCCCGTTGTTGTCGTCCACGCTGCGGGACAAGCTGCAGCGGGCGCGGGCGCCCGGCCGCCGGCCCACGCGCGAGCACGCCCGCAAGATGCTCGTGCTGGAAGGGTGCGTGCAGCCGGCGATGGCGCCGAACGTCAACGCGGCGACGGCGCGCGTGCTCGATGCGCTGGGCATCCAGCTGCTGTCCGCGCCGCGCGCCGGCTGCTGCGGCGCCGTGCGTTTCCACATGAACGACCAGGACGGCGGGCGCGCCGACATGCGCCGCAACGTCGACGCGTGGTGGCCGTATGTCGAGAGCGGCCAGGTGGAAGCTATCGTGATGACGGCCTCCGGCTGCGGCGTGACGGTGAAGGATTACGGCCACCTGCTCGCGCACGACGCTGCGTATGCGGCAAAGGCCGCGCGCATCGCGGCGCTGACGAAGGACCTGTCGGAAGTGATGTGCGACTTCGAAGGCGAGATCGCGGCGCGGCTCGCGGGCCGCATCCATGAACGCGTCGCATTCCACCCGCCGTGCACCCTGCAGCACGGCCAGCAGATCCGCGGCAAGGTCGAGGGCGTGCTGCGCGCGGCCGGCGTCGACGTCGTGCTGTGCGCGGAAAGCCATCTGTGCTGCGGCTCGGCCGGCACGTATTCCGTGCTGCATCCCGGGATCGCGCACGCGCTGCGCGACCGCAAGCTGGCCAATCTCGAGGCGACGGGCGCGCAGGAATACGTGTCGGCCAACGTGGGGTGCATCTCGCACCTGCAGTCGGGGACGGCGACGCCGGTGACGCACTGGATCGAGCTCGTCGACCGCGCGCTGGCGGGCTGAAAAAGCCGCCGTCCCGTGGTAGCATCGGCGCCCTGTTTCGAAGATCGATGGAGTGGATCGTGAGTTTCGTGTTTCGGCTGATATCCCAGGACGAGGACGCGGCGCCGTCCGTCGCCTTCCAGGACAGCATCAGTCCCGGCTACGTGCCGCTGTGGGAAGCGGTGGGCGTGTACGACGCCCTGTACAACAGCGACGGCCGCGAGGCGCGCGACATCTCGCGCGCCATCGCCTATGGTGTCGACCGCATCGCCGACGACGAAGCGCTGGGCCGCCTGCTGCCGCCGGCCTGCCGGCTGGGAGAAGCGCTGCGCTTTCTGGAGAATGTGCACCGCGGCTGCACGATCCACGCGTCCGCGCGCGTCGAGACGCGCTGACCTGCGCATGATATCGAATTTAGTATTACGAACGTCATAAATACGATTGGTGCGTTCCGTTGTCGATAAGTAGACTGCAATTGCGGTAAATACCCGCCGGTAGTGTGGGGACTATTAAAACGACAACGGAGATCATATGGAAACCATGGCAATGCCCGGCGTGCGTGCGCGCCGGTCCGACTTTCTCGCTCCGCTGACATTCCCGACAGCTTCGGCACTCGACTGATTTTCAGCGGAGTATCCATGAAACGTCTATATTCCTGTCTCGCCATGCTGGCCGGCCTGGCCTGCATCGCTTTCTCGGCGCATGCCGCCATCACCATCAACACGAGCGTCCAGTACAAGATCAAGAACGTCAACAGCGGCCTGGTGCTCGGCATCGACGGCGCCAGCCAGGCCGCGGGTTCAAAAGTGGTCCAGTGGACCGACAACGGCACGGCCGACCACCTGTGGCACTTCATGCCGATGGGGAACGGGCAGTACAACATCGAGAACATGCTGACGCACCAGGTGCTGGGCGTGGCCAATGCCTCGACCGCCGACGGCGCGCAGATCGTGCAGTGGTCCGACAACGGCACGTCCGATCACCTGTGGACCGTCACCCAGGCCGCGGACGGGAACTTCCTGATCCAGAACGTCAACAGCGGCAAGTACCTGGAAGTGTACATGGCGAGTACGTCGACCGCGGCCACCATCGACCAGTGGGGCCTGACCAACTGCACGTGCCAGGAGTGGCAGCTGGTGAATACGCAGGTCAGCCCCTATCCGGCGCCGCGCGCCGTCGCCGGCAACGGCATCTTCGTGCATGACCCGTTCATGCTGCGCGACACCAGCGGCAAATACTGGCTGTACGGTTCGCACCAGACGGTGGCCACGTCGACCGACGGCACCAACTTCACGATGTACACCAGTTGCACCAGCGCGCAGATGGGCGGCTATGCGCCGAACTGCCCGTCGATCGGCCCGGACTTCAGTTCCTGGGGCGGACTGCAGACGCCGAAGGGATGGAACAACGGCGCCAACACGGACGTCTGGGCGCCCAGCATGCTGGTTTCGAACGGCACCTATTACCAGTACTATTCGCTTCCCTACCTGCCCAGCACCGGCGCGGAAGCCGTGATCGGCGTGGCCACCAGTTCGTCGCCGGCAGGGCCGTGGACCGACAAGGGCTTCGTCACCAGGTCGTGGACCAGCACCACCACGCAGCCTGCCTCCGGCTTCTGGGCAACCACCGACAATGCGATCGACCCGGCGCCGTTCAAGGACGCCAGCGGCAACTGGTGGATGGCATGGGGCTCGTGGAGCGACGGCACCCACCTGATGCAGTTGAACCCGAGCACGGGCCTGCAATCGACGACCAACACCACCGTCTACACGCTGGCGCAACGCGGCAACCCGTCGGCCGGCGAGGAAGGCCCGTTCATCTACTACTACAACGGCTACTACTATTACTTCGCGCCGATTAACCTCTGCTGCAACGGCACCACCAGCACCTACCGCACCATCGTGGGCCGGTCCACCAGCGTGACCGGACCGTACGTGGACCGTGGCGGCGTGGCGCTGACGGCGGGCGGCGGCACCATCCTGCTCAGCACCCACGGCAACATCATCGGCCCGGGCGGCGGCAGCGTGTTCACCGACGCCGGCAACAACAACGCGCCGACCTACGTCTACCACTACTACGACGGCAACAACGGCGGCCGCGCGACGCTGGGCATCAACACGCTCGGCTTCACGTCGGACGGCTGGCCCTTCGTCAAGTAAGGACCGGGGACCGCTTCGAACGGGGATGCGCAAGGCCGCGCGGGCGTGTATGCTGCCGGCCATGTCCCGAACCACCATCACCCTCAGCGGCGAATCCGTCGGCCGCGCGCGCATCGAAGCGCTGCTGGCCGACGACACGCTGCTCGTCCTCGAAGACTGCGACCTGACCGGCGCCGACCTGTCGCGCCTGAACCTGCAGGATTGCGTGTTCACCCGCTGCGCGCTGGCCGGAACGTCGTTGTATGCCGCGAACCTGGCGCGCACGCGTTGGCAGCGCTGCCGCGGCGGCCATGCGGATTTCGAATCGGCCGACCTGGTCGACGCGCGCTTCGACGCCTGTGACCTGAACAATGCCGGCTGGCGCCGCGCCAGGCTGGCGTCCGTGGCGTTCCGCGCCTGCAAGCTGACGGGCGCACGCTTCGAGGAAGTGAGCCAGCTGGGGCTCTCGTTCGAGGATTGCCTGCTCGTCGGCGCCGACTTGCGCCGCATGTCGTTCCGCAAGGCGACGTTGCGCGGCCTGGATTTCGCCGACGCCGACCTGTCGGGCTGCGATTTCCGCGACGCCGTGTTCGAAGAAGGGTGCAGCCTGCGCGATGCCCACATCAAGGACACGCGCTTCGATGCGGCCGATTTGCGCGAGGCGGACCTGGGCGGCCTGAAGCTCGCGAACGCGAAGCAGTTCGCCGGCGCCACGATCTCCGCGCGCCAGGCCGCGGAACTGGTGCGGGCGCTGGGATTGAACGTGGCGTAGTGCGCCAAACGGAAACCGGCAGCCTTGCTGTATCATTCGGCTCCTGAAAACGAAGCCCGCATATGCTCATCATCACCATCAAACAGGGCAAGGAAAAGAGCCTGCTGTCCGGCGATCCCTGGATTTACCTCTCGGCCATCGACAAGGTCGAGGGGCGGCCGCAGGAACGCAGCAAGCCCGGCGCCACGGCGGTCGTGCAGACGTCGTCGCGCCAGTTCCTGGCGCGCGCGGCCTATAACGCGAAGTCGCAGATCGCGGCCCGCGTCTGGACCTTGCGCGAGGACGAGCCGGTCGACCACGCGATGATCAAGCGGCGCGTGCAGGCCGCGGTCGCGCGGCGTGCCGTCGCCGTGCGCGGCGCCGATCCGCAAGCCCTGGCGCTGGTGATCGATGGCGAGAAAGACGGCCTGCCGGGCCTCCTGGTGCACAGCTACGGCGGAACCGCCGGTTACCTGGTGTGCCAGTTCAATGCCGCCGGTGTCGACTTGTGGAGGGTGACGATCGTGCAGGCGCTGCTGGCGGCGACGGGATGTCCCAACGTGTTCGAACGCAGCGACGAACTGCTGCGCAAGGGCGAAGGGCTGCCCGTCATCTGGCGTGCGCTGGCCGGCGACGAGCCGCCCCAGCGCCTGATGGTGCGCGATGGCAAGCGCCTGCTTCCGACCGATATCCGGACTGGATTCGTCTATCCGCGCTGAGCGATCGGGGCCAGGCGCTGCTGTCTTGGATTTGCAGGTGCAGGCCTGCCGCGTCCTGCGTGAACGGAACCGCATCGTCGCCGATCCGTTCGACCCGCGCAACCTTGCCAAGCGCCGGCGTCACGGACGCCAGCGTCGCGTCGCGAGTGCTCGGTGAGTATTCTCCCCACCGCCGCCACCCAATCTCATAGAACACCGCCGCCTATTCTCGGCGAAACAATGCACCGGTGCTAAAGAAGGAAGGTCGCGCTACGAGGGGCAAGAAATAGAGAAGCCTCTCCAGATTGTCACTTGGCTGATACATGCCGTCTCCGGTGAATACGGAGGATAGATTACTTCGAGATCCCCGTGCTGCTGGGCGCTGCGCGTGGTGCGTGCGATTCAAAAGGTTCTTCGAGGCAGGCGTATCCGAAGAAGAATGGCAGGGCGGCACTATTTTGAGGTCGCCTGGCCTATATCAACTTATGCAGGCCCTGGTCACTTCCTGACCAGGCTTTGCAACCGTTTCCCTACGCTTTCCGCCAACACCTTCAAGCCTTCTTCATTATTGAGGTATTTAACGTAGCGGATGTGGCGGAGATCGAAAGGAATGTCGGTCTCATGCTGCGCAATCAGGATCACATCCTGACCCAGCGCATGCGCGATCCCGGCTTCGTAGAAGACATTCGCGTTCTTGCCTGTCAGATCGCAAATCACAACTCTGGCACTCGCGATAAGCTTCACGACATCTTCGATAAGCACATGGTGCTCCCAGATTTTGTCGGCACGTAGGCATCGCATACCGGCTGCACTTACTGCGGTTTCCAGCGCTGCAAAAACTCTATTAAACCCACCATCGAATGGCATCATCACCGAGACCAAGTTTGGATCTACTGATCCTTGGGGTAAGGTAAAGACTGTCGGCTGCCGATGGCCCAAGCCTTCAGTGTACAAAACACGAAAGAGATCAGCGTCCTTAACTGCCCAATGATTGGTGTGAAAATCGCCCCAGGATCGCCTTCCAGCAGATATGAAGTTCAGCTGGGGGCCGAGTGACTCAAGGACATCATTGGCAATCGGGGAGATGTCGGAATCGAGTGTGTACTCGATGTGATACTCCGAGTTGTCGCGTCTGATCTTAGTGATCGTGCCAACCCGAGCAAAAGTCCGAACAGCGGGGTCGCTACTGGATTCGTTCGTGATAACCAATGGCATTGACATCAGTGCAGCTTGGTCAAGCACGCCTCCGGGAGCATACTTCTCCTCTATATCAGCGTTCGTACAATTAAAAACACGGTCCGTCCCCAATGTGACTATGCCACGCGGCGAAGTGATCTCTGCGCTAATCACCAAAAAGTTAAACATCAATTGTTCCTTTATCGATCGCCGCTACTTGAAGCTTCCGCAATTGGCCGTCAGCCGCCGAGTTCAGAATTTAAATATTTTAGTAGTTCAGCAGGGGCATCGCCGCTACTGAGTCCTCAATCATTTCGAGTGCAGGAAAGCCCTCACCACTGCGTACAAAAGATGCTTCTGCAATGGTCATCCGCCCCGAAGCGGACTTTTCGACCTCATCTATCCAATGACTCGTCGCGAATTGAACGACCGAGAAGTTGAGGCTCCCAACTATGAAATGAGTCACTTCTAGTAGCATAACCAACAGGAGTCACTGCCTCCCCTGCACCAATGTAGACACCCATGATCTCCCATGCGTCTCCCATCGGTACGTTCGGGATCTTGACGACTGGTCCGCCAGAGCATCCATCACCAGCGACTTCGCTAAGCTCATAAAACGCTTGGCCACGGTAAATGGAGAACGGCAACTCCCTTGAGATTCGTCTCCGGACATACCCTCTGGTAAATATCAAGTCTGGAGTTTGCAGGCCATCTTCATTGTGCTTGGCGCCCATTTCCGCTATGGCAATTGGATAACCCCAGGCATGGTAACTGCACGCCTGATGTTCACTGGACGAACCAATTACCATCCATGATGGCCCCGGCATATATTCGAGCTGTATCACCGCAACATCTTCTGAAGGATGCTTTTCCGCACCCACGATGCGATATGCCGACCACCCCTCATCGGTTACGACGGCCACTGCAGACGATTCCAAGTTAATTTGATCAATGACATGTGCTGCAGTAACAGCAAAGCCCCGCTTCCCGATCAAAAACGCAGTTCCCGCCACTTCTCTAAAAGCGAAGTTTGTGTCCTTCCATTCCCCTGCAAACACCGGGAGCACAACGTCCCGAACTTTCTGATCATTCATTATCGTCTTCCAAGCTGGCCAATTACATTTGCACAATAAATATGGGAAAGCTTGCCAATGGCGGCATCTGACTGTCTGTTCCGGGCCGGACTCGGCCGTTGGCCATAGAGGATAACATCTTGCTCATCTGAAAAATACGCGAAATCTCACGAGCCCGAGTGGCAGTGACCGACGAGAACGATTGGCGGCGATGAATGAGAACCGGGTGGCGGCGGTAAGTGAGAATAGGTGGCGGCGACTGATGAGAACGGGTGGCGGCGGTCAGTGAGAACAGGTGGCGGCAGCAATGAGAATACTCACTCGGCCTGCCGATCGCATACAGCGCGCCGTCCTTGACCGTGAAGCGCCAGTCGCCATCGCCGAAGCGCGTCCAGGCGTGCGTGCCGTAGATCGCTTCTCCATTCCGTTTTAGCCAGGCGCCGATCTCGAGCAATACCGCGCGCTGGTCGTCGGGAATCGTCCCGCCGGCGTTGAGCGCGATATTCAGCAAATAAAAGCCGCCCTTGCTGACGGTATCGATCAACTTGCCGAGGATGGCGCCCGCCGAGCCGATTGTCATGCGGTCCGTGTAGCCCCAGGTGCTGCCGATCGTGTCGTCGACCATCCACGGTCCCGGACGGATGCCGGATGGTGAGCGCGTGCCGACCTTCTCGAAGCCGATGACGGCGCCGATCTGGTGGCGGTCGTCGTTGTCGGGCGCGTACGCCACCCATTTGGTGACGATCGACACGTCCTTGCCCCAGTCGGCCGCACGGTTGTAATAGTAGGCGGCCACGCGCTCGTTCAATGGATCGAGTACCCGCAGGTTCACGCCGTTATCGAAATACAGCAGATCGGGCTGGTACTTGTCGATCAGCTCGAAATTACGCGCCAGCCAATCGGAGAGGAAGCGCGCCATCGCCTGCGGGCTGCGGTCGGCCACGTTGTAGAAGCCGGCCCAGGTCGCGTCGTACAGGTCGGCGTGCTGCGTCCTGAGCCGTGCGTCGAGCGTGTCGGTCGGATTCACGAAGGTGAAATTCTCGACCCCGTGATTGGAGACGCCGAAGCGCAGCCCGGCCTTGCGCACCGCCGCGCCGAGGTCGCCGATCAGGTCGCGGTGCGGCCCCATGCGCTTGGCATTGAACGGCGTGACGGCGCTGTCCCGGAGCGCGAAATTATCGTGGTGTGCGCGGTCGGCATCACTAGGCGTGCGCCGGCACGGCGTACAGTCCCCAATGCAGGAAGATGCCGAACTTGGCGCCGGCGCGCCAGGCCGGCGGATGGTAATGGTGGCGGATCGATTCCCACCTGGCCTGGAATGGCCCTGGCGGCAGCGGCGACGATGGCCGGCGTCGCGGGCGGCCCCATCACGCCATAGTCGTACAGGTTCGACTCGGCATGCCGCCGCGATCGGGTTTGGGGAGTGGGTTAGCGCTGGCGGGCAGGGCGCAGGCCAGCAGGACGAGCAATGCCTTCATCCGGATCGCATGGCGCTGATCGATCCATCGAGTATCCACGAAAACGCAGCGGCGGGACTGTTGCGTGGGGCATTACTCAAGCGGCTGATTATTTGATGGCGTTACCGACCCGAGCGCAGCCAGGAATCGAGTTCGACGTCGCTTGGCGGTTTTGCGAAGATCCTGTCGAGTGTCCAGTGTTTCTTGTCGAGCAAATAGGCAACGCGCAAGTGATACCCGAGGTACAAGCTGCTCGTGGCTCGACTCAGTTCCGGCGCGCCGGCGAGGAATTTTGCGCGATTCGCATCGAAATCGAAATCCCCGCCTTTGCCGACGTAGTCGGGATAGCCTTCCATGAGCCACTCCGGATATCGGGCAACCATCGTGCGCCCGAATCGGCGCGACAAGTCGACGTGCGTAATCTCGTGCGCGATGAAATACGACAGCGGACGATGCTGCTCATCGGGGATCGGATATGGCCAGGGTGACACGACCCGGTTCGCCGCGATGTCCGCCGCACGGATGATCACATGCCGGGTCAACCAGACGTCCGCCACGCCGCCGTACCGCGTACTGAACTTCATCCCGTAGAGCCACATACGCCAGGGCGCGTTGCAGATGTAGATTTCTACCGGAACCGATGCATCGTGCACGGCCGAGGTTTTCAGCCGCCGTGTGACGTCATCCAGCACGGGCCGGATCGCCGGCGAAATGGGCCGGTCCGACCATACCTGATAGATTCCATAAACGGTCCGGTATTCGAACATCGGCTTTGCCCAGATGAGCAGGCACAGATATACGCTGAACAGGACAGCAATAGATATGACACCGGCCATCAGGACGGTGCGGCGGCGGGGGCGGGTAGTGGAAATCATTTATCCGAGCGCTGACGGCGAGGCACGTTTGACTCTGCAGCGAGCGGCGAAATATTGCAGATTTTCGGCATATCGTATTAAGGCCGTGGTATCTATGCCCCATATTAATTCGCTCGCAACCCGATCTCACCAAGCCTGGGCGTGCTTCGTGCGCTCGACGAAGGCACGTCGGTCTGCCGCTTCCGCGTCGATTCCCTTCTTTAATTCGAAACACGCCGCCTTATCACCCTCGTCAGCGATGCCGGAACAATCCTGCGTCCAGGCCGCCGGTGAAGTATGCGTTCGCATGAGCTCAGCCTTTGCGCCGACAAGCTTGTTGCCGTCGATGTGCATGGCGTCGTTAAATGTCATGCCAGTCAGAAGAACCTTGCCATCGCTTACCGTGTAGTCGCCACTCGCCCCAGCCGAAAAGACAAACTTGCCGTTAGCAAGCGTTACGGTTACGGGCGGCCAACTGATGGGCCCCTTCGTCAGGACATACGTTCCATCGACAGTCGGGCCCTTCGAACAGGCGGACAGAAGGATCGCTGCTGTCAACAATGCGGCCGGTTGCCGAATTCGTGCAAAGCGCATATTCCTGAAATGCATTGGTTCTCTCAAAAATAAATGGGAAGCAATAAGGTATCAGATGCGTGAATTGAGAAATGCGCACTTTGTCACCGATTGCTCATCGGGGTCTGCGAATGGCAGCGGCAATCGAGCCGCGCGATCCAGACTCCCGCGCCGTCACCCCGCTCAGCTTGTTGATCATTTCACACGTCGTGGTTTTGCGAGAGAAACAAGATCGCGTTTCTCTCCATAATGGCCGGTTCGTTATAACCGAGTACGCTCATGACCCGTTCCGCCTGCGCCGCGACCCTGGCCCTGGTGTGCACCTTCACCGCCCACGCCGCCGAACCCATCGAAGCAAAAGCCGACGCAAAACCGGTCGAGGCGAAGAAGGCGCCCATCGCCAAGGTCGAGGTCAAGGCCAGGGCCGACGACTACGATCCGCGCCGCGACGACACCGCGAGCAAGACCGTGATGACGCAGGAAGAGATCCTGAAGTACGGCGACACCAATGTGTACGACGTGCTCAAGCGCGCGCCGGGCGTCACGGTCGTGGGCAACAGCATCCGCATGCGCGGGCTGGGCAACGGCTATACGCAGATCCTCGTGAACGGCGAGCGCCCGCCGCCGGGCTTTGCGCTGGATGCCGTGCCGCCCGACCAGATCGAGCGGATCGAGATCATTCGCGCCGCGTCTGCCGAGTTCTCGATGCAGGCGATCGCGGGCACCGTCAACATCGTGCTGAAGAAGGTCGTGGCCAAGCCGCAGAAAGATGGACGGCTCACCATCAACCACGCGGACGAGAAGCAGAGCCAATACCTGAACGCCTCGCTGGCCGACAAGCGCGGCAACCTGTCGTGGTACGTGAACGTGACTGCCCAGCACAACCTGCGCGCAGCGACGAGTACGGAACTGGACCGGTTCACGGCGCCGGACGATACCGTCACGCTGCTGCGCGACGAAGTCGTCGCTCACCGCAACACGAACGTGATCGCCGGCGTCGCGCCGCGCCTGAACTGGCAGCTGTCCGACAACGATCAGTTGAACCTGAGCGGTAACCTGCTGGCGCAGCGCGCCGCGAGCGACGACACGAGCCTGGACACCAATCGCATCGGCGGCCTGCCCGCGCCCGACTATCTGCGCGGGCACGGGCGCAGCGATTCGTCGGGCCGCTTCGTCTCGGCGGAGCTGAACTGGGTCGCCAAACGCTGGGGCGGCAAGCTCGATGCCAAGCTGCGCGCATCGGACGCCGACTTCGGCCTGCGCACCGACCGGCTGATGGCCACGGCCGGCGACGCGCTCCGGTTCGCGCGCCTGCGCGACGGGCGCGTGCGTTTCTCGGGCGCGAGCAGCAGCGGCAAATATACGCGCAGCCTGTTCGACGGGCATGCGCTGGCGGCGGGCTGGGAAATCAGCCGCGAGGAACAGGACTCCAGGGCGCACCGGGTGGACGGCCTGGTGGGCCAGGTGCCGCTCGACTTCATCGAGGCGTTCGATCCGCGCGTGCGCCGCACGGCCGCCTTCGCGCAGGACGAATGGAACGTCACGCGGCAGTGGTCGATGTACCTGGGGGCGCGCTGGGAAGGTATCCGCACCGACAGCAGCGGTTCGGGCCTGGTCGATACCACCTCGAACGCGCACGTGCTTAGCCCCGTCGCGCAGACGCTGTACAAGTTTCCCGACAAGAGCGGGCGCCAGCTGCGCCTCGCGCTGACGCACACGTTCAAGGCGCCGGACACCAACCAGCTGAGCGCGCGCCGCGTCGAGACGGAAACGAACACCCGGTTCAGCGCCGACATCAGCGGCAACCCGGCCCTGCGCCCCGAGCAGGCGAACGGCATCGACGTCACCTACGAGCATTTCTGGGCGCCGGGGGCCGTGTTCTCGGTCGGCGGCTCCCAGCGCCGCATCCGCGACTACATCCGCACGATCCTCGGGCAGGACGCGAACGGCCGCTGGCTGTACCACCCGGTCAACGACGGCAACGCCGTGGTGCGCACGCTCGACGTCGAGGTCAAGTTTCCGCTGAAGGCCGTCATGCGCGCCGGCGCGCCGCCGCTCGACCTGCGCTTCAACCTGAACCGCAACTGGTCGCAGGTCGCGACCGTGCCGGGGCCGGACAACCGGCTCGACCGGCAGATCCCGCTCTCCGCCGTGTTCGGCGCCGACTACAAGAAGGAACCGTTCAGCTGGGGTATCAACCTGGCCTTTCGCGAAGGCGGCATGGTGCGCGTCTCGCAGGAGCAGAGCACGCAGCTGCAGGCGCGCCGCGACGTGGACGGCTACGTCCAGTACTCGCCGCGCAAGGGGCTCGACCTGCGGCTTTCCGTCGGCAATGCGCTGGGCGCGGACGACCTGGGTTACTCGCGCTACCGCGACGCCAGCGGCACCAGCGAAATGTGGACGCGCGGTCCGCAGTCGATCGAACTGCGCTTCAACCTCGGTATGAAATTCTGAGGGCGCAGCTTACTGCTGCAGCGCCTTCTCGACGTCGCCCGCGATGTCTTCGGGTTTGGTCTGCGGCGCATAGCGATGCAGGACGGCGCCGTCGCGGCCGACGAGGAACTTGGTGAAGTTCCACTTGATGCCTTCCGTGCCCAGCACGCCGGGCGCCGCCTGTTTCAGGTGCTGGAACAAAGGATGCGCGGCGTCGCCGTTGACGTCGACCTTGGCGAACATCGGGAAGTTCACGCCGTAGTTCTTTTCGCAGAAGGCGCCGATCTCCGCTTCGCTGCCCGGTTCCTGGCCGCCGAACTGGTTGCAGGGGAAGCCCAGCACTTCCAGGCCGCGCGGGTGCAGTTCGCGGTACAGGGTTTCGAGGCCCTGGTATTGCGGCGTGAAGCCGCATTTGCTGGCGGTGTTGACGATGAGGAGGACCTTGCCGCGGTACTGCGCCAGGTCGACCGGCTTGCCGTCGAGGGAAGTGGCCTGGAAGTCGAACACGTTCATGGGAGTCTCCTGTAAGCTTGCGCTGATCCGAATGCAACAGTGTAAGACAAAGGCGGGCAGGATGCAGACGACCGCGAACATTCCCCTGGCCGCCGGCGCGCTGTTTTACGTGGGCATCATCGCGGGCGGCCCCGCCCGGGGCGGCAGGGCCGTCGTCAGGCTATCCCGCGTCGCGGTGCGTGTTCAGACGAGACCCAGCGCCTCCGTCCCCGCCGAGAAATCGCGATTCTTCGCGTGCTTGCTGTTGAGCTTGATGTTCAGGCGCAGGTCGTTCACGGAGTCCGCGTTGCGCAGCGCATCTTCGTAGCTGATCTTGTCGGCTTCGTACAGGTCGAACAGGGCCTGGTCGAACGTCTGCATGCCCAGCTCGCGCGACTTCTTCATGATCTCCTTGATCTCGTGGACTTCGCCCTTGAAGATCAGGTCCGAGATCAGTGGAGAATTCAGCAGGATCTCCATGGCGACCACGCGCCCCTTCGCTTCCTTCTTCGGAATCAGGCGCTGCGAGATCAGGCCCTTCAGGTTCAGCGAGAGGTCCATCAGGAGCTGCTGGCGGCGCTCTTCCGGGAAGAAGTTGATGATGCGGTCCAGTGCCTGGTTCGAGCTGTTCGCGTGCAGCGTGGCGAGACACAGGTGGCCCGTCTCGGCGAACGCGATCGCGTGTTCCATCGTCTCGCGGTCGCGGATCTCGCCGATCTGGATCACGTCCGGCGCCTGGCGCAGGGAGTTCTTCAGCGCCGCCTCGAAGCTGTCCGTGTCGACGCCGACCTCGCGCTGCGTGATCACGCAGTTCTTGTGCGGGTGGACGAATTCGACCGGGTCTTCGATCGTGATGATGTGGCCGTAGCTGTTCTCGTTGCGGTAGCCGACCATCGTCGCGAGCGTCGTCGATTTGCCGGAGCCGGTGGCGCCGACCATGATCACGAGGCCGCGCTTGGTCATGATCACGTCCTTGAGCACGTCCGGCAGGTCGAGGTCCTCGAACTTCGGGATCGTCGTCGTGATCACGCGCAGCACCATGCCCACGGCACCCATCTGCATGAACGCCGAGACGCGGAAGCGTCCCAGGTCGCCCGGGCTGATGGCGAAGTTGGCTTCCTTGGACAGCTCGAAGCCGGCCGCCTGCTTGTCGTTCATGATGGCGCGCGCCAGGTCGGCCGTGTGCGACCCCGTCAGCGCCTGGCTGGACACGGGTGTCATGCGGCCGTCGATCTTCATCGCCGGCGGAAAGCCGGACGTGATGAACAGGTCTGAACCGCCCTTGCTGACCATCAGGCGCAGCAGGTCGAACATGAATTTGGAGGCCTGGTCGCGTTCCATGTCGGTCCTCGCTGCTTATCCTGGGAAGTTTTCGGGGATCTTGGCGGCGGCGCGTGCGGCCGCGGGCGAGATCACGTTGCGGCGCACGAGGTCCGTCAGGTTCTGGTCCAGCGTCTGCATGCCGACGTTGGAGCCGGTCTGGATCGCGGAATACATCTGCGCGATCTTCGCTTCGCGGATCAGGTTGCGGATGGCCGGCGTGCCGATCATGATCTCGTGCGCGGCCACGCGGCCGGAACCGTCCTTCGTTTTCAGCAGCGTCTGCGAGATCACGGCCTGCAGCGATTCGGACAGCATCGCGCGCACCATCTCCTTTTCCTCGGCCGGGAACACGTCGACGATACGGTCGATGGTCTTCGCGGCCGACGACGTGTGCAAGGTGCCGAACACGAGGTGGCCCGTCTCGGCGGCGGACAGCGCGAGGCGGATCGTCTCCAGGTCGCGCAGCTCGCCGACGAGGATCGCGTCCGGGTCTTCGCGCAGCGCCGAGCGCAGCGCGTTGTTGAAGGACAGCGTGTGCGGGCCCACTTCGCGCTGGTTGATCAGGCACTTCTTCGATTCGTGCACGAATTCGATCGGGTCCTCGATGGTGAGGATGTGGCCGTATTCGTTTTCGTTCAGGTGGTTGACCATCGCGGCCAGCGTCGTCGATTTGCCGGAGCCGGTCGGACCCGTCACGAGCACGAGGCCGCGCGGCCGCATCGCCAGCTCGGTAAATATCTTGGGCGCGTTCAGTTCTTCCAGCGTGAGGATCTTCGACGGAATCGTCCGCATCACGGCCGCCGCGCCGCGTTCCTGGTTGTAGGCGTTGACGCGGAAGCGCGCCAGCCCCGGGATCGCGAACGAGAAGTCGCACTCCAGCATCTCTTCGTACTGCTTGCGCTGGCCGTCGTTCATGATGTCATAGATCATGCCGTGCACGTCCTTGTGCTCCAGCGCCGGCAGGTTGATGCGGCGTACGTCGCCGTGCACGCGGATCATCGGCGGCAGGCCGGATGAGAGGTGCAGGTCCGAGGCCTTGTTCTTCACCGAGAAGGCGAGCAACTCTGAGATGTCCATTTATAATCCTGTGGTGGGGGCCTCGCAAACCTGCTGCGCGTCGGATTTTCGTCCTGCGATGCTCGCCGTACCGTAAGTACGGCTGCGCTTCTCGAACGAAACTCCTTCCGCTCGCTACGGTTTTCGAGGCCCCTTTTGAAGTGCGTAGAACTGCAAAATATTTCCTATAGAAAACCATTATGTCCACAATCGCAGCCAACTTGCAAGCTGTCGAAGCGACAATCCAGGCCGCCTGCGAGGCCGCGCATCGGCCCCGTTCCGAGGTCCGGTTGCTGGCGGTGTCGAAGATGTTTCCCCCTGAAGCCGTGCTGGAAGCGATCGACGCCGGCCAGCGCGCGTTCGGCGAAAACTATGTGCAGGAAGGCGTCGACAAAATCGCCGCTGTGGCAAAAGCGCGACCGGACCTCGTGCTCGAATGGCATTTCATCGGCCCGATCCAGAGCAACAAGACACGCTCCATCGCGGCCGCCTTTCAATGGGTGCACACGGTCGAACGATTGAAAATCGCCCAGCGCCTGTCCGAACAGCGCCCGCCGGAACTGGGCCCGCTCGACATCTGCCTGCAAGTGAACATCAGCGGCGAAGCCACCAAAAGTGGCGTCAAGCCGGAGGAATTGCCGGACCTCGCCAAGGCCGTCGTCCAGCTGCCGAACCTGCGCTTGCGCGGGCTGATGGCGATTCCGGAACCGCAGGCCGATCCGGCCCTGCAACGCGCGCCGTTCGCCCGCCTGCGCGCGCTCGCGCGGGACCTCGCCCGCGCCGGCATCCACCTCGACACGCTGTCGATGGGCATGTCGGGCGACCTGCAATCGGCCGTGCTGGAAGGCGCGACCATCGTGCGCATCGGCAGCGCGATCTTCGGCGCGCGCCACTACGAATAGACAAGCGCGCAACACGCGCGCGAACACAAAGGACACCATGAAGATCAGTTTCATCGGCGGCGGCAACATGGCCACTGCCCTCATCGCCGGCCTGGCCGGCAAGGTCGCTCAACCCGCTGACATCCACGTCGTCGACCCCAACGCCGACGCGCTCGAGCGCCTGCGCACGCAGTACGGCGTGACGACGTCGCCGGACATCGGTGCCACCGTCGCCGCCAGCGACGTCATCGTGCTGGCCGTGAAGCCGCAGCAGATGCGCGACGTGACCGCTCATTTGAGAACTGAGCTGCAATCGCAACCGGCGAACAAGCCGCTGCTGCTGTCGATCGCGGCCGGCATCCGCGGCGCCGACCTGTCGCGCTGGCTCGGCGGCTACGGCGCCATCGTGCGCACGATGCCGAACACGCCCGCGCTGATCGGGCAGGGCATCACGGGCATGGTGGCGATGGCCGGCACCAGCGCGCCGCAAAAGGATGCCGCGGACACCATCATGCGCGCCGTCGGCCAGACCGTGTGGCTGGACGAAGAAAGCCTCATCGATCCGGTGACGGCGGTGTCGGGCAGCGGCCCGGCCTACGTGTTCTACTTCCTCGAAGCGATGCAGCAGGCGGCCGCCGAGATGGGCCTGTCCGCGGAACAGGGCAAGGCGCTGGCGCTGGCGACGTTCACCGGCGCGGCCCAGCTGGCGGCGCAGTCGGACGAACCGGTCGACGTGCTGCGCCAGCGCGTGACGTCGAAGGGCGGCACCACGCACGCCGCCATCACGAGCATGGAAGCGGCCGGTGTCAAGCAGGCAATCGTCGACGCGATGAAGGCCGCCGCCGCGCGCGGGCGCGAGCTGGGCGAGGAGATGGGCAAGGACGCCTGAGCGCAGGCCACGTGCCGTGCACCGGGCCGGCGCGAAAAGAAGTATCGTCGGGTTGCCTGCGCGCGTACGGCGCGTACGGCGCGATCGTCAAGGAGGTCAGCGACATGCACACCGACCCTGCCCGGAACACCTGGCGCTTCGCCCTCACGGCCCGGCTCCTGCACTGGATCGTGGCCGTGCTCATCGTGTGCCAGCTCGGCCTGGGCTGGACCATGATGACGATGGAGGACGACCCCGGTGCCGGCGCCCTGTTCGACCTGCACAAATCCGTCGGCCTGATGGTGTTCGTCCTGGTGGCCGTGCGCCTCGGCTGGCGCCTGGCGCATCCGCCCGCGCCGCTGCCGGCAAGCGTGGCGCCGTGGGAGCGCACCCTCGCGAACCTGGTCGAATGGACGCTGTACGCCTGTCTGGTGGCGATGCCGTTGACCGGCTACCTGGGCGCGTCGCACCAGAAACATCCGCCGGCGTTCTTCGGCCTGCCGCTGCCCGCGTGGGCGGCGCCGGACCACGACCTCGCCGAACGCTTTTTCGGCATCCACGCCGTCATCGCGTGGCTCTTCGCGGCCCTCATCGTTGCGCACGTGGCGGGCGCGCTCAAGCATGCACTGATCGACAGGGATGGCGTCTTTCGCCGCATGTCGCTCGGCCGCAAGGCGCGCGGCGAACCAGGTCGGCAATGAAAAAACGGGAGCCGAAGCTCCCGTCGCCGGCACCGCGTCGCGGCAGTTCAGGCCCGTTTCGACTTGCGGCGGCTGCCCACCAGGCCGGCGAGCCCGAGGCCCAGCAGGGCGATACTGGCGGGTTCGGGAACGGCTTGCGTCACCACCGGCGCGCCGTACCGGAACTGCGTGCGGTTGCCATAGTTCTGGTTAACGCCCTCGGCCGTCACATCGCTGCTGAACGCGTATGCGCGGTCGAACACACCCGCGGGAAGATAATTGGCTTCCACGCCGACGCCTTGCGCCGAACCGGAAATGCGCACGATATCCACGAGCAGGTTACCCATCGACGCATCGTAATTGAACTGGCCGTTGAAGCTGATCAGGGAACCGAAGCTGTTCGGACCGCTGAACGTTTCGGTATCGAAGACCTTGGCATCGGCACCGACGTTGCCGTCGAACGTTGCGCTCAGGCCGCCGACCGCCTTCGTCGTGGTCGACAGCGTCATGCGCCACGTCGACGTGCCGTTCCAGGACGAGCCATTGTTCGGGCTGGCGAAAAAGCTGACCTGGTCGATGCCGATCGCGCCCGACGGCAGCGCCGACGCCTTGTACACCTGCTGGTAGCGGGCGACGCACCAGAACGTGCAGTCCGACGAATAACTGCCATCGTTGGCCATGTCGCCGAGGGTCAGGACGGCGGCGTTGGCCTGGACGGCGCCGAGGGCCAGCAGGAGGGTGATTGCAACATTCTTGAAGGACATTTTTAGTTCCTTTAATTAATATTTGTTGCAATTAATTAAGCAATGTCCGTGCCATGGCTTAAAAATCAAAGGGTTATGAGATTTCTCAAAGAAAATAGAAATTTAATGTAAATAATTTCGACATGTAATCTCGGGAGCCGCCGCCGCGCTTCTTCGCCCGCCAGCCGAGCGGGCCGACGAGGGCGATGCAACAGCAGGGCGCGCAAGTCGCGCGCTTTTTCGATGCCGAGCAAAATGTCCGTTGCGTTTTCGGAAAAATCTGGTAACGTTAACCTATTCGAACAAAAACACGACGGAGAACAGGGAATGCCGGAGACGAAGAACAGCGGCGGCGCCGCGCACGTCACGTCGCACGACGTGGCGCGCAAGGCCGGCGTGTCGGTCATGACGGTGTCGCGCGCCATGAGCGGGGAAGGCTACGTGGCCGAGAAGACGCGCGAAAAGGTGCTGGCCGCCGCGCGCGAACTGGGTTACACGCCGAACCTGTCGGCGCGCATGATGAAGGGCAGCCGCACGAACGTGATCGGCGTGCTGGTCAACGACCTGCTGTCGACGGTGATCAACGAGATCGTCGGCGCGGTCAGCGTCAGCCTGCGCAAGTGCGGCATGGACCTGATCATCTACAACTCGATCGACGAGATCGGCGCGTCCGGCCGCAGCGGCGTGCAGCAGATGATCCGCAACCACTGCGACGGCCTGCTGTTTGTGCTGCCGCGCCTGTCGGACGGCTATATCGAATTCCTCGAGGCGAGCAGCCAGCCGACGGTCCTCGTCAACTACTGCCGCACCGATACGACCCTGCCCGTCGTCAGCGGCGCCAACTACGCGGGCGGCGTGGCCGCGGCCGAGCACCTGCTGGCGCTGGGCCACCGCCGCATCGGCTTCATCGCCGGTTCGCAGCACACGGGCCAGAGCCAGGAGCGCGAGCGCGGCTACAAGGCGGCGCTGCGCAAGGCCGGCATCCGCAGCGACCGCACGCTCGTCGCGCAGGGCGACTTCGGCCAGGGCTCCGGCTTCGAGGCGGCCGGGAAGCTGCTGCGCCTGCCGGACCCGCCCACCGCGATCTTCGCGGCCAACGACGACATGGCGATCGGCGCGATCAACGCCGCGCATTCGCTCGGCCTCGCCGTTCCGGACGACGTGTCGGTGGTCGGCTTCGACGACATCCCCGCCGCGTCGCTGCTGCACCCGCGCCTGACGACCTTGCGCCAGCCGCTGGCGGACATCAGCGCAGCCGCGGTGGCTGAACTGGTCCGCCGCATCAACCACGCGGAAGGGCAGCAGCACCGCATCGAATTCCCCTGCGAGCTGGTGGTGCGCGAATCCACCGCCGCGGCACCGTTGCGCGAAGCGGCCTGACATGGACCCGCTCTCCCGCTCCCAACGCATCGCGCGCGAACTGGCGCGCAACCGCAGCGTGTACGTGATGCTGGCGCCCGTGCTCGCGTACTTCATCGTGTTCCAGTACGTGCCGATGGCGGGCGCCATCATCGCGTTCAAGGATTTCAATCCGGCGTCCGGCATCCACGGCAGCCCGTGGGTCGGCCTGGACTGGTTCCGCCAGTTCTTCGACAGCCTGTTCGTCGGCCGCGTCATTTCGAACACCATCCTGATCAACGTGTACGACGTCCTCGTCGGCTTTCCCGCGCCGATCGTGCTGGCGCTGCTGCTCAACGAACTCACGGGCACGCGCTTCCGCCAGTTCGTCCAGACCGTCACGTACCTGCCGCACTTCATTTCCGTCGTCGTCGTCAGCGGCATGCTGCTGGACTTTTTTGCGCGCGACGGCGTGATCGGCCAGATCGTCGCGAGCCTCGGCGGCACGCCGCAGGCCGTGATGAACGATCCGGACTGGTTCCGCACGGTGTACGTCGGGTCCGAGATCTGGCAGAGCGTGGGCTGGGGCTCGATCATCTACCTGGCCGCGCTGGCGGGCATCAACCCGACCTTGTACGAAGCCGCGCGCATCGACGGCGCCAACCGCTGGCAGCGTCTGCGCCACATCACCCTGCCGGGCCTCCTGCCCATCATCGCCACCTTGCTCGTGCTGCGCCTGGGCCAGATGATGACGGTCGGCTTCGAAAAGATCATCCTGCTCTACAACCCGGCCACGTACGAGACGGCCGACGTGATCTCGACCTATGTGTACCGCCACGGCATCCTCGATGCGAACTACAGCTATGCGGCCGCCGTGGGCCTGTTCAACTCCGCCGTCGCCATGGTCCTGCTGGTGGTGGCGAATAAGCTGAGCCGGCGCTGGTCCGGCACCAGCATCTGGTGATGCCATGACGACCCGAGTCCTCTCCCGTTCCGAACCCGAAGTCCGCGCCTGGCGCCCGCGCCAGGGCTGGGGTTCCGCCGCCTTCGACGCCGCCAACGCGGCCGTGCTGCTGGCGCTGTGCTTCATCACGTTCTACCCGTTCTATTACGTGCTGATCGCGTCGCTGTCCGACCCCGTCGCGCTGATGGCCAACCGCGGCTTCATGCTGCTGCCGCGCGGTTTTTCGCTGGAGGCCTTCCATCGCGTGTGGGACAACCCGATGGTGCGCAGCGGTTTCTTCAACACGCTCGTGATCGTCGTCGGCGGCACCGCGCTCAACCTCGTGCTGACCTGCTGCGGCGCATACGCCCTGTCGCGCAAGCGGCTGCCGCTGGAAAAGGCGTTCATGGTGCTGATCGTGTTCACCATGTTCTTTTCCGGCGGGCTGGTGCCCAACTACCTGCTCGTGCGCGACCTGGGCCTGCTCAATTCGCGCTGGGCCATCATCCTGCCGTTCGCCGTCAGCGCGTGGAACCTGATCATCCTGCGCGCCGCGTTCAACGCCGTGCCCAAGGATTACGAAGAGGCGGCGCGCATCGACGGCGCCGGCGACTTCACGATCCTGCTGCGCGTGTACGTCCCGCTGTGCATGCCGACCATCGCCGTCGTCGGCCTGTTCTATGCGGTCAGCCACTGGAACGGCTACTTCTATTCGATGATCTATCTCTCCGACCGCGACCTGTTCCCGATCCAGCTGGTGCTGCGCGAGATCCTCGTCTCCGGCAGCACGGATTCGATGATGACGGGCGAGGCCGTCGGCCGCGAGGCGCTGTCGAACACGATCAAGTACGCCACCGTCGTGGTGGCCACGATTCCCGTGCTGGCGGTGTACCCGTTCCTGCAGCGCTGGTTCGTGAAGGGCGTCCTGACGGGAGGGATCAAGGAATGAAAAAAGCCTGTCTTCTTGCGCTGATGCTGGTAACGTTAACGGATTGCGCGCGGTCCGCGCCGGAGCCGATCCTGCTACCGATCGTGAAGCAGTCGCTGCACCTGACGTGGTTCGCCAACTTCAATGGCAAGGCGGCCGTCTCGCTGAAGTCGTACGGCGAACAGAGCGCCTACCACGTGCTGGCGGAGCGCACCGGCATCACGGTCGATTTCCAGCATCCGCCGCTGGGCGCGGAACGCGAGCGCTTCAACCTGCTGCTCGTGTCGGGCAACTACCCGGACGTCATCGAGGCCGACTGGTTCGGCTATCCGGGCGGATCGAGCAAGGCCTTGAAGGATGGCGTCGTCATCCCGCTCAATGACCTGATCCGCCGCTACGCGCCGAACCTGCAGGCGCTGCTCGACAAGCACCCCGAGGTCTACCGCCAGATCAGCACGGACGACGGCACGATCTACGCCTTTCCCATGCTGCGCATCGACCCGCAGGTGCGCAGCGTGTGGGGTCCGCAGGTGCGCCAGGACTGGCTCGATAAACTGGGCCTGCGGCAGCCGTCCACGATGGCCGACTGGTATCGCGTGCTGAAGGCATTCAGGACGCGCGACCCGAACGGCAACGGGATCGCCGACGAGATTCCGTTTTCCGCGCTGACGATCCCGGGCGAGAAGACCGTGCCCGGCCTGCCGCCGCCGCTGTGGGTGTTCCTCGGCGGCTTCGGCCTCGCGCCCGAGTTCTACCGCTGCGGCACCAAGGTCTGCTACAGCCCCGCGCAGCCGGCCTACCGCGACTTCCTCGCAACGATGCGCCAGTGGTATCGCGAAGGCCTGCTCGACCCGGACTACCTGGCGCAGACGGAGCGCCAGTTCGACGCCAAGATGACGAATGGCCTCGTCGGCGCGTACGCGGGCTACAACGGCAGCGGCCTGGCGCGCTTCACGGCCATGAACCGCGCGCGCTTCCCCGGCTTCAAACTGGTGGCGACGCCGTATCCGCAGGGCCCCGCGGGCAAGCGCTACGTCACGTGGCCGGAAGCGGGCGAGGAGTACATGGGCGTCGGCGCCGCCATCACGCCGAACAACCATCACGTCGTGGAGACCGTGAAATTCCTCGACTACGGCTATTCGGCGGCCGGCGGCCTCACGTTGAGCTTCGGCCGCGAGGGCGTCAGCTACACGATGGTGAACGGCGAGCCGCGCTACACGGATATCGTCATGAAGAACCCGAAGCTGTCCGTGGCCGAGGCGATCTTCGCCCACGCCCGCCCGCAGCAAGGTCCGCTCGTGCAGGACGTGCGCTACCTGCGCCAGTTCTATTCGATGCCAGAGCAACTGGAGGCCGTGCGCACGTGGTCCGATGCGTCGACCGAGCTGCTGCTGCCGCCGCTCGAAGTGGCGAGCCTCGATGCGCGCAAGTTCAACGCGATCATGAGCGACATGAAGATCTATGTGGCGGAGATGACGACGCGCTTCATCACGGGCCGCGAGCCGCTGGAGCACTTCGATGCGTATCGGCGCAAGCTCGACCAGGCCGGCCTGCCGTTCGTCGTCGCCGCGATGCAGCGCGCGCTCGACCGCTATGACAGCAAGGCGATCCAGCCGACGCGGGAGCAACCATGACGCAAGCGCCTGCCGCTGAATTCGCGGCCCGATCTGTTAACGTTAACGGTTTCGCGTGCCGATTCCATTTCATACCAGTCCAATGAACATGACGACACTTCCACTCAACGCCGCCGACCGGGACCTGTTCCGCGGCGCCCTGGACCAGGCCCTGGCCCAACTGGAGGGCACGTTGGCCGAATTCGGCGCGCGCTTCCCCGACGATACGGCGCCGCAAGACCGCTACCGGCCGCGCCGCTGGCTCGACTATCCGGACGGCGCCAACTCCGGCTGGACCACGGGTTTCTGGACCGGCATGCTGTGGCTCGCCCACGAGCTGTCGGGCCAGTCGGCCTTCCGCGCCGCCGCGCATGCGCACCTGGCGAGTTTCGAGGCGCGCCTGGAACGGCGCATCCAGATCGATCACCACGACCTGGGCTTCCTGTACATGCCGTCGTGCGTGGCGGCGTGGCGCATCCGCGGCGACGCGCACGCGCGCACGGTCGCGCTGGGCGCCGCCGACTACCTGATGCGGCGCTACCTGCCGCGCGCCGGGATCATCCAGGCCTGGGGCGACCTCGATGATCCGGCCCAGCGCGGCCGCATGATCATCGACTGCCTGATGAATCTCCCGCTGCTGCACTGGGCCGGCAGCGCCGGCGGCGACGCGCGCTACCGCGACGCCGCGCTGAGCCACCTGGAGCGCTCGCGCGACTTCCTCGTGCGCGCCGACGATTCGAGCTTTCATACGTACCACTTCGATCCGGAGACGGGCGCGCCGCTGTACGGCAGCACGGCGCAGGGCCTGGCCGACGATTCGTGCTGGGCGCGCGGGCAGGCCTGGGGCATGTACGGCTTCGCGCTGAATCACCGGCACGCGCCTGATCTCGGCCTGCTGGCGGTCGCGATGCGCCAGGCCGATTACTTCATCGCGCACGTGCCGCCGAACGGCATCGCGTACTGGGATCTCGCGTTCGGCCCGGGCAGCGGCGAACCGTGGGACAGCTCCGCCAGCGCGATCGCCGCATGCGGCCTGCTCGAACTGGCGGATCACCTGACCGGAGACGAGGCGAGTGCCGAGCGTTATCGCGCCGCGGCGCTGCACATGCTGCGCGGCCTCGTCACGCATTGTGCGGCGCGGGCGCCGGCCAGCAATGCGCTGCTGCTGCACGGCGTGTACAGCAAGCCGCACGGGCAGGGCGTCGACGAACCGAGTTTGTGGGGCGACTACTTCTATCTGGAGGCGCTGGCGCGCGTGCTGCACGGCGCGAACGGCTACTGGTAGGACATACAAGGTGACATAAGAAGCGCCGCATGGCGGCAAGGGCGGGCGCGATATACCGCGCCCGGGACAGCAGTGATATCGTGGAATCCAAGACAGGAGATGGAGATGGCAGCGAATAACAAGACTTACGATGTGCACCACCCGTTGAACCCGATGGCGATCGCCGTCGCCTGCGCCATCCTCGGCGCGACGGCCAGCGCCTCGGCGCAGACCGCGCAGACGGCGCATGACGGCCCGGCGGTCCAGCAGGTCGAAGTGACGGGCATCCGCGCGTCGAAGCAGAAGTCGCTGGAAAAGAAGCGCAACAACGACACGATGAGCGAAGTCGTGACGGCGGAAGACGTGGGCAAGATGCCCGACAAGAACGTGGCCGACGCGCTGCAGAAGCTCCCCGGCGTGAACACGCTGGCCGGCAGCGGCGGGCAGGGCGGCTACGACGAGAACGACCGCGTGAGCATGCGCGGCACGAGCCCCAGCCTGTCGCTCACGACAATCAACGGCCACTCGGTCGCGACGGCCGACTGGGACGCGAGCGACCAGCTGGCCGGCGGCGCCGGCTCCAGCGGTTCGGGCGCGGCGCGCAGCGTCAGCTTCCTGCTGCTGCCGTCCGAGATCGTCAGCCAGGTCATCGTGCACAAGAGCGCGGAAGCGGACCAGGTCGAGGGCGGCGTCGCGGGTGCCGTCGACATCATCACGCGCCGTCCGCTCGACGGCAAGAAACCCTTCAGCGCGGAAGCGAGCGTGCAGGGCGTGTACTCCGACCTGGCCGGCAAGACGAACCCGCAGCTGGCGGCCTTCCTCAACTGGACCAACGCGAACCGCACGGCCGGGGTCATGCTGCAGGTGTTCGACCAGAAGCGCAACGTGCGGCGCGACAGCCAGCAGATCACGTGGGGCCGCATCGGCGCCGCGACGAATGCGGGCAGGGCCAACGGCGGCGCGCTCGCGGGCACGCCGTTCGTCTCGGAAGTGATCGAGAGCCTGTTCCAGCAGCAGCGCAAGCGCACCGGCGGCCTGCTCGGCGCGGAGTTCAAGGTGACGGACGACTTCACGATCAACGCCGACATCTTCCGCTCCAAGCTGGACGCCAGCTATGCCAACAACCGCTTCGTCATGCGTCCCACGAACTCGATCGCCGGCGGCGTGGTGCCGACCAATGTGACCGTCGCGAACGGCGCCGTGACGTCCGCGCAGTTCGACAACACCGGCGCGGCCACGGGCACGCAGCTGGAATCGCAGGTCAACCCGAGCGCCGCGTCGCGCACGGGCTATGAAAACGTCGACTTCAAATGGCGCGTCAACGACGCCCTGCGCGTGACGGGCCGCGGCGGCAGCACGAAGGCCGAGGGCGACACTTACCTGTACTGGAACTATGCGTTCCTGCCGAATACCGCGACCGGCTATGTCTACAACGGCCCGAACGACCCGGTGACGGTGCTGCTGCCGAACGGCGCGGCGGCCGCGAACCTGACGTCGAACCCCGGCAATTCCGGCGCGGACCAGAGCTACAGCCTGCAGCACAGCGAAGACCGCGAGCACTACGGCCAGCTCGACGCCGAGTACAGCTTCGAGAGCGGCTTCGTCAACAGCGTCAAGGTTGGCGTGCGCGGTTCCGATCACAAGCGCACCGGCACCCGCCCGCTGAAAGCCGGCCTGCCGGAGAACGCCGCGCAGAACGGCCAGGTGTCGGCCGCGTCGCTGCCCGTCATCGGCTGGGGCGGTGCGCAGTTTCCCTCCGACTTCGGCAGCAACCTGGGAGCGACGGGCGCCACCGGGCCCTATATCTCCCCGGATGCGGTGGTGGCCTGGTCGCAGGCCAACCTGAACGCCAACGATGCCTTCAACAAGCCGGTGGCCGGCGTCTTCACCGTCAAGGAAAAAGTGAAGTCCGGCTATGTGATGGCGCGCTTCGGCAGCGACCGCTGGCGCGGTAACGCGGGCGTGCGCCTCGTGCGCACGGAAACCAGCGTGACGACGAACACGGGCCTGCCGTGCGGCGTGCCCACGGCCACCAACGGCATCACGTACGGCAGCGCGGCACAGGCGACCGCCTGCGCGGGCTTCGTGCCCGCGGGCGGCACGCTCACGACCGGTTCACGCTTCGGCAACTTCTACACGCTGACGACGGATTCCAGTTACACCAAGGCGCTGCCCAGCATGAACCTCGTGTACGACGCGACGAAGGATCTCGTGCTGCGCACGGCGGCGGCGCGCGTGATGTCGCGCCCGGACTACAGCGCGCTCGGCGCCAGCATCAGCGGCTTCGCCTACAACCCGGCGGCGATTCCGGTGTCCACCGCGTCGGGCGGCAACGCCAAGCTCGGCCCCGTCCTCGCGAACAACTACAACCTGGGCGTCGAGTGGTACTTCCAGCCGCGCAGCCTGTTGTCGGCGCAGCTGTTCTACATCGACTTCGACGCGCTGGTCGGTTCGGGCACGTCGACGCAGCAGCTGCTCAACACGGCCGTGCCGGCGTCGCTCGGCGGGCCGCAGGTCGTGAGCACGGTGGTCAGCTCGCCGGTGATGACGACCGGACGTTCGAAGGGCATCGAATTCGGTTACGAGCAACCCGTGTGGGGCGGCTTCGGCATCCAGGCCAACTACACGTACGTCGACGCGAAAGAGGCGAGCGGCCTGCCGATGCTGGGCGCGTCGCGCAACTCGTACACGGCCGGCGGCTTCTACGAGAACGACAAGTTCAGCGCGCGCCTCGTGTACTCGTGGCGCGGCGCCGCGCGCACCGGCTTGTATGGTCTGTCGCAGAACTATGCGGCGGCTTCGGGCACCGTCGCGGCCTCGCTCAACTACTCGCTGACCGAGGCGATCACGCTCACGTTCGAGGGCCTGAACCTGAACAATCCGACGCTGCGCTACTACAACGCCGCGGACGCGAACATCCCGTTCGCCGCGACGACGGCCTTGCACAGCAGCGGGCGCCAGTACTATTTCGGCGCGCGCTTCAAGTATTGAAAGGCGGGACATGGGTGATTTTCGTATCGAGGGCAACGGCTTCCAGCTGGACGGGCGGCCCTTCCGGATCCTGTCCGGCGCGATGCACTACTTCCGCATCCCGCCCGCGTACTGGGAAGACCGGCTGAGGAAGCTGCAAGCGATGGGCCTCAACACGGTCGAGACCTACGTCGCGTGGAACGTGCACGAGCCGCGTCCCGGCGAATTCGACTTCGACGGCATGGCGGATCTCGTGCGCTTCGTCGCGACGGCGCAGGCGCTGGGCCTGTACGTGATCGTGCGGCCGGGCCCGTTCATCTGCGCCGAATGGGAATTCGGCGGCCTGCCGGCCTGGCTGCTGGCGGACCCGGACATGGAGGTACGCTGCTGTTATCCGCCCTACCTCGCGGCCGTGCGCCGGTTCTACGAAGCGCTGCTGCCACGGCTGCTGCCGCTGCAGATCCAGCGCGGCGGCCCGGTCATCGCGATGCAGGTCGAGAACGAGTACGGCAGCTACGGCAGCGACCGGGCATACCTGGCCTGGCTGCGCGACCTGATGCTGGAACTGGGCGTCGAGACGATGCTGTTCACGTCCGACGGCGCGACGGACCACATGCTCACGCACGGCACGCTGGACGGCGTGTGGAAGACGGCCAACTTCGGTTCGCGCGCGGACGGCGAGTTCGCCACGCTGCGCCGCTACCAGCCCGACGCGCCGCTGATGTGCATGGAATTCTGGAACGGCTGGTTCGACCACTGGGGCGAGCCGCATCACACGCGCGACGCGGAGGACGCCGCCGCCGCGCTGGACGAGATCCTCGCGGCCGGGGCGTCCGTCAACGTCTACATGTTCCACGGCGGGACGAGCTTCGGCTTCATGAACGGCGCGAACACGGACCTGGAGACGCGCCGCTACCAGCCGACGGTGAATTCGTACGACTACGACGCGCCGCTGAGCGAGGACGGCGAACCGACGCCGAAGTACCACGCGTTCCGGCGCGTGATCGGCAAGTACGTCGACCTGCCGCCGCTGGCCTTGCCGGCGCCGGTGCCGCGGATCGAGCTCGATCCCATCCGCTTCACCGACCATGCGTCGCTGGCGGACAACGCGGCGCGGCTGGGCCCGACCATCGAAGCGGTCGCGCCGCGCTCGATGGAAGCGCTGGGCCAGGACTATGGCTACACGCTGTACCGCACCCGCGCGCGCCATCCGGCCGGCGTCGTGCGGCTGTCCGCCGAGCGCTTGCACGACCGCGCCCAGGTCTTCGTCGACGGCGTGCCGGCGGGCGTGCTGGAACGTGACGGCGACCTCGCCATCGACGTCGCGCTGCCGGGCGGCGCCTGCGTCGTCGAACTGCTCGTCGAAAACCAGGGCCGCGTGAACTACGGCCCGGACCTGCAGGACCGCAAAGGGCTGCTGGGCTGGGTCAGGCTCGGCATCAACAAGCTGTATCACTGGGAGATGATCCCGTTATCGTTGCGTCATCTGGACGTGTTAAGTTTTGACGCGTACGGCGGCGAACCGAGGAATCGGCCGGGCTTTCACCGCGCGGTATTCGACGTGGCGGCGCCCGGCGATTGCTTCCTCGACCTGTCCGGCTGGACGAAGGGCGTGGCGTGGCTGAACGGCTTCAATCTCGGCCGCTACTGGGAGCGCGGTCCGCAGCGCCGCCTGTACGTGCCGGCGCCGCTGCTCAGGCAAGGCCGCAACGAATTGATCGTGTTCGAACAGCATGGCAGCGCGTGCCGCACGGCGGCGCTGCATGCGGACAGGGGAGAAGCATGACCAGTCTTTCACGCCGCCGCTTCCTCGGGAGCGCCACCGCCGCCGCCGTCCTCGAGGCGATGCCGCCGCTGCTGCGCGAGGCGCTGGCAGTGCCGGCGCGCCGCAAGGATGGGACGGGCGGCAGCATCGCCGACGTGCGCCACGTCGTCATCCTGATGCAGGAAAACCGCTCGTTCGACCATTATTTCGGCACGCTGGCCGGCGTGCGCGGCTTCGGCGACCGCATGGCGATCCCGGTGCGCGACGGCCGCACGGTCTGGCAGCAGCACAACGGCCGCCGCATCGTGATGCCGTACCGGCTCGATGCCGGCGCCGGCAACGCGCAGCCCGCGCTGGACTTGCCGCACACGTGGCCGGACGCGCAGGCCGCCTGGGACGACGGCCGCCTGAACGCCTGGCCGCGCGCCAAGACCGATGCGGCGATGGCCTATTACACGCGCGCCGAGCTGCCCGTGCAGTTCGCGCTGGCCGATGCCTTCACAGTGTGCGACGCGTATCACTGCTCGCTGCAGGGTGGCACGAACCCGAACCGCCTGTTCATGATGACGGGGACGAACGACCCGTCCGGGCGCCACGGCGGTCCCGCCATCGACAACCGCATGGAAGGCTTCGGCCCCGTCGAGCAGGGCTTCACGTGGACCACGTACGCGGAGCGCCTGGAGGCGGCGGGCGTCAGCTGGAAGGTCTACAACGACATGGCGGACAACTACGGCTGCAATATGCTGGAGACGTTCAGAAGCTTCCGCGAGGCGTACGCCGCGCGTCCGTGTGCGCTGGCGGACAAGGGTTTATCGACGACCTTGCGCGACGCCACGCTGGATGGCCTGCGCGACGACGTCGTGAACGGCCGCCTGCCGCAGGTCAGCTGGATCATTCCGCCGCGCCTGTACAGCGAGCATCCGGGGCCGTCCACGCCCGTGCAGGGCGGCGCCTATACCTTGCAGGTGCTGGAAGCGCTGCTCGCCGACCCCGACGTCTGGAGCGGCACCGTGTTCCTGCAGATGTACGACGAGAACGATGCGTTCTTCGACCACGCGCCGCCGCCGGCGCCGCCCGCGTTCGCGCCGGACGGCACGCGCGCGGGGCTGTCGACCATCGGCTGCGCCGACGAATGCCATCGCGACGGCAGGCTGTACGGCCTCGGTCCGCGCGTGCCGATGCTCGTGATGTCCCCGTGGAGCAAGGGCGGCTGGGTGAATTCGCAGGTGTTCGACCATACGTCGATCCTGCGCTTCCTCGAAACCCGCTTCGGCGTGATGGAGCCGAACATCAGTGCCTGGCGGCGCGCCGTCTGCGGCGACCTGACGAGCTGCTTCGACTTCGCGTCGCCCGACGCGTCGGCGCCGCGCCTGCCCGTCTACGGCACGGCGCAGGCCGACGCCGAGCGGATGCGCCAGCGCGCCACGCCCGGCATCGAGGTGCCGGCGGAGACCGCGCAGGCGGCGCCGCGCCAGGAGCCGGGCACGCGGCCGTCGCGCGCGCTGCCTTACTACCTCGAAGCGCTGGCCGAACCGCGCCCGGACGGCGTCGCGCTCGCCTTCGCGAACGCGGGCACGGCCGGCGCCGTGTTCCATGTGTACGACCGCCTGCGCCTCGGCCGCATCCCGCGCCGCTACACGGTGGAGGCGGGCAAGCAGTTGGCCGACGTGTGGACCGCACCACCCGTCGTTGCGAGCGCCGTGCCGGTCAAGGTGCCGCCTGCCGGGGCCTACGATCTGTGGATCCTCGGGCCGAACGGTTTCCATCGGGGCCTGCGCGGCACCGGCGTGCCGGCCATCCTTGTGCGGGCCATGCGCGACGGCGACCGCGTCGTGCTCGAACTGCGCAACGGCGCGGATGCCCCGCGCGAAGCGGTCCTGACGATGCTCGCGTACGCCGACCCGGCACCGCGCACGATCGCGCTGGCGGCACACGCCGTCGAACGCGTGGCGCTGCCCGGCCCGTGGTACGACGCCGTCGTGCGCAGCGGCGATGCCGCATGGCGCTTCGCCGGCCGCGTCGAGACCGGCTACGACGGCACCAGCGATCCCGCGATGACCCTCGCGTCCACTCAACCCTGGTAGCAGGAGCCAGCATGGCCGACATCCAACTGCAACACGTACGCAAGTTCTACGACAACGGCTACCACGCCGTGAAGGATTTCAATTTGCACATCCGCGACGGCGAATTCGTCGTGTTCGTCGGGCCGTCCGGCTGCGGCAAGTCGACGACCCTGCGCATGATCGCGGGCCTCGAAGAGATCTCGGACGGCAGCCTGCAGATCGGCGGGCGCGTCGTCAACGACCTGCAGCCGAAAGAGCGCGACATCGCGATGGTCTTCCAGAACTACGCGCTGTACCCGCACATGACGGTGCGCGAGAACATGGGGTTCGCCCTGAAACTCGACAAGGTGCCGAAGGGGCAGATCGCCGAGCGCGTCGACGAAGCTGCGCGCATGCTGCACCTCGACGCGCTGCTCGACCGCAAGCCGAAGGAACTGTCCGGCGGCCAGCGCCAGCGCGTGGCGCTGGGCCGCGCCATCGTGCGCAAGCCGCATGCGTTCCTGATGGACGAGCCGCTGTCCAACCTGGACGCCAAGCTGCGCGTGGAAATGCGCGCGTCGATCACGCGGCTGCACCGCAAGCTGGGCGTGACGACGGTCTATGTCACGCATGACCAGGTCGAGGCGATGACGATGGGCGACCGCATCGTCGTCATGAAGGACGGCGACATCCAGCAGGTGGCCAGCCCGCTCGAACTGTACGAGCATCCCGCCAACCGCTTCGTCGCCGGCTTCATCGGCTCGCCCGCGATGGGCTTTCTCGAAGGCCGGCTGGCGCGCGGAACGCTGGTCGGCGACGGCTTCACGCTGGCGCTGCCGGCCGCGCTGGCGGCGCATGCGGCGGCGTTCGACGGCAAGCCCGTCGCCGCCGGTATCCGGCCGGAGCACCTGGCGCTCGCGGACGACGGGATCGAGGCCGTCGTCGACGTCGTCGAAGCGCTCGGCGCGGACACGATGGTCGGCCTGCAGGTCGGCAGCCAGTCCATCGTCGCGCGGCTGGCGCCGGATGTGCGGGTGATGCCGGGCCAGCGCGTGAAGCTCGCGCCCGATCCCGCGCGCATCCACCTGTTCGACATGGACGGCGGCGCCAACATCGGGTTGTCCGCATCGTGACGCTCGCCCTGCGCTTCCTCGCGATCGACGAAGGCCGCCAGCGCCTGCACCTGATCGACACCCGCGACGGCACCGCCGGCTGGCAGCGCGACCTGGACCAGTATCCGCTGGCGCGCGACCTGCAGCGCATCGGCGCGGACCGCGCCCTCGTCGGCTTCGAGCGCGGCTTTGTCGAGATCGACGTCGACAGCGGCGACATCGTCCGCGTGTGCGACCGCTGGTCCGGCGTGACGGCAGCGCGCCGGCTGGACGACGGCCGCACGCTCGTCACGGGCATGAACCTGGACGGCGGAGAAAACGGCATCGACGTGCTCACGCTGGACGCCGACCTGCGCGTGATCGCGACGGCGCGGCGCGAAGGCGATTACGTGCGCCTGATGCGGCCCGCGGGCGACGGCTATCTGCTGTGCACGAACGACCACATCCTCGAAACGGATGCAGCACTGCGGCCGCGCCGCAGGCTGGCCGCGCCGGGCTTCGAGCATGCGTGGATGGCCGAGCGGCTGGCCGACGGATCGACGCTCGTCGCGGCCGGCTATGGCGCGTTCATGGCGCGCTTCGATGCGGAGGGCCACCTCGTCTGCACTTTCGGCGGCAGGGACGCCGTGCCCGCCGAGGTCGCGCCGCTTTTCTACGCGACCTTCCAGGTGCTCGCCGACGGCCGCATCGCCGTCGCCAACTGGCAGGGGCATGGGCCGGACAATGGACACAAGGGGCGCCAGCTGCTCGTGTTCGATGCGGATGGGACGCTGGTCGATACCTGGTCGGATCCCGTGCGTATCTCGTCGCTGCAGGGGTTATTGGTGCTGGCGTAAAAGCCCGCGAACCGGTAGGGTGGGCTCCCCGAGCCCACGCGTTCAACGCACGGCGGCATCGGCGCGGCGTATCCAAGCCGCGTATCGCCGCGTGGGCACGGGGTGCCCACCCTACGGAACCAATGCCGTCGTTCCCGCGGCGGCGGGAACCCAAGTTCGCATCCGGAGTCGGAAAATCAGGTTACCGCCTGCGCGGGAACGACGGGTTACGCACGTTATCGATCGTCGGACCGATTCAGTGGTAGACCACGTACAACACCGGCCGGTTCGCCGCCGTCGCCTCGCGCGAGCCGTAGTTCACCCACCCGTTCGCGCCGACGTTCACGGGCGAATCGACCTTCAGCGGCAGCACCTTGCCCCCGCCGGCCGCCGCGACGGCCGCCGCCGTCACGTCCAGCGTGACGGCTTGTCCCGCCGCGCCGACGGCCCACGTACCGAGCACGGACGACACGCCCGGCATCGTGTTCCACGTGAGCCCGGTCTCCGTCCACGCGCTCGACGCGAGCAGCGACACGCGGTTGCTGAACGTGTTCGCGGCCCCGACGCTCGTCGGCATTAGCGCCAGCGTCGCACCCGCAATCGTGCCGGTGATGCCGGACACGTCGAACTTGAGCGCGGCCTGCCGCGCATAGCCCACGCCATCGTTCTTGACGACGAGCGTGTTCGCCGCGCCGAAGTTGGTGCCGGCCGCGGCGCCGTCCTGCACATACGTGTCGGCGGTGGGTGTCAGCGCGACGGTCGTTCCTTCCGCCAGCTGCACGGCGTAGCTGCGGCCGGCGGACGCGTTGACGTTCACGGTCAGCTTGATCGTGGGGTACAGCTGCGTCACCGTCACGGCCGGGTCCTTGCCGATCACCTGCCACGCGCTGCGATTGAGTTCGAGGTTGATCGTGCCCGTGTTGGCCTGCGTCGGGTCGGCGACGCCGATGTGCAGTTCCGATCCCGTGTCGCGCACGGTGACGGATGCCTTGCGGTTGCTCGTCAGGTAGGCGCCGCCGGCGTCGTTGACGGTCTTCGTCGCGTCGTTCCAGAAGTTGACGCCCGTGACGCCGGCCGCCGTGTCGCGCGCCGCATGCGCATCGAGGCTGTTCTCGAGGATCGTCACCGTGGGGCTGGCCGCGAAGGCCGCCGTGCGCGATGCCGTGTAGTTCGGCAGGATCACGTAGGCATACGATGCGTTCGCCGGCGCCGCGCCGTGGTTCAGCGCGAGGCTGAGGAAGGTGTTCGTCACCGTCGTGGCGGGGCCGCCCGTGTTGATCTGCTGCCAGTTTCCGCTGCGGGTCTCGCGCAGGCCGGACAGACTCACGGGGGAGGGGAACCAGTAGCCGATGTCGGTGCCGCTCACGTTGCCGGCCAGGTTCGCCCATTGCACGCTGGTCGTCGTCGCGGACCAGCCGCTCGTCGTGGGCATGGACAGGCCGTTGACGGTCAAGGCGTTGTTGCCGGCCGCGTTCAGCTTGCGGTTCTCGACGATCGTCTCGACCGTGCGGCCGTCGGTGTTCGCGATGCCCGAGCCGAGCGCGATGATCTTGTCGCCGAACAGGAACCACGACTTCTTGCCCTGCAGCGTGGACCCTGTCACTTTCGACATCGAGAATTGCAGGCCGGCCGTCGCGTGCAGGTTGTCGACTTCCGAGCCGCCGGCCCAGTTGTACGTGTTCGGGTAGTTGCCGAAGCTCGCCGGCGTGCCGCTGCCCGAGCCGTCCGTCGTCGTGCCGGGCAGGCGCGCCTGGTTCACCGTGGGCCAGTAGTCGCCGGAGAATTGCGTGAGGTCGTTGTTGTACACATAGGTCATGCCGGCGCCGGTCCACCAGGCCTTGATGTTCTCGCCGTTGCCGTATTCGAAGGCCGAGATGCGCGTCGAGAACAGCGACACCATGCTCGAATACCCCGCATAGCTGTGCAGCGCGCGGTCCATGCTGGCGAAGACGTGGGTCTGGATCTGCTCGGGATCGGGCGTGATGCTGCCGTTCGCGAGGATGCCTTTCAGGTTGGCGATGTCGTACAGCGACAGGCCCTTGTAGTAGTTGGCGAACGTCGTGTCGCGCTGCATCCAGTGCTTGACCGTGCCGTTGATGGCGGCGGCGTTGGCGGCCGGCGCGCCTTGCGCCAGCCGCGCCAGTGACACCGTCAGCGAGCGGCCGGCGTCGTGGTCGGTCGATGCCTGGCGCGAGATCGCGCGCCCGCGCACGGCGTCCATCACGGCGCCCTGGTAGACCATCGGCTTGTAGCCGTTCGCGTACCAGTCGTAGACGTTGCCCGCGTTGGCATCCGTGACGGCCCAGGTGGACCCGTTCAGCAGGTAGTACAGGCGCGCGATGTCGGACATCAGCACGAGGCCGTAGCTGCCCGTATAGGCGACGTTCGTGTGCTGGATGAACGAGCCGTCCGCATAAAAGCCGTCGCCGCTCGTCACGTACAGGAGCGCCTGGCTGATGGCGTCGCGGCCTTGCGCGATCTTCGTGGCCGACTTGCCGATCACGCCGCGCAGCGCGACGACGGATGCCTTGTCCAGGCGGTTGGCGCCCGTCTCGACGAGCGTCGTGCCGGTGCGCCTGGTCGGGTCGGGCACGTAATAGTCGACGGCGGCGAGGTGGTTGGCGATCTGCGTGGCGGAGAGCTGGCCGTACATCAGCACCGTGATGTCGTTGAGCGCCTGCGGCGAGCCGATCTCCCAGTCCCACCAGTTGTCGTATTTCGTGATGCCGCTGCCGTAGTGGTTCGCGTTCATCCAGTCCAGCGCGGAGAGGATCGCCGTACCCAGCGCCGCGTTCCCCTGCAGCGAGGAGCCCGTCGTCGAATACGCCAGCGCCATCGCCAGCAGCCGGTTGTAGGTCTGCGTGACCGTCGTTGATTTGGTCCACGTGGCGAGGTCGCTCCACAGGTACGTGCGGCCGGACGCGGTCTGCAGCGTGTCCCAATCGCCCTGGGCGGTGCTCGTGATGGTCGCGATCTGGGCGGCGACGTCGGGGTCCGCCGTGTCGACGGCGGCACCGCCGGTCAGCTGCAGGCTCCATTTGGCGCGCAGCGTGTCGTATTCGTCGGCGGCTGCGGCTTCCAGGTGGCCGCCGCCGGACATCGATGACTGTGCGGGCGCGGCGGCGTCGTCCTGCGCGGGGCCGCCGCAGGCGCTCAAGGCAGCGGCCAGCAGCAGGAGGGGAAATCGGGTGGGCATGGCGTGGTCTCCATCGTTTATGGTAACGTTAACGGAATGTCGCCATAAAATGATAGCCGAGCAGTTTGCATGCCCGGCCATGATATTTTTAAATCGTGGGTGGATGTGTTATGGCGTGATACGGCGGCTCAGTCGTCGAAGTCCTCGGCGAGGTTCTTCCAGCCGCGGCTCTTGGCGAACGGGGCGAATTCCTCGGGCGCCTCGAGCACGATGAGGCGGCTCTCCTGCAGGCCCGGGTCGCTGTGGCCGAAGTCCGGCCCCTTGTACCCGACGGCGCGCAGGCGGTCGATGATCTGGCGTACCAGTACGGTATCCTTGTACGCGCCGGGTTCGAGCCGGGCCTTGAATTCCACGTACACGTCGATGATCCCGTAGCCCTCGTCGAAAATGCGGATCGCCTTGACGTCGAGGGTACGGCCCTGGCTGTCCCGGGCCTGGAATGGGCCGGACAGTTCAATGTCGGAATCGGTAGTCATGGGGGAAGCATACCATTCCTGGATTTTTTTTCGCAGGCGTGTCGATTTCGCGCGCCGCCGTTCGTCGTCAGGATGCAGGACCCGTCATCCAACCACTTTCCACACGAGGACATCATGAACAAGCAGATCATCTTCAACCTGCCGGTCAAGGACCTGGATAAATCCAAAGCGTTCTTTGCCGCGCTGGGCTTCGGCTTCAACCCGCGCTTCAGCAACGAGAGCGCGGCGTTCATGGACGTCGTGGACGACACGGTCCACGTCATGCTGATGACCGAAGCCTTCTTCAGCTCCTTCACCAACCGGCCCGCCGTGCGGGCGAAGGAGGCCAACGAGGTGATCATCTGCCTGAGCTGCGAGAGCCGGGACGAAGTGGACAGCCTGATCGCGAAGGCCACCGCCGCCGGCGCGCGCATCCCGCATCCGCCCGAAGACCACGGCTTCATGTACGACCAGGGCTTCGAGGACCTCGACGGCCATTTGTGGAATCTCGTCTGGATGGCGCCGCAGGGCTGATCGGGCCGGAATGGTAGGATAGCGGTCCGCGCATCAACCAGAGGTAGCCATGACCATATTCGCCATGTCCGTATTCGACGCCACCGTCATCTACGACGGCAAGGAGCTCTTCAAGGGCCGGGGTGCCGCGAGCGTGTGGGCCGAAAAGCTCGCCAAGGAAATCGAAACCGCCGTCACCGTCGAGAAGATCGGCACCGGCTGGGCGTTGTGCGCCCGGCTGGACGGCGCCGACTGCCGCTGGGGCATCCTGGGCCAGCGGCTCAAGCGGCTGGACTGAATGGCCGCGCTGACGGTATCGAGGATCCTGCACGCGGGCTACGTGTTCGAATGCGGCGGCGCGCGCATCGCCTTCGACACCATCTTCGAAAACCCGTTCAGCCGCAACTGCCACGCGTTTCCGGACGTGCGGTTCGACGTCGACCTGATCCGGCGCCAGCGCTTCGATGCCGTGTTCATCTCGCACTTCCACGATGACCACTGCTCGCTCGAGAGCCTGGACCTGCTGGACCGCGCGACGCCGCTGTACCTCTACTGCCTGTTCGACGACCTGTTCGACATGGTGCGCCAGCTGGGTTTTACCAGCGTGCACGCGCTGCGCCTGGACCAGCCGGTGGACGTCGGCCCGTTCCGGGTCGTGCCGCGCGAAGCGATGGATGCCGACGTGGACTCGATGTTCCAGGTCCGGGCCGCCGGGCTGAATGTATTGAACGTGGTCGATTCCTGGATCGACGATGCGACGCTCGCGCGCCTCGTCGACGAGGCACCGTGGGACCTCGTGCTGTGGCCATTCCAGACCATGCGCGAACTCGAGGTGCTGGCGCCAACGCGCCACGCGCCCGCGCCGCCCGCGCTGCCGGAGGACGCGCTGGACCAGCTGCGCGCGCTGGCGCCGCGCTACGTCGTGCCGAGTTCCTGCCAGTTCGCGCTCGAGCCGTGGTCGTGGTACAACCGCGCCTTCTTCCCGATCTCGTATGCCCGGTTCGCGCAGGAGGTCGGGGCGGCGCTGCCGCAGGCGCGGGTGGTGCGCATGGACCCCGGCGTGTCGATGCGGCTCGATGCCGACGGCTTGCATCCGGCGCCGCCGCTGGACTGGGTCATCCCGGTCGGCGACCAGGACGTCGACTACGTCTACGAAGGCAATGCGGACGCACCGCCCACGAGCGACGTCGCCCGCCATTTCCCGGCACTGACGGCAGCGCAGTGGACGCGCGTGCTGGACTACTGCCGCACCGGCGTGCCGGAGAAATATGCCGGCCTTGACGCCGCCGGCGAGTATTTCGACAGTCCCCGCATCTGGCAATTGTCGGTCCACGATCACGCGGGCGAGGTCACGCGCTTCCGCTACCGCCTCGACGGCAGCCACGCAACGCCGGTCGACGCCGCGGGCGGTCCGCTCGGCTGGACCACCGACGTTCCCGCCGCGAAGCTGTACGCGGCGCTGGCCCTTGGCGAGTCGCTGACGTCGATGTACATGCGGATCAACGATGCCGTATTCGATGCCGGCACCGAGCGCGAACTGGCGGAGGCCGACGTGGTCGACGATCCGCTGATCCGCTGCCTGTTCAGCGACGGCTTCGGCGCCTACCAGCGCGCGCAGTTGCGGCGCCTGCTCGGCCTTACAGACTGAAACGTCTCTTACAGCGGCACCGACAGCTTTTCCCTCCCTGACCTGACACACTGTGGCCATGCGTACAGACCGCGCCGGGCCGGCGCGGTAGCATCCGTCATCATTCGATCAGGAGAGAACAATGAACATCAACGTACCTGTCATGCGCATTGCCGCCATCCTCGCGCTGACCGCAGCGTCGGCGTCCGCGTTCGCGCAGAGCGCCGAATATCGCCGTGGCTACGACGACGGTTACGCGGCCGGCCAGCGCGATGCGCGCGGCGACCGCGGTCCGCATCGCGGCTGGCCCCGCGTGTTCGTCGAAGACGCGGAATATGGCGCGCACGGTGCGGCGTGCGATGCGCGCCGGGCGGTGCGCGCTGAAATCGAGCGCAACCACGGCAACGTCCTGGCCGGCAACCAGCTGTGCGGCGATCCGGCGCATGGCCAGCCCAAGCGGCTGAGGATCGTCTATCGCTGCGGCGACAGCGAGGCGGTAAGGGTGGTCGCGCGCGAGAACGAGACGCTGCAGCTGAGCTGCCGGCACTGACCGGCGGATTCTTGTCGGCCGTCGATGGCGCGGCGCGTCGACGTCAAAGCCCGACGCCCCATTGCTCGACGGTCACTTTCGACACGCGTTTTTCCGGCGTCGTGTCGACGAGAATGGCGACGTCATAGTGCGTGATAACGGATTGCGCCACGTCGTGTTCTACCGCGTAGCGTTTGAATCCCGTCCCGTTATTCACACAGCAGACGAGCTGAAGGCCTCGGTCGGTAAAGAACTTCTCGGCAACGTCGAGCGACGTGCCCGCCGGCAGATGGCTGGCCGTCTCCGAACGCCAATAGTCGGCGCGTTCGGCCGCTTTGTGGTGGGCGCAGCCGGACAGCAAGAGTGCGGCTGCCATGATGCATAGATTACGAATCATTCTTCATCCTTTCGATGTGTGCACGCCTGCTCTGGAATCCAGCTTTCTTCCTCATCCTGTTGGTCCACTTTCCAATGCAATGCATTGTCAACGGCACGTAGCGCGGCTGTCTTACCGTCGGTCTTGCCCGTCATTGGCGCATGCCTTTGGTGGCGGACTACAAAAGGGCTTCATATGACGCGGGCCACCGAGGCAATCAGGATCGCCGCCGGCACGAGCAGTGCTTGTGCCGCCACCGTGCCTGCCAATCGGCTTCCTACCAGCCAGACGACGGCCTTCCTGAACTGCCCCTCCGTCACCTTTCCTTCGACGACATCGTCGGTCATCCCGGACATGTGCGGGTCAATGAACATCGCCATCATGATCGTGGCGCCGCCGTTGACGATCGACGAGAGCGTGCTCGAGGTGACCCGAACCGATGGATCGAGGACGCCTGCATAAAGCGAAGCAAACACGCCGACCGTCCAGAGCGCCGTAGCGCCGACATTCAGGAGCGTGATCCGGCGTGAAACGCCATGTCCCGACCGGATCTCGGTGACGTTTCGCGCGGCAGGCACGGTAGCGACGTCTCGGACGTAAGAAAGACCGCCTTTAAAGAAACTGTGAAGGATCAGCTTGGGAATCGAGCGATAGACCTGGAAATGCAGCACGGCGCGGCAGAACACCCGCTGGAACGTCGGAATCAGCAGCGCACCCGCGACCGTCGCCAGGCTTGCCGACACCATCAACCAGCGAAAATCGCCCAGCAGCGTGCCGGTTGCGAGAGCGTTCAGGTTGGTCTCGACGCGCTTTGCCAGGAATGGACCAAGAAAGGAATTCGAGGTTCGGGACACGAGCATAAGAATGCTGAATAGCGCCATGGACACCGCGATCCGCTTCGTCCGTACGCCGGCAATCCGTACCGAGTAGGCGAGTGTGCCGATCAGGTGGATGACGAACGTGAGAAAGCAGATGAGGAAAAGTTGTTTGTCCATGTCTTAGTCTGTGGCGGGGAACGTAAGCCGCATCTCCATGGCAATCTTGGTTGTGAATGGACGCACGGCAGCATCGCTTTTGAACAGTAATAATTCATGCTACTTCTGGATTGGCGTCCAACCGAGTTCCGCATCGGACAGCAAACGCAGTGTGATCAACTTGTTGCTGCCACGGACAGTGGTAATGGTGTGGCCGCGCTTTTCGTTGACAACCCGCGTGAAGAACTCCTGTTCGGTAATGGGTTGAGACTTCTCGTCGAGGTAGATCGCCTTTTCGTACTGTGCGATGAGGCTCTGCTTCCAGGTTTCCATGTCAGCCATCGTCGGATGCGATGTCTCTGCGGCACGAGCAGCCGTCAGGGACCAAAAGAGGAAAGCGAAAACTAGAAACAGGTGCTTCATCAATCAAGTCCCAGGTTGTTTGCGTCGTCGAGATGTCCGTGATCCATGCTGGGCAAGCTCAGCCCAGCGGCGACGCGTCCACGCTTCAGTTCAGCGCTGCTCTTCGCCAGGTTGAGACCACGCGACCGCCCGGTAACGGCCAAGCTTAGCAGAGTCATGCGGTCAAAAAAGGCGCGCTTTCTCACGCCTGGCTCGTTTGTCTTCCTGCCGACTCCAGCGATTTACCCAGCATGGCAAATTGGCGATCCGGAAAACTCGCGAATCGTCACAGCCGTCCGCTACGGACTTTTCTTTTCGGTCCGTACCAACGCAGCGACATGCTCGAGCCGGCAGTTGTCGAGCAACGTCGTCGTCACATCGACCGGACCGTACCATTTATATACGCCGACAAAGCCGCCGGTGCGCAGGATCCACGCCTTCTTCCTGACGGTATCGAACAGGACCGAATGATGAAAGCCGTCGATGACGTGACTGGTATCCGGAATCGCGATCCGGACCAGGGATTCCCCGGCGGCCGCATCCGGCGCGTGCGCGGCCGGGATCTCGACCGTGAAGCCGGAATAGGAAATGCCGTAGCGTTCGACCAGTGCGTCCGTCATCGGGCATGCCGATGCATGGGTCGATAAACACATCGCGGTCACTGCGCACGCTAAAAATTTCATTGCTCGTCCATCCTGCACGCCAGCCAACGTACCGTAATCTTCATCATTGTGTGGAATCCTTTTACACCGTTTTTGGCACATGCAGCGCAATACCCAACTCGCGATAAGGCCGCAGCAACGCCTCATCGGTCCCCGCCGGCACCACGATCCCGCTGATCTCGGAAAGCCCGACGATGCGATACGGCGACGCCGTCGCCAGTTTCTCCGACGACGCCAGCACGATCGTCTCGGCCGCGGCGTGGCACAGCGCGCGCTTGACGCACGCTTCCTCGTAATCCCCGGTCGACAGGCCGCTGTCCGGATGCACGCTCGTCACGCCCATGAAATAGGTGTCGGCGCGGATCTGCGCAATGGCTTCCAGCGTCGCCGCGCCCACGCCCACGGCCGAATGCCGGAACAGGCGGCCGCCGAGCATGATGACGTCGATGTCCGGATGGTCCATCAACGCCATCGCGATCGACGGGCTGTGCGTCACGACGGTCGCGCGCAGGTGGCGCGGCAATGCGCGCACGAGCTGGGCGCAGGTGGTGCCGCCGTCGACGAACACGACCTGGCCCGGCTGCACCAGCGCGGCGGCGGTGCGGCCGATGGCCGCCTTGTCGTCCGTGGCGATGCCGTGGCGCGTGGCGAAGTCCGCCAGCGCCGGACTCGTGGGCAGGGCGCCGCCGTGCACCCGCTGCAGCAGGCCTTCCTTCGCCAGTTCGCGCAGGTCGCGCCGGATCGTGTCTTCCGACACGTTCAACGCCGCGCTCATCGCCGTGGCGACGATACGGCCGTCGCGCCGCAGCGCGTCCATCAGATACTGTTTTCGCTGGCTCGTCAGCATGCGTCCCTTTCACCGTGCTTGACTGTGCACGATATTGCACGATAGTTTACACGAACTTCAATACTCGGAGAATATCGTGCAGGATCAAGTGGAAATCAGGCAGGTCGAGCTGCTGTCGGACGACTGGGGCGTGTTGAAAAAGACGACGTTCGCGCTGCGCACGCAGGATGGCGGCTGGGACGTGCAGACCCGCGAAACGTATGACCGCGGCAACGGCGCGACGCTCTTGCTGGTCAACCGTGCGCGCCGTACCGTCGTGCTGACGCGGCAGTTCCGCCTGCCGGCCCATGTGAACGGGCACGACGGCTTCCTCGTCGAGGTGGCGGCCGGCCTGCTCGACGGCGCGAGTCCGGAAGCGCGCATCCGCGCCGAGGTCGAGGAGGAAACGGGCTATCGCGTCGGCACCGTGCGCCGCCTGTGGGATGCGTTCATGAGTCCCGGCAGCGTGACGGAGCGCCTGCACTTCTTCGTCGCCGAGTACGAGGCGCGCGACCGCATCGGGCCGGGCGGCGGCGTGGCGGAAGAGGGCGAACGGCTGGACGTGCTGGAGCTCGACATCGACGCGGCGCTGGCCATGATCGGCACGGGCATCGTCGACGGCAAGACGATCATGCTGCTGCAGTACGCGCAGCTGCACCTGTTCGCGCCGCGCGGGATGATGATCCTGGTCGCGGGGCCGTACCGCTCCGGCACGGACGGCGATCCGGCGCGCATCGCGCACAACGTGGCGGCGATGGAGGCGTGCGTGATGCCGTTGTACGAGGCCGGGCACCTGCCCGTGCTGGGCGAATGGCTGGCGCTGCCGATGGTCCGCGTGGCGGGTTCGCAGCAGCCGGGCGACGCCATATTCGACGCGATGTTCCATCCACATGCGCAGCGTTTGCTGGAACGTTGCGACGCGGTGCTGCGCATCGGCGGCGCGTCGGCGGGCGCGGACCTGATGGTGGCGAGGGCGCGGCAGCTGGGCAAGCACGTGTACGCGGCGCTGGACGAGATCCCGCGCGCGTCCGTTCAGAACGGCGTGTAATCGGCTTCCGCGGCGTTGTAGACGAGGACCTTGCCCGACGCATCGACCTGGTAGCGGTCGCGCACCGGCGCGACGTCCGGATCGCCGCCGCAGCGCTGGTCGTGGATTTCACGGGCGGCGAATTCCCATCGGTCTGCCGTGGCGTTGGCCGGGGTATCGTTCTCGTTCATGAACGTCAGGCAGTCGAGATCCTTCACGCGATGCGCCTTCAACCGCGCGACGAGCAGGTCCAGCGCCTGCCGTTCCGAAATCTGCCCGGGCGCGGCGGCATGGCGCGCCGGCGTGTCCGGGGACGTGCGCGAACAGCCGGCCGACAGGACGGCCAGAACGAACAACGGCGCAGACAGGATGCGCAACACGAATGACATCGCCCGTCAGCGCCGCAGCTGCGCCACGAGCCCCAGCGCGCCGCGCGCCATCTTCCACACCGACAGGGCCGACGTGGCGACGCCGGCCAGGCGCTTGCGGCGCATGAGGACGAGTCCCAGCACGGCGCCGGCCGCACCCAGCACGAGCTTGCGGTTGGCGGCGACGTAGCCGGCCAGCGGATTGCCGGCCAGCGCTTTCGAAGGGCGCAGCGCGTCCAGCTCGTAGGCCAGGCCCACGCGCTGTTCGGCGCATTGCTCGATCAGCGCGGCGCGGCGTGCGGTGAGTTCGGACTTATTCATCGGCCGCTCCCGCGTGGTGTGCCGTGTGTTGGGCTGCCCCGTGGCGCAGGTAATCGATGTCGTTGCGCAGCTCGGCCAGGGTGGCGGACAGCAGCGGCGCCTCCGCGTTCATGCTGGCGCGCACCTTCAGCACGATGATGCCGGCCAGCGCGCCGAACAGGACGGCCATGCCGCCGACGGCTTGCAGGCGGTAGGTGTCCCAGAAGACGGCGATGACGAACAGCGCGGCCAGCAGCAGGGCGCCGGCGGCCAGGAACACGGCCAGCAGGGTCCACGCGAGGTGGCCCAGCAGGCGGCGTGCGTCTTCCTGGAATTCGACGGCGGCCAGTTCCAGGCGCGTGCCGGCCATGGCGACGAGTGTCGCCCCGATGCGGCCGGCCGTCGCGAAGAACGTCATTATTTACGGGCGATCAGCATGCCGATCACGACACCGACCGCGGTACCGAGGCCGACTGCCTTCCACGGGTTTTCCTTGACGTATTCGTCGGTGGCCTTGGCGGCGACCTTGGCTTTTTCGACCGCGGCTTCTTCCAGGCGGATGATGTCGTCCTTGGCCTTGACGAGGGTGCGCTCGAACTTGGCCTTGGCGACCTTGAACTCTTCGCCCGTCAGGTGGCCGCTGTGGCGCAGCCAGGCTTCCGCGTCCTGGATGACGGTCTTCAGGTCGGACAGCAGCTGGTCGCGGGCGCCGGTCTGGGTCGGGATTTTTTCCATCATGGGTGAACCTCTCGTTATCGATTATGTTACGGACAATATTATCCTAATGCATAGTCTAGCGCGACGCCAGCGAACACGGCCGCACCCAACCAGTTGTTTTGGTTGAACGCGGCGAAGCATTGCATGCGGTCGCGCCCGCGGATCAGGGTGTAGTGGTAGACGGCCATCCCGGCCGCGACCGCGATGCCCGCCACGAACCACCAGCGCAGGCCCAGCATCCAGCCGCACGCGAGATCGATGCCGAGCGCCGCCGCATAGCACACCATGATGGCGAAGACGTCGTAGCGGCCGAACGTGATGGCCGACGTGCGGATGCCGATGATCAGGTCGTCGTCGCGGTCGACCATCGCGTATTCCGTGTCGTACGCGACCGACCAGAACACGTTCGCGGCCAGCAGCCACCACGCGACGGCCGGCACCTGGTCTTGCACGGCGGCGAAGGCCATCGGGATGCCGAAGCCGAACGCGATGCCGAGGTAGGCCTGCGGGATCGCGAAGAAGCGCTTGAAATACGGATAGCTGCCGGCCACGATCACGGCCACGACGGACAATTCCTTCGTCAGCGTGTTCAGCGGCAGGATCAGCAGGAACGAAACGATCGCGAGCACGGCCGCCACCATCAGCGCTTCCCAGCCCTTGATGCGGCCACTGGTGAGCGGACGGTCGACGGTGCGCTTGACGTGGCGGTCGAAGTCGCGGTCGGCGTAATCGTTGATCGCGCAGCCGCTCGATCGCATCAGCGCCGTGCCGACGATGAAGATGACGAGATACTGCGGATCGGGATGCCCGCCCGACGCCATCCACAACGCCCACAGCGTGGGCCACAACAGCAGCAGGATGCCGATCGGCTTGTGGGCCCGGACCAGGCGGAAATACAGCGCCAGCTTGTTCATGTCGTTCGAATTGAATAATTGAGTATCTGCAAGGTCAGGATTGTAGCCTGCCGGGGCGCGCCCGGCAGTACGGCGCCGATCGGGTGAACTCGGCGCGGGTCCGGAAACCGGTACGTAGACGATGCACAAGGCATGGCGCACGCGGGCGCTCTACGATCCGGTCTTTCGACTAAGGAGACCTCGTATGCAGTTCGCAATCATGTTGGTGCTGGCCGGAATCGGACTCGGCTGTTGTACGCTCGCGGACGCCGCCGGCCAGGCGGAGCAGGGGGAATGGACGGAGGCGCAGTCGCTGCGCGAGCTCCCCGCCGGCATCCAGGCGCTGCTGGGCGTGGGACTCGGCGCGGACGGCATCGCCGACCGGGGCGAGGATTTCAACGAAGGCGACCTCCGCGCCGACAACATGCCGACGCGCCGCTTCGCGCTCGGCATCGTCAACGGCGACACCGCCCTGGTGGCCGTGGAGCAGGGCGGCCGCGCCTATACCGTGCGCGCCGTGGAATTCAGGCAGGCCGGCACGACGTGGGACGCGGTCCGCTGCGCGTCGATGAACGAATTGCCGCGCCGCGGCGCCGAACTGGCCGACGCCTTTACCGGTCGCCATGCCGGGCATCCCGGGCCGTGCCGCGATTTCGGCATGCGGATCGCCCAGCCGGCCGGCGTATCCGCATTGCCGGCCGCCCCGGCGCGCGTCAGGCTGCGGCCTGGAGCGTGACCATCTCGACGCCGGGCAGCCCGCAGTCGGCGACGGCCTTCACGACGGCATCGATGGCGGCGCGGCGCGTAAAACTCTTGCGCCACACGATCGCGACGCGGCGCGACGGCGCCGGGTCCTGGAACGGGACGAAGGTCAGCATGCCGTGCGGGTCCTTCATGTCCGGCACGGAGGCGCGCGGCAGCACGGTCAGGCCGATGCCGCTCGCGACCATGTGGCGGATCGTCTCCAGCGACGAGCCTTCGAACGTGCGCTGCATGCCGTTGCCCGGCGCCGAAGAGAAGCGCGCCATCTCCGGGCAGACTTCCAGCACCTGGTCGCGGAAGCAGTGGCCGGTGCCCAGCAGCAGCATCGTCTCGCTCTTGAGGTCTTCGGCCGAGATGTCCGCGCGCGTGGCCCACGGATGGTGCTTCGGCATGGCGACGACGAACGGTTCGTCGTACAGCGGCTGCACCGCCATGCCGTGTTCCGGCAGCGGCAGGGCCATGATGGCGGCGTCCAGCTCGCCCTGGCGCAGCAGGTCGAGCAGTTTTACCGTGAAATTCTCTTGCAGCACGAGCGGCATCTGCGGCACGTGCTCGATGAGGTTTTTCACGAGCGGCGGCAGCAGGTAGGGGCCGACCGTGTAGATCACGCCCAGGCGCAGCGGGCCGGACAGCGGGTCCTTGTTCTGCTTGGCCAATTCCTTGATGGCAGCCGTCTGCTCGAGCACACGCTCGGCCTGCGCCACGATCTGCGCGCCCAGCGGCGTCACGGACACTTCCGAGCCGCCCCGTTCGAACAGGGTCACGCCGAGTTCGTCCTCGAGCTTCTTGATGGCGACCGACAGCGTCGGCTGGGCAACGAAACAGGCTTCGGCCGCATGCCCGAAATGCCGGGCGCGCGCGACGGCGACGATGTACTTCAGTTCGGTCAGTGTCATGGGTTCTTTCTTACCAGCCGTGTTCTGGAAGACACGTTTGCCCAGGTTTTAGGCAGTCTGGCACTATTTTACCGGTAAAGCCATGGATATAATGGCCGTGCTGGCGATGTTGCCTGGCGTTAACAAAGAGGCATCCATGTCTTCGACCTTCGGCCCGGCGGAAGCCCAGGCCTACATGCACAAGCTGCTCACGGTGATGCATCACCAGGGCGGCTCCGACCTGTTCATCTCGGCCGATTTCCCGCCCAGCATGAAGCACCAGGGCGCGATGAAGCCCCTGAGCAACCAGCGCCTGACGGGCGACGTCACGCGTGCGCTCGCCTTGTCGCTGATGAACGAGCGCCAACGCACCGAGTTCGAGGCCGAGATGGAGTGCAATTTCGCCATTTCCCTGCCCGGCGTGTGCCGTTTCCGCGTGAACGTGTTCGTGCAGCAGCAGAGCGTGAGCATGGTGGTGCGCACGATTGCGTCGGAAATCCCGAACTTCGAAAAACTCGACCTGCCCGAGGTGTTGAAGGACGTCGTCATGACCAAGCGAGGGCTCGTCCTCGTCGTCGGCGGCACGGGGTCCGGCAAGTCGACGACGCTGGCGGCGATGATCGATTACCGCAACAGCAATTCGGCCGGCCACATCATCACGGTCGAGGACCCGGTCGAATACGTCCACAAGAACAAGAGCTGCCTCATCACGCACCGCGAGGTCGGCGTCGACACGCTGTCCTGGCACAACGCGCTGAAGAACACGCTGCGCCAGGCGCCGGACGTGATCCTGATCGGTGAGATCCGCGATACGGAAACGATGGAACACGCCATCGCGTTCGCCGAAACGGGCCACCTGTGCCTGGGGACGCTGCACGCGAACAACGCCAACCAGACGATGGACCGCATCATCAACTTCTTCCCGGAAGAACGGCGCAACCAGTTGCTGATGGACCTGTCGTCGAACCTGCGCGCCATCGTGTCGCAGCGCCTGGTCCGCACGGAAGACGGCAAGGGCCGCAAGGCCGCCATCGAAATCCTGCTGAACACGCCGACGATCGGCGAGATGATCCTGAAAGGCAATTTCCAGAGTATCAAGGAGATCATGCACAAGTCGCGCGAACTGGGCATGTGCACGTTCGACCAGGCCTTGTTCGAGCTCTACAACAAGGGCTTCATCAGCTACGACGAAGCGATCCGCAACGCCGATTCCGCGAACGGCCTGCGCCTGCAGATCAAGCTGTCGGGCGAGCGCAAGGCGCCTGGCGAGGGCGGCGCCGCCGCGAAGCCCGCCGAGCTGTCGATGCTGATGGACGAGCCGGAAGAGGAACCGCCGGCCGCGGGGTAGAATGCACGCCATGTCTACCTTCGAACAAAAACTCTGCACCCGCGCCACCCTGCCGCAACGCATCGCCGACCTGCCGAAACCCGTCGTGCTGACGAACGGCGTGTTCGATATCCTGCACCGCGGCCACGTCACGTATCTGGCGCAGGCCCGCGCGCTGGGCGCGTCGCTGGTCGTCGCGGTCAACACGGACGCGTCCGTGAAGCGGCTCGGTAAAGGCGACGACCGCCCGCTCAATACGCTGGCCGACCGCATGGCCGTGCTGGCTGCGCTGGAATCCGTCAGCCTCGTCGTCGAATTCGACGAGGACACGGCGCTGGAAGTGGTCCAGGAAGCCCGGCCCGACATCTACGCCAAGGGCGGCGACTACGTCATGAGCGCCATCCCGGAAGGCAAGGCGGTGCTTGCCTACGGCGGCAAGGCCGTCGCGATCGATTTCGCGCACGACCGCTCGACGACCAAGCTCGTCGCGAAGATCCGCCAGTTCGGCTGACCTCCCGGCATCAAGCCCCGCCCGCGAATCCGTTCTGGCGCCACGCCTCGTAGACGACGACGGCCACGGTGTTCGACAGGTTCAGGCTGCGGTTGCCCGGCATCATCGGCAAGCGGATGCGCTGGGCCGGCGCGAACGATTCGCGCAGCGCCGGGTCGAGGCCGCGCGATTCCGCGCCGAACACGAACACGTCGCCCGGACGGAACGCGCAATCCGCGAACGGCGACGAGCCGTGCGTCGTCATGGCGAACATCCGGGACGAATCGGGCCTGGCGTCCGCCAGGAAGGCGTCCCAGTGCTTGTGGACCTTCATCGTGGCGTAATCGTGATAGTCGAGGCCGGCGCGGCGCATCTTGGCGTCGTCCAGCGGAAAGCCGAGCGGCTCGATCAGGTGCAGTTGCGCCCCCGTATTCGCGCACAGGCGGATGATGTTGCCCGTGTTGGGTGGGATCTCGGGTTCGACCAATACGACGTGAAACAATTGATTCTCCTTGAGTTACGGATGGGGCGGCGTGCGCGCGAACACGAAGTTCGTCACGCGCGCCGCGCCGAAGCGCTTGAGCGTGGCGGCCAGTTCGCCCAGCGTGTGGCCGCTCGTCATGACGTCGTCGACGAGGCCGACGTGGCGTCCTTCGACGAGGTCCGGGTCGGCCACGGCGAACGCGTCGCGCACGTTGCGCGCCCGCGCGTCCGGCGCGACGCCCGACTGCGCGCGCGTGTCGAGCGTGCGCAGCGCCAGCGCCGGATGACATGCTACCCCGAGCGCCGCCGCCAGTGGCCGCGCGATTTCCAATGCCTGGTTGAAGCCGCGCTCGACCAGCCGGGCCGGTCCCAGCGGCACCGGGCACAGCAGGTCGGGCAGCGGCAGACCGGGCCGGGCCAGCACGGCGTCGCGGATCCGGCGCGCGAACCACGGCGCGAGCGCGAGGCGGGCGCCGAATTTTAATTGAAGGACGAGCTGGTCGAGCGGAATCGCGTAATCGACGGCCGCGACGGTGGCGTCGAAGGCGGGCGGTTCGCGGAGGCAAGAGCCGCAGATCAAGGTCGCAACCCGATCAACGTCGTCCCCGCGCAGGCGGGGACTCAATTCTTCATGCGTACCCGGCGGCACAAACTTGGGCCCCCGCCTGCGCGGGGGCGACGGTATGTTTACAGCTTGCGTACCCGGCTGCGCCAACTTGGGCCCCCGCCTGCGCGGGGGCGACGGTATGTCTGCAGCATGCGTACCCGGCTGCGCGAACTTGGGCCCCCGCCTGCGCGGGGGCGACGGGGTTTCTGCTGGTCGATCCATTGGTAGAGGATTCCCGCATTGCCCGCAGCGCACCGTCCGCGGCTGCGCATACGCGTCCCGGCACGCAGCGCACACGACGTCGTCGCAGCCGCCCCCGCACAGGGCGCAGACGGACGGCATCAGCACGCGCAGCAATGCGCGTGGCCAATGTCGCAGGGGTGGATAACGGGTCGTCATCGTGATTTCTACCCATCATGTACACTGCCGCCATTATCCCATTCACCAGCAGTCGACAATGGTTTCGCCCCAAGCCCCCTCCAAGATGAGCGCCCCGATCGATCCGGTCCGCGTGCGCCAGCTGTTCGCCGACCCCGCCCGGGTCGCTCCCTCCGATTTCCTGCGGCGCGAGATCGCCCATCGCATGTTCGACCGCCTCACGCTCGTCAAGACGGCGCCGCGCCAGGTGCTGGACGCCGGCTGCGGCACGGGCGTCGACATCGCCGAACTGCAAAAGCGCTATCCCGCCGCGCAAGTGCTGGGCCTGGACGCCGTGCCGGCCATGCTGGCGGCCGCCGGGGCCGCGCAGGCGCCGCGGTCGCTGCTCAGCCGTTTGCTCCCGGCCAAGGCCGGCATCGATCTCGTTTGCGGCGACTTCGGCAACCTGCCGTTCGGGCCGAACTCGCTCGACCTGGTCTGGTCGAACCTGGCATTGCACTGGCATCCCCAGCCCGACCGCGTGTTCGCCGAATGGCGCCGCGTCCTGCGCGTGGAAGGGTTGCTGATGTTCTCGAATTTCGGCCCGGACACGTTCCGTGAATTGCGCACGGCGTTCGCGGCGATGGACGAGACACCGCACACGCTGCCCTTCGTCGATATGCACGACTTCGGCGATCAGCTCGTGGAAGCCGGATTCACGACCCCGGTCATGGACATGGAACAGATCACGGTCACCTACGACAGCGCGGATAAATTGCTGGCCGACGTGCGCGCGTTCGGCGGCAATCCGCTGGCCACGCGCCACCGCGGCCTCGTCGGCCGGGCGGCGTGGCAGCGCATGCGCGACGCGCTCGAGGCGGGGCGCCGCGCGGACGGCAAGCTGGGGCTGACGTTCGAGGTCATCTACGGCCACGCATTCCGGCCGGCACCCAAAACGACGGCCGCCGGCGAGGCGATCATCCGGTTCCAGCCGCCCAAGCCGCGTTGAGCCTCGTCGGAACCGGCGTGCCGCGTTCCCGGCGCCCGCATGCAGCGTGTATACGATCGCGGTAATTTTCCTTGAATAAAAATTACCTGTTTCAGTATAATCAAAGACACTTTTTTCGACTGGATCAAAAAAGCGCTAAAAATTTAAGCACAAAAGCGTAAGGTCGAAGGGCATTTCGATAAATCGTCTCCAGGTTTATCGACGTGCCCGAAGGTTGGAGCATCACCCGGGGAGATCGGACAGCGTATCCGGTGTCCCCCGCAAGCAAGGTTAGAAGTCATCGCCCATCCAGGGAGCCAGACGGTTCCCGGCCGGGCGGTGTCGAGTCCCGAAGCGTCCGCCGGCGCGACGGGAAGTGGTTGCGTTTAGTTTAAAAAGGATTTCGGAACGGAAGTTGTCTTCCGTGGCCTCCTCCATGGTCACCCATAGGAGGGTCGCTTCCGTTCAAGAAATTTCTCTTCTAAAGGTGGTTGGGGACAACATGACATATGCAAAACGATTCAAAGCGTTGATGCCCGGTCTCGCGTTAGCGGTGGCCAGCATCCCGGTATTTGCGGAGCCCGGGCCCGTCGTGACCGGACGTCCGGAAGCGCTTCAGCTGAACCTGCAGCAGCCCGTCACGGGCATCGCAGCCTATATCTACAGCCTGCACAACTGGATGATGATCGTCTGCCTGATCATCTTCCTCGCCGTCTTCGGCGTCATGTTCTACTCGGTGTTCAAGCACCGCAAATCCCTCGGCCACAAAGCGGCCACCTTCCACGAATCCACGACGGTCGAAATCGCCTGGACCATCATACCGTTCCTGATCGTCATCGGCATGGCCCTGCCGGCCACGCACGCCGTCGTGCAGATGAAGGATACGTCGAACGCCGATCTCACGGTCAAGGTCACCGGCATGCAGTGGAAATGGGGTTACGACTACCTGAAGGGCGAGGGCGAAGGCGTCTCGTTCCTGTCGAACCTGGCCACGCCGCGCACCCAGGTGGGCGAACCGGGCATCGCACCGACCGAGAAGCGCACCGAAAACTACCTGCTCGAGGTCGACAATCCCCTCGTCGTCCCGGTCGGCAAGAAGGTCCGCCTCGTGCTGACCGCCAACGACGTGATCCACTCCTGGACCATTCCCGCCTTCGCCGTCAAGCAGGACGCCATCCCCGGCTTCGTGCGCGACACGTGGTTCAAGGCCGAACAGATCGGCACCTACCGCGGCAGTTGTGTCGAGCTGTGCGGCAAGGACCACGCCTTCATGCCGATCGTCGTGAAGGTCGTCTCGGCCGACGACTACACCGCGTGGGTCAACGGCGAGAAGAAACGCATGGCCGCGCTGTCCGACGACCCGAACAAGGTCTGGACCATCGACGAGCTCAAGACGAAAGGCGAAAAAGTCTTTGCGTCCAACTGCGTGGCCTGCCACCAGGCCAGCGGCCAGGGCATCCCTGGCGCGTTCGCCCCGCTGGTCGGTTCGCCGGTCGTGCTGGGTCCGAAGGCCGCACAGATCGACGTGCTGCTGAACGGTAAGCACAGCGGCAAGTATCCGTCGGCGATGCCGTCTTGGAAGCAATTGTCGGATTCCGAGATCGCTTCCGTCATCACCTTTACCCGCAACAACTGGACCAACAAGGCCGACGAAAACATCGTCCAGCCGTCCGAGGTCCTGGCTGCGCGCGGCAAATAAGGCAGACAAGGCTCAACACGCGTTTGGATTCAAGGGACCGGGCCGTCGCGCCACCGCAAACGGCCCTTGTTGTCCCGCACGACTAGGATACTGACATGACTTCCAGCACCATCGATCACTCGCACGACCACGGCCACGATCACGCACACGACCACCCGGTCGGCCTGCGCCGCTGGCTTTTCGCCACCAACCACAAGGACATCGGTACGCTGTACCTGTGGTTCGCGTTCACCATGCTGCTCTCGGGCGGCGTGCTGGCGCTGATGATCCGCACCGAGCTGTTCCAGCCCGGCCTGCAGTTCTTCCGCCCCGAATTCTTCAACCAGCTGACCACCATGCACGGCATCGTGATGGTGTTCGGCGCGATCATGCCGGCGTTCGTCGGCTTCGCCAACTGGATGATCCCCCTGCAGATCGGCGCGTCCGACATGGCGTTCGCGCGCATGAACAACTTCTCGTTCTGGCTGCTGCCGCCGGCCGCACTGCTGCTGGCGACGTCGTTCTTCGTGCCGGGCGGCGCCACCGCGGCCGGCTGGACGCTGTACGCGCCGCTGTCGACGCAGATGGGCCCGGGCATGGACATGGCGATCTTCGCCCTGCACATCATGGGCGCGTCGTCGATCATGGGTTCCATCAACATCATCGTCACGATCCTGAACATGCGCGCGCCGGGCCTGACGCTGATGAAGATGCCGATGTTCTGCTGGACCTGGCTGATCACCGCCTACCTGCTGATCGCCGTGATGCCCGTGCTGGCTGGCGCCATCACGATGACCCTGACCGACCGCCACTTCGGCACGTCGTTCTTCAACGCCGCCGGCGGCGGCGACCCGGTCATGTACCAGCACATCTTCTGGTTCTTCGGCCACCCCGAGGTCTACATCATGATCCTGCCGGCGTTCGGCATCGTCTCGCAGATCATCCCGGCCTTCGCGCGCAAGCCGCTGTTCGGCTACGCGTCGATGGTGTACGCGACCGCGTCAATCGCGATCCTGTCGTTCATCGTCTGGGCCCACCACATGTTCACGACCGGCATGCCGGTGACGAGCCAGCTGTTCTTCATGTACGCCACGATGCTGATCGCGGTGCCGACCGGCGTGAAGGTGTTCAACTGGGTCGCCACGATGTGGAAGGGTTCGATGACCTTCGAGACCCCGATGCTGTTCGCCGTCGGCTTCATCTTCGTGTTCACGATGGGCGGCTTCACCGGGCTGATCCTGGCCGTCACGCCGATCGACATCCAGATGCAGGACACCTATTACGTCGTCGCCCACTTCCACTACGTGCTGGTGGCCGGCTCGCTGTTCGCGCTGTTCGCCGGCTTCTACTACTGGGCGCCGAAATGGACCGGCCATATGTATCCGGAAGGCCGCGGCAAGTTCCACTTCTGGAACTCGCTGATCTGGTTCAACGTGACGTTCTTCCCGATGCACTTCCTGGGCCTGGCCGGCATGCCGCGCCGCTACGCCGACTACGCCGTGCAGTTCACCGATTTCAACCAGATCGTGTCGATCGGCGCGTTCCTGTTCGGCCTGTCGCAGGTGTACTTCCTGTTCTTCGTCGTGCTGCCGACCATCCGCGGCGGCAAGCAGGCCGAAGCGAAGCCGTGGGAAGGCGCCGAAGGCCTGGAGTGGACCGTGCCGAGCCCGGCGCCGTTCCACACCTTCGAAACCCCGCCGCTGGTGAAGTGAGGTCGTGATGAGCGACCATCGTTCGCAGCAGCAGAAGAAGGCCAACCTGCGCACGGCCCTGTGGCTGGCCGGGCTGGCGCTGTTCTTCTTCGTGATGCTGTTCGTCAAGCGCCTGTGGCTGAGCTGAGGTCGTCATGCAAGCGGAAACCAACGCAGGCCGCCACGAGGAAAGCGGCCGCCTGCGGCTAAACCGGACCACGCTCACCAAGCTGCTGGTGGTCGCGGCCATCATGTTCGGCTTCGGCTATGCCATGGTGCCGATCTACCGCCAGGTGTGCGAAGTGCTCGGCATTAACGTGCTCACGCAAAAGGACGGCACCGTGGCGCCCCCGGCCAACACCCAGGTCGACAAGGCGCGCACGGTCACCGTCGTCCTGGACGGCAACGCCCAGGGCCCGTGGCGCTTCCGCCCGACGCAGCGCAGCATCGACGTGCACCCGGGCGAGATGGCGACCGTGATCTACGAAGTCGTGAACACGCAGGCGCGCACCGTGAAGGCGCAAGCCATCCCGAGTTACGCGCCGCAGTCGGCCCAGCCGTATTTCAAGAAGGTCGAATGCTTCTGTTTCAAGGAGCAGATATTGAAACCGAACGAGGCGCGCCAGATGCCGGTCGTGTTCTTCATCGATCCGAAACTGCCGCGCGAAGTGAAGGACATCACGCTGTCGTACACGTTCTTCGAAGTCGGCGCCGTGACGGCGCAGAAGTGATATGGCAAACGACGACGATCCGCAGCACCGTCCGCCCGCACGGACGCAGACGTTCGGGGCCACGATGAAAGCCGTGTTCTGGTCGTTTTTCGGCGTGCGCAAGCGCCGCGACTACGAGCACGACGCGGCCAACCTGAATCCGGTCCACGTGATCGTGGGCGCTTTGATCGGGGTGGCGGTGTTCATCGGCATCCTGGTGCTGGTCGTGCGGATGGTCGTCGCCAAAAGTTAAAAATATATAAGCAACACGAAAGCAGGGAAGCGCAGCACCCCGGAATTCGAAACAATGCTTGATTGAGGAGATATACATGAGTTCACCCCATACCGCGCCGTACTATTTCGTCCCCGCTCCGTCCAGGTGGCCGCTGGCAGCCGGCATGTCGATGCTGTGCACGATGGCCGGCGCTTCCGGCTGGGTCAATGGCACCGCCTGGGGGCCCGGCGTCTGCACGGCCGGCATCGTCGCGATGCTGATCGTGCTGTACAACTGGTTCGGCGACGCCATCGGCGAGTCGGAATCGGGCAAGTACAACGAGCGCATCGACCTGTCCTACCGCTGGTCGATGAGCTGGTTCATCTTTTCCGAAGTGATGTTCTTCGGCGCCTTCTTCGGCGCGCTGTTCTATGCACGCACGATCTCGATGCCGTGGCTGTCCGACCTCGACCATAAAATCATCTGGCCGGATTATTCCGGCCACTGGGGCAATATCGGCCCGGCCGGCACCGTCGAGCAGTTCAGCACGATGGGCCCGTTCCCGATCCCGACGATCAACACGGCGCTGCTGCTGAGCTCGGGCGTGACCCTGACCATCGCCCACCACGCGCTGCGCGCCGGCCACCGCGCCCGCACGGCGCTGTTCCTGTTCGCGACGATCCTGCTGGGCGCCACCTTCATGGGCTTCCAGGCCTACGAATACCACCACGCCTACACCGAACTGAACCTGAAGCTGACCTCGGGCATCTACGGCTCGACCTTCTTCATGCTCACGGGCTTCCACGGCTTCCACGTGACGATGGGGGCGATCATGCTGTCCGTCGTGCTGTACCGCGTGCTGCGCGGCCATTTCACACCGGAACACCATTTCGCGTTCGAGGGCGCGGCGTGGTACTGGCACTTCGTCGACGTCGTGTGGCTGGGGCTGTATATCGTCGTGTACTGGTTGTAAATCAACCAATTTATGAACGTCGTCCCCGCGCAGGCGGGGACCGAAGTTTTTGCGTTACCTATGGCGCAAGCAAAATTGGGTCCCCGCCTCCGCGGGGACGACGTGTTTATGACGTGCTTAAAACGTGTTGATCACGTGCTTAGAACGTGTTTATGACGTGCTGACGATGCGCTTATGAATGCAGCCCCTTCGGCTGAATCCACCCCATCTTGTACGCGATCAGCACGAGCAGGAACAGCGTGATCGACAGTCCGACCCGCATCGCCAGCGCCTGGACGGTACGGTTGCTGCGGCCCTTGTCGCGCATCAGGAAGAACAGGGCGGAGGCAAGGCTGCCGATGATGAGCACGAAGGCGATGGCGACGACGATTTTCATGGGCGGCCGATGAGTTTGGTTGTTAGGGTTTCACGATCATTGTATGCGACTCCGCTTCCGTTTTAGAACCATTCCTTTCCTGGCGACGCTCGTGCTCGTGGCGCTCGGGATCGCGTTGGGCAACTGGCAGGTGCGGCGCGCAGCGGAAAAGACGGCGCTGCAGGCCCGGCTCACGCAGCGCGCCGCCCTGCCGCCCGTCGTGCTCGACGGGAACCCGGTCGACGCCGCCGCCATCGAATATCGCCGTGTCGTCGTGACGGGGGAATTCGCTCCCGACTGGCCGCTGTTCCTCGACAACCGGCCGCTCGACGGCCGCACCGGATTCGTTTTGCTGATGCCGTTTACAATAGCGGCTACCGGCAAAGTGGTCCTCGTCGCGCGGGGCTGGCTGGCGCGCGATCCTGCCGTGCACGACCGCGTGCCGCACGTGGCCGCGCCGGCCGGCCGCAGGACCATCGAGGGTCTCGCCGTGCTGCACCCGGCGCGCGTGATGGAACTCGGCAAGGCGCCGCCGCCTGAGCCCGGCGCCATCGTGCAGAACGTCGATCCGGCCGGCTTCGCCCGGGCCAGCGGTTTGAGCGTGCTGCCCGTGCTGGTCGAGCAGACGAGCGTGGACGGCACCGGCGCGCCGGCCACGGAACCCATCCGCAAATGGCCGGCCCCGGCCGTCGACGTCGACCGCAACAAGGGCTATGCCTTCCAGTGGTACGCGCTGGCGGCGATGGCTTTCTTATTCTTTGTGATGACAGGATTTCGAAGTGGAACCAAACAAGCCGGCTGACGCAGCCGCGATCCCCGCCGATGCCGCCCCCCGCAAGCGCGGGCGCCGCATGCTGTGGCTGGTGCTGGCCGTGTGCGCGGCGCCGATGATCGCCTCGTATTTCACCTACTACGTCATCAAGCCGCAGAAGCGCAACAACTACGGCACGCTGATCGACCAGCGCGCCCACCCGATTCCGGCGATGGCCACGACCACGCTGGACGGCCGTCCGCAGGCGCTGGACCAGTTCAAGGGCAAGTGGGTGATGCTGATGACGGGGCCGGGCGCCTGTCCCGACACGTGCCAGAAGGAATTGTTCGCCATGCGCCAGCTGCGCCTGATGCAGGGCAAGGACGCCGACCGCATCGAACGCGTCTGGCTCATCACCGACAAGGAGCCGCTCGACACCCTGACCATCCGCGAATACGACGGCACCCACATGCTGCGCGCCGACGCCGCGACGGTGGCCGGCTGGCTGCCGGCCGACGCGGGCACGACGCCGGCCGACCACATCTACATGATCGACCCGCTGGGCCACCTCATGATGCGCTTCCCGAAGGACCCGCAGCTGCAGGAAGTGCGCAAGGTCTACAAGGACATCAACAAGCTGTTGAAGGCGTCGGCCGTCGGCTGAGTTCATCATGGAAGTCTCGAATTTCGTCCTGCTGGCCCTGACCGGCATCCTGGCGGCCAGCGTGCCGCTCGCGCTCGTGTGGACGGCGACCGGCACGAACAAATACCGCAAGCTGGCGTGGGTGATCGCCTTCTTCACGTTCGACCTGATCGTGTTCGGCGGCTTTACGCGTCTCACGGATTCCGGCCTCGGCTGTCCGGACTGGCCCGGCTGCTACGGCGAAGCGAACCCGTTCCTCGCGCACGCGCACATCGCCGCGGCCGAGGCGCTGATGCCCACCGGGCCCGTGACGACGATGAAAGCCTGGATCGAGATGATCCACCGCTTCCTCGCGATGGGCATCGGCTTCATGATCGTCGGCCTGATGGCCGCCTCCTGGCTGGAATGGCGCCGCGCCCGCGCGCGCGCGGGCAAACCCGCGCACGGCCCTCTGCTGCCGACCGTGATGTTCTTGTGGGTGTGCGTGCAGGGCGCGTTCGGCGCCTGGACCGTCACGATGAAACTGCAGCCGATCATCGTGACCCTGCACCTGCTGTTCGGCCTGACCCTGCTGGCGCTGGCCGTCTGGCTGGGCGGCCGCGAGGACAAGCTGATGGCGCCGCCGCGCTTTTCTCCCGTGGCCGCGCCGGTGTCCGTGCTGCGCCGCCTGCGTCCGCTGGCGTGGCTGGCCGGCGCCGTGCTGCTGGTGCAACTGGCGCTGGGCGGGTGGGTAAGTACCAATTACGCGACACTGGCGTGCAGCGATTTCCCGCTTTGTAATGGACAAATTGTCCCAGAGATGGATTGGCAACACGGCTTCACGTTGTGGCGCGAACTGGGCAAGACGGCCGCCGGCCACTACCTGCCGTTCTCCGCGCTGACGGCGATCCACTGGGTGCACCGCAACTTCGCCCTCGTCGTCGTGCTCGTGCTGGGCTATACGGCCTGGCGCGCCTGGCGCCTGCCGGGCCTGCACGGCACGGCGCGCAACCTCGCGCTGGTGCTTGCCGCGCAGGCAACGACGGGCATCGCGACCGTGTTCCTGAACTTCCCGCTGCCGATCGCCGTGCTCCACAACGCGGGGGCGGCGGGTCTCGTCCTTCTGGTGACCATGTTAAACTACAAGGTACAGTATCAACTCGAGCTGGCGCTGCGCAGTCCACGACGTGAGGCCGCGACGTCCGCGAGCCATCCATGATTACGCAAACCGCCATCCATAAACCGTCCAGCCGCATCGCCCAGTACTGGTCGCTGACCAAGCCGCGCGTCACCCAGCTGGCCGTCTTCTGCGCCGTGATCGGCATGTTCCTCGCCACCGACGGCTTCCCCGGCTGGCACGTGCTCGTCTGGGGCACGATCGGCATCTGGCTGCTGGCCGGCGCCGCCTTCGCCGTCAACTGCCTGATCGAGGCCGAAGTCGACGCCCGCATGGCCCGCACCGCGCGCCGCGCCACCGCGATGGGCGAGCTGTCGCCCACGCAGGTCCTGATCTTTTCTGCCATCATCGGCGGCGCCGGCATGGGCGTCCTGTACACGCTGGTCAATCCGCTGACGATGTGGCTGACGTTCGTCACCTTCGTCGGCTACGCGCTGATCTACACGATCCTGCTGAAACCGAACACGCCGCAGAACATCGTCATCGGCGGCCTGTCGGGCGCGATGCCGCCGGCCCTCGGCTGGGCCGCCGTCGCGGGCGACGTGCCGATGCAGGCGTGGCTGCTGGTGCTGATCATCTTCGTCTGGACCCCGCCGCATTTCTGGGCGCTCGCGATGTACCGCCGCGACGACTACGTGCGTTCCGGCCTGCCGATGCTGCCCGTCACGCACGGCATGCAGTACACGGGCCAGCAGGTCTGGCTGTACTCCGTCGCGCTGGCCGCGTGCACCCTGTTCCCGTACGCCGTCGGCATGAGCGGCATCGTGTACCTGGCGGCGGCCGTCGTGCTGAACGCGGTCTTCCTGCGCTACGGCTGGCTGATCCACAAGCACTACAGCGATCAGGTCGCGCGCAAGGCCTTCGCCTGGTCCATCGTCTACCTGTCGCTGCTGTTCGCCGCGCTGCTGGTCGACCACTACGTGAAACAATACCTGCTGATCTGATGATGAAAAAACTGCTGCTTCCCCTGGCCGTCGCCTGCGCGCTGACCGTCTCCCTCGCCGCCTGCGACAAGCTGCCGGGCAAGCAGCAGGTCTCCTTCCAGAACACGGACGTCACCGGCCTCGATTACGCGAAAGGTTTCGCGCTGACGGACCACACGGGCAAGCCGCGCACGCTGGCCGACTTCAAGGGCAAGGTCGTCGTCGTCTTCTTCGGCTACACGCAGTGCCCGGACGTGTGCCCGACGACGATGGCGGAGATGGCGTCCGTGATGCAGAAACTGGGGCCGCTGGCCGACAAGGTGCAGGTCCTGTTCATCACCCTCGACCCCGAGCGCGATACCCAGCAACTGCTGGCCAACTACGTGCCCGCGTTCGACAAGCGCTTCATCGGCCTGCGCGGCACGCCGGAGCAAACGGCGAAGACGGCCAAGGAATTCAAGGTGTTCTACGCGAAGGTGCCGGGCACGGACCCGGGCAGCTACACGATCGACCACACGGCCGGCAGCTACGTCTTCGACCGCGACGGCCGCCTGCGCCTGTTCATTCGCCACGGCCAGGGCGCCGACCCTATCGTGCACGATCTCCGTCAGTTACTATCCTGATATCGTAAATAGCCGCATCAGGAGAGGCATGGATCGCCGACCTGGCAGAAACTATACGCGCGCCGGCGCCGTCATCCTGCTGACCCTCGGCTGCCTCTACGTCCTGCGCCCCTTCCTGGCCGCGATCCTGTTCGCGGCCGCCGTCGTCATCTCGTCCTGGCCGCTGTACCAGAAACTGCTGCTGCGCCTGCGCGGCCGGCGCACGCTCGCCGCGCTCACGATGACGCTGTCCCTCACGCTGCTCGTGATCATCCCGCTGGCGCTGGTCGCGTACAACCTCGCGGACAACGTGGCGTCGTCGTTCGACCAGATCCGCGCCGCGCTGAACCAGGGCGAGCTGCTGCCGCCCGCGTGGGTGCGCGAGATCCCGCTCGTCGGCGACCAGCTGGACAACTACCTGCGCCAGCTCGTCGCCAGCCGCGAGCGCATGATGGAGCTGGCGCGGCGCATGGTCGAACCGACCCGGCACGCGCTGCTGTCCGGCGGGTTGATGCTGGGTGCCGGCGTCGCGCAGATGAGCCTCGCCGCGTTCGTCAGCTTCTTCTTCTACCGCGACGGCGAGACGCTGACGGCCGTCATCGGCGCCGCCATGCGCCGCATCATGGACGAGGAGGCGGCCTCCGTCACGGAGATCGTCAGCCAGACCGTGCGCGGCGTGATGTACGGGCTGCTCGGCACCGCGCTGGCGCAGGCGCTCGTCGCGGCGCTCGGCTTTTCCATCGCGCGCGTGCCGGCAGTGCCGCTGCTGTCGGTGCTCGTGTTCGTGTCGTCGCTGATCCCCGTCGGGCCCCCGATCGTGTGGGGCGGGGCGGCCGTCTGGCTGTTCACGCAGGGCGAGACGGGATGGGGCATCTTCATGCTCGTGTGGGGCTTCTTCCTGATCAGCGGCGTCGACAACGTCGTGCGTCCGATGCTGATCAGCCGCGGCTCCAGCCTGCCGTTCCTGCTCACGCTCCTCGGCGTGCTGGGCGGCGTGATGGCGTTCGGCTTCGTCGGCATGTTCATCGGGCCGACCCTGCTCGCGGTGGGCTATTCGCTGATGAGCGGGTGGACCCATACGCGCGACCCGATCGTCAAGCAGGACGGCGACGGCGTCTAGCGGCGCTGTCGAGCCGCCGGCCACACCATCTGTTCGGTCAGCACGTCGCCACCGTCGGCCGCGAAGCCGAGCGCGTCGTACAGCCGGCGGGCCGCCGGATTGTCGCGCCGTACCGTGAGCGCCAGCGTGGCGCCGCTGTCGCGGGCGCGGATCTGCAGGGCGCGCAACAGCGCCGCGCCGTGACCCTGGCCCCGTGCTTGCGGCAGCAGTGCGACGTCGACGATGCGCCACTGTGGCATGCCGCAATCGACGAGCAGCCGGCCCAGCGGCACGCCGGCGCGCTCGATGACCAGGCTGTCGGCATCCGGGAACGCTTGCCGGTAGCCCGCCGTCTGCGCATGCCACTGCATGTCGATCAGCATCGCGAACAAGGCAGGCCCGGCGTCGACGGCACGCAGGTCGTCGCGCGTCGTCGCAAATAATGCCTTGAGAAAGGCGTCGTCGGCAGGCTGCGCGGGACGCGCGTGCAAATGGTCGAGGTCGAGTGTCAGCATGGTGAAGAATGGTTGAGCTCGCATACACGATCGCTCATAATGGGTTCGGCTCATATTGAACAATTGTCATGCACCCAAGCCTCGAACTTTTCACGCCGCTGCTAGGCACCGACTTCACGGTCGAGACCCAGGCCGGTCCCGTCGTGCTGCGCCTGGAGGGCTGCACCGAAGCGCCGCGCCGCGGCTTGCCGGAACAGTTCCGTGCCCCCCTGTCGCTGATCTTCAGTGGGCCACGCCAGCCGATCCTTGCCCAGGACAACTTCGCCGTCGAGCACCCGGTGCTGGCGCACCAGGTATGGTGCATCGCGCCCGTGATGCCGCCGCTGCCCGGCACGCAGGGCAGCGTCGCAACGCCGCCCGACCGGCAGCGCTATCAGGTGCTGTTCGCATGACGGATGGCGGCTGGACGCGCCGCCCGCCGCCGCGGTGTCACGGCCGGGACGGATAGTAGCCGTTCACGCAGATGATGTAATTGAGACCGATGAAAGGCGGCATCATCGGCGGCAGGTTCACGACCGTGGTCACCGGGATCGGCACCGGTGACGCCGAACCGGTCATGGCATTGGTCACCGTGCCGCCCGTGATCCCGCCCCCGCTGCCGCCGGTCGCCGTTGCCGCCGCCGTGTTCAACGCCGTGGTGCCGGCGTTCGCCGTGGCGACGTAGCCGCTCGGTGCCGCGCTCAGTCCGCTGCCTTTCAGGGGCGCCATATAGCCGTTGGCGAGTGGTGTCGGGCTGGTTGCCGCATCGTTGCTGACATGCAGCGTGACGGTCGGCTGGGACGCGGCACCGCCGCCGGTCCCTGCGAAGGTGGCGGTATGGGTGTGCTCCGGCAACTGGTTCACGTTGCTGATCGTGCCTGTGCCTGCTGCCTGGAGCGCGGTCGTGGTGGTGCCGCCTTTCTCGGCCCAGGCCAGGTTTGTCACGGGGCCCTGGCCCGGCTGGACCGGCACCCGGCCGCGCAAGTCCGGCAGCGCGAAGGTGGTGACGCCGTCGCCCCCAAAGACATTGCTGATGAGGGAGAACAGCGCCTGGTATTGGGTCACTTGCAGCAATTGCCCCTGGCATAGCAGCCAGTCTTCCGGCGCCCAGTTGAAACTGACCAGATTGATTTGTCCTACGTATGCCTCTGCCATGATGCTCCTTTGTTTGTGAAGTTAACAGAGCCGGCATCGTTGCAAGGCCGGCGGCGCATCCGCAGGCCCGTTGCCTGCGGCTGACCTGGCGCACCTCTACTGCGTGGGAATGCTGGTCGAGATGGTGCCGATCAATGCCACTTTTTCGGCCGAATCCGCAAAGGCGAGCAGCACGTCACCCCGGTCGACGCGGCCGCCGGCAAGCGAATCGATCCAATACTGCGCCTCGGTGCCGACAGGCTCGCGGTGCAGTGCGCTCTCGTACAGCGTATCGACGAACCGGACGTCATCCATCCCGCTGTACTGGCCCGAGCTCTCGGCGGACATGACGAACGCGTTGGCGATGCCCGTCATGGCCATGCCGTTCTCGTGCGCGCCGATCCAGTAATTCAGTCCGGCTTCGTCGGGTGCGCGGTCGAACAGGGCGCTGTACATGCGCACCAGCGTCGCGACGTCGGTGGCATTGAAATCGGTGTCGGCCGGCGCGATCGCCAGCATTTCGGCCGAATCGGCCACCGCCAGCGCCACGTCGGCGCGGTGCGTGCCGGCGTCCAGCTTGCCGGTCCAGAAGGCCGTTTCGTCCCCGCCGGCCGTGCGGTGCAGGGCGTTCTGGTACAGCGCCTGGACGAAGGCGGCGTCGCTCATGCCGCTGTCGCCGCTCTGGCCGTACAGGCTGCGGGCGATCTGGGACAGGCTGGCGCCCTTGCCGCTTGCCGCGGTCGCCGCATCGAGGGTCTCCAGGCCGGCCGGGTGGCCGGTCAGCGCCTGCACCAGCCGGCCCGCGGTGCCATACGCCGAGGTATCGCCGGTCGCACCGGTAAAGTGCAATGCCTCGACATTGGCCACCACGTCGGCGCCGTCCGGGCCGCCGTTCAGCTGCGTCACCACCAGTTTGCCGCCGGCCACGCGCATGCTGTAGTCGCTGCGATTGGCGCCGGCCAGCTGCAGCGTATCGTGGCCGGTGCCGCCATCGATCGTGTCGTTGCCGGCGCCGCCGAACACGACGTCATCGCCGTCGTCGCCGAAGATCTGGTCGTTGCCCCCGGCGCTGCCGACGATGTCGTTGCCGCCGCCGCCGTGCAGCACGTCGTCGCCCGGTCCCAGATAGATGGTCTGGGACGCGCTGTCGCCCCACACGTTCTGCTCGCCCGCGCCGCCGCTGACGCTGACGGCGCCGATCAGCGCCACGAATTCGACGTTGTTCAGTTCGATGCTGGTCCCGGCCGGCAGGCCACGGCCATCGAGCACGATTGCCGTGGCGGGGCTGCCGGCACTGGCCGCGGTGCCGTTGATCGCGAGGTGATCCGGGCCCGGCGTCATGCCGCCGGTTGCGGCGATCGGGACGATCGTCTGCACGATCAGCGGCGCGTCGGACGCCAGGTCGCCCAGGAAGCCGCTGCCGCCCCCGGTCAGCATGCCCTGGTCGTGCGACCCGGCCGCCGTGTGGGCCTGGATCTCGCGGATCAGGTCCGCCAGCGAGTCGCCCGCGGCCTTTGGCTGGGCGGAGCCCGTGGCCTGCAAGCCGATACCGACCGGCACCTGCGTCGTCAACAGCGCGCTGCCGTCCGCGCCGTGCGCCAGCGGAATGTCGGCCACCGTGTTGTCGCCGACCTGGTCGACGCGCCCGGCGGTCACGATCGGAATGCTCAGCGCCTGCGAGACCGAGCCGTCGCTGTTGACGACGGTACCGACCTGCACGGCGACGCCGTCGACGGTGGGCTGGACCGGCGCCGTCGGCGCTGGCGTATTGTTCACGACGCTGGTGGCGCCGAGGCTCGCCGCATCGTTGCCGGCGGCGTCCTGGATGGCGTTGACGTCGTCGGCGCCGCCCGGATCGCCATACGCCACGGTGACCGCCGCACCATCCGCGACCGGTGACGCCAGGTTCAGCGTCACGGTGTGCGCCGCGGCGTCGATGGCGATCGCCGTGACGGAGACCGCGCGACCGCTCGCCGTCACGGTGAAGTCGCCGGCAACCGGCACATGGGTCGCGTCCAGCAGGCCGGTATCGGCATACGTCATGACAAGGGTCGCGCCATTGACGCTCGCGCCCAGGAAA
>NZ_LMCY01000044.1:0-691 GCF_001425685.1 Massilia sp. Root335 | reverse complement strand
GATTGCGCCGACCGCGATGCCGTCGGTATCCGTGTCGCCCGCCTGCACCGTGTAGGTATAGGTAACGGTGTTGCCGGCGCTGGACGCGAAGGCGGCACTGCGCGTCGTGCCGCCGATGGTCAGGCCGAGCGTGCTGTCGCTGCCGGTGACGGTGACGTTCTCGTCGAACGTGACGGTGAAATTCAGCGTCTGGCCGGCGACGTAGGTCGCGTTGGCCGGCACGGCGATATTACCGGCGATGCTCGGGACCGTGGCATCGACCAGCACGCCGGTGGTGGCCGGCACGTGACCGGAGAGCGCCAGGCTGGCGTCGTTGCCGGCCGCGTCGCGGATGGTGCTGGTGCCCGCCGTGATCGTGCCGACCGTGATGCCGTCGGCGTCCGTATCGCCGGCCTGCACGGTATAGCGGTAGGTGATCGTGTTGCCGCTGCTCGACAGGAAACCGGCGTTGTGCGCCGTCGCACCGATCGTCAGGCCGAGCGTGCTGTCGCTGCCGGCGACGACGACGTTCTCGTCGAACGTGACGGTGAAGTCGAGATTCTGGCCGGCCACGTAGGTGCCGTTGGCGGGCACGCTCACGTTGCCGGCGACCGTCGGTGCGATCGTGTCGACCAGGATGCCGGTGGTGGCGGGCACGTGACCGGAAAGCGTCAGCGTGGCGTTGTTGCCGGCCGCGTCGCGGATGGTCGAG
>NZ_LMCY01000043.1:218504-257663 GCF_001425685.1 Massilia sp. Root335 | reverse complement strand
CCCGAGCGCCGCCTTCGAAGAACCTTAACTTAACGGCATTAGGCTCTGACCCCGAATTGTCGACTCAATTGTCGACTCTATTGTCGACTCAGGTCGTCTCGGTGTAGGCGAGGTACAGCTCGCGCGCCCGTTGGGCCAGCGGCCCCGCGGGCAGGTCGCGGGCTTCGTAGCGCGTGCACGGCGTGACCTTGCCGTAGTTGCCGGTGCTGAAGATCTCGCGCGCCGTTTCCAGCTCTTCCGGCCGGACGGTGCGCTCGACCACGTTCACGCCGGCCCCGGCCAGCAGCGCGATCACGCGGGCGCGGGTGATGCCGGCCAGGAAGGTGCCGTTCAGCGCCGGCGTGACGACTGCGCCGTCGGCCGCCACCATGAACAGGTTCGACGTCGCGAACTCCGCCACGTTGCCCGCCGCGTCCAGCAGGACGGCGTTGTCGAAGCCGCGTGCCTTCGCGGCGCGCAGCGCGCGTGCCGTGTTGGCGTACAGCGCGGACGCCTTGGCGTCCGTCGGGGCCATCGTGGGTTCCGGGCGGAGCAGCGGCGACAGGCAGGCGGAAAAGCCGGCGAACGGCGGCAGCGGCGCGTCGAACAGGGTCAGCGCGAAGCCGGCCGCTTCCGGCGTGGGGATGAGGAAACCTTCGGAGGCGAACACGAGCGGACGGATGTACAGCTCCGCATCCGCCGGAAAGCGCGCGACGCCTTCACGCACCAGCGCCTCCATCTCGTCGACGCCCAGCGGGCAGCGCAGGCCCACCTTCTCGGCCGACGCGATCACGCGCTCCAGGTGCGGCCGCAGGTCCGGCAGGTGGCCGCGCAGCGCACGCGCGCCATCGAAGACCGACGAACCCAGCCACACGCTGTGATCCATCGCGCCGAGCAGCGGCGTATTCCCTTCGGCCCATTGTCCCTTGTAGTAAGTCAGGTACATGTTCTCCCCTCGCGATGACGTCACGCATCCAGTGTAACGCAGGCCCGGTCCGCTCGGTTCGTCAGCGTACAGTGGCCGGGGGTATCCACGCGTACACTGACATTTCCATGCCGCGAATGTTTTCCATGCTCCGGATTCTCGAACGCCTCGATCCCGACAGCGACCGCATCGACCTCCTCGTCGACCTGGTCGACCAGCTGCGCCCGCGCCGCGCGCGCGACCACGGGGACGCGATCGCCCAGGTGCGCACGCTGACCCAGCTCCTGAAAGGCCATCCCGGCCAGGCCTGGACCCTGCGCCGCTACCTGACCACCCTGCTCGAAACGCGCCGCCACACGAGCCTGTATTCCGACGTCGGCATCCTGTCGAACGACGGCTTTTTCACCGAACTGAAAAAGCGCATCGCCTACCGCATCCTGCCGCCCGCGCTGGACGAGCTGTACCTGTCGGACACGCTCGACAAGGTCCTGTGCCGCGACGACGATTATCAGTGGATCCGCGCCGTGCCGACCGCCGACTGGCTCGAGATGTTCGACGTCGTGGCCGCTGCCGCGCCGCCGGACGGCGCCATGGACGAACCCGCCGAACCCGCCCGCGCGCGCCAGGTCGTGCTGGCCGGCCTGCTCGATGCGATCCGGACGCTGTCCTGCCGCGTCTGCGCGCTGGGCCTGGAGCCGCGCCTGATCCACGCCCACATGGAGATCGAGGAAGTCAATTCGCCCTTCCTCATGCAAAACATCGAGGCGAACAAATACCTCGACGACTACGGCCGCCTGACCGCGGGCGAGGTCGACACGATGGAAGACGCCCGCCACCTGCTCGTGATGCTGGACCAGTGCGAAGACGTCGTGCTCAAGATCCGCAGCAAGGCCCTCGCCTCGGGCACGAGCGTCGCGCTGACCTACCTGCTCGTCGCGCTGACGCAGAGCATCGACCGCCTGAGGAAGCTCTTGTTCCTCGTCGATACGAGCGGCGAGCTGCCGTCCGCGCCGACGATCGACGTGGAGGCGCTCGCGAACGAGGCGACGCCGGCCTCGGCGCCGCCGACGAGCCTGCGGCGCGCGGCCGCCGTCGACCTCGCGCAGGAACTGGCCGAGGCGCACAACACGAAATACGAAGTGCGCGGCCTGCTGCGCGACAACATCGACCTGCTGGCCCGCAACGTGACGGAAAACGCGAGCCGCACGGGCGAGCACTACATCGCCGAACGGCGCGCCGACCTGGGCGGCATGTTCGCGTCGTCGGCCGGGGCCGGCATCGTCATCGGCTTCATGGCGCTCTTCAAGATCCTGATCTCGTACCAGCACCGCGCGCCGCTGATCGAGGCGCTGTTCTACAGCCTCAACTACGCCGCCGGCTTCATCCTCGTGCACGTGCTGCACTTCACCATCGCCACCAAGCAGCCGGCGATGACGGCCGCGCGCATCGCCGCCGCGTTGCACGACACGGCGCAACGGGGCAACGTGCGCGGCAAGAGCCGGCGCCAGGTCGACGTCGACAGCATGGCGGCCCTCGTGAACAAAGTGTTCCGCACGCAGATCGTCGCCGTGCTGGGCAACCTCGCGACCGTGATCCCGGTCGCGTGGATCATCGCCCTCGCGTGGTACTGGGCCTTCGGCACCCACCTCGTCACGCCGGCCAAGGCGGAACACCTGATCGCGGACAGCCACCCGTGGCACTCGCTCGCGCTGCTGCACGCGGCCATCGCGGGCGTGTGGCTATTCGTGTCCGGCCTCGTGTCCGGCTACTACGACAACAAGGCGCTGTACACGCGCATGGGCCGGCGGGTCGAACAGCTGCGCTGGCTGCGCCGCCTGCTCGGCGAGGAACGGCGGGCCCGCTTCGCGCGCTACGTCGAGGACAACCTCGGCGGCCTGATGGGCAACTTCGTGTTCGGCGTGCTGATGGGCACGACGGCCACCGCCGGCTTCCTCCTCGGCCTGCCGCTCGACGTGCGCCACGTGACGTTCTCGTCCGCCAACTTCGCCATCGGCATCGTCGGCCTCGGGAAGCCGCTCGATCCGGAGACGATCGCCGTGACCTTACTCGGCATCGCCCTGATCGGCATGGTCAACCTGCTGGTGAGCTTCGGCCTCGCGCTGTGGGTGGCGCTCAGGGCGCGCAAGGTGCGCTTCCACCACGGGCTCAAGCTGCTGCACGCGCTGGGCCGCCGCCTGCGCGCGGCGCCGCTCGATTTCTTCATCGGACCGCGTGACCTCGACGAGGCACAGCTTGCCCCCAACCCGCGAGGATTCAAATGAGATTCCCACTGCGCTTCGCACGCCGCCTGTCCCCGTTCGCCTGGCTGCTGGCCCTGTGCCTGTGTTGCGGCGTCGTCGCGTGCAAGTCGCTGCCGGACGTCGATCCCGCGCCGGCGGCCAAGGCCACGCCGACGATCGCGACGACGAAGGGCACGTTGCCGCCCAAGAAGGCGTCCGCCCTCGTCGCGCGGCGCTGGGCCAATGCGAGCGGCAACCTCAAGGCGCTGGCCGCGCTGGAAGAACAGGCGACGGGCGTGCCGCTCATCGCGGGCAACAAGGTCACCCTGCTGTTCGACGGCCCCGCGACGATGCGCGAGATGATGGCCGCCGCGCGCGTCGCCACGAGTTCCATCAACCTCGAGACCTACATCTTCGACCAGGACAGGATCGGCAACGAATTCGCCGACGTCCTGATCGAGAAGCAGCGCCAGGGCGTGGCGGTGAACGTGATGGTCGACGCCGTCGGCGCCCTCGCGACGCCGGCCGCCTTCTTCGACCGCATGCGCCAGGCCGGCATCCGCGTGCTGATCTTCAATCCCGTCAACCCGGCCAAGGCGCGCGGCAAGTGGGAGCTGAACAACCGCAACCACCGCAAGCTGATGGTCGTCGACGGCAAGGTCGCGTTCACGGGCGGGATCAACATCAGCAGCACGTATGCCAACAGCTCGCTGTTCCGCTCGCGCCGGAAGCCGGACCAGGTCGACGGCGACAAGGTCGGCTGGCGCGACACCCACGTCAAGATCGAAGGCCCGGCCGTCGCGCCGCTGCAATGGTCGTTCATCGACCTGTGGGTACAGCAGGAGGGCGGCGAACTGCCGCAGGCCGAGTATTTCCCGACCTTGACGCCCGCCGGCGACAAGATCATCCGCGTGCTCGCCTCAAGCCCGGACCACGAATCGGACATCTACAAGGCGCTCGTCGTCGCGATCAGCGAGGCGAAGAAGACGATCCACATCACGTCCGCCTATTTCGTGCCCGACCAGCAGATCGTCGACGCCCTGATCGCGGCGGCGAAACGCGGGGTGGACGTGAAGCTCGTGCTGCCCGGCGTGTCGGACCACGGCCTGATCCGGTATGCGGGCCAGGCGTTCTACGACCCGCTGCTGGCCGGCGGCGTGCACATCTTCGAGCTGCAGATCGCCGTGCTGCACGCCAAGACGGCCGTGATCGACGGCGGCTGGTCGACGATCGGCTCGGCCAACATCGACCGGCGCAGCTTCATCCACAACTACGAACTGAACGTCGTCGTGATGGACCCGGCATTCGGCGCCGCGATGGAAAGCGCGTTCAACGAGGATTTGCGCGACTCGAAGGAAGTCCTGCTCGAACGGTGGCGGCACCGGCCGTGGTCGGACCGGATCAAGGAATGGATGTCGCGGTTGGGGGAGTACTGGATTTGAGTGGACGCGCGGACCCGCGTCACGCGAGTCGACCGCTTTACTTCGTCGTTCCCGCGCAGGCGGGAACCCAAGTTCGAGCAGCCCGGGACGCAAAATTGGATCCCCGCCTGCGCGGGGACGACGTAGATATGCGCGCGGGGACGACGTTGATATGCGCGCGGGGACGACGTTGATATGCGCGCAGGGACGACGTAGATATGCGCGCGGGGACGACGTTGATATGCGCGCGGGGACGATGTCGATATGTCCGAGGCGACGGCGTTGATCCGCGCACGTGGCTAGATCCCCGCCGCCATCATCCCATCCGCAACCTCGGCCCAGATGTTCCCGCTGCGCATGAATTTTTCGGTGGCGAGCAACTGGAACTGGTTGTGCACGCTGTCCCAGCCATAACGGTCGACTTCGATGCGCAGCGGCTCGATGCGGATCACGTTGAACGAGTTCACCTCGCCCCGCCCGCGCGTGGACGTCGCCGTGCCGGCCTGCACGACGAGCGCGGCGTACTCGCTGATCTTGTAGCGCGCCTGCGTATTGCCCGTGTGGCTCATGTGCAGGTGGCCAGCCATCAAGAGGTCCACGCCCAGTTCCGCGAACACGTCCATCGCCATGTGCGCGCGGTCGACCAGGTCGTCTTCTTCCACGCCCTTGGGCAAGTCGAACGGGTGGTGCGTGACGACGACGCGCGTGACGCCGGGCGGGAGGCCGGACAAGGTCGCGCGGATCTTTTCCACCTGCTCCCGGTTCACGCGGCCGTCCTTGAACGTGAGCGAACGCGCCGTGTTCACGCCCAGCACGGCGATCTCGTCGTCGATATGGACGGGGTCGAGGTCGTCCGTGATGTAGCGCTTGTAGCGGTCGAGCGGCAACAGGAACCGGCGGAACACGTTGTACAGCGAAATGTCGTGGTTGCCCGGCACGATGATCTGCGGGCCCGGCAAGGTGTCGAGCCAGGCCTTCGCCTCCTCGAACTGCTCGCTCCTGGCGCGCTGCGTCAGGTCGCCCGAGACGACGACGACGTCGGGCGCGAGCTTGTGGACCAGTTCGCGCAGCGGATCGAGCAGTACGGGGTCGACGCGGCCGAAATGCAGGTCGGACAGATGGACGAGTGTACGCATGGACTTCCCTTTCCGTTAGCGATCGTTGGCGCCATTTTGTACCGGCGGCACGAGCACCGTCAGTGCGCCAGGCCGCATCCGGTAGTGCAGCGGCGGACGCATTTCCGTCACCTCGCCGTCCGTCGCCACGAGCAGATGGCGGCGGTGCGTGTCGATGTCGAACCCGGGCGCCGTCAGCACGTCGAAGTCGCGCGCCTCGCCGAGGCGGCCGCGCAGCGCGTCGACGGCGAAGCGCAGCAGGCCCAGGCGGGTGGGATGCTGGGCCATGTACAGGCTCAGCACGCCTTCGTCCAGGCGCGCCCGCTCGCCGATCGACAAGCCTTCCATCGTGTAGGCATTGTTGCCGATGAAGACGAACGGCGTGCGCCGCGCCAGGCGCTCGCCGTTCACGTCGAGGCGCATCGACAGGAACGGATAGCGGCGCAGCGCGGCCAGCGCCGCCCAGACGGCCGCCGGCCACTTGCCGCGGCCGAGGCGGCGCTGCTGCTTCTCGCGGTCGCGCACGATGTCCGGATACAGGCCGAGGCTCGAATTGTTCAGGAAGATGCGGCCGTTCACCTCGCCCACGTCGACTTGCACCGGCCGGCCCGTCGCCAGGTTGCGCACCGCCGCATCGAGGTCGAGCGGGATGCCGAGGTCCTTGGCGAAATGGTTCAGCGTGCCGAGCGGCAGCACGCCGAACGGCACGCCGCTGTCGACCATCACCGAGGCCACCGCATTGATCGTGCCGTCGCCGCCGCCGGCCGCCACGAGGCGCGCGCCCTGCTCCAGCGCGCGGCGCGCCGTGGCGATCATCCGTTCGCCGCCATCGGCCAGGACCAGTTCGGCATCCAGTCCCGCGTCGGTTAGTTGCGTCTTGAGCGTGTCGCACGCCGCCTCGTCGTGTCCGGTGCCGGCGCCGGCGTTGACGATCACGGTCACGGGCTTCATCCGAGGTCCTCCGCCGCATGGGTACGCTCGCTCCACGATGTCTCTCCCCGCGCCAGCCGGCGCCGGTGCAGGGTGGAGACGGCCGTGATGCAGATGGCCAGCCACGCCGCACCCTCGGCCGCCGCAGCCAGCACGTCGGACAGGTAGTGCACGCCCAGGTACATGCGCGACAGCGCGACGAGCGCCACCATCGCGCCGGCTGCCGTCACGACGAGCACGCGCGCGCGCCACGCGTGCACGCGGCGCACGAGGTAGCACGCGAGCAGGCCGTAGAACACCGTGGCCGCCGCCGTGTGGCCGCTGGGGAAGCTGTAGGTGAGCAGGCTCAGCAGCGGGTCGTCGAAGGACGGGCGCACGCGCCGGAACACGTGCTTGAGCGCGACGTTCAACAGCATGCCGCCCGGCACGGCGATGAGGCAGGCGATCAGCCAGTAACGCGCGCGGCGGCGCCAGAACCACAGGGCCAGCAGCGCGCCCATGACGCTGGAACCGGCGAGGCCGTTCCAGTGCGTGACGAACAGCATGGCGCGCGTGAAGCCGGGCGTGGCGCGCTCGTGGAACCAGTGGGCGAGCCGCACGTCGACGCGCGTGATGGTGGCACCATGCACGACGTCCGCGGCGATCGCGCCGAAGATCCAGGCGGCCGCCAGCAGCAGCGCGAGGCCGACGGTCAGGTGCAGGCCCAGCTCGCCCTCGGGCGACAGGCGGGCGGCGAGGAAGCGCGAGAGGCGTGACGGAACGGTATTCAACATGCCGCTCCAGATGGGGTGTATTGGCGAAAAAACCACACAAATATGCAATAACTGGTTTTTTGTACAGTAACTGTGGATTCATACAGTAGTTGTGCTATTCTGTACCTACTCGAGCAAGACAACTTGCCCAGAACAGCCCAACCTGATTCGCAAATTAACTCGATTAAGGGATCGTCATGACTACTCTGAACAGCTCCTTCGGCCTTGAATACGCTCCGACGCCTTTCCTGCTGCGCCTTGGTCGCCGCGAAGTGCTGGTGACGCGCGACTTCCGCAAGCGCTTCTACCCGGTCAACCCGATCATCGAGTGCGATACCGGCGTCGAACCGGGCCACGTGGAAGTGCTGCTGCTGCGCCGCTGGCTGCTGATCCTGTCCAAGGCGCATTGAATCCATAAGCATCATCGTTTTGATTCGTTGTCTTTCGCGGGGCCGGCGCCTGTCGTCTCTCACTGGTCGCTGCCCGAAAACCGGCGCCGTCTTCCGGCACGCGGTCGAAAGAAAACGATGTTCAATAAAAGCTCGCGTATGACATCGATGCTATCAGCGAACGCGGCCTTATCGCGCACAACTGGCGGCGGCCCCCGAAAGGGTGCGCCGCGCGGCGTCGTTATCGACCTTGCAAACCCTGCTCCCCGCCCCACCTTGTAAAAACGTCTTGAATTCTGCCGTGCGACCACGATTGTCGTGATCGGTCATCGTATCGACCGTACGCATTGAGCGGGCCTCCGGAATCCGCATGCCGCGGAATGCGGCGTCCGTTCTCCAACCGAGAGAAGGAGCATTCATGGCACTGCAATTACGCAAGATTAACGAGCAGGTGATGGTCATTACCGGCGCCACGAGCGGCATCGGCCTCACGACGGCGCGCATGGCCGCCGAGCAATGCGCCAAGCTGGTCCTCGCCGCGCGCAGCGCCGATGCGCTCGACCAGCTGGCAAGCGAGCTGCGCCGCACCGGTACGCAAGTCGCGACCGTCGTCGCCGACGTCGGCAACCCGGCCGACGTCGAACGCATCGGCCACGCCGCGATGGAACGCTTCGGCCGCATCGACACGTGGATCAACAACGCCGGTATCTCGATCTTCGGCCGCAACGAAGACGTGTCGCTGGACGACATGCAGCGCCTGTTCGACACCAATTACTGGGGCGTCGTGCACGGCTCGCTGGAAGCCGTCAAGCACATGAAAGCGCGCGGCGGCGGCACCATCATCAACCTGGGCAGCGAGCTGTCCGACCATTCCATCCCCCTGCAAGGCATCTACGCCGCATCGAAACACGCGGTGAAGGCGTTCACGGATTCGCTGCGCGTCGAACTGGAAAAAGACAAGGCGCCGATCTCCGTCACGCTCGTCAAGCCGGCCGCCGTCGACACGATGTTCGTCGCCCACGCCAAGAATTACATGGACAGGGAACCGAGCCTGCCGCCGCCGGTCTACGCGCCGCAACTCGTGGCCAAGGCGATCCTGTACGCGGCCCAGCATCCCAGGCGCGACGTATTCGTCGGCGGCGCGGCCAAGGCGCTCTCGGCGGGCAGCTTCGCGCTGCCCGCCGTGCTCGACCGCTACATGCGCGCGACGATGTTCAAGCAGCAGCAGTCGGACGCGGCCAACGCGCCGAACCGCGGCGATGCGCTGCACGGGCCGAACCCGCAGCACGAACTGCGCGAACGCCAGGGCGTCTCCGCGCACGTGATCGAGACGTGCCCGTACACGGCGCTGTCGCTGCGCAAGGGCAAGGTGATGGGCGCGCTGCTGGGCGCCGGCGCCCTGTACGCCGCGTGGAAGCTGGCGGGACGTCCGGCCGCGCGCACGTGGTCCGCGAGCCGCCTGCGCCAGGCGCTGTGAATCTCCGTCATCGATCGACAAGGAGGCATCATGTCCCTCAAGCTGAAAAAACTGGATGAACAGGTGATGGTGATCACGGGTGCGACGAGCGGCATCGGCCTGGCCACCGCCCGCATGGCGGCCGAAGGCGGCGCACGGCTCGTGCTGGCGGCGCGCGACGCCGACGCCCTCGACACCCTCGCGCACGAAATGCGCCAGCGCGGCATGGAAGTGGCGACCGTCACGGCCGACGTCGGCAACCCTGCCGACGTGGCGCGCATCGGCCAGCAAGCGATGGAGCGCTTCGGCCGCGTCGACACATGGGTCAACAACGCGGGCATCAGCGTGTACGGCAGGAACGAAGACATCGCGCTGGAAGACATGCGCAAGGTCATGCAGACGAATTTCTGGGGCGTCGTGCACGGCTCGCTGGAAGCCGTCAGGCTGATGAAGGGACGCGGCGGCGGCGCCCTCATCAACCTCGGCAGCGAAGTGTCGGACCGCGCCGTGCCGCTGCAGGGTACGTATTCCGCGTCCAAGCACGCGATCAAGGCGTTCACGGAATCGCTGCGCATGGAGCTGGACAAGGAAGACGCGGGCATCTCGCTCACCGTGATCAAGCCGTCCGCCATCGCCACGCCGTTCCCGAACCACGCCAAGAGCTATATGGAACACGAGCCCGACCTGCCCCCGCCGAACTACGCGCCGGAGCTGGTGGCGCAGGCCATCGTGCACGCAGCCCAGGTGCCCGAACGCGACCTGTATGTGGGCGGCCATTCGAAGCTGACGTCGCTGGCGGGCTACCTGATGCCGCGCGCGCTCGACCGCTTCATGGGCAGAACGATGTTCAGCCAGCAGCAATCCGACCGCCCGAATTCGAGCGCGCGCCGCGACACCCTGTACCGGCCGGACGCCGCGCAGGAACTCCGCCAGCGCAACGACAGCGACCACCTCGTCGTCGAACGGAGCCCGTACACATCGTTCGAGATGCGATCAAAGTCCACCAAGACCGTGCTGCTGGGCGGCGCGCTGCTGGCGGCCTGGGCGCTGACGCGCAAGCCGTGGCAGCGGACGGTGTGGCATGCGTCGTAGGGTGGGCACCCCGTGCCCACGTCCGCGCCGCCGTGACGCATGCATTTGGCGGGCACGGGGTGCCCGCCCTACGGCTGGATGAGCCTCACGGCCATGACGCGTGAGCGGCAATGACGTGTGAGCGGCAATGACAAAGGGCCGGATGGCATCCACCATCCGGCCCTCGTGCGTGATGTGCTGCGGCTTACTTGCCTGGCGCCCGCCCCCGCGGCGGCTCGCTGCCGAGGAAGTCGACATCGTCGTCCGTCAGCGGCAGGCTCGGAATCGATTCGATGCGGTCGGTATCGATGTCGCTGCCGTCCTTGCCGATCAGGTCGCGGCCGGCCGCGGCCCGTTCGCCGGTGCCGCCGAAGTCGCTGTCGCTTTCGAAGTTCGGGTCGCCCAGGTCGGCGCCGGCGCTGTCGTAGCCGGCTTCGTTGTCGGACGTCGTGCCGGTGTCCAGGTCGATCTTCTGATCGTCGTCCAGATTGGCCGCGAAGCCGGGACCGCCGACGACGTCACTGCCGGTGTCCGAAATATCGCTCGGACCGAGCGAATCGATGCCGTGGCCCTTGCCCAGGCTACGGTCGGGTGCTTCAGGAAAGTTATCTGGATCAAGTGTGCTCGTACCAGTCATGTTGCCTCCGAAATAATGCAAAAATCATGAGGACAGGCTACCTGCTTTTGCCGCGCAGCGGCGCAGCGCACGGGAGCCAGCACTAAAAAGCGTGGCGCATGCCGACGTTCACGGCCGAGCTGCCGCTCGGGCGGGCCGCGCCGCCGATCAGGATGCCGGTGCCGTTCGTGTTGACGGTGCGCGAGAACGCGGCGTAGAAGTCGGTGCTGCGCGAGACGACGTAGCTGGCGCCGATCGCGAACTGGTTGGCGTCGCGGTTGGCCAGGTCACGGTCGTTCTTGTGGATGAACGAGGCGAGGAAGGTGGTCGAGCGCGTCACCGGGACGGCGACGCCGACGAGGGTGTCGCGGCTGTCGGTCGACGACGTGCTGGCCACGCCGGCGCCATACGGATTGTCGGGGTTGTACAGCGGCGAGCTGCCCCAGCCGCGGTTGGCGGAATACGCGGCATAGGCCGTGCCCCAGCGCATGCGCACATTGGCCGCGATCAGGGAGTTCTTGGCATCCATATTGTTGCCTGCCAAGTCGTACAAATGGATCTGGGCCACGTGCCGGTTCTGGTGGGCGGCGCGCAGCGACAGTGCGCCGTAGTCGAAGCCGATCGACATGCCCCAGGCGCGGTCGCCGAGCGGGTCTCCGCCGAGCGTGTCGGTGGTCCAGGACGCGCCCGTGCTCAGGTGCTTGAACTGGCTGTTGTAATAGCGCACGCCGCCGTCGATGGGCAAGCCGCTCCGCGTGACGAGATTGCTGGCCTTGCCGGCCGTGCCGGCGTGGAACGGATCGCCGACGTCGGGATGCGCCAGGTATTCGAAGTTGTACTGGTGGCCCAGCGTGAAGCCGCCGGTGCCCGGCTGGGTGCCGATGTCGTCGAGGCGTCCGTACGTGCGACGCGGCGGCGAGGCCCAGACCGCGCCATTGCTCCGGGTCGGCTGTCCCGTGAACACGGCGATGTCATGCCCGCCCGGCGCTTCGCCGACGTAGTCCGTGCCCGCGCGCGTGCCTGCCGGCCGGGCGCAATCGGTGCAAGCGCTCTTGCGCGTCGCATCCGGATTGCCGGCGCTGGCCGCACTTTCAGAATCCTGCGCGCATGCGAGCGACGCACATCCGCCCAGCATCACACACACAACGAAACCCTTGTTCATGGCGCAATTCCTCTCTACGCCTTAACACTATCCGCTTAACCACAACTCTATCTGTCCAATATCGCACAAATCTACTCTCATCTTTTCCCGATGTCTTGTCAGCGTATTCTGACGTATGTACGTACGGAACATATGATGGTTTCGATTTTGCCGACTGGTCATCGCCAGGATTCCGATTTAGAATCACATGAGCCAATTTGTAACTAAACTACGGGATAACGAGAAACATGAGACAGCTGCACCGTACCCTGACTACAATTTCCCTCGCTTTGTGTGCGGCCCTGCCCGCAATGGCAGTGACCACGAAAACAACAGACGTTGCACCGATGCAACACACAAACTGGTCGCGCAACGCCAATATCTATGAAGTGAACATCCGGCAATACACGCCCGAAGGTACGTTCAAGGCCTTTGCGCAACATCTGCCGCGCCTCAAGAAGATGGGCGTGGACATCCTGTGGCTGATGCCGATCCAGCCGATCGGCGAAAAGAACCGCAAGGGCACGCTGGGCAGTTATTACGCCGTGCGCGATTACACGGCCGTCAACCCGGAATTCGGCACGCTCGACGATTTGCGGGCCCTCGTCAGGCAGGCACACGGCCTCGGCATGCACGTGATCCTCGACTGGGTCGCGAACCACACGGCGTTCGACAACCCGTGGACGCAGGCGCACAGCGACTGGTATCTCAAGAACGACAAGGGCGAGATCTATCCGGTCACCTACACGGAAGGCGCGGAGCCCGAGTACTGGACCGACGTGACGGGCCTCGACTACAGCAAGCCCGGCCTGTGGAAAGGCATGACGGACGCGATGCTGTACTGGGTGCGCGAAGCCGACGTCGACGGCTTCCGCTGCGACGTCGCCGGCAAGGTGCCGACGCCGTTCTGGAACCAGGCTCGCGCCGAGCTCGACCGCGTAAAACCCGTGTTCATGCTGGCCGAGGCCGACAAGCCCGAGCTGCACGAACACGCTTTCGACATGACGTATGGATGGGACACGAAAGACCTGTTCAAGGCCGTCGCCAAGGGCAAGGCGGATGCGCGCACGCTCACGGATTTCGTCGAACACCCCCCGAAGGCATTCCCGCCGGGCGCCTACCGCATGCGCTTCACGAGCAACCACGACGAGAATTCCTGGGCCGGCAGCGACGCCGAACTGTACGGCCCCGCATTCAAGGCGATGGCCGTGCTGGCCGCCACGCTGCCGGGCATGCCGCTGATCTATGGCGGACAGGAATCCGGCCTCGACAAGCGCATCCAATTCTTCGAAAAAGATCCGATCCAGTGGAAGGACTACGCCTATGCGCCCTTCTACACGCAGTTACTGGCACTCAAGCACGCCAATCCGGCGCTGTGGAACGGCCAGTACGGCGGCCCCGTCCAGGTGCTTCAAACCGGCAACGACAAGGTGTTCGCGTTCCGCCGCACACTGGCTGGCAACAGCGTGCAGGTGACGGTCAACGTGTCGGACGGCGCCCAGCGCTACACCCTGCCCGGCGGCAAGCCGCAGACGCTGGCTGCCTGGGACTATCGCATCGACGCGCCGCGCCAGCACTGACCCGGGAAGGCGGCCAGGCTGACCGGTCAGAGGCCGCGCTCAGCGGACAGGCGCCCGGGCTCAGGCCTCGGCCGCCTTGCGCTCGGGCGTCCCGCCAAACGCGGAACGATCCGCGCGCCACGGGTCGCCGGGTGCGCGCAGGTAATGGCGCACGAGATAACCCCAGGGAAGCACGAACGGCATGATCACGACGAAGGCGCAATTGAACGTGTTTTCCGCCGTGGCGGCGTCCATCGTGCCCGCACGCCATGCCGGCCAGGCAACCATGCCGAGCCACAGCACCTTCCACACCAGTTCCCACAACAGCACGGGCAGCATCCGCAACGGATAGCGCAGGCCGACGATGCACAGCAGCCAGAACGCCAGCAACATGGCATCGACGATGCCCTGTGCCAGCTCGCGCTGCCCCGCATGGCGGAGGATCGACGGCACGGCAAACACGCCGAGCCCGCCGACGACCAGCAGATACATCGCCCGCAACAGGTACAGCCGCAACAACGACACTTCGCGCATGATGGCTCCTCGAACGTTGGTCGATGACCTTGCGGCCATTGAACTGCGATTACTCGACTTCCTTCAACACTTTCTCGACCGCGCCCATGCGCCCATCCAGCCGTGCGAGCGCTGCATTCATCGCCGTCAGCTGGGCCACGGTCTCGGCCTGGGTCCGGGCGAGGTCGTCCGCCAGCCGGCGATCGGCCTCGTCGCGGGCAGTGCGCGCCTTCGCCTGCTGGATCATGGCGAAATACTTCATGCCGAAGACCAGCAGGACGGTGGCCAGCGGCAGGCAGATCGTCAACAGATACACGGTGGTGGACATGGCAGCCTCTACTCTTCCTCGTGAAGGTTCAACGTCTTGACCGCTTCGGCGATGGCGGCGGGCGCCAGCAGCACACCGAACTCGGCCACATCGAAATACTTGAGCGCCTTGCCGTCGCTGGACAGTTCGAGCTGGCTCGTGACGAGCCCGGCCTCTTCCAGCTTTTGCAGGTGCAGGTGCAGCAATGGACGACTCAACCCGATCTCGCGCGCCAGCTGGCTCACGTAATTGCGCCCGCCCGTCTCCAGCGCCGCGACGATGCGCAGCCGGTGCGGATTGGCGAGCGCCGCCAGCATGGCCAGCAAGCGGTCCCCCTGCAGGTGTTTGGATTTGTCTTTCACGTGTAAACAATATCTGACAGGTGAAAGAAAGTCCAGAACGGATTGATGCATATGCGCCTGATGCGTATGCGCCGGCGGCGCAGCGATCGTCAGCGCCGCAGCGCCGTGAACCCGGCCGGCTCCCACTCGCGCAGCGCCAGCAGCAGGCCGCTGCCGCGCCGCCTGGGCAGCGGCGACGCCAGGCTTTCCTCATGCAGTTCGGCGAAGCGGGCGCGCAAGCGGCGCAGTTCCACCTGCATCGCCGCGAGCGCGCTCTCCGTCAGCATGCCGTGCGTGAAGGCAAGCGTCTCGTCGGGCAGGTCGAAGCGGCCGTCGAGGAAATCAGCCAGGCCCTGCGTACGAAAGTAACGGCGGATGGGCCCATCGGGCAGCCAGTCGAAATCGCGCGCCACGTTCAGGCGGATGCGATTGCCCGGCATCAGCGCGATCAGGTGCAGGCGGTCGAGGTGCAGCAGCTTCTGCAGGCACTCGGCCTCCGTAAGACGGTAGACGGCGAGGATGTCCGCCAACGTCCAGTGATTCAGCGCGCACGCGGCGACGAGCAGCAGTTTCGTGTCCGACACGAGTTCCTTTTCCTGCGCCGGACTCAAGGTATGCAACCGGGTGCCGGACAGCGCCGCCTCCTGCGCGAGCTCGGCCAGCGTAAAACCGAGCATGTTGCTGATCTCGATGAGGCGGTCGACGCCGAGCGTGTCCGACGTCAGCAGCCGCTTGACGCTCGCCTCCGACAGGCCCAGCGTGCCGGCCACGTCGCGGTATGTCTTGCCTTGCAGCTTCAGTTGGCGCTTGATGGTCGTGAGCAGTTGGGTGACTTCGGACATGGTCGCGGATTCCGATACGGAGGGCTATAAGATGGGAGCTGATTCGTGCGATCGTAGCATGTCCAGCCATGCCGTCCGGCCAACGCCACGATGAGATCTGATGAGCCAGGCCGACGACCTGGCCCACGGCGCGACGCGAAGAAGCTGGTCTTCGCGTGCGATGAGCGGCCGTCGACGCTCAGGCGGCGAGCGGCGTCACTGTCTTTGCAGGCAGGACGACGATCACGGAATGAACGGCGGCATGCCGGGGCGCTTCGATGGAAACGCTCGACTTCGCCGCTTCGGCCTTGAGCCGATAACTCTGATACGCGGGAATCGCGATGGCGGCAAGGATGCCGGCAACGAACGCCACGGGGAAAATCAATACGAGAATCCGGATCGCGATATGCACAGGCTCGCTGATCACACCGTTGTTGTATTTTCTCGCCCAGCTCTGCTGGCTCATGAAGGTGTAGATGAACGTCTCGACGAAGGCGATCAGACCCGGAATCCCGGTCCAGCAAAACAAGATGTAGAAAATACCGGAGATTGGGCTGCGCAAATAGAACCGGTGGATACCGATCCCGCCGACGAACGCCGCCAGCACCGCGGCCACGCTCTGGCTTTTGATATTGCCCGTCGCAGCGGCCGTCTGCTGGCATCCGCAATGGGGGCACGAAACGGCCGTTTCATGGATCTCTTTACCGCAGCCTCTGCAAAACACCATTGCCATGCTTCCTCCAACAGTTTGATTTCGAACTAACAACTATTGTTGAAGAGTATCGCATGTATTTCGTGTTGGCAATAAATTATCAACCAACATTCAGCCGGCATCGACAGGACCAGCCATCGCAGCCCCGTCGGATACGAAGATGGTGTTTCGACGCCGCATTCCTTACATGCACACGGCACGCGAGTACGCGCCGCGCGCTGACCGCCGGCGCGCGTAACCGCCCACGACGGCCAGCCCGACGACCAGCATCGCCATCGAGGCCGGCTCCGGTACCGGCTGCAACAGGGCGTGGGCCGCGGTGGCGAACTCGAGCGTTCCCATGCGTGCCACGCCGGCCGAGCGCAAGGTGACCGACAATGTATCCGAGGACGCGAGGTAGCTGGACAAGCCATCCGTTTCGAGGATGTGATTGCCGTCCTCGTCCGTGACGGTACCGTTCACCGCCACGGTGGCAAACGCATAATTCGGAGAACCGGCCGCACTGGCGGTTGCCCTGGCATCGATGGTGAACGTGACTTGCGTGTACGGCGCCAGGACGAACCCGAGGAAGCTGTCGGTGTTGGTATCGGCGATGCCGCCCCGGATGGTAACCAGCGAGCTGGCGCTGGTCGGGGTGGCGTCGCCGGCCAGATACGCGTCCCCCGTGTCGATCCGTACCTGGACGGGGCGCTCTCCCCTGCTGCCGTCCTGCACCGATTCGCGTACGGCGCCGTTGATGTCGCGCAGGAGCGCCCATCCGTTCACCGATGAATCATCGAGGAAGCTGACGCTGGGATCGATGCCGTCGCAGACATTGAGGTCGATCAGTTGATAGGCGAACGAATCGAACGATGAGGTTGCACTCAATTGTGCCAAAGCACCGGGCGAGGCGCCCAGCATTGCCGCGAAAAGAAGCGTCGCGATGGCTGCGTGAAGCGAGGTTTTCATGATCTGCTCCGTTGACGGGCACCTGGCGCAGCCCTGGCGGTATCGCAGTCGTCTGGCCCTGGGGATGTTGCCAGGCGCGCAGAATGGATAGGTGACGAGCCAGCCGACCTCGATCGACTATAAGAAGCGCTGCCAGCCTTTCGCTTATTCGAACGCAAAGGTGCGGATGTCTCTGTCGAGATGTGCGGGCATATTGCGTCCGCTGTGCGGCGCCGAATGCGGCGTTGGCGGCAGCGACCAGCACGTGTCTGACACAGCCCGCCAACCTAGGCAAGCAGCAGACCTGCTGGACGACCTCGATTGAGTGGTCCATCTTCGGGAGGCCGAACCGGCCCGGACACGCGGCGCAGACATTTGCACTCCGCAGTGCGCGCCCTAGATCTCAACCTCCGACAAGCATTTTCGCTATTCATATCTACCCGTTAACGACAAGACGCATTGACGCGCAAAGGATGAACAGAGGGATGCGCGGCTCGAAAGGACGGCCACCGCGACGGAACGCTAATTTTGAGCGCCACACCGATCATTGCCGTGAGCCGCTGATATTCGGACTTTGCAGTGCGCGCCCCCGGCGCGCAACGCCGTCCGCTGCGCGGCCAGCAAACGGGCGATTCGGGAGGGATGGCCCTGCAGGGATGCCCTTCGAATCTCACACGCGAGGCGCGCAGGCGCCTCGCTCGCTTCCGCCAGGAAATAAAAAAGCCGCCCGATGGGCGGCAGTTTTATTTCCTGGCGGAAGCGGTGAGATTCGAACTCACGAACGGGTTCCCCCGTCGGCAGTTTTCAAGACTGCTGCCTTCAACCACTCGGCCACGCTTCCTGAGGAACCGGCATTATACATAAATCATTGCCCCACGGGCAGCAAACGGGCGGCAAACAGACAGGGCCTACTTGGCCGACCACACGACCGATCCAACGGCCGCATCCGACTCCATGCGTGCCATCAGCAGCCAGTTCTCGCGCAGACTCTTCTCGAATTCATACGCAGGCAGCGGCTTCCCGTACAGATAGCCCTGCACTTCGTCGCAGCCGGCCTGGCGCAGGAACTCCAGCTGCTCCAGGGTCTCCACGCCTTCCGCGATCACGCGGTGCCCCAGCTTGCGGCCCATGCCGATGATGGTGCTCGCGATGGCGCAATCGCTCGGGTCCTGCGGGATGCCGGTCGTGAACGAGCGGTCGATCTTCAGGGTGTCGATCGGGAAGCGCTTCAGGTACGACAGGCTCGAATAGCCTGTGCCGAAATCGTCCAGCGACAGCGCCACGCCCAGCGCGCTGATGCGGTCCATGATGGCGATCACGTGCTCGATGTCGTGCATCAGCGTGCTTTCCGTGATCTCCAGTTCCAGCCAGTGCGCGTCGAGGCGGTAGCGGCGCAGGGTTTCCGCGACGCGGCCCGGCAGCGATGCCGTGAATTCGCGTGCCGACACGTTCACCGCGAGGCGGAACGGCGGCAGGCCGGCGCGTTGCCAGATCGCGGCCTGGGCGCAGGCCTGTTCCAGCACCCACTCGCCGACCTGCACGATCAGGCCCGTGCTTTCGGCCAGCGGGATGAATTCGATCGGCGGGACCATGCCGCGCACCGGATGCTTCCAGCGCACGAGGGCTTCGGCGCCCACGAGGCGGGTCGAGCCGATTTCGAATTTGGGCTGGTAGTGCAGAATGAGTTCGCCGTTGCCGAGGGCGTGGCGCAGGCCGGATTCGATCAGCATGCGCTGCTGCATGCCTTCGTTCATGTCGAGGCGGTAGAAGGCGACGCTGCGGTCCGGGTTTTCGGCGTGTTCCTTGGCGCGCTCCATCGCGATGTCGGCCATGCGCAGCAGCGTTTCCGCGTCCTGGCCGTCCTGCGGGTAGACCGAGATGCCGATGCTCGCGCCCACGCGCAGGTCATGGCCCTGCACGAGGAACGGCGCTTCCAGCGCGCCCTGCAGTTTTTGCGCGACCGTCGTGGCCTCGAAGTGCTGGCGGATGTCGAACAGACCGACGGCGAATTCGTCGCCGGACAGGTGCGCCACGACGTCTTCGTCGCGCAGCGTGTTGCGCAGGCGTTCGGCGACCTGGCGCAGCAGTTCGTCGCCGACCCTGCGGCCCAGGGTGCCGTTGATCAGCTTGAAGCGGTTCAGGTCCAGGTACAGCACGCAGGCCGTCGACTCGTTGCGCTGGGCGACCATCAGGGCCTGGTCGACGAGGCGGCCGAACAGCGTGCGGTTCGGCAGGCCGGTGAGCTCCTGGTAGTAGGCCAGATGATGCAGGCGTTCCTCGGCCAGCTTGCGTTCCGTGATGTCGGTGAGGTAGGCGATCAGGCCGATGGGACGGTCTTCCAGGTCGCACAGCGGCGACAGCGACAGGCTGGCCCAGAACACTTCGCCCGATTTCTTCCGGCGCCGCACTTCCATCATGCGGCCGCCCTGCTCCGCGAAGGCGTCCTCGAAGTCCGGCTCTTCCTCCGCGTACAGGAACAGGATGTTGCGGCCCACGGCTTCCAGCGCCGTGTAGCCGAACAGGAGTTCCGCGCCCTTGTTCCAGCTGGTGATGTAGCCCAGGCGGTCGAGCGTGAGGACGGATTCGTGGATCTGGTCCAGGATCTGCGACTGGTGCGCCAGTTGCGCCTCGACCTGGGCATAGGCATGGGTGGTGCGCCGGGCCAGCGAATGCACCTGCAGCAGCGAACCGGTGAGGCCGGCCAGGCCTTCCAGCAGGCGCCAGTCTTCCAGGCTGTAGGTGCGGCCGGCGACTTCGTAGCGGCCGAAGCACAGGGCGTCGGCGCGCACTTCCTGCAGCAGCGCACCGTCGACCGCGGCCCGCGGAATGGCGTCGTCAGGGATGAAGGCGCCGTGCGGGCTGGCGAGCAGCGCCGCGGCGATGCGTCCCAGTTCGGCGTACAGGGCATCGCCCCGGAGTTTCAACACGGCGTCGCAGACGGCAGCGCTGCCGCCCACGAAATCCATTGGCGCAGCGGCTGGCATCTTAGACATTGCGGGCTACCTGGATGGCCCAGTGATAGGCATGCAACTGGCTCTGCCACCAGTCCGCCCCGTCGACGCCCGCCTCCTCCAGCGTCTCCGGGTCGGGCCGGCCTGCTTCGGCCAGCCGCAATCGTTGTCCGAGCTGCCCCTCGCGCCGCAGCAGCGCGGCTTCGACATGTCCGGGCAGGTTCAAGTCCTGTACGACGTCCGCCATCGGCATCTGGAACAGGCGGTCCAGCAGCGAGAACACGCCGGCCATGAAGGCGAGGTCCTGGTCGTCGCGGTCGCCGCCGTCGCGCTTGCACAGCGCTTCCAGCGCCGCGCCGCGCAGCGCGGCCACCGGCAGCATCAGGTTCGGCGGACTGTCCGGATGCTGGCGCGCGTACAGCAGCAATTGCAGCCAGCGCTGCAGCTGGCGGCGGCCCAGGCGGCTGATCGCCTGGGCGAAGCCCGTGATCTGGGTGCCGACGGAAAACGCGGCCGAGTTCACGAGCTTCAAAAGATGGTAAGACAGGGCCGGGTCCTGCTTGAGCTGCGCTTCGAGCTCGCGCGAATCGGCATCGCGGGCCAGCAGGGCGAGCATCGTCAGCATGTGGCGGCGCGACGTGCCGTCGTCGCCTTCCGGCACGCTGCCGCCAAGCGCGTAGTCGCCGCTGAACCAGGAAAAGCCGGCGTTCTCGCAGGCGCGGTAGCGCGCCATGTCGTCGACCTGGTAGGCCAGGTGCGGGCCGAACAGCGCGGGCAGCGCGCCGGCGCGCGGCAGCTCGGCGCACGCGTCGCGCGCGACGGTGCGCAGCGCGACCGGTGCCGCGACGCCTTCCGGCAGCGGACCGTCGATCAGCACGCGGTAGCCGGCCATCTGCAATTCCGCCAGGCGGCGCGCCGTGCCGTCCGTCGCCAGCGCCGCGGCGCGCACGGCCAGCAGCACGCGGTTGGCCGGCAGGACGTTCAGGATGGGAGGTGTGAGGACGGCGATGTCGTCGAGCCGGACGACGCAGTCGAGCGGCGCGATGGCGGCCAGCAGGTCCGCCGTGCCGAACACGCCCAGCAGGCCGGCATCGTCGAGCCCCTGCCCCGGCGTGCCAAGCAAAAGTGCGACCCACTCGTTCTGCGCATTGGCGACGGAACGTATTTCAACCACCGGGAACGGGGCGCTGGCCATTGGCGGATTAGCGAATATGCATTGATAGTAACCAGCTAATAGTAGAGCACCCCTTTTCGGAAAGCAACTGTTTCTGTTTCCTATAGGATACGCTTTTACAGATATATTTACACACCTGCGCTGCCGAACCGGCCGTGCTGCACGGCGAACTTGATCAGCTCCGCCTGCCCCTCGATCCCCAGCTTGCGCTTGATGTTCAGGCGGTGCGTTTCGACGGTGCGCACGGACAGGTCGAGCGCCCGCGCGATCTGCTTGTTCGATTCGCCGTTGGCGATGTGGCGCAGCACTTCCTGCTCGCGCGAAGTGAGCTGGTTGTCCTGGGCGGCCGGGCGTGCCAGCTGGCGCGCGACGGCGGCGCTGTAGTAGATGCCGCCGGCCATGACGGTGTCGATTGCGAGCACGATGTCCTTGCCCGGCGCGTCCTTCAGCACATAGCCGCGCGCGCCGGCCTGCATGGCCTGGGTGACGTATTCCAGCTTGTCGTGCATCGACAGGATCAGCACCGCGATGTCCGGGAAATTCGTGGTCAGCCGCGCCGTGGCCTCGATGCCGCTGCCGTCGCGCATGGTGATGTCCATCAGCACGAGGTCGATGCGCGTGCTGCCCGCGAGCGCGAGCGCCTCGGCGCCGGAATCCGCTTCGGCCACGACGCGGAAATGGGGCACGGCCTCCAGGCGCGCGCGCAGGCCGTCGCGCACGAGCGGGTGGTCGTCGACGAGCATGATGTGGATGGTCCCGGTCGTCATTCATCCTCCAGTTCGACGCTCGCGCACACGGTGGTGCCGGCCGCCGACGATGCGATGTCGAGGTGGCCGCCGATGGCGTCCAGCCGCTCCATCATGTTGCGCAGGCCGATGCCGCGCTGCGGGTGCGTGGCCACGCCCTCGGCGTCGAAGCCGGCGCCGTCGTCGGCGATGGTGAGCAGCACGCGCCCGCGGCCCGTGTGCAGGGACAGGTCGATGTGCCGTGCGCCCGCGTGGCGCTCGATGTTCGTCAGCGCTTCCTGGGCGATGCGGAACAGCACCGTGCCGACGGTCTGCGGCAGGTACTCGGCATCGCGGTCGCCCGTTGCGGCGAACGTCACCGGCGTGCCGCTGTGCTGCGAGAATTCCTCGGCCAGGTGGTCGAGCGCGGCCGCGAGGCCGAGGTCATCGAGCAGGGTCGGACGCAGGTCGTGCGAGATGCGGCGCACCTCGCCCAGCACCTTGTTGAGTTCTTCGGCCGTGCGCTCGAAGCTGGCGCGCGCCTGGCGCTGCTGGTCCGGCGTGCCGCCGAGGCGGATGATGCCCGCCTCGATCTGCAGCTTGATCGACACGAGCCACTGGCTGATGCCGTCGTGCAGGTCGCGCGACAGGCGCGCCCGCTCCTGCTCCTGCGAATCGACGACGCGCTGCGCGAGGGCTTTCAGCTTCGTGTCCGCCACGCGCGACTCGCTGATGTTCAGCGCCAGGCCGGCGCCGCCGATGACGAGCGTGGCGAGGATGGCGAGGCCGGCGATCCACCACATCGTCGTCTGGATGTTGCGCGACTGCTGGGCGTCGACCTGGTCGAGCGCGGCCTGCACGTCGTCCAGGTACAGCCCGCTGCCCATGATCCAGCCCCATTGCGGGACCGCCATGACGTAGCCGAGCTTGGGGCCGGACTTGTTCGTCGACGGCTTGACCCAGTTGTAGCGCACGAGTCCCCCGCCCTGCTTCGCCACGGCGACGATGTTCTGGATGGTGGGCGCGCCGAACTGGTCGCGCAGGTTCCACAGGTCGCGTCCGACCAGCTCGGGCTGGCGCGGGTGCATCAGGTTGCGGCCGTGCATGTCGTAGACGAAGAAATAGCCGTCGTCGCCGAAGCTCAGCGATTGCAGCACGCGCTTGGCCTCCGCCAGCGTGGCCGGGTCGCTGCGGCCGGATGCCGTCAGGTGGGCGATCGAGTGCGAGGCCAGGTCCACGTAATGGCGCAGTTCCGCCTGCTTGCTGGCCAGATAGGCCTGCTGGATGGTCGCGTGCTGCTCGTGCGCCAGCGCGATCGCCTGCTGCCGGACGAACAGGGCGATCGCGCACAGCGCCACGATCAGCGGGGCGATCGCGAGAAAGATGACCTTCTGCCGTAATTGCATGCCGTGCGCGTGGAATCAGTCGTAACATCAAATTGTACAGCGTAGGGTGGGCACCCAGTGCCCACGCGTGACGTATGTGCCGTGTTGGCGTTGCGCGTGGGCTCGGGGAGCCCGCCGTACGTAGGATTACGTAGCGCGCTGCGTAGTCGTGCGCTTGTTGGATGCCGACCCGTGCAAGATACTGACAGGCACGCTGCTGTTCATGCAAGCCGGCATCGACCGGTCGGGCAGCGCATCCAATCGGAGGAGTCAATAATGAAACGTCTAACAAGCCAGCTCGGCTGGGCTGCGCTGTCGCTCGCGGGCGCCGCCTCGCTCGCCTACGTCGCCCTCAAGCGCGGCGAATCCATCAACGCCGTCTGGGTCGTCGTCGCGGCGGTCTGCGTCTACCTGATCGCGTACCGCTTCTACAGCCGGTTCATCGCCGACAAGGTGATGGGCCTCGACGCCCGCCGCCAGACCCCGGCGTACAAGTACAACGACGGCCTCGATTTCGTGCCGACGAACCGCTACGTGCTGTTCGGCCACCACTTCGCCGCGATCGCCGGCGCCGGTCCGCTCGTCGGCCCCGTGCTCGCCGCGCAGATGGGCTATCTGCCCGGCATGCTGTGGATCCTGGCCGGCGTCGTGTTCGCCGGCGCCGTGCAGGACTTCATGATCCTGTTCATCTCGATGCGCCGCGACGGCCGCTCGCTCGGCGACCTGATCAAGTCCGAGATGGGCGAGATCCCCGGCGTGATCGCCCTGTTCGGCACCTTCATGATCATGGTGATCATCCTGGCCGTGCTGGCGCTGATCGTCGTGAAGGCCCTCACCGCCTCGCCGTGGGGCGCGTTCACCGTGATGGCGACGATCCCGATCGCGCTGTTCATGGGCATCTACTCGCGCTACATCCGCGTGGGCCGCATCGGCGAAGTGTCGCTGATCGGCTTCGTGCTGCTGATCGGCGCCATCGCCGGCGGCCAGTACGTGCACGACTCGGCCACCCTGGGCGCGATGTTCAACTTCACCGGCATCCAGCTCACCTGGATGCTGATCGGCTACGGCTTCGTGGCGTCGGTCATTCCCGTGTGGCTGCTGCTGGCGCCGCGCGACTACCTGTCCACGTTCCTCAAGATCGGCACCATCGTCGGCCTCGCGCTGGGCATCGTGTTCGTCGCGCCGATGATGCAGATGCCCTCGATCACCCGCTTCATCGACGGCACCGGCCCGGCCTGGTCCGGCTCGCTGTTCCCGTTCCTGTTCATCACCATCGCGTGCGGCGCCGTGTCCGGCTTCCACGCGCTGATCTCGTCGGGCACCACGCCGAAGATGATCGAGAACGAACAGCACGCCCGCTTCATCGGCTACGGCGGCATGCTGATGGAATCGTTCGTCGCGATCATGGCACTCGTCGCCGCGTCGACGATCGACCCGGGCGTCTATTTCGCGATGAACAGCCCGGCCGCCGTGATCGGCACCACCGCCCAGACGGCCGCCGCCGCGGTCTCGCACTGGGGCTTCGTGATCACGCCCGACCAGCTGACGCAGATCGCGAAAGACGTCGGCGAAAACACCATCATCTCGCGCGCCGGCGGCGCCCCGACGCTGGCCGTCGGCATGGCCCACATCCTGTCGAACGTCATCGGCGGCAAGGTCATGATGGCGTTCTGGTACCACTTCGCGATCCTGTTCGAGGCGCTGTTCATCCTCACCGCCGTCGACGCGGGCACGCGCGCCGGCCGCTTCATGCTGCAGGACCTGCTGGGCGCCTTCGCGCCGTCGTTCAAGCGCACCGAGTCGCTGCCCGCCAACCTGATCGCCACGGGCCTGTGCGTGGCCGCCTGGGGCTACTTCCTGTACCAGGGCGTCGTCGATCCGCTGGGCGGCATCAACACCTTGTGGCCGCTGTTCGGCATCGCCAACCAGATGCTGGCCGGTATCGCGCTCACGCTGGGCACCGTCGTGCTGTTCAAGATGAAGCGCGGCCAGTACGCGTGGGTCTCGATCGTGCCGACCATCTGGCTGCTGATCTGCACCCTGTCCGCCGGCTGGCTCAAGATCTTCGATCCGAACGTCAAGGTCGGCTTCATGGCGCACGCCCACAAGTTCCAGGCCGCGCTCGACCAGGGCCAGGTGCTGGCGCCGGCCAAGTCGCTCGACCAGATGGGCCGCATCGTCTTCAACGACTACGTCGACGCCACGCTGTGCGGCTTCTTCATGGTCGTCGTGCTGGCGGTGCTGCTGTACGGCATCCGCACGGCGCTGGCCGCGCGCCGGAATGCCCGTCCGAGCGCGCAGGAAACGCCGTACGTCGCGGCGCCGGCCGCATCGATGGCCGAGGCGCAGTGATGCTCGGCGCGCTGGCACAGGCGGGCCGCTACCTCGGGCAAAGCATGCGCCTGATGGTCGGCCTGCCGGAATACGACACCTATGTGGCGCACATGGAAAAGACCCATCCGGACCAGCCGGTCATGAGCTACGAGGAGTTCTTCCGCGAGCGCCAGCAGGCGCGCTACGGCAACGGCAAGCGCGGCGGGTGTTGCTGAGCTGGCAGTAAGCAGATCGCACCCACCCGTCGTCCCCGCGCAGGCGGGGACCCAAGTTCCGCATGCAGCTCGACAGCTCATGCAAAATTGGGTCCCCGCCGCCGCGGGGACGACGTTTTATAGGCCTTTCCCTCCTCTCGGCTTCCCGCCGCTTTGCGCCAGCACAAACGGCGCGCCATAGCCCTCCCCTATAGTCAATTCCTGCAAGAATTTGCTTTCTTGCATGGTGAGCCTGCTTGACAGGTTCGTTCGCAGCGCCGACCGCCGGATCCGCCCAACCCATGCTGACTCTCGAGCGCTCAAGCCTCAACCGAAAACTGACGTCGATGTGCCTGCAGGCCGCCGCGAGCGCGCTGCTGGTCGTCTACATCGTCTTCGCCGTGGCGACCGTGGCCGGCCAGCGCCGCGCCGAACGGCAGGAGCTCGATGCGCTCGCAGCCGTGCTCGCGCAGGGCGCTCTCGATGCCGTGCAGTTCAACGACCGCCGCCTCGCCACGCAGTTGCTGGCGGCGCTGGACGCCCGTCAACGCCTCAGCGCCGCCGTCCTGTACGACCGCAAGGGCCGGCCGTTCGCCGCGTGGCACGCGCCCGGCCACGACGCCGGCCCGGACGAGGCGCTGGACAGCGTCGCGCCGGACGCCCTCGCCGCCGCCGCCGCCGCCGGCAGCCGGCCCTGGCTGCCGGCGCTGCGCGTCTACCACGTGCTCGGCGCGGCGGCGGATGCCGACGGCCATCCCCTGCCGCCCGTGGGCGCGGTGATGATCGAGAGTGACCTCGTGCCGTTGTGGCTGGACATCGCGCGTGCGCTGGGCGTGATGGCCGCCGCGCTGGGCGCCGCGATGCTGACGGCGTTCGTGCTGGCGCGGCGGCTGCGGCGCAGCATCGGCGACCCCATCGGCAAGCTGATCAACGCGGCGCAAAAAGTGTCGGCCAGCCAGAACTACACGCTGCGTATCGCCCACAACCGCAGCGACGAACTGGGCATGCTGATCGACAGCTTCAACAATATGCTGGCCCAGGTCGAAGGACGCGGCGCCGCGCTCACCCACCACCGCGACGAACTGGAGCGCCAGGTCAGCGTGCGCACCGAACAGCTGGAACGGGCGAAGAACGCGGCCGAAGCGGCGAGCCGCGCGAAGAGCGCCTTCCTCGCCACGATGAGCCACGAGATCCGCACCCCGATGAACGGCGTGCTCGGCATGACGGAAATGCTGCTCGGGACGGAGCTCACCGAGACCCAGCGCAACTACACCCGCCTCGTCAAACAGTCGGGCGAACACCTGCTGGTGATCATCAACGACATCCTCGATTTTTCCAAGATCGAGGCCGGCAAGCTCACCGTCGAGTACATCAACTTCAACCTGTGGGACCTGCTGGACGACATCCACACCGTCTACACGCCGCAGGCCGAGGCGAAGAACATCGCGCTCCACTTCGACATCGCCAACGACATCCCGGTGGCGATCTGCGGCGACCCGAACCGCCTGCGCCAGATCATGGCCAACCTGCTCGGCAACGCGGTCAAGTTCACCGACCAGGGCCGCATCCTCGCCAAGGTGCGCATCGCCAGCGAAGACAACCAGGCCGTGATGCTGCGCTTCGAAGTGCACGACACCGGCATCGGCATCTCGCGCGACGCGCGCAGCCGCATCTTCGAGGCGTTCTCGCAGGCCGACGATTCCACCACGAGAAAATACGGCGGCACCGGACTCGGTCTCGCCATTTCGAAACAGCTGGTGGAGCTGATGGGCGGCGCCATCGGCGTCGAGAATGCGCTGACGCAGGGTTCCGTGTTCTGGTTCACGGTCGCCTTCGACAAGCGCCGCGTCGACCCCGATGCGCCGGGCGACCACCAGCACACGATCGACGGCCTGCGCGTGCTCGTCGTCGACGAACGGGAAACGAGCCGCGTCGGTCTCGAACGCCACCTGGGCACCTGGCGCGTCGAGTGCGATGCGGCGGAAAGCGCGGACGAAGCGCTGGCCCGCCTGGACGAGGCGGCGCGCGCCGGCCAGCCGTACGACGCCGCCATCCTCGACATGGAGCTGGCGCACACGAGCGGCCTGCTGCTGGCCGCGCAGATCAAGTCCGACCCGGCCACGCGCGCCACGCGGCTCGTGCTGCTCAGCCCCGAACTGCTGGCCGCCGACCCGGTGCAGCGGCGCGAGGCCGGCGTCGCGTACCAGTTGATCAAGCCGGCGCGCGCGGCCGACCTGTTCGCCTGCCTGGCGACGCCGCCGCGCGGCCAGGTGGCGCCGGCGCCGCGCTTCCTGCCGCCGCGTCCCCTGCAACTGGACGCCAGCCGCCCGCGCACGCGGCGCGTGCTGCTGGCCGAGGACAATCCCGTCAACGTCGAAGTGGCCCGGGCGATGCTGGAAAGCCTCGACCTGCAGGTCGATTGCGCCCGCAACGGCCAGGACGCCCTGCAGGCCGTGCAGGAACGCCGCAACGAGAACCAGTACGACGCCGTGCTGATGGATTGCCAGATGCCCGTGATGGACGGCTTCGCCGCGACGGCCGCGATCCGGCGCGCGGAACGCGAAGCGGGCCGGGGCCGCGTGCTTCCCATCATCGCCATCACGGCGAACGCGCTGCAGGGCGACCGCGAAGCATGCCTCGCGGCCGGCATGGACGACTACCTGTCGAAGCCGTTCAGCCAGCAGGAACTGGCCGCCGTGATCGGACGCTGGATGGCGCTGCCGCTGGCCGCCACCATCCACCACGACGACGCGCCCCCGCGGCTGCCGCGCGAATCCGTCGAAGTGATCCAGCGCGACGTCATCAACCGCGTCGCGCTGGAGAAGATCCGCGCCCTGTCGCGCGAGCGCGGCGACGCCCTCGTGCAGAAGGTGATCGCCGCCTACGTCGACGACACGCCGCAGCAGCTGCGCACGCTGCGCAGTGCCATCGACGGCCTCGATACGGGCAATGTGCGGCGCATCGCGCACACCCTCAAATCGGCCAGCGCCAACGTGGGCGCCGAGGCCCTCGCCGCCCTGTGCAAGGCATTGGAGCACCTGGGCCGCGCCGACACCACCGAAGGCGCCGACGCGATCCTGACCGACATGGAACAGGAGTTCCAGGCCGTCCGGCATTCGCTCGCCGCCATCCTCGAAAAGGAAACCTGACATGCCAGCCCATTCCTCCCGCGAGCGCGCCCGGTTGCCCGCCACCGTCCTGGTCGCCGACGACGATCCGGTGATGCGCCTCCTGATGCTCGAGATGCTGGACGGCGTCGGCCTGCAAGGCATCGAGGCCGCGGACGGCGAACAGGCCGTGGCCCTCGCGCGCGCGCGCGCGCCCGACCTGATCCTGCTGGACGTCGAGATGCCGAAGATGGACGGCTTCGCCGCGTGCCGCGCGATCCGCGACCTGCCGAACGGCGCGATGGTCCCGATCGTGATGGTCACCGGCGGCGACGACCTGGAAGCCGTCACCAATGCCTACGAGGCCGGCGCCACGGACTTCGTGTCGAAGCCGATCAACTGGCCGATCCTCGGCCACCGCGTGCTGTACGTGCTGCGCGCCAGCGACGCCATCGTCCGCCTGCGCATCGCCGACGCCCAGAACCGCGCCGTGCTGGCCGCCATCCCGGACACGTTCTTCCGCATGTCGCGCGACGGCGTCTACCTCGACTACGAGCCGGGCCGCGAAGGGCCGGGCCGCGACGGACCTGGCCGCGGCGTGCGCGACGCGGGCACGGAGGAACAGATCGTCGGCCGCCACGTGACGGACGTCCTGCCGCGCGACATCGCCGAACGCCTGCTCGAACAGGTCGGCATGGCCCTGCACGTGCACCAGGTGCGCTCGGTCGAATATGAACTGATCCGCTTCGGCGAGGCGCAGCATGTCGAGGCGCGACTCGTCGCCACCGGCCCGGACGAAGTGCTGGGGCTCGTGCGCGACATCAGCGAACGCAAACGCGCCGAGGAGCAGATCCGGCGTCTTGCCTATTGCGACAGCCTGACGGGCATCCCGAACCGGCAGGCCTTTCTCGAGACGCTGGAACGCGAGCTGCAGCGCTCGAAGATCAGCAACAAGAAGTTCGCCGTCCTGTTCATGGACCTGGACGCGTTCAAGCGCATCAACGACACGCTCGGCCACAACGTCGGCGACCAGTTGCTGAAGCAGGTGTCGGACCGCCTGCGCGAGACGATCCGGCCGAACGACCTGCTGTCGCGCGGCGACCTGCTGCCGCGCGCGGACGCGGCCGGGAGCGCGGACACGAACCTCGCGCGGCTGGGCGGCGACGAATTCACGATCCTGATCCCCGACCTCGAACGGGTCGAGCACGCCCTCAACGTGGCGCACCGCGTGAAGGACGCCATGCGCCGCCCCTTCATCATCGAGGGCAACGAGATCTTCGTCACGGCGAGCATCGGCATCTCGCTGTTCCCCGAGGACGGCGACGACTGCACGTCGCTGCTCAAGTACGCCGACACCGCGATGTACCACGCGAAAAACTGCGGCAAGAACAACGCCAAGCTGTACTCGTCGTCGCTGACGATGCAGATCATGAGCCACGTGAAGCTCGAAGTCGGCCTGCGCAAGGCCTTGCAGAACGACGAGCTGTACCTGCTGTATCAACCGCAGCTCGACGTGCGCTCGTCCGAGATCGTCGGCGTGGAAGCCCTCGTGCGCTGGCGTCATGCGGAGCGCGGCGTCGTCTCGCCCAACGAATTCATCCCGCTGGCCGAGGAGACGGGCCTGATCGTGCCGATCGGCGAATGGGTCCTGCGCACGGCATGCAACCAGGCGCGCCACTGGCAGAAGCTGATGCGCCGGCCCGTGCGCATGGCCGTGAACCTGTCGGCCAAGCAGTTCAAGGACGAGAACCTGTCGCAGATCGTGCTGTCTGCCCTGCACGACACGGGCCTCGACCCGCGCCTGCTGGAACTTGAGCTGACCGAGGGCACGCTGATGGACGATGCGAAGGCGACCCTGGCGACGCTGGAACAGCTGCGCGGCATCGGCGTGTACCTGTCGATCGACGACTTCGGCACCGGCTATTCGTCGATGAACTACCTGAAGCGCTTCGACGTGCGCACCCTGAAAATCGACCGCAGCTTCATCAGCGGCCTGCCGCAGGATTCCGAGAACGCGGCGATCACCCGCGCCATCATCGCCATGGCGCACGGGCTGAAGATGATCGTCGTGGCGGAAGGCGTCGAGACGGGCGAACAGCTCGTGCTGCTGGAGGAATACGGCTGCGACCTCGTGCAGGGCTTCTACCTCGGCCGGCCCGCGCCGGCGGACGCGGTGACCGGCATGCTGCAGCAGTTGTGGGTGCCGGTGACGGCACGCTGAAAGCCCGCCGTTTCCACGAACGCAAAAATATCCGTCGCCCCCGCGCAGGCGGGGGCCCAAGTTTTCAGCAACCGCGCGACGTCATTGGTGTCCAGCCAGGGCGGACGGCGGGTCCGGGAACGACGGCCTGCTGTGTCTTTATCGCGTGAACGTCAGCGTATGCACCGCCGCCCCCGGCAACAGGGGCGTCGGCTTCCCGTGCACCCACGCCTCGTGCCCCTTGAGGAAATCCGGCGACAGCGGATGCCCGCTCTGCCCGCCCGGCATGTCGAACAGCCCGGCTTCCTCATGGCCCGGCGCCACCGTCAGGCGTTCCGACTGCCCGAACTTGGGACCGGCCACGCGCGGCATGTTGGCGTCGCCCGGCAGCTGGTCCGGCGGGACGCTCAGCCAGCGGCGCAGCGCCGGCACCGCGATCGTGAACGGATGCGCGATCGCGGCCGTGTTGCGCCGCCCCCAGGTGGCCTGCGCGAGCGGCGTGCCGTCGGCCGTGAGTTCGGCGACGGCGCGGTCGACGGCGGCCAGCTGCAGGTCCTGCCAGCTGGCGTAGCCGGACGGCAGCCACGCGGCCGGACGCTCGTCCAGCAGGCGCGCGACGACCTCCGGCCAGCGCGACGTCGCGGCCACCATGCTGGCCTTCGGGTCGAGCCTGGCCAGCTCCGCGTCGACGCCGGCGAACAGCAGGTCGTGCAGCGACCACATGAACTGGCGCGCCAGGCGGTAGCCGACGGACGTCGTGCTGGCGCGGCCGTCCCAGCTCGTTTCCAGCAGGTGGCGGAACGCGGCGCGCTGCGGGTGCTTGTCGAGCGCACGGGCGTCCAGCGCCGCCAGGGCGCGCTGGCGCCACAGCGCGATGAACGGCGCGCGGTCGTCGAGCGAAGCCTGGAACGCGGCCGGTACGTCCGTCTTGTCGCCCAGCCGGCGCACGTTCCCGCTCAGCTGGTTGACGCGCGCCCCGAGGTCGAAGCCGCCGTCGCCGATCGCCTGGGCCGCGTCGCCCGCCAGCTGGCGGCTGTTCGCCGTCACCAGCTGGCCGCCGGGCGGGTTCACGACGCGCGGGTGCGCCGCGGGCGCGAGCAGCCCGTCCCAGGTCGGCACCGCACCGTCGAAGGCCAGCGGGAACGAGATGCCGACGCCGCCCTGGGTCCGGTGCGGCAGCGCGCCGCCGATGGTCCAGGCGATGTTGCCGCGGTCGTCGCCGAGGACGACGTTCTGCGCCGGGATGCCGTCGCTTGCCGCCGCGGCCAGTGCGTCATCGAGGTTCGTCGACGACTCCAGCTTCAGGTGGTTCAGGTTCAGCGCGTCGGGCGCATGCGCCACCCAGTGCACGGCGTACAGCGTGCCCTCGACCGTGCGGATCGGGCCGAGGCTCGTGTCGCGCACGGTCATCGATTGCGCCGGCTCGCCCTTCACGAGCAGCGTCTCCGTGTGCGCCACGGGCGTCTCCCAGCCGGATGGCAGGCGCACCTGGCCGGGGTGGGCCGCATCGGTGCCCAGCCGGACGAGGTCGAGCGTATCCGCATAACTGTTGGTGAAGGCCCACGCGACATGGCCGTTGCTGCCGACGATGACGGCCGGCGGCGTCCCCGGCAGGCTCACGCCGACGATGCGGCGCGGCTGGCCGTGGTCGTCCGGGAAGCGCAGCGCGAGGCGGTACCACGTGTTCGGCAGTTGCAGGCCGAGGTGCATGTCGTCCGAGACGATGGCGGCGCCGCTCGCCGTACGCGTCCCGGCGATGGCGTAGTTGTTGCTTCCGACCGAGTCCGTGAACGCGATGCCCGCCACCTGGCGCGCGGGCACGGCGTCCTTGCGGCCCCACCAGGCCGGCGCCGTGGCCGGAACCGGCGCGGGTGCCGGCGCGACGGCGGGCGCATCCAGCGGCGTATCCAGTGGCGTATCCCAGCGGGTCGCCTCCGGCAGCAGGAAGGCCAGCTGGGCCGGATCGAGATGCGCGGCCAGCCAGCCGCGCGCCAGTTCGCGCGGCTCCTGGCTGCCCTGCAGGTCGAAGTACATGGCCCACACGGCCAGCAGCGAATCGGCCGGCGTCCACGGCCGCGGCGCCGTGCGGCTCAGCAGGTATTCGAACGGCCGCGCACGGAGCCCGCCGAGGCCGTCGTTGACGCCGGCGGCATAGCGCTCCAGCAGCGCGCGCTCGGCCGGCGTCATGCGCTGCAGGACCTGCGCGGCGCGGGCACGGAAGCGGTGCAGCCGGTGCGCGCGGTCGAGCGGCAGCGCCTTGGGTCCGAACAGCTCGGCCAGTTCGCCGGCGGCGCTGCGGCGCAGCAGGTCCATCTGGAAAAAGCGCTCCTGGCCGTGCACGAAGCCGGTGGCATAGGCGACGTCGAGCCGGTTGGCACCGCTGATCGTCGGCACGCCGTCCGCGTCGCGCTCCACCGTCACGGGCGCGGACAGCAGCGGCGAACGGTGCTGGCCGTCGAGCTCGGGCAGGCTCGCGCGCAAGGTCATCCAGGCGCCGCCCGCGACGAGTACCGGCAGCACGACGATCCCGGCCGCGACCCGCCGTCCCCACTTCCGCCATCCACGCTGTCCCATGCCGCTCATCCTTCGGAAAAAAATGCATCTTGCCAGAAATCCCACGTCCGGGCGAGTGCGTGACATTTCATATCCGCCGTGGTTCCCTTCACGCGATTGAGCGAGCTTGATGGTCGGCCGGCGCGGTCTTCTAAGCTGATGACAGGCGCGCAGGACGCGCGTGTCGGATGAGGGAGGCGCCATGGTTCGCGTGCTCACTTGGATATTCCCATCGCTGCGGTGGGCAGGCCTGTCCATCGTGCTGACGCTGGCCGGGTGCGCCACGCCACAGGAACGCGCGGCGCAGGCGCAGGCCGACGTCGAGCAGATGATGGCGATCTATGGACCGGCCTGCACCCGGCTCGGCTATGCCGCCCAGTCGGACGCGTGGCGCAGCTGCGTGATCAATCTGGGCGCGAAGTACGATCTGCAGCACTATGGGCCGGGCCCGGGCTACTACGGCTGGGGTCCGGGTTACTGGCGGGGCGGCTGGTGGGATCCGTACTGGTGACACCGCGGATGAGACGGCGCGCGCACTCGGCCTTCGTGATGGCCTCGCGCCGTTCCAGCAGGCGTTCCAGCACCTGCTGGATGTGCCGGATGAGTTCCGGATAGCGCGCATCGGGCGGATGCAGGCTGAAGCGCACGAGCGGCGACTGCGCGAGCATGGCCGCCGTCGCATCGGCGACGCGCGGCGACAGCAGGCGCCCGCTGCGGTTGCGCGCCGCGTACACGAGCGACGGCGACAGGATCGCATGCGTGCCGTGGCGGTTGTTCTGCGTGAACGGCCCGTGCGGGTCGGTCGGAGCCGGCAGGCGCTGCACGTCCGGCTGGTTCGGGTCCGGATTCGCGCGACGGGTCGCGGGTTGGGTCGCGGGTTGATTCGCGGGTTGGGCAGCTTCGTTGTGCCGGCTGCGCGCATCGCACGCATCGTCAACGGCAACGGGACCAGTCCAGTTGCTTTGATCGAATTGCCGGTTCGGGCTGTCGTGCCGCGACTGGTTCCGCTGGCCGTTCTGCATGGCCCCGCTGCCATACTGCATGCCTGCGCCGCCATCGCCGCGATAGCCGTCTCGACGCTCGTGCGCGTGCCGGGATGCCTTGCCGCGTTCGCTTGCCGGCGGTGCGCTGCTGCGTTGCACCTCCCGGCCGGGCTGGGCATTCCGCGCACCGGGCAGGCAGTGGAAATGGCTGAATGTCGTCGTGTACGCGAACGGCGAGTCGCGCAGGGCCCGCCACGCGCCCTCGCCCAGCAGCCAGGCCGGCGGGATGAAACCTGTCGGGGTCCAGCCGCGTGCCGCGAACCAGTCCAGGCCGAGCGCCAGGCGGCGCCGCGCTTCCGCCTCGGCCAGCGCCGCGAACTCGCCCTCGCGCCGCGTGTAGACGGTGCGCAGGAAGCGGGCGCGCAGGCCGCCGCCGCCCGCTTCCGTATCGAGATGGCTGTAGCCGTGCAGCGCCAGCTCGTCGCCGCGTTCCAGCGCCACGTTCAGGCACGCTTCCATGGCCGGCGATTGCTCTGGCCGGAAGTGATAATGCGGCACGACGAGCCACGTCAGCGGGATGTCCGCCACGGCGCGCACGGCCTGCACGAGGCGCAGGCAATCCGTCCACGTGGCCGGCGCCACGTCGTGGATCGACACGCACAGCACCTGCTCGTCGATGGGGTCGTCAGTCCGTGACATGGATGCGCTCCCGCTCGTTGATCACGTCGCCGCCGACGACACGGCCGACATAAGGATGGCCGCCGACCAGTGCCTCGTAGCGGCCAAGCACCTGCGGGAGGATTTCGTTCCAGTCGTAGCGTTCGACGGCCTTGCGGCGCGCGGCGTGGCCCATGCGTTCCATGTCGCGCCGGAAGATCGCTTCGATCGCGCCGGCCAGGCTGTCGACGTGGTTCGGCTCGGCGAGGATGCCCGTCTCCGCGTCGACCAGCTCGGCCACGCCGCCCCGGTTCGTGGCGACGACGGGCAGGCCGCAAGCCATCGCTTCGAGCACGATCAGGCCGAAGGTCTCGCAATCGCCGGGGTGCACGAGCACGTCGCAGCTGGCCAGCAGGCGGGCCAGCTGGCGCTGGTCGCGCCGGAACGGGATGTGCGTCACGCGGTCGCAAAACGGCAGCACGCCACCACCGCCGACGAGGATCAGGTGATAGGGATCGCCCAGCTTGCGCACGGCTTCGATGAGCACATGCAGTTTCTTTTCGGGCGTGAAGCGGCCGGCATAGACGAGCAGGCGCGCGTCCGGATCGAGGCCGAGGCGCTCGCGCAGCGTCTCGTCGCGGCGTTGCGGACGGAACACGCTGCTGTCGATGCCGAGCGGCTGGTGCACGGCGCCGTGCACGCCGATCGCGTCCAGCTGCTGCACCATGATGCGGCTGGGCGCGAGCACGAGGTCGAACTGGCGGTACAGGTTGGCGAGATAGCGGCAGGTGCCGCGCGCGATCCAGCGCCCGAGGCGCGGCTGCACGAGGCGCGGCAGGTCGGAGTGATAGAACGCGACGGCCGGGATGCCGTGGCGCTTGCGCATGCGCAGCGCGGCCCAGGCGCAATGCCCGGCGTCGCCCGCCTCGACCACGTCGGGCCGGACGGATGCCAGCAGCCGCGCCGGCCCGGCCACGGACAGCGGCATGCGGAAGCCGTGGAAGCCGGGGACGCCCGCGGACGGTATCTTGACGAGCGCGGGCACCGCGTGGGCGCAGGTCTCCACGTTCGAGCTCATGATCGTGTGCCGGACGCGGCTGCGCCCCGCCAGCCAATGCGCCTTGGCATTCAGATAGGTACTGACGCCGCCTCCTTCGGCCGCGTAAAACATCGTGATGTCGACGAGGTGCATGCTTGGGATCCGGTCAAAGTATCCCCACGATAGCAGCGGAACCGGTGCGCCATGTGCGCACTGTCAAGCGGACACCGCCTGCCGCCGGGAACCTCTGCCTGCCGCGCGAGCGATGACAGGACACCCGACCGATGCATCACGGCCGCGCGCACGTACGGGACGCTCAGCGCCCGTGCGGTCCTTCATTGCTCAGTGCGCGACGATGGTCGGGCTCCCTTTCGGGGAGGCCCATTATGCACTTCGCCTGTCGAGCATGGCGCGCGCGATGGTGCCGGCGTCCACATACTCGAGCTCGCCCCCGACCGGGACGCCGCGCGCGAGGCGGCTGACCTTGAGGCCGCGCGCCTTCAGCATTTCGCTGATGTAATGGGCGGTCGCTTCGCCCTCGTTGGTGAAATTGGTGGCAAGCACCACTTCCTTGACGTCGCCGTCGGCGGCGCGGCTGACCAGTTTTTCCAGGTGCAGGTCCTTGGGACCGATGCCGTCCAGCGGCGACAGCCGCCCCATCAGCACGAAGTACAGGCCCTTGAAGGTCAGGGTCTGCTCGATCATCATCTGGTCGGCCGGCGTCTCGACGACGCACAGCAGCGTGCGATCGCGCTGCTCGTCGGCGCACAGGTCGCAGACCTCGGTTTCCGAGAACGTGTTGCACAGCGCGCAGTGGTGCACCGCGTCGACGGCCTGGTACAGCGCGCGCGACAGCATGGCGGCGCCTTCGCGGTCGTGCTGCAGCAGGTGGAAGGCCATGCGCTGCGCCGACTTCGGTCCGACGCCCGGCAGGCGGCGCAGGGCCTCGGTGAGGAAGTCGAGCGATTTGGACATCACTATCTCCGGGTCTCTGGGTCCGCGCCTGGGCTTACTGCGCGCACCAGGCGGCCAGCGCGTCGACGCTCATGGTGGGCACGAACTCGGTGATCGCATAGGTCGCGAGGCCGGCCTGCCCGAACGGATCGTCGCGCAACGCGGCATCGAGCTCGGCACGGTCGGCGGCGTGGACGATGAGGATGCCGCCGTCGCGCGGCTCCTTGCGGCCCGACATCAGCATCAGCCCGCGCGCATACTGCTCCTCCAGCCAGGCGCGGTGCGCCGGCAGGTAGGCGTCGATGCGCTCGAGCGGCGCTATATAGGTGAGTGTAACGATGAACATTCGATGAGCTTTACGTGAGCTTTACGTGAGCATCAGAACGGCATCTTGAAGCCCGGCGGCAGCGGCAGGCCGGCGGTCAGGCCGCTCATCTTTTCCTGCGCGGTCGCTTCGGCCTTGCGCACGGCGTCGTTGAACGCGGCGGCCACCAGGTCTTCCAGCATGTCGCGGTCGTCGCCCAGCAGCGACGGGTTGATCGACACGCGCTTGACGTCGTTCTTGCAGGTCATGATGACCTTCACCAGGCCGGCGCCGGACTGGCCTTCGACTTCAATCTGGGCCAGCTGGTCCTGCGCCTTCTTCATGTTGTCCTGCATGGCCTGCGCCTGCTTCATCAGGCCTGCGAGCTGGTTTTTCATCATGATGCGTTCTCCAAAAAAGTCGGACGGATAAATCGTTTGTATCGTTTATATCGTTTATACGGGCGAATGCGGATCAGGTCGCGATCGGACGCACGGAGCCGGGCACGACGAACGCGTCGAACGTGCGCGCCATGTCCTGCACGAACGGATCGGCGTCGACGGTCGCCTCGGCCTCGCGCTGCAGCCGCTCGCGCCTTGCCTTGGCTTCGGCGCTGGCCGTGTACCAGGTCGGCGCGATCTCGGTCTCGACGTTCACGCGCACGGCCGGGAACCGTTCCTGCAGGGCCGCGCACAGCTTTTCGCTGTTGCCGCTGGCGCGCAGCGTGTCGACCGGCACGCGCAGGCGGAACGTGGCGGCGGCACCGTCCGCCACGCACTCGACCAGCTCGGTCTGGAAGGCAAGCTGCTGGGCCACGCCGCGCAGCGGCAGCGACGCCGCCAGCGCCGGCCAGTTGCCGTCCCAGTCGATGGCCGGCACGGGCGTGATGACGTAGGCGTACGGCGGCGCGCTCGGTGCGGCGACGCGCGCGGGCGCGGCCACGGGCGGGGCGGCCACGGCCGGCCCATCCATCGCGACGGCGCTGTCGTCGGAAAACTCGGTGACCCAGGACGGCGGCTCGTCGTCGGCCACGGCCTGCCCGTTGGCGTGTCCTTGCGCCTGGGCCGGCTGGTGCTGCATGGACGGCTGCGGCTGGGGCGCCGCCTGCGGGGCGTTCTGCGGCGCCGGGTCCCATGGCGCCGTGGCAGCCACGCGGGCCGGGGCGGCCGCCGCACCGGCGACCGCGCCGGGGCCTGGCGCCGCCGGCGGCGCAACCGGCGCCGGCGCAGGCGTCGCTGCAGGCCCGCTTGCCGGTGCCGGACGGCGGGGCACGCCGCCCATGCGCGACCCGGCGCGCGCCGCTTCCAGCGCCGCGTCGAGGGCCGCACGGGCCGACGTCATGGCGCGGCCGGCGCCGCCTTGCGCGGCCGGCGGTGCCGCCGGA
>NZ_LMCY01000043.1:15242-218488 GCF_001425685.1 Massilia sp. Root335 | reverse complement strand
GCATGCACGGCTGCGGCTGCCGTGGGCGCCGGGCCCGGTCCTGCCGGCCGTGCGGCCGCGGGCGCCGCGGCTGCCGCCGGACGCGCCGGTGCCGCCTGCGGCATCGCCCGCGCCAGCGCGGCGGGCGCGGGCCGGGCTGCCTGGTCGGCCCCGCCCTGTCCCGGACGGAACGCCAGCATGCGCAGCAGCGTCATGGTGAAACCCGCGTACTCGTCCGGCGCGAGGCCGATCTCGTTGCGGCCGTGCACCGTGATCTGGTAATACAGCTGCACTTCCTGCGGATCGAATGCCGCCGCCAGGCGCTGGATGTCGGCCAGTTCCGGCAGGTCGTCCGGCAGCGCGGCCGGCACGGTCTGCGCCAGCGCGATCCGGTGCAGCAACGTGCCCAGGTCCTGCAGGGCGCCGTTGTACGACAGGCTGCGGCTGGCCATCTCGTCCGCGACGGCCATCAGGTCGGCGCCGTCCTCGTTGGCCAGCGCATCGAGCAGGCGGACCAGATAGGACTGGTCAAGCGCGCCCAGCATGCCCTGCACGGCGTCGAGCGTGACGGCGCCGGCCGCATACGCGATGGCCTGGTCGGTCAGCGACAGTGCGTCACGCATCGAGCCGTGCGCGCCCTGGGCCAGCAGGCGCAGCGCGGGCTGCTCGAACGTCACGCCTTCCTGGCCGAGGATGTTTTCCAGGTGGCCCACGATGTGGCCGGGCGGCATCTGCTTCAAATTGAATTGCAGGCAGCGCGACAGCACCGTCACGGGAATCTTTTGCGGGTCCGTCGTCGCGAGGATGAATTTCACGTGCTCGGGCGGTTCTTCCAGCGTCTTCAGCATCGCGTTGAAGGCGTGGTTCGTGAGCATGTGCACCTCGTCGATCATATAGACCTTGAAGCGCGCATTGCTCGGCGCGTAGACCGCCTGTTCCAGCAGCTGGGCCATCTCGTCGACGCCGCGGTTCGACGCGGCGTCCATCTCGACGTAGTCGACGAAGCGGCCGGCATCGATCGCGCGGCACGGTTCGCACTGGCCGCACGGTTCGGCCGTGATCGACCCGTTGCCGTCCGGCCCGACGCAGTTGAGCGACTTGGCCAGGATGCGCGACAGCGTGGTCTTGCCCACCCCGCGCGTGCCGGTGAACAGATAGGCGTGGTGCAGCCGTCCGGTACGCAAGGCATGGGTCAGCGCACGGACGACGTGCTCCTGGCCAACCAGCGTTTCAAAGTTCCGGGGACGGTATTTGCGGGCGAGGACTTGATAGGACATACCGCGATTTTACCGTACACCGCGGCCATCGCGGCAACATTAGACGCTCGTCCGGAATTCCCCTACACTGATGTTTTTCTTTCAATTCGGAAAAAATGAAAACATCCCTGCAGCTTCCGCTGGTCATCGCTTCCCTGCTGCTCGCGTTGCCGGGCCATGCCGCCGAACGCGAATGGATTCCGTACCGCAAACTGGTCGACGTCATCAAGCTGGACAAGTTCGATGCCCTGCCCCCGGCCGAGCGCGACAAGGTGGTGTTGTACGCCAAGCTGGTGCCGGTCAACAAGGCGATCTCGCCGCTGGATGCGGGCCTCGTCGTCGTGGACGGCGCCAGCCGGACGCCCATGCCGCTCGATGCCAGCGGACGCGCGCGCATGACGCTCAACCCCCAGTGGCTCGCGCATGACGCGCAGATCTGGACCAGCCTGCCCAAGGGCGAAAAGATGCGCATGGGTTTCGACCTGGGCGCCGTGCTGCCCGAGACGACGCAGTGGCGCTACGCGGCCGTGATGGGCGCGATCCCCCAGACCAATGCCGCGATCGGCAAGGTCGCCGGCGCGCTGAGCATGTTCGTGCCCACGATGAAATCGGTGATCTTCAAGTTCGACAAGCCGGCCCAGCTGACCATCAAGACCGCCAGCGGCGACAAGCGCTACGCCAGCGACGCCCAGCACCGTGTCAGGCTCAAGTTCGACGAGGACATGCTGAAGGAAAACCCGCTGGTGGAATGGTCGACGCGGCCGTTCGAAGCGGAAATCGACGACTGAGAACGTCGCGGCAAACAAAAACAGCTGCCGCGGCAGCTGTTTTAAAAATCAGAAGGCGAGCCTGATCTGCGGCACTTGCGGTGAACGGCTTTGGCTGCTTCGTTCCCGACCTGACCAGGTAAACCATGCCACAATGCGCAGGGGCCCGCCAGCGCTCATTATAACCGAGTGTGGGGGCGGCGGCAAACCGCGTTGCCCGGCATTGGATGATGCGTGCATACCTTATATAGACCACACACACATCCACCGGCGTCAATCCGACATCACAGCCCCAGCTGCTGCCAGATCCCATCCACCCGCGCCTTCACGTCCGGCGTCATGACGATCGGCGTCCCCCACTCCCGGTTCGTCTCGCCCGGCCACTTATTAGTAGCATCGATACCCATCTTGCTGCCCAGGCCGCTGATCGGCGACGCGAAGTCGAGGTAATCGATCGGCGTGTTGTCGACCAGGACCGTGTCGCGCGTCGGGTCCACGCGCGTCGTGATGGCCCAGATCACTTCCTTCCAGTCACGCACATCGACGTCCTCGTCCACGACGACGATGAACTTGGTATACATGAACTGGCGCAGGAAGCTCCAGACGCCGAACAGCACGCGCTTGGCGTGGCCGGCGTACTGCTTCTTCATCTGCACGACGGCCATGCGGTAGCTGCAGCCCTCGGGCGGCAGATAGAAGTCCGTGATCTCGGTGAACTGTTTCTGCAGCAGCGGCACGAACACTTCGTTCAGCGCCACGCCGAGGACGGCCGGCTCGTCCGGCGGCTTGCCCGTGTAGGTCGAGTGGTAGATCGGATCGCGCCGCATCGTGATGCGGTCGATCGTGAAGACGGGAAACCAGTCCTGCTCATTGTAATAACCGGTGTGGTCGCCATACGGACCTTCGAGCGCATGTTCGAAGCCGGACGGATGGGTCTCATCCGGATAGATATGGCCCTCCAGCACGATCTCGGCGGATGCCGGCACCCGCAGGTCGCTGCCGATCGCCTTCGTGAGCACCGTGCGCTGGCCACGCAGCAGGCCGGCGAACTGGTATTCGGACAGCGTGTCCGGCACCGGCGTCACCGCGCCGAGGATGGTGGCCGGGTCGGCGCCCAGCGCCACCGCCACCGGATATGGCTTGCCGGGGTTGGCGATGCAGTGTTCGCGGAAATCGAGCGCGCCGCCGCGGTGGGCGAGCCAGCGCATGATGACCTTGTTCGGCCCCAATACCTGCTGGCGATAGATGCCCAGGTTCTGGCGCTTCTTGTTCGGCCCCTTCGTGATCACGAGGCCCCACGTGATGAGGGGCGCGATGTCGCCCGGCCAGCAGTGCTGGATCGGCAGGCGCGCGAGGTCGACGTCCTGGCCTTCCCAGACGATTTCCTGGCACGGGGCGCCCTTCACTTCCTTGGGTGCCATGTCCCACACCGCCTTGACGAGCGAGCCGAGGTCCATGATGTCCCGGAAACCCTTGGGCGGCTCCGGCTCCTTGAGGCGCGCCAGCACGTGGCCGATCTTGCGCAGCTCGCCCACGTCGTCCGCCCCCATGCCGAGCGCCACGCGGCGCGGCGTGCCGAAGAGGTTGGCCAGGACGGGCATGGAATACGGCGCGCCGTCCGGGCCCACCGGCCGTTCGAACAGCAGCGCCGGCCCGCCGGCGCGCAGGACCCGGTCGCACACCTCCGTCATTTCAAGATTCGGTGAAATAGGCGCCGATACGCGCTTGAAGTCATCGATTTCTTGCAACTTAGCAATAAAATCCCGTAAATCAGAGTAGTTCATCGAATTTTTAATTCTTTTTTACATCTTTTGAGGTGTGCTAACAATCGGCGGCAAGTGGTTGATTTGCCAAAGAATTGATGAGCTCCAGGGCAGTCTTTAGATCTAAAAGTAATAGAACGATTGAGTGCTAGTATTGACTTGATATAAACGAGCTTCTACAATCCGGCGTACAAATTGAGACGGGCCCGTCCAGCACGTGATTTTAGCCGGTCTCATTCTTTCACGGGGTCGGGGCCCCAGCGACATTTTAGGAGTGTTTTCACTGGGCGTCTGCCCAACCAACCCCGAGACAGTTGTTAGCCACTGGGCGCCTCCACTGCAGCGCGGCCCAGCTGAAGCAAGCAATGACGGCGTTCCTCGACCGCTACGGGCGGCGACGGACGGTTTTCTGATGCACGGCATGAGTACGCTCGAACGCTGCGCCCACGCGCTGCGCCGGGACCGCTTTTTCCGCGACAAAGGAGAGACGATGATCCATCGCTTCATCGGTACGAGCGCAAGGCTCGTCCAACACATGGCCAGCCAGCCAGTCACGTGGTCTTCCGTGATCAAAGCGGCACGCGGTTTATTGACTACCGCACAACATACCCTGACCGTTTTCGGTCTTTCTGCAGTTGCAATGATTGCCCTGCTGTACAGCCGCCCCGATTTTGCGAAACGGGTGTCGGATTTCCTGAGCCCGCACCAGAGCGCACCGGCGCAGGTTGCGGCCAATGCATCGATCCAGCTCGTAGCCGCGCGCGGCGCGGACGCCGTCGAGATCGCCAACAGCGACGACAAGGCGCAGAGCCATCCGACCCGTCAGCAGAAGTACGTGACGGACTGGCTGTCGCGCCGCTACCGCGTGGCCGGCGACGCCGCCAACATGCTCGTCTCGACCGCCTACAGCACGGCGCACGAGATCAAGCTGGATCCGCTGCTGATCCTGGCCGTGATGGCCATCGAGTCGGGCCTGAATCCGTTCGCGGAAAGCCCGATGGGCGCGCAGGGCCTGATGCAGGTGATGTCCAAGGTCCACAGCGACAAGTTCGAGGAAGTCGGCGGCTCGCAGGCCGCCCTGAATCCGGTTGCCAACATCCGTGTCGGCGCCCTGATCCTGAAGGACTACGTGAACCGCACCGGCTCGGTCGAAGGCGCCCTGAAGAGCTATGTCGGCGCCGGCGCGGCCGATGACGATTCCGGCTACGGCTCCAAGGTCCTGACCGAATACAAGCGCCTGAAGCAGGTCGCCAGCGGCAAGAACGTGCCGATCTACTTCCCGCCGGCCTCGGCACCAGCGCCGAGCACGACGCTGGCCCAGAAGTCGCTCGGCGCGCCGGCCAAGCCGGACAGCGCCGCGGTCGACGCCGCCCATGGCAACAGCGAGAGCGGCGAAACGGTCGCCGGCCTCTGAGTCTTACCCTTTCCTGGTCGAAAGCCACTGTCGGCGAGAGCTGGCGGTGGCTTTCTTTTTGGCCGGCGCCACTTGCTTTGCCGTGGCATCGCTTGCTTTGGTGTGGCACCGCTTGCTTTGCTGTGGCACCGCTTGCTTTGCCGTGGCACCGCTTGCTTTGCTGTGGCACCGCTTACCCTGCCGTCGCCCACGCGAAGGCGGGGGCCCAATTTTGCTGCCGCTGCCGACACAGCCGCCATCGCGGCTCCGGCAACACCACTTGGGTCCCCGCCTTCGCGGGGACGACGTTGCATTTTGCTGCCGTTGCCGTTGTCGTTGCCGTTGCCGCTGCCGCTGCCGCTGCCGACACATTGGCCACGATGGCTCCGGTAACACCATTGCCCCCGCCTTCGCTGCAACGACGTTCTACGGCAGTCACATAAAAAAAGCCGCCCCGGTTTCCCGGGACGGCCTTCTAATATAGAGCTAGCAGGAAACTGCTCAGCGCCGCGCGTCCGCCGTCACCTCATCCGGCCGCATCTTGCCGGCCAGGCGGTCGAGCACGCCGTTCACGTACTTGTGGCCGTCGATGCCGCCGAAGGACTTGGTCAGTTCCACGGCCTCGTTGATCACGACGCGGTACGGGATCTCGATCTGGTTCTTCAGCTCGTACGCGCCGAGCAGCAGCACGGCGTGCTCGATCGGCGACAGTTCCGCGATCGGACGGTCGACGGTCGGGGCGATCACCTCGCGCAGCTCGACCGACTGGGCGATCGCACCGTGCAGCAGCTCCATGAAGTATTCGCCGTCGGCCTTGTCGAAGCCGTGCGCGCTGCGGATGTTGGTGACGACCGTAGCGGCCGGCTCATTGTTCAGCAGCCATTGATACAGCCCCTGGAGCGCGAACTCGCGCGCGCGGTGGCGCGGCGTGCGGTTCTTGTTGGGGTTGGCGTGCGCGTTCTTGTCAGTCATGGTTTTACTCTTCTTCGGCTTGCAGCTCTTCGAGGCCCAGCAGCAGGTTGGCCATCTCGACCGCGACGCGGGCCGCGTCCGTGCCCTTCTCGGCCATGCGGGCCTCGGCCTGCTCGTCGTTCTCGGTGGTCAGGACGGCGTTGGCGATCGGCATGCCGTAATCCAGACCGATGCGGGTGATGCCGGCGCCCGATTCGTTCGACACGAGTTCGAAGTGGTAGGTTTCGCCGCGGATGACGGCGCCCAGCGCGATCAGGGAATCGAACTGCTGCGTCTCGGCCATCTTCTGCAGGGCCAGCGGGATTTCCAGCGCGCCCGGGACCGTCACGTGCAGGATGTCTTCGTCGGCCACGCCGAGATGTTTCAGTTCCGCCAGGCAGGCCGACAGCAGGCCATGGCCGACGTCGGCATTGAAACGTGCCTGCACGATACCGATGCGCAAGCCTTCACCTGCCATATTGCTTTCAAAAGTTCCTACCGTCATGGCTATGCCTCTTGTTCTCTTTGCTTCGTTAATTAATGGGTCAATGTTACCGCGTTACCTATGCCGTGCGTAACGCGTCATGCCTTGATTTCACATCCGGGCTTGGCCAGATAGCCGGTCACTTCGAGGTCGAAGCCGGTCATGGACGGCATCTTGCGCGGATTGGCCAGCAGCTTCATCTTGCGCACGCCAAGCTGGCGCAGGATCTGCGCGCCGATGCCGTAGGTGCGCAGGTCCAGGTTGGCCGCGCGGCCGACCGGGCGGACCGGCTTGTCCTCGAACTGGGCGAACAGTTCGTCGGCCGTCTCGGCGCAGTCGAGCAGCACGATCACGCCCGACTCCGACGCCTTCACGGCCTGCATCGCGGCCGCCATGTTCCACGAGTGCGACGTCGAGTTACTGTCGAGCACGTCGAGAATCGATACCGGCTGGTGCACGCGCACGAGGGCCTCGCGGTCTTCCTGCGGGGCGCCGTGCACGAGCGCCAGGTGCGCCGAACCGCTCGGCTTGTCGCGGAAGGCGACCAGCTTGAACTCGCCATGCACGGTCGACAGCGCACGTTCCGCCACGCGCTCGACGAGCGTCTCGTTCTGGCTGCGATAATGGATCAGGTCGGCAATGGTGCCGATCTTGAGGCCGTGTTCCTGCGCGAATTCCAGCAGGTCCGGCAGGCGTGCCATCGTGCCGTCTTCCTTGATGATCTCGCAGATGACGGACGCCGGCGTCAGGCCCGCCATCTCGGTCAGGTCGCAGCCGGCCTCCGTGTGGCCGGCGCGCATCAGCACGCCGCCCTTGACGGCGCGCAGCGGGAAGATGTGGCCCGGCTGGACGAGGTCTTCCGGCTTCGCGTCCTTCGCCACCGCCACCTGGATGGTGCGGGCACGGTCGGCCGCCGAGATGCCGGTCGTGACGCCTTCGGCCGCCTCGATCGAGACGGTGAAGTTGGTGCCGAACGACGTGCCGTTACGGCTCGTCATCATCGGCAGTTCGAGACGGTCGCAGATCTCCTGGGACAGCGTCAGGCAGACGAGGCCGCGCGCGTGGCGGATCATGAAGTTGATCGCCTCGGGCGTGACGTGTTCGGCGGCAAGCACCAGGTCGCCTTCGTTCTCGCGGTCTTCCTCGTCGACCAAAATGACCATGCGCCCGGCGCGCAGTTCGTCAACGATTTCCTGGGTGGTGGAGATAGGCATGTGGATTCCTCGATTACGGACCGGCTGATGCGGAAATCCGCTATTTTAAAGGATTTGCCAGCCCTCGACCGTATCGCCGCCGGGCCGCCGCCCCGTCTAGAGTCCCGCTACCACTATCGCCCCATTGTTTCGTTGCATAATGACAACGAGACGCTCGATCGGCCCTGCGTTACATCATGCTCATTTACAAGTGTGACGCCGGTCGGGCAAGGTAGAATGATTTTTTCTGTGTGAGGACGTCGTCGCATGCTGATCCGTATCGCCCGTATTTCTTTCCTCGTCGCTGCCCTGCTCGTGCAGGGCCTGGCGCCGGGCGCGCCCCTGCGGCTGGACGATCCGCTGCCGATCGGGGCCCAGGTCAAGGTCGGCAAGCTCGACAATGGCCTGACCTATTACATCCAGCGCAACCGCATGCCCGAGCACAAGCTGGAACTGCGCCTCGTCGTCAAGGCCGGCTCCATCCTCGAGGACGACGACCAGCAGGGCCTGGCCCACTTCACCGAGCACATGGCCTTCAACGGCTCGCGCCACTTCAAGAAGCACGAGCTGGTCTCGTACCTGCAGTCGATCGGCGTGAAGTTCGGCGCCGACCTGAACGCCTACACGTCGTTCGACGAGACCGTCTACATCCTGCCCGTGCCGTCCGACCGCAAGGAAGACCTGGACAAGGCCTTCCTCGTGCTGGAAGACTGGGCCCACGGCCTGACGCTGACCGATGCCGACATCGACAAGGAGCGCGACATCATCCTCGAGGAAGCGCGCCTCGGCAAGGGCGCGGGCGACCGCATCCAGAAGGTGCTGATGCCCAAGATTTACAACGGCTCGCGCTACGCCGACCGCCTGCCGATCGGCCAGGAAGACGTCATCCGCAGCTTCAAGCCGGACACGCTGCGCCGCTTCTACCGCGACTGGTATCGCCCGGACCTGATGGCCGTCGTCGCGGTCGGCGACATCGCTCCGGCGAAGGCCGAGCAAATGATCCGGCGCCATTTCGCCAGTCTCAAGAACCCTGCTCACGAGCGCCCGCGCGAGTACGCGAAGATCCCGGCCCGCACGGACAACGAAGCGCTCGTCGTCACCGACAAGGAAGCGGGCCCGGCGTCGATCCTGATCCGCTACCCGGTCCGCCCGTTCCACGAGCGCGAGACGCTGCGCGGCTACCGCGAGCAACTGGTCGAAGCCCTGTTCGCCGGCATGCTCAACCAGCGCTTGCAGGAATTGTCGCAAGAGCCCTCCCCGCCCTTCATCGGCGCCAGCAGCGCGCTGTCGCGCCTGACCCCGCGCTACCGTTCCTACAATGCGATGGCCGCGCTCGGCATGAGCGGCGCCACCGTCGCCATCGACGCGCTCGTGCAGGAAAACGAGAGCGCGCGCCGCTTCGGCTTCACTGCGGCCGAACTCGACCGCATGAAAAAGACGATGATGCGCACCTACGAACGCGCCTGGAACGAGCGGGACAAGACCGATTCCGCCGTCCACGCCGCCGAATTGATGCGCAACTTCCTCGAAGGCGAATCGATCCCCGGCATCGATGCGGAATACCGCTACGTGAAGGAGCTCGCGCCCGGCATCACGCTCGATGAGATCAATGCCTACGCGGCCAAGACCATCCCGGCCGACTCCGGCAAGCTCGTGATCTACACCGGCTCGACCAAGGCCGACGGCGACGCGCCGATCCCGACCGGCGACCAGTTGCTGGCGGCCGTGGCCACTGCCGAAAAGCGCGACGTGCACCCGCACGACGAAAAGGCCGTGGCCGCGCACCTGATGGAACACCCGCCGGCACCCGGCAAGATCGTCGACGAAAGCCGCGACGCGTCGCTCGGCCTGACCCGGCTGACGCTGTCGAACGGCGTCAAGGTGATCCTCAAGCCGACCACGTTCCGCAACGACCAGGTCCTGATGAGCGCCGCCCGCTTCGGCGGCCAGAGCCTGTTCGACGACAAGGACATGTTCAACGCCCGCTACGCCGACACGATCGTCGCCGCCATGGGCCTGAAGGATTTCTCGCCGCTCGACATGCGCAAGATCCTGGCCGGCAAGGCCGCGTCCGTGAGCGCCGGCCTCGGCAACAACACGGACGTGGTCGCGGGCACGGCGGGCGCCACCGACGTCGAGACGATGCTGCAGATGGTGTGGCTCAAGTTCGCCGGCGTGCGGCGCGACGAGGATTTGTATAAATCGTTCATCGGCAAGCAGATGGAACTGGCGCGCAACCGCCTGTCGCAGCCGGGCGCCCTGTTCGGCGACACCGTGCTGGCCACGCTGTACAACAACAATCCGCGCGCACCGCGTGCGCTGCGCCCCGAAGACATCACGAAGATCGACCTCGACCGCGCCATCGCCATCTACCGCCAGCGCTTTTCCAGCGCCAAGGACCTGACGTTCATCTTCGTCGGCAGCTTCGACGTGGCCGCCATCAAGCCGCTCGTGGCCACCTACCTCGGCAGCCTGCCGACGCCGGACATCCCGACGGCCTACCGCGACCTCGGCATCCGCCCCGTGTCGGGCGTCGTCAAGCGCGAAGTCAAGAGCGGCTCGGAAGACCGCAGCACCGTGTCGCTGACCTTCACGGGCCCGACCGACGTCACGGAGCTGGAAGAACTGCGCCTGTCCGCGCTGACGGAAGTGATGAACATCCGCATCATCGACGTGCTGCGCGAGAAGCTGGGCCTGATCTACGGCGGCGGCATGGAAGGCTCGATGACGCGCATTCCGTACAGTCACTACACGATCGGCGTCACCCTGCCGACCGGCCCCGACAACGTCGACAAGGTGCTGAGCGCGACCTTCGCCGAAATCGAGCGCATGCGCACCGAGGGGCCGTCGCAGGCCGACCTGGACAAGGTCAAGACGAACTGGCTGCAAACGTATCGCAAGTCGCTGCAGGACAATACCTACTGGCTGGCCGCCCTGCAGACGTCGCTGACGGAAGGCACCGACCCGGGCACCATCCTCACGTTCGACAAGGAAGTGCAGAACCTGACCGTGGACGACGTGAAGCGCGCTGCGCAGCGTTACCTGAACACGGGGAATTATGTGCAGGTGGTGTTGAATCCGGAAGCGAAGGCCGCGGCCGCCCAGGCCAGGAACGAGGCCGGCAAGACGCCCAGGTCGTAGGGCATTCGAGGCCGGGGCCTCGAATGAAACGTGCCCGCGCGTGACGTATGTGGTACGCGAACGTCACGCATGGGCACGGGGTGCCCACCCTGCGTTTTCGTTACACCGACATCGCCATCAGCGTGCCGTGATCATTTCAGGTATTTGTTGAACCACGCGATCTCGCGCGCCCGCAGGTCGCGCTGGTTCTCCGGCTTGCGGAAGGCGTGACCCTCGCCGTCATACACGAGCAACGTGGTCGGCACGCCCATCGCCCGCAGGCCGTGCCAGAACTCGAACGACTGCGCCGGCGGGCACTCGACGTCGCGCTCCCCCACATAGACCAGCGTCGGCGTGCGCGCCGCCTTGATCGATTCGATGGGCGATGCGGCGCGGTAGATCGCCGGATCGTCGTACATCGTCGCGCCGAAAAACGGCACCATCCACTGGTCGATGCCGTTCTGGCCGTAATAGCTGATCCAGTTGGCGATGCCGGCGCCGGCCACCGCGGCCTTGAAGCGCCGGCTGTGCGTGACGCCCCACATCGTCATGAAGCCGCCGTAGGAATGGCCCGCCAGCCCGAGGCGGTTGCCGTCGATGGGCGCCTGTGCGATGGCCGCGTCGACGCCGGCCAGGATGTCGCGCCAGTCGCCGCCGCCGAAGTCGCGCTTGTTCGCGCGCGTGAACGCCGCGCCCTGGCCATAGCTGCCGCGCGGATTCGGCATGAAGACGAAATAACCTTCCTTCACCAATGCGCGCACGAGCGGGTTGCCGCTGTCGCCGCCCGACACATAACGGGGCGTCACGGCCGCCGCGGGGCCGCCGTGTACCTGCACGATCATCGGATACTTGCGGCCCGCGGCGACGTCGCGCGGGCCCACCAGCCAGCCCTGCACGTTGAAGCCTTCATTGGTCCAGCCGACGCTGCGCGCGGCCACCTGTGGCGCGAAGCCGTCGTTGTCGCGGGTGATGGGCTGCAGTTCCGGCAGGCGTCCGGCGACGATCCGCGGCGCGTGCTCGAAGTCCTCCGTCACCGATGCGGCCACGCGGCCGTCCGCGCTGAACACGAAGTGCCCGTCGCGATTGGCCGTTGCGCCCACCGGCGCCTGCCACAGCATGCGCGTCGCGCGCGCGTCCGGGTCGATCGCCGCGATGCCGGCATCGCTGCCCGCCAGCACGGAGGCGAGCAACGCCTTGCCGCGCCACGTGATGCCGTTGAAGGTGCCTTTGTAATCCGGCGTCACGTCGACCGGTTCGCCGCCTTCCAGCGGCACGGTGTAGATGTCGCCGCCGACGGAGCCGAAGTCGCTCATCAGACCACCGATGAACGCCACCGTGCGGCCGTCCGGCGACACGTGCGGCATGTTCATCTGCATCTTCGGCGCCGCGATCACGCGCAGGCGGCCGTTGGCCGCGTCGACGTGGCCCAGCGTGGCGATCCACCAGTTGTTGTCGCCATTGCCCTGCGCGCTCGTGACGACGAAGCCCTTGCCGTCCGGCGTCCAGTCGTATTCATACACGAAGGTATCGGCCGGCGACACGAGCCGGTAGTCGCCGCCGGCAGCCGGGACGATGGCGATGCGCTGCTCGTCCTCTTGCTGCGCGAGGCCGATCTCGCCGATCTGGCGCGCGCCCGCTTCGACGGCGCCCGTCAGCTTCTTCGCGCCGACCGTCGCCAGGAAGGCGACCTGGCGCCCGTCCGGCGACCAGCGCACGGTGCCGGCGACGCCTTTGACGGTGGCGAGCGGCGTCGCCCGGCCGTCACGCAACAGCACGACGGTGGCCGTGCCGGCCCTGGGGTCGGCGACGATTCCGGCCAGCGTCTTCTGGTCCGGCGACCAGGCCAGCGTCTCCAGCCGGCATTCGGCGCAATCGGACTTTTGCCACGCCGAGGCGATTTTGCCCGTGGCCGTGTCGCGCACGACGACGCGCGGCCCCGTCCGCGGTTCACCCTCCACCGCTTCGACGGCCGCGATGCGTTCGCCGCCCGGCGTCATCGCGAGCGTGCGGTAGGTGCGCATGCCGGCCGGGTCGGCCTGTGCCAGCCCCGCCGCGGCCAGCAGCGTGATCAACGCCGCCGCACGCGCGCAGGCCGCGCCATGCTTGTGGATATCCTGGGTCATCGTCTCGTCCTTGTTATCGTTGTGAATTCCAACGTAAAGACGCGCGCGAATGACCCGCCTACGCTGGAGCAAATGCCAGCGGGAAGTCTACGCCAACTGAGCCACAGTCGGTTGGACTTCCCGCGCTTCGGCCCCAATGCAAGAAAATTCTAACGATCCATGACTGAGCACTCAGGACTCACACCCAGCCTCGATAGCCTCATTGAGGATGTATTCGGCGCTGGAAATACCGCTGTCCTGAGCAACGTTGAGGAGGGCTCCCGTCACGCGAGTTCGGCACCACGCGACAAAAGCCCTTATCGTTGGCGGAATTTCACCAGGTTGATTCCACTGCCTCCACAAATCAAGCTCTCTTCAACCAGCCCACCGGGATCGACAGTGCCGCCGACGACGCGATCGCTGACCTTGATTTCCCCGCGATAACAAACCGCTTCCATGCCATCCAGGTTCACGGGATAACTCGTCTTGTTTTTAAACGTGCACTTTACCCAAGAGCCAGAAAGGCCTCCATATTCTTCACATTTCACGACGTCGATCGCAGGCTGATAGACCTGATCGATTTCAGTTTTGATATTTCCACCACACCCGCTTAAAAAAACCGCGAGCAGACAAAATATTGGCTTGGTTGATATTTTCATATTGATAAATAATGCCTGGGTTGCGAGTGCAGTTATTGTTCTCTGCGCATAATCATAATGGCATGCAGAGTTTCCCTTGGGAACATATTATTCTCGCATAACAACTAATCACGTGTGGTCAGCTGCGTTTAAAACTTGGATATTGTTGGCCTAGTGCAACGCAAGATCGCGATAGATAAGCGTGTATTACGCTGCATTTTTTTCAATCTGGCGTTTCGGTCATTAATGAATAACCAAGCCTGCGTCGGAGCCAATCTGGGTGGCGGCACGCCACACGACCAATAAGCGTTGGCGACATTCGCCGCTTTTCGTGGGCCGGCGCGAATCGCGGGCGCGACTCGGGATGTCGAGATGCCGCTTGAATTGGAAAGTATCCCAGGCGGGATATCGCGGCTACCAAAGGATGTAGAAAGTAACGACCTTGGCAAGGGATCTGCCGACAACAACGAACGCGCCCGTGCCGGTCATCCCCAGGCAGTTCGCGGCGGGCACCGCAGGGCGACTATCGGCCCAAGACTATCGGCCCTGTCGTATCGACGGCAGGGCTGTATTTTCGCCACTGCGCCTTGTGGCTTGCATCGCTTGGACCGGCTTGCGGGAAGAGATGACGGTAATTTTTTCGATACTGTATTCGTACCGTCAACAATGCCGCCAGGCTTACCGTGGATTATTACGTCCCAGGCTGATTGGACGCCGATAACATGCGCTCGACGTAGCGCGCGATGAGGTCGATTTCCAGGTTGACCTTGGCGCCGGCACGCAGGTGCTTCAGCGTCGTGACGGCGATCGTGTGCGGGATCAGGTTGATCGAGAAGCGGCAGCACGGACCGCCCGCGCCGTCGAGGTCCTCGACGCTGTTGACGGTCAGCGACACGCCGTTCACGACGACGGAGCCCTTATAGGCCAGGTATTTGCCCAGGTCGCGGGGCGCATCGACGACGAGTTTCCACGACTCGCCCACCTGCTCGAAGCTGTGCACCTCGCCGAGGCCGTCGACGTGGCCCGAGACGAGGTGGCCGCCCAGGCGCTCGGCCAGGGTCAGCGCCTTTTCCAGGTTCACTTCGCCCGGCTGGTCGAGCCCGACGGTGCGGTTGAGGCTTTCGCGCGAGACGTCGACGGCGAACGCGTCCTCCGTCTTGGCGACGACCGTCATGCAGGCGCCGTTGATGGCGATCGAGTCGCCCAGCGCGACGTCCGCCAGCGGCAGGCCGCCGGCATCGATGTCGAGGCGCACGCCCGCATCCGCGCCGTCCGCGAGCGGAGTGACCGATTTGATGCTGCCGACGGCAGCGACGATTCCGGTGAACATAAGTCTCTTCCTTTGCTTTAACTGTATCGGGCCGGGCCGCCTCGACCGGCAGCCCTTTGTCTCATCCGTGGCGGTTCGGGTCTTCGTCCGGGCGGAAGCGCGCGAGGATGCGCAGGTCCGGCCCGACCTGGGCCACGCCGTGGAAATGCAGCGGCAGCTTGTCGGCCAGGTGCGCCAGCGGCGGCAGCGCGAACATCCCCTGTCCCGGGCCGACGAGGCTGGGCGCCAGGTAGACGAGCAACTCGTCCACGCACCCTTCGCGCACGAGCGAGGCGTTCAGCTTGGAACCGGCTTCGACGTGCAGTTCGTTGATCTCGCGCCGCCCCAGCTCGCGCATCAGCGCCGGCAGGTCGACCTTGCCGGACGCGTTCGGCAGCATGATGATCTCGTGTCCCAGCGCCTGCAGCGCCGCCTCCTTCTCGGGGTTCGGCTCGGCGGCCACGATCCAGCAGGGCTCGCCCTGCAGGATGCACGCGTCCATGCCGATGTCGAGGCGGCTGTCGACGATCACGCGGCGCGGCTGCAGCGACGTGTCGATGCCGCGCACGGTCAGCTGCGGATTGTCGACCTTGATCGTGCCGATGCCGGTCAGGATCGCGCTCGCGCGCGCGCGCCACGCATGACCGTCCGCGCGCGCCTCCTGGCTCGTGATCCACTGGCTTTCGCCGTTTTCCAGTGCCGTGACGCCGTCCAGGCTGGCTGCCGTCTTGAGGCGCACCCACGGACGACCATGGCGCATGCGCGTGAAGAAGCCGATATTCAGTTCGTACGCCTGCCCGGCCAGCAGGCCCGCGCCGACTTCGATCCCGGCCGCCTCCAGCTGCGCCATGCCGCGCCCGGCCACGAGCGGATTCGGATCGACCATGGCCGCGACGACCCGGCCGAGCCCCGCCTGGATCAGCGCATTCGAGCACGGCGGCGTGCGGCCGTAGTGGCTGCACGGCTCCAGCGTCACGTAGGCGGTGGCGCCGCGCACGTCGTTGCCGCGCGCCTGGGCATCGCGCAAGGCCTGGATCTCGGCGTGGTCCTGGCCCGCGGGCTGGGTGTGGCCGGCGCCGATCACGACGCCGTCGCGCACGATCACGCAGCCGATGCGCGGGTTGGGCGCGGTGATGTACATGCCCTTCGCCGCCCATTCCAGGGCCAGCGCCATGCCGTCGGTATCGCTCTGTATCTGCACTCTTGTTTCCGGTCTCGCTACGTTGTCTTGCCGCCCGTCCAGGCCGCGCACGGCGTCAGGACGGTGCCGCGGCGCCGTCGCAACCCGCGTCGCGCGCCGGATCGCAGACACGCGCCCGGCCCAGCATATTGATTTTAATACGGCGGATGTGCCCGCCGTGAAACAGCGACACCGTTCCCCAGCGCGCCGCCGCGCTGTTGCCGTCGGCGCAACTGCGCCCCGCGCCATTGTAGGCGATATAGTACGGCGGTGCTAAGTTCGTGAAGGCGAAGTCGATGGCGATGCCCGCCGCCAACGGCCCATGCGCCGCGATCACCTCGTCCGCCCCCGGCCGGCCGTCGCCGTCGCGGTCATCGATCACGCGCCAGCCCTGGCGCCAGTCGGCACCGCGCGGATCGGCAGGCACAACCTTGACCTGCCGGCCGCGCGCGAGCGCCTGGGCCCGCGCGAGGTCGATCGCCGCGAACAAATCGCCGGCCGCCGCCTTCAACTGCTGGAACCGCACGAGGTCGCGCAGGTCGGGCGCGGCGATGGCCATCGCGATGGCGGCGACCGCCAGCACGGTGCACAGTTCGGGCAGCGACACGCCGGCCATTCGCCCGGCCGGCCGGCGCGCCGCCGTCACGGCCAGCATCGCACGCCCGTGCCTTGCGCACCCTGACGCCCGGTGCTGTCCAGCGTCAGCACGCCGCAATCGGGATCGCGGAAGCGGGCGTCCACCCGGGCCGTGCCGGGACGGGCGCGGACCTCGACGCATGCCGCGATGTCCCGGTCCGGACAGGCGCGCGCATCCAGTTCGTACGCGCTGGCGGACGCGTTGGCGCCCGACCACCACGTGAAGCCGTCCGAGCCGGGGTCGTCGGCCGAGAACCCGGCGTAGGTATTGTGCTGGACGTGGTAGCGCTCCTGCCGCTGCATGGCCTCGATCAGCGCCACCTGCCCCTCGGTGCGGCGCGTGCGCACGATGTAGCCCGCGTAGGTCGGATACGCGAGCGTGCCGAGGATGCCGACGATGGCCACGACGATCATCAGTTCGACCAAGGTGAAGCCGCCGCCGTCACGGTTGCGTATGGGCATGCAACTCGGCCCAGTTCGCGATGTCGCGCCAGCCGATGCGGCCGGCGGGGAGCTGCCGCCCTTGCGGCCGGGTTGGGGAATGGTTGCCATTGCCGTTATCGTCTCCATTGCTGTCTCCGTTGCCGTTTCCGTGACCGCCTTCGTTCGTGCCGTCGTCACCGCCCGCGTTGCCGTTGCCGTTGCCGTTGCCGTTGCCGTTGCCGTTGCCGTTGCCGTGATCGCCTCCCGGTCCGGCTGCCTGCGCCGGCGGCGGCAACCGGTACAGCGACTGCAGCACGACCCGCGTCGATGCCCGCATGCCGAAGCCGATGGCCGTGACGCGGTAAAAACTGCCCTGCTGCGCCGTGGCACCGGGCGGCGCGATCCGCTCGATGACGTAGGCCGGCAGCCGGGCCGGCAGCAAGCCGCGGCCGACCGCCAGCGCGGCACCGGTGAAGTGGCCGTAGGGCACGAGCGCCGGGTTGTCCTCGGCCGCCAGGTCCAGCGTTTGCCAGGCGGGCGGCGCCCTGGCCTGGCACAGGCCGAGATCGTCCGCGCCGCGCCCGCAGCCGTCGACGAAGGCAGCCGCGCCGCCCCGGCCGAAATGGGCGGCACGGTCCGGCGGCGCATCGGCCGAGCCGGCGATATCGTGCTCGGCATCGCGCAGGGCCGCCTCGGCCGCGGCCTGCGCCAGGTCGCGGTCGCGTTCGTTGTGCGCCGCTGCCAGCAGGACGAACGCGCCGCGCGCGACGGCCACGCCGATCACCATCGTCGCGAGCATCAGCATCAGTGCGCAGACGAGGGCCAGTCCGCGCTGCGTGTGCGACGGCTTCATGCCGGCGGCGGCAACGCGACCGTGACGGTGCGTGTACGATGGTTTCATGATGGCTTCATGACGACGGGGCCGGCAACGCGACCGTGAACATGAACAACCGCCGCTCGCGCCGCCGCAGGTCGGGCGTCATGCCGGCTTCGTCCAGCGAACTGCCCAGGTCGTCGTCCCCGGCGGCCTCCGCATAGCCGGCGCCGAGCAGGTCGTAGTGCGTGCTGCCTGGCGCCGCGCGCGTGGGCCGGCTCCCGTGCAGCAGCAGGCCGATGCGTATCGCGACGATACGTTTCCAGCGGGTCCGGCGGTTGCGCTCCGCTGCGCCCAGCCCGGCATCGAGCGCATCGACCGCGGCCGCGTTCACGTAGCGGTTGGCGACGCCGTCCGGCGGGTCGTCCGTGTCGACGCCGTACAGGACCTGGAAGCCGTCCACGCCGGTCACCAGCGCGTCCGCGCTCCAGTTGGCGGCGCCGCGGTATCTGCAGCGCAGTTCGGCCTCGCCTTCGCCGTTGCGGGCCACATAGAAGATGCTCCAGCCCTCCTCGCCCGCGGCCGCGGGAAAGCCGGCGCAGTCGACGGCGCTGCGATCGTCCGCGCCGGGAAAGCGGACGGCCAGCACGTCGCTGCCGTTGACGGCGGGCGCGAGCGGATCGGCGATGCCCGGCGTCGTGCGGGACAGCGTGCGCGCATCGAGCCCGGCCAGGCGCGCCGGCGCCGCGTCCGCCCCGGGGTCGGCCAGCGTCGCGACGTCGAACGTGCCCGCCTGGCGCACGGCGCGGCCGATGAGGTCGACGGCGAACCGTCCGCCATCCTCGACGCCGGCCGACTCGACCTGCGCCGCGTACGCGCCGTTCGCCAGCACGAGCAGGCGTCCGGCCGCGAGCACGATGCCGAGACCGATGGCCAGCGCCACCATCAGCTCGGCCAGCGTCATGCCGCCGTGACGGACGAGGCGTCTCACGGCGCCGCTCCCGCCAGCGGCACCATCAGCCTGGGCGCGCCCGTGGCCGCGTCGCCTTGCGCGCGCCAGCCGAGCTTGACGACGAGCGGCGCGCCGGCGCCGGCGTCACACGACCAGGCGGGCAACCCGGCCGCGTCCAGCGGTCCGGCATCGCGGCACACGCGGATACGGCCACCGGGGAAACCGGCCGCCACGGCCGCGGACACCTCGAACAGGTCGAAGCGCGCCAGTTCGTCGGCATCGCAGGCGGTGTCCGCATAGCACTGCGCCGATGCTGCCGGCGCGCCGCTCGCGGCGTCGTAATCGAGCTGGAGATAGGGATTGTCGGCATCCGGCAACGCCAGTGCACGGGGATTCGCGCGCATGCGCTCCGCGAGCGACCGGGCCAGCCGGGCAGCGTCGGCCAGGCGCGCGGCGTCGCGGCCGGAGCGGACCGCCAGCATCTGCAGCGCGGCCGCGCCGGCAATGCCGAGCGCCACCACGAACAGGGCGACGAGCACTTCGACGAGCGTGAACCCGGCATGCGCGCGCAATGGCGAACCCGACAGCATCGACGGCCTCCAGCCTCTTCGTTTTCGAAGCTGAAACGGTAACAGTCGAGCCCGGGCAAGCCGTGTGGTGGCTCAACCGTGAAGATGCAACTAAAAACGGGGAAAAAGGACGCGCGCGTTTGCGCGATTATTTGCGCGGCTGGCCGACTTCGGCAATCGCTTCCTGGAACTCGGCCAGGTCTTCGAAGTTCTTGTAGACGGACGCGAAGCGGATGTAGGCGATCTTGTCGAGGCGCTTGAGTTCCTGCATCACCAGTTCGCCGACATGGCCGGTATCGACTTCGCGCCGGCCGCTGGTGAGGAGTTTTTCCTCGATCGACGCGACGGCGCGGTCGATCGCCTCGGCCGCCACGGGACGCTTGCGCAAGGCCAGCATGAGGCTGCCGCGCAGCTTGGAGGAGTCGAATTCGGTGCGGCTGCCGTTCTTCTTGACGATGAACGGCATCGAGAGCTCGATGCGTTCGTAGGTGGTGAAGCGCTTGTCGCACTGGGCGCAGCGGCGCCGGCGCCGGATGGCGTCGCCTTCCTCGGATACGCGGGTATCGAGGACCTGGGTGTCGTCATGCTGACAGAACGGACATTTCATGGGCCGGCTACTGCTGGAAATACTGCTGGACATCCCGGCACGCCGCGCGGGCATGCCGGGACCGTTTTACTTACGCTTCGTAGACCGGGTATTTGTCGGTCAGTTGCTTGACTTCGGCCTTGACGCGGTCGATGGTCGCGGCGTCGTGCGGGTTGTCCAGCACGTCGGCGATCAGGTTGCCGACCTTGACGGCGTCCTCTTCCTTGAAGCCGCGCGTCGTGAACGCCGGGCTGCCCAGGCGGATGCCCGAGGTCACGAACGGCTTCTGCGGGTCGTTCGGGATGCCGTTCTTGTTGCAGGTCATGTGTGCCTGGCCCAGGATGGCTTCCGCTTCCTTGCCGGTCAGGCCCTTCGAACGCAGGTCGACGAGCATCACGTGCGACTCGGTACGGCCCGAGACGATGCGCAGGCCGCGTGCGGTCAGCGTGTCGGCAAGTGCCTTGGCGTTCTTGACGACCTGCTGCTGGTAGGCCTTGAATTCCGGCGTCAGCGCTTCCTTGAAGGCGACCGCTTTGCCGGCGATCACGTGCATCAGCGGACCGCCCTGGATGCCCGGGAAGATGGCCGAGTTGATGGCCTTCTCGTGCTCGGCCTTCATCAGGATGATGCCGCCGCGCGGACCGCGCAGCGATTTGTGCGTCGTCGACGTGACGAAGTCGGCGTGCGGCACCGGGTTCGGGTATTCGCCGGCGGCGATCAGGCCGGCGTAGTGGGCCATGTCGACCATGAAGTAGGCGCCGACTTCCTTGGCGATGCGGGCGAAGCGTTCGAAGTCGATGCGCAGGGCGAACGCGGACGCGCCGGCGATGATCAGCTTCGGCTTGTGCTCGCGGGCCAGGCGTTCCATCTGCTCGTAGTCGATGTCTTCCTGCTCGGTCAGGCCGTAGGAGATCACGTTGAACCACTTGCCCGACATGTTCAGCGCCATGCCGTGGGTCAGGTGGCCGCCTTCGGCCAGCGACATGCCCATGATCGTGTCGCCCGGCTTGAGCATCGCGAAGAACACGCCCTGGTTCGCCTGCGAGCCCGAATTCGGCTGCACGTTCGCGGCTTCGGCGCCGAACAGCTGCTTGACGCGATCGATCGCCAGTTGCTCGGCGACGTCGACGTATTCGCAGCCGCCGTAGTAGCGCTTGCCCGGATAGCCTTCGGCGTACTTGTTGGTCAGCTGCGAGCCCTGGGCCTGCATCACGGCCGGCGACGTGTAGTTTTCGGATGCGATCAGCTCGATGTGGTCCTGCTGGCGCTTGTTTTCCTTCTGAATCGCATCCCACAGATCCGGGTCAACCTTGGCGAGCGTATGATCTTTTGCAAACATGAAAAAACTCCAATCGATAAGAGAACCAGGCAACGGTCAGCGCTGAATGGGGCGGGAGCCGGAGAACGCAAGGCAGCCGCGATACAGACGCGTACCAGTCGGTGGCTGCCCAGGCGAACGGCAAGTGAAATAAATCTCACGTTCCCCGGTGGGTGCCCACCTTCGCCACGCACCGGCAGGCCGATCGCTCCTGATCGGACGGCAGCGCACGGTTTTCGCCAGTTACGTGAGATGTATGTAAATGGAACTCCCGATTGTACGGGATTGTGCGGCTGGTAAGCAAGGAAACCGATGCCGCCCTGGCAACTCTGGGATGGCCGCTGCTCCGTATGGTCATTTCGGCTACAATCCTGCAGTTACCACCCAGCCAGGCAACCATCATGATCGTTTTCATCACCGGCGCATCGGCCGGATTCGGCGCCGCCATGGCGCGCACTTTCGTCAAGAACGGCCACCAGGTGGTGCTGGCGGCGCGCCGCAAGGACCGCCTTGATGCCCTGGCCAGGGAGCTGGGAGAATCGGCCCTGCCGATCGCGATGGACGTGACCGACAAGGCGTCGATCGAGGAAGCGCTGTCGATGCTGCCGCAGTCCTGGCGCCAGATCGACGTGCTGATCAACAATGCCGGCCTGGCCCTGAACACGAAGCCGGCCCATGAAGTGCCGCTGGAAGACTGGGAAACGATGATCGCCACGAACATCAAGGGCCTCGTCACGATGACGCACGCCCTGCTGCCGGCAATGGTCGAGCGCGGCAGCGGCCTCGTCATCAACATCGGCTCCGTTGCCGGCCGCACGCCTTATCCGGGCGGGAACGTGTACGGCGCCACCAAGGCGTTCGTCGAACAGTTCACGCTGAACCTGCGCGCCGACCTCGTCGGCACCGGTGTGCGCGCCACCAACCTGGCGCCGGGCCTGTGCGGCGGGACGGAATTCTCGAACGTGCGCCTGCGGGACGACGCGGCCGCCGCGAAAGTCTACGAAGGCACGCAACCGCTGACCGCCGAGGACATCGCCGCGACCGCCTACTGGGTCGCTTCGCTGCCGCCGCACGTCAACATCAACCAGATCGAAATGATGCCGACCTGCCAGGGTTACGGCCCGCTCACCATCAAGCGCAACCCGGGCTGAAACACCGGGCCGGAAAACCGCGCCCCTTTTCAAGCAATTGCTCAAAACCGGGCTCTGACCCCGAATTGTCGGCTTGATACAGCAGCGATCGGCCGAGCGGCGAACGAATTGTTTTCTCTTTGTAACAACGGCGCCACCCGTAGTGGAAAAGTGTTACAGTTGCTGGCTTGGCATGAGCCATTGGTATCTCATACCCTGTTCGACGGCTCAGCCACCGGGCCGTCAGCCGCTTATACCCGTGTATATGTATTCTGACGCACATATGGCGGGTAAAAATGGCGTAAAATGTTTCCCATTTTCATTTATGGCAGCTGAAATGCCTTCAGTTTTCACCTGGACGGTTCGGGTCTATTACGAAGATACGGACGCCGGCGGCATCGTGTTCTACGCCAATTACCTGAAGTTCTACGAACGTGCGCGCACCGAATGGCTGCGTTCGCTCGGCATCGATCAGCACACCTTGCGCGACCAGGAAGGCGCGATCTTCGTCGTGCGCAGCGCCAGCGTCGATTATCTTGCGTCCGCGCGCCTGGACGATGAAGTGAAACTGACCTTGAGCGTGGAAAAGCTCGGCCGCGCCTCCGTGCAATTCGCCCAGCAGGCCTGGCGCGGCGACACATTGCTCTCCAGCGCCGACGTGAAAGTCGGTTGCGTCGACGCCTCAACGCTGCGCCCCCGTTCCCTTCCCGCCCCCGCCGCTGCTAAAATGCGTGCCGCCTGACAATTCATTTGACCAAACATATATCCAATGAACGCAGTCCAAGACCTCTCATTCATTGAACTGATCCGCCATGCCCACGTGGTGGTGCAGTTGCTCATGGCCCTGCTGTTCGCGGTTTCCCTCACCAGCTGGACGTATATCTTCCGCAAACTGTTCGCGATCCGCGCCGCGCGTCGCCAGACCGAGCAGTTCGAGCGCAGCTTCTGGGCCGGCGGCAACCTGCACACGCTGCACCAGAGCGCCAGCAGCCAGCGCGACCAGAGCGGCCCGCTGGCCCGCATCTTCGAGGCGGGCATGGGCGAGTTCATCAAGGGCAAGCAGGCCTCGCGCGACGCACTCGACATGGGCGCCGTGCTGGATGGCGCCCGCCGCGCGATGCGCGCCGCCTTCCACCGCGAGCTGGACCAGATGGATACGCACCTGAACTTCCTGGCGTCCGTCGGTTCGGTCTCGCCGTACATCGGTCTGCTGGGTACCGTGTGGGGCATCATGAACGCGTTCCGCGGCCTGGCGAACGTGCAACAGGCAACGCTGGCCACGGTCGCGCCCGGCATCGCCGAAGCGCTGATCGCCACCGCCATCGGCCTGTTCGCGGCCATTCCGGCCGTCGTGGCGTACAACCGCTTCACCCACGACATCGACCGCCTCGCGATCCGCTTCGAAAGCTTCGTCGAGGAATTTTCGAACATCCTGCAGCGTCAGTCGCGCTGATCGCCGCAAGAGGAGTCGACATGGCCTTCAACAGCAGTCTGCGGGGCAACCGTCGCAAGCTCAAGTCCGAGATCAACGTCGTGCCGTACATCGACGTGATGCTGGTGCTGCTCATCATTTTCATGGCGGTGCCGCCGACGCAGAACCCGAGCGAGATCAAGCTGCCCAGCGCCGAGCGCTCCACGCAGCCGCCGGACGACTATATCCAGATCGCGGTCAAGGACAAGGGCCAGCTGCAGATCGGCATCACCGGCAAGAATCCGCAACCGCTGGAAGACGTGTCGAGCCGCTCGACGCTCGTCACGCGCCTGCGCGACATCCACGCCGAGCATCCGGATTATCCGGTCTTGATAGCCGGCGACCGCGACAGCAAATACGACGACGTGATCCAGCTGATTTCCGAAGCCAAGAAGATGGGCATCACCCGCGTCGGACTGGCCACGAAGTGAAGAAGAACTGATGTCAGCAACGAAGCAGAACAGCCTCGGCAACGGCAACGGCGCGCCTTACCACGTGCCGCCTGAACCGAACCGCTGGCCGGCCATCGGCCTGGCGGTGGGCGTGCACGCCCTGTTGCTGGCCTTCCTGTGGATCGGCATCCGCTGGCAGAACAACGCGCCCGTCGCCGTCGAGGCGGAAATCTGGGACGTGACGACGCAGACCGCCGCCCCGCCGCCCCCGCCGCCCGCACCGGAGCCGGAACCGGAAACGCCGCCGCCCCAGCCCACGCCGAAAGCCGTGGAGCCGCCGCCCGCCGTCGAACAGCCGCAGCCGAAGCAGCCGGACATCGCCCTCCAACGCGAGAAGAAGCGCAAGGAAGAATTGAAACGCAAGCAGCTCGAAGACGAGCGCCAGGAGCGCGAACTTGAGCAAAAGCGCGCCGAGCAAAAGCGCGCGGACGAAAAGAAAGCGAAGGCGCTGGCCGAGAAGAAGGAACGCGAGCAGGCCGAGAAGAAAGCACAGGCCGACGCCGAAAAGAAAGAAGCCGAGAAGAAGAAAAAAGACGAAGCGGAAAAGAAAAAGAAAGAGGAAGCCGACAAGAAGAAAAAGGCCGCCGCCGAACAGAAGAAACTGGACGCCGCGCGCGCCGACGAGATGCGCCGCATCACGGGCGCTGCGGGCACGCCGACGAGTACCGGCACGGCCGAGAAATCGACGGCGCCGCGCAGCGACAAGGGTTATTCCGCGGCCATCACGGCCAAGGTGAAGGGCAATACGTCGTATGCGGGCAGCCTCGAGGAACCGGGCAATCCGACGGCGACGTTCCGCGTCGAACAGCTGCCGACCGGCGAGATCATTTCGGTCAGAAAGATCAAGAGCAGTGGCGTGCCTTCATTCGACGACGCCGTCGAAAAAGGCATCACCAAATCGTCCCCACTGCCCAAGAAGAAAGATGGTACGGTAGAGCGTTCCCTCGTGATCGAGTTCCATATGAAGGACCTGCAGTGATCGCGTTCCTTAACCATTGCTGAGAGAAACATGAAGAAACTACATACCCTGCTGTTTTCGGCCTCCCTCCTGATGGGCGTGGCCGCACATGCCCAGCTGAAAGTCGAAATCGCCGGTGTGGGCAGCAACCAGATCCCGGTCGCAGTCGCGGCGTTCGCCGATGAATCGGTGGCGCCCGAACAAGTCTCCGCGATCATCCGCGCCGACCTCGAGCGCAGCGGCGTGTTCAGGGTGATCGACGCGCACCAGCCCATTTCCGATACCGCCAACGTCGACCTGGCCGCGTTCAAGGCCAGCGGTGCCGACGCACTCGTCGTGGGGTCGGTGCAGCGCCTCGCGGACGGCCGCTTCCAGGTGCGCTATAAACTGCTCGACACCGTCAAGCAGGCGCAGCTGTCGCAACTGTCGGATGCCGTCACCGCGCGCAATACGCGCCTGGAGGCGCACCGCATCGCCGACGACGTCTACGAAAAGCTGACCGGCGTGCGCGGCATCTTCTCGACCCGCATCACGTACGTCAAGCAGGACCCGGCCGCGCACGACTACAAGCTCGTCGTGGCGGATGCGGACGGCGAAGGCGAACAGGTCGCCGCCCACGGCCGCGAACCGATCATCTCGCCGTCGTGGTCGCCGGACGGCACCAAGGTCGCCTACGTGTCGTTCGAACTGCGCAAGCCGGTGATCTACGTGCAGAACCTGGTGACGGGCCAGCGCACCGTCATCGCCAATGAAAAGGGCAATAATTCGGCGCCGGCCTGGTCGCCGGACGGCACCCGGCTGGCCCTCGCGCTCTCGAAGACCGGCAATACGCAGGTCTGGGTCGTGAACGCCGACGGCAGCGGCCTGCGCCGCGTGTCGAACAGCAACGGCATCGATACCGAGCCGCGCTTCGCGGCCGACGGCCAGACCATTTATTTCACCAGCGACCGCAGCGGCGGTCCGCAAATCTACAAAATGAACGTGAACGGCGGGCAGGCGACCCGCGTCACGTTCAATGGCAACTACAATATCAGCCCTCGTTTATCCCCGGACGGCAAGACGCTGGCGTGGATTTCGCAACGCGATGGGGGTTTTTCTCTGTATGCGATGGACCTGGCTTCCGGCCAGGAACAGCGCTTGGCCGATGGGGCCACCGAACCGAGTTTTTCGCCGAACGGCAAATACATCATGTATGCGACCAGGGGTGGCGGCCGTACCGCGCTTGCCGTGGTGTCGGTCGACGGGCGCGTCAAGCAACGCTTGACCACCCAAGCGGGAAACATTCGGGAGCCCAGCTGGGGCCCGTTTATGAAGTAAAATTTTTTGACCAGGAGAAAAACCATGCGTAATGCAAAAAGTGTAGCGTTCATCGTTGCTGCCGCGGCCCTGCTGTCGGCATGCTCGTCGACCAAGCTGCAGGAAGCCCCGAAAGTTGAAGAAAAGCCGGTCGCCCAGGCAACCCCGCCGGCTGCCGACACCCGTGAAATCCGTCCGGTCGAGACCGGCAATGTCGATCCGCTGAACGACCCGAAAGGCGTTCTGGCGAACCGCAGCGTGTACTTCGACTTCGACAGCTACGTCGTCCGCGACGACGGCAAGCCGGTCGTCGAAAACCACTCGGCTTACCTGACCAAGAACAAGCAGCGTAAAGTCCTGATCCAAGGCAACACCGACGAACGCGGCGGCACCGAGTACAACCTGGCCCTGGGCCAGAAGCGTGCCGAAGCCGTGCGCAAGTCGATGGCTGCCCTGGGCGTGTCGGACAGCCAGATGGAAGCTGTTTCGCTGGGCAAGGAAAAGCCGAAAGCAACCGGCCACGACGAAGCTGCCTGGGCTGAAAACCGCCGCGCCGACATCGTCTATCAATAAGCGGAACGCTGTCGCGGCTGTCTAGTACAGTACATTGACAGCGGGGCGGGATGCGGTGCAGACTGCATCCCGCCCCGTTTCCGTTTGGATTCCCAAGTTTTCACCGGTTTAGAAAGAGTCAAAGATGATCAAACTGTCCAAGTGCCACCTCGCGGCCATCGCCCTCGCCCTGACTGCCTGGCTGCCCCTGCAGGCGAACGCCGGCCTGCTCGACGACGATGAAGCGCGCCGGGCGATCCTGGCCCTGCAGGCCAAGGTCGACGCACTGACACGCGACCTCAATGCCCGCGTCGACACCAAGGCCGACAAATCGATCAGCGTCGACATGCTGAACCAGCACGAACAGACCATGCAGGAAATCTCGCGCCTGCGCGGCCAGGTCGAAGTCCTCGCCAACGAAATCGCCACCGCCCAGAAGAACCAGAAAGACCTGTACGCCGACCTCGACGCGCGCGTCAGGAAACTCGAACCGCACCAGGAAACCATCGACGGCCAGACCGCCGAAGTGCTGCCGACCGAAAAGAAATCCTACGACGCCGCGATGGACCTGTTCAAGTCGGGCGACTACAAGGCGGCCGCCGGCGCCCTGCAGGAATTCGTCCGCCGCTTCCCCGACTCGGCCTACGCCGCCAACGCCCAGTACTGGCTCGGCAACGCGTATTACGCCCAGCGCGACTACAAGAACGCGATCACCGCCCAGGAAGCCGTCGTCGCCAACTACGGCACGAGCGCCAAGGCGCCGGACGCCATGCTCAACATCGCCTCCAGCTACACCGAACTCAAGGACAAGAAGAACGCCAAGAAGGCCTTGCAGCAGCTCGTGTCGAAGTTCCCGGACTCCGCGGCGGCACAGGCGGCCAAGGACAGGCTGGCCGCGCTGCGCTAGGTCGTTTGACACGACCGCGGTTCGCGCCTATAATCTTGCTTCTNGTTGGTAGAGCAGCGGACTTTTAATCCGTTGGTCGCAGGTTCGAGCCCCGCACGGCCTACCAGTATTACCAGGAAGCCCACGCATTTCGGTGCGTGGGCTTTTTGCGTTCCAGTCCCTTCCTGCCCTGCCTGGATCCATTATCCGGGTCGCGGCAACGCAGTCGCCGGTCGGCTTGCCGCTCCAACGATTTGTTGCTTGAACTCAAGTAATCCTCGGTGTCGGGCACCATAATTTCCGTAGGAATAGTCCTGCCGATGTGCAGGCCCGCAACCAAGGAATCCGATCATCATGCCCCTCGACCTTTCCGATACCCTCGTGGTCGGCATCTCCGCCACCGCCCTCTTCGACCTGGCGGAAGCCGACGCCCTCTACAAGGCCCGCTACGTCAAGAATCCCCAGAGCGCGCTGGAGGAATACCGCGCCTACATGCTCGAGCGCGAGAACGAACCGCTGCGCGACGGCACCGGCATGGCCCTCGTGCGCGCCCTGCTCGGCCTGAACCGCTACGCCCAGTCGGAGACGAAGCCGCTCGTCGAAGTCGTCGTCATGTCGCGCAACAGCCCGGAGACGGGCGTGCGCGTCTTCAACAATATCCGCTCGCGCGGGCTGCCGATCTCGCGCCACGCGTTCACCGGCGGCCAGTCCGTCGTCGATTACCTCGACGCGTTCGCCGTCGACCTGTTCCTGACGACCAATGTCGAAGACGCCCAGCGCGTGATCGACGCCCAGGCCTGCGCGGCCGCGATCCTGAAGCCGCCGCCGCACGCGGCCGAAGCGCCGCCCGACGACCAGGTCCGCATCGCCTTCGACGGCGACGCCGTGCTGTTCGACGACTCCAGTGAACTCGTGTACAAGACCGAGGGCCTGGACCGCTTCCACACGATCGAGGACGAAAAGCAGAACGAGCCGATGAAGGATGGCCCGTACGCGGTCCTGCTGCGCAGGCTGGCGCGCCTGCAGGAACGGCTGCCGTTCGGCGCGGACGTGTCGCCGGTGCGCATCGCCATCGTCACGGCGCGCAGCGCGCCGGCCGAGATGCGGGTCATCAATACCCTGCGCCATTGGGGCGTGTACGTGAACGAAATCTTCTTCCTCGGCGGCGTGCCCAAGTCGAAGGTGGTCAAGGCGTTCCGCGCCCACCTGTTCTTCGACGACCAGGACCTGCACCTCGATCCGGCCGCGCGCCACGGCCGCGTGCCCTACCGTTCCGACTCGCCCCTGTTCACGCCGTTGCCGCTCGACCTGTCCGCCGATCCGCCGCTGCTGGTGGAAAAGGTCGAGGCGAGCTGACCGGGCGCCGCGCCGCGCACTTCGAACCGGGCGGCGGCGACCGCCCGGCCATCGCTCCCCACCAGTTTCAGTTCGTGCTCGCCCGGCAGCGGCGCCCACGTGGCCGCCTGCTCGGCCGGGCCGACGTCCGCATCATCCAGTTTCCAGCGCAGTCCCGCGCCGCCGTAGGCACGAAACCGCATGCGCTGCAGCGACGGCGGGATGTCCGGATCGAGTGCGATGATGCTGTCCGATGCCGGATACACGATCCGCGGCGCGCGCCGGGCCGGCGCCAGCACCTCGACCAACGGCGTCTCCGTGCCGCGCACGAACCATTCGCTGCGCTCGGGTTCCACGGCCGGCGCGAACCGCACCGTCTGGCGCACGACGCCGGGCGGCGCGGCCGGCGGCCGGCTCGGGCGGTCGCGGTGCAGGTAATCCATCACATCGCGCCACACGGGCGCCGCGCCGGACACGCCGGACACGTCCCACATCGAGCCGCCATCGAAGTTCCCGACCCACACGCCGACCGTGTAGCGGTCCGAAAAGCCCACGCACCAGTTGTCGCGCATGTCCTTGCTGGTGCCCGTCTTGACCGCGCTCCAGAAGCCCGTCGCGAGTTCGTTGGAGAGGCCGAACGTCGTGCTGCGGGCGGCGCGGTCGGACAGGATGTCGGCGACGATGAAGCTGGCGCGCGCATCCAGCACGCGCCGTTTCGCCGCTTGCCTGGCCGCTCCTGCGCGCGGCACGAACGTCACATCGTCCTGCATGCCGCCGTTGGCCAGCGTGCGGTAGGCGCCGGTCAGTTCCAGCAGGCTGACGTCGCCCGAACCGAGCGCCAGCGACCAGCCGTAGAACTCGGGCGCTTCGGTCAGGCTCGTGATGCCGAGCTGGCGCAGGCGCTCATGAAAGCGTTCCAGACCCGCCAGCATCAGCGTGCGCACGGCGGGCACGTTCAGCGACCCCGCGAGGCTCGTGCGCACGCTGGCGGCGTCGCGGTACTGGTGGTCGTAGTTCTGCGGCACGTACAGGCCGCCGACCGTCGGGATGTCGACGGGCGTGTCGTCCAGCAGCGAGGCGGCCGTGAGCTGGCCCCGCTCCAGCGCCAGCTCGTACAGGAACGGCTTCAACGTGGACCCGGCCTGGCGCAGCGCCGTCACGCCGTCGACTTCACTGGCGCCGTCGTTCGCGACGTACGCCCTCACCTCGCCGCTGGCATTGTCGATGACGATCACGGCGCCGTCGCCCACATTGCGTCCGGCCAGCTCGGCCAGCCGGCGGTGCAGCGTGGCGGCCACGTAGCGCTGCAGGCCGGCGTCGAGGGTGCTGCGCACGACGCTCCCCGGCCCCGCGCCGAGGCGGCGCACCAGCTGCGGCGTCGTGCCGGCTGCCGACGGCAGCGGCGCCGCCGTGCGCGCGAACGCGGCATCGACTTCCCATTCGATGGCCGCGCAATCCGTGCGCGGATCGAGCTCGCGCGCGAGCGCGCACGCGCGCCGCGCGACCGTCCGCGGCGGTGCCGCCGGCGCGCGCAACAGGCTCGCCAGGATCGCGGCCTCGCCCGCATCCAGCCCCGACGGCGCCTTGCCGAACAGCGCGCGCGCCGCGGCGCCGATGCCCTGCAGCTCGCCGCGGTAACTGGCCAGGTTCAGGTAGGCCTCGAGGATCTGGCGCTTGTTCCAGCCGGCCTCCAGTTCCCGCGCCGCGAGCGCCTGGTCCCATTTGCTCGCCCACGTGCGGCCCGCCGAACGCGGCGCCAGTTTCGGGTCGAGCAGGCCGGCGAGCTGCATCGTGATCGTCGAGGCGCCGCGCGTGCGCTGCACGCCGAACAGATTGTCCCAGGCGGCCTTGCCGATTGCCTGGAAGTCGATGCCGCCGTGTTCCATGAAACGCTGGTCCTCGGCCTGCAGCACGGCGCGGCCGAGCGTGGGCGAGATGTCGTCCAGCGCCACCCAGGCCAGCCGGCGGCCTTTCATGTCGACGCGCACCGTGTCGATGACCTCGCCATGCCGGTCCAGCAGGGTCGTGTCGGACGAGCGCCACGCGGCTTTCACATCCTGCGGCGTCGGCACGGCGGCGAGCGCCGGCGGCGCGGCCAGCAACAGCGGCAACAGTATCCACGCGAGGAGCGCTTTCATCGCGGCCTCACTGCACCACGACGCCCGCATTCGGCACCTCGCCGAACATCTCCGGCGCATACATGGCCTCGACCCGCGTGGGCGGCAGCGCGAAGCGGCCCGCGTTGTTCAGGCGTACCGTGTACTCGACGGTGAAGCGGCCCTTCGGCACCCATTCGTAGTACGCGCGGTAGCCGGTGTGCATGCGCTCCTCGTACGCGGGCCAGGTCCAGCCGGTGCGGCGTTCGCCGGCCGTGGCGATCTGCGAATCGCGTCCGAGGCCTGAACCGAGCACGCTGGCGCCGGCCGGGATCGGATCGTCGACGACGACCCACGTCATGTCGGATTGCGCGTCGATGTCGAGGTGGACGCGGTAGACGTCGCCGCGCGACCACGCGCCCTTGACCTTCTGCTCCACCGGCGTGACGGTGCGCGCGATGCGGTAGCCGGACGCCAGCGGCGCCGAAAGCGGCACGGCCGCCAGGCTCTGGACCGTCGCCCACGGCTTGCCGCCGCCGAGCTGGCGCAGCGTGATGGTGCCACGGCCCTCCGGCCAGCCCTGCAGCACGGTGGCCGGCGTCGGACCGGTCCAGCTGACGCCCTTCGCGCCGGCACCGGCCAGCACGAGGTTCGCATTGCCCGTCACGGGCGCGCGCTCGTAGGCTTGCGCAAAATGCTTCAGCGCGACGACGCCCCACGCGTTGGCCGGCGTGGTGTCCCAATGCCCGTGCTGCTGGCGGCCGAGCGTGCCGCGCGCGAGGCGGCCCGCGTCGGCCTTCCACGCCGGGTCGCCCTGCGTCGCCAGCAGCAGGCGGTTGGCGTTGACGTCGGCCGACGTCATGAGCCACCACCAGTCGTCCGCACGCTCCGTCGAAAAGCCCATCGTCGTGCCCTGCAGGTTCAGGCGCGCGCGCAGGATCTGGCCGGCCTGCGCCAGGCGCGCGTCGTGCTGCGGCAGCGCCGGCGTGCGCTTGAGGACGAGATACCAGTCGATGACGGCGGACGTCGGCCACAGGTTCGGCTGGACCTCGATCGACTCCAGCATGGCCGGCCGCACGCCCGCACCGCGCGACAGGGCTTCCAGCGCGGCCAGCTTGCGCACGGCCAGTTCGCCCGTCGCGCGGCCGTTCCCGCGCACGATCTTCCCTTCCACGAAGCCCGCGAGGCCCGCTTCCATGCGGCCGCGCAGCTCGTCGGGAATCGGATAGCCCGCCTCGTTCGTCAAGGACAGCACATAGGCCGTGAGCACGTCGCTGCCCTGCTCCATCGGCGCGAAATACTTGACGAGGCCATCGCCGTCGAGGTGCGCAGGCAGGGTCGCGACGACCTTGTCCCACAGCGCGCGGTCCTGCAGCGCCACGGCGCGCGACGTGCGCTGTTCGAAGCACGTGTACGGATACGCGGCCATGTAGTCGCGCACGCCCGGCAGCTCGTCGCCCAGGCGCGCCTGCAACGTGGTGCGGACGCCGCCGCGGCCCGGCAGCGCATCCGCCGGCCGCTCGACGGGCAGCGTCTGCGTGCCGTCGATCTGGATCAGGGTCGCCTGCAAGGTGCGCACCGGGACGGCGGCGGTCACCTGTTGCGTGATGCGCATGCGGTCGCCCGCGCCGCTGTCGTTGCTCGACGCGGCCACGTCCCACTGCAGCGCCGCGGCGCCGGCCGGCACCGTGTAGTCCCAGCCCGCTTCGCGCGACTCGCCCGGTGCCAGTGCGACGTCCTGGCGCGCCAGCGGCTGGCCCTTGCCGCGGTCGGCCGCGACGCTCGCGGAGAGGGCCACCGTCAGCGGCCGATCGGACGCGTTGCGCACCGTGAAGCCGGCGCGCAGGCGGTCGCCCTCGCGCACCTGCGGCGGCAGGCCGGACACGAGCATCAGGTCCTGCGACGTGCGGATGTCCGTGCGGCCCGTGCCGAACCGGCCCGCGCCGCTGCTGGCGACGGCGACAATGCGGAACGACGTCAGCGAATCGTTCAGCGGCACGTCGACGCGCGCCTCGCCGTTCGCGTCGAGGACGACCTTGCCCTTCCACAGCAGCAGCGTCTCGAACAGTTCGCGCCCGGCGCTCCGTCCGCCGCCGCCGCCGTGCGGGAACGCCTTGCGGCCGAAGTGGCGCTTGCCGACCACCTGCATCTGTGCCGTCGACGTCTCCACCTGCAGGCTCCGTTCGTGCATCATCGTGTCGAGCAGGTCCCAGCTCGTGTTGGGCATCAGCTCCAGCAGGCCGGCGTCGACGGCGGCCACGGCGACCTCGGTCCCGGCCGCGGGCCGCGTGCCGTCGGGGTCGCGCACGCGGATCGATACCTGCGCATGCTCGCGCACCTTGTAGACGGGCTTGTCGGCCGCCACGTCGACCTTGAGTTCGTGGCCGCCCCAGCCCACGCGGATCGGCGCGATGCCCAGTTTATAGGCGGGCTTGCCGAGGTCGACGAGCGCCGTCGGCTGCACGCCCGCCACGCGCCCGCGCACGACCAGGGCCGAGACGAACACGTTCGGCGCATAGCTGGCCTTCACGGGAATCGCAATCGTCTGGTCGCGCCCGGACAGGTGCCGCACGTACGTGTCGAGGATGCCTTCGCGTTCGACGGTCACGAGCACCGTCGCGCGGCGGAACGGGCTGCGCACCTGGAAGCGCGCCTGTTCGCCCGGCTCGTAGCGCTTTTGCGCCGGCAGCAGGTCGATGCGGTCGTGGTCGGCGTTCGCGAACCACTGCTCGTCATCGCCCGCCACGTAGATTTCGCGATGGGTCGCCGCCACGCGCTGCTGCGGATCGAGCGCGCGGGCGCGCAGGATCAAGTCGCCGTCGGTCGTGGCGCGCGTGTCGCACACGAGGATGCCGCGCGCGTCCGTCGTGCCGCTGCACGCCTCGCCCACGCGCTTGATTTCGCTGCTGTGTTCATACGCATAGAAGCCGCCGACGAGGCGGTGCCGGTGCGAATAGGTCGCACGCTTGAGCAGGTCGACCGTCACGGGCACGTTCGCCACCGGTTTGCCGGCGACGTCCAGCACGACGGCCTGGAATTTCAGCGCGTCGCGGCGCAGCAGCCAGCCTTCCGGCTTGATGCCGACCACCCAGGCCGACGGCCACAGCGGCACGCGCGTGGACACGGTCAGCGTCTCGCCGTTGGCGTCCTGGTACGACAGTTCGGCCAGCAGGCTTTTCGGCCGTTCGATCGCCGGCAGCTTGTCGACGACGATGCGCGCGCCGCCGGCGCGGTCCAGCAGCAAGGACTGCGTGCGCGCCACGTCCTGGCCCGGCGCGCCTTCCGATTCGTCCTCGTCGTCCTCGCCACCCCCGCCCTGGTCGACGACGCCTTCGCGCACGTCGCCCGCACCCAGCGTGAACTCGTCGTAGTCGGCGAACTGCACGCCGGTGTCCTGCACGACGCTGCGCAGTTTTACGGGCGCGAGGCCGGCCGGGCCGCCCGCGAGATAACTCACCTGCGCGTCGAGCGCGACGCTCTGCGGCGCCACCGCGGGTTGCCTGGGCCCCGCCAGCTGGGCCTTCATCGTCGGCACGCGGAACTGCTCGACGCGGAACTCGCCCGCGACCTGGCCGCCGATCAGCACATCGTACGCGCCGAGCTTCGCCTCGATGGGTATCGCCCACTCGCCCTCGGCGCTGCCGTTCGCCGCCCAGTGCAGCGCGAATTCGACCTTCTCGCCGCTGCCCTGGTGGACGAGGAAGCCGCGCGCGGGCAGCGCCGTCTTGTCCGTCCCGAGTTCCTGGGCGCGCCAGTCGCCCACTGTCGTCGGCGCGCGGTCCCGCGCGCGCACGAAGGCAAAACCCTGCTGCGTGCGGCGGCGCAGGTAATGCTTCATGTGGACGGTCTCGCCAGCGCGCAGCAAGGTCCGGTCGAACACCGTGGCGACGACCCGGCTGTCGTCGTCGCGGCTGCCGGTGGGCAGGTTGAAGCGCCACGCCTCGATGCCCTGCTGCCAGTCGGACAAGGTGAACGTGAAGTCGTCGCCGCGCGCGGCCGTCACCACGTAGACGTCGCTTTCCTTGCAGCGGGCACGGGGCAGCGCCTGGCGGATGCGCGCGATGCCGGATGCGTCGCTGGTCCCGCTCCACAGCAGCCGCGCGGCGCAGTCGCGCACTTCCACGCGCGCGCCGGCCACCGGCCGGCCCTTGTCGAGCGACGTCACCCACACGAGCGACGATTGCGCGCCCAGCTTGAAGTGCGCCGCCATGTTGGTGACGAGGGCCGCGCTGCGCACATAGGCCGTGCGCCGCTTGCCGTTCAGCGCGGCGCCCAGGCGCGGACTGGCCAGTTCGACGGCGTAGAAGCCGGGCTGGCGCAGCGGGATGCCGATCACCTCGAACGCGCGGCGGCCGTGCGGCTTCGGCAGGGTGAAGCGCTGCAGCGCGGCCGGCTCGACGCCTTTGAAAATCGACACCTTCATCTGGTCGCCATCCGGCTGGCTCGGGTGCAGGCCGCCGTGCGGACCGGCGACCTTGCGCAGCCACGCGAGCACGTCGGCCGTGCGGCCGGCATCCAGGCGCATGGCCGCGCCGTCCGTGTGCATGCGGCCGGCCAGTTGGGCCTCGACGTTGCGCACCGTGACGGGCAGCAGCCGGTCGCCGTGGGCCTCGATGATGCCGAACGGCGCCGCGAACTTGACGAGTGGCGGCTGCTCGCCGGTGCGCACCGCGAGCGGAAAGCGGCCCGCGTCGACGAGCGGGCGGCCGGCATCGTCGCGCAGGCCGGCGGGCAGGTGCAGCGTGAGGCGGGCCTGTTCCGGGAACGGCCCCGGCAGGCTGACCTGGCTGACGACGTCCGGCACCTGGTCGCCCTCCTTCTCCAGGCGCGCCGGCCAGCGTTTGCCGCCCGGTCCTTCCAGGTAGATCCGCGCCGCGTCGGCCGCGTGGACCGGCGCGCTGAAATTCACGCGCATCGGCTGGAACGGGATGCACTGTGAACGCGCGTTGACTTTCTCGCAGTTGAAGCGGGCCGTGAAATCGGCGCGGGTCTTGAACGCGAGCGTCTGGTCCTTGTCCGTCGCGATCCCGTTCGGCGCGGCCACGCCGGCGCCCCAGACGAGGGCCACTTCCGCGCTCGCGGGCAGCGTGCGGCGGCATTGCAGCACGACGATGCGGGCCAGGCGCCCGGCCTTCTCGTCGGCGCGCAGGCGGGCATCGGTGTAGGCCCCGAGGTCCTCGTCGCCCTTGTCCTCGGCCACGACCTGGCGCGCGAACCAGCGGCCGTTCTGCAACGCCTGTGCGCGCCGGTCGCCGCGCAGCAGCGTCACGGCGATCTTTTCGCTGACGCCGTCGGCGCGGCACCAGGCCTGTTTCAGGATGCTCTCGTCCGTTGCCGGGGCGGACAGCGTCAGCATGAAGGCCTGCTGCTCGTCGATGTTCTCGTCCCCTTCGCGCGGCAGGGTTTCCAGCACGGCGGGGCCGCCGGTGGCGACGCTGAACGCGCGCCGTCCCGCAAGCGGCTGGCCGGCCAGGTCGTGCACATTCGTCTTGAGCGTGAAGCGGCAACGCGTCGCGCCCGGCAGGTCGCGGTCGAAATCGTAGCTCCACGTCTGCGCATCGACCCAGCGGGCGCTGCCCGGCACGGGGCAGTCGACGTCGAACGGCGTGTCCGCGCGCAGGTCGCCGAACGCCACCATCGGCTGCGTGAAGCGCGCCACCGCCTGGCGCACGCGGCGCACCTGCCCGTCGGGCGAAAAACCGGAGACCGTGGTCTGCGCCCACGCGCCCGACCAGCAGCACAACAACACGAGGCACAGCATGCGGCGCAGGACGGCCATGGAATCTCCTGGAGATGGCGAAAGGACAACGGTTGAGTGTTGCAAACTCGGCTTGCAGTGTCAACAACATTTAACACTTTGCAACGCGACGCGCGTTGAAGGGACGGCGCCCCTCATGCAGACCCGCATGATTGGCTATAGAATGCGTTTCTTATATTTCCTGTGCGCACAAAACGCGGGCGGGCAACGCAACACGAGGACACCATGAGTCTCCCCTTGATCCTGAACCTGGCCATCGCCCTCGCGTTCTGCGGCCTGCTGTACGCGATGCAGCAACGCCACCTGTCCTTCACGAAGCGCGTGTTCACCGGCCTCGGCCTGGGGATCGCGCTCGGCGCCGCCTTCCAGGCGTTCTACGGCAACGTTTCGCCCGTCATCGGGCAGACGAATGCCTACCTCGACATCGTCGGCACCGGCTACGTCAAACTGCTGCAGATGATCATCATGCCGCTGATCATGGTCTCGATCATCCAGGCGATCCTCAAGCTGCGCGACGCCTCCTCGCTCGGCAAGATCAGCGCGCTGACGATCGGCACGCTGATGGCCACGACGGCCATCGCCGCGGCGATCGGCATCCTGATGGCCAAGCTGTACGGCTTGAGCGCCGTCGGCCTGACGTCGAGCGCGGCCGAGATCGCGCGCGGACACTATCTGGAAGGCAAACTGTCGACCGCCCAGGACGTGTCGCTGCCGACCATGATCCTGTCGTTCATTCCGGAAAACCCCTTCCTCGACATGACGGGCGCGCGCAAGACGTCGACGATCGCCGTCGTGCTGTTCTCGATCTTCATCGGCGTCTCGGCCACGGGCATCGCCGGCAAGAAGCCGGAGGTCTTCGACAAGTTCAGCGAATTCGTCCACGTCGCCCACGTGATCGTGATGCGCATGGTGACGCTCGTGCTGCGCCTCACCCCGTTCGGCGTGTTCGCGCTCATCACGCAGGTCGTCGCCAGCTCCAGCCTGCAGGACATCCTGAACCTGATCGGCTTCGTGATGGCCTCGTACAGCGCGCTGATCCTGATGTTCGGCGTGCACCTCGTGATCATCGCGGCCGTGGGCCTGCACCCGGGCCGCTACGTGAAGAAAATCTTCCCCGTGCTGGCGTTCGCGTTCACGTCGCGCACGTCGGCCGGGTCGATTCCGATGAGCGTGCAGACGCAGACCGCGCGCCTCGGCACGCCCGAAGGCATCGCCAACTTCGCCGCGTCGTTCGGCTCGATGATGGGCCAGAACGGCTGCGCGGGCATCTATCCGGCGATGCTCGCCGTGATGATCGCGCCGACCGTCGGCATCGATCCGTTCACCGCCGCGTTCCTGCTGCCGCTCATCGGCGTCGTGACGATCGGCTCCGTCGGCGTGGCCGGCGTGGGCGGCGGGGCCACGTTCGCCGCCCTCATCGTCCTGTCGGCGCTGAACCTGCCCGTCGCGCTGGCCGGCCTCCTGATTTCCATCGAACCGCTGATCGACATGGGACGCACCGCGCTCAACGTCAGCGGTGCCATCACGGCCGGCACCTTCGCCAGCCGCGTGCTCGGCCAGACCGACATGAAGGTATTCGACAGCGACGCCGAGGTCAACCTGGACAGCGAAGAACAAGTGGTGTGAAGCCCGCCGCCCGGCGGCGCCAGCCCGGCCGGGCTCGCCATGCCGCCGGCCACATTCGCGCGCTTCCCGCGCTGCCGTAAGACATCGCCTACACGGCGGTTCGGCACACATTTTCGCTGGGAATCGTGCGCGGAAATCCCGCCGAATCCGTCTATGATCGCGTCATGTCAAAATCACAAACGGTCGGATGATGGATCAGAAATGGCCACAGGAAATCTGGCTCGTCAGGCACGGACAAAGCGCCGGCAATGTCGCGCGCGATGCCGCGGAGGCAGCTTCGGGCCTCCTCATCGACATCGCCGAACGCGACGTCGACGTGCCGCTGTCCGAGCTGGGCGTGCGCCAGTCGCAGGCACTCTCGACCTGGTTCGCCGCGCTGCCGCGCGAGGCCCAGCCGAACGTCGTGCTGCATTCGCCGTACGTGCGCGCGGCCGAGACCGCCAACATCCTGATGCAGCGGCTCGACCGCGACGACCTGCTGGCCGTGCATGCCGACGAGCGCCTGCGCGAAAAGGAGTTCGGCATCCTCGACCGCCTGACCGTGCGCGGCATTGCCGAGAAATATCCCGAGCTCCATGAGCAACGCCACCACGTCGGCAAGTTCTATTTCCGCCCGCCCGGCGGCGAGAGCTGGTGCGACGTCATCCTGCGCCTGCGCAGCGTGCTCGACACGATGACGCGCGAGTACTCGCGCGAGCGCGTGCTGATCGTCGCGCACCAGGTCATCGTCAACTGCTTCCGCTACCTGCTGGAGCGGATGGACGAGGCGACGATCCTCGCGCAGGACCGCTCCGGCGACGTGCCGAACTGCTCCGTCACCTCGTACGCCTTCGACCCCACGCTGGGCAAGCGCGGCAAACTGACGGTACGCCTGGTCAACTTCGTCGCGCCGCTCGAAGACAGCGGCACGCCCGTCACGGTCGCCAAAGACCAGCCCACCGCCGCCAAGGCCTGAGGTTCCTTCCATGACGCTGCAACCCCACGCCCGCCCGCGCGACGTCGATCCCAGCCTGCTGCGCAGCTGGCCGCTGCCCGTGCCCTCGAACGACGGCGACAAGGAAGACCGCGGCCACGTGCTGATCCTCGGCGGTTCGCGCGAGATGCCGGGCGCCGTGATCCTGGCCGCCACCGCCGCCCTGCGCGCCGGCGCCGGCAAGCTGACCATCGCCACGGGGCGCAGCGTGGCGCAGCTGGTCGCGCTGGCGATCCCGGAATCGCGCGTGCTGGGCCTGGCCGAGAACGACGCCGGCGGCTTCACCGTCGAGGCCGTGGCCGCGCTCGATCCGCTGGCCGACAAGATCGGCGCCGTCCTGATCGGCCCCGGCATGCGGGACGAAGCCGCGACGGCCCGCCTCGTCCATGCGCTGCTGCCGCGCCTGGACGGGACCGACACCAAGGTGCTGCTGGATGCGGAGGCGATGGGCGCGGTCCTGCATCCGCTCGCGGGCCAGCCGCCGTTCCGCTTCGACGTGCCCGTCCTCGTGACTCCGCATGCGGGCGAAATGGCCCACCTGACGGGCATCGCCAAGGACGAGATCGGCGCCGCCCCGGACCGCCATGCGCTCGACGCCGCGCTGCGCTGGAACGCGGTGGTCGCGCTGAAGGGCGCGCGCACCGTCATCGCGGCGCCCGGCGGCGAGCGCTGGCAGCACGAAGGCGGCAACGTCGGGCTCGCCACGTCCGGCTCGGGCGACGTGCTGGCCGGCGTCATCGCCGGCCTCGCGGCGCGCGGCGCCGGGCTCGCGCAGGCGGCCGCCTGGGGTGTCGCGCTGCATGCGCGCGCGGGCGAACGCCTCGCCGAACGCTTCGGCAAACTGGGTTACCTGGCGCGGGAATTGTGCGATTGCATTCCCGCGCTGCTCGAACAGGCCGCCGGCGACCACGCCGACGCGCCGCCACGACCATCCGGCAGCTTCGCCGGGGGACTGAGGGCCGGACGATGATGATCCGGCTCTTATAAAAGGAGGGCAATCCGACGAACCGGCCGGCGCGATGCCAGTCTAATCCTGACTGTCGGATTCGTACTCCACCGGGGCCGCGTATTGCGTCGGTTCCCCGATGGTTCGCGTTTGGGCCTGCCGGTCCATCGGGAACCCAAAGCCGCCGCCGACCCTCCAGCGCCTCACCTGGAGACGGCGGTACACGATAGACGTGAACGAGGAGTAAAACAAATGAAAGCTCTTAACAACGCATCGAAAATTCTGTTCGCCGCGGCGCTGATGGCAAGCCTTGCCGCCTGCAAGAAAACGGAACCCACCAGCACGACCGGTACCGGCGACACGTCGGCCACCGCGCCGAGCAGCAGCTCGGGCACCAGCGGCACGACCGGCACCACGGCCACCGGCACGACGGGTGACACGACCGGCACGGCCACCGGCACCATGGGCGGCAGCACCGGCGCCACGGGCACCACCGGCGACACCGGCACCGGCGCAACCGGCACCGGCACGGGCGCGACCGGCACCACCGGCACGGGCACGTCCGGTACCGGTTCGTCGGGCACGTCGGGCACCTCCGGCACGACCGGCAGCGACACGTCGGGCACCTCCGGCACCGGCACGACGCCGAACTCGAACGGCCGCTGATCGCCATGGCGCATCGGCAAAGGGTCGCGCGCGGCCCTTTGCGCCATGGTGTGCCGTCGTTACGGCATGCACTGGGCGCGGCGGATGCGGCCCCAGCGCATGCCGTCCCGGCATGAAAAAAGGGCCTGCACGCGCAGGCCCTTTGACTTGACGCCGGCCGCGGCCGGCATGCATCACGTTACATCGTTCACGCCGCCGCCGGACGGCCGCGGCGGAAGGCGAAGCGGCCCGCCTTCACGATCGCGCGGAACACGAGGCGCACCGCCACCAGCGTGAGGATCGCTTCGATGAAGGTCAGCACGAAGGCCGGCACCGCAGTGAAGCGCGCCGCGCGGCGGTGGAACTTGGCGACCATGCGGTCACGGGCGATCTCGATGCTGTCGTAGAAGGTCGGGACGACCAGCAAGGTCAGCATCGTCGACGTGATCGTGCCGCCGATGATCGCGATCGCGAGCGGCTGGTAGAACTGGCCGGAATCGCCCAGGGCCAGCGCGACCGGGAACATGCCGGCGATCAGCGCGAACGTCGTCATCAGGATCGGACGCAGGCGGGCGCGGCCGGCGGCCATCAACGCTTCCTCGCGGTCCATGCCTTCCGCTTCGCGGGTGCGGGCGGCGTCGAGCAGCAGGATCGCGTTCTTCGCCACCAGACCCATCAGCATGATGATGCCGATGAAGCTCATCAGGTTCAGCGTGCCGTGCGTGAGCAGCAGCGCGAGGACGACGCCGATCAGCGACAGCGGCAGCGACAGCATCACGGAGAGCGGCGCGGTGAACGAGCCGAACTGCATCACGAGGATCAGGTACATCAGGCCGATGCCGGACACCAGCGCGATCGTCATCTGCGTGAACACCTCGGCCTGGTCCTTGCCGGCGCCGCCCAGCGACAGGCCGTAGCCCGGCGGGAAGTCCATCGACTTGGCCAGCTTCATGGCCTCGTCCGTGACTTCGCCGTTCGAGCGGCCCTCGACGTTGGCCGACACGGTGATCACGCGCTTGCCGTCCTTGTGCTCGATCGCCGACGGGCCCTTGCCCATCGTGATCTTCGCGATCTGGTCGAGCGGGACCATCGTGTTGGTGCCGGCGACGGCGATCGGCAGGCGTTCGATGTTCTCGGCGCCCACGCGGTCTTCCGGCGCCAGGCGCACGGCCACGTCGCGGGTCTCGCCGGTCGGGTCGACCCAGTCGCCGACTTCGATGCCGGCGAACGCGACGCGCAGCGCGGTGGCGGCGTCGCCGACCGAGATCCCCATCATGTTGGACAGGCCGCGGTCGAGCTCGATCTGCAGCTCGTCCTTCGGGTCCTGCTGCGACAGCGTGACGTCGACGGCGCCCTTCACCTGGCGCAGCTTGTCCATGTACGCATTCGTCAGCTCCATCAGCTTGCGCGAATCCGGACCGGTGAACTCGATCTGCACGGGCTTGCCGTTGCCGTTCAGGTCGTCCGTGACGGTGTACTCGGCGCCGACCAGGCGCGCGATCTTCTCGCGCAGCTCGACGGCGATCTCGGCCGCCGTGCGGTGGCGTTCGCTGCGCTTGCCGATGTCGACGTAGATGCGGCCGCCGGCCGAGTTGATCGAGCTGTTGGTCTCTTTCGTTTCCTTCAGCGTGCGCGCCAGCGCGGCGGCCTCTTCCATCTTCATCTTGGCATAGCCCACCGACGACGAGGCCGGGGTCCGCACTTCGATCGCGATCTGGCCGGCGTCCATCTTCGGCAGGAAGGCCGAACCGCCGAACTTGGCGTGCAGGCCGAGGGCCCCGACGAAGCTGGCGACGGCGATCAGCGCCATCCACCGGCGGTGGTGCAGCGCCCAGGCGATCACGCGGCCGTAGCGGTCGGCCTGGTGGTCGAACCAGACGTTGAATCTCGCCAGGTATTTTTCGATGCCGCGCTTCGGCGCATGGTGGTGGCCCGGCGGGTCGCCCCAGTAGGCCGACAGCATCGGGTCGAGCGTGAACGAGATGCCCAGCGACACGATTACCGAGCACGCGACGGTCAGCGCGAACGGCCGGAACCATTCACCGGAAATGCCCGGCATGAACGCGACCGGGATGAACACGGCCATGATCGAGAACGTCGTCGAGGCGACGGCCATGCCGATCTCGGCCGTGCCCTCGAGCGCGGCGGTACGGCGGTCGGAGCCCATCTCCATGTGGCGCACGATGTTTTCGCGCACCACGATGGCGTCGTCGATCAGCACGCCGATCGCCAGCGACAGGCCGAGCAGTGTCATGAAGTTCAGCGTGAAGCCGCACAGCCACACGGCGATGAACGCGGCCAGCACCGACGTCGGCAGCGACAGCGCCGTGATCAGCGTGGAACGCCAGGAATTCAGGAACGCGTACACGACGAAGATGGTCAGGATGGCGCCGAACACGAGCGATTCGATCACGTTGTTCAGGCTGCGCTGGGCATCGTCGCCGCCGTCGCGCGTCACTTCCAGGCTGGTGCCTTTCGGCAGTTCCTTGTTGATCTCCTCGACCATCGCGCGCACCTTCTTCGCGATGCCCACGGTCGACGCTTCGCGCGAGCGGATGATCGAGATGCCGACGTTGGACCTGCCGCTGCGCATCGAATAGCTGTCGATGTCGGCGAAGCCGTCCTTCACGTCGGCGACCTGGTTCAGGCGCACGATCGTGTCGCCGTTGCGCTTGACGACGATCTGCGAAAAGTCTTCCGGATGCTCGATGCGGCCGACGAGGCGGATGCCCTTCTCGTCCAGCTCGCTGCGCACCTTGCCCACCGGCGCGTTCGTGTTCTGGCGCGCCAGCGCATTCGTCACGTCGCTGACCGACACGTTGTACTCGCGCAGCTTTTGCGCATGCAGCAGTACGGACAGCTGGCGCTTGAGCGAGCCGTTCACGGTCACGTTGGCGACGCCGTCGATGGCGCGCAGGCGGTCCGCCAGCTGGTCCTCGGCGAGGCGCGAGATCTCGGCGTGCGTCTGGGTGCTGGACGACAGCGCCAGGTTCATGATCGGCTGGGCCGACGGGTCCACGCGCTGCAGGATGGGTTCCCGCATCTCGACCGGCAGCTTGTAGCGCACCGACGCGATGGCGTTGCGCACGTCGTCCGACGCTTCGATCAGGTTGCGCTTGAAGTCGAACTGCAGCACGATCGTCGCGCTGCTTTCGTTCGCATAGGAATTGACTTCGGTAACGCCGGTGATCGCCTGCATCTGCTTCTCGAGGCGCTCGAGCAGTTCGCGCTCGCTCGTCTCGGGGGACGCGCCCGGATACGGGATATTGACGACGATGATCGGGATATCGACGTCCGGGTTCTGGTTCACGCGCAGCTTGCTGAGCGCGAGCAGGCCCATGCACATCATGCCGATCACCAGCACGAGCGTGGCAATGGGCTTCTTGACACTGAAATTGGAAAGGAACATTGCGGATTCCCCGGTTTATTTGGCCGGCGCCGGGTTGCTGGCGGCGCTGGCCACCCTGGCGGCGGACAGCTCGACCTTCTGGCCGTCCTTCAGGCTGGAGTTCGGGTGGCGCAGCACGGTGTCGCCGGCGGCCAGTCCGTTCTTGACCTCGAAGCCGCCGGTGCGCGGATCGCGCGGGCCGATCGCCAGGTTGGCCCTGGACAGGGCATTGCCCTTGACCTTCCATGCATACGTCTTGTCGCCGTCACGCACGAGGGCGGACTCCGGCAGCATCAGCGCATCGGTCAGCTCGGCGTCGATATGGCCTTCCGCATACAGCCCGGCCACGCGCGGGCGCGTGTCGTTGGCGAAGCCGACCAGCACCTCGACCTGGCGCGTGACGTCGTCCGCGCTCGGATCGATGCGCTTGACGACGCCGGCGAATTTTTGATCGCCATAACCGTTTACGCGGAACATGACGGGCTGGCCGACCTTGACGGCCGCGATCTTGTCGGACGACACCTGGCCCTCGAAGCGCATGCTCGTCGGATCGATCACCTTCAGCAATTCCTTGCCGATGGCGGCCGTGTCGCCCGGCGATACCTTGCGATCCGACACGATGCCGTCGAACGGCGCGCGCACGACCGTGCGGGTCACCTGCTGCTGGGCGGCGACGAGGCGCGCACGGGCGGCCGAGACGTCGCTCTGGGCATTGTTGCGGCGCACTTCGGCGTCGTCCAGCGCCTGGGCTGACGTCATGCCGGACTGGCGCAGCGTCTTGAGACGGTCGAGGGCGCGCTGCGACTGGTCGAACGCCTGGCTGGCGGCGCGCAGGGCTTCCTGGGCCGACATCAGGCTGTCGCGGATCGAGGTCTCGTCGAGCTTGACGAGCACGTCGCCGCGCTTGACCGGATCACCATTCTCTTTCAGCACTTGCAGCACGACGGCGGATACTTCCGCGCGCAGATCGGCCTTGCGCTCCGGCTGGATCGAGCCCGTGATGACCGGGCCGTTCGCGAGCGCGCTGCTTTGAACGGTCAACATATCCTCGGGCGCGACGAGCAGCTGGACGGCCTTGCCATCCTTCTGCTTGCCGTCTGCCTGCGCGCTGGCGGCGCCGGCCTTGGCAGGGTCCTTGTCGTGTTTGCCGCACGCACTGAGTGCGGTAGCAATAGCAAGGAAGATTATAGTTTTGCGCAACATTTCTTGGTTCCCCCGAGATGGACTCGTTACCTGTGTAAAAATTAGAATGGCAAAGGCCAGCGGGCAGTATCAATGAGGCCGCCATCACCGTCAATTGACGGTTCGGCAAAGCGCGGATTTGATGGGATGAACTGCGGATAGGCGGGATGAAATGCGTTTGGCCGAGTATGAAATGTGCGACAAGACGGACGGGCGGACGTCCGGGTGGACGGTGGTGCGCGTGCAACTTGGGCTCCCGCCTGCGCGGGAGCGACGGTACTCCACTTGGGCTCCCGCCTGCGCGGGAGCGACGGTACTTCACTTGGGCTCCCGCCTGCGCGGGAGCGACGGTACTTCACTTGGGCCCCTGCCTGCGCGGGAGCGACGGTGCTTGATGATGCGGATAAACGTAGATCCGTCGTCCCCGCGCAGGCGGAGACCGAATCGAAACGTCGTCCCCGCGCAGGCGGGGACCGAATCGAAACGTCGTCCCCGCGCAGGCGGGGACCCAATTTCCGCTGTTATTTAGCGAACAGGTGATACACCAGGTTGCCCATCAAAATCCCGGTGACGATGCCCCCGCCGATCTCGACCAGCGTATGCCCCATCCGCTCGCGCAGCGTCTTGTGTTCGCCGGCCCCCGCCGCCAGCCGGTTGATCGCAGCGGCCTGGCGGCCGACGTGCTGGCGCAGGCTGTTGGCGTCGATCATCACGATGAAGCACAAGGTGACGGCCACGCCGAACGCCGGATGCCCGATGCCCTCGCGCAGCGCGATCAGGGTCGCCATGCTCGTGACGGTGGCGCTATGGTTGCTGGGAAATCCGCCATTGCCCACCAGATTGAACGCCCAGCGCCGCTGGCGCGCGCTGTTGATGAGGAATTTGATCGGACCGACCACCAGCCAGGTCAGCACCGGGGTGACCAGATAAGAAAAATCCATGCGAAATCCATTCAGACTGATATACGGGAGGCGTGCCGCCGGGCCGCATTATGGCAGATGCAATGTCACGTGAGCAATTCGACGGTGGCGCCCCATGCTTGTCAAGACGACATCCGATGCGCCCGTCAGCGCGGGAACCGAGTTAATATGCGCGCTGTGGTATTTCAGTCAATGTGCTTCCAAAGGAGTCGTGCATGCAACATTTCAGGTTGTCGTTCGTGGTCGCCGCCGTCCTGCTCGCGCTGGCCGGCTGGTGGGGCTTTTCCCACGGCGGCACCGCCGGCCTGCTCCAGGGCCTGTGGATCGCAGCGGTGCTGGGCGTGCTCGAGATCTCGCTGTCGTTCGACAACGCGGTCGTCAACGCCTCCGTCCTGCGCAACTGGAACGCGTTCTGGCAAAAGCTGTTCCTCACGGTCGGCATCGTCGTCGCCGTGTTCGGCATGCGCCTGCTGTTCCCCCTGCTGATCGTATCGGTGGCGACGGGCCTGGGCCTCATCGACGTCTGGCATATGGCGGTCAACAGCCCGGCCGAGTACGCCCGCCACCTGACGTCGCGCCACGCCGAAGTGGCCGCGTTCGGCGGCGCCTTCCTGCTGCTGGTCTTCCTCAACTTCCTGTTCGACGAGGAAAAGGAACTCCACTGGCTGGGCTGGATCGAAGAAAAAGTCGGCAAATACGGCTCGGAAGGCTTCGCTATCCTGGTCACCCTGCTGGCCGCGTTCGGTTGCATGAGCCTCGTGCCGCAGGAGCGCAAACTGTCCGTGCTGATCGCGGGCGTCGTCGGCGTGCTCGTGTATGTGGGCGTCAACTGGTTCAGCGGGCTGCTGGAGGAAGAAGAGTCCGATCCGGCCGTCGGCAAGCTGATCTCGCAGGGCAGCATCGGCGGGTTCATCTACCTGGAAGTGCTGGACGCGTCATTCAGCTTCGACGGCGTGATCGGCGCGTTCGCGATCACGAACGACGTCGTCGTGATCATGCTCGGCCTGGCCATCGGCGCGATGTTCGTGCGGTCGCTGACCGTGTTCCTCGTGCACAAGGGCACACTGGAAGAATTCGTGTTCCTCGAGCACGGCGCGCACTACGCGATCGGCATCCTGGCCCTGATCATGTTCGCCAGCGTCGAGTACGAGATTCCCGAATGGTTCACCGGCCTGTCCGGCGTGGCCTTCATCCTGGTGTCGCTGTGGTCGTCGATCCGCTACAAGAAGCGCGAAGCGCTGGAGTCGGCGACCTGAACACCCCAGGTCATATCAATATCAACAGAAAGGAAACAAGATGGCGATCAGTTTGCAGAAAGGCGGCAACGTCAACCTGTCCAAGGAAGATCCGAACCTCAAGAAGGTCATCATCGGCCTTGGCTGGGACCCGCGCGCGACGGACGGCGCCACCTTCGACCTCGACGGCAGCGCCTTCCTGCTGCGCGGCGACGGCAAGGTGCGCGGCGATACCGACTTCATCTTCTACAACAACCTCCAGTCCAGCGACGGTGCCGTCAAGCACACGGGCGACAACCGCACCGGCCAGGGCGAAGGCGACGACGAGCGCATCCTCGTCGACCTCACGCGGGTGCCGCCGGAGATCGAAAAGATCGCGTTCGCCGTCACCATCCACGAGGCCGACCAGCGCCACCAGAACTTCGGCCAGGTCGCGCGCGCCTTCATCCGCTGCCTGAACGCGGACGGCGAGCGCGAGATCGCCCGCTACGACCTGTCGGAAGACAGCTCGACGGAGACGGCGATGATCTTCGGCGAACTGTACCGCTACGGCAACGAGTGGAAATTCCGCGCCGTCGGCCAGGGTTACAACGGCGGCCTCGGCCCCCTCGCCCGCTCGTTCGGGGTGAACGCCTGAGCCTGGCCCTAAGACTGGACTAATTGACAATCCACGCGCTCGTGTCAGAATGGGCGCGCTTCGTTGCGTCCATTATTCAACCATCGCCTGCCCACCATGCCCAAGACCCTGCCGCGCCGCGCCATCGCCATCCTCGCCTCCGTCGTCATTGCCGCAGCGGCCCTGTTCGCCCTGTACACCTGGGTCGTGCTGCACTGGTCGTATTCGGAAGGCGAACGGGCCGGCTACCTGCAAAAGCTGTCGCGCAAGGGCTGGCTGTGCAAGACGTGGGAAGGCGAGATCCTGCTGTCGAGCATGCCGGGTGCGATTCCCGAGCGTTTCAACTTTACCGTGCGCGACGAGAACGTCGTGCGCCAGTTGCAGGCCGCCATGGGGCAGCGTGTACAACTGACGTACGAGCAGCACATCGGCGTACCGACCTCGTGCTTCGGCGAGACCGAATACTTCGTCGACAAGGCCGTCATCGGCGGTGCCAATCCGGTGGCGCCCAGCAATATGTAAACTGCCGCAACAGAAATGTTATACGCAAACATTTCTGTTGCCGCTCCGTCCGCCGTGTCCTACACTCCTGTAAATAAGACAGGAGACAGACTATGCAACAACACCCCATCCGCAAAGTCGTCATCGTGGGCGGTGGCACCGCCGGCTGGATGACCGCGGCCCCGCTGGCCCAGCGGCTCGGCAAGCGCTGCGAGATCGTGCTGGTGGAATCGCCGGACATCGGCACGATCGGCGTCGGCGAAGCGACGCTGCCGACGATCCGCTTCTACAACGCCGCCCTCCAGCTGGACCACGCCGATTTCATCAAGAAGACCCAGGCCACCTTCAAGCTCGGCATCGAGTTCAAGGACTGGGGGCACGTCGGCAACCGCTTCTTCCACGGTTTCGGCGACTTCGGTCCGCCCCTCAACGGGGTCGCGCCGCACCACCACTGGCTGCGCCTCGCGCGCACCTTCGACCACATGCCCGCCATGGAAAACTGGTCGATGGCCTCGGTCATGGCGCGCGAGAACAAATTCGCGATGCCGGCGGACACGCAGCCGGGCGTCACGGACGCCTTTTCGTTCGGCTTCCAGTTCGACGCGAGCCTGTACGCCAACTACCTGCGCGACTACGCGACGGCGCGCGGCGCCACGCGCGTCGAAGGCACGATCACCGGCGTCGACCAGCATCCGGAGACGGGTTTCGTCACGGCCGTGCGCCTGGCCGACGGCCGCGCCATCGACGGTGACCTGTTCATCGACTGCTCGGGCTTCCGCGGCCTGCTGATCGAAGGCACATTGAAAGCCGGTTACGAGGACTGGAGCGAGCACCTGCCCTGCAACAGCGCCCTCGCCGTCCCGTGCGCGCGCGTGGAACCGCTCACGCCCTACACCCGCTCGACGGCCAAGGGCGCGGGCTGGATCTGGCGCATCCCGCTGCAGCACCGCACCGGCAACGGCCACGTGTACAGCAACGCGTTCACGACCGACGAGAAGGCGCGCCAGGACCTGCTCGATGGCCTCGACGGCGCGGCGCTGGACGAGCCGCGCCAGCTGCGCTTCACCACCGGCAAGCGCAAGAAATCGTGGGTCAAGAACGTCGTGGCGATCGGGCTGTCGGCCGGCTTCGTCGAACCGCTGGAATCGACCAGCATCAGCCTGATCGAAACGGCCGTCGGCACCCTGATCGAACTGTGGCCGGACCGCGATTTCCGTCCCGAGCTGGCGGCCGAATTCAACCGCCTGATCGGCAGCCGCTACGAGTCGATCCGCGACTTCATCATCATGCACTACAAGCTGACGAGGCGTGACGATACCGAATTCTGGCGCTACTGCGCAAACATGACCATTCCCGATTCGCTCGCGCACCAGATCGAACTGTTCCGCGAGACGGGCCGCGTCACGATCCTCGACCGCGACAGCTTCGGCGCCCCCTCGTTCGTCTCGATGCTGATGGGTCTGGGCGTCGTGCCGGCGCGCTACGATCCGTTCGTGGACGACGTCGACATGCGCCAGCTGCATGGCCACTTCGCCGGCATGCGCGACCTCATCGCGCAGACCGTCGCGAAGATGCCGGGGCATGGGGCGTATCTGGAGAAGAACGCGAAGGCGTAAACCGGTGCCGCATGAACCGTCGCCCCTGCGCAGGCAGGGGCCCAATTTTGGGCTGAGCCGAGAACTTGGGCCCCCGCCTGCGCGGGGGCGACGTGTTGCGTCGGGGGCGGCGTGTTGCTTCGGGCGACGTGTCGAAGTAGCGGTTATTTACTCGTGATCGCGGTCGGCCCGCTGCCTGGCCACCGCGTCCGCCAGCCGCATCGCGGCCTGCACCTTCGACGGCTGCTGCGCGAACCGGCCCAGCACTTCGCGCGCCATGTCTTCCGATTCGGCGCGCTGCTTGGCCTCGGCCTGGCGCGCCTCGATCTGTTCGCGCAGCGCGGCCAGTTCCGCCACCTGGTCTTCCTGGCGCGCGGATTCCAGTTCCACCAGACGCTTCTTCGCGTCCAGCATTTCCTGCGTGGCGAGCGCCGTCTTGCGCTGCATCTCGGCCGCCAGCTGGGCGTTGGCCAGCAGCGCGCGCTGGGCGTCGCGCTTGTCGAGCGCGGCCTGGGACGCGGCCTGCTCGGCCGCTTCGCGCATGCGGGCCAGCTGCGCACGTTCCGCTTCGGCGGCGGCGCGGGCCTCGGCGGCGGCAACCGCGGCCCGTTCGGACGCCATGCGCGCCGCAGCCGCTTCGTTGGCGCGCACGTCGGCGGCCGTCTGCTGCTGTTGCGACGACAGCTTCTGCTCCAGCAGCAGCAAGGCGTCGTGCGCGGCGTCCGCGGCGGCGCGTTCGGCCGCCAGCAATTCGTCCGTCAGTTGCTGCTGGCGCCGTTCGTGGGCGGCGCGGTCGGCCTGGGCCTGGGCCAGTTCCGCCGCGCGCGCCGCCTGGACGCGCTGGGCGTCGGCGATCGCCTGTTCGTGTCCGGCCTGGCGCGCCGCGTGTTCGGCGATGGCGCGCTGCGCATCGATGGCAGCCTGGCGCTCGGCGGCGGCACGCTGTTCGTGCTCCGCCTGCGCGGCCAGCAGCGCCGCGTGTTCCTGTTCGGCGGCGGCGCGGCGCGCGTCGAATTCGGCTTCCTGCTGGGCGAGTGCTTCGCGGTGGGCCTGCAGCAGCGCCGCGTGTTCCTGTTCGGCGGCGGTGCGGCGCGCGTCGAATCCGGCCTGCTGTTCGGCCAGCGCGTCGCGGTGGGCCTGCAGTAGCGCGGCATGCTCCCGCTCGAAGGCGGCGCGGCGTGCTTCGATGTCGGCGTGCTGGGCGGCGAGCACGTCGCGCTGGGCCTGCAGGCGCGCGGCATGCTGCTCCTCCGCGGCCGCGAGGCGCGCCGCCGTTTCGGCCTGCAGCGCGGCGAGCTCGCGCTCCTGCGCTTCGAGCCGTTCGGCCAGTTGCGCGGCCTGATCCCGTTCGGCGGCGGCGCGCGCCTCGGCGGCGGCGGCCAGGGCACGCTCGGCCTCGATGCGTGCCTGCTGGCGCGCCAGCGCATCCTGCTCGACCTGCACCCGCGCCTGTTCGGCCTGCGCCAGTTCCTGCGCTTGGGCGGCGCGCTGTTCGGCCAGGCGCGCGGCTTCCTGCTCGTGTCCGGCCTGTGCGGCCTGCGCGGCCAGTTCGGCCTCGCGTGCCGCGTTCTGCGCGGCGCGCGCGGCGGCGGCGGTCGCGCTCAGGGCCGCGCGTTCCTCGGCCAGTTGGCGCTCGCGCTGCTGGGCCTCGGCATCGCGCTGCGCCGCTTCCTGCGCCATGCGGTCGGCCTCCGCGCGCAGGCTCGCCTGTTCGGCCGCCTCGCGCTCCGCGTCCAGGCGGGCGCGGCTCTGCTCCGCTTCGGCCTCTTCCGCCGCCGCGCGCGCCATCGCCACGTCGCGCAGCTTGCGGTCGGCCTCGATGCGGGCTTCCGTCGCGGCCAGGATGCGGGTTTCCGCTTCGCGCCGCGCGGCGGCGGCATCGAGCGACATCTGCTCCATTCGCTCGCGGTGGATGGCCGCGTCGCGCAATTCCTTTTCCGTCTGCAGGCGCATGCGCAGCGATTGCGCGGCCGTGCGCTCCGATTCCACCTGGGCCAGCGCGATGGCTTCGCGTTCCTGCTCGATGTGCGCGAGGGCCCGCGCTTCCTCGAGCGCGCGCGCTTCCGCGGACGCGCGCGCGAACGCGGACGCCAGCGCGACCTGGTCCGCCCGTTCGCGCTGCTGCGCCAGTTCCAGCGCCTCGCTTTCCGCCTGCGCCAGCTTCTCGGCCGTCTGGCGCGCGGCACGCTCGGCCCGTTCGCGTTCGCGCGCGAGGATCGCCACGCGGGCGTCGGCGCTGGCGCTGTGGTGCACCTCCTCGCGCGCCGCGTGCACGGCGGCCACGCGCTCGGCCGCCTGCAGGCGCGCCTGCTCGGACTGGATGGCCAGGTCGTCGGCGTCGCGCTGGGCGCGGGCGGCGATCTCGGCGTCGATGCGCGCCTGCTCCGCCGCGCGCTTGCGGGCGTCTTCCTCGGCGCGCACGCGCGCTTCGGACGCGAGGCGGATCTGGGTGTCGGATTCGACGCGGGCGCGCAGCCCGGCCGTCTCCTGGCGGACCGCTTCGAGGCGCTCGGCGGCGGCCTTGGCGGCGGCGCGCAGGGTTTCGATGCGGTCGCGGTTCGCTTCGATCGCTTCTTCCGACGCCTGCGCGTTCGCGAGCGCGGCGGCGGCCGCTTCGGCGTCGATGGCGGCCCGCTCCTCGGCCAGGCTGCGCGCCCGCGCCTCGGCGTGGGCACGGTTCTCGGCCGCCACCGCCGCCTTCGCCTCCGCCTCGACGCGCGCGATGCCTTCCTTGATCGCGCGCTGCTCCAGGTGCTCGCGCTGCGGCTCGACCTGCGGCGCCGCGTGATCCTGGGCGGCGGGCATCAGGTCGATCGTGAAATCGGCGTCGTCGTGCTTGGCGGATGGATCGGTCGGGTGGGCGCGGTCGGTCATGAATGGCTCGCTGGATGGCATGCGGGCCCGGACGAGCCCGCGCTTCGATTATGCGGCATGGCTGCGTATCGTGTCACGCCGAGCTGAATCGTAAAACGTCCGCAATTCCGGCTTTAGACGGGCCACAAGGGCGGCTCGTCCATCAGCGCCACCTGCTCGCGCAGCTCGAGGATGCGGTCTTGCCAGTAGCGCTGGGTATTAAACCAGGGAAAGGCCGCCGGGAAGGCCGGATCGTCCCAGCGCATCGCCAGCCATGCCGAGTAATGGATCAGCCGCAGCGTGCGCAGCGCTTCCACGAGGTACAGCTGGCGCGGGTCGAATTCGCAGAAATCCTCGTAGCCGGCCAGCACGTCGGCCAGCTGGTGCACCATCTCCTGGCGCTCGCCCGACAGCAGCATCCACAGGTCCTGCACGGCGGGTCCCATGCGGCTGTCGTCGAAGTCGACGAAGTGCGGACCGTCGTCCGTCCACAGCACGTTGCCCGCGTGGCAGTCGCCGTGCAGGCGCAGCAGCGGGAGCGCGCCGGCCCGGTCGTAGCAGCGCGCGACGCCGTCCAGCGCCTGGTCGAGCACGCTCGTGTACGCAGTCAGCAGCTCGGGCGGAATGAAGCCGTGGCCGATGAGCCAGGCGCGCGGTTCGCGGCCGAACGTGTCGAGGTCCAGCCGCGGGCGCTCCGCGAACGGCCGCGCCGCGCCGAGCGCGTGGATGCGGCCGATGAAGCGGCCGATCCATTCCAGCGTCGCCGGATCGGACAATTCCGGCGCGCGGCCGCCGCGGCTGGGGAAGACGGCAAAGCGGAAGCCGCCGTGCTCGTGCAGGGTGCGCCCGTCGAGGACGTCCGCCGGCACGACCGGCACTTCCTGGTCCGCCAGTTCCTGCACGAACGCATGTTCCTCGAGGATGGCGGCATCGCTCCAGCGGCCGGGCCGGTAGAACTTGACGACGACGGGCGGGCCCTCTTCGCGGCCGACGCGGTACACGCGGTTCTCGTAGCTGTTCAGCGCGAGCAGGCGGCCGTCGCCGCGCAGGCCGACGCTGTCGACGGCGTCCAGCACCATCAGCGGATCGAGCCGGGAAAACGGATGACTGCGGGGGTTGTCAGACTGATTATCCATCCCGCCATTGTAAGGCGGCCGGCCGGCACGCGCTTTTTTTCGCCGGCCGCGGGGCGAGAGGCGTTACACTGGCGGCTTCAACGCAAGGAAAACGCAACAATGCAACTCGACCAGCCCCTCTCCGAAAAAGAATTCGACGATCTCGACAACTTCCTCCTGTCCGACCGCTGTCCCGACGACGCGATGACGATGGACACGCTGCACGGCTACCTGACCGCCATCGCGATCGGCCCGGAAACCATCATGCCGGCCGAATGGCTGCCGCGCGTGTGGGGCGAGGAAGACGCCGTCGTCAAGTGGAAGAATCCGAAGGAAGAAGAGCGCATCGTCAACCTGATCATGCGCTTCATGAACGAAGTGCTCGTCACGTTCGAGGTCGCGCCCAAGGAATTCGAGCCGCTGTACGTCGAGCACGACATCGGCGGCGAGACGCTGATCGACGCCGAGGCCTGGTGCTGGGGTTTCTGGGAAGGCATGGAACTGCGGCCCGGCTCGTGGAACGAGATCTGGGACTCGGAAGCGGCCCCACTGATGCGCCCGATCTACCTGCTGGGCGCGGACGAGATCGAGGAAAGCGAACTGGCGGAAGTCGAAGACCCGAAGAAGGCGCACAAGCTGGCGCTGGACATCGAAGCCAACCTGCCGGGCATCCACCGCTTCTGGCTGCCGCGCCGCAAGGCCGCCGTCGACACGGTGCGCCGCGACGAGCCCAAGGTCGGCCGCAACGACGACTGCCCTTGCGGCAGCGGCAAGAAATACAAGAAGTGCTGCGGCGCCAACGAGGCCTGAAACCGGGGTCAGAGCCCTGATTTTGGCAATGGCCCAGTTGCATACTCCAACAACTCGACAATTCGGGGTCAGAGCCCGGTTTGCGACAATTCGGGGTCAGAGCCCGGTTTGGGTTAATGGCTTATGAACAACTCCTGAAATCCCGCCGGGTATTTCGCTTGGCCGTGCAATTTCCCAAAATCGGGCTCTGACCCCGGTTCGGCTGTCAGGCCGCTTCGGCCAGACGGCTTTCGAACAGCGCGGCCAGCAGGTCCGACTGGCTGATCACGCCCAGGAACACGGCGCGCTCGTCCACCACGGGGATGTGGTGGAAGCCCACGTTGCTCATCAGCGGCACGAGCGTGGCGATCGGTTCGGCCGCCTCGACCACGGCGACCTTCGTCGACATCAATTCACCCACCGTCGCCGCCCGTTCCGGCCGCACGCCCAGCACGTGGGCGAACAGGCCGCGCAGGCGCTCGCCCAGGGTCTGGTAATCGTCCAGGCCGGCGTGATGCAGGAAATCGCTCTGGCCGATGATGCCGGCCACGCGGCGCGCTTCGTCCAGCACCGGCAGCGCGTGCAGGTTGTGATGGCGCAGCAGGCGCCACGCTTCGTCGAGCGGCATGGCCGGCGTGGCCGTCACCACGTCCTTCGACATGATCGCGCCGCAATTCACGGTGCCGAAGCGGCGCGCGTAGGCGCGTTGTTCCGTTTGCAGCAGGATCTCTTCCAGGTCGTCGCGGCTGACGTCCAGCACCTGGCCGTAGCGCGCCAGCACGGCGTCCAGGTCCTCGGCCGTGAAGCCCAGGCGCGCCATCGGTGCCTGGTCGCGCGTCGCGTGCGCCGCCTGTTGCGCGGTGCGCAGCATGGACTTCTGGTTGTGCGGATAGCGCCGTCCGGTCAGGTTGTTGAAGACGAGCGCGGCCAGCACGATCAAGGTCGAGTTCAGGCACACGGGCAGGAACGCGAACTGGAAGCCGGCGGCATGGATGGCCGGTCCGCCGAGGACGGCCGTCAGCGCCACGGCGCCGCTGGGCGGGTGCAGGCAGCGCAGCACGAACATCACGAAGATCGCGCAGGCGCCGGCCAGCGGCGCCGCCAGCGCCGGATTGGCGACGGCCCTGGCGCAGATGATGCCGACCAGCGCGGAAATCGTATTCCCGCCGATCACCGACCACGGCTGGGCCAGCGGACTGGCCGGCACGCAAAACAACAGCACGGCCGACGCCCCCATCGGCGCGACCAGGGCCAGCGGCCCGATGCCGGAGTGCGCCGTCAGCATGTCGCTGAGGATCGCCGTCACGAACAGCCCCACGAGGGCCCCTGCCACCGCGCGCATGCGTTCGCCGCGCGGCACCGTATTCGGTTGCGGTACGAACGACCGCATCCATTCCAGACTCTTATCCAGCATCATTCCCGTCGTTTACAAAAAAAACGCAGCGCACGGCGCTGCCAAAAAGTATCACGTTATGATATATTATTTGATTCCCAAAGCCAACGCCCCAATCGCATATCCCCTGTGAAAGACGAGTTACCCCCGCTGTCCAAGACGGATTTCGCCGCATTGTCGGAATTCCGCCACCAGATGCGGCGCTACGAGCGCTTCTCCGAAAATGCCGTGCAGGCGGCCGGCATCACGCCGCTGCAATACCTGCTCCTCCTGCACATCAAGGGGTTTTCAGGACGCGAATGGGCCACCGTCGGCGAGCTGGCCGAGCGCCTGCAGGCCAAGCAGCACGGCGTGGTCGCCCTGGTGACGCGCTGTGAAGCGGGCGCGCTCGTCGAGCGCCGCACGAACGCCGCGGACCGGCGCCGCGTCGAAGTGCACCTGTTGCCGAAAGGCGAAGCACTGTTGACGCAGCTCGCCGCCGTCCACCGCGCCGAACTGCGCGCCCTGCAAGGCGTCTTTACCGTTCCTAATCTTGTATAACAATATGAAACCTGCCACGCATCCTTCCCCCCCGCGGCGCGATTTTTCAGGCGATGCCAACCTGTTGCGCATGACCGTCCTCGCCGCCCTCATCGGCGCACTCAGCACGGGCGCGGCGCACGTCCTGCTGGGACTGATCCGCTTTTTCACCGACCTGTTCTTCTACGGTAAGTTCTCGTTTGACGACATGTCGCCGGCCAACAACACGCTGGGCCTGTGGGTGATCGCCGTTCCCGTGATCGGCGGCCTCATCATCGGCCTGATCGCCCGCTACGGCAGCGAGGCGATCCGCGGCCACGGCATTCCCGAAGCGATCGAGGCGATCCTGTTCAAGCGCAGCGCCATGTCGCCCAAGGTCGCCGTGCTGAAGCCGCTGTCGTCCGGCATCGCGATCGGCAGCGGCGGCCCGTTCGGCGCCGAGGGCCCGATCATCATGACGGGCGGCGCGATCGGCTCGCTGATCGCCCAACACTTCCACCTGACGGGCGGCGAGCGCAAATCGCTGCTCGTGGCGGGCGCCGTGGCCGGCATGACGGCCGTGTTCGGCACGCCGGTGGCGGCGGTGCTGATGGCCGTCGAACTGCTGCTGTTCGAACTGCGTCCGCGCAGCCTGCTGCCGGTGGCGACGGCGTGCGCCGTGGCCGGCTTCCTGCGTCCGCTCGTGATCGGCGCCGGCGCGCTGTTCCCGCTGCAGACGGCGGCCGTGAGTCCCGTCGCCCTCGGCTCCTGCCTGGTGGCCGGCCTCGCGTGCGGCGCGCTGGCCTGGCTGATGTCGACGGCGCTGTACCGCGTCGAGGACGGCTTCCACCGCCTCCCGATCCACTGGATGTGGTGGCCGGCGCTGGGCGGCCTCGTCGTCGGCATCGGCGGCTACTTCCAGCCGCGCGCGCTGGGCGTCGGCTATGACGTCATCGGCGACCTGCTGCACAATCACCTGGCAGCGAGCGTCATCGTCGGCCTGCTGGCCGTGAAACTCGTCATCTGGCTGATCGCGCTCGGCTCCGGCACGTCCGGCGGCGTGCTGGCCCCGCTGCTGATGCTGGGCGCCGGCCTCGGCGCCGTGCTCGGCCCCTACCTGCCGGGCGCCGATCCCGCGCTGTGGCCGCTCGTGTTCATGGCCGCGACCCTGGGCGGCATGATGCGCGCGCCCGTGATGGCCGTCGTGTTCGCGTTCGAACTCACGCACGACGCCAACGCCGTGCTGCCGCTGCTGGCCGCGTCCGCCGTCGCCTACGGCTTCACGGTGCTGACGATGGGCCGCTCGATCCTGACCGAAAAGATCGCCCGCCGCGGCCACCACATCTACCGCGAATACGGCATCGACCCGCTCGAACGCCACAGCGTGGCCGAGGTGATGAGCACGGAAGTCCACCACATCGACGCCAATGCCACCATCGGCGACGTGCTGGCCACGCATTTCGGCCCGGCCCAGAAGCACCGCGGCTATCCGGTCACCCGCGGCGGCCTCGTCGTCGGCATGGTCGAACGCGACACGCTGAACGACCACGCGCCGTCGATGCTCGTCGGCGACCTGTTCGGCGTCAATCCGCCGCTCGTCGCGCTGCCCGGCGAGACGTGCCGCGCCGTCGCCACCCGCCTCGCCGTGCACGGCATCGAGCGCCTGCCGGTCGTGGCGCAGGCCAGCCACGCGCAACTGCTGGGCGTCGTCAGCCGCAGCGACCTGATCAAGGCGACGGCCACGCTGCACGAGGAAGAGCACAACCGCAGCGTCCTGCGCACGCTGCCGCTGACGCGCCGCGGCGGCGCGCAGAACGAAACAGCGGACTGAGCAAAGGCAAACCGGGAGCGCGGAGGGCAGGCAGGGCCGAGCGAGTTACTGAACAATCATGTACGATAAGCAACCCGCGTTCGCGCGTTTATCGAGGATAAGAACATGATCAAGCCGCTCAAGCACACCCTGCTCGCCGCCGCCCTCGCCGCGGCCGCCTTTACCGCCCAGGCCGCCGCACCGATGGTCAAGACCCCGGCCCCCGGTTTCTACCGCGTGATGGTGGGCGACATCGAAATCACCCCGATCAGCGACGGCACCTTCGACCTGCCGCTGGACCAGTACATGCGCGAGAAGCCCGAGGTGACGCGCGCCGTGCTGGCGAAGAACTTCCTCAAGTTGCCGGTGGAAACCTCCGACAACGCCTTCCTGATCAACACCGGCAGCAAGCTGGTGCTCGTCGACACGGGCGCCGGCACCCTGTTCGGCCCGACCGTCGGCAAGTTCGTCAACAACCTCAAGGCGGCCGGCTACAAGCCGGAGCAGATCGACGAGATCTACATCACCCACATGCACGGCGACCACGTCGGCGGCCTCGTCAGCAACGGCCAGCGCGTGTTCCCGAACGCGACCGTGCGCGCAGGCAAGCCCGACGCCGACTACTGGCTGAGCGAAGCCAACATGAACAAGGCCCCGGCCGACAAGAAAGACTTCTTCAAGGGCGCGATGGCGTCGATCAACCCGTACATCAAGGCCGGCAAGTTCAAGGCCATCGAGGCGGACGGCGAACTGGTCCCGGGCGTGTCCGCCATGGCCGAGCACGGCCACACCCCGGGCCACACGGCCTACGCGGTGGAAAGCCACGGCCAGAAGCTCGTGCTGATCGGCGACCTGATCCACCTGGCGGCCGTCCAGTTCGACAATCCGCAGGTGACCATCGCGTTCGACAGCGACGAGAAGGCCGCCTATGCGTCGCGCAAGAAAGTGTTCGACGAGGCCGCGAAGAACGGCTGGCTGATCGGCGGGGCGCACCTGCAGTTCCCGGGGCTCGGGCACCTGGCCACGCAGGGTAAGGGGTATCGCTGGATTCCCGTCAACTATACCCAGATGCGTTAACACCCGGATGCGTTAAAAAACCGATCGTCGTTCCCGCGGAGGCGGGAACCCAAGATTGTGCGCGTCGCCACGAACTTGGGCCCCCGCCTGCGCGGGGGCGACGGCCAAGGCGCGGGGCGACGGCGACCTGCGCGGAGCCGGCGGCTACTCTCGCTCCGCCTCGATCCCCGCCAGCAGCGCCGCCAGCTCGTCCATGTCGACGGGCTTCACGAGGTGATGGTCGAAGCCGGCCTCGAACGCCGCGCGGCGGTCCTGTTCCTGGCCGTAGCCCGTGACGGCCACCAGCACGATGGCGCCCGTCTGGGCGTCGGCGCGCAGGCGGCGCGCGAGTTCGTTGCCATCCATGTCCGGCAGGCCGATGTCGAGCAGCGCCACGTCCGGCCGTTGCTGGCGCGCCCGCTCGAGCGCGCGGTGCGACTCGTGTTCGACGTCGACCAGGTAGCCGCACGCTTCCAGCAGCATGCCCAGCGTGGCCGCGGCGTCGACGTTGTCGTCGACGACGAGCAGGCGCAGCGGACGCCGCGCGTCCGCCGTCCCCGCCTGCGCACCGGGCGCGGCGGCGGCCGGCGCGGCGCGCGTGGCCGATTCCATCAACGGCAGCGCCACCTCGAAGGTACTGCCCTGCCCCAGGCCGGCACTCGTGCACGCGACGGTGCCGCCGTGCAGCTCGACGAGATTCTTGACGAGGGCCAGGCCGAGGCCCAGGCCGCCCTGGGCGCGATCGACCGAACGCTGCGCCTGCGTGAACAGGTCGAACACATGCCCCGTCAGTTCCGGCTCCATGCCGATGCCCTCGTCGCGCACCGTCAGCAGCAGCCGGCCGCGGGCGCGGGCGACGACCGCCGTCACCTCGATGCGCCGGCCTTCCGGCGTGTACTTGGCCGCGTTGTTGAGCAGGTTGGCCAGCACCTGCACGAGGCGCGCCTTGTCGCCCAGCACCATGGCATCCGGATCGGCGATGTCGACGGCGAGGTGCTGGCGGCGCGTCTCGAACATGGGACGCACCTGCTCGATTGCCTCGTCGACGATGGTGCGGGCGGCAACCGGCGCGCGCGCCAGCGTCACGAGCCCGCGCGTGACGCGCGAGACGTCGAGCAGGTCGTCCACGAGGCTCGTCATGTGGCGCACCTGGCGGCCGATGATGGCGCTGCTCTGGCGCACCCGGTTCTCGTCCAGCCGGCCGATGCGCAGCAGGTCGGCGGCGGCGCTGATCGGCGCCAGCGGATTGCGCAGTTCGTGCGCCAGCATCGCGAGGAACTCGTCCTTGCGGCTGTCGGCCGCGCGCAGCTTGTCCTCGGCCGCCTTGCGCTCGGTGACGTCGCGGAAGAACGAGACGAGCCCGCCGTCGGCCGTCGGATAGGCGCGCACCTCGCACCAGATCTCGACGCCGTCCGCCGTGCGCTGGCGGTACTCCGCCGTGCCGGCCACGCGGTCGCGCATCACGCGGCGGTACATGCGCCCGGCCTCGCTGTCGATCGCTTCCGGCCAGACGTCCCAATGGTTGCGCCCGATGATGTCGCCGGCGTCCATGCGGGCGATGCGCAGGCCGGCCGGATTCATCTGCAGGACGGTCCAGCTGCGGTCGAGCAGCAGGAAGCCTTCCGCGATGGTGTCGAGGATCGTGCGGCTGCGGTCGCGCTCTTCGCGCAGCGTCGTCTGCGCGCGCGCCAGGTCGACGGCCGCCCGGATGCGCTCGGCCGTGCCGCGCGCCAGCGCCACCTCGGCGTCGGTCCAGGCATGCGGCCGGTCCAGGCCGAGCACGAGGAAGGCCTGCAGGCGCCCGTCCCTGCGCAGCGGCACGGCCAGGCAGGCGTGGATGTCCAGCGCGAGATACGTGCCCTGGCGCGTGGCCGCGCGCAGGTCGGTGCGGACGTCGGTCAGCAGCACGGTCTCGCCGGTGCGTCCGGCGCGCCCGAGTTCGGGGCCGAACGCGTCGATGGCGAACGTGTGGCCGGCCACGGCCGCGAGGCCGGGACGGTGCCAGTCGCGCGCCACGGACAGGGTGTCCAGGTTGTCGTCGACCTCGCCGTACAGCACGCGCGCCATGCCCAGCTCCAGGCCCAGCAGGGTGCAGCCCGTGCGGATGGCGTCGTCGGCACTGGCCAGCGGACGCAGCGCGTCCGCCACCGCCAGTTCGAACGCGGCGCGGCGCTCGGCCTGCACGCGGCCGGTCGTCTCGATGACGGTGCAATACAGGCCGGCCACGCGGCCGTTGCCGTCGTGCAGCGGCGAGTACGAAAACGTGAACCAGGTCTGCTCGCGAAACCCCTTGCGCTCCATCGTGAGCGGCAGGTCTTCGAAGTAGGCGGATTTATTGGACAGCGCGCGGTCGACGATCGGCACGAGGTCGGGCCAGATCTCGGACCACGCCTGCTGGAACGGCGCGTCGAACGCGGCCGGGTGCTTGTCGCCGAGGATGGGGACGTAGGCGTCGTTGTACAGGAAGCGCAGGTCGGGTCCCCACGCGATGAACATCGGGAACGCAGAGCTGACGGCCATCGACACGGCGGTGGCCAGTTCGGGCGGCCAGCCTTCCGGCGGGCCGAGCGGCGACGTGGTCCAGTCGTGCTCCCGCAGGAGACGCCGGACTTCGCTCTCTCCGCCGAGGCCGGCGGTGGTACGCAGAATGTCAGCCATGGACAATTCTCGCATACCTTGCGGCGGGGCCCATGCACGATTGCAACTTCGTGTCCGAGCCCACCAAGCCGCTTTACAGTTTGCGCATCACAGCTTGATGAAATGCTCGCGGTAGTAGCGCAGTTCCTCGATGGACTCGATGATGTCGGCCAGCGCCGTGTGCTTCTGCGCCTTCTTGAAGCCCGAGGCCAGTTCCGGCTTCCAGCGGCGGCACAATTCCTTGAGCGTCGAGACGTCCAGGTTGCGGTAGTGGAAGAAGGCTTCCAGCTTCGGCATCCCGCGCGCCATGAAGCGGCGGTCCTGGCAGATCGAATTGCCGCACATCGGCGATTTGTTCGCGGGCACCCACTGCCTCAAGAAGGCGATCAATTGCTCCTCGGCCTGGGCTTCGGTGATCGTCGACGCCTTGACGCGGTCGATCAGGCCCGAGCGGCCGTGCGTGCCCTTGTTCCAGTTGTCCATCTTGTCCAGCGTCGCGTCGCTCTGGTGCACGGCGATCACGGGACCTTCGGCCAGCACGTTCAGGTTGGCGTCCGTGACAACGGCGGCCACTTCGATGATGCGGTCGTTGTCGGGATCGAGGCCGGTCATTTCCATGTCGATCCAGACCAGGTTGAATTCGTTCGGGCGTGGGGTGGATACTTCGGTAGGGGTGGCTTGTGACATAATTCTCTCTTCGCTTAAAAGCTTTTAATCAGTCGGGGTCAGAGCACAACCGTGAAAACCGTGCTCTGACCCCGAAAAATAGGATTTTCTCACAGGCACCGCATGCTTTCATCCGCGTTTTCGGTTTTGTTCGTCGTCTTTCTCCTGCTGACCCTCGGCCTGCGTTACTTGCTGGCCCGCCGGCACATCCGTCACGTGCTGCGGCACCGCAGCCAGGTGCCGGCCGAATTCGCCGAAAGGATTCCCCTCTCCGCGCACCAGAAAGCGGCCGACTACACGATCGCCAAGACCCGCTTCGGTCTCGCCTCCGCCCTGTGGAACACGCTCGTGCTGACCGGTTTTACGTTGCTGGGCGGGCTGCAGGCCCTGTCGACGGCGCTGCTGCATGTGGCCGGTCCCGGCATGGTGTACCAGATCCTCTTGATCGTCGCGTTCGCCGTGGTCTCCGGTGCGCTCGACCTGCCGTTCTCGTACTACCGCCAGTTCGTGCTGGAGGAGCGCTTCGGCTTCAACAAGATGACGCTCGGGCTGTGGATCGCCGACGCCGTCAAGGGCGCGCTGGTCGGCGCCGCCATCGGCCTGCCGCTGCTGTGGGTCGTCCTGACCCTGATGGACAGGACGGGCGCCCTGTGGTGGCTGTACGCCTGGCTCGTGTGGAGCGGCTTCCAGCTGTTGATGATGGTGCTGTACCCGACCGTCATCGCACCGTTGTTCAACAAGTTCACGCCGCTCACGGACGACAAGCTGAAGGACCGCATCGAGGGCCTGATGACGCGCGTCGGCTTCGCCGCGAAGGGCCTGTTCGTGATGGACGGCAGCAAGCGCTCCGCCCACGGCAACGCCTATTTTTCCGGCTTCGGCGCGAACAAGCGCATCGTCTTCTTCGACACGCTGCTGGCGCGCCTGGCCCCGGCCGAGATCGAAGCCGTGCTGGCGCACGAACTGGGCCACTTCAAGCTCAAGCACATCGTCAAGCGCATCGCCGTGCTGTTCGCGCTGTCTCTCGCCTTCCTCGCCCTGCTGGGCTGGCTGAAGACGCAGGTGTGGTTCTACACGGGCCTGGGCGTGATGCCGCTGCTGGGCCAGTCGAACGACGCGATGGCGCTGCTGCTGTTCGCGCTCGTGCTCCCGGTGTTCACCTTCCCGTTCTCGCCGCTCACGTCGATCACGTCGCGCAAGCACGAGTTCGAAGCGGACGCCTTCGCCGCGAGCCACAGCGATGCGCGCGACCTCGTCTCCGCCCTCGTCAAGATGTACGAGGACAATGCGTCGACCCTGACGCCGGACCCGATCCACTCCGCGTTCTACGATTCGCATCCGCCGGCCTCGGTGCGCATCCGCCAACTGCGCCTGGCGGGGGCCGCATGAAGCTCGCCGACCGCCACTGCGTGCACGATGCCGCCGCCCTGGACGATGCGGCGATCCGGTCCTTGCTGCCTGAGGTGCCGGACTGGCGCGTAGAGTCGAACGTAAGCGGCACGTGCCTCGCGCGCGAATTCGTGTTCCGCGACTTTCACGAGACGATGGAATTCGTGAACGCCCTCGCCTTCATGATCCACCGCGAAGACCATCACCCGATTCTGACCGTCGGCTACCGCCGCTGCACCGCGGCGTGGACGACGCATTCGGCCGGCAACCGCCTGTCCGACAACGATTTCATCTGCGCGGCCAGGGCCGACGCACTGTACGCGGAACGGGCCGGCGCATGACCAAACCGAACAAGGCAAATGAGTTGACGGGCACGATCGTCGCCGCCCACGGCCGGCATTATCTGGCGGACGTCGACGGCGAATTCCTCCAGTGCGTCACGCGCGGCAAGAAGACCAACATCGCGGTGGGCGACATCGTGCACCTGAAGCGGACCTCCGCCGACCAGGCCGTCATCGAAAAGATCGCCGAGCGCACCACCTTGCTGTACCGCTCCGACCAGTACAAATCCAAGCTGCTGGCGGCGAACATCACCCGGCTGTTCATCGTCATCGCGACGGAGCCCGGCTTTGCCGACGACCTCATCTCGCGCGCCCTCGTCGCCTGCGAGGCGGCGGGCGTGGACGCCCACCTCATCCTGAACAAGGTCGACCTCGAGCCGAACCTCGCCCGCGCGCGCGAACGCGCGAGCCTGTACACGAACCTCGGCTATCCGCTGCACGAGGTGTCGGCCAAGACGCATCCCGAGGACACCGTCGCGACGCTCACGCCGCTGCTGCAGGGCCAGTCGTCGATCCTGATCGGGCAGTCGGGCATGGGCAAGTCGTCGATCGTGAACCTGCTGGTGCCGGACGCCGACATCGCCGTACGCGAAATCTCGGAAGCGCTGGACACCGGCAAGCACACGACGACCTTCACGCGCCTGTACAAGTTGCCGGCCGGCGGCACGCTGATCGACTCGCCAGGCTTCCAGGAGTTCGGCCTGTACCACCTGACGGAAGGCATGCTGGAACGCGCGTTCGTCGAGTTCAAGCCCTACCTCGGCGGCTGCAAATACTACAACTGCCGCCACCTGGCCGAACCGCAGTGCGCGGTGCTGCAAGCCGTCGCGGACGGCAAGATCGCGAAGCTGCGCCACGAGCTGTACGCGCAGCTGTTGCACGAGTCGGCGCAGACGTTGTACTGACAACTTTTCCGCTTGGCTCCGAATGCAATTTCCCGGAAAGCAAGCAAAAACGCTTATAATCCAAGAGATTATCGTATCTCAGGCACAAAAATGGCTGGCACGACTCCCACCAACATCAAGCACTTCCTGCAGTTCTCCGACTTCACCCGCGACGAATTCGAGTACCTGATCGAGCGCGCGACCGTCATCAAGCGCAAGTTCAAGAACTACGAGATCTACCACCCGCTCGTCGACCGCACGCTGGTCATGGTGTTCGAAAAGAATTCCACGCGCACGCGCCTGTCGTTCGAGGCCGGCATGCACCAGCTGGGCGGCGCCGCCATCTACCTGAACACGCGCGACAGCCAGCTGGGACGCGGCGAGCCCGTCGAGGACGCCGGCCAGGTCATGTCGCGCATGTGCGACATCATCATGGTGCGCACGTTCGGCCAGGACATCATCGAGCGCTTCGCCGCGCACTCGCGCGTGCCGGTGATCAACGGCCTGACCAACGAACACCATCCTTGCCAGGTGCTGGCCGACATCTTCACGTACTACGAGCACCGCGGCTCCATCGTCGGCAAGACGGTGGCCTGGATCGGCGACGCCAACAACATGCTGTATTCCTGGCTGCAGGCGGCCGAGGTATTCGGCTTCCACCTGAACGTGTCGACGCCGAAGGGCTACGACATCGATCCGGCACTGGTCGCCACGAACAACTACACCTTCTTCGAGAACCCATCCGACGCCTGCGCCGGCGCGCATCTGGTGAACACGGACGTGTGGACGAGCATGGGCTACGAAAAGGAAAACGCCGAGCGCCTGAAAGCGTTCGACGGCTTCATCGTCGACGAAGCGAAGATGGCGCGCGCCAGCGGCGACGCCCTGTTCATGCACTGCCTGCCCGCGCACCGCGGCGAGGAAGTGTCGGCCGGCGTCATCGACGGTCCGCAATCCGTCGTCTGGGACGAGGCCGAGAACCGCTTGCACGTGCAGAAGGCGCTGATCGAATACCTGCTGCTGGGCCGCATCGAAGACAAACACTGACACCACCCTTGAGCCTGATCGTCGGCCCGCTGAGGGCCGGCTGACCATCATCCCCCTCCACATCTGACACCACTGGAACTTCCATGAGCGACATTAAAAAAGTAGTCCTCGCCTACTCGGGCGGCCTCGACACCTCCGTCATCCTCAAATGGCTGCAGGATAACTACCAATGCGAAATCGTCACCTTCACCGCCGACCTGGGCCAGGGTGAAGAGCTGGAACCGGCGCGCGCCAAGGCGCTGAAGTTCGGCATCAAGCCGGAAAACATCTACATCGACGACGTGCGCGAAGAATTCGTGCGCGACTTCGTGTTCCCGATGTTCCGCGCCAACACCGTGTACGAAGGCGAATACCTGCTGGGCACGTCGATCGCGCGTCCGCTGATCGCCAAGCGCCTCATTGAAATCGCGAACGAAACCGGCGCCGACGCCGTGTCGCACGGCGCGACCGGCAAGGGCAACGACCAGGTCCGCTTCGAGCTGGGCGCCTATGCGCTGAAGCCGGACGTCAAGATCATCGCCCCGTGGCGCGAGTGGGACCTGCTGTCGCGCGAAAAACTGCTGAAGTACGCGGAAGACGCCGGCATCGACATCGACATGAAGCACAAGAACGGCGGTGCGCCGTACTCGATGGACGCCAACCTGCTGCACATTTCGTTCGAAGGCCGCCACCTGGAAAACCCGAGCGCGGAAGCCGAGGAATCGATGTGGCGCTGGACCGTGTCGCCGGAAGCGGCGCCGGACCAGGCCGAGTACCTGGACATCGAGTTCGAGCACGGCGACATCGTCGCCCTGAACGGCAAACCGATGACCCCGGCCGCCGTGCTGACCGAGCTGAATCGCCTCGGCGGCAAGCACGGCATCGGCCGCCTGGACCTGGTGGAAAACCGCTACGTCGGCATGAAGTCGCGCGGCTGCTACGAAACCCCGGGCGGCACGATCATGCTGCGCGCGCACCGCGCCATCGAATCGATCACGCTGGACCGCGAAGTGGCGCACCTGAAGGACGACCTGATGCCACGTTACGCATCGCTGATCTATAACGGCTACTGGTGGGCACCGGAACGCGTCGCGCTGCAGACGCTGATCGACCACACGCAGAAGAGCGTGAACGGCTGGGTGCGCGTCAAGCTGTACAAGGGCAACGTGATCGTCGTCGCGCGCGATTCGAAGACCGATTCGCTGTTCGACCAGACCATCGCCACCTTCGACGAAGACGGCGGCGCGTACAACCAGGCGGATGCGGGCGGCTTCATCAAGCTGAACGCGCTGCGCATGCGCATCGCGGCGAACGCGCGCAAGAAGCGCGGCCAATAACACGGCATCGGCCCGACAAAGCCGCCGGCCCGCGAGGGCCGGCGGCTTTTTATTTTCGCCTCCCTCAAAGCCGTCGCCCCCGCGAAGGCGGGGGCCCAGTTCCTGGCGCTGCCGCAACGCATGCCAACTTGGGGCCCCGCCCGCGCGGGGACGACGGCCTGGCGTTCGCGTCCACTCCGGATCCGAGACGACACATGCCGGCAGCCGCGGGGGGGGGGCCACGGATTGCCGGCGTCGGCTTGACGGCGCGTCAGACCAGCACGGGCTCCGGCTCCAGCCGCACGCCGAAGCGGGCCTCGACGTCGTCCTGGATGGCGCGCGCGAGCGCCATGAGCTCGGCCCCGGTCGCGCCGCCGTTGTTGACGAGCACGAGCGCCTGTTTCGGATAGACGCCCGCGCGGCCGAGGTTCCTGCCCTTCCAGCCGCAGCGGTCGATCAGCCAGCCGGCGGCCAGTTTTTCGCTGCCGTCCGGCTGGGCGTGGTGCACGAGGTCCGGCCACGTGGCCAGCAGGCGCGCGCAATGGTCGGGCGCAACGACCGGGTTCTTGAAGAAACTGCCGGCATTGCCGATCTCGGCCGGATCGGGCAGCTTGCGCCGGCGGATCGCGATGACGGCGTCGGCCACCTGGCGCGGCGTCGGCGCGTCGACGCCCTGCACCGCCTGCGCCAATTCCGCGTAGCGCACGTTGGGCGTCCACGCGCGCGGGAGCGCGAAGGTCACGTCCAGCACGACGAGTGCGCTGCCTTCCGCATGCTTGAACACGCTGTCGCGGTAGCCGAAGCGGCAGGCGGCCGCATCCATCGTCCGCGTCGTGCCGGCGGCGAAATCGAACACGGTGACGGCGTGGAAGCTGTCCTTGACTTCGGCCCCGTACGCGCCGATGTTCTGGATCGGCGAGGCGCCGACCGTCCCCGGGATCAGCGCCATGTTCTCCAGGCCGCCGAGACCCTGCGCCAGCGTCCACTCCACGAAGGCATGCCAGTTTTCGCCGGCGCTGGCGCGCACGAGGACGGCGTCCGCCGTCTCCCCGACGATCTCCTTGCCGGCCAGCGCCATGTGCAGCACGAGGGCGTCGACCTCGTCGTGCGCGATCAGCAGGTTGCTGCCGCCGCCGAGCACGAGGCGCGGCAGCGCGGCCAGCGCGGGGTCGGCCGCGACGAGCGCCAGCTGGGCCGGGTCCGTCACGCGCAGGTAGCGCCTGGCCCGCGCGGGAATGCGGAAGGTGTTGAAGGCGTCGAGGGGGACGTCGAACGATAAAGGCAGGTCGGCTGGCATGGCTGAGGCAGGAAGTGTTTGGCGCATTATAGTGGCGCGCGCGTTGTTGGTTACAATAACGCCATTCATCACTGTGCAAGACAAAGGAAAAAACACAATGCCATCGTTTGATGTGGTCTGCGAAGCAGACATGGTCGAAGTCAAGAACGCCATCGAGCAATCCAACAAGGAAATCGGCACCCGCTTCGACTTCAAGGGCAGCTCGGCCAAGGTCGAGCAGAAGGAGCGCGAGATCACCGTGTTCGGCGATTCCGACTTCCAGCTCGGCCAGGTGCGCGACGTGCTGTTGAATAAGATGACGAAGCGCAAGGTCGACGTGCGCTTCCTCGACGAAGGCAAGATCGAGAAGATCGGCGGCGACAAGGTCAAGCAGGTGCTCAAGGTGCGCAACGGCATCGAGACGGAAGACGCGAAGAAGATCACCAAGCTCATCAAGGAAAGCAAGATGAAGGTGCAGGCGTCGATCCAGGGCGAGACCGTGCGCGTGACCGGCAAGGACCGCGACACGCTGCAGGAAGCCATCGCCCTGCTGCGCAAGGACGTCAAGGACCTGCCGCTGGAATTCAACAACTTCCGCGACTGACCGCCGCCTCCGCGGGGCCGCACGACCGTGCGGCAAATGGTGCTCTCGGGCGACCCCGCGTGGGGTAGAATGCGGGGTGCGCGAACACGCCGTCCGCGGCGTTGCCATATAAACAAAGATAACAAGATCGTCCAGGGTCGAGGCCCCCGGTAGTTTAAGGATAGCAATGAAACGTGTTGATGATTTCCGCCTGCGTTTGGGCAGCAAGGAATACGTGCCCATCATGATCGGCGGAATGGGCGTGGACATTTCCACGTCGGAATTGGCGCTGGAAGCTGCGCGGCTGGGCGGTATCGGCCACATTTCCGATGCGATGGTGCCGGACGTGTCGGACCGCAAGTTCGACACCAGCTTCGTCAAGGAAAAGACCAAGCTCTACAAGTTCAACATCAACAATATGGACAAGTCGGTCGTCCAGTTCGACCTCGAACGGCTGGCCGAAGCGACCCGCCTGCACGTGGGCGCGACGATGGCGGCGAAGAAAGGCGATGGCCTGATCTTCGTGAACTGCATGGAAAAGCTGACGATGAATGCGCCGAAGGAAACGCTGCGCACGCGTCTGTCGGCGGCGCTCGACGCAGGCATCGACGGCATCACGATGTCGGCCGGCCTGCACCTGGGCTCGTTCGAACTCATCAAGGACCATCCGCGCTTCCGCGACGCCAAGCTGGGCATCATCGTCTCGTCCGTCCGCGCGCTGCAACTGTTCCTCCGCAAGGTCTCGCGCCTGAACCGCAACCCGGACTACATCATCGTCGAAGGCCCGCTGGCCGGCGGCCACCTCGGCTTCGGCATGGAAGACTGGAAGGACTACGACCTGCACACGATCATGGACGAGATCCATGCCTACCTGAAGGCCGAGCAGCTCGACATCCCCCTGATCGCGGCCGGCGGCATCTTCACCGGCAGCGACGCCGTGTCGTTCCTGGAAAAAGGCGCGGGCGGCGTGCAGGTCGCGACGCGCTTCACGGTCACCCGCGAATGCGGCCTGCCGGACACGGTCAAGCAGGAATACTTCCGCGCCAGCGAGGACGACATCATCGTCAACGGCGTCTCGCCGACGGGCTATCCGATGCGCATGCTCAAGCAGACGCCGGCGATCGGCTCGGGCATCCGCCCCGGCTGCGAATCGTACGGCTACCTGCTGGACGCAACGGGCAATTGCGCCTACATCAATTCGTACAACCGCGAAGTGCAGGCCAATCCGGGGCAGAAGAACGTGCAGGTGTTCGACAAGACCTGCCTGTGCACCCACATGCGCAACTTCAATTGCTGGACGTGCGGCGCGACGACGTACCGCCTGAAGGACACGACGCACAAGCTGTCCGACGGCACCTACCAGATCCTGTCCGCCGAACACGTGTTCAAGGATTACCAGTTCAGCGTGGACAACCAGGTGGCACTGCCGCCGCGCCAGGAAGCGGCGGCCTGACGGACTGACACGGAACGGAAGTCCCGTTCGCATGGTCCAATGCAGATCATTCGCGAAACCGGGAGCGCCGCATGTCAGACGCCGAACCGCCCAGCCGCTGCGTCTTCCTCACCGACGGGACCGGCACCATCCAGGCCTGGAACGATGCCTGTCTCGCGCTGTTCGGCGTCCCGGCCGACCAGGTCCTCGGCCGCCCCATCACGACCTTGTTCACCCCGGCCGGGCGCGACGTCTGGAGCGCGGGCTGGAGCGCCGTCGCGGGCCACGCCGAAGGGGCCGAACTGCACGTCGACCTCCACTGCGCGAACGGCCGCGTGCTGGAAGGCACGCTGACCCTCGCGCCCCAGTTCGACGGCACCGGCAAGCCGCAAGGCTGCGCCGTCGCCGTGGCCACCGGCCGCGAACGGGGCGGGACGGAAGCGGACCGGGTGGCGCGCACGCCGCTGTCCGCCATCGTCGACATGTTCCCCGGCACGTTTTACGCGATCAACCGCGACGGCCGTTTCGTGCTCTGGAACCATAACCTCGAGCGGGTCACCGAGCTGTCCCCCGACGAGCTGGGCGCCACGCGCGCGCTGGACCTGATCGACCTGGGAGAACGCCCGACCGTGTCCGCCGCCATCGACAGGATCTTCGCGACCGGTGAAGAAGCCAGGCTGGAGGTCGACTACGTCTCCAGGAGCGGCCGCGAGGTTCCCATGGTGCTGTGCGGCGCGCGGGTGCGCTGCGACGGCGGCGAATACCTGCTCGGCATGGGCGTGGACATCACCGAACGGCGCGCGCGCGAACAGCAGTTGCGCCTGCGCGAACGCGCCCTGCACGCGGCCAGCAACGGCATCGTGATCACCCGGCTGGACGGCGGCCAGAGCGTCATCGAATACGTGAACCCGGCCTTCGAGCGCATCACGGGCTACCCGGCGGCGGAGATCATGGGCACGGACCCGCGCTTCATGGCCGCGCCCGGCATGGACCTCGGCGAACGCGCCCAGCTGCGCGAGGCGATCGCGGCGCGCGTGGGCGCGAAGGTCGTGCTGCGCAACCTGCGCAAGAACGGCGAAGTGTTCTGGAACGACCTGAGCATCACGCCCGTGCAGGACGACCACAGCGTCGTCACCCACTACATCGGCGTCATCACGGACGTCACCGCCACCATGCTGCGCACGGCCCACCTGGAACACGAGGTCAACCACGACGCGCTGACGGGCCTGGCCAACCGCAACCTGCTGTGGGACCGGCTCGAACAGGCGCTGCACCTGGCCCAGCGCCACAAGTCACTGGTGGCCACCGTGCTGATCGACCTCGACAGCTTCAAGGCCATCAACGACACGTTCGGCCACGAGGCGGGCGACGTCGTGCTCAAGGTCGTGGCGCGCCGCCTGCAGGCCTCCGTGCGCGACAGCGACACGGTGGCGCGCATGTCCGGCGACGAGTTCGTGCTGATCCTCGCCAACCAGCCGTCGCTGCGCTTCACGCTGCGCATGGTCGACCGCCTGCGCCAGAGCTTCGCGATTCCCGTCGCGTTCAACAACCGCGAAATCCCCGTGGGCGCCAGCGTCGGCGTGTCGCTGTACCCGCACGACGGCAACACCGCGGCGGAGCTCGTGCGCGCGGCCGACCTCGCCATGTACCACGGCAAGGGCAGCGGCCACAACGATGTCCATTTCTTCTCGGCCGACATGAAATCGACCACGGAGGCCAAGCACCGCATCGAACTGGCCCTGCGCGACGCGCTCGACAACGACGAGCTGTTCCTGCTGTACCAGCCGCGCGTGACCGTGAACGGCAACCGGGTCGCGGGCTTCGAGGCGCTGCTGCGCTGGCGCCATCCCGACCAGGGCGTGCTGCCCCCTGCCCGCTTCCTCGCCGAAGCCGAGGAGAGCGGCGTGATCGTCCCCATCGGCCAGCGCGTGCTCGACCATGCCTGCGCCTTCGCCGCCCAGCTGCGCGCGGCGGGGTTCGAGGACGTGCCCGTCACCGTCAACGTCTCGCACCGCGAGTACTGCCAGCCCGGCTTCCTCGCCTGCCTGGCCGACCGCCTGACACGCCACCGGCTGCCGCCGCACAGCCTGCAGCTCGACCTGCGCATCGACGGGCTGATCCGCAATCCCACCCTGGGGCGGGAGTTGGCCGACCAATTGCATACGCTGGGCGTGGACCTGTCCGTCGACGGCTTCGGTGCCGGCCTCTGCGACCTCGGCTACCTGCAGCAACTGGCGGCCAGCCAGGTCAAGCTGGCGTCGGCCACGATCCAGGCGCTGATGGACGGCGGCCAGGCGGTGGCCAAGAGCCTGATCGACATCGGGCACAACCTGAACATGTCCGTGGTGGCCGAGGCCGTGGAAACCCGGCCCCAGCTGGAATTCCTGGAATCGCATGGCTGCGACCAGTTCCAGGGCGTCTGGTTCAGCGGCCCGCTGGCGGCGGAAGCGGCGCAGAAGATGCTGGAGGAACAGCTGCCGGCTTAACCCTCGCTGGTGATCCGCTTGATCAACGCGCCGAGCACATCCTCCGCCATGTCGTTCGACACCTGGCACGTGCCCGCATTCTCGTGCCCGCCGCCGCCGTATTCCAGCATCAGGGCGCCGATATTCGTCTTCGACGTGCGGTTGAGAATCGACTTGCCCGTCGCGAACACGGTGTTCTGGTTCTTGAGGCCCCACAGCACGTGGATCGAGATATTCGTTTCCGGGAACAGCGCATAGATGATGAACCGGTTGCCCGCATAGATCACGGGCTCTTCGCGCAGGTCGAGGACGACGAGGTTGCCGTGGACGCGGGCGCAGCGGCGGATCTGCGCCTTGCACTGCTCGCTGTGCTCGAAATACAGCCGGGTGCGCTCCTGCACGTCGGGCAGCTGCATGATCTGGTCGATGCCGTGGTTGCGGCAGTAATCGATCAAGTCCATCATCAGCTGGTAGTTCGAGATGCGGAAGTCGTGGAAGCGGCCCAGCCCCGTGCGGGCGTCCATCAGGAAATTCAGCAGGTTCCAGCCCGTCGGATCGAGCACTTCCTCGCGCGTGAAACGGGCCGCGTCGCCCTTGTCGACGGCGTCCATCATGTCGCGCCAGGCCGCCGGGAAGGCGCGCGTGGCGCCATAGTGGTCGTAGACGACGCGTGCGGCCGACGGCGCCTTCGGATCGATCACGTGGTTGTCGCGCTGGCCCGTGTTGCGGATCGTTTCCGACAGGTGATGGTCGAACGCCAGGTGCGCCCCGGCAACGTAAGGCAGGTTCGTCGTGATGTCGCGCGCGCTGATGGCGATTTTGCCATCCTGCATGTCTTTCGGGTGGACGAACAGGATCTCGTCGATCAGGTCCAGGTGCTTGAGGAGGACGGCGCAGACGAGGCCGTCGAAATCGCTGCGGGTAACGAGACGGTAACGCTGAAGAACGGCAGACATCGGCAAACCCCTTTCATGTCGCAAATGACGGATGGGCTGGCGCAGCCAGGACGTCGTGCATCATACCCCGCAAAATTGTCAATTAACAGTTTTTCTATACGTCATCACGGCGTCATGAACCTGTGCATTCCAGGACCCGAAACGTGCAGGCTGTCGCAAACAGGTGGTATCGCGCGCGTCCAACAACTAAAGTTGCAACATCCCAACAGTGGTCGCCCACTGTGCCAGCGGTTACACTCGGCGCACCTTTTGATAAAGATCAGCTTCATGCAAACACGGCGTTCTACTCAGCAAGCCTTCTCGAACACCCTGTCGGTGCTGTACCGTGTCTTCGATGCGGTCGCCACGTGGGTGACGCAACTCTCGTGGTGGAAATTTTTCCTGTTCGCCGCGCTGATGCTGGTTTCAGGCAAGATTCTGCAGGATGAATTGTTCTCCGGCAGCGACGAAGAGATCGCGCTCACGAACCACAAGCAGCGCGCGCCCGAGCCGACCGTGACGATCGACGACAGCGGCATCCACATCAATCCCGGCAAGAACAGCCGGCGCGGCACGATCACGATCAATCCCGAAGTCGAGGCCGCCAAGGCGGAAGCGGCGGCGAAGGCGGCGGCCGCCGCCCGTGCCGCGGCCGCCGGCAAGAGCGAGGACGCGCAGGCCAGGGCCGATGAAGCAGCTGCCGCCGCGGAAAAAGCGGCCGATGCGGCAGACCGGGCGGCCGACAGCGTAGCGCCGGCGGAACCCGCCGTACCCGCGTCGCCGGCGCCCCCCGCCCCGCCCGCGCCGGCCGCCGGCAAGGCCGGCCACCCGGTCGCGAAGACCGTGCGCGGCGCGAACGGCGAGGAAGTCCACATCGACCTGCCGCCGCAAATCGGCGAGGAATTGTCGAATGCCATCGAGGCGGCCGTCGACGACGCGGCCGAGGCCAAGGCACGCAGCTACCACAAGCAGGCGTCGACCTGGTTCACGAGCTTCGTCTGGCTCCTCATCCTCGCCCTGTTCGGCACCAAGGCGCTCGTGGGCGGCAAGAAGCGCGCGGAGGCCGAGATGCAGTCCGCGACGGCCGCCGCCGAGCGCGAGTCGATGCAGCGCCAGCTGTCCGAGGCCAAGATGCAGGCCATGCAGGCGCAAGTCGAGCCGCACTTCCTGTTCAATACGCTGGCGTCCGTCGAGCACTTGATCGAAACCAATCCGCCGCGCGCGTCCGCCATGCAGCGCACCCTGATCCAGTACCTGCGCGCCGTGCTGCCGCAGATGCGCGACAACAACCTCGTGACGAACCTGGGGCGCGAAGTCGACATGGTCAAGTCCTACCTCGACCTGCTCAAGATGCGCATGGAAGAGCGCCTGACGGTCGAGCTGCACGTGCCGGAGGGCCTGCGCAGCGCCGCGTTTCCGCCGATGATGCTGCAATCGATGGTCGAGAACGCGATCAAGCACGGCCTCGAATGCAAGCCCGAGGGCGGCCACCTGGCCGTCTCGGCGGAAGTGGTCGACAGCAGGCTGCGCGTGACGGTCGCCGACGACGGCGTGGGCTTCGGCGTCGTGCCCAGCAAGGGGACCGGCCTGGGCCTGTCGAACATCCGCGAACGCCTGAAATTGCTGCATGGCGACGGCGGCCAGCTGCACATCGCGGCCAACAGCCCGAGCGGCGTGATCGCGACCATCGAAGTGCCGTACCAGCTTGCACCCAAGTAATCATTCCGGGTATTGCTTGTACCGACAATTCGTTGAATAATCGACACTCCGCCACTCCGACACTGTCCCGACCCGACCATGCCTACCGCAATCATTGCCGATGACGAAAGACTGATGCGCGACCTGCTGCGCACCCGATTGTCCCAGGTGTGGCCCGACCTGCAGATCGTCGGCGAGGCGAAGAATGGCGACGAGGCCGTGCAACTGGTCGACGAGCTGCATCCCGACCTGACCTTCCTCGACATCCGCATGCCGGGCAAGACGGGCATGGAAGCGGCGCGCGACATCGGCGACGCCAGCCAGGTCGTGTTCGTCACCGCGTACGACCAGTACGCCGTCGAAGCGTTCGAGCGCGGCGCCGTCGACTACGTGCTGAAACCGCCCGAGCCGGAGCGCCTCAAGATCACCGTGGAGCGCCTCAAGGAACGCCTGGCGACGCCGGCGCAGGCCGCCAGCGCGTCCGTCCACGTCAGCGATACGGTCACGGCGATGCTGTCCCAGCTGGCCGAAAAGATCGCGGCACCGAAACCGAAATACCTCCAATGGATCCAGGCCAGCATCGGCCAGGACCTGCGCATGATTCCCGTCGAGGACATCCTGTTCTTCCGTTCGGACGAAAAATATACCTGCGTCCAGACCGAGAAATTCGAGGCCCTGATCCGCAAGCCCGTGCGCGACCTGGCCGACGAGCTCGATCCGGCACTCTTCTGGCAGATCCACCGGGCCACGCTCGTCAACGTCAACGCCATCGAAGGCGTCACGCGCGACATCCGCGGCCGCCACCTCGTGCTGATCAAGGGCCGCTCCGACAAGCTCGAAGTCAGCCGCAGCTTCCTGCACCTCTTCAAGCAGATGTAGGCACGCCGGCCCGATTGTCGGGCATCAAGCCGGACGTTTGCATGGCGGGTAAGGTAGATGCCGGACCCGCCCAGCGGGTCGTTTTCTATCCAGCATTCTCGAATGAAACGACCGCGCCGCCCCCGCGTTTCCGGCAGGTCCGCGGCCTGGTTCCTGACCGGGCTCGCGGCCGGCTGCTGGCTGGGAAGGCGCGCTCATGGGGAGCCCGACACCGTGCCGGCCAGCCGTCAGATCGTCAACCACGTCAGCGAAGCCATCATTTCCGCCGACCAGTCGAACACCATCGTCATGGCCAACCCGGCCGCGGCCGCGCTGTTCGGCACCAGCGTCGAGCAGATGGTGGGTAGCTCGCTGGGCCACTACATCGAAGGCCCCGCCGAGGCGGCGGGCTCCTCCACCGAACCCGTCGATTATTTCCGTCCCGGCAGCGGCCGCGCCGGCCGCCGCGCCACCGATTACACCGTCACGGGCGTGCGCGGCGACGGCGAGCGGTTTCCGATCGAGGGCTCGATCTCGCGCGCCAACGCCGGCGCGCCGTTTTATACGGTGGTCATGCGCGACGTCAGCGAACGCCGCCGCGTGCAGGAAAAGCTGAGCCGCTCGAACGACCAGCTGCGCCAGCTGTCCGCCGCCCTGCAGACCATCCGCGAAGAAGAACGCACCCACATCGCGCGCGAACTGCACGACGACCTCGGCCAGCTCCTCGCGTCGCTGCGCATGGACCTCACCCTGCTGCAACAGGCCGACGGCACGCCGGGCGACAGCCTGCGCCTGATGCACGGCATGGAAGACAACCTGCTCACCGCCATCACCTCGCTGCGCCGCATCGCCACCAACCTGCGCCCGCGCGCGCTCGACGAAGGCGGCCTGTATTTCGCCCTGCAGGGCCTGCGCGACGATTTCGTCGAACGCTACGCCATTCCCACCACCCTGCTGGCGGACGAGTCCGAGCTGCGCCTGGACGACGCGGCCAGCACCGCCATCTTCCGCATCGTGCAGGAGGCGCTGACGAACATCGCACGGCATGCGGAAGCGACGCGCGTCATGATGAACCTGTTCCGGCTGAACAGCGACCTCCTCATCACGATCCGCGACGATGGCCGCGGCATCCGCCCGGAAGACATGGAAAAGGCGGAATCCCTCGGCCTGATCGGCATGCGCGAGCGGGTCTGGGCCATGAAGGGCGAGATCACGATCGGCGCCGACGAACCGCAAGGGACGCGCATCGACATCGTGCTGCCGCTGCACGACCATCTCGTGTAACGACGCCGTCACATATTGATGACATCGCAAGTGTGGTAACGCTACAACATTTCACTGTGTCATCAAATCGACATATCGCTTCGATAAGATTCGTGCCGATCAAGCAAGTGATAACGACATCGCTTGAGTCGAACGACATCTTATTGGAGAAACCTGAATGCAAGTCAAACGCCTGGCCGCCGCCTCGGTTGCTACCCTGATCGCCGCTGCCCCGCTGTTCGCAAAAGCCCAGACCAACGTGACGCTGTACGGCGTCGTCGACGCCGCCGTCGAATCCGCCGATTCCGGCGGCCCGGAAGGCCGCCAGACCCGCGTCCAGTCGGGCGACCTGTCGGGCAGCCGCTTCGGCTTCCGCGGCACGGAAGACCTGGGCAACGGCCTCAAGGCCATCTTCAACCTGGAAGCCGGCGTCGCGGTCGACACCGGCGCGCAAGACTCGGCCGGCCTGTTCCAGCGCCGCGCCGTCGTCGGCCTGGAAGGCGCGTTCGGCACCGTGACGCTGGGCCGCGAATACTCGCCCATCGCCGCCGTCGCCGGCGCGACCGACGAATTCGGCCAGGGCTTCTACGGCAGCAACCTGTCGGGCTTCGGTTCTGGCCGCGTGACCCGCCGCCTGGCCAACTCGGTCAACTACAAGAGCGCCTCGTTCAACGGCTTCGACCTGCTGGCCGCCTACTCGGCCGGCGAAAAGGGCACCGGCCCGTCGGGCGACCTGAAGGGTATCGGCGCCGAATACAAGCTGGGCGACCTGTACCTGGGCGCCGCCTACCAGACGTACAAGCGCGTGTCGTCGGGCGACGACAAGGAATACGGTGCCGGCGTCGCGTACAAGTTCGCCGAAGTCGGCGGCCTGGAGATCAAGGCCAACTACCTGTCGGCCGATCCGGACGGCGCGAACAACAAGTTCAAGCAGTACAACCTGGGCGCCGGCTATCCGTTCGGCCCGAGCAAGGTCTATGTGAACGTGCAGCAGAACAAGCTGGAAAACGGCGCCAAGGGCAATGCCTGGGCACTGGCCTACAGCTACTCGCTGTCGAAGCGTACGAACCTGTACGCGTCGTACGCCAGCCTGAACAACAACGGCCTGGCCACGTTCGGCCTGAACTCGGGTTCGAACAGCCTCGCACCGGCCGCGACGTCGCTGGGTGCCGATCCGTCGGTGTTCACCGTGGGCATGCGCCACACGTTCTAAGCACGCCGCCATCCGCGTGGGCACAGCGTGCCCACCCTACGGCCAAGCGCGCGGCCATCCGCGTGGGCACGGGGTGCCCACCCTACGCAGAATCAAACCGTAAGGTGGGCTCCCTGAGCCCACGCGTTGCGTTTACAAACAGCAAACGTCATTTGAGCCGGCAGGTCAGCATCCAGTAATAGGTCAGCCGCTCGATCCGGATCTCGCGCACCGCGCCGCCGAGCCGCTTGCGCAGCGCGCTGTCGGCCGGATAACTCTTCGGCAGCTCGAACCGCTCGCCGTCCGGCGCCGCGACGATTTCATACGTATTGCCCTGCGCATCCGTGCGCGCAATGGTCGTGCTGCTGCCCTCGACATAAACATCGTCCAGCAGGATCAGCGTGACGTCGTGGCCGAGGCGCGCGCGCAGCCGGGCCAGCAGCGCATCCTGCTCGTCGCGCTTGAGGTGCGACCACCAGAAGCCGATGAAGACGCAGGAAAACGTGCCCAGGTCGTCCGGGAGGTCGAGGCCGTCGACGCGCCGGAACGCGACCTTGCCCTCCGGGAAGCGGCGGCGCTGCGCCCGCTCCAGCATCTCGTCGAGGATGTCGGTGGCCAGCACCCTGTCCGCCGTCGCGCCGATCACTTCGGTCCAGTAGCCGGAGCCGCAGGCCAGTTCCAGCACGGTCTGCCCGCGCACCAGTTGCGCGATGCGCTCGCGCACCTGGGACAGGTCATTGGCGCGTTCCGCCCGGGAAAGCGCCGCGTCGGCGGCCTGCGTGCTGCTCGCGTAGTAGCGCGCGACCGGATCATTCTTGCGATTCATATCAAAGCTCGTAATTGTCGCTGGTGCCGCGCATGGCCGATTCGACCATCTTGCGGTTGAGCGTGGGCGCCAGCAGTTCGATGAAAGTGTAGATGTAGCTGCGCAGGTAGGCGCCTTGCTTGACGGCCACGCGCGAGATGTTCATGCCAAACAAATGGCCGACGGGAATCGCGCGCAGGTTGCGGTCGCGCTCCTGGTCGAAGGCCATGCCGGCGATGATGCCGATGCCCATGCCCAGTTCCACATAGGTCTTGATGACGTCGGCGTCGATGGCTTCCAGCAGCACGTCCGGCTTGAGGTTGCGCAGTTCGAACGCGTGGTCGATCTTGCTGCGGCCGGCGAACGCGGCATCGTACGTGATCAGCGGGTAGCCGGCGATCTCTTCCAGCGAAATCGCCTTCGATTTCGTCAGCGGATGGTCGGGCGGCACGACGAGGACGTGTTCCCACTGGTAGCACGGCAGCGTGATCAGGCCGTCGACGGCCGCGATGGATTCCGTCGCGATGGCGAGGTCGGCCTGGTCGTTCTTGACCATCTCGGCGATCTGGCGCGGATTGCCTTGCAACAAAGACAACCTGACCTTCGGATAGCGCTGCATGAACGCCTGCACCACCTTCGGCAGCATGTAGCGCGCTTGCGTATGCGTGGTGGCGATGGTGAAGCTGCCGCTGTCCTGGGCTGCGTATTCCTTGCCGATGCGCTTGAGACTGTCGATCTCCTGCATGACCAGCTCGACCGACTGCAGGACGAGGCGGCCGGGCTCCGTCAGGCCGCGGATGCGCTTGCCATGGCGGGTGAAGATGTCGACGCCAAGCTCTTCCTCCAGCTCGATGATGGCTTTCGATACCCCGGGTTGCGACGTGAACAACGCCTTGGCGGCGTCGGTCAAATTGAAATTCTGGCGGACCGCTTCGCGCACGAAACGTAGTTGGTGTAGGTTCATTGCCCTTATCTTGTCAATCCGATCCCGCATTTTACAAGCTTGCTTATACCGCAGGCTCATATAAGCAAATAAATTCTCCGTCGTTTGGAATATAGCTGGAATTTATTAATATTCGGGATAGTTTACCGAGCTTGAAACCGTCGCGAGCGGCAGCAGTTCCGGCTGGGAAGCGCAGCTGTACTTCGGTACGGCGCGCCTCACAGGGCCAGGCGCCCCCACCAAAACTGCAACGCGCAGCAGGTTTCCCCAGAGAAGGGTCAGCATTGACCCGCTCCTAAGGATCTTGAACATGTACCGTTACGACCAATACGACCATCTCATCGTGCGTGAACGCATCGCCCAGTACCGCGACCAGGTACGGCGCCGTCTCGCCGACGAGCTGACCGAAGAAGAATTCCTGCCGCTGCGCCTGCAGAACGGCCTGTACATGCAGCGCCATGCCTACATGCTGCGCATCGCCGTCCCGTACGGCCTGCTGTCGACGGCGCAGATGCGCATGTTCGCGCACATCGCGCGCAAGTACGACCGCGGCTATGGCCACTTCACGACGCGCCAGAACATCCAGTTCAACTGGATCGAGCTGGAGCAGACGCCGGACATCCTGGCGGACCTCGCCTCCGTCGAGATGCACGCGATCCAGACGTCGGGCAATTGCATTCGTAACACTACGACGGACGAATTCGCCGGCGTCGCGGCCGACGAGCTCGTCGATGCGCGCCCGTACGCCGAGATCATCCGCCAGTGGAGCACGTTCCACCCCGAATTCATCGCCCTGCCCCGCAAGTTCAAGATCGCGATCAATGGCGCAGTGGAAGACCGCGCCGCCATCGCCGTCCACGACATCGGCCTGACGGCCGTGCGCAACGACGCGGGCGAAGTCGGCTTCAAGTTCATGGTCGGTGGCGGCCTGGGCCGTACGCCGATCATCGGCAGCGTGATCAACGATTTCGTGCCCTGGCAGCACCTGCTGACGTACACGGAAGCGATCATGCGCGTGTACAACCAGTTCGGCCGCCGCGACAACAAGTACAAGGCCCGAATCAAGATCCTCGTCAAGGCCGTGGGCGCCGAGGAATTCGCGCGCATGGTCGAGGCCGAATTCGCCGACCTCAAGGACGGTCCGGAAACGCTGACCCGCGAGGAAGTCGAGCGCGTGGCCCAGTGGTTCAATCCGAAGCCCTACCTGACCCTGCCGAACATCGATCCGCGCGCCGAGCACGCCGGTGATAAAGCCTTCGCCAACTGGCTGCAGCGCAACGTCAAGCCGCACAAGGTGCCGGGCTATGCGTCCGTCGTGCTGTCGCTCAAGAAGACCGGCGTGCCGCCGGGCGACGCGACCGCGGAACAGATCGATTTCGTGGCCGACCTGGCCGACAAGTACAGCTTCAACGAACTGCGCGTGACGCACGAGCAGAACCTCGTGCTGGCGGACGTCGAGCAATCGAAGCTGTTCGAAGTCTGGCAGCAGGCCAAGGCCCGCGGCCTCGCGACGCCGAACATCGGCCTCCTGACCGACATGATCTCGTGCCCGGGCGGCGACTATTGCTCGCTGGCGAACGCGAAATCGATCCCGATCGCGGCCGCCATCGCCGAGCGTTTCGACAACCTCGACTTCCAGCACGACATCGGCGACATCGAACTGAACATCTCCGGCTGCATCAACGCCTGCGGCCACCACCACGTGGGCCATATCGGCGTGCTGGGCGTGGACAAGGACGGTTCCGAGTGGTACCAGGTGTCGATCGGCGGCGCCCAGGGCAATGAATCGGCCATCGGCAAGATCATCGGCCCGTCGTTCTCGGCAACGCAGATGCCGGAAGTCGTCGGCCGCCTGCTGGAGGTGTACGTGAAGAACCGCGTCGACGGCGAACGCTTCGTCGACGTGGCGCAGCGCCTCGGCGTCGCGCCGTTCAAGGAACATGTGTATGCCACGCCGATCCCGGCCGGCGAACTGGTTGGGGAAGACGAATATGCCTAATTTCGAATTGCACTCGCACAAGCAGATCATCAAGCACCGCGAAGTGGTCGACGACGACTGGAGCGTCCTGAAACTCGTCGACGACGCGGCGCCCGAGGGCATCGAGGTCCCGGCCGGCAAGATCATCGTCCCCGTGAAAGTCTGGCTGGCCCAGCGCGAGCAGCTGGCTGCCCGCGCGGCGCGCAAGGAAATCGGCATCTGGTTCGCCTCCGACGAGCTGGCGCACACGGTCAAGGACGACCTGGACAAATTCGCCGTCGTCGCCGTCGACTTCCCGAAGTTCAGCGACGGGCGCGGGTATTCGATCGCCTACAACCTGCGCAAGCGTCTCGGCTACCAGGGCGAGCTGCGCGCGATCGGCGACGTGCTGCGCGACCAGCTGTTCCAGATGGTCCGCTGCGGCTTCAACGCCTATGCGACCCGTCAGGACCGCAACATCCATGACGCGCTGAAGGGCCTGACGGTCTTTTCGGAGACCTACCAGGCATCCGTCGACAACGCACTGCCGCTGTTCCGCCGCCACGCGCGCGGCGCACTGCCCGAGCACAGCGACGTCGGCGCCGGCATCTGACGAGCACACAAGGAAACCCATGAGCGACCTGAACGCGCGGGTGAACGAGACCCGTGGCATCCTGGAGCGCATTGCGCGCGAATTTTCTCCCGCCGTGTTCGCTTCCAGCCTGGCGGCCGAGGACATGGTCCTGACCGACCTGATCTTGAAGGCCGGCCTGCCGATCACCATCTTCTCGCTGGAGACCGGCCGTCTGCACAAGGAAACCGTGGCCATGATCGACAAGGTCAAGGCCCATTACGGCTACGACATCCAGGTGATGCGCCCGAAACAGGAACTGGTCGACGAGTACGTGAGCAAGAACGGCCTGAACGCGTTCTACGACAGCGTCGAGATGCGCAAGGGCTGCTGCTACGTGCGCAAGGTCGAGCCGCTGGGCCGCGCCCTCGCCGGCAACAAGGCGTGGATCACGGGCCAGCGCCGCGCGCAGTCGACGACCCGTACCGACCTGCCCGTGCAGGAAGACGACACGGCGCATGGCCTGGCCAAGTTCAATCCGCTGGCCGACTGGAGCGAAGAGAACGTGTGGGAATATATCCGCGGCAATAACGTGCCGTACAACGACCTGCACGACCGCGGCTATCCGTCGATCGGCTGCGAACCCTGCACTCGCGCGATCCAGCCGGGCGAGGACGTGCGCGCCGGCCGCTGGTGGTGGGAAAACGCCGACTCCAAGGAATGCGGCCTGCACCTCGTGGACGGCAAGCTCATCCGAATCAAATCCGTGGCCGCGTGAGCGGGCCCAACAAGACATCGACAGGCACAGTAAAACATGACGACTTTTTCCGATACGCCGCTCGCACTCAGTGATGTGAATGCGCGCCACCTCGACGCCCTCGAATCCGAAGCCATCCACATCCTGCGCGAAGTCGCTGCGGAATGCTCGAATCCCGCGCTGCTGTTCTCGGGCGGCAAGGACTCCGTGGTGCTGCTGCGCCTGGCCGAAAAGGCTTTCCGTCCGGGTAAATTCCCGTTCCCGCTGGTCCACATCGACACAGGCCACAACTTCGACGAAGTGATCGCCTTCCGCGACGCGCGCGTGGCCGAGCTGGGCGAACGCCTGATCGTCGGCTCCGTCGAGGACTCGATCAAGAAAGGCACGGTCCGCCTGCGCAACCCGCAAACGGATTCGCGCAACGCGGCCCAGGCCGTCACCCTGCTGGAAACCATCGCCGAATACGGCTTCGACGCCTGCATCGGCGGCGCCCGCCGCGACGAAGAAAAGGCGCGCGCGAAAGAGCGCATCTTCTCGTTCCGCGACGAATTCGGCCAGTGGGACCCGAAAGCCCAGCGTCCGGAACTGTGGGACCTGTATAACACCCGCGTGCACCCGGGCGAGAACATGCGCGTGTTCCCGATCTCGAACTGGACCGAGCTCGACGTCTGGCAATACATCGCCCGCGAACAGCTGGCCCTGCCGCCGATCTATTTCGCGCACGAGCGCCAGGTGATCCCGCGCAACGGCCTGCTGGTGCCGCTGACGCCGCTGACCCCGGCCCGCGACGGCGAGGAAATCGAAACCCGCACCGTGCGCTTCCGTACCGTCGGCGACATCTCGTGCACGTGCCCGGTCGCGTCCGACGCTTCGACGGTCGACGCCATCATCGCCGAGACGGCGATCACGCAGATCACCGAACGCGGCGCGACCCGCATGGACGACCAGACCTCGGAAGCCTCGATGGAAAAGCGCAAGAAACAAGGATATTTCTGATGAACGCGATGACTGAAAAATTGGACCACAACAAAGACCAGAGCGGCCAGGCCGGCCTGCTGCGCTTCATCACCGCCGGCTCCGTCGACGACGGCAAGAGCACGCTGATCGGCCGCCTGCTGTTCGACAGCAAGGGCATCTTCGCCGACCAGCTGGCCGCCGTGTCGCGCTCCAAGCACAAGCGCACCGTGGGCGACACGATCGACCTGTCGCTGCTGACGGACGGCCTGGAAGCCGAGCGCGAGCAAGGCATCACGATCGACGTCGCGTACCGCTACTTCGCCACGCCGAAGCGCAAGTTCATCATCGCCGACACGCCGGGGCACGAGCAGTACACCCGCAACATGGTGACGGGCGCGTCGACCGCTGATGCCGTCATCATCCTCGTCGACGTGTCGAAGGTGAAGCTCGGTGACGACGGTTCCGTCGAACTGCTGGTGCAGACCAAGCGCCACTCGACCCTCGCCAAGCTGCTGCAGATCGAGCACGTGATCGTCGCCGTCAACAAGATGGACCTCGTGAACTACGACCGCACCGTGTACGACCGCATCGTCGCCGAGTACCGCAAGTTCGCGGACACGCTGGGCCTGAAGGACATCACCGCGATCCCGCTGTCGGCACTGGCCGGCGACAACGTCGTCGAGCAGGGCGACAACATGCCGTGGTACGAAGGCCCGACCCTGATCGAACTGCTGGAAGGCCTGTCCGTGTACGACGAGACCCACGCCGCGCCGTTCCGCTTCCCGGTGCAGCTGGTGGCGCGCCACAACGGCCACGAAGCCAACGACTTCCGCGGCTATATGGGACGCGTCGAATCGGGCAAGGTGGCGGTGGGCGACAAGCTCCTCGTGCAACCGTCCGGCCAGGCCGCGACCGTCAAGGAAATCCTCACGTTCGACGGTCCGCTGCAGCAGGCCGTCGCCGGCCAGTCGATCACGCTGACCCTCAACGAACACGTGGACATCTCGCGCGGCGACGTGCTGGCCCCGGCCGAGCAACCGGCCACGCTGCTCAAGCAGGTGAAGGCCGAGGTGTGCTGGATGGCCGACGAACCCCTGGACGTGCGCCGCAAGTACTGGATCAAGCACGGCACCCGCCAGACGATGGCCAGGGTGAAGGCCATCGAATCGATCCTCGACGTCAACACGCAAACGCGCCATGCAGTGGACAACCCGTCCGAAGGCCTGAAGCTGAACGACATCGCGCTGATCGAGCTGGCCGTGCAGCAGCCGCTTGCCGCCGACGCGTACGACGCCATCCGCGCGACGGGCGCCTTCATCCTGATCGATGAAGTCACCCATCAGACGGTCGCCGCGGGTATGATCCGCATTTAAACGGTGGGGCCTCGATCAACCTGCTGCGCTACGGTTTCTCGAGGCCCTGATGCGCCGTAAAAGTCTTAAACTTTGTCGACAAGGGATGGCATGGCAGTGCTGGGGAAGGTTTATCTGATTGGAGCCGGTCCCGGCGCCGCTGATCTCATCACCGTGCGCGGCGCGCGCCTGCTCGGGGAGGCCGAGGTCGTGCTGTACGACGCCCTCGTCACCCCGGAGATGCTGGCCCTGTGCCCGCAGGCGGAGCTGGTCGCCGTCGGCAAGCGCTCCGGCCAGCGGTCGACGGCGCAAACCGTCATCAACGACAAACTCGTCGACTGCGCCCGGCGCTACCGGCGCGTCGTGCGCCTGAAGGGCGGCGATCCGATGCTGTTCGGCCGCGCCGACGAGGAACTGCGCGTGCTGGAGGAAGCCGGCGTCGAGGTCGAAGTGGTCCCCGGCATCACGACGGCCGTCGCCGCCGCCGCCGCGACCCGGCAGCCGCTGACGAAGCGCGGCGTGGCCCGCAGCGTCGCGTTCTTCACGTCCAGCACGGCGCCGGACCAGCCGGACCATCCCGCCCTGCCGGAAACGGACACCCTGGTCCAGTACATGGGCGGCCGCGAAGCCGCCGCCACCGCCGAGCGCCTGCTGGCCGAAGGGCGCCGTCCGGACCTGCCCGTCGTCGTCGTGGAAAACTGCAGCCGCGCCGACCAGCGCGTGCGCCGCCTCACGTTGTCGGACCTGGCGCATGGGCTCGACGTGGCACACGGTCCCGTGCTCGTCATGATCGGCGAGGCGATGGCGCACCGGCCGCACCAGACCCTCTGAAGCCTTGGTAGTGTGGGCGGCCTCGCCCACCAAACGTATGTGTCGCGGTAACGCAAGGTGGGCACGTTTCATTTGAGGCCCCCGGCCTCAAATGCCCAACCTACCGCGCCCGCGCCTCCAGCTCGGCCTCGAGCCTGAGCGCGGCCGCATGCGTGTCCACCGCGATCCGGTTCAGGCGCGCCAGCGCCGCCGCGAGCCGCGCGCCGCTCTCTCCACCGCATTCGCGCACATGCCAGAGCGCGAGGTCGCAACGCATCCGCGCCAGTTCCGCACGCAGGCCCGCCAGCATGCGGCGCAGGCTGCCGTCGGCATCGGATGGCGGAATGGCCGGCGCGTCGTTGCCGGTCAGGTGGTCCTGCATGACGGCGATGCGCGCGTGCATGCACTGCAGGCGGCGCGCCAGGCGGTCGAGGCGGCGCGCGCAGCGCAGCTCCACCCAGGCACGCGGTGCCGGTAGCAGGTTGAGTGGATGCAGCGCCGTGCGGAGACGGATGAACAGGGAGACGAGCTTGCTGGGCATGGCCGGATCGACGCCGTAACGGACATCGGAGCAGTCTCGATGCTCCGGCCGCCGGCGGTCATGATGCGCAGCAAACTTCAGTCGTATCAGCCCCAGTGCAGGTAATCGATGCCGTTCTGGATGGTGCCGATGACCTGGGCCTGGTTCTCGGCGCTCTCGCTGAAGTTGGCCAGCACGTCGGCGCGCGTCACGGACGATCCCAGCGCATGCATCCAGAAATCGGCACCCGCACTGTCGCCGGCGCGGTGCAGCACGTTCTGGTACAGCGCCTGCACGAATTGCGTATCGCTCGCGTGCGCGCCGTAGAGGTTCGCGAATTCGGCGCTGCCGGCAAAACCCGCCGCGGCCTGTGTCAGGCTCATGCCCTTGTCCATCGCGTCGATCCAGTAGCCGAGGCCCGCCTTGTCCGGCGTGCGGTCGAACGCGGCCTGGTACAGACGATAGGCCTCGCCCGCCGTGCCGTGCACGTCCAGCGCGACCATGCCGTCGCTGAACGCGAGGCGCTCGACGTTCGACAGCGTCGCGTGATTGCCCGCCCCATCCGTCACCGAGACGCTGCCGCCATCGTCGACGATGGTCGCGCCGGCACGCGCGCTCGCGTACACGAGCGTATCGAGGCCGCCATGTCCCGCCACCTTGCTCTCGCCCGCCACGGCGGCCAGCGCATGCGTGGCGCCGCTGAACGCGAGGCTCGTGACGGCCGCCGGCACAGGCGCGCCGGCCACCGGCGTGGTGGTAGCGGACGTGCCGGTAGCGGACATGCCGGTAGCGGACGTGCCGGTCCCGGACGTGCCGGTGCCGGACGTGCCGGTCGCGGACGTGCCGGTCCCGGACGCGCTGGCGACGGAGCTGCCGGCCGCGGGCGTGCTGGCCGCGGGATGGGACACGGGCGCGGCGACGTCGCCCGCACCCGCCGTCTGCGCGCCGCCCTGGACCGTCGCCATGGCGCCGGTCGTGTCGGCCGCGCCCGACAGCGTACGCATCTCGATGGCCACGCCGGATGCCGACGTGTCCACCCAGGCGCCGGCGAAGCCGCCACCTGCCAGCGCCGTCACGTCCGGGCTGGCCTGGTCGCCGCTGCGCAGCTGGCTGATGGCGAATTCCTGCGTATCGATGGCCGTGCCGTCCGCGCCGAAGCGGCGGCCGAAAATGCCGTTGCCGTCGCCGTCGGCGCCCTGCCAGGCGATGAGGAACGTACCGTCCGACAGCGCCGCGACGTCGGCGTCGTAATGGCCGCCGCCCGAGTCGACGTTCGCCTGCGTGACGGCGCCGGCCTTGTTGCCGGCTGCGTCGAAGCGCTGGAAGAAGATGTCGCTGTTCGAGAAACCCAGCTGGTCGTTGGCATAGCTGTCCCACGCGACGACGAAGCCGCCATCGGCCAGCGCCGTCACGTGCGGCAGCGGCGCGGCCGTCGTGATGCTGGCCGCGTAGCCGTCGCCGCTCGCCACGACCACGGCGGACGGCGCCCGGCTCGATGCGGCGTAGACGTTGCCGTCGTTGATCTCGCCCCACGAGACGACGTAGCCGCCGTCCTTGAGACTCGCCACGGCCGGGCTGTAGGCCGAACCGAGCGCGCCGTAGACCTGCTGCGCGCCGATGATGCTGCCGTCCGCCGCGGCCTGCTGCACGTGCACGGCCGCGCCGCTGCGCCAGCCGACGGCGAACGTCCCGTCGGCGAGCGTGGCGACGGTCGGCATCGCTGCGTCGCCGCTGGCGCCCGCATCGAGCACGTGCTCGGCGCCGGCGCTGCCGTTCGCGTCGACGACGCGGTAGGCGATCTTGTTCGCGCCGCCGTCGTTCAGCGCGTAGGCGACGACGAAGCGGCCGTCGGCAAGCGCGCTCACGGCCGGCTGGCCTTCCACGCCGGCGTCGCCGTCCGGCGTCAGCGCGAACGCGGCGCCGAGCGCATTGCCGCCCGCGTCGCGCAACTGGGCCCACAGCCCGCTGCCCGCGCCGCCGGCGGCCGTATCCGGGCCGTGCCACACGGCGACGAAGCCGCCGCCCGCCAGCGTCGCGAGCGCCGGGGCGGAACCGTAGGCGTCCAGCGCGGCGCCGCCCTTCGCTTCGTTACCGAAACCGGGCAGGTCGCCCGTCATGCCGTTTTCCACCGAATAGATCAGGGTCTGCGTGACGCCGGAATTCGCGACCGGATTGCCGTTGGTATCGAGCTGGTAGCGGTCGTAGAAGTGCACGGTCACCGCGGCCGCCTGCCCGTCGGCCGGCAGCAGGCTCGCGTCGGCCACGACCAGCCGCGCGCTCGTGTCCACGGCCGGGTTGTAGTCGATGGCGAACAGCCCCGGCTGCGACTGGCCGTCGATGACCCAGCGGCCGCCCGTCTGGTCGCCGGTGTCGATCGGCTGGAGGACGTCGACGACGTCGCCCGCGTGCGCCGTCGTGAACACGATGTCGTTGCTGCCGACGGCGCCCACGGGCTGGCTGTCCGGGAACACGGTGTCCACCGCCGTGACGACGCTGCCGTCCGCCAGCTTGTAGTGGACGTTGAACATTTGCGGCGACGCCGCGTCGCTGCCCAGGTTGTCCTGGAAGCGCCACGAGGTGCCCGCCGTCGCCACGTAGGCGCCCTGGGCGTCGAGCGGCATCGTGTAGGCGATCCAGGTCCGGCCGCCGTCCTGGCTGTACTGCATGGCGCCGCGCGAAAACGTCTGGCCCAGCGCGGTCGAGGTGTCGAAGGCGACGGCGGTGACGCCGGTATAGCTCCAGGCCGAGCTGGCCCAGCCCGGGCGGACGTAGAGGGAAGTCGTGGGAGTGGTCATGGCGTCGGAATTGGGTGGCAACCCTGAACGCATATGATTCCTCACAGAAAATTAAAATGCAATGAGGAATTACTTTTCGAGCGTAGCCACCGCCAAAAACCAACGAATTCTTAGCACCGGATCAATCATATTGATACGAAGGGATGCATCCGCGACAACAAAGATGACGACCAGGTCAACTTGGTATTTCTGCCACACCCGCGCAATAGGCGGCCATGGCGGCCAGTACGCCCGGGTCCTCGCCGACGGCCGGCACCGTGCGGAACGTCGCCTGCGGATGGCTGGCGCGCAGCTGCTCCAGCAGCAGCGGCAGGTCGCGCAGCAGATGGCCGCCCTGCCCCAGGAAGATCGGGACGATGGTGACGTCGCGCGCGCCCAGCGCCACGAGGGCGCCCACCTCGTCGGGCAAGGTCGGCGTCATCAGCTCGAGGAAGGCCAGCGACACGGCGCAGTCGGGACGGCGCGCGGCGGTCAGGTCGCGCAGGCGCTGGAACGGCGCGGCCCACGCGGCGGCACGGGCGCCGTGGGCGAACAATACGAGTGCTTTTTCCATCAATGTCTCTCCACCCAGCGCAGGGCGCCGATCGCCAGCAGCAGGAACAGCAGGCTGGGCGCGGCCGCCGTCACGAAGGCCGGCCAGGTCGACAACATGCCCACGTGCGAAAACAACGAGTTAATCAACAGGAAGCTCACGCCGATCATGATGCCGATGAAGATCTTGAGGCTCACGCCGCCGCTGCGGGTGTGCAGGTAGCCGAACGGCAGCGCGAGCGCCATCAGCACGAAGATCGAGAGCGGGTCGAACAGCTTTTTCCAGAACGCGATCTTGAAGCGCTCCGTCTCCTGGCGGTTCTCGGCCAGGTGGCGCGTGTACACGGCCAGCTCGTTGGCCGACATCTGCGCCGGATCGGAACGCGACACGGACAGGATCTTGGGCGTGATCTCCGACACGAGGTCGAGGCTGGCGACCTTGCGCGTGGAGACGGACGCCGTGTCCTGGCCGAACCGGCTCTGGATGGTCAGGCCGGCCGCGACGGGCGTGTCCGGCGCCGGCAGCTCGCGGCTGTTCGCGAACAGCGTCTCCGTGACGTCGTTCAGGCGCCACGTGCTGTTGCCGCTGAACGTGGCACTGGCGGCCGTGATCAGCGACCGCATGCGCATGGCGGTGTCGAACTCGTACAGGCGCACGTCGACCAGCTGGCCGTCCGGGCGGATCTGGCGCGCGTTGAAGAAGCGCGAGCCCGTCACGGGGCCTTTCACGCCGTCCGCGTGGATCGTGTCCTTGGTCCACATGCCGGAGCGGAATTCGGCCGACACCGTCGCGCCCTTCGCGGACAGGCGCACGCGTTCCGCGATCGGCGCCGTGCGCGGCGTGATCAGTTCACCGAAGATGAACGTGAGCGCGACGAACAGCACGCCGATCTTGGCCAGGATGATGCCGGCCTGCTGCGTCGACATCGACGACGCGCGCATGATCGTGAATTCCGAACTCTGCGCGAACTGCGCCATCGTGTAGATGGTGCCGATCAGCGCGGCCACGGGCATCACTTCGTACACGTGGCCGGGAACGAGCAGCAGTACGTACAGCACCGCGTGCTGGATCATGTAGCCGCCCTTGCCCACCGCCGGCAGTTCCTGGGTCAGGTCCATGAACGCGATGAGGCCGAGGAAGGCCACGAGCACGAAGGCGACGGCCTGCGCGATGTTGACGAAGAAGTAGCGCTGCAGGATCTTCATTGCGCGCCTTCCCGCGCCGCGCTGCGCGCGTCGCGCAGCAGGCGGCGGCGCTTGAAGGCGCCCAGCAGCGCGAGCGGGTGCCAGCGGTGGTTGACGTTCAGGCGCCAGGCGAACAGCCCGGCCACGACGAGGATCGCGAACACGTGCAGCGGCCACCACGCCATGCCGAAGCCCATCTTGCCCTGCTTGACGCTGGCCTCGAACAGTTTCGACAGGTTGCTGTACGTGAAAAAGATCAGCAGCGCGAGGATCAGGTTCGCGGAGCTGCCGGCGCGCGGATTGACGAAGCCGAGCGGAATCGCCAGCAGCATCAGCACGACGCACGTGATCGGCGCCGAGATGCGGTACAGCAGTTCGGCGTTCGTGAAGCGGTTGTCCGGCAGCGCCAGCAGCGCGGGCGTGGACAGCGCGTCGGCCGGCGTGTCGGTGCCCATCATGGGCACCTGGCTGCTCACGCGCATGCGGTAGCGCTCGAATTCCATCGACTGGAAATCGGCCCGCCCCGGATGGCCCAGGTAGCGCCGGCCGTTCTTGAGCACGAGGTACTGGCCGCCCTTGCCGTCCGGCTCGATCACGCCCTCCTTGGCGACGACGATCGAGCTGCCGCTCTCGTCGACGGAATTCACGAACACGTTCTGCACGACGGTCGATCCGCGCGTGCTGCCTTCGACGAAGAACACGCGGTTGGTCGACGTCGACTCGCGGAACTGGCCGGGCGACACGCGCTTGAGGTCTTCGCGCTTCTCGAAGCGCTCGACGAACTCCGCGCTCTTCATCTTGGCCCACGGCGTCGCGACGAAGGACAGCACGGCCACCAGCGCCACGAGCGGCAGGCCGAAGACGAGCACCGGCCCCACCCAGCGCATCAGCGACCGGCCGGACGCGAACCACACGACCATCTCGGAGTCGCGGTAGCTGCGCGTGATGGTGACGATGACCGCGATAAAGCTGGTAAGAATGAGGATAGTTGGCAGATAATTCAGCACCGAAAAGCCGATCAGCGCCAGCACGTCGCTCGAGGCGACCTTGCCGCCCGCGGCCTTGCCGAGGATGGAGATCAGGGTCCAGGTGACGAAGATCGTAAACAGGACCGTGAAGGTGGCACCGGCCACACTGGCCAATTCACGCTGTAGGGCGCGTTGGAAAATCATTCGATAGTTATAATTGCTGGTTTGAAGGAACCCCGGGGAACCGTCACGAGCGGGCGCCATCACGAGGGTTCCTTGGACAGCACGCGCGTCAAAAACTCGAAACGGAGAATCAAATGGACTTTAGCATAAAAGCATTCGACACAAAAAACACGCTGACCGCAGCCAAATCGGGCTGTGTGGCAGTCGCGGTGTTCGAAAACAAGAAATTGTCGGAGGCGGCCAAAGCCCTCGATCTGAACGGCGCCGTCAGCGCTGCCGTCAAGTCGGGTGACATCTCCGGCAAGCCCGGCTCCACCCTGCTGCTGCGCGGCGTTCCCGGCGTGAGCGCTGCCCGCGTGCTGCTGGTCGGCATGGGTGCCGACGAAGCCGTCAGCGAGAAAAGCTTTGCCGGTGCCGTGTCCGCTGCCCTGAAAACCTTCGCTTCGCTGGGCGCGCAGGATGCCATTATCGCATTCCCGCTCGATAATGTGAAAGCGCGCGACCTGAACTGGGCCCTGCGCAGCATCGTCGTCGCCGCCAGCGACCTCGAATTCCGCAGCGACGCGCAAAAGAGCAAGAAGGACCCTGCCCCCACGGGCGTGCGCAAGGTGGCCGTCGCCGTCCCGCAGGCGACGCCCGCGCTGAAGGCCGCGCTGGCGCAGGCCCAGGCCATCGCGGGCGGCATGAACCTCACGAAAGAACTGGGCAACCTGTCGCCGAACGTCTGCACCCCGACCTACCTCGCGAACACGGCGAAGAAGCTGGCCGGCGACTACGGCTTCGACGTCGAAGTCCTGGACCGCAAGCAGCTCGAAGCCCTCAAGATGGGCAGCTTCCTGTCCGTGACCCGCGGCAGCGACGAGCCGCCGAAATTCATCGTCCTCAAGCACAACGGCGGCAAGAAGAACGATGCGCCGGTCGTCCTCGTCGGCAAGGGCATCACGTTCGACACGGGCGGCATCTCGCTCAAGCCTGGTCCGAACATGGACGAGATGAAGTACGACATGTGCGGCGCCGGCTCGGTGCTGGGCACCTTCCGCGCGATCGGCGAGATGGGCCTCAAGCTGAACGTGGTCGGCATCGTCGCCGCCTGCGAGAACATGCCGTCGGGCCGCGCCACCAAGCCGGGCGACATCGTCACGGCGATGAACGGCACCACCATCGAGGTCCTGAATACGGACGCCGAGGGCCGCCTGATCCTGGCCGACGCCCTGACCTACGCCGAGCGCTTCAAGCCGGCCGCCGTCGTCGACATCGCCACGCTGACGGGCGCCTGCATCGTCGCCCTGGGCCACCACACGTCGGGCCTGTTCACCCGCCACGACGACGCCCACGACGCCCTCGCCCAGGAACTGCTGGACGCCGGCACGCAGGCGAGCGACGCCGCCTGGCGCTTCCCCATCGGCGAGAACTACAGCGAGCAGCTCAAGTCGAACTTCGCCGACCTGGCCAACATCGGCACGCCGGGCGGCGCGTCGATCACGGCCGCGTGCTTCCTGGAGAACTTCACGCGCAACTACACGTGGGCGCACCTGGACATCGCCGGCACGGCGTGGAAATCGGGTGCGGCCAAGGGTGCGACCGGCCGCCCAGTGCCCCTGCTGGCCACGTTCCTGCTGAACCGCGTGTAAGCGGCGCCGTAGACGACGTCACGACGGACGCCGCGGCGTCCGTTGTTCATTGCGTGGTCAGAAGACGACGTTGCCGGTGTCCGAGGGCGCATCCGGCGCGCCGGACCGGGTCGCCGCCGGATGCATGAGCACGGTCAGGGTCGATTCGTACGCGACGCCCGAGCCGTCGTACGGGTCCGCATGGGTGCCGCCGACGCGCACGATGATGCTGCCGATCAGCCGGCCGGTGTCGAACAGCGAGGTGTTGCGCGCCTGCGTCACCTCGAGCGCACTGCCCGCGCCGTCGCGCGCGCAATCGATCGTCAGCGGACTGCGGCTGCGCTCGACCGTGACCCGGCCCGGCGCCACGACGAACCAGCGCCCGGCCGCGTTCGACAGCACGCAGCCGACGCCCGTCACCTCGCGGTGGTCGAGGATGGCGTGGACTTCCAGCTGCTGCGCCGATGTCTCGGCCGGAGCCGTCACACAGCCGCCCAGGACGGCGGACAGCGCCAGCGCGCAGGCGATACGGAAATAAAGATGGAACATGTCTTCACCGGGAATGCATACCTGTCCGTTTACGGCGGCAATCGGGAAGACATGAGGCGAAGCGCATCCCGGGATCGCCGGGATGGCATGGTCAGGCGGCGGCGACCGGCGTGAAGCGCGGCACACGCGCGCCGTCCACGTCGACCGATCCATAGAAAGCGTCGCGCGGGCGGACCCAGGTCTTGCCGTCCTGCCCGCGATACACGACCACGGCCGTGTGGTCGGCCTCGAGGGTGGCCTCGCAGACCACCTCGTACACCCCGCCCTTGTAGTGGCGGAAACGCATCAGGCCTTTTCTTCGACCGCGGCGCGACTCTTCTTCTTGAGGTTCTGGATGACCTTGACGATGCCTTCGACACCGGCGTTGTCGTCGAGCTCGCTGAAAGCGTCCAGCACCTCGTTGAGCACGCGATTGCGTACGCTCGCCTCGTCGGCCTGCATCTTCTGCGGCGGGTTCTCGGACGGCGCGAATTTCTGCGGCGCCTCGGCCGCAGCCTTCTGCCCGTGTGCCAGCGCGGCCTGCCAGATCAGCCAGCGGCGTTGGGTTTCGTACACGAGGTACTCTTCCGGCTTGTCTTCACGACGCCGGACAATGTGGCCATCGCGTTGGGCCCATGCTTCAAATGCTTGGCGCATTGTTGTCCTTTACAAAGCTGTGTGCAAATCCTGCTCTCGGATCCGCGATCGTTACACACCTACCTGAGGCGGTCGCTCGACCGACCAAGGCAACCATATATCAAAGCAACGGATTGCTTTCGAATACTTGGTCCCAGAGCAATATGCCAATAGTACAACGTAAGTTGGCCTACTGCAATTTTTTTCTTTTGAGAAGGAGACGATACGTAAATGCCGCTTCTCTTGCTGTGATTGTTACATCTTGTCACAGTTCGGCGCAACTTTCCAGCCTCGTTACGAATTTTTACTCTGTGGACAATAATTTTACGACATGTTTGTTGCAATCCGCACAAATAACGACAATCGTGTCGCGGCTTTGCGAGTCATGATGGGTAACAACAACGGTAACGGACGGCAAAAGAACAGCCATTTATGCAGGCTCGATATTGTCCGTGTGGGTCAGCGCCGGCGGGCACGGCGGATGATGGGTCCGCGTCCGGTACAATCTCTACTTGCCAAGCCGCAATTTACTCCCATTTTCACCGCAGAGAAAAAACAATGAAAATCGCCACCTGGAACGTCAACTCCCTGAAAGTGCGCCTGCCGCACCTGCTCCAGTGGTTGACCGCCAACCCCGTCGACGTGCTCTGCCTCCAGGAGACGAAGCTCACCGACGACAAATTCCCCGTCGCCGAGATCAACGCGGCCGGCTACGAAGTCGTGTTCAGCGGCCAGAAGACGTATAACGGCGTGGCGATCCTGTCGCGCCTCCCCATCGCCGACGTCGTGCGCAACAATCCGCATTACCAGGACGAGCAGCAGCGCCTGATCGCCGCGACCATCGGGGGCGTGCGCTTCATCTGCGCCTACGTGCCGAACGGCCAGGCCGTCGGTTCGGACAAATACGCCTACAAGCTGGGCTGGTTCGACGCGCTGCGCACGTGGGTCGGCGAAGAACTCGCGATCCACGAACAGTTCGCGATCCTCGGCGACTACAACATCGCGCCCGAAGACCGCGACGTGCACGATCCGGAACTGTGGGCCGGCCAGATCCACTGCTCCGACCTCGAGCGCGGGGCCCTGCGCGAGCTGTGCGGCCTGGGACTCGTCGACGCGTTCCGGCTGTTCGAACAGCCCGAGAAGCAGTACAGCTGGTGGGATTACCGCCAGATGGCGTTCCGCCGCAACCGCGGGCTGCGCATCGACCACATCCTGCTGTCGCAGGCGCTCGCCAGGCGTTGCGAGGCGTGCGTCATCGACCGCGATCCGCGCAAGTGGGAGCAACCGTCGGATCACACGCCGGTCATCGCGACCATCGTTTAATCCGCCGCGCTCTCGACCGCCAGCAGCGCCGGGACGGCGCCGGCCTCCACCGGCCGCGCGAACAGATAGCCCTGCGCATACTCGCAGCCGGCGCGGCGCAGCAGCGCCAGCTGCGCATCGTTCTCGACGCCCTCGGCCACGACGGCCATCTGCAGGCTCCCCGCCAGCGCCATGATCGCGGCGACGATGGCCTGGTCCTCGCTGCTGGACTCGAGGTCGCGCACGAAGGCGCGGTCGATCTTGATCTTGCGGACCGGGAAGCGCTTCAGGTACGCCAGGCTCGAATAGCCGGTGCCGAAATCGTCGATCGACAGGCGGATGCCCATGCGGTAGATCTGGCCCAGCGTCTCCAGCGTCTGGCCGCCGTGCTGCATCAGCGCCGTCTCCGTGATCTCGAATTCCAGCAGGCCCGGATCGATGCCGGTGTCGTCGACGATGTCGCGGATCGCCTGGATCAGGCCCCGGTGCATGAACTGGCGCGCCGACAGGTTCACCGCCAGCGGCAATGCCGGCAGGCCCGCGCGCTGCCAGGCCATCGCCTGCTCGCAGGCGCGCCGGATCACCCACTCGCCGACCGCCACGATCAGGCCATTCTCTTCCAGGATCGGGATGAACTCGTCGGGCGTCACGAGTCCCTGCTCCGGATGGCGCCAGCGCAGCAGCACTTCCAGGCCATGCACGCGGCCGTCCTGCGTGCCGACGATCGGCTGGTAGAACAGCGCGAACTCCTCGCGCGCCAGGGCGCCGCGCAGGCGCGTCTCCAGCTCGAAATGGCGCGCGGCCGCCGCGTTCATCGGCTCGGCGTAGAACTGGTAGTTGTTGCGGCCCGCCGCCTTGGCGTAGTACATCGCGGCGTCGGCCTTGCGCATCAGGCTCGCCGCGTCGGCGCCGTCGTCCGGGTACAGGCAGATGCCGATCGACGGCGAGATGTGCAGGCTGCGGCCTTCGAATTCGACGGGCGCCGCCAGCGCCTCGATGATCTTGTCGCCCACGCGGCCGCATTCCTCGGCCGCGCGCACGCCCGGCACCAGCACGACGAATTCGTCGCCGCCCAGGCGCGCGACGGTATCGCTGGCGCGCACCACGCGGCACAGGCGCTGCGCCACTTCCTTCAACAGGTAATCGCCGGTCAGGTGGCCGAGCGAATCGTTGATCGTCTTGAAGCGGTCCAGGTCGATGAACATCAGCGCCAGTTTGAGCTCGTCGCGGCGCGCCGCCAGCAGCGCGCGGTCGAGGCGTTCGGACAGCAGCGCGCGGTTCGGCAGGCCCGTGAGCGCGTCGTGGTAAGCCATGTGGTGCACGCGCGCCTCGGCCTGGCGCCGCTCCACGATCTCGGCCTGCAGCTCCGCAGTGCGTTCCTCGACGCGCACTTCGAGTTCGTCGCGCGCGCGCCGCAGCGCATCGGCGGCCTCGCGCTGGGCGGTGACGTCGTCGATCAGCCACACGCTGCGCCCACCCCGCTCGGCCAGGTCGAACGGCCGGCCCGACAGGCGCGCCCAGAAGCGCTTGCCGTCGCGCCGCACCAGTTCGTACTCGGCCATGTGCACGCGCCCCGCCTCGAAGTCGCGCCGGGTCTGTTCGCGCGCGGTCATCCACCCCGCGGCGTCGGGATACAGCTCGCGCACGGGCAGGCCCTCGATGCTGCCGCCGCGGTGCCCGAACAACTCTTCCATCTTGCGGTTGCAGTGCAAGGTGCGGCCGTTCTCGACGACGGCGATGCCCAGCACCGCGTTGTCGAGGATCGCCTGGTTTTCCAGCAGCGCGTTGCGCAGCGATTCCTCGGCGGCCTTCTGGCCGGTGCGGTCCTCGATCATCCAGATCATCGTGCCGGTGCCGAGCTCGCGCGGATTGACGGCATAGCCGATCAGGTTGACCCACATCGGCGTGCCGTCCCGGTGCACCATCGCCATCTCGGCCTTGAACGAGCCGCCCAGTCCCAGCACGCCGTAGGCCCGGTGTCCGGTCTCGACGAACGCCGCGTCGTCCGCGTACAGCATGCGCGTCGACATGCCCAGCGCCTCGCCCGGCCCATAGCCGAACATCGCGCCGAAGCAGCCGTTGTAGCGGGTGATCGTGCGCTCGCGCGTGAAGAAGATGCCGATCGTGGCGTTGGTCATGATCGCCTGGATCTCGGTGAGCGCCTGGCGCGCTTCCGAGACGTCTTCCACGATCCACACGGTGCCCGCCTCGCGCGCGCTCATGTCGACGGCCTTGGCGCGGATGCGGCACCAGATCGTGCTGCCGTCGCGGTGGCGCAGCGGCACGTCGTTCTTTTCGAACAGGCTCCCGCTCGTCAGCACGGTCACGGCTTCGCCGATGAACGCTTCGTACTGGGCGCGCGTGGCGAAGACCAGGGCCGGGCTGTGGTTGACCAGTTCTTCCGGCGCATAGCCCAGCATCTCGGCCATGCGCGGATTGCAGGACTTGACGAGGTCGGGCAAGGTGACGGCGATGCCGACCGGCGCATGCTCGACCACCGCGGCCTGTTCCAGCAGGCGCCCGCGCAACGCGGCCTGGCCGTCGCCGAACGTGAGCACGTCGCCGAACACGAAGACGGCGCCCGCGATCCCGGCGCCCGGCGGCAGCGGCTTGGCGCGCACCTCGACGGGCCGGCCCTGGGCACCTTGCGCGATCAGCGCGTCCCAGCGCCGCTCGCCGGCCAGCGACAGGCGGATCTCGACCGCCAGCGCCGCCGCCATGTGCGCGCAGAACAGCGACACCAGCGGACGGCCGTCGACCGCGCCGCCGGCCAGTTCGACGAGCGCCGCGTTCGCGGCCCAGATCCTGCCTTCACCATCGCAGGCGCAGGCCGGCGCCGCGATCAATGTCAATGCCTCGGCCACCAAGGCCGGTGTGCTCGTTCCCCGATCCATCCCTCTTCCTAAATAGGCCCTTTGACAGGGCTCTTTGTCGAATTTGAGTGGATCATAGCCGAAATTCAACGCAATTTATCGCTTATAAAGATGAATTTCAGCAACTGACGCGGCACAGCAACGGTCTCAGAACGCGTCGCCCGGCACGCGCACCCAGCCTTCCATCAGCACCCGGCTGCTACGGCTCATGACGGCCTTCGTGACGACCCAGTTACCGCCCTCCTGGCGTGCCTCGGCGCCCACGCGCAAGGTTCCGGACGGATGGCCGAAGCGCACCGCCTCGTGCGCCCGCCCGCCCGCGGCGAGGCTGACGAGCGTGCCCGGAATCGCGGCCGCCGTGCCGATGGCGACGGCCGCCGTGCCCATCATCGCGTGGTGCAGCTTGCCCATCGACAGGGCGCGCACGAGCAGGTCGACGTCGCCCGCCTCGACCCGCTTGCCGCTCGACGCCGTGTAGCCGGCGGGCGGCGCGACGAAGGCGACTTTCGGCGTGTGCTGGCGCAGCGCGGCCTCTTCCACGTGCGCGATCAGGCCCATGCGCATGGCACCGTACGCGCGGATCGTCTCGAACATCGCCAGCGCTTTCGGGTCGCCGTTGATGGCGTCCTGCAGTTCCGTGCCCGTGTAGCCGATGTCGGCCGCATTGACGAAGATGGTCGGGATGCCGGCGTTGATCATCGTGGCCTTCAGTGTCCCGACGCCGGGCACCTCGAGGTCGTCGACCAGGTGCCCGGTCGGGAACATCGAATTTTTCTCCCCCTTGCCGCCGTCGCCCTCCTCGGCAGCGGGGTCCATGAATTCCAGCTGGACCTCGGCCGCCGGGAACGTGACGCCATCCAGCTCGAAGTCGCCCGTCTCCTGGACCTGGCCGTTCGTGATCGGCACGTGGGCGACGATCGTCCTGCCGATGTTGGCCTGCCAGATCCGCACGGTGACGATGCCGTTGTCCGGGATGCGCGCGGGATCGATGAAGCCGTTGGCGATGGCGTACGACCCGACCGCGGCCGACAGGTTGCCGCAGTTGCCGCTCCAGTCGACGAACGGCTTGTCGATCGCGACCTGGCCGAACAGGTAGTCGACGTCGTGGCCGGGCCGCGTACCGGGAGCGACGATGACGGTCTTGCTCGTGCTGGACGTGGCGCCGCCCATGCCGTCGATCTGCTTGCCGTAGGGGTCGGGGCTGCCGATCACGCGCAACAGCAGGTTGTCGCGCGCCGCGCCCGGGACCTGCGCCGCTGCGGGCAGGTCCTGCAGGCGGAAGAACACGCCTTTGCTCGTGCCGCCGCGCATGTAGACGGCGGGGATTTTGATTTGGGGTACGTGAGTCATAAGAGTTTCCGTTTCCCCGTCGTTCCCGCGGCGGCGGGAACCCAAGTTTTGCATGCGCCGTCGAGGCACGTGCAAACTTGGGCCCCCGCCTGCACGGGGGCGACGGTGTTTTTATGCCGCCACTTTGGAAGACGCGAGGAAGTCCTGCGCAAACCGCTGCAGCACCCCGCCCGCCTCGTAGATCGACACTTCCTCGGCCGTATCGAGCCTGCAGATCACCGGCACCTCGACGGTCTCGCCATCGCGCCGGTGGATCACGAGCGTCAAGGTCGCGCGCGGCGTGCGCTCGCCGACGACGTCGAACGTCTCCGTCCCGTCAATGCCCAGCGTGAGCCGCGTGGTGCCCGGCTCGAATTCCAGCGGCAGCACGCCCATGCCGACGAGGTTCGTGCGGTGGATGCGCTCGAAGCCCTCGGCGGCGATGGCTTCCACGCCGGCCAGCCGCACGCCCTTGGCCGCCCAGTCGCGCGACGAGCCCTGGCCATAGTCCGCGCCGGCGATCACGATCAGCGGCTGCTTGCGTTCCATGTAGGTCTCGATCGCTTCCCACATGCGCGTCACGGTGCCTTCCGGCTCGATCCGTGCGAGCGAACCGGCTTTCACGCTGCCGTCCGCGTTGCGCACCATCTCGTTCTTGAGGGTCGGGTTCGCGAACGTGGCGCGCTGCGCCGTCAGGTGGTCGCCGCGGTGCGTCGCGTACGAGTTGAAGTCTTCTTCCGGCAATCCCATCTTCGCGAGGTATTCGCCGGCCGCGCTGTTCATCATGATCGCGTTCGACGGCGACAGGTGGTCGGTGGTGATGTTGTCACCGAGGACCGCGAGCGGCCGCATGCCGGCAAGCGACCGTTCGCCCGCGAGCGCACCTTCCCAGTACGGCGGACGGCGGATATAGGTGCTCATCGGGCGCCAGTCGTACAGCGGCGACACCGCCTCGTCGCCCGCTTCGCGGCGCGCGAACATGATGTCGTAGACCTTGCGGAACTGCTGCGGCTTCACCGCGCGCTCGACGACGGCGTCGATCTCCGCGTCGCTCGGCCAGAGGTCGGCCAGGCGCACCGGATTGCCGTCCGCGTCGACGCCCAGCACGTCCTTCTCGATGTCGAAGCGGATCGTGCCCGCGATCGCATACGCGACGACGAGCGCCGGCGACGCGAGGAACGCCTGCTTCGCATACGGGTGGATGCGGCCGTCGAAATTGCGGTTGCCCGACAGGACCGCCGTCGCGTACAGGTCGCGTTCCACGATCTCCTGCTGGATCGCGGGGTCCAGCGCGCCCGACATGCCGTTGCACGTCGTGCACGCGAAGGCGACGACGCCGAAGCCCAGCTTCTCCAGCTCCGGCAACAGCCCCGCTTCTTCCAGGTACAGCGGCACGGCTTTCGAGCCCGGCGCGAGGGACGACTTCACCCACGGCTTGCGCGCGAGCCCGCGCGCGTTCGCGTTGCGCGCGAGGAGGCCCGCGGCCACCATATTGCGCGGGTTGTTCGTGTTCGTGCAGCTCGTGATCGCCGCGATGATCACCGCGCCGTCCGGCATCTTGCCCGGTTCGTGGTCGATTGACCCCGTGATGCCGTGCTGCGCCAGCTCCGACGTCGCCACGCGCTTGTGCGGGTTCGACGGACCGGCGATGTTGCGCACGACGGTCGACAGATCGAAGCGCAGCACGCGTTCGTACATTGCATTGCGCAGCGTGTCGGCCCACAGGCCCGTCTCCTTCGCATACAGCTCGACCAGTTTTACCAGGTCGTCGTCGCGCCCCGTCAGCCTGAGGTATTTGATGGTCTGCTCGTCGATGGCGAACATCGCGGCCGTGGCGCCGTATTCCGGCGCCATGTTGGAGATCGTCGCGCGGTCGCCCAGCGTGAGGTTCGCGGCGCCTTCGCCGTAGAACTCGAGGTAGGCGGACACCACTTTCGACTTGCGCAGGAATTCCGTCAGCGCCAGCACGATGTCGGTCGCGGTGATGCCCTCGCCCGGCCTGCCGGTCAGTTCGACGCCGACGATGTCCGGCAGCCGCATGTACGACGCGCGGCCCAGCATCACGCTTTCCGCTTCGAGGCCGCCGACGCCGACGGCGATCACGCCCAGCGCATCGACCATCGGCGTGTGCGAGTCGGTGCCGACGAGGGTGTCGGGGAACGCCACGCCGTCCTTCACCTGCACGACGGGGCTCATGCGCTCCAGGTTGATCTGGTGGAGGATGCCGTTCCCGGGCGGGATCACGTCGACGTTCTCGAACGCCTTGCGGGTCCATTCGATGAAGTCGAAGCGGTCTTCGTTGCGGCGGTCCTCGATGGCGCGGTTTTTCGTGAAGGCGTCCGGATCGAAGCCGCCGCACTCGACGGCCAGCGAGTGGTCGACGACGAGCTGCGTCGGCACGACCGGGTTCACCAGCGCCGGGTTGCCGCCCTCCTGCGCGATGGCGTCGCGCAGGCCGGCCAGGTCGACGAGGGCCGTCTGGCCGAGGATGTCGTGGCAGACGACGCGCGCCGGGAACCACGGGAAATCGAGGTCGCGGCGGCGCTCGATGATCTGCTTCAGCGACGGCACCAGCGCGACCGGGTCGCAGCGGCGCACGAGGTTTTCGGCCAGTACGCGCGAGGTGTACGGGAGGGTGTCCCAGGCGCCGGGCTGGATCTCGTCGACGGCGGCGCGCGCATCGAAGTAATGCAGATCGGTGCCGTGCAGGGGTTTGCGGTAGTTGCTGTTCATGATGAGGAACCTCGTTAGACGGTATGTGTGCGAACCGTGGCATTGCTTGCGCTCGGCCGCGCCAACAGCACGTCGTCCCTGCGAAGGCAGGGACCCAATTCAAGTGCGCCGACCCGCATCGTAATTGGGCCCCCGCCTGCGCGGGGGCGACGGTTTTGCGTGTCGGGTTTTACTTGCGCTCCGCCAGCGGCACGAACTGCAGGTCTTCCGGTCCGACGTAGTTCGCGCTCGGGCGGATGATCTTGTTGTCGATGCGCTGCTCGATGACGTGGGCCGACCAGCCCGACGTGCGCGAGATGACGAACAGCGGCGTGAACATCGCCGTCGGCACGCCCATCATGTGGTACGAGACGGCCGAGAACCAGTCGAGGTTCGGGAACATCTTCTTGACTTCCCACATCACGGACTCGAGGCGCTCGGCGATGTCGAACATCTTCATCGAGCCGGCGCTGTGCGACAGCGTGCGCGCCACTTCCTTGATCACCTTGTTGCGCGGGTCGGAGATCGTGTAGACCGGATGGCCGAAGCCGATGACGACTTCCTTGTTCGCCACGCGGTTGCGGATGTCGGCTTCCGCTTCGTCCGCGTTCTCGTAGCGCTTCTGGATGTCGAGCGCGACTTCGTTGGCGCCGCCGTGCTTCGGACCGCGCAGCGCGCCGATCGCGCCGGTAATGGCCGAATAGATATCCGAGCCGGTGCCGGCGACGACGCGCGCGGCGAACGTCGACGCGTTGAATTCGTGTTCGGCGTACAGGTTCAGGGACGTGTGCATCGCCTTGACCCACTCGTCGGAAGGCTTGACGCCATGCAGCAGGTGCAGGAAGTGGCCGCCGATCGAATCGTCGTCCGTCTCCACCTCGATGCGTTTGCCGTTATGGCTGTAGTGATACCAGTACAGCAGCATCGACCCGAACGACGCCATCAGGCGGTCGGCGATGTCGCGCGCGCCGGCGATGTTGTGGTCGTCCTTTTCCGGCAGCACGCAGCCCAGCACCGACGCGCCCGTGCGCATCACGTCCATCGGATGCGCGCCGGCCGGCAGCGCCTCCAGCGCGGCTTTCACCGCATGCGGCAGGCCGCGCAGCGATTTCAGCTTGGCCTTGTAGCCCTTCAGTTCCGCCGCATTCGGCAGCTTGCCGTGCACGAGCAGGTAGGCGATTTCCTCGAACTCGCTGTTGCCGGCGACGTCCAGGATGTCGTAGCCGCGGTAGTGCAGGTCGTTGCCGGAACGGCCCACGGAGCACAGCGCGGTATTGCCGGCGGCGACGCCGGACAGCGCGACGGATTTCTTGGGTTTGAACGTTGGCGTCTCGGTTTTCACGTCGGTCATTTGGGTCTCCTATTTTGCTTTGTTCTGGGCGAACAGCGCGTCGAGCTTCTGTTCATAGCTGTGGTAGTCGATGCGCTCGTACAGTTCGGCGCGGGTCTGCATCGTGTCGACGACGTTCTTCTGCGTGCCGTCGCGGCGGATCGCGGCGTAGACGTTTTCCGCGGCCTTGTTCATGGCGCGGAACGCGGACAGCGGATACAGGACGATGTCGACGTCGGCGCCGCGCAGCTCGTCCACGGTGAACAGCGGCGTCGCGCCGAATTCCGTGATGTTGGCGAGGATCGGCACCTTCACAGCCTTCTTGAATTGCGCGTACATCTCCAGGCTCGTGATGGCTTCCGGGAAGATCATGTCGGCGCCCGCCTCGACGCAGGCGACCGCGCGCTCGACGGCCTTGTCGAGGCCCTCGACGGCCAGCGCATCCGTGCGCGCCATGATGACGAAGTCGTCGTCCGTGCGCGCGTCGACGGCGGCCTTGACGCGGTCGACCATCTCGCCCTGGCTGACGATCTCCTTGCCCGGACGGTGGCCGCAGCGCTTGGCGCCGACCTGGTCCTCGATGTGGCAGGCGCCCGCGCCGGCCTTGATCAGCGAGCGCACGGTGCGCGCGACGTTGAACGCCGACGAACCGAAGCCGGTGTCGATATCGACGAGCAGCGGCAGGTCGCACACGTCGGTGATGCGGCGCACGTCGATCAGCACGTCTTCAAGGCCCGAGATGCCGAGGTCCGGCAGGCCGAGCGACCCGGCCGCGACGCCGCCGCCGGACAGGTAGATGGCGCGATAGCCGGCGCGCTTGGCCAGCAGCGCGTGGTTGGCGTTGATGGCGCCGATGACCTGCAGCGGATGTTCTTCCTGGACGGCCTGGCGGAATCTGGCGCCGGCGGATTGTTGGGTCATGTCCTTACCTTTCATGTAGCGGGTCTATTGGTTATGACACATGCATTGCAAAGACCGTGCCAATCATTCCCGCACGTGGACAGCCCGGATTTTCAAGGACTTGGGCGCGCGCGGCAAGCGCGGCGTCCTATCATTCGTTGCACGTCGTTTCAATATGAAACAGCGATGAAGCATCGGTGAAACAACCGGCGGCGATTGACACGCCCCGTGAAATTGAACAGACTTCGCGCGACCACACATCACCGGGGAGACCATGTTCAGACACCCATCCAGGCTGTGCGCCCTGCTGCTGGCCGGCCTGTCCATCACCACGCCCGCCGGCGCCGCCGGCCCGGACAGCCGCGCGGACGCGGTCAAGATCATCGCGGACATGCGCCGCATCGTCACCCCGCATGGCATCGAAGAGACGCGGGCCGTGCGCATCGGGGGCATCGACCAGTGGATCAGCGTGCGCGGCACGGACCGGCGCAATCCGGTGCTGCTGATGCTGCACGGCGGCCCGGGTTATGTGTCGATGCCGACGAGCTGGTACTTCCAGCGCGGCTGGGAAGAATATTTCACGGTCGTGCAGTGGGACCAGCGCGGCGCCGGCAAGACGTATGCCGCCAACGATCCGGCCAAGGTCGCGCCGACGATGACCCGCGCGCGCATGCTGCTCGATGCCGAGGAGATGGTGGCGTGGCTGCGCAAGGAATTCGGCAAGGAGCGCATCTTCGTGCTGGGCCACTCGTGGGGCTCGTCGCTGGGCATCCAGCTGGCGCAGCGCCATCCGGACTGGCTGCACGCGTACATCGGCCTGGGCCAGATCACCGACGGCATGGAGAGCGAGCGCCGCGGCTGGCAGTTCGCGATGGATGCGGCGCGGCGCGAGGGCAACGCACAGGCCATCCGCGAGCTGGAATCGATCGCGCCGTATGCCGCGCCGGGCAAGCCGCTGGCGCTCAAGGATTTGTACCTGCAGCGCAAATGGATGGGCCGCTACGGCGGCGCCGTGTACGGCCGGACGGACTTCGACGCGGAATCGGCGGCCGCGAAGCTGGCGCCGGAATACACGGACGCCGACCTGAAAACCATGTGGGAAGGCACGGAGTTCTCGAGCAGCCGCATGCTGACGGACGTGCTCACGCAGGACTTCAGCGTCTACACGAAGTTCGACTGCCCCATCGTCATCTTCAACGGACGCCACGACTACAACGTCTCGTCGTCCGCGACGGCGGAATGGTTCGCGAAGGTGCGGGCGCCGTCGAAACAGCTGGTGTGGTTCGAGAATTCGGCGCACGAGATGTTCAACGAGGAGCCGGGAAAGACGCTCGTGTCCCTCGTGCGCTACGCGCGGCCGTTCGCGGAGAAAGCGGGCGACGTGGCGCCGTAAACAAAAAAAACCCGCACGCGTGCGTGCGGGTCCGGTACATCACGTTTCGATCAATGCGCCGATGCGGTCGAGGCGCCGATACCGGTCTCGGAACGCACTTCCTGCGCCTCGAAACCGGCCTTGTCGATCGCGGCACGCGGGCTCTTGTCGGTGACCGAGAACAGCCAGACGCCGACGAAGCCGACCGTCATCGAGAACAGCGCCGGCGAGGTGTACGGGAAGATCGCGGCCGTGTTGTGGAACACGTCGACCCACACGGACTTCGACACCACGGTCAGCGCCACGGCCGTGGCCAGGCCCAGGAAGCCGCCCACGGTCGCGCCGCGGGTCGTGCACTTGCTCCACAGGACCGACATGAACAGCACCGGGAAGTTGGCCGAGGCGGCGATCGCGAAGGCCAGCGACACCATGAACGCGACGTTGACCTTCTCGAACACGATACCCAGCAGCACGGCGGCGATGCCCAGGCAGACCGTCGTGATCTTCGAGACGCGCAGTTCGCTGCCCGGGGCCGGCTGACCCTTCTTGATCACGGTGGCGTACAGGTCGTGCGACACGGCCGAGGCGCCGGACAGGGTCAGGCCGGCCACGACGGCCAGGATGGTCGCGAAGGCCACGGCCGAGATGAAGCCGAGGAAGACGTCGCCGCCGACCGCGTTCGCGAGGTGCACGGCCGCCATGTTGTTACCGCCCAGCAGCTTGCCGGCGGCGTCCTTGAAAGCCGGGTTGGTGCTCACCAGCACGATCGCGCCGAAGCCGATGATGAAGGTCAGGATGTAGAAGTAGCCGATCCAGGTGGTCGCCCACAGCACCGACTTGCGCGCTTCCTTGGCGTTCGGGACGGTGAAGAAGCGCATCAGGATGTGCGGCAGGCCGGCCGTGCCGAACATCAGCGCCATGCCGAGCGAGATGCCGGATATGGGGTCCTTGATGAAGCCGCCCGGGCCCATGATCGCATCATGCTTGGTGTGCACTTCGACGGCCTTGGCGAACAGCGCTTCCGGGCTGAAGTTGTACATGGCCAGCACGGAGAACGCCATGAACGTGGCGCCGGCCAGCAGCATGACGGCCTTGATGATTTGCACCCACGTGGTCGCGGTCATGCCGCCGAACAGCACGTAGACCATCATCAGGACGCCCACGATCACGACGGCGATCCAGTAGTCCAGGCCGAACAGCAGCTTGATCAGCTGGCCCGCGCCGACCATCTGCGCGATCAGGTAGAACAGCACGGTCACCAGGGTGCCCGACGCCGCGAACATGCGCACCGGCTTCTGGGCGAAGCGGTAGGCGGCCACGTCGGCGAACGTGAAGCGCCCCAGGTTGCGCAGGCGCTCGGCCATCAGGAACGTGATGACGGGCCAGCCGACGAGGAAGCCGATCGCATAGATCAGGCCGTCAAAGCCGCTCGCGAACACGGCGGCGGAAATGCCCAGGAACGAGGCGGCCGACATGTAGTCGCCGGCGATCGCCAGGCCGTTCTGGAAGCCGGTGATGCCGCCGCCGGCCGTGTAGAAGTCGGAGGCGGAGCGGGTGCGCTTGGCGGCCCACTTGGTGATGAACAGGGTGAAGATCACGAACACGACGAACATGCCGATCGCCGTGTAGTTGGTGGCCTGCTTGGTGGCCTGGCCCAGGTCGGGCGAGGCGAGCGCGGCGCCGGTGGCGGCCAGCAGGGCCGTGGCGGCGGCACTGCGGATGAGGGTTGTCGTCTTCATGCGCGGACCTTTTCCTTGCCGGCGGCGGCGTTGCGTTGGATGGCATCGGTCAGCGCATCGAATTCGTTGTTGGCGCGGCGCACGTACATGCCGGTGATCGCGATGGTGAACAGGATCACGAACAGGCCGAGCGGCACGGCCCACGACATGACGCCGGACCCGATCTTCGAGGCCATGAACCCCTTGTCGAACGCGTTCAGCAGCGTGAAGCCGTAGTACACGATCATCACGGCCCAGGTCAGCATCCAGCCGTAGCGGGAGCGGGTCCGGACAAGTTTCTGGTAATTGGGGTCGCTCTTGACCCGCTGGACAATATCATCTTCCACTTTTGTCTCCGTTTTCTAGTCATACGCCGTTCAGGTTGACGGGCTGATATCGATCCTAAGTGGGTCGCCTTACCCGATTCTTACGGCAGGCGGAAATGTTTACGCCCAACAGTTTCAGCGTGAAACAAGGATGAAACGCCGGTTGCAGATTCGGTTACACTTGCAACATGAGCTATCCCACCCGCCCCGCGCCCGCGCCGGACCAGGGCGCCGGCAAGCCCGTGATCTGGACGGTGTCCGTGTCGCGGCTGTCCGACCTGTTCCGCCACATCACCCCCGAATACGACCACCTGGCGCACATCGAAGCGCTGCACCTGGGCTTCGACGAGGCCGCGCGCCACATCCGCGAGCGCATGGCGACGGAGCATTGCGACGTCGTGATCGCGGCCGGTTCCAATGCCGCGTACCTCAAGGGACGCGTGTCGGTGCCGGTCGTCGTCGCCACCGCGAGCGGTTTCGACGTCATGCAAGCCCTGGCGCGCGCGCGGCGCATGTCCGCGCGCATCGGCTTCGTCCACTACCAGCGCCCGGTGGCGGAACTGGCCGAGTTCACGGCCACGTTCAAGCTCGCCGTCGAACAGCGCACCTATGTGACGGAAGACGACGCGCGCGCCAGCATCGCCGAACTCAAGGCGGCCGGCGTCGAGGTGATCGTCGGCGCCGGCCTGATCGTCGACCTGGCCGAGGAAGCGGGCCTGACGCCCGTCTTCGTGTACTCGCTCGAATCGATCCGGCGCGCCTTCGACGACGCCCTCGAGATGGCGCGCCTGACCCGGCTCGAAAGCGGCCGCGGACGCCGCGCGGCCGCCGCCGACAGCCGCCGCGCGCGCCGCGGCCTCGCCGACCTGCGCGGCGAATCGCCCGCGATGGAGCGGCTGCGCCAGACCGTCGTGCTGTACGCGCGCTCGCCCGCGACGGTGCTGATCCACGGCGAGACGGGCAGCGGCAAGGAACTCGTCGCCCAGGCCATCCACCGCGAGAGCCCGCGGCGCGGCGCCAACCGGCCGTTCGTCGCCGTCAACTGCGGCGCGATCGCGGAGTCGCTGCTGGAATCGGAACTGTTCGGCCACGAGGAAGGCGCGTTCACGGGCGCGCGCCGCGGCGGCCACGCGGGCCTGTTCGAGGCGGCGGACGGCGGCACGCTGTTCCTCGACGAGATCGGCGAGATGCCGCTCGCGCTGCAGACGCGCCTGTTGCGCGTGCTCGAGGAGCGCGAAGTGATGCGCGTGGGCGGCACGCGCCCGATCCCCATCGACGTGCGCGTGATCAGCGCCACGCACTGCGACCTCGAGGCGCGCGTGCGCGAAGGCCGCTTCCGCGCCGACCTGTTCTACCGCCTGGCGGTGCTGCGCCTCGCCCTGCCCCCGCTGCGCGATCGCCACGCCGACATCCTCCCGCTCGCCGAATGGGCACTCAAGAATGCCCTCGCCGCGCTGGGCGCGCGGCCGCATCCGAACCTGGCGGCGGAAATCGCGGCCTGCGCGCCGCTGTTGCAGACCTATGCCTGGCCGGGCAATGTGCGCGAACTGCGCAACCTGATGGAACGCCTCGCGCTGTTCCTCGCGGCCGAGCCGCTGCAGGCGCTGACGCCGGCGTTCCTGCTGTCGGTGGCGCCGGAACTCGGCGCGCCGCCGACCGCGCCCGCCATCGCGCCGGTACCCGCCGCCCCGGCACGCGACACCGTGGCCGACGTGCTGGCGCGCTTCGGCGGCCAGCGCGACGCGGCCGCGCGCTACCTGGGCATCAGCCGGACGACGTTGTGGCGGAGGCTCAAGGCGGGAAACTGAGATCGCGGCCGCGCATCGCACGGCGCGCGGTCAGCCCGGGTCACGGACAGGCCGCCGGCTCGCCCGATCAACGGACGTCGCAAACGTCGCGATTCCGCTTGCAGTCGGCAGGATCGGAAAAATCCACCGCGCGCGACTTCGCTTCCCGATAGGCCTTCCCATCGAATCGATAGGTCGTTTGCGCATAGTGTCCCGCTGTCTGGCTGACGATCTGCAGGTCCCGGACGGCGCCTGCCCTCGCCTCGTTCAGGCCAACCGTCTGGCCACCGCTGAACAGCACCACGCGAAAGCCGTTCGACTCGCGCTTGAGAACCCATATCGCCACGGACGCGGCACCCCATGCGCAACCATCCGCCGTCTCCGCGATCCAGTCATCGGGCCGTCCATGGCCGGTGAGGTCGACGGCAGACCCGACAAACCCGCCTGCTGCACAGTCGCTGTATTCCGTCGTTCTGGCATGTGCGCGTACTGCGGAAAGCGCATCGGGCGGCAGGGGACGATGTGTCTGGTCTTCACTTCCGAACACCGGTTTGAAGTCCTCCGCGTGCAGCGGTCCGGCGCAAGCGCCTGATCCGACCGTCGCCACGGCAATCCACTGGAGTATCCGTTTCTTCATGACGTTACCGATGTCTTTCGCGTTGATTCAAAGTCGACGGGCGCCCGCTACGCCTCGACGTCGCAGAGCCGGTCGCGCCCCGCGGACTTGGCCTGGTACAGACGGCGGTCGATCCGGTCGAGGAAGACGCCGGGATCGTCCTGGGCGCCGGGAACGATGGTGCCGATGCCCATGCTGACGGTCACCAGCCGGCCGACACCCGAACGGGCATGCGGAATATCGTCCTGCTTCAGCAGCTTGCGGCAGCGCTCGGCCTTGCTGCGGGCGGCTTCCGCGTCCGTGCCCGGCAACAGCAGGACGAACTCCTCGCCGCCGAGTCGGGCGCACAGGTCGCCCGGATGCGACGCGGCCGCGTCCAGGGCCTGGGCCACGCGTCGCAGGCACTCGTCCCCCTGCACGTGACCATAGTGATCGTTGTACTGCTTGAAATAATCGATGTCGATGATGACGAGCGACAGCGGGTGGCCGGTGTCGCGCGCCTTGGCCCATTCCACGGGATAGAGCGTATCGAACATGCGCCGGTTGGCGACGCCGGTCAGGCTGTCGCGGTACGACAGCAGCTCGAGCTCGCGCTGCAGTTGCAGGATCTTGTCCTCGGCCTGTTTCCGCGCCGTGATGTCGAACATGAAGCCGACCAGGGAGTCGACGCTGCCGTCCGGGCGGCGTACCACGTGCACCACGTCCCGGATCCAGACATAGTCGCCCTGGCGCGTGACGGCCCGGTAGTCCGCCTCGTGGTCGACACCGCGCTGCGACTGCGCCACACAGAAATCGACCGTCTTTTGGCGATCTTCCTCGTGGATGCGATCGGCCCAGTCGTTCACGGACAGCCAGCTGGCCGGGCTCCATCCCAGCAGCGCTTCGATTTGCGGACCGATGTAGGTAAAGCGCATCGTGGCCCAGTCGATTCGCCACGGGATCGCCCTGGTCGATTCCAGCAAGGTGCGGTACACGCCGGGATCGTCGCAGGCGACGGGCTGGAAATCGGGAGGTAAAGGCGTCATGACGTGAAGGCGGTAGAAATGGCAACCATTGTGTGCCGAGCGTACCGTCTTTCGTCAAGAAAAAAAGCGCGGGGGCTGCGACTCAGCGCCGCCGCGTCAAGGTCCAATAACAGTAAAACGGCATCGTGACACCCAACTGCCCGTCAGGCAGCGGCTTGATCGCCACGCGATTCGAGTCCCACCGCATCCAGGAAGGTGTGTTCTGGGTATAGAACCGGGTGCCGTTGCGTTCGACAAGCCGAATGAATTTCATCGAACCGAGGAAGGATCGAAGCGCATCGCGTGACAGTCCGTCGACGACCCCATGCACCGGCAAGCACATCAAGACTGACGGGAGCATGCCGAAACATGCGCCGATCAATGTGATTCGCAAGTCCTCCCGGTCCATGAGTGAAAACAGCAGGACGAGTTCTCGCACACCCAGGACGCCCGCAACAATGACGGCGACAATCGCCCAGTCACGCGCCGAGGCGAGCGGAACAAATCCAATGGACTGCTTCTGAAAAAAACGCTTCTTCATCATGCTTCCGAAAACACTGAGGTTCGCAGCGTACACGATCCAGCAGCCCGATAATGCACACAAAGTCACAGCGGCCGCTTTTGGCCGACAATAGTCTGTCCGCATTGCGTCAGCCGTTTCGCATTCGACGCTCGAACCACGCAGTGATATTCTCCAGCCCATGCATAACAAACCCATCCTGTCCGGCTCGATCGCAGCCATGTCGCTGGCCGCAGCCTTCATCGGCAGCGCCTCTGCCGCCACCCTGTCCGTCGGCCCCGGTAAAACCTTTTCCGCACCGTGCGCGGCCATCGCCGCAGCCCGGGACGGCGACACGATCGAGATCGAAGGCGGCACCACGTACAAGGGCGACGCCTGCAAGATCGCCGGCAACAAGCTGACTATCCGCGGCGTGAACGGCCGCCCGCGGATCGACGCCGCCGGCAAGGAAAACAGCGGCAAGGGCACCTGGGTCGTCGCCGGCAACGACATCGTCGTCGACAACGTCGAGATGTACGGCGCCAAGGTGGCCGATCAGAACGGTGCGGCGCTGCGCCTGGAAGGCACCAACTTCACGCTGCGCAACAGCTTCCTGCACGATAACGAGAACGGCATACTCAGCAACCGCAACGAGAACAGCGACATACTGATCGAATACACCGAGTTCGGCCACAACGGCTTCGGCGGCGCCGGCCAGACGCACAACCTGTACATCGGCAAGGTCAAGAGCCTGACCTTCCGCTACAGCTATTCGCACGATGCGAACGTCGGCCACAACCTGAAGTCGCGCGCGATGACGAACACGATCGTCTACAGCCGCTTTTCCAGCACGAATCCCGGCGAAAAAGGCAGCACGGCCCCGGGCCAGCCGAGCTACGAGATCGACCTCCCGAACGCAGGCACATCCTACGTCATCGGCAACGTCATCGAGCAGCCGGCCGCCAATCAAAATCCGACGATCGTCGCATACGGGGAGGAAGGGCCGACCAATCCATCCCAGGACCTGTACTTCGTCAATAACACGGTGGTCAACGAGTTTGCCGGCGGGAACTTCCTGTTCGTCAGCGGCAAGGTATCGACGCCCGCGCTCATCCAGAACAATATTTTCGTCGGCGAAGGCGCATTGAGCACGCAGGCCACCGCGGTACTGAAGAACAATTATCGTGCGCTCGCGGCAGGCGCCGTCGACCATGCCACCGACAGCCTGCGGCGTTTTGCCAGCGCGCTCGTGATCGACGCGGGCGCCGACCCGGGCAGGTCCGCCGCCGGCGTGCCGCTGGCGCCTACCGGGCAGTACAAGGACGTCGCGTCGGGCGAGGAACGTCCGGTGGCCGGCGCGCTCGACGTCGGCGCGTACGAGCAACCGGGCATCAGGGCCAGCGCAAAACCGGTCACCTGGACCGAATGCGCCGTCGAAGGCAAGTCCTGCCACTTCAGCGGCACGCGTGAAGTGCGTTTCGGCGCCAAGGGGCTGTACACGTCGAAGATCGTGACCACATCGATGCCTTGCACGACCGCGGCGTTCGGCGACCCGGTCCATGGCCTTGCCAAGACCTGCAGCTATGCCAGCGTCACGGCGGCGGCGCCGGCCGCGACGCGGAAAGCCGCGGTTGCCGGCACCTGGACGCCTTGCGCTGGCGAGGGCGCGATTTGCCAGCTCAGCGGCACCAATCGCGTGCGCTACGGTACCGAAACCGAAAACGTGACCAAGGTATTCACGGGTCCCGTCACCTGCTCGAACGCCAGCTTCGGCGACCCCGCCCACGGTTCGCTCAAGACGTGCAGCTTTCGACCCGGTCGTTGAGCGCCTCGGAGCCGGGGACAAGCACTCCCCGGCGCCGGATGGGATAACGTCGATGCAACGCCACTCGCGCCCTCCTCCGTTTACTGCGATGCCTAGTCAGCCTATCGTCCGCGCGTAGGAGTACGCCAGCGACGCACGCCGGCCTGTGCCGCCACCGATTACGGCGGGCTTGTCGGGATGGTTGCTCGACGCGGCCCATGGACTGTGCCTGAGCTGCGCCGGCGTCATGCGTCAGCTTGTCACGAACGATCCGGTAGAGGCGCTGCTGGCCTGCCACGGATAGCTCAGGATCACCATGTGCGGTCCCATGCGGTGGTGCTGGAACCACTCCTTCAGCTCTGGAAAGAGACATAACAGTTCGTCTACGACATGGGCCGCCTTCCGTCTGGTGAATAAAAATATGATGAACCCAGAAACGGACTATCTCCGTATTGCGGTTCTTCCACACTAATAGCTTTATCGTTTACGATATCACTCAGCAATTGTCGACGATCCCCTATAGCACCTTGCCTGACCAATAAATTATAGTCTTTTTGCAATTTGCGCCCAATTATAGAACGTCCAGGCCCATCAAACGAGACCACCTCACCATCGAATTCATAAAATCGTTCTTTGCTTGAAAAAAAATAATGGCCGCCGCCTCTTTTGTCTGATTTATCTGCGGACCGCTTGTGAATATCTCGGAAAGTAAATGCCAGCCAAGGAGGATTTCCTTCCATATATAAGCTTGCAGAAGTTGACTCGAATGATCGATCGTATTCGAAGATATCATTCTTAAAATCAAAAACCCAGCCACTGACTTTAATATCACGCCCTTCGGAGAAGATAAATATTACTGCGCAATTAGCAAGGCGCTTCTTGCTTGAATCTTGACCTTGATTCGGCCCTTTGATTTTATCATCTCCATAACAAACACTTATCCACGCCCCTTCAAGGTACATTCTACCGATGGATTTCCAAGGTCTACTATCATTGTAGATGGCTTTAAAATATTCCTGAAAGTATCCGCAAAGATCGGGATCGCAGGTGCGAAACACTGGCCCGTTGTATCCGTCAAAAAAACCAAATCCAAACCACACTTCCGTCCTTCCATCGTCAAAATCGAATATCGCCATATTTACAACCGGATATGGCTTGGCTGTAACCATAGGGAAATAATAGATACTGTGCTCAACGTGTAGCTGGCGAATTTCTTTATTAAAGACAATTAAATCTTTTTCAGAATATATTTCAGTCCATGGGCGAGGTTTAGTCAGAACAGCTTCGATAATTTCGCGACGATTTATACTGGCCGGCGTGTTTGAGTAAATATCCGAGTCAACATTTTTGGTCGCAACATTGGAGTTGAAAAATATCAAGGTATTTTGGACCGAAACCGCCTTTTTGGCGATCGCTTTAAGTCGATCTGAGTGATTAATTAGAATGTCTTGAGCTAAACCAATATACTCCACGCACCTGGATTGACCGTTTTGAATTGATTCCAATTTTCCCGTAAGGCTTTCATATCTCTCATTACCCAACAGAATTAGCTCAACCCCGAATAGAATTGCTGCAACCAGTGCGTCTGCCGCAAATACGATCAAATGCCAGGTGTGATCGAGCGAGTTTCTGGTTTGCTCCAACGAGGGGACAAAATAAAGGTAGGCGGGAAGACCGATCTCTATCATCAGGAATAGTAAGTGACGAAATCTGAAGCGGCGTACAGTATTCCTTAACATAAGTGCTCCTTTTGACTATTTGTTGCTCGAAAGAAAGAGGTAAGGATGAAGTTTTGAGCTTCTTTCGATAAACCGAAAACAGGCTTCAAATTACTCTCTTCATCCGTCAAGAATGCAAGGACGACTCCTCGGCGTTTGGGCATTTCAAATCCTTGTCATCGAAGCCGATGATCTGTTCCATATCCAAGGATGCGCTCTCCAACACCGTGGCTCCGTCGAGACGCATGGCCCGCTCAAGGCGCTGGTATTCTGCCCGGCCGCGCTGTCGGCCACTGGATTTGACGGAACTGATATCGAATTGCCGCCGCTGTGGCGGCCGGCCGTTTCTGTGTAAAAAGCATGACGTTCGAAAAATTCTGGCAATAACTCCATGAGGAATGCCAACGCTGAGCAATACGTTCTCAGCACACCACACATCGAACTGTCCGACTATTAATGCCGTATTAACGTAGACGGCTTTGACCTGATCTCGCCGCCGGCACGGGCCGCCCTGACCAGTTGCCATATTCGCTTTCGTGAGGCGAAGCAGCGATAGCAGTCTAAAGGACGTGCTCAGCTACTCAATGGAAGAGTTTAGAAGGATAAGGTTCACGTGTTTCGACATAACGCCGTCGTTCAGGCTTTATGAGAACACGCAGCACAGCGTCCGGAGCGATGCCCTGCTCAACGAGCCCTTCCGCAACTGGAATCAGCTCATGTGATTGCGATGCATTGATGGCAGCATCGATAAGCAACGAACCGCGGTGATCGATACGTCGGTGTTCGCTGTGACGAACTGGCATCTCATAACGCGCTCCAGGCAGCATGTCTTCTCCACTAGACCTCTCTGCTTTCACGAAGTTCCTTCTTGTGTTCGAGTTGCGCTCGCGTAGCTAGACTGATTGATTCCGTTCGCTTTTGGCCCAAGCGGTGTAAAAACGTAGGTCCACGTAAACGGAACCGGCGCGGTAAACGTTGAGCAAATATCTCATCAATACGGATGCGACATGAAGCGCTTTATCGAAGGCGAGGGTCGACGACAACGTACGTTGCTGCCCGAGTTCCTGGACGATTATGTAGCTGAGGACAATCCGGTGCGTGCGGTCGATGTCTTCGTTGAAGAGCTGAACCTTGGCTGGCGTAGCGCAGCTGCCGAATCACGGCTTGAACGGATCGCTCCAGCCGGGCCGAAGTCCTGCCTCGTATTCTTTGCGTACGCAGGCCCGCGACTCCTCACATCCCATTTCTGCCTCGATAGCGCCTACGCAGCCCCAGCAATCTCCGCCGCAATTGCCTGAAAGCGGGTCTGCTGGGTTATCGAGTAAACGTCCGCAGATCAGGCAGTATCCCTGCTTTTGCTGTTTGTCCATAATTACGAGTCCTAAACGTCTGCTCTTGGCCGTGGATTCAACTGGTGAACGCCCCCCAGTGTACGAGCACGTTGCTCCCACAGCAAGTAAGCGGCGTTGCCACGCATTCCCAGGTCGACCCGCCACGCGTATGCCAGGTCCGCCTTAACGCGGCCCAACCCACGCGCGCGCGAAAAGCCGTATTATTATTTTTTTACTACGGCCTGGTGCCCGATCGGTGCCAGCTTTTCGCTCGCGGCGCCCACGAGGCCCGCGCACGGGCCCGGCGATATGCTGCGGCGCGCCCGCCCGTTCACACGGAGGCAATATGCAAGACTTGTCGCAAGCTGCACTGTTTTCTCTGATCGGCAATACCCCGATGGTGGAAGTCACCCGCATGGACACGGGCCCCTGCCGCCTGTTCCTCAAGCTCGAATCCCAGAACCCCGGCGGCTCCATCAAGGACCGGGTCGGCCGCGCCATGATCGAGGCGGCGGAACGCGACGGCCGCCTGCAGCCGGGCGGCACCGTCGTCGAAGCGACGGCCGGCAACACGGGCCTCGGCCTCGCCCTCGTCGCGCGCATCAAGGGGTATCGCGTCGTGCTCGTCGTGCCGGACAAGATGGCCTCCGAAAAAATCCTGCACCTGAAGGCGCTCGGCGCCGAAATCCACCTCACCCGCTCCGACGTCGGCAAGGGGCATCCCGAGTACTACCAGGACTACGCGGCCCGGCTCGCGCGCGAGATCCCCGGCGCCTGGTTCGCCGACCAGTTCAACAATCCCGCCAACCCGCAGGCCCACGAAACCACGACGGCCCCCGAGATCTGGGACCAGATGCGCCACGAGCTGGACGCCATCGTCGTGGGCGTGGGGTCGTCCGGCACGCTGACGGGCCTGTCGCGCTTCTTCGCGCGCGTGCAGCCGGACCTGGAGTTCGTGCTGGCCGACCCGCAGGGCTCGATCCTCGCCGACTACGTCAAGACCGGCAAGGTGAGCGAGGTCTCCGGCTCCTGGGCCGTGGAAGGCATCGGCGAGGACTTCATCCCGTCCATCGCCGACATGTCGCGCGTAAAGACGGCATATTCGATCAGCGACGAAGAGAGCTTCAACACGGCGCGCGACCTGCTGCGCCAGGAAGGCATCCTGGCCGGCTCGTCGACCGGCACCCTGCTCGCGGCCGCGCTGCGCTTTTGCCGCGCGCAGACGACGCCGAAACGCGTCGTGACGTTCGTGTGCGACACGGGCACGCGCTACCTGACGAAGGTGTACAGCGACGGCTGGATGGTCGACCAGGGCCTGCTGCACCGCCCGCGCATGGGCGATCTGCGCGACCTGATCGGGCGCCGCTTCGACGACGGCGAAGTCGTGACCGTCGCCCCGTCCGACACCCTGCTGACCGCCTTCAACCGCATGCGCAGCGCGGACCTCGCGCAGATGCCGGTGGTGGAACGCGGCAAGCTCGTCGGCCTGATCGACGAATCCGACCTGCTCCTGCACGTAACGAGCGAACGGGAGCGCTTCAAGGCGCCCGTCTCGGGTACGATGACGTCCGACCTGCAGAAGCTGGCGCCATCCGCGAGCATGCAGCAGCTGCGCGACATCCTCGACCGCGGCCTGACCGCCGTCATCGCCGACGGCGACCATTTCTACGGCCTGATCACCCGCTTCGACCTTCTCAACCACCTGCGCCGGACCCTGACGTGAGTTATCCCGTGAGCCATCCAGAAGACACCCAAAAACGCCACATCGCCACGCGCGTGATCCACGGCGGCCAGGCACCCGACCCGGCCACCGGCGCCGTGATGCCGCCCATCTACGCGACCTCGACCTTTGCCCAGGAAAGCCCGGGCGTGCACAAGGGCCTGGACTACGGCCGCTCGCACAACCCCACGCGCTGGGCGCTGGAGCGCTGCGTGGCCGACATCGAAAGCGGCGGCGCCGCGTACGCGTTCGCGTCCGGCCTCGCGGCCATCGCGGCCGTGCTCGAACTGCTGCCGGCCGGTTCGCACATCGTGGCCGGCGACGACATGTATGGCGGCACCTACCGCCTGTTCGAGCGCGTGCGCCGCGTGAGCGCCGGCCACGAATTCACCTACGTCGACCTGACGGACCCGCTCGCGCTGGCAAACGCGCTGCGGCCGGAGACGAAGATGGTGTGGGTCGAAACGCCGACGAACCCGATGCTCAAGCTCGCCGACCTGCACGCGATCGCGCAGCAGTGCCGCGAGCGCGGCGTGATGACGGTGTGCGACAACACGTTCGCGAGTCCCATCAACCAGCGTCCGCTGGAACTGGGCATCGACATCGTCGTGCACTCGACGACGAAGTACATGAACGGCCACTCCGACGTCATCGGCGGCATTGCCGTCGTCGGCGGCCAGGCGCACCAGCAGGCCTGGCGCGAACGCCTCGGCTTCATCCAGAACGCCGTCGGCGCCATCCAGGGACCGTTCGACAGCTTCCTCGTGCTCAGGGGGATCAAGACGCTGGCGCTGCGCGTCGAACGCAGCAACGCCAATGCGCTCGACCTGGCGCAGTGGCTGCAGGGCCAGGCCAAGGTCCGGCACGTCTACTACCCGGGCCTCGCCGCGCATCCCCAGCATGAACTGGCAAGGCGCCAGATGCACGGCTACGGCGGGATCATCTCCATCGATCTCGACACCGACATCGCCGGCGCCCGCCGCTTCCTCGAACAGTGCGAAGTGTTCACGCTGGCCGAGAGCCTCGGCGGCGTCGAGAGCCTGATCGAGCATCCGGCCATCATGACCCATGCGACGATTCCGGCGGACCAGCGCGCGCGGCTGGGGATCGGCGACGGGTTGATCCGGCTGTCGGTCGGGATCGAGCACGTCGACGACCAGCGGGCGGACCTGGCGAAGGCATTGGCGGCGATTTAGGCCGCGCAATATGAACGTCGTCCCTGCGCAGGCAGGGACCCAATGTCGCGTGCGCCGCGGCGATGCACGCAATACTTGGGTTCCGCCTGGGCGGGAACGACGGTAAGGATGGCGCCGGCGACTCAGGCGTACGCCGGCGCCGGCAATGCCAGCCCGCGGCCTTGCTCGTCCTCGTCTTCCACGACCAGCACGTGACGCCCCGCCTCCTCGCTGCGCACGCGGAACGTGGCCACGACCTCCGTCAACCCCTCCGCCTGCGCGCGCAGCGTCGCCGCGGCGGCCGCCGCCTGTTCGACCATCGCCGCGTTCTGCTGCGTCGCTTCGTCCATGTCGGCGATGACGCCGCGCACCCGGGCGATGCCGGCCGCCTGTTCCGAGCTGGCGCCGTCGATCGCATGCAGCAGGTCGGCCACCTGCTGCACGCGGTCGAGGATCTCGCGCATCGTGCCGCCCGCGGCGCTGGCGATGCCGGCGCCGGATTCGATGGCGCCCGTCGATTCGCCGATCAGGTGCTTGATCTCCTTCGCCGCCGCCGCCGAGTGCTGGGCCAGGTTGCGCACCTCGGCCGCCACGACGGCGAAGCCGCGTCCTTCGGTGCCGGCGCGGGCCGCTTCGACGGCCGCGTTCAGCGCGAGGATATTCGTCTGGAACGCGATGCCGTCGATCATCGCCGTGATGTCGCCGATGCGCGCGGCCGACTGGCGGATCGTTTCCATGCGCTCGACCATCTGCTCGACGGCGCCGGCGCCCTGCCGCGCCACGCCGGATGCGGCCAGCGCGAGCCCGTTGGCGTCGTGCGCGTTGACGTGGTTCTGCTCCACGGCCTCGGTCAGGTCGGACATGGCCTGCACGGTCGCATGCAGGCTGCACGCCTGGGCTTCGGTACGTTGCGACAGGTCGCGGTTGCCGGCCGCGATCTCGGCCGATGCGTCGTCGATCATCTGCGCACTGTCGAGCACCTTCACGACGGTGGCCGACACGGCGCCCGTCATATCGTTCAGCGCGTCGAACAGGCGGCCGATCTCGTCGCCGCGGTCGTGCGCGATGGTGGCCGACAGATCGCCCTTGGCGACGCGCTCGGCGAGCACGACGGCATCCTGCAGCGGCGTGACGATGCTGCGCGTGAGCAGCCAGCCGGCCGCGCAACCGATCAGCAGCGCGGCCGCGCCGAACGCCGGCAGCAGCACGCGGCTGAGCGCGAAGGCTTGCGCGGACGTCGCCGCCATCGCGTGCGCCTCGCGCGTCTGCCAGGCGAGCAGCGCGTCGAGGGCGTGCGTGTAGGCGTCGAACGTCGCCGCCAGGTCGCCGGCCGCCATCTGTTCGACTTCCTGCGTCTTGCCGAGATCCTTGGCCTGGAACACCTGCGCGCGCACTTTCAGATAGGCGGCCTTGCGCTGCGCGACGCCGTCGATCAGCGCGCGCTCATCCGTCCTCGAGGCCAGCGCGCCCAGTTTCGCTTCCAGCGCGGCCGCGTTCTTGTCGCCCTGCGCGAGCAGGCCCTGGAAATAATCGGCGGCTTCGAGGCTGTCGCTGCGGGCGATCGCGACGGTGCGTACGCCGTTCAGGCGCGTCACGCCCAGCAACTCCGCCGTCAGCTGCTGGCGGGCCAGTTTATCGTTGACGAGATCGTTCGTGATGGCGTCGGCGGCCTGCATGCGCCACAGCGCGACGAAGGAAATGATGACGATGGCAAGAGACACCACGGCAAAGGCGCCGATGATCTTGGTGCCGGTCTGGAGGTGCGCAAGTCGCATGGGGCAATGTCCGGATGGGAGGGATGCGACCGATTATAGGAATGCCATATGACATCAAAATGAATATATGTGACACACACGCATTCTTTTGTGACATGCGAATGACAAGGCGCGCGTCCTGATCCGGGACGAAAAAAAGCCCGCACGAGGCGGGCTTTCGTTGCAGCGACCGGGATCGCTTATTCGATTTCGACGGTCTCGACCGGCTCCGGCGGCGGCGGGACGTCCCCTTCCGGGAACTCGAGGAACACGTCGTCCTTCTCGTTCAGGTCGACCGTGACGCGGCCACCGTTCACGAGACGGCCGAACAGCAGCTCGTCGGCCAGCGCCTTGCGGATCATGTCCTGGATCAGGCGCGACATCGGACGGGCGCCCATCTGCGGATCGAAACCTTTCTTCGAGAGGAACTTGCGCAGTTTCTCGGTGAAGATGGCTTCGACCTTCTTCTCGTGCAGCTGCTCTTCCAGCTGCATCAGGAACTTGTCCACGACGCGCAGGATGATGTCCTCGTCCAGCGCACGGAAGCTGATGATCGCATCCAGGCGGTTGCGGAACTCCGGCGTGAACATGCGCTTGATGTCGGCCATCTCGTCGCCCTGCGCCTTCGAATCCACGAAGCCCACCGAACGCTTGGTCAGGCTTTCCGCACCTGCATTCGTGGTCATGATGATGATCACGTTGCGGAAGTCCGCCTTGCGGCCGTTGTTGTCGGTCAGCGTGCCATGGTCCATCACCTGCAGCAGGATGTTGAAGATGTCCGGATGGGCCTTCTCGATCTCGTCCAGCAGCAGCACGGCATGCGGCTTCTTCGTGATGGCCTCGGTCAGCAGGCCGCCCTGGTCGAAGCCGACATAGCCCGGCGGCGCACCGATCAGGCGCGACACGGCGTGACGTTCCATGTACTCGGACATGTCGAAACGTACCAGCTCGATGCCGAGGATGAACGCCAGCTGCTTCGCGACTTCCGTCTTGCCGACGCCGGTCGGGCCGGAGAACAGGAACGAACCGATCGGCTTGTCCTGCTTGCCGAGGCCGGCACGGGCCATCTTGATCGCGGACGCCAGCGCATCGATGGCCGGGTCTTGCCCGAACACGACGTTGCGCAGGTCGCGGTCGATGGTCTGCAGCTTGCTGCGGTCGTCCTGGTTGACGGTCTGCGGAGGAATCCGCGCGATCTTCGCGATGATGTCCTCGATCTCGGTCTTGCCGATGGTCTTCTTCTGCTTCGACTTCGGCAGCACGCGCTGGGCCGCACCCGCTTCGTCGATCACGTCGATCGCCTTGTCGGGGAGGTGGCGGTCGTTGATGAAGCGCGCAGCGAGCTCGGCCGCAGTCGACAGCGCCGACGCCGAATACTTCACGCCATGGTGCTCTTCGAAGCGCGACTTGAGGCCGCGCAGGATCTGCACGGTCTGCTCGACCGACGGCTCGTTCACGTCCACTTTCTGGAAGCGGCGGCTCAATGCATGATCCTTCTCGAACACGCCGCGGAATTCCGTGAACGTGGTCGCACCGATGCACTTCAGCTGACCGTTCGCCAGGGCCGGCTTGAGCAGGTTCGATGCGTCGAGCGTGCCGCCCGACGCCGAGCCGGCGCCGATGATCGTGTGGATCTCGTCGATGAACAGGATGCCGTTCGGCGTGTCCTTGAGCTGCTTCAACACCGCCTTCAGGCGCTGCTCGAAGTCGCCGCGGTACTTGGTGCCCGCCAGCAGGGCGCCCATGTCCAGCGAATACACGACGGCATTCTGCAGGATCTCGGGCACGTCTTCCTGGACGATGCGCCATGCGAGGCCTTCCGCGATCGCTGTCTTGCCGACGCCGGCCTCGCCCACGAGCAGCGGATTGTTCTTGCGGCGGCGGCACAGGATCTGGATCACGCGGTCCACTTCCTCTTCGCGCCCGATCAGCGGGTCGATGCGACCGTCGGCGGCAGCCTTGTTCAGGTTCGTGGTGAACTGATCCAGCGGGCTTTCCTTGGCCTGGCCTTCGACCTGCGCTTCTTCCACGCCTTCCGACGCCTTCTGGCTGTCGATCTGCTGGTCCTTGCGCACGCCGTGCGAGATGAAATTGACCACGTCGAGACGGGTCACGCCCTGCTGGTGCAGGTAGTAAACGGCATGCGAGTCCTTCTCGCCGAAGATCGCCACAAGCACGTTCGCGCCCGTGACTTCCTTCTTGCCGTTCGACGCCGACTGGACGTGCATGATCGCCCGCTGGATCACGCGCTGGAAGCCCAGCGTCGGTTGGGTATCGACTTCGCCGGTGCCGGGCACCGTCGGAGTGTTGTCGCCGATGAAATTCGTCAAGGTCTTACGCAGGTCTTCGATATTGACCGCGCACGCACGCAGGACTTCAGCGGCCGACGGATTGTCGAGCAGCGCCAGCAGCAGGTGTTCGACCGTGATGAACTCGTGCCGAGCCTGCCGCGCTTCGACAAAGGCCATGTGTAGTGATACTTCAAGTTCCTGCGCAATCATACTTCCTCCATCACGCACTGCAGGGGGTGGCCTGCCTTGCGCGCATGCGTTAATACAAACTCCACTTTGGTACACGCTATATCTTTGGAAAACACGCCGCACACGCCTTTGCCATGGCGGTGTACAGAAAGCATGATCTGCGTCGCCGTCTCGCGATCCTTGTTGAAGTACTCCTGGATGATGGCGACCACGAACTCCATCGGCGTGTAGTCGTCATTGAGCAACGCCACCTGATACAAGGGAGGTGGCTTGACTGTCTGCCGCTCCAGCAGCTGTTCGGTATCGTGCTTGGTTGCCATAGGGGTATTCTAAATTGCTTTCGATCTTCGTGTGTGCGGAAACTAACGCTCAGGGTAATCCCATTTGCTTTCCATCTTACGCGTTTTCCAGTTGGTGCGCAGATGGCGGTTCCGTTGCGAAAATCAAGAGCTTGATTTTTGGCCACTATGTAAATTTTTACAACGCGTGTTCAAAACCGCTTGACTTACAAGATTATTGCACCAACAATGCAGTTATTGACATGTACTTATGTACTTGTTGATAAGAAGTGAGCAGGCTGAGGAGGGGGCAAGAAGCTTCTTGCTTTTATGGCTCGTGTGATTTGTTTTTAATCGAAGGTTATTTTATGGCAACAGGTACTGTTAAGTGGTTCAATGATTCCAAAGGTTTTGGCTTCATCACCCCTGATGACGGCGGCGAAGATTTGTTCGCACATTTCTCCGCGATCAATATGAACGGTTTTAAGACCCTCAAAGAAGGTCAAAAAGTCCAATTCGAAGTCACGCAAGGCCCGAAAGGCAAGCAAGCTTCCAACATCGTCGGCGCGTAAGCACCCTCGGAAGCAGAAAGCCCCGCTACGGCGGGGTTTTTTTATGGCGCAACGCACAAAATACGCCTGCCTCACGCGCCCTGCATCGCACTCTCTATATATTAGTGGAGAAAACAAAAAGCCCCGCATGGACGGGGCTTGATGTGCGTCAATAAAACTGCTTACATATTCTCGATCATGACCTCGCCAAAGCCCGAACACGATACCTGGGTGGCGCCCTCCATCAGGCGCGCGAAGTCGTAGGTGACGCGTTTCGACGCGATCGCCTTTTCCATCGAACTGATGATGAGGTCGGCAGCCTCCGTCCATCCCATGTGGCGCAGCATCATTTCGGCCGACAGGATCAGCGAACCCGGGTTCACGTAGTCCTTGCCCGCATACTTGGGCGCGGTGCCGTGCGTCGCTTCGAACATGGCGACCGAATCGGACATATTGGCGCCCGGCGCGATGCCGATGCCGCCGACCTGCGCCGCCAGCGCGTCGGAGACGTAGTCGCCGTTCAGGTTCAGCGTGGCGATCACGCTGTACTCGGCCGGGCGCAGCAGGATCTGCTGCAGGAACGCGTCCGCGATCGAATCCTTGACGACGATGTCCTTGCCCGTGCGCGGGTTCTTGAACTTGCACCACGGACCGCCATCGATCAGCTCGGCGCCGAATTCGCGTTGCGCCAGCGCATAGGCCCAGTCGCGGAACCCGCCTTCCGTGTACTTCATGATATTGCCCTTGTGGACAATGGTCACGGACGGCTTGTCGTTGTCGATCGCATACTGGAGCGCCTTGCGCACAAGGCGCTCCGTGCCGTCGCGCGACACCGGCTTGACGCCGATCGCCGAGGTCTCCGGGAAGCGGATCTTGCGCACGCCCATCTCGCGGGTCAGGAACTCGATGACCTTCTTCGCCTCGGGCGACTCGGCCGCCCATTCGATGCCGGCGTAGATATCTTCCGAGTTCTCGCGGAAGATCACCATATTGGTCTTGTGCGGCTCGCGCAGCGGCGACGGCACGCCGGTGAAATAACGCACGGGGCGCAGGCAGACGTACAGGTCGAGTTCCTGGCGCAGCGCAACGTTCAGCGAGCGGATGCCGCCGCCGACGGGCGTCGTCAGCGGGCCCTTGATCGACACGACGTACTCGCGCACGACGTCCAGCGTTTCGGCCGGCAGCCACACGTCCGGGCCATAGACCTGCGTCGATTTCTCGCCGGCAAACACTTCCATCCACGCGATCTTGCGCCGGCCGCCGTAGGCCTTCGCCACGGCCGCGTCGACGACCTTGAGCATCACGGGCGTGATGTCGACGCCGGTGCCGTCGCCTTCGATATAGGGAATCACCGGCTGGTCGGGGACCTTCAGCGTGAAGTCCGGGTTGACGGTGATCTTTTGACCATCGGTAGGTACTTTGATATGTTGAAGCATCATGTTCTCCGAAGTGGGCGCACGGCGGGTCGCGAAGGCGGCGTCAGCCCGCCAGGTCTGCGATCTCCATTAGAATAGTGATATGGCCGTCGGTCTTGTCTAAGACGCAACACTGGCACAACATTATGCACCAAATCCATTCTTCATGTCCCTCATCCTGTTCAACAAACCCTTCCAGGTACTGTGCCAGTTCTCGCGCGAGGACGACCGCGAGACCCTCGCCGACTACCTGACCATCCCGAACATCTATCCGGCCGGGCGCCTCGACGCCGACAGCGAAGGCCTGATGCTGCTCACGGACGACGGCCGCCTGCAGCACCAGATCGCCCACCCCGACCACAAGGAAGCGAAGACGTATCTCGTGCAACTGGAGGGCGTCGCCGACCGCGCCGCGCTCGATCGCCTGCGGGCCCCCATCGACCTGGGCGACTTCACGACGAAGCCGTGCCACGCGAGCCTGATCGCGGCACCAGACTGGCTGTGGCCGAGAAACCCGCCCATCCGCGTGCGCCAGGACAAGCCGACCAGCTGGGTCGCCATCACGCTCGAGGAAGGCAAGAACCGGCAGGTGCGGCGCATGACCGCCGCCGTCGGCCTGCCCACGCTGCGCCTCGTGCGCTCGAGCATCGGCCCGTTTTCGCTGGCGACGCATCCGCTGATGCCCGGGGAATGGATGGAAGTGCCGGAGGCGGCCGTGGGCGGCAAGGGTTGACGGGTTGAGGAAAATCAACCTTTCTAAAAGTTAATGTGGGAGCGACAAAAGCCTGTCAACCGGCAACTCTTGGGCATCGTTAAGGGAACAGATTCACCGTTGTGGATCACCTTCTTCTTAAAGGAACCCGAAATGTCCAAACTGATCGCTGGCCTGGTTGCTTCCCTGTTCGCCGTTTCCGCATTCGCCGCGCAAGCCCCGGCCCCGGCCGCAGCCGCTCCGGCCGCATCGACCACCGCCGAGCCGGCCGCCGCTCCTGCGAAGAAAATGAAGAAGCACCACAAGAAAGCCAAGAAGGCCGCTGCCGCCGACGCTGCTGCTGCCGAGCCGGCAACCAAGTAAGCTTCTCGACATCCAGCAGGCTCCGGCCTGCCAGGAAGCAGCCTGCCAGGCTGCTTTTTTATTGCCCAAAACCGGGCCCTGACCCCGGTTTCAGGCAACAAAAAACCCGCCGGACGTAGTCGGGCGGGCTTTTCATCCACGCTGGACGCGGCCTGCGGCCGCGCGTGCGTTGCTGTCGGGTGTATTAAGCCGACAGTGCCTTGAGGGCGGCAGCCAGGCGGCTCTTGTGGCGAGCGGCCTTGTTCTTGTGGATGATTTTCTTGTCAGCGATGCTGTCGATGGTCGACACGGATTGCTGGAAGATTTGCGAGGCAGCGGCTTTGTCGCCAGCCTGGATGGCCTTGCGGACGGCCTTGATTGCGGTACGCAGGGTCGAGCGCTGGGCCGAGTTGTGTGCGTTTTGCTTGACTGCTTGACGAGCGCGCTTGCGTGCCTGTGCGGTATTTGCCATGGAATTTCCTAATCGGGGTCAAGTTGCGTTTGCAAACATTCAAACCGGCCCATTCCAGTGCCTGCCAAACGAGTGTCTGCTAACAGAATTCAATACAGCCCTCGATTATAGCGAAGGTTTCATCGCAGGGCAAATCCTCGTTCGCATTTCGTCAGCGCAAAGGGTTCTGGAGGCACTAGCCCAGCTATAATCGCGGGCTATGAACCTACTCAAGACCCTGGCAGCCATCTCGAGCATGACGATGCTGTCCCGTATCACCGGCCTGCTGCGCGACTCCCTGTTTGCCCGCGCCTTCGGCGCCAGCGACTACACCGACGCCTTCAACATCGCCTTCCGCCTGCCGAACCTGCTGCGCCGCCTGTTCGGCGAAGGGGCGTTCTCGCAAGCCTTCGTGCCGATCCTGGCCGAATACAAGAGCCAGAAAGGCGACGCCGCCACCCGCACCCTCGTCGACCACGTGGCCAATACCCTCGTGTGGGCGACGCTGGCGACCAGCATCATCGGCATCATCGGCGCGCCCGTCGTCCTGTACGTCATCGCCAGCGGCCTCAAGGGCGCGGCGTTCGATGCCGGCGTCGTCATGACCCGCCTCATGTTCCCGTACATCCTGTGCATGTCGTTCGTCGTGCTGGCCGGCGCCGTGCTGAATACCTGGCGCGAATTCAAGATCCCGGCGTTCACGCCCGTGCTGTGGAACCTGTCCTCGATCTTTTTTTCGCTGTTCATGGTGAAGTATTTCGAGGTGCCCGTCTATTCGATGGCCGTGGCCGTGATGGTCGGCGGCGTCCTGCAGGTCGGCATCCAGATTCCCGCCCTGCAACGCATCGGCATGCTGCCGCGCCTGTCGTTCAATCCCCTCGCCGGCCTGGCCGATCCCGGCGTGCGCCGCATCCTCAAGAAGATGGGTCCGGCCGTGTTCGCCGTGTCGGCCGCCCAGATCAGCCTGCTCATCAACACGAACATCGCGTCGCGCCTGGGCGCCGGCAGCGTCTCCGTGCTGCAGTACGCGGACCGGTTGATGGAATTCCCCACCGGCATGCTGGGCGTGGCGCTGGGCACGGTGCTGCTGCCCAGCCTGTCGAAGGCGAACGCGGACGGCGACACCGCCGAATACTCCGCCCTGCTCGACTGGGGCCTGCGCCTCACGTTCCTGCTCGCGCTGCCGGCGGCCGTCGGCCTGGCCGCGCTGGCCGAGCCGCTGATCGCCACGCTGTTCAACTACGGCGCCTTCAACGCGCATGCCGTCACCGCCGCCACGGCGCCGCTGATGGCCTATGCGGCCGGCCTGCTGGGCATCATCCTCGTCAAGATCCTCGCCCCGGCCTTCTATGCGCGCCAGGACATCCGCACGCCGGTGAAAATCGCCGTCGGCGTGCTCGTCGCCACGCAGCTGATGAACATGGTGTTCGTGCCGGTGCTCGGCGTGGCGGGACTCGCGCTGTCGATCGGCCTGGGCGCCTGCATCAACGCGACGTTCCTGTTCACGGGCCTGCGCCGGCGCGCGATCTACGTGCCGCATGCGGGCTGGCTGCCGTTCTTCGTGAAGGTCGTCGTGGCCGTCGCGCTGATGGGCGCCGTGGCGTGGTTCAGCCAGGCGCAGCTCGACTGGGCCGCGCTGCGCGCCCACGCCGTGCTGCGCGCCGGCGCCCTGTTCCTCATCATCGGCGCCAGCGCGAGCGTGTATTTCGCCGCGCTGCTGGCGCTGGGCTTCCGTCCGCGCCAGTTCATGCGCCGCGCCAAGTGACGGGCCGGTCCGCCTGGGCACTCCTTGGCGGGGACCCACTTTACGCAGGCGGCCTTTCAAACTTGGGTTCCCGCCTCCGCGGGAACGACGTAAAACTGATGCCGCTGGCTTTTCGTTAGTCAGATAGACCCTGGCGGCCGTCGTCCGCGGCGGACGGCGCGGGCTCCCCGTCTTTCTCCAACGGTGCCGGTGCCGTCACGGCCGGCTCGGACGGCGCGGGCGCCGGACTGTCGTCCGGCCGCGCCGTGTCCGACTGCGTCGCGCCCCGCCCGGGAAACAGCGACGGTTGCTCCGGCGGCGCGCCCGCGGGCGGCGCCTGGAACAGCGACGGCTGGCCCTGCGCCTGGGGCTTGCCTTGTGCCAGCACCTGGCCCTGCACGAGGCCCTGCCCGGTCGCCACGAATTTCCAGTCCGAGATGTGCTGCTTGTTCTCGAATCCGGAAAAGCGCGCGTCGAAATGCGCCACCTTCAGCGGCTTCGCCTTCGACAGGCTGTACACGGCCAGCACGCCGCGCCGCTCGCCCGGATTGGCCCACACGATGCCCCACTCGGCCTTGCCGGTCAGCGGGTCGACGTAGATCTTGCGCAGGTGCCGGCGCACGCCGGGAAAGCGCGGGTCCTTCAACAGTTCCTGCAGCGACGGCGGCTGCGACGGCTGGCCCTTGGGCGTCGCCTCGGCATACGTGCGCAGCGCTTCGCTGAACGCGGCGCCCGTCTCCAGCAGGTCGTCCTCGGCCTGTGCCCTGCGCAGCAGCGAGTCGACCTTCAACGTGGCCGCGCCGACGAGGCCGATCACGGTCACGAGGATCACGAGGCCGAGGTAGGTGAAGCCGCCCTCGCGCCGGAGCGCTTTACCATTCCGCATACGGTGTGCCGTTGCGCCCCGAGCCCGGCGCGCCGCTGCGGATGTTGTAGACGCCGCCCTTGTCGCCGTCTTCCGGCGGGACGACGATCCAGGCCGAGTCGCTGTCGGCGATGGGGTCGAACGGCAGCGCCGGCAGGTATTTTTTCTCGACGAGCTGCTGCAGCGATTCCGGATAACGCCCGGTGTCGTCATGAAACTGGTCGATGACGGCGCGCGTGTTGCGCAGGTTCTCGGCCAGGATCGTCTCCTTGGCGCTGTCGACCTTCGGGAAGAAGCGCGGCACCGCGAGCGTCAGCAGCAGCGCCACGATGCCCAGCACGACCAGCAGTTCGATCAGGGTGAAGCCCAGCTTGCGTTTCATCTTCATGCGCTCACCAGCGGTCGTAGGGGATGCCGTTCAGCCCGACCTTGCCCGAGGTCGAGTAGACGTCGTACACGTCGTCCCCTTCCTTCGGCTCGTCCGGCTCGCTGGCGTAGCTGCGCTTGCCCCAGGTCTCGGCGTCCTTCAGGTCGGCGTCGCCGTTGAACGGGTCGCGCGGCAGGCGGCGCAGAAAATAGATCTTGGCTTTCTTCGGGCTCCGCTGGTCGGGCACGCCCTCGACCAGCACCTCCAGTTTCGGCGGATACCCGGAAGCGCCCGCCGCGCGCGCGACGCGGCCCTCGTCGCCCGCCTTCTTGTAGGCGTCGATGGCGGCGCGGATCTCGCGCAGCGCGAGGCGCAGCGCCTGTTCGTGGCGGCGCTGCAGCACGACCTGGGCGGTCGGCACGACGAGCGTCCCGAGCAGCGCCAGGATCGCCAGCGTGACGAGCAGCTCGATCAGCGTGAAGCCGCGCGGGCGCCGGGCGTTCATTTCTGGTTCGGGAACGCGGCCTGCGATGCCGGCACGCGGTTGGCGGCCGGCTGGGGCATCGGCATGACCTCCGGCTGCGGCAGCGGCGTGATCTGGATCGGCGGCGCGGACGGCAGTTCCGACGGCGCCACGGACGCCGGTGCGGGCGGCAGCGCGGCGCTGGCGCCGACGCTGCTGGCCGGGACCATCCCGCCCTGCACGTTCGCTGCCGCGGGCGGCGGCGCATGCGGTTGCGCGGGCGCCTGCGCGGGCTGCGCCGGCACCGGCACGCGCGCAGGCATGCCCGGCAACGCCCGCGTGCCCTGGGCCGGCAGCTGCACCGGCGAGCGCACGCTCGTGTCGGGGCGGCGCCGGAAGCTGGCCTCGGTGCCGGCGCTGAATTCGGAACTGGATGCCGGCGGGCGCTGCAGGTTGCGGATCAGGTGCGGCGTAATCGACAGCACCACCTCGGTCTTGTTGCGCGTGTCCTGCTGGCTGCCGAACAGGCGGCCCAGGATCGGAAAGTCGCCGAGGCCAGGCAGCTTGGTGCTGCTCGACCGGTCCTCGTTCTTGATCAGGCCCGCCAGCACCTGGTTCTCGCCATCCTTCAGTTGCAGCATCGTGGACGCCGAGCGCGTGCCGATGCGGTAGGCCGTCGTGCCGCCCTTCGTCGTGACCGTGTCGACGAGGTTGCTGACTTCGAGCGAGATGCGGATGCCAACCTCGTTGTTCAGGTAGATCGTCGGTTCGACGTCCAGCTTCAGGCCGACGTCGACATAGTTCACCGACTCCGACGCGAAGCCGCCCACGCCCGACGAAATCGTCGTCGTGATGGTCGGCAGCTTGTCGCCGATGACGACCTTGGCCTTTTCCTTGTTGCGCACGCGGATGCGGGGCGCGGCCAGCGTTTCGGAATCGCCGTCCGTCTTGCTCGCGGTGATGGAACCGGCGACGCCCGTCACGCCGATCGTCTGGCTGTTCAGGTGGTGCAGCTCGTCGATCGTGATCGCGCCGCCCGTCGCCGACAGCAGCGGCGCGAACGCGAGGCTCGTGGGCCAGTCGACGCCCAGGTCGAGCAGGCGGTTGCGCTGCACTTCCAGCACCTCGACGTCCAGCATCACCTCGGCCTCCGGCACGTCCTGCAGCGCCACCAGCTGCGACGCCAGCTTCACGGCTTCCGGGGTGTCGCGCAGGATCACGAGGTTGAGCTTCTCGTCCACCACCACGTCGCGCGATTTCAGGATCGTCTTGAGCGTGTTGCCGATCGTCTTGGCGTCCGTATTCGCCAGGTAGAAGGTCTTGACCGTCATCTCCTGGTATTCCTTCTGCTTGGCCGCGATGTTCGGGTAGATCAGGATCGTGTTGCCGTCCATGACCTGCCGCTCCAGCTGGTTGGTCATCAGGAGGTAGTAGATGGCCGCTTCCACCGTGCTGTTCTTGAGGAAGATGGACGCGCGCTGGTCCGTCTTGACGTCCTTGTCGAACAGGAAGTTGAGGCCCGAGTGGCGCGCGATGACTTCGAAGATCTGCTTGAGGGGCGCGTCGTGGAATTCGAGATTGATGGGCGTCCGGAACACGGCCGCCAGCGCCGCCTCGGGCGAGTTGGCCGCGATCTTCTCGTTGACTTCGGCCAGCAGCCGGCGCGCCGCTTCATGGGTCGGGCGCTCGGTCAGGATGGCGGTGAGCTTGGTTTTCGCCGTGTCGTAATCCTTGCGCTCCAGCGCGGCGCGCGCTTCGCCCATCAGCACGCCGTGGCGATGGTCCGCCTCGACCTGGCGCAGGCCGGCCCGCGCGCGTTCGTTGAGGGGATCGATCGCCAGCACGCGCTCGTAATCGGCCACGGCCAGTTCCGGCTTGCCGTCGGCCAGTTCATGGTCGGCCTGGGGCAGCAGGCGGTTCGTCGCGGCGTCGCGCGCGCGCAGGAAGGCGGCCTTGTAGACGACGTTGGCCGGATCCGCGGCCAGCGCTTCGCGGTATTTCGACAGTCCCGCCTCGACCTTGTCCTGGGCCACGAGCTCGTTTCCTTCGCGGTAGGCCATTTGTGCCGCGCAGCCGGACAGCAGGAGGGCGAGCAGCGCGGGGAGCAGGCGGCGGGCCAGAATGGGGCGAGCGATCAATCGAATACTCCAATATTGAGCTGTTGAACCTGGTTCAGCGGCAGGTAGGTCAGGGTCAGGACCGGCGGGGCGATCGAATCGACGCGGTACGTCCCGTCGATCACGGCACCCTTCTCGCGCACGACATAGGTGCGTGCGCCGCGCGCCAGGTAGACCTCCCAGGCGCCGTCGCCGACGGACTTGCCGATGAAGGTGAAAGGCAGCGGCGGCGCGGTGGGCGGCGGTGGCGGCGGGGGCGGCGGCGCGGGCTGTGGCGGCGGCGGGGGCGGCGTCCAGTCCTGGTGCGCGAACGGACCGGCGCCGTTCTGGCCCTGGCCGAACGCGGCGTCGCCGTCGCCGATCAGCGTGTCGCGCGGCACCAGCGCGAGGATCGCCTGCGCTTCGCCCGCATCGCCGGCCTTCGCGGCCGGCGCCGCGGCGGGCGCCCGCGCGGGCACCGGCGTGCGCACGAGCGCCGGCTGCGCGGGACGCACCAAAGGTTCGGCGATGCCCCCGGTTGGCGCCTTGTCGCCGAACGCGGCCAGCAGGCCCGCGCCGGCGAGGGCCAGCGCGAGGATCGCGTGGCGCGGCTTGATCCCGCCCGTCTTCATGGCTGCGGCTTCCCGTCGCGCAGGTACAGCGTCAGGCGCAGGCGCGCTTCCACGGTCGCGTCGCCGATGGCGTCGCGGTGGAAGGTGATCTCGTCCAGCGAGGCGAACGGGATCGCGCGCAGCGCCGCCATCGCGAACTGCCAGATCGACGCATAGCTGCCTTTCACGGGCAGGTTCACCTGGTACGTGTAGACGTGCGCGTTGCGGTCGTAGCCCGGTTTGTACTCGCCCTGGCGCAGCACGAGGCCGGACTTGGCCGCGAGGGCGAACAGCGTCTTGACCTGCTGCTCGGCGCCGTGGCGCTCGCCCAGCGCGCCGTAGAACGCGGCGAGGTTGTCCGGGGCCGGGGCGGGCGCGGGTGCCGGCGCGGGCGCGGGTTGCGGCACGCGCGCCGCTTGCGCTTTCTGCTTCGCCTGCGCGGCGTACGCTTCCTGCGCGCGTTCCATCGCCCACACGGCGTTCAGCGTCCACGCGAGCCCGCCGGCCATGACGGCCAGCGCGATTGCGGCCGCCAGCACGATCGGGTTCGCGCGCAGCAGCGTCAAACGCAGCCGCAGCATGGGCGAGGCGAACGTCGTCTTCATTGGGCGGCCCTCCACTGGGCGTCGACCTGGAAGCGGATCGGCCGGTTCGGGTCCTGCTCGTTGATCTCGTGGCGCGCCAGCAGCACGGTGGTGAACCACTCGATGCGCTCCAGCTGCTCGACGTAGGCGATCATGTCGTCGCTGCTCTTCGCTTCCGCCGTGATGCGCACGGTGCTCTTTTTCGCGTCCGGCTCGAGCGCCAGCAAAGCGATGCTGGCGGGCGTCGCCGCCTGGACCGCGTCGTGCAGGCCGCGCCACGGCAGGTTCAGCTGCTGCACGGACGCGTTCACGGCGCCGGCCTGCGCGGGCGGCACCGTGCGCGCGGGCGCCGCCACGGGCGCGCGCGCGGCCGCGCGTGCCCGCGCCTCGGCCACCTGCGCCGTGCGTTGCGCCTCCATGCGCTGCAGGCCGCGGTACTGCGCGACCGTGCTGGCCAGCGGCCCCACGAACGCGACCGCCGCGATCAGCAGGCTCCACGTCCCCGGCGGCGCGCGATACCAGGTCCGGGAGAGGCTCGGCGGCGCGAAATCGATGCGGACTTTCTTCATGGCGCCCTCCCCGTCAGCGCGAGCCGCGCGCAATCGGGCCACAGCGGATCGGTCTCGTCCTCGAACAGCGTGCAGGCGAATTTCAACCGTCCCGCGCTGCTCGCCCAGCCCGTCGGCGCCGGCCCGCAGATCTGCAGGCGTTCCGGCCGCGACAGGCCCACGCGCAACGCCTCGCGCGCCACGTGGCCTTCCAGCCAGTCGCGGTCGGCGCCGGCCGGTATCGGGGCCGTGCGCACCGCGGCGAGCAGGTCGCCGTCGAACGCGGCCACGGACAGCACGCCGCCGTGCACGACGCCGAACCACGCCCCCGCGCGGCGCACGCGGCGGTGCTGGTTCATCGCGGCGACGAACTGCGGCACGATCTCGACGAGCCTGAAACGCTGGCTGGATGCCGCCGCCGTCAGCTGTTCGAGCAGCGCCAGCGGCAGCGCGGCCGCGAGGAACGGGCGCGCGGCGTCCCAGTCGGCGCTGATGCTCCAGCCGCCGAGGCCTCCGCCGAACAGCGCCTGGTAGCGCAGCGCGGCCGCGGCTTCCAGGTCGGCCAGGCGCGCCGCGCCCTGCGGCGGCGTCACCTGCCACAGGCGCACGAGATCGTCCGACAGCACCACCGTGGCCGGCAGGCCGGCCACGTCATGCTCGCCCAGCAGCATGCCGAGTGCGGCGCCGAGCGACACCGGATCGGCTCCCGTCGCCGCGACCTGGCCCAGCAGGCGCGCGCGCTCGTGCGGCCAGATGCTGGTGCGCACGAGCGCCAGCGCGTCCGGGGCGATCCCGATGCGCAGGGACTGGCCGAAGCCGGACTTGAACGAACTAAGCATGCAGCGTGACCCTCCGGATTTCCTCGATCGTCGTGGCGCCGCGCTTGACGAGATCCAGCGCCGCCATGCGCAGGCTGCGCGTGCCGTTGGCGGCGGCCGCCGCCTTGATGCGGCGGATCGGCTGCTTGTCGACGATCAGTTCGCGGATCTCGTCGTTCAGCGTGAGGATCTCGGCGATCGAGCGGCGCCCCTTGTAACCCGTGCCGCGGCAATCGCCGCAGCCCTGGCCGCGCATGAAGACGTAGTCCGCCACGTCCGCGCGCGCCAGGTGGGCGGACGCCAGTTCCTCGTCGGCCGGCGTGTACTGCACGGCGCAGCGCGGGCAGTTCATGCGGATCAGGCGCTGCGCCCAGATGCCGTTCAGCGCCGACACGAACGCATACGGATCGATCCCCATGTGCGTGAAGCGCCCGAACACGTCGAACACGTTGTTGGCGTGGACCGTCGTCAGCACGAGGTGGCCCGTCAGCGCCGACTGCACAGCGATCTCCGCCGTCTCGCGGTCGCGGATCTCGCCGACCATGATCTTGTCCGGATCGTGGCGCAGGATCGAGCGCAGGCCCTTCGCGAACGACAGGCCCTTCTTTTCGTTGACGGGGATCTGCAGGATGCCGGGCAGCTGGTATTCGACGGGGTCCTCGATCGTGATGATCTTTTCGCGGCCGTTGTGGATCTCGGTGAGCGCCGCGTACAACGTGGTCGTCTTGCCGGAACCCGTCGGCCCCGTCACCAGCAGCATGCCGTAGGCCTCCTGCGCGAGCGCGCGCAGGGTGACCAGCGACGGCGCGTCGAAGCCCAGCGCTTCCAGCGTCAGCGAGCCGTAGGCTTCGATCATCGCGCGCTTGTCGAGGATACGGATGACGGCGTCCTCGCCGTGGATGCTGGGCATGATCGACACGCGCAGGTCGATGTCGCGCCCGGCCGACTCCACGCGGAAGCTGCCGTCCTGCGGGACGCGGCGCTCGGCGATGTCCAGTTCCGCCAGCACTTTCAGGCGCGAGATGATGTGCTCCGCCAGCTCGACGCCGCCGACCGAGGCCGCGTGATCGAGCACGCCGTCCACGCGGTATTTGACGGCGAGGCCGCCGGCAGTGCTCTCCAGGTGGATGTCGGAGGCGCCGGCCTTCAGGGCGTCGTACAGGGTCGAGTTCACGAGCTTGACGGCGGGGCTCGCGGCTTCCGACACGGACGCGAACGACAGCACCGTCGCGCTCTTGCCGTCGCGCCGGTCGGAGGCGTTCGCGCCGGTGTCGCCGCCGAGCGTGTCGACGGCGCGCGCGGACTCCTCGTGCTTGCCGAGGTAGGCCTGGATGTCGGATTGCAGCGCGAGCCGCAGGTGCAGCGGCGCCGCCGCCGTCGCGCCGGCCTGCGCCTGCAGCCATGTCTGCAGATCGAGGTCGAACGGGTCGGCGATCACGCCCGTCAGGCGTTTCGCGTCGTCGCGCAGCAGCACGCAGTGGCGCGGCAGCGCCTGCGCCAGCGGCAGCAGGTCGAACGCGGGCTGCTGGCCGAACATCTCGGGCGTTTCCATGACCGTGAGGCCGAACGGCCCGGCCAGCAGGCCCACGATCTCGCGCGGTTCCAGGCCGGACAAGCCTTGCAGTTCCTCCACGAGCGAACGGCGCGACTGCCGGCTCTGTGCGCGGGCGCGGGCGAGCAGCGCGGCGTCGAGACTGGCGAGGGGCGCGTTCACGACATGTCTCCGGCCAGGTCGAAGATCGGCATGTACAGCAGCACGACGATGGCGCCGACGACGAGGCCGATGGCCGCCATCAGCAGCGGTTCGAACGTGCGCGTGAAGCGGTCGATCCAGCGCCCGATCTCGCCATCGTAGAACGCGGCCGAGCGCGTGAGCATCGTGCCCATCGCGCCCGTGCGCTCGCCCACGCGCAGCATGCGCAGCGAGATCGGCGTCGTGAGGCCGTTGGCCTCGAACGCGTCGGACAGCGGCCGTCCCGCCTCGATCGCGGCGCGCGCCGCGCGCAGGCTGCCGGCCACCGCCGGGGACACCATGCCCTGCACGGTGTCGATCGCATTGACGAGCGTGATGCCGCCTTCGTTCAGCATGCCCAGCGTGAGGTACAGGCGCGAGAGTTCGTAGATGCGGGCGCGCTCGCCGATGCCGGGCAGTTTCGCCAGCAGGCGCGCGGCGCCGCCACGTTTCAACGCGCGGCGGATCGCCACCGTGGCGCCGGCGACGGTGGCCACGAAGCCGATCAGCAGTCCGGCCGCGTGGCGGCCCGCGAACTGGCCCCACTCGAGCATCATCCGCGACATCCACGGCAGGTTGCGGCCCGCGCCCTGGTACACCTCGGCGAAGCGCGGCACGACGTACGACATGAGGAAGATCGACACGCCGCCGCCCACGAGCAGCAGGATCGCCGGATAGATGGAGGCGCTGACGACCTTGGCGCGCACGGTGTCGATGCGCTGCTGGTATTCGATATAGCGTTCGAGCGCGCGCGGCAGGTCGCTCGTGCCTTCCGCCGCCCGCACGATGCCCACGTACAGCGGCGGAAACAGCGCCGGCTGCGCGGCCATCACGGCGGACAGGCGCTTGCCTTCGCGCAGGCCGGCGAGCAGGCGTTCCAGCACGCCGCGCGTGGCGGGACTGGCTTCCTTTTCCAGCAGCGCTTCCAGGCCTTCGACGATGCCCAGGCCCGCCGTCAGCAGGGCCAGCAACTCCTGGCTGAACAGCACGAGCGACAGTTTGCCGCCGCGCTGGCGGCGCAGCAGCGGCGCGTGCACGGGTTCGATGGCGCTGACGAACAGCCCGCGCGCCTCGACCTGGCGGCGCGCGTCCGCCTCATCCGGGGCGTCGACGAGCACGCTGGCGATGTGCATGTCCGGTGCTAGGGTGCGTACCGCGAACTGCATGGAATGGCCGGTAAAAAGAGGGACTTACTGGGAGCTGATGTCGGCGTTCTCGCCTTCACCGCCCGGCTGGCCGTCCTTGCCGAGCGAGATGATCTCGTACTCGCCCTTGCTGCCGGGCGCACGGTACTGGTAGGGATGGCCCCATGGATCGAGCGGGACGGCCTTCTTCAGGTACGGGCCGCTCCACTTGCCGCTCGCCGCGGGCGGGGCCGTCAGCAGGGCGTTCAGGCCCTCTTCCGTCGTCGGATAGCGGCCCACGTCGAGCCGGAACGTGTCCAGTGATTTTTCGAACGCTTCGACCTGGGCCTTGGCGACGGTGACCTCGGACTTGCCCAGTTGCGAGAAATACTTCGGCCCGACATAGGCCGCAAGCAAACCGATGATAACGATAACTACCAAAAGTTCAAGCAGGGTAAAACCGGCCTGGCGGACCCGCGCCGCGGTGTCCTGGTTCTGCACACGATACATCCAACCGACTCCTTTATTGCTCTAATGTAAAGCCTTGCGTGAAGGCTACCATGGCCCCGTCATGGCGACAAATCATTTATGAATCGCTCGCTCGCCGGCGGGACGATCGTCGGTCGAAACACCGCAGACAGATTTCTTGCTCGCAAAATTCTAACCGCGTTCCGCTGGCCGGAACAGCGTCGGGACGTTCGTTCCGTGCTTTTGGGAATGGAGATGACGGATCGCCTAGCATAACCCGTTGACTGTGTGAAATCCTTTGTGGGTTTCCCGTCAATTGAAGAAAAATCTGCGTCGTTTTTGTGCGACTCATTTCCCAGTTGCATTTAAAGTTTCCGCTGGGATATTTCCTGGCATCATCGCTTATCTTCGCTTATTTCCACACGAAAATATTTCAAAACCATAATATTTGCACGAAAATAACAAAAAAAAAGTTGAGTTGCGGAAAAACGGACGCTACAGTGGCGCATCGATGACCGCAATATTGCCCCCAATCATGAAAAACTTCGCTCTCCGTACCGCTCTCGGCCTCAGCCTCGCCACCCTCCTCGCCGCCTGCGGCAGTGGCGCCCAGATCGACCAGCCGACCCAGACCGCCGCCATGATCGAGACCGGCAACGCCGCCCAGGTCGCCACGGCCAACTCGCCCGCGCCGGACTGCGCGGCCGACGGCTGCAAAGGCCTGCGCATCATCGATGCGAACGCCGAAGCCTACCGTTACGAAGCCATGCGCCGCGCCGCGGCCGACGCGCCGCAGTCCTGATCCCGCGGCTGCCGGATCATTCTTCCAGCAGCCGTAAATCCATGCAGCGCGCCAGCGCATGCGCCCGGTTGCTGACGCCGAGCGTGCGGTAGATGCGCTGTAAATGGTTCTTGACGGTCAGCGCGCTGATCCCCAGCAGCCTCCCCATCTCGTCGTTGCTCTTCCCCGCCCGCAGCCAGCCGATGATCTCGGCCTCGCGCGCGCTCAGCGGACGCGCCGGCGCCCCGCCCGCAGGCAACTGCGATGCCGGCAGGCGGCCCAGCGCCAGGTGCAGGTGCGGCAGCAGCAGTTCCAGGAAATAAGCGTGACGCGGATTCGGCCGCAACGGCAGGCCGAACAGTACGAATACGCTGCCGCCCGCACTCGTCGGCCCCGTGCCGTGCACGAGCACGCTGTCGAATCCCATCCTCCTCGTCTCGTCGCGGAACCCCTCCAGCGGCTGGTCCGCGGCCGTGCCGAAATCGGCCAGCGCCGGCAACCGTCCGCCCTGCGTGCAGTGGCGCGCGATGCGCAGCGCCAGGCCGTCGTGCGGGTCCGTCAACGCCAGTTGCGCGGCCGGGGCCAGCACCGTGCCGTGCACGCATTCCAGCCGCACCAACGCAGCGCCGGGCCCCAGCTGGAGGCAGACGAGCACCTGGTGGGGCAGCAGCGCCTGCACCTGGCCCTGCGTCCACAGGAAGAACTGGCGCGGGCTGGCCACGCGCAAGCCGGACTCGATGGCGCACAGCAGGTATTCCTGCTCCTGGCGGCTGAGGATGACGACGGGTTCCACGTCAGGCCGCGCCGTGCCAGGCGACGAAGCGGTAGCCGGTGCCGCGCACCGTCTCGATGTGCTCCTGGTGTCCGCTCGGCTGCAGTGCGTGGCGCAGCCGGCCCACGTGGGCGTCGACGGTGCGCTCGTCGAGCACGGCGTGGCGGCCCCAGACCTTGTCCAGCAGTTGCGACCGTGTATGCACGCGCTCGGGATGGTGCATCAGGAAGTTTAGTAAACGGAATTCGACGGGTCCCAGCGTCACCTGGCGCGTCCCTGCGACCACGCGCTGGGTGTGCGGGTCGAGGTGCAGGCCCGCCATCTGCACGGCGTCGATCGACACATGCGGCGCGCGCCGGCGCAGCACGGCCTGCATGCGCGCCAGCAGTTCGCGCGGATTGAAGGGCTTGGTCAGATAGTCGTCGGCGCCGGATTCGAGGGCCAGGATCTTGTCGTGCTCCCCTGCCCGCGCGGACACCATGATGATCGTCATCTCGTGCGTGCGCGCCTGCGCGTGCAGGCGCCGGATCAGCGCTTCGCCCGACTGGCCGGGCAGGTCCCACTCCAGCAGCAGCATGTCGGGTACGCGCTCGTCGATCGCGGCGAGGGCCGACTCGGCGTCGGGACACAGGCCGACGTGGTGGCCGGCACGGGTCAGGTTCAGTTCCAGCAACTGGCGAACGAAGGGGTCGGGATCGACCACGAGGATGTGTGCGCTCATCGATAAATCCTTGTCTCGGCGACAACAGGATCGAATATGCACTAAGCAAAGTCAGCTGAACAATATGATTTCTATTTGGAATTCATATGTTTGGCGAATAAATCCGCGGAAAGGGGAGCTGCGGGGCGGACGGCGGGAGGAACTGCGAGGCGGAGAGGAAGGGAGACACGGCGTCATCACACCGTCGCCCCGCGGCGGGGGCCCAAGTTTGCGCGGCAGTATCGCACGCGGCCTTGGGTTCCCGCCTGCGCGGGAACGACGGATGGAGGGCGCCGATCCTGAATGCAGCGGCGTTGTTGCATCGGGTTCCCGCCTGCGCGGGAGGTCGTTTCCGGCAGTGCCGGAAACGACGGGGCGAACGCGCCGGCCTTACGTGCGGCGGCGTTGCTGCATCGCGCCCAGGAGGATCAGCCCGGTGGCGACGAGCATCCAGTCGGCCGGTTCCGGCACCGGGTTCACGGTGGCGAACGCGGGATCGGTCACCACGGCCGGCGCCTCGCCGGCCACGAGGCTGATCTGGACCGCCGGGTCGGGCGACAGGTAATTGCCGGCGCTGTCGAGCAGGCTGACGGTCAGGCCCGTGCTGCCGGCGTCGGACGGCGTTCCGCCGAACATCACGTCGAAGCCGAACTTGCCGCCGAGCAGGATGCTCTGGAAGAATTCCGAGAACGCATCGCTCTTGAACGTGAGCGCGCCGCCCGCTTGCGTCACGTTGACGAGATCGGGCGTGCCTGTGAATGCGCCGTCGAGGTTGCTGATCGTCGCCGTCAGCACGTCGCTGGTGCCGAACGGCAGGAAGTCGATCTGCATATAGCCGTCGCCGCTCGCGGCGGCCGTGTCGAGGGCCACGTGGTAGACCGGGCTGGCGGTGGCGGCACCGGCCAGCAGGGACAGCGCCAGCAGCGCGCGGGACAACAGGTTTTTCAGGTTCATCATGGTGGTCTCGCTATCGATCAAAAGGTGCCGGAATACAGTGTCGACGTGAACGTCACGTTCGTTTTCGACGGGTTGGTGAAGGTCAGCGACACCTTCACGGTCGCGCCCGGTGCCAGCGCCGTGCCCGGCAATGTCACATACGGTGCGCCGTTGAAGTCGCCGGTCTTGTTGTCGAGCGTGACGCCGGCCGGCAAGCCCTGCAGCACGTATTGCAGCGGTCCGGCGAGCGCGGCGGCGCTCGTGTTCGTGAAGGCCACGCTGCCGCTGAACTTGCCGGTGACGCGGTTGTAGCCCAGCGCACCCGGCACGATCTTGACGCTGCCCGTCACGTCGGCGAAGGCCGGCGCCAGGTTCAGGCTCACGACGACCGGATCGTGGTCCGAGGCGCGGAACGGATTGTTCACGTACGGGTCGTCGGCTGTGTCGCCCAGGTTGTAGTCGATCGCGTCGGGCTCGTCCGCATTGTTGTGCCACTCGGTCACGCCGGCCACCTGCGGGTCGAGGGCGCCGCTGGCCAGCGCGTGGTCGAGGTAGCCGCTCTGGCCGTCGAACACGTAGGAATATGGGATGCCGTTCGGACGCACGAAGCGCTCCAGTTCGTTGACCATGCCGTTATCGGTGAGGAATGCGATCGGGTCTTCATGGCCGTACGAGTTGAAGTCGCCCACGGCCAGCACGTCCGGATCGCCCGCGGCGGCCACGACGGTCGGGATGAAATAGTTGAACAAGCGCCTGGCCTGCTGGATGCGGGTGGCGTTCCAGCAGCCCTGGCCATCGCCGATGTCCGTGTCGCCGGCACCGGCGCCGCCGCAGCCGCCTTTCGATTTCAGGTGGTTCACGACCAGCGAGAACTTCGCGCCGTTCGCCTTGACCTTGAACGTCTGGGCCATCGGTGCGCGGTTGTTGATGTCGTCGCCGTCCGACAGTGCGCCGCCGACCGGCTCGAGCACGGCCGGCTTGTAGATCATCGCCACGCGGATCGCGTCGGTGCCGGTCGCGGCGGGCCTCGCCACGTACGCATAGGTCGGCGTCGGCGCGCCGATCGCCTGGTTCAGCGCGTCGACGAGATAGCCCACCGTGATGTCGCCGTTGTTCTGGATTTCCATCAGGCCGACTGCGTCGGCGTTCATCGCCTTCAGCTCATCGACGATCTTGTCGCGCTGGCGCACGAACTCGGTCATGTTGTCGGCGCCGCGGCAATTGCTCTTGGACGGCGCGGACGAACCGATGGTGCAGCCCTGCCCCGTATGGCCCCAGGCGTCGGTGCCGTCGGTGAACGTGGTGAAGAAGTTCAGGACGTTGGCGCTGGCCACGCGCACGTTGCCTGCCACGACCGCCGGCGCGTCCTCGCGCGCATTCGTGCGGCTGAACACGGGCGTGTCCGTCGGCTGCAGCTTGTACCAGCCGCCCCCGCCGCCGATGGCGCCGAAATCGAGCACGCCGACGAGGTCCGTCACCGTGTCGCCCGCGCGCACGGTCTTGTCGGCCGCGAGGTAAGGGATGTGCGCCGGCACCGTGAAGATGCCGTCGTCCAGGATCACCATGTTTTGCGCGTTGGCGGCGATCAGCGCGGCCGCGTCAAGCGTGCCGGCACGGTAGCGGTTGGTCGGCGTCTCGCGGCGGCCGTTGGCCAGCACCAGTTCGCCGCGGTCGCCCAGATAGCTGTTGCCGTTCACGGTCAGCGGGTTCACGAAGCGCACGAGCATGCCTTCGTAGTGGCTCAGTTCGGTAGGCAGGTCAATGTTGACGGGGGCGATCGTATTGCCGGTGCCGAGGACGCTCACGGCGCTCACGTCCTTCAGTTCCGTGTACGAACGCGTGGAACCGCTCGGCGCGTATTCCGTCACGGTGCCCGTCACGCGCACGAGGTCGCCCTCGTTCGCGGCCGCGGCGGCGCCGTAGACGAAGATCGCGTCGGACGTATTCGGGTCGCCGTCGCCCTGCGGGTCCTGGATGTAGAAGCCGCTGCCCAGCTTCTTCGTGATGACGCCGGTCGTCGACTGCACGGTGTTGGCGTACGGGCTCGTCAGGCCGCTGCCCTGGATCTGCGGGATCGTGACGACGCCGCTGACGGCCACGTTGACGGTGCAGCTGGCGGTCTGGCTGGCGTCGTTGGCGAACGTGATCTCGACCGGATACGTGCCGGCCGGCAGGCTCGCGTCGACGACGAGGTTGGCGCTGGCCGTGCGGTTATCAAAGGTGGCCGGCACGAAGCCCGTCAGGCTGATGCCGGCGATGGCACCCTTGCTGATGACGGCGCTGTTGACGATGCTGTCGGCATCGGTCGCCTGCAGCGCGGCCGTCGTGCCGGCGCCGACGTCGACGCCCACGCTGCCCGGGCACGCCAGCACGATCGGCTGCGGCAGCGGCGCGCCGCTGCACGACACGCGGTCGCTGCCCGTGGTGCGCGGGCTTGCCGCGCCGGTGACGAAATCGCTGCTGTTGTCGTTGCTGTCCAGGCAGCCGCTGTTCTTGCGCAGCACGGCCAGCGTGTTCGACGGCGCCGCCGTCGGGCCGGAGCCTTCGTAATAACTGGCGGTGCTGCCGAAGCCGACGAAGTCGACGACGTTGTCGACCGGCCTGGCGCCCGCCAGCGCCGCCGTCGTGTTGACGAGCGCAACCTTGCCGGCCGTCGCGCTCATCGCGATGGTCCCGGCCGTGTCCGGCGCCAGCGCATCCGTGCCGCCGCTGCCCGCCGCCTCGTGCACGAGGTAGTACTGGCCGGCCGCCAGGGTCACGCTGGCCGGCAGCCTGGTCACTTGCCACGTGGTGCCCGCGCTCGACGCGTATTGCACGCTCCAGTTGTTCAGCGTGACGGCGGTATCGCCCGTGTTCAGCAGCTCGATGAAGTCGTTTTTATACGTGGCGCCGGAATTGCCGCCGCCGCCGTAGACCTGGCTGATGACGACGCCGCCGGGCGCGGCGAACACGGGTGCCGACAGGCCGGCCAGCAAGGCCGCCAGCACGGTCATGCGTCCTGGAGAGTGGAGAGCGCGTTGTTTCATTGGGTGTCCTGGAATAGGGAAATGATCTGTCAGTGCAACACTTAACAAATGTATATTAAATGCGCAAATTGACAACGTCATGACCACGGATTAGTCCGAACGGACTAATTCCAGGCTGAATCAACGCTTGCGGTACGGCGCGGCCAGCGGTTCGCCGATGAACAGGCCCTGGGTGGGCCAGGCGACGCTCTTCCAGTAGGCTTCGATCGCGCTGGTGCCCTGCACATAATGCTTGAGCAGCACGGTCGGATTCGGGAATTTCTGCCAGTGGTTGCAGGGCTCGCTGACCGTGCCGTAGCTCGCGGTCGCGCCCGCTTCCAGCCAGCGCAGGCTGCTCATCTGCTCGCCGCCGAGCAGGTCGCCGCCCAGCGACGTCAGGTGGTCGGCCAGCGCACCGGGCAGGAAGCCGAGGGTGTCCAGTTTGGCGACCTCGGCCATGCCCGTCTCGTAGATCATGATGTCCTTCGCGCCTTCCAGCACGTCGGCCTGCATGGGCTTCGTCACCAGCCTGCGCGCCGCGATGCGGCCGGGCGGTGGGAAGAAGGCCGCGCGCGAATTCCGCGCCTTTTCCGACGTCGTCAGGAAGTAGGCGGTGGCGGGCACGATCCGGAACCCGGCCCCGGCCCCGCGGTCGATCAGGGCCTTCGCGCGCTCCACGGATTCCGTCGGCAACAGCATCGAGATCCGGATGTTCAGGTCGGTGTACGGACGCGAGGAACTGGAATTGAAGTATGGGCTCGGGCGGCCTGGCAGGCAGGTCTTCGCGCATTGGCCGGGGTCGAAGCCGAGGCTGTACGCGCCCGTGATCGAATTGCACGCGACCTTGTACGGCGCCGTCCACACCATCAGCACGGCCTGCACGTTCGGGCCAAGGTGCGCGTCGATCTCGTCCTTGAGCGCTTCGAAGCGCTCCGCACTGATCTCGTGCGGCTTGCCGGGAATGCTCACGTGCACGACGTTGGCCGCCGGAATGCCGCGCCGCTTGCGGTAGTAGGCGCCGATCCTGACGCTGTTCGGCTCGGCGTCATTGATGACGATGGCCAATTGATCCGGCTGGAGGCGGGACTCGCCGACGAATTGGGCGCGGGCCGGCGCCGCGATGAAGGCGGCAAGGCATGCGAGCAGGGGCAGGCACAGTCTCGGGCAGCGTCTCGGGATCCGGGTCATGGGCAGTGGCAGCGTTGAAAAAACGGGAGCTCGAGGCTCCCGCTCATCATGCCACAGCTTGCAAGGCGAACAACTTAAGCGCGGCTTAGAACCGGGCCGCGCCGGCGGCGTGGGCACGTAGGCGATATGCCGGCGTCACGCGTGGGTGCGTAGGCGATATGCCGGCGTCACGCGTGGGCGCGTAGGCAATATGCCGGCGTCACGCGTGGGCACGGGGTGCCCACCCTACGAACGCCTCCGCATGGCCGCGCCCAGCACGCCGAGGCCCGCCAGCAGCATGGCCGCGGCACCGGGCTCCGGCACGGGCGAGATCGCGAAGACTTCCATCGCGTCCAGCTTCACGATTTCGCCGTGCAGGCTGCCGTCGATGATGCTCTTGCCTTCGCCGTCCGGATTCCCGTAGGTCAGGCGCCACGACGTGGCGGCCGTCAACTCGTCGTTGACGAACAGGTCCGGCCCGGAACCGAAGATGGGGCCGTAGCCGACTTCGTTATACGTCTGGCGCAGGCCCTGGCTCGGCAAGACATAGTCCGTCAGCACCTGGCGGTACACGGCCGGATCGGTCATATTGAACAGGAAGGCCGTGCGCTGCCAGTCGCGCTGGGTCTCGTGCCAGCCTTCGCTTGAGGCCCAGCTCTGCGGGTTGTAGCCGCCGACGAGGAAGCTTGCCCCCGCGGCATTCGTCACTTCGAGCAGGGTGAAGGTCGCGCCCTTCCCGTCCGCCCCCGCGTGGAAAGCGTCCGACGTATCGCCGGGGTGCAGGGTGTACACATTGTCGAGGTTGAATTCGCCGGCGCCGAGCCAGCGTTCGAGTTGGGCGTGGCTGCTCGCGTCCAGCAGAGCAGAGCCGCCGATGATGTCGCCGGCCGCCGCCGTGCCGCCGACACCGGCCATGGCCGCGCCCAGGGCGCCGGCCACGATGAACGTCTTCATCTTCATGATGTTTCCCCGATGGGTTACAGACGACGCATTGTATGCCGCATGCGCGCGGCCATACGCACTGTAGACCAGAGGAAAAGATGCGTCCGCATCGAACGTGCGGACGCGGCGCGAAACGCTCAGGCGCGCTTGTAGATATCCTCGAAGCGGACGATGTCGTCCTCGCCGAGATAGCTGCCGGATTGCACCTCGATCAGGTGCAGCGGCAGCTTGCCCGGATTTTCCAGGCGGTGTGTCATGCCGATCGGGATGTACGTGGACTCGTTCTCGGCCAGCAGCGTCACCTGGTCGCCGCACGTGACGCGCGCCGTGCCCGACACGACGATCCAGTGTTCGGCGCGGTGGTGGTGCATCTGCAGCGACAGCTTTTCGCCCGGCTTGACGCAGATGCGCTTGACCTGGAAGCGCTCGCCCGCGTCGATGCCTTCGTAATAGCCCCACGGTCGGTACACCTTGGTGTGGACCAGGTGCTCCGTGCGCGCGTTGCCCTTGAGGTGGTCGACGACGTTCTTGACGCGCTGGACCATGTCCTTGTGCGCCACGAGCACGGCATCGTTCGTTTCCACGACGACGAGGTCCTTCACGCCCACGACGGCCACGATGCGGCTTTCGGCGCGCACCAGCGTGTTGGTCGTGCTGTCGAGGTAGACGTCGCCGCGCGCCACGTTGCCGTCGGCATCCTTGGGCTGCACGTCGGCCAGCGCGGACCACGAGCCGACGTCGCTCCAGCCGATGTCGGCCGCGACGACGATGCCGTCGCGCGTGTGTTCCATCACCGCGTAGTCGATCGAATCGGACGGGCTGGCCGCGAACGCCGCTTCGTTCAGGCGGCAGAAGTCGAGGTCGCTGTACGCGGCCTGCACGGCGGCGCCGGCGGCCTGGGCGATCGTCGGCGCGTGCTTTTCGATCTCGGCCAGGAAGCGGTCGGCGCGGAACATGAACATGCCGCTGTTCCAGTAGAAGCCGCCGTCGGCGACGAAGCCTTCGGCCGTGTTGCGGTCGGGCTTTTCGACGAAGCGCTCGATCTTGTAGCAATCGTCGCAGCCCGGCAGCGGCTCGCCGCGGCGGATGTAGCCGTAGCCCGTTTCCGGACCGCTCGGCACGATGCCGAACGTGGCCAGTGCGCCCTGCCCGACCTGGGCCGCGGCGCGCTCGACCGCGATACGGAATGCGTCGTTCTTTTCGATCACGTGGTCGGCCGGCAGCACGAGCATCACGGCCTCCGGGTCCTGCGCGTGCAGGTATTGCGCGGCGGCGGCCACGGCCGGGGCCGTGTTGCGCCCCGCCGGCTCGAGCAGGATGCCGTGCGGCGTGATGCCGATGTCGCGCATCTGCTCGGCCACGAGGAAGCGGTGCTCGTTGCCGCACACCACCAGCGGCGCCATCAACCCCGGCCAGCCGCGGACCCGCAGCGCGGTTTCCTGCAGCATCGTCTTGTCCGTCACCAGCGGCAGCAGCTGCTTGGGCATGACTGCCCGCGACAGCGGCCACAGGCGGGTACCGGCACCGCCGGAGAGGATGACTGGGTAAATTTTCATGCGTTGGCTTTCTCTAATGACTTGTCTGTTTCTTCCGCCTGTTCCGTGCGCCGGCTGCGGCGGCGGTCGCGCGCGTTCAGCCATTCCGACGAGCTGTAGTCGGACGAGTGCTTCATCTCGCCGGCGCGGTCGATGCTGTAATCCTTGAACACGATCATTTCATGCAAAGTCACGTCGTTCAGCACGCGAGTGTACTCGAAAAGGACACTGCGGACGACCTCGGCGCCTTCGCAGATATGGCTGCCGTGGCCGATCCAGGTCGGCCCGACGATCGTCGCGCCGGCCTCGATCTTGACGCCGGAACCGATGTAGACGGGACCCTTGATCGTGGTGCCCCGCCAGTCGATGCTCGTGTTCAGGCCGGTCCACAGGCCGGGCTCGATCTGGATGCCCGGCACGTCCATATGATTGACCTCACCAGTCAGCACGTTCTGCAGCACTTCCCAGTAATCGCTCACGCTGCCGATGTCCAGCCAGTTGAACGGCCGGCCCTGGGCATAGAACGGCATGCCCTTTTCGGCCAGCAGCGGGAACAGCTGGGAACCGATGTCGAACTCCACACCCGACGGAATCAGGTCGATCACTTCCGGTTCGAAGATGTAGATGCCCGTGCTGATGAAGTTCGACAGCGCGTCTTCCTGCTTCGGCTTTTCCTGGAACTGGGTGATGCGGCCGTTCTGGTCGGTCACGACGACGCCATAGCTCGACACCTTGTCCCACGGGACTTCCTTCGTGATGACGGACGCCATGGCGCCCTTGCGGCGGTGCTCCGCCAGGGCCGCCTTGAGGTCGAGGTCGATCAGCGCGTCGCCGCACAGGACGATGGTCGTGTCGTCGAAGAAGCCGCCGAATTCCTGGATCTTCTTCATGCCGCCGGCCGAGCCGATCGGCACCGCGACGACTTCGCCGTCTTCCTTCGTATAGCCTTCGAAGGAATAGCCGATCTGGACGCCGTATTGCTCGCCCTCGCCGAAGTATTCCTCGATCTTTTCGTGCAGGTGGCTGACGTTCACCATGATCTCGGTCACGCCGTGCTTGCGCAAATGCTCGATCAGGTAGGCCATCACGGGCTTGCCCAGCACGGGGATCATCGGTTTCGGCAGGTCATAGGTCAGCGGACGTACGCGCGTACCTTTGCCTGCTGCAAGAATCATCGCTTTCATGGTTCGGTCCTCATACGTTTATTTTGGGGTAGTCTGGTAGCGCCAGGAATCGGCGCACATCTGGGCGATGTCACGCTGCGCGGTCCATCCGAGTTCCTCGCGCGCCTTCGTCGGGTCGGCGTAGCACTTGGCAATGTCGCCAGGGCGACGGTCCACGATCTGGTACGGGATCGGCTTGCCGCAGGCCTTCTCGAAGGCGTGCACCATTTCCAGAACACTGTTGCCATTGCCGGTGCCGAGGTTGTACGTGTAGAGACCGTCGCCCTTCGCCAGCTTGTCGAGGGTCTTCACGTGGCCGATCGCCAGGTCGACGACGTGGATGTAGTCGCGCATGCCGGTGCCGTCCGGGGTCGGATAGTCGCCGCCGTACACGGACAGCTTTTCGCGCTGGCCGTTGGCGACCTGGGCGATGTAGGGCACCAGGTTGTTGGGGATGCCGTTCGGCTCCTCGCCGATCAGCCCGCTTTCGTGGGCGCCGACCGGGTTGAAATAGCGCAGCAGCGCGATGCGCCAGTCCGGCTCGGCCTTGAACACGTCGCGCAGGATGTCTTCGATCATCAGCTTGCTGCGGCCATACGGATTGGTGGCCGACAGCGGGAAATCCTCCTTGATCGGCACCGAGGCCGGATCGCCATACACGGTGGCGGACGACGAGAACACGAGGGTCTTGCAGCCGAACTTGGCCATCGTCTCGAACAACGCGACGCTGCCGTACACGTTGTTGTCGTAGTAGCGCAGCGGCTGCGCCACCGATTCGCCGACCGCCTTCAGGCCGGCGAAGTGGATCACGGCATCGATCTTGTGCGCGCCGAACACGGCTTCCATGGCCGCGCGGTCGCGGATGTCGCCTTCGACGAAATCGAACGGCTTGCCGCTGATCTTCTGCACACGGTCCTGCACCGAACGCACCGCGTTGTACAGGTTGTCGTACACGACCACGTCGTGGCCGGCGTTCTGCAGTTCCACGACGGTGTGCGAACCGATGTAACCCATGCCGCCAGTAACCAGGATCTTCATGAATACTCTTCTTTCAAAAAATGTTGTTGCCGCCGTGTTCCAAGGACCGGCGCGCATCGTTATGTCGTCGGCGCCGGTTCGAAACCGGCGCCATCCCTGTCTGGTGTTTTGGTGTACTGCAACCTCGTGGGCGCTATCGTGCGCCCTTCAACTTCAACTCCTTGAGGAACAGCCAGATGAAGGCCATGTCCTCGATAAAATAACGGCGAAACATCCGGCGCGGCTCCTGCAGGAAACGGTAGAACCATTCCAGCCCGGACTTCTGCATCCACAGCGGCGCGCGCTTGACGTGGCCGATCGCCACGTCGAAGGTCCCGCCCACACCCATCGCGAACGGGACCTTCATCTCGGCCTGCCAGCGGCCGAGGAACTGTTCTTTTTTCGGCGAACTGATCGCCACGAACAACAGATCGGGGCGCGCGGCGCGGACCTGTTCGACCACCTCCGCTTCTTCCGCCTCGCCCTTCCAGTAACCATTGCGGTGGCCGGCCAGCACCAGGTTCGGGTATTTGTGCCGGTACGTGGACGCCACCTTGCTCACCACTTCCTCTTGCGCGCCCAGCAGGAACACGCGCCAGCCCTTCTCGCCGGCGCGCCGCATCAGCGCCTCGAACAGGTCGCAGCCGGCGACCCGCTCCTTCAACGGCCGGCCCAGCAGGCGCGACGCCCACACGACCGGCATGCCGTCGACATTCACGAGCGCGCAGTCGTTGATGATCCGGCGCAGTTCCGGATCGCGGCTGGCCTTGACCAGCTTGTCGACGTTGACGACGACGTGCTGATGGGGCCGTCCTGTATGGATGAAGCCCTCGACCGTCTGCAATGTCTCTTCCATCGTCAGGTTGTCGATGGAACACCCCATCAGCGTGATGCGCTCGTTCATGTTGCTACCTCAAAGTTACCCGCGGATTTCCTTCGTCAGGATGTCCACGATGCGTTCGGCCGCGCGGCCGTCCCACAGGTGCGGCCGGCGGCCCTGCTTGCCTTCGCCGCGCAGGATCTTGCGCGCCTCGAGCAGGATGGCGGCCGGATCGGTGCCGGCCAGTACGTTCGAACCTTCGTCCACGGTCACGGGACGTTCCGTGTTCTCGCGGATCGTTACGCACGGCACGCCCAACGCCGTCGTTTCTTCCTGCAGGCCGCCGCTGTCCGTCAGTACGACCGCCGCATCCTTCCACAGGTTCAGGAACGCCATATAGGCCTGCGGACCGGCCAGCGTGACGTTCGGGCCCAGGTCGATGCCGAATTTCTCGAGGTTGGCGCGGGTGCGCGGGTGCACGGGGAAGATCAGCGGCAGGTCGACCGCGATCTCCTTCAGCGCGCCGGCGATGCGCGTGAACGTGGCCGCGTCGTCGACGTTGCTGGGACGGTGCAGGGTGACGACGCCGTAGCGCTGGCCGGCCTGCGCGCGCGCCGCTTTCCAGGCGCTCGTCTCGAACGCGGACGTGTCCGCGTGGCCGAGCTTGTCGGCCTGGTACAGCACGTTGTCGACCATCACGTGGCCGACGTAATGGATCGCATCATCCTTCTTGCCTTCGCGGCGCAGGTGCTCCACGGCCGACGGTTCGGTGACGAAGAACCAGTCGGAGATGCTGTCCGTGACGAGGCGGTTGATTTCCTCGGGCATCGCCATGTCGAAGCTGCGCAGGCCGGCTTCCACGTGGGCGACGGGGATGTTCAGCTTCTTGGCGACGATCGAGCAGGCCAGCGTGGAATTCACGTCGCCCACGACGAGCACGGCGTCCGGGCGCGCGGCGGTGCACAGTTCCTCGAAGCCGATCATGATCTTGGCCGTCTGCTGGGCGTGGCTGCCGCCGCCGGCGGCCATGAACACGTCCGGCTGCGGAATGCCGAGTTCTTCGAAGAACACGTCGTTCATCTCGCGGTCGTAGTGCTGGCCGGTGTGGATGATCTTGAACGCCGGCGCATCCGGACGCGCCTGCAGCGCACGCACGATCGGCGCGATCTTCATGAAGTTGGGGCGGGCACCTGCGACCAGATAAATGAGCATTTGAAACAATCCCTAGGTTTAGTTATGGAAAAACGGTGTTAGAAAAACGTTATTGTAAACTTGCACTCGACCGGGACGGCGGACGATACGGTGCTGATCTTTAAAACGTCGCACGGCTGCCTGTGTTCGTAGCAGCGCGAATACCAGCCGAGCGGCGGATTTTCGTTGCCGCGCACCAGTTCCAGCTTGAGGTCCGCGCCGTGCGCATGCATCTGCAACGCGAAGCGCTTGCCGCGCACGTGCAGGCCGGCACTGTTCAGCCGGACGTCCAGGCCGGGCGCGAAATGCCAGAACAGTTCGACCTGGTGATGTTTCTTCGCAGCGATCTCGTCGCGCACGGTGAGCGTCGCACTGGCAGCATCGTAACGCACGCCGCGCATATGCCGCACGGGATCGGCCAGGCGTTCGTAGCCGTCGTGTGAGCCGCGGAAGTCGAATTCGTGCGGCGACTGCGGCATGCGTTCGATGGCTGCCCGCGCCTTTTTCAGCCACATGAAGCGCCCGCCCGACACCGACTGGTCGAGCCCGTCGATGCGCACCGTGTTGTGCGCCGAGGTGCCGCGGAAGTAGTCGCGCCACTTGTGTTCCTGCCAGTACGAATACGTGCCCGGATCGACGAGGCACGCCTCGCCGCCGATGGACAGCGTCAGCGCGAGCGCATCCGCGTGGCCGTGCGCGGCGATGCCGAGATAGCCCAGCGGACCGCAGTCGACCATGCCCTTGATCTCGTCGGGCTCGCCGAAATGCGAACCGAACAGCAGATAGCCGCCGTCCGGGAAGGCCCAGCCCGTGTCCGACTCGTGCGGATCGGCTTCCGGCCGCTTGCCGGGCAGCGCATGCAGCAGCCAGCGCACGCCGGGGTGCGCCGGTTCCATGCGGCGCAGCACGGCGTCGCCCAGTGCCAGCAACTGGCCGGCGCGGTCGGCGCCGGGAGCATCCAGGCGGAACACGATGCCGTCGTCGGCGTCGCCCACCATCGGCACGTTGCCGCCCACGTCGCGCACGGAGCGGAGAAAGCGCAGCGCGCGCTGCAGGCTCGCCCAGTAGGCGCGCGAGAACGGGTGGTCGCAGGCCTGGCCCACGAGTCCGGCGACGAACAGGAATTCGCTGGAAAACACGTGGTAGGCAAACGCCTGCTCGCGGTTGACGCCGTCGCGCGAGAACTGGGCTTGCGCCTCGTGTTCCAGCTCGCCCCTGGCCTGTTCCAGCCACGCGCCCGACGCTTTCCAGCACGGCCAGATCGACGCGCCCACATACAGCCCGGCCAGTTCGCCGATCAAATGGTTATTGGCCGACGAATGGCGCGACAGGTGGCGCGCGATCGCGCTGCAGTGGGCGTGGATCGCATCGAGCCAGTCGGCGCGCAGGCGCTGCCCTTCCTCGCCCGCGAACAGGCCGCTGCCCTCCCCGCCGATCAGTTGCCACACGAGGCCCCAGTTGATGAGGCGGATGCCCAGTTCCAGCGAGCTCGCCCAGTTGGGGCCGACCAGCGGCGGACACTGGTCGAGCCAGCTGCGCAGCTGGGTGTGCAGCGCATGCAGCCAGGCGACGTCGTTCGTCACGGTCCAGGCCTGCGCGAGGCGCACGAGGTGCAGGTGGCGGTTCAGTTCCCACACATGCTTGATGTCGCCGACCTGTTCGCGGTTCGTGATCGCGATGTCGCCCGCGTAGATGCTCGGGCCGACGACGCCGCTGTCCGGATCGCGGTTCCACACGGGCGGCATGCCGACGTCGAAGCGCCGGTTGGCGAACAGGACGACGTGGCCGGCGCAGATGCTGTCGGCGTCGGCCAGCAGCGCGTCGCGTTCCGCCGGCGGCACGGCGAGCGCTCCGTGGCGGTTGAAGGTGCGGGCGCGCGGCAGCGGCGGCGCGGCGCGGGCGCGCAGGCGTTTCGCCACGCGCGTGACGGCCGCCTGGCGGATCCGGTAGCCGACCTCGGCCACGGACATGCAACGCAAACGATTGACCAGCCAGACCATCCCTGTCGCTTCGCTCATCATCTCGCCCCCGCCAGTTCACGGTAGATCGCGGACAATTTCCCGCACACCACCTCGGTTGAGTATTGTTGTTCGATGGTTGCGCGCGCTCGTGCCGCCAGCCGGTCGCGCAGGGCGCAATCGCCCAGGAGTCGTGCAAGCGCCCTGGCGAGCGCCTGTTCGTCGCGCGGCGGGACCAGGAGGCCATTGTCGCCGTCGCGCAGTGTTTCCGGAATCCCGCCCACGGCCGTCGCCACGACGGCCTTGCGCGCCGCCATCGCCTCGAGCATGGACATCGGCAGCCCTTCCGCGTGCGACGGCAGGCAGAACACGGTGGCCTTGCGCAGTTCGGCGTCGCGTTCGGCCGGGCCGACCCAGCCGGGCAGCTCGATCCGTTCCGCGATGCCCAGCTCGGCCGCGCGCCGGCGCAGGCCTTGCGTATCGCCCTCGCCGCCGAACACGAGGCGCAGCGGACTCGGCCCGGTCGTCTCGCGCACGATGCGCGCGCCGGCCTCCAGCAATTCGAACACGCCCTTGGCCGCTTCCAGCCGGCCGAGGAACAGGATGCGGCCGGGCATCGACTGGTCCTGCGCCGGCAGGTCCGGCAGCGGCACGGCATTCGGCACGACGGCCACGCGCGCGCGCGGCGCAAAGGCGTGCACGAACTGCGACCAGCCTTCCGACAGCGTGATCACGAGCGAGCTGGCTTCCAGCGTGTGGCGGATCCAGCGCCGCAGCAAGGTGCCCGATTCCTCCGTGGCAAAGGTGCGAAAACCCCCGCCGTGCAAATGGAAAATGGTCTTGCAGCCAGCTTGGCGCGCGATCAGCAGCACGAGCGACTTGCGCAGGAAGCTCGCATGCGAGGCCGCGTGCACGTGGACGACGGCCGGATGCCCGCCCATGCAGGCGACGAGCGTCTGCCAGAAACCGGACAACGCGCCGCGCGCCTTCACGAGCGGCGTGCCGTCGCGGTGGGTCGCCACATAGCGCACGCGTTCGCGCTCGAACAGTCCATGCCGGCGCAACACGGAGACCACCGCCGCCACCCCGCCCCTGCCGTCGAGCGCCGTGCCGACCATCAGGACCCGTGGCGCCGGCGCTTTCACGCGCCCGCCCCCAAGGTCGTCGTCCCCCGCTGCGCTGCTTGTGACAAGGTAGAGGCCCTTACTAAATGGACAATATTTCGATAATACATCATGATTTTCCCGCCGTGCGCACGCTTCAACTCTCGATCGCGATGAATTCGAACTTGCCGTTCGGCCCGCGCGGAATCGCCGTCACCCGCTCCACCCGGACGTTCACGCCGGGCACGCGCAGCAGGAATTTGTCGACCAGCGCCCGTTCGTCCGCATCGCCGAAGCCGTCGGCCGTGACGACGCGCAGCACGAATTCACCGGCCCCGCGGTACAGCACCTGCCCTTCGACGAGATGCCGGTCGTGCCCCTGGAAGATGCGGTCCAGGCGCGCGACGATGCGGCCGTCCGGCAAGGTGACGATCTTTTCCTGGCGCCCGATCACGGCCTTGATCGTCGGGAAGACGCGGCCGCAGGCGCACGCTGCGCCGTCCGGGATCACGGTGTCGCCCGTGCGGTAGCGCACGAGCGGCATCGCGGCGTTGTTCAGCGACGTGCCGACCAGTTCGCAGGCACCGTCCTCCGCCTCCAGCAGCGCGACCCCGCTGTAGTCGGTGAGCACGTGGTAGCGGCCTTCCTCGCACGTGCCGATGGCGGCCACGCGCTCGGCCTGGCCATACCAGTCGAACACGCGCACGCCGAACGCCTGCTCCACGGCCGCGCGCACGCCCGGCTCCAGCGTCTCGGACGACGTCATCACGCCGCGCAGCGCGCGTCCGCGATAGGTGCGGCCGGCCGCGTTCAGCCAGGCGGCCAGCGCCGCGATCGACGACGGGTAGGCGTGGATCACGACGGGGTCGAAACGCTCCAGCGCGTCGACGTAGCGGCCGATCGTATCGTTCGACAAATGGTACGACGACATCATGAGCATGTTGCCGACCCAGTCGCGGCACCAGTAGCGGCCGTCGCGGGGGTGGTCGGGGCAGACGATGTCGCCGCGGATCCACGCGCGGCGCTGGCCGTGGCGCCAGCCGATCCATTGCAGCTGGCGGTAGACGAAGCCTTCCTCGCGCACGAGGTTGCCGAGCGACTGGACGATGGTCAGCGGCGAGCCGGACGTGCCGCTCGTCTTGATCGTCGTGCGGATCCAGGAACCGGGGCCGCGCGGCCGCACCAGGCGTTCCGGATGCTGGCGGACCTCGGCCTTCGTCAGCATGGGGCTGCCGGGCGCCAGCCGGGCCAGGGCCGTGCCGTCGCCGTCGAGCGGCACGCCGACCCGGCGCGCGCGCCGCGCGACGTAGGCGGCCAGCGCCTCGCGCGAGCGCTCGTTGGCGACGAGACCGGGATACACGAAGCGCCGGCCCCAGACGTTGCGGACGATGTCGCGCACGAGCGAACGCAGCGAGCACTTCAGCGAGTAAGTCCACGTCGACATGCTTACGGCCGCTCCGTCAGGATTTTCCTATAAATTTTTGCAACATTGTTACCCAGAATATCATACGTGCGGTGGCTCGTTACGTACGGTGGCCCACGTAACGCGAACTCGGCAGCAAGGGCGCCGTCATTTAACAATTCCAGCACGGCGTCGGCGAACGTCCCCGCCTCCATCGGTACGCACAGGCCGGCCCCGCTCTCGTCGATGACCAGTTTCTGGTCGGGGATATCGTTGGCGACGCTGGGGATGCCGAGCGCCAGGTATTCCACGAGCTTGGTCGGCGACGACACGTCGAACAGGGTGCCGCGCGGGATCGGCGACAAGCCCACCTCGGCCCGCACTGCATAGCCGAGCGCCGTGCGCTGGGGCAGCCAGCCCGTCAGCAGCACGTGGCCGTCCAGGCCGCGCGCCGCGATCTCGCGGCGCATCCACGCCATCTCGTCGTCGGACGGAGCGTCGCCGGCGATCACGAGCAGCACGTCGGGATTGCGCGCGCGCAGCTGTTCGGCCACGTCGAGCAGGAAGTCGGACCGGCGCGAGCGCGCGATGCGGCCGAGGTAGAGGACGACACGGCGCCCGTCCAGGCGGGCGTCAATGACCGGCTCCACGTTGGCGCGGTCGAACAGGTGGGCGTCGACGCCCATCGGCACGGCCGTCATGCGGGCCCGGTCGAAACCTTTCGCGGCCAGCCAGTCGGCCATGGCGTCGCTCTGCACGAACATGTGGCGCGCGCCGGGCAGCACGACGCGGTAGATGGCCACGCGCGACGCCCACGCGCGCAGCGCATGCCCCAGCCACTTCACGCCGCGGCCGTGCCGGGCGATGTCGTCGCGCCGGACCTCGAAGCCTTCGACGATGGGGAACGACATCCAGTAGATGAACGGCACGCGCAGCAGCGCGGCGGCCACGCGGCCGAGCACCCCGCTGGCGATCTTGTCGCGCACCTGGATGCAGTCCGGCCGGCCGTGGCGCAGCGCGCGCACGAGGCCCAGCAGGTCCCACAGGGGCGCGCACACGCTGGCGAAACGGCTGCGCAGCGAACCGACGACGTGCATGCCGCCGGCCGGCCACGGCGCCGTGTCGCCGCTGCCACCCTGCCCCACCAGCTCGGTGGCCACGCCGTAGCGCGGCATCTCGGTGCCGAACAGGGTCCGCACGTCGGCCCGGACCGGCGGCAGCGGATCGCGCACGACGAACAGGATGGAACGGGACGAGGAGCGTCTGGGCATGGATTCCTTGTCGTATGAACAACGAATGGAAGCCGATTCTAACTTACCCGGCAGCGTGCACAGTTGCGTGAAACTTAAATCAGGCCGTGCGCAGCGCCAGCAGGCGGGGCATCAGGCCCGCGCTGGCATGGCTGTCGATCTTGCGGCAGAAATGCGCGCGCGACGCGGCGATGCGCTCGAAGTCGCCCTCGTCCAGGATCTTGGGGTTGCGCGCACCCTGCTCGGGCCACTGGACGTAGCGGAAGTTCTGGCCCAGCACGCGGCTCGCGAACGGCGAATTCATCACGAGGGTCTGGAAGAACATCTCGTCCGGACACGCGCAGTTGCGGAAGAAGCGCACGAGGCCCGGGTCGCGCGCGACGCGCGCGAGGATGTCTTGCACGCACGCCTGCGACAGCGCCCACCACGACGAGCCGCCGTACGGCCGCATCCCGCCGGGCAGGCGGCGGGCGGTGCCCGTCACGCGCAGCGCGCGGTTGGCGATGCGGCAGGCGAGGCGCGCCAGCGGCGTTTCGTCGCCGCGATGGAAATACCGGTAGCGGTAATCGGCCGCCCACTGGCCGGGCTCAAGGCCGATGGCGACCGTGTCGAGCAGTTCGTGGCCGGCGTGCTGCGCCAGCGCGTCCTTGAGACGGGCGTTCGAGAGCAGCGGGAAATCCTGGGCGCTCAAAAAGACCGCCTTGTCGAACACGGGCACCTCGGCCACGATCTGTTCCAGCGAATTGAGCACGGCCTGCACCTGGCTGAACGTGCCCCAATGGACGTCGATGCGGTTCCTGACCTGGCGCGCGAACGGATGGACGCCGGCCGGATCGAGCGCGCATTTGCGGTCGAGGTTCACGTACACGCGAAAGTCGTCGTCGCGCAACTGCTCCACCAGCGCATTGAGCTGGCCCAGGTCCTTGTGGGCTTGGATCAGGAACACCTGTGTCGTCATCGTCGCGCAGCGAAAAAAAATCCTCCGCGGGCGCAGGGCCCGGGGAGGACGTCGCGCCAGCGCGCCGAGTGTAGCACGGCGCCTGGCGATTGCCGGGGACGATACGCCGGCGTTTAGTTCAGGTTCACCGTCTGCGTGCCGACGGTCAGGGTGCGCGTCGTGCCCGACGTCGTCACCTTGGTGGCCGGACGCTTGCAGCCGACGTCCAGCAGCACGAGGAACTCGGCCGCCGACTTGCTGTCGTTCTTCAGGTAGAACGCGCCGTGGTCTTCGGTCACGCCGGCCTTGGGCGCCGGACCGGTCCACTTGGCGAACGGGGCGTTGCCGTTCAGGTCGCGCAGGCACACCGACTGGCCGTTGATCGCGATCTTGACGCTCGACGGGCTCTCGACCGTCATCGCCACCGGCGCGTGGATGTTCCACTCGTAGGTGTGCGCCACCACGGCCTGCAGCTTGTCGCGCACCACCATGGCGTTCTGGCCGTGCAGGTACCAGATCTGGCGCTTCGCCATCGTCAACTGGCCGCCGTAGGCCGGGGTCGCGTCGCCTTCGGCATAGTCGTAGGTCGACTGGGCCGAGAAGCCGGTGATGCGGCCGTTGTGCTGCAGCTGCTCGCGGTAGCCGGTGACCACCTGGCCCTTGCCGCCGTCGAACGTGATCGCGTTCTGCGACTTGGTCTGGTGATACCAGTCCGTCCACAACGGCGAACCGTACCAGTCATACCAGCCGGCCTTGACCAGCAGCGGCTGGCCGGCCACCGACAACAGCAGGCCGTTCTGGTCGCCGTGGCTGTGGTTGAACGAGCCGTACGGGCTGGACTTGAAGAAGAACGAGGTGCGGTTCGTCGAGCCGATATCGCTGTGCATCGCCACCCAGCCGGTGCTCGGGTAGTAGGCCGAGTTCGACGGCGGGACCTTCAACGTGGTGCCGGCCACCGGCATCGGATACGGCGCCTGCACGACCGACAGCGAATCCTCGATGCCCGGCAGGTTGGCCACATACCACGCGGCGCGCGGCGACACCATGCGGTTCGCAAACGCGCGGAACACGCGCGGGTCCGGCTTGGTCTCGGAACCGTCGCCGAAGGCATGCACCTTCGAGCCCGGCGGCGTGAATTCGGTCGCGAAGTCGAGGAAGCCCAGCGTCCACGGCTTGGCGTACATGTTCACGCCGGTCGCCTGGACGATCGGGTCCCACAGGGCCGTCATGTAGCCGGCCGCGTATTCGGCGTAGGCGGTGCCGTTGGCATAGCCGCCTTCCGAACCCGACCACGGCGACGGGGTGTTGACGTAGGCACGGAACGTGAAGTCGAACCACGTCTGCGCTTCGGGGATGTCGCCCAGCGCCAGCGTCGAGATCAGCGCCATGTAGATCATCAGCGTGTTGCCGTGCGAGTCGAACGGGTACTGGTCGAGGCGGCCGTTATCGCCCGAGATATTGCTGAACATCTCGGTCACGCGGGCCTTGGCGACAGCAAGCCATCTGGCCTTGCGGGTCGCGTCCAGGTCGCCCGCCAGCAGGTCGGCGCCCTTGAGCAGTTCCAGCGCGATCTGGCGCGTGGCCTGGTCCTGGTTGGCGTAGCTGGTGGGGCCGGTCGGATTCAGCGACGCCAGCTGGTCGCCGCGCTTGAGCGCTTCGTTCAGGTAGACCGGATCCTTCTTGAGGCGCCACAGCAGCGCGGCCGCTTCCAGCTGGCGCGTCGATTCGTTGATGCGGTTGCGCACGTCGGTCTGCTGCGATGCCATCGTCGCCGTCAGCGGCGCCGAGATCGCGACCGGCCAGCGCGCGTCCGACAGGTCGGGCAGCGCCGTCATCTGCAGCTTGACTTCGTTGATCAGGCGGCTGACGTACGGGTCCAGCTCGTTCTTCCTGGACGTGCTCCAGGTCGAGTAGGCGGTGAAGGTCGGACCCAGCGAACGGGGACGTGCCTTGGCCAGGATGCGCGAACGCAGGGTGGCGTTGTCGGGCACTTCGAACGTGGTCGACCTGCTCGTGATCGCGAAGGAACGCGGGCTCGACCAGTCGCTCGAACCGGACGGGCGCACGCGCCACGTGTAGTTGCCCAGGGCCAGGGCCTTGGTCGGCAGGTACCAGTTGCGGTCGACCGTCGCCTTCACCGGCGAGCCGCCGACCGGGGTGATCTCGATGTCATAGGCGGCCGGGCCGGTCGGATGGCGCGCCCAGGCGAAGCCCGGCGGATTCTGCGCCTGCACCGCGCCGTTGGCGGGTGCGGGCTGAACGACGAGCGGATCGGTGGATTGGGCCCAGTCGGCATGCGCGCTGAACGACACCAGCAGCGACGACAGCGCAGCGACGGCAATGATGCCCTTCCGATGAAATTTCATGTAAATGCTCCGAGAAATATTAACTGGACGACTAGAGGTTCAGCTGTCGGCAGGACGCCTGGGCCAGATTTGCTTTGAAACGCTCGGCTGATACAAATGAGCGCTGTTCGATAGGAGAAATAGTACCGCAAATAAATTTTATTGCGGAAAAAATCCCTTACAAATCAGGGATTTTTCTCGTGCATCGCACAAATCCAACGACCCAATGAACCCCTTAATAACAGTAATATTTTCAGGCAAACAAAAGCCGTTTTTTAACAGAAAAGACTATTTGAAAACTGTGCGGACAATTCGACAAAGTTTATCGAATCGCCATCATATGAATAACTTCGACAAGTTTATTGATAAATTAATTCTGAACAAACATTACGATAGCATTACCGGATAACGGACTGGCGCACGCCTGCCGCACTCGTCAGTGCGCAACGGCGGGCATGCCCCCATGCGCCGCCTCGGCGCGCAGGGCGCGCATGCGTTTCAGGTAGCGCAGGCAATAGATGCCGAATGCGAGCGGCGCCTGCTTCATGTAGCGGCGGCGCACCGCGAACTCTTCCTGGCGCGCCTTGATCTTGTTGGCGGACGAGACGCTGCCCGCATGGTCGCGGAAGACCGTCAGCGGACGGTCGACGGTGGCGGGACGCGCCACCCGGCCCAGGCGCAGCCACAGGTCGATGTCCATCGCGTACTTGAGCGTCTCGTCGAACATGCCCACGCGGCCGAACGCGCTCCTGCGGATGAAGACGGCCGGATGCGGCACGGACGCCCGCCCCGCGGCGAACGCGCGATAGCTGAACGGCACCAGCCGGTACGGCGGCACCAGCTGGCCGTCCTTCAGCACCTGCACGGTGCCGAACACCCAGTCCACGCGCTCGCTCGCAAAGCGTGCGGCGACGGTTTCCAGCACGTCGTCGCCGGCATAATAATCGTCGGAGTGCAGGTGCGCCACGTATTCGCCCGTCGCAGCGATGATGCCCTGGTTCATCGCGCGGCTGATGCCGCCGCCCACGTCGCGCAGCACGCGCTTGTTGCCCGGGTAGGCGGCGATCATCTCCAGCGTGCCGTCGGTGGAGCCGCCGTCGACGAAGATGTGCTCGACGTCCTGGCAGGTCTGGCGCTGCACGGACGCGAGGGTGTCGGCCAGCGTCGCGGCGCTGTTCCAGGTGCAGGTGACGATCGAAAAGGTCGGTTTGTTCATCATTCACTCGTGATAGAAGTCCAGGATCTGGGGAATGGCGTGGAACACGTCCATCGGGAAGGAATCCGGCAGCGGCACCGTCGCTGGCGCACGCCCCAGGATGTCGACCAGCCGCTCCACGAGGCGCGGCATGGTCTCGGCCAGTTGCAGCTGGCCGTCGTAGTACTGGTAGGCCGCCAGCTCCGGCGTGCCGCCGCGCGCGAGCGCCACGCATGGCTTGCCCAGCGCCAGCGCCTCGAGCACGGTCGTGGAGCAGGCTTCCTCGCACACCGACGGCACGACGAGGGCGTGGCTGCGCGCCGACATCCGGATCACCTCGTCGTAGGGCTGCCAGCCGAGAAAACGCACCTGCGGGCCGGCAAAGCGGGCCTCGAGGCGCGCGCGCAGCGGTCCATCGCCGACGATAGTCACCCGGGCATGCGGCGGCAGCCAGCCCTGGACCTGGAGCAGGAATTCGCCGAAGCCCTTGCCGGCATCGATGCGCCCGACCAGCAGGATATCCCCTGCCCTGACGTCGGCCGGGCCCACCGCGTGCTCGCGCAGCATCGGATAGCGGATGAAATTGTGGATCACGCGCGCGCGCGACAGGTCGGCGTAGGGCACCGCGCGCAGGAAGGCGCGGCGCAGGAAGTCGGACACGAACACGGTCTTGTGGCGCGCGAACGCGTCGGCCGCCTCCGAACGGTAGCGGCCCACCGCGAGGCCGGACACGGTACGGCGCAGCGAATTCGGCGTCGGGTGGATGCAGGCCGCGCAGTCGCGCACGTCGCGCGTCTCGCAGACGTGCTCGTCCTTGAAGCGCAGGTGCGTCACGCATTCGCTGCCCTGGTCGTGCCGCGTCTGCACGAAGTTCACGTCACGCGGCACATAGCGCCCCGCCATCGGCAGGTGGCCGTGGTAGTGCACGACGTCGTATCCGGCGGCCTCGCGCATCAGCGCGCGCGCCACGCGCCGCGCGAACACGGGCCGCTTGACGGGGTTGAAAAAACCGAGCTGGGACTCTTTCCAGCCGGGGCGCGCGAACGCAAAGCCCGGCAGCAGGCGCCCGCGAAACCCGATGTCAAGCGCGCTGCCGGCATGGAAGCGGTCGCTGCGCCCCATGATGTCGACTTCATGCCCTTCTTCGAGCAGGGCGTTGGACAGCGTGACCACGTGCTTGCCCAGGCCGCCGATCTGGGTGCCGGGCAAGTCCTCCGAAACCATCAGGATCTTCAAACCGTTTTCCTCGTCGACAACAAGCCCTTCACGCGCGACCAGGCCAGGTCCTTGTCGTCCTTCTCGATCACGAACAGGGCGCCGTAGGCGAACAGCAGCGCCATCGTCAACAGCACCAGCAGCACCAGGTCGAGCGGGCCGCCGTCGAACCAGCGGTTGGCGACGTGCGCGGCGAGCGCCACCGCGCCGACGCCGAACACGCTGGGCGCATACGACCTGTGCACCAAGTCATGCAGCTGCGCCGGCACCGTGCGTCCGTGCACGGCCACGAGGAAGGCGCAGGTCAGCAGGACGGAGGCGATCAGGTGTCCCCAGGCCGCGCCCTCGATGCCCCAGCCGGCCACGCCCAGGTACACGACCAGCAGGCCGAACGCCGCGCGCGCCAGCGCGAACATCCCGGAAAAACGCGGATGGCCCATGCCGTCGTTCACGAGCGACGGCAGGCTCGTCAGCGAATCGATGAATTGCGACAGCGCCATCACGGCCAGCACGACCTGCCCTGCCCGCGCGAACTGCGGGTTCATCCAGTAATACAGGATCTGGTAGGAGAACACGGCGACGAGCACCAGCACGGACGCGTTGATGAACACGACGTAGCGGCTGGCCTTGAGATACAGCTTCTTCAAGCGGTCGAGTTCGCCGCGCGCGGCCAGGGTGCTGGCGGCCGGGAAGAAGACGCCGGACAGGCGGTAGGTGAGGCTCAGGATGCGGTTCGCGAGCGTCGACGCGACGGTGAAGTAGGCGAGGCCCGTGACGCCGACGAGCGCGCCGATGATCAGCTTGTCGGCATAGGCATACGACAGGCTCGCGAAGCGGCTCAGGAAGGAGTAGGCGGAAAAGCCCAGCAGTTCCCTGCGGATCGTTGCACCCGGCCGGCGGTAGCGCAGTTCCGGCAGCAGGCCGCGGATGCAGCGCCACAGCACGGCGCAGTTGATGGCGCTCGCGATCACGCGCAGCAGGATCACTTCGAACAGGCCATAGCCCAGCATCAGCACGGCCACCGTGAGCAGCGGCACGCAGGTGCCGAACAGCATCTCGATGCGGCTCGCGATGTCGTAGCGCATCAGCGATTGCGGCACGCTCTGCAGATAGCTCTGCAGCTGCCCGAGGAAGAAGCCGAGCGCCGCCAGCTTCAGGGTCGCGACGGCCTCGTGTTCGAGCGCGGTCGGCACGGAGAACACGCGGGTGACGAAGACATGCGCGCCGAAAAACAGGCCGAGCCCGCCGATGACGCCCAGCAGCGAATACACGGACAGGCCGAAGAATACGGTCTCGTCGATGCGTTCCTGGGCGCGGGGCAGGCTCCGGTCGGCGTTGAATTCGGCGATGAACTTGACGGAGCCCGCCGTGACGTTGATGTCGATGACGGCGAAATAGCCGACGATCGCCGTCACGAGCGAGTACACGCCGTAGCTGGCATCGCCCAGGCCCTTGACGACGAGCGGCACGGTCCCCAGCGCCACCAGCGCCGGGATCACGGCGCCGAGCAGGTTCGAGAAGGCGTTGCGGACGAGGCTGAGATTCATACGCGCGCCGGCACCAGGTTGACGTGGCGGCGCTTGGCGGTCGGGACCGGCTGCACGGCCGGCTGTTGGCGGGCGACTGCCATCGCCACGTAGGGCAGCGCGAGGCAGATCGCCAGCATCTGCGTGGTGCGGATCTGCGGGAACGGCGTGCCGACGAGCAGGTCGGGCAACATGAAGGCGAGGCCCGCGGCGCCGGCCGTCGCCAGCCCCAGCAGTTCCGGCGGCAGCGTGCGCAGCGCACGCCGCGCGAAGCGGGTGAACATCCAGATCGTCCCGCCGAGCAGGATCAGCCCGGGCAGGCCGGCCTTGAGGGCGATGTGCAGCACGCCGCTGTGCAGGAACAGGCCGCCGTCCTGCCCCGTCTGCCACGAGATCTGCTGGTAGCCGGAATAGCGGCCCCATGTGCCGATGCCCGTGAGCGGGTGCGACACGAAATCGGCCAGCGCGAGTTTCAACTCGAGCACGCGTTCGCTCTCGGCGCCGAAGCGGTGCGATTCCATGTCGTAGAACAGGCTGGACAGCCCGCCCCCCGCGCCCTTGGTGTGGCCCAGGCGCCGGATCGCCGCATACAGCAGGCCCGCGCCCATCACGGGCGCGCCGAGCGCCAGCATGTGGATGCGGCGCTGCAGCGGGAAGCGCATCATGATGATGAGGAAGGCCAGCACGAAGCCGATCCACGCGCTGCGTCGGTAGGACAGCACGATGCAGGCCGCTGTCGTGCACAGCGTGGCCCAGTCGACGGTCGTCCAGAACAGCGAGCGCTTGTTCCTGACCACCTGGAACAGGTTGACGGCGGCGATGGCGAAGGCGATCGTGCACAGCAGGCTGTCGTTGATGTCGAAGAACGTCAGCTTGATCTTGATGTCGTTCATGTTCGCATACACGTTGTTCGGGTCGCCGCCGAGGAACGCCCAGCGCACGAGGCCGAACAGGGCGCGCGTCAGGCCCGCCAGCATGATGAAGCGCGACAGTTCGATGGCGTGCTCACGGGTGCGGAACGACAGCAGCAGCAGCGAGACGAGCGGCGCCATCCAGACGATGTTGGAAAACCCGGACGGCGCCAGCACTTCCGCCAGCGTGACGTTGGAAAACATCCCCACGGCCACATGGCCGCCCAGCAGCAGGAACCAGGCGAGGAACCAGGGCCGCAGGTCGCACGGCGGCGCCGGATAGCGCTGGAAGCTGGCCGAGACGCGCGCGCAGCACCACGCGCCGAGCATGCACCACAGCAGCAGCGGGAAGAACAGCACGCCCGAGCCGCGGCTGTACACGCCCGGCGAGCCGACCGTCGCCAGCGAACCGTAGCTCGTCGAATTCATGAAGAAGAACACGGCGATGTAGACGTAGGCGAGGAAGCGCGGCCACACCATCCCGACGCCCATCCCGGCCACGGCCAGCACCGCCAGCAGCGCGACGACGACGAACGGCAGCGAGGTATATATGTACAGGAGGATGTTCTGCATCGGGTTGGCTCTGGTGGTTGGACGTCAACCCTTGTTGGTGGACGCGCCCAGCAGCTTCAGGCGGTCCCGCGGCGACATGGCGTCCAGCATCTGGTTCACGAAGCGGTCCTGCACGCGGTAGGCATTGTTCTCGTCGGCCTCGATGGTCGACACGCGCACGAGCATGCCGTCGGGAATCTTGCCGGTCAGGCCGTACAGGAAGCGCTGGTATTTCTGGCCGAGGCCGGACATGACGGCCTTGTCGCCGATCGTCACCCAATACGTGATCGGTTCGTTGCGCGCGTTCTGGCGCGCGACGAGCCGCTTGACGGGGACGCCGCCGTAATGCGTAGCGAGCTCGGCCTTGTGATCCTGGACCATGTCGAAGCCCTGCGCCACGTAGCAGACTTCGGGCAGGTGCAGCTGCAGCTGCTTGCTCTGGTCGCCGCCGTAGGCGATCGACAGCATCACGCGCTGCCCGGCATCGTTGACATACGTGCGCGCCAGCGTCTGGTCGTACAGCGTGGCGATGAGTTCCTTCTGGGTCTCGTCGGGCGTCAGCGGCACGACGGTGTTGTCGACCGTCCAGTTGCCGAAGCGCTTGGGAATCATCGTCTCCAGGTCGAAGTGTTCCTGGACGGCCGCCACCTTCTGCTTCGGCGTGAGCGCACCCGTCAGCGCGGACGTGCCCGCCATCGTCACGCCGAGGATCACGCTGGCGAGGAATTTGCGGTTCATGCCGCCCTACCTTTCTCAGTACCGTGCAAACGGTGCCGAATGTACCACTGCAGCGCGGAGTCGATCGACAGGATCAGCACGAGCGCCGTGACGAACAGGACCATGCCGGCGAACCCGTGCAGGAAGCCCTGCCCGGCCGCATCGCCGAAGTAATACGTGATCAGGGTCAGCACGACGACGCGGATCACGTTGGCGGAAAACGAGATCGGGATGATGAACAGGGCCAGGCCGATGTTGCGGAACGCGGACGGGTGGCGCATCAGGTTCAGGTAGAACAGGCCCAGCGCCTCGAGGGTCAGCAGCGTCTGCAGGCCGGCGCAGGCGTCGGCCACGAGCAGCTGGTACTGGCCGATCTGCAGGATCACGCCGGAGCGGCTGATCGGGTAGCCGAACGCGAACAGCAGGTGTTCCGTGGCCCACGACACGGCCATCTTCATCGGCATCGTGACGGCCGCCACGAATTCGCTGGGCAGCGGCACCATGAAGATCATGAAGAAGAACGGGAACCACAGCACCAGCAGCGCGCGGCCGCCGCGCTTGACCAGCAGCACGGCCGCCATGACGACGATGATCGACACGATCTCCAGCATCAGGATGTGCTGGGAACGGCCGAGCAGGTGGGCCACGAGGCCGATGGCGAGGATCGGCCAGCCGGCCCAGCTCGAGCGGGGCGGCGTCGTCGCGGCCAGCACCTCCGGCCATTTGCGGTAGATGAGCCACAGCGCGAGGCCGAAGATGATCGGCCCGTGGCCCTGCTCTTCGCCGATCCACGGGCCGGTGAACAGGTCGTAGAACGTGGGAACGAACAGGATGGCCAGGCCGAGGAAGACCGGCCACCATTCGGGCAGGACGGCGCGCAGCGCACGCATGTCCGGCGCATGCTGCCGGGTCCTGCTGACGCGTGCTCCGGTGTCCATGTCAGAACTCCATCACCACCGAGCCGAGGACTTCGCAGCCGGCGTCGACGAGTTGCTCGGCGGCGCGGCCGATGTGCGAAATCCGGGTGTAGTTCTTGCGCGCGACCAGCAGCGCGCCGCCGGCGCGGCTCGCCACCGCGACGGAATCGACGCCGGACTGGAACGGCGGCACGTCGTACAGCACGATGTCGTAGCGGCTTTCCAGCTGCGTGTTCAGGTTGCGGAAGCCTTCGCGCGCCAGCAATTCCTGCGGATTCGGCGGCAACGTCCCTGCCGGCATGATCGACAGGTCGACGAACGCCGGCACCCGCGCGATCACGTCGAGGTCGGCGCGGCCGGCCAGCAGGTCGGACAGGCCCTGGCGCGGCTTGAGCGCAAACGCGTCCTGCTGGCGCGGGGCGCGCAGGTTCGCGTCCACCAGCAGCGTCTGTTCGCCCAGTTGCGAGAACACGATCGCCAGGTTGGAGGCGAACAGCGCGGCGCCGTCTTCCGGGTCGACGCCGACGATGGCCAGCGCCCGGCGCCCGCGCGCGAACCAGCGCAGCATCAGCTGGCTGCGGATCGCGCGCAGCGATTCGACCTGCGGGCAGAACGGATCGTAAGCGGCGAGCAGCTTGGGCGACAGCCCGGCCTGCCCTTTCTGCAGATAGGGGTACGAAAACTGGCGCGCCAGCACCTGCTGGATGTCATCCTCGCTGACCAGGCCCAGCCGCACGGCCGCCTCGCCGAAGCGGATGCCGGTCTCCTTCTGCATGCGCAGCACGCGTTCGGCGTCTTCCGGCTTGAGCTTGCCCGAATCGAGCAGGAGCGCGCCCATGCTCGATTCGGGTCCCTGTCCTGCGGGCAGCGTGTTGAGAATCGGAGAATTCATGTTCAAGTCCCAGGATCAGTTAAGACGGAGCAGGCGCCGCGGCGTCATCAGGGAACGGATGCCGCCCGTCCGTCCACGCGGCGACTTCCATTCGATCGTGCCGAGCACGGGAATACCCAGCATTTCCTTGATGTCGCCGGCCGAACGCACCGGACGATTCAGCAGTTCCAGCAGCAGCGCCAGGCCGACGCCGAGAACGGTGCCGAGCAGGAAGGCGATCAGCGTGTTCAGCAGCACGCGCGGACCCGACGGCTGCGTCGGCGCCACGGCCGGGTTCAGCAGCGAGATGTCGGATTGCTCGGACTGGGCTTCGATGCGCGTCTGCGAGAAGCGCTGCGATGCCGAATCGAACGCCCGCTGCGCGCTGTCGAGGTCTTTCAGCAGCACGCCCAGTTCGTCGCGTGCGCGGTTCATCTCCAGCACCTTCGCTTTCTGCTGGGCCACGGCTTCGCGCAGTTCCGCTTCGCGCTGGCGCAGCACCTGGGCATTCGCACCCACGCTGCGCGACACGGTGCCGAGCGCCGCGTTCAACTCGGCGCGCACCTTGTTCAGTTCGGCCTTGGCCGCCTGGTATTGCGGGTGGTTGCGGCCGTAGCGCTGCGCCGTGTCGGCGAACTTGCCTTCGGCCTGGGCGACGTTGGACCGCATCGACTGGATCAGGGCGTTGTTGGCCACGTCGGGCGACGTCAGCGCGGAACCGGCCGCGGCCTGGCGCGAATTACCTTCGATCGCGGCCGTCTGCGCGGCGACGAGCTGGGCCGACAAATCGTTCAGGCGCGCCAGTTCCACGTCCACGCGGTTGTTGTCGAGGCTGACGATGCCCTTTTCCTGCTGGTACTTGGACAGGCGGGCCTGTGCCGCTTCCAGGTTGTCGCGCAACTGCTTGGTCTGCTCGTTGAAGTAGGCGGCCGTCTTCTTGGCCGGATCGGTCTTGAGCTGGACGGTGATCTTCTGGTACTCGTCGGCGAACGCATTGGCCACCGCGGCCGCGAATTGCGGGTCGGCGCCCTTGAAGCTGATCTCGACGACGGACGATTCGCGCGACGGCACGATCTCGAGCTTCTTCAGCAGCAGGTCGGCCAGCCAGTCGCGCACCGAGCCCTTGCCGTCGTTCGCATCCCTGAACTGTTCGATGACGGCCGGGCTATTGGCAAGATGCAGCGCATCGACGACCCGCAGCGCCACGTTCTTGCTGCTGATGATGTCGATCTGCGTGGCCATATAGCCCGGCAGCAGCTGCCCTGGCATCGTCAGTCCGGTCAGTGGGTCCACGCCTTTGTAGTTCAACAGAACGGATGCCGTCGCCTTGTACGTCTTGGCCTGGATCAGGCTGAACCCGAGGGCCAGCGCGACCGTGACCAGCAGGGTCGTCAGGATGATCTTCTTCCGTGCAAGCAAGATCAGCAGGAATTGATGAACGTTCATGATGAACCTTTAAAACGGAGTGGAACAAAAAACCGGACGCCGTCGCTACATCAGAACCACGACTCTTTTACCGTGATGACGTCGTCCACTTGCACGAGATCATCCGCCTTCGCATCGATCGTATGCTGCGCCCCGCTCGCATCGCGGCGCGTGATGCGCAGGCCGCGCTGCGTGCCGCGCTGCGTGAGACCGCCGCCGGCCGACAGGGCCTGCTGGACGGTCATCGCACGCTCCAGGCGGAACGGTCCCGGACGCTGTACCTCGCCCGTGATGTAGGCACGCGGTGCGCGCTCGACGAAGATGATGTCGCCGCCGGCGACTTCATAATCGCGGTTCAGCTCGCCCTTGCGCACCATCTCGACGACGTCGATGGTTTCGCGCGTGGTGACACCGTTGCGGGTGCGCACCAGGCTGACCATGTCGCCGCCTTCGGGGCCGATGCCGCCGGCCAGCGCCAGCAGGTCGAGCACCTTGCGCGGACCGTCGACCGGGTAGCGGCCCGGACGGTTGACCTGGCCCAGCACCGACACCTGCTGGCTGGCCAGCGTGGTGATCAGGAGGTTGACCTGCGCCTTCTTGAGGTAGCCGCCTTTTTCCAGCAGGTTGCCGATCTTCTTTTCCGCCTGTTGCGTCGTCAGGCCACCGACCTGCACTTCGCCCAGCAGCGGGAAGGTCATGGTGCCGCCTTCCGACACGCGCGTTTCGACCGCGAGATCGGGACTGCCGTAGACCGATGCCTTGACCACATCGCCCGGGCCCAGCAGGATTTCCGCCGCGCCAGCCATGCCCGCGCTGACCGTGAGGACCGCCGCAATCATCCAGTGTACGAGTCGTTTCATGTTCACTCCTTCTTGTTCGTCAAATGATTCGAATTACTTCAGTCCGGCGACGCCGCGATCGAGCGCTGCCTTGTCTGCGCCGGATGCGTTGTCGGCCGGTGCGGCCTCGACTGCTGCCGCGGCCGGCGCAGCTGTCGCGGCGGGATCGGCGTTCGCCACCGCGCTGGATGGGCCGGCGCCGGCGGGTGAGGTCGGTGCGGCCTTGGGATCGGGCATCATCGACTTGTTCAGGTACTCGATCTTGGCGCTGGAACGCAGGCGCTGCAGTTCGGCGACGGCCAGCTCCTTGTTCTTGCGGTTCACAAGAAATTGCTCGATCTGGCTGGACGCGACCTGCAGGTTCACCGGCGCGTCCTTGATTTCGGCGACGGAAATGAACATCGCGCGCGGACCTTCCTTGACGACGAAGAGCTGGCCCTTGGGCATGCCCAGCAGCTTGGACGACAGTTGCGGCGGCACGTCGGCCGTCGAGCGCGTGACCTGGTTGCGGCCGTATTTGATCTTGTGCGCGTCCAGCCACACCGCGACCTCTTCCAGCGACTTGGCGCTGTCGGCCGCGCTGCGCAGCTCGGGCGTCAGGTCGTTGGCGGGGATCACGAGTTCGTTCATGCTGAACTGCTTACGGTTGGAAAAGAACTCCGGATGCTTGTTGTAGTATTCCTCGACTTCCGCCGGCGCCGGCTTCGTCGCGCTGCCGATGCGTTTCTGCAAGTAGGCCTGCGCGATGATCAGCGCGCGGGCGCGGTCGATCGCCTGCATGACCTTGGGATCGCGGTCGAGGTTTTCCTTGGCCGCCGCCTCCTGCAGCAACTGACGGTCGATCAGTACCTGCAGCAACTGCTTGCTGGCGGCGTCCTGCTGGGCTGCCGACACCCCCGCGCGCTGCAATTCCTCGTTGAGCTGGAGCACCGTGACCTCTTCCCCGTTCACGCTCGCCAGCGCCTGGCCGGGTTTCTTTTCCTTCGCCTTGTCGCCGCACGCGCTCAAGGTTGCCGCAACCAGGATCAGCGCGGCGCACAGCACGCGCTTGGGAGTGGTAAGGGGGGATGTCTTCATGATGGCAGCCACGTGGTTGTTGTTCATTTGGTTTCCTCGGGAGGATCGTGTGGAACTCTTTTTATAGCCCGTTCATTCTGGGAGCCGCACGGCTCGGTATCTGTTCGTCAATTAACACTCAGCCGTAAGGCTCCGCCCCGCGACGACTCAGGCCGCGGCCCGTTTTTGCTGGCTCTGCATCAGATCGACGAAGGCCGCATACGCGCGCCGCAATCCGTCCGGCAACGGCGTGCGTGCCTGCCAGCCGAGGGATTTCAGCTTGGACACGTCGAGCAGCTTGCGCGGCGTGCCGTCGGGCTTGCTGGTGTCGAACGCGATGCGGCCGCGGTAGCCGACGGTCTCGCCGACGAGGCGCGCCAGCTCCGCGATCGTGACGTCCTCGCCGGTGCCGACGTTGATGTGCGAATGCATGGGGTCGGTGGACGCGGCATACGTGTCGCGGTCGAGATTCATCACGTAGACGCTCGCTTCCGCCATGTCGTCCACGTACAGGAATTCGCGCATCGGCTTGCCGCTGCCCCAGATCAGGACCTCCGGTGCGCCGTCCAGCTTCGCCGCGTGGAAGCGCCGCATGAGGGCGGGGATCACGTGACTGTTTTCCGGGTGATAGTTGTCGCCCGGACCGTACAGATTCGTCGGCATCACGCTGCGGTAGTCGGTGCCGTATTGCCGGTTATAGCTTTCGCACAGCTTGATGCCGGCGATCTTCGCCATCGCATACGGCTCGTTGGTCGGCTCCAGCATGCCGCTCATCAGGTACTCTTCCTTGATGGGCTGCTGGGCCAGGCGCGGATAGATGCACGAGGAACCGAGGAACAGCAGCTTCTCGACCCCGCTCTGCCACGCTTCGTGCACGACGTTCGCCTGCACCATCATGTTGTCGTAGATGAACTCGGCCGGATACGTGTTGTTCGCATGGATGCCGCCGACCCTGGCCGCGGCCAGGTAGACCTGGTCGATGCGCTCGCTGCGGAAGAACGCGCGGACCTGGGCCTGGTCGGTCAGCTCGAGTTCCGCGTGACTGCGCGTGACGATGTTCGTGTGCCCTTGCGCGCGCAGCACGCGCACGATGGCAGAACCGACCAGCCCGTTATGGCCGGCCACATAGATGCGGGGTTCAGTATTCAACGTTCACTCCAGTGAAATTGCGACGTTGTAGCCATGCGATGCCAGCAGCTTGTGGCGGCGCGCCGTCTCGAGGTCGTGCCCCACCATTTCCTGCACCATCGCTTCGAAACTTGTCCGGGGTTCCCAGCCCAGCCGGCGGCGCGCCTTGCCCGGATCGCCGAGCAGCGTCTCGACTTCCGTCGGACGGAAATATTGCGGGTCGACGGCGACGATCGGTTGGCCCACCGCGACGCCGGGCGCCTTGTCGCCGTGGACCGCGGCGATCACGCCCCGTTCGTGGATGCCCTCGCCCTGCCACGCGATCTCGATGCCCAGTTCGCGCGCGGCCACGTCGACGAAATGGCGCACGGAATACTGGCGCCCCGTCGCGATCACGTAGTCCTCCGGCGCGTCTTGTTGCAGCATGAGCCACTGCATCTCGACATAGTCGCGCGCATGGCCCCAGTCGCGCAGGGCGTCGAGGTTACCGAGAAACAGTTGCTGCTCCAGGCCCTGCGAAATGTTCGCGAGACCGCGCGTGATCTTGCGCGTGACAAACGTCTCGCCGCGGCGCGGGGATTCGTGGTTGAACAGGATGCCGTTGCAGGCGTACAGGCCATACGCTTCGCGGTAATTGACCGTGATCCAGTAGGCGTACAGCTTGGCGACGGCATACGGACTGCGCGGATAGAACGGCGTCGTCTCGCGCTGCGGCGTTTCCTGCACGAGGCCGTACAGTTCCGACGTCGATGCCTGGTAGAACCGCGTCGTCTTTTCCAGGCCGAGGAAACGGATCGCCTCCAGCAGGCGCAAGGTGCCGATCGCGTCGACGTCGGCCGTGTATTCCGGCGATTCGAACGACACGGCCACGTGGCTCATCGCGCCCAGGTTGTAGACTTCGTCGGGCCGCACTTCGCACAGGATGCGGTTCAGGTTCGACGTATCGGACAGGTCGCCGTAATGCAGGTGGAAGCGGCTGCCCTCGACGTGCGGGTCCTGGTAGATGTGATCGATCCGTTCCGTATTGAAGAGCGAGGCGCGGCGCTTGATGCCGTGTACTTCGTAGCCCTTCGCAAGCAAGAGTTCCGCGAGATACGAACCGTCCTGTCCAGTCACACCCGTGATCAGCGCTTTTTTCATGTGCCTGCTTTCCTGGCGAAATGTTATGCAAAGTCAATAAAAAATTGCAATCTCATCAATTATTCTACGCAGCCCATCCGGCGTCGCAAGCGCCGATCCGATTGAATCCGCCTCTTTAAGTCGAACCTAAGTGACCCCATCTGACGGGGCGCCGGCTTCAGAAGGCGTTCTCGCGCGTGAGCACCACTTTCACGGTCTTGAGCACGATCCACAGGTCCAGCCACAGCGACCAATTGCGCAGATAATCGAGGTCGTACTGGATGCGCGCTTCCATCTTGTCCAGCGTGGCAGTTTCACCACGCAGGCCATTGACCTGCGCCCAACCGGTGATGCCCGGCTTGACCTTATGGCGCAGCATGTATCCCTTGATCAGCTTGCGGTATTGCTCGTTGTGCGCGACCGCATGCGGCCGCGGCCCGACGATGCTCATCCGGCCCTGCAGCACGTTGACGAATTGCGGCAATTCGTCGAGCGACGTGCGGCGCAGGAAGCCGCCGATCGACGTCACGCGGTCGTCGCCCTTGCGCGCCTGCACGACGGAACTGCCGTTCTCCATCACCTTCATCGAGCGGAATTTGTAGACGATGATCTCTTCACCATACAGGCCATAGCGGCGCTGGCGGAAGATGACGGGACCCGGCGAACTCACGCGGACGGCCACGGCGATGGCCACCATCAGCGGCGCCAGCAGCAGCAGGATGAGGCAGGACAGCACGATGTCGGAGCCGCGCTTGATCGTGCTGTTCAGGCCCATGAACGGGGTCTCGCAGATCGCGATCACGGGCATGCCGCCCACGTTGTCGAAGCGCGCCTGCATGAGGTCGAAGATGTAGACGTCGGGCAGGAAATACACGGAGGCCGTCGTATCCTGCAACTCTTCGATGAGCTTGCGGATGCGCGGCTGCGCCGAGATCGGCTGGCTGATGAAGATCATCTTGATGCCGTTGTTGCGCACGTACTGCGCCAGCTCGTCCGTCTTGCCCAGCATCGGGTGCGGCAGCTCGGCCGGGCGGCGGTCGCCGTCGCGGTCGTCGAAGAAACCGCGCACCTGCATGAACAGGTTCGGATGGCGGTCGCAGATGGCGGCGAACTTGAGGCCCACGTCGTTGACGCCGACCACCACCACGGACCGCACTTCGCGGCTCTTGCCGGGCCGGTTCGCCACGCGCACGGCGATGTGGCTGCCCAGCAGGACCAGCGGCGTGGCCACGGCCCAGGCCAGCAGCACGCGCTCGTCGTAATAATATTTGAGGCCGCTGGACGAGCCGAGGAACATCAGCACGGCGAGCGTCACGCACCAGCCGAACACGGTGTCGCGCGCATAGGCCCACATCCGCCCGCTGCGCCACGTGCGGTACGGATCGATGTGCTGGTACACGGCCGACGAAATGAAAAAGGCCAATACCATCAGCACCAGCAGGTAGCCCGAGAACGGTTCATGGAACAGCAGCGCCGACAGGTACAGCGTGCCCATGATGATCAGCGGATCGAGTACGCGCTGGAAAAACGAAATCAACGGTATGTCATTGACGGTCATGAGAATGATCTGGAACTGCGCAATCAGAACTGCGCACTGGCCGACAGCGTCACACTGTTCGACTTGAAGCTGCCAGTACCGAGCACGGCCGACCCGGTGCGCGCCTGGTGCGCGAGCCCGGCCGATACATGCACGGTCGGCCGCGGCGACCAGGTCGCGGCGAGGCTGCCCGTGCGGATGGAATCGCGGATGTCGCCCAGCCTGGCGAACGTCTCGCGCGCGTTGTAGTTGCGCCGTTCGTAGACGGCGTCGGCGTTCACCTTGATCTTGGCCGTCGCATCCCACTGCGCGCCCACGCTGGCGCCCTTGTTCAGCGTATAGCTCACGACCGTGCTTTCCAGCGGCGCGAAGTCGCGCCAGACGGCGGCGGTATAGGTCATCTTGCCGCGCGGCTGGTACGTGGCCTTGACCTTGCCGGCGATGCCGCTCGTCTTGCCCGTGCCGAACGAAGGCTGGTTGCGCCGCGTGTAGCCGACGAGGGCATCGAAGCTCGTCGAGCCCGTGGCCAGCCACAGCACGCGCGCCTTCAGTTCGTCCTGCGTGAAATTGTCGTTGAGGAGGAAGGGACCGACGGGACGCGGATACGGATACGTGCCCTTGACCCGCCGCGCCACGAGGCCGACGGTGCTGCCGCTGCTCGGCAGGTAGTCGAGCTCGAGCTCGCTCGCGTCCTCGGTACGATTGTTGTAGCGCTGGGCAAACAGCTCGTAGTCGTATTTGTCGCGCTGGAAGCCGGTGCGTACGCGCCAGGACGAGTGGAAGCGCCAGGCGCCTTCGGCGAACTGGCTGCGGCTGCGGCGCAGGTTGCGCTCGTTGCTCGCGAAATCCGTGTACGGCGCGAGCACCTGTTCGTAGGTCGTGCCGACCTTGCCTTCCAGGTGATTGCCGAGCTGCCAGAACCAGGTTGCTTGCACGTCCTTGCCATCGTAATTGAGCTGTTTGAAGTGGTTGAAGTCGTACTTGGACAGCTTGGCGACGATGGAAATCCGCTGCCGGCTATAAGTCTTATCGAAGATCAATCCGCCCTCCCGCTGCCACCACGAATCGGCGCGGGTGCCGTCGAACGCGGGCGCGTCGTCGGGCACGCGCAGCAGGTTGTCGTCGTGGCCGTAGGACACGCCGGCATAGAGGTGGAGCGCATCGTTGGGCCCGGCACCGGCCGGCAGCGTGAACAGGGTGCAGAGCAACAGGGCAAGGGGACGTACGCGGGAATTCGACATGGTCGTTTATCTTCTTTGAAGTGTTAATTGCCGGACGACTTACCAGTAAGACCAGTTCCCGGTTCGAACCACCCACACGCCCAGCAGGCCGTTGGTCACGGCATGCGCCAGGATCGGCGACCACAAGTTGCGGTGACGCATGTACAGCAGGCTGTAGGCCGCACCGGCAACGATCCCGGCAAGCCAGAGGTTATGTTCGAAGCCGAACAGCAGGACGGTAATGACGAAGCTTTTGATACTCAGTTGAGAGGGCTCAACCGACTCGAAATCAGGATCGTCCACCCATCGCATCAGGAAAGAACGCCAGAACAATTCTTCCATGATGGGCACGACGAGCGCGGCGCCGGCGATGCGGATCGCCACGAGCAGCCAGTCGATGCGGCCGCCGACGCGCGGGTCGAAGCCGGGCGGCGAACCGACGACCATCCAGCCGGCATCCAGGGTGATCCACAGCACGAGCACGGCGACGCCGGTCGCCAGCGCGATCGACGCGGGCAACGGTGCCAAACGGAAACGGGAAAGTTCTTGGTAGCGGCGCCAGAACAGCGCCAGCAACAGGGCCACGAGGGCGATCTTGGCGGGATACAGCCAGCGCAGGGTGTCCGGCCGGACACCCAGGCGCTCGAGCACGTCGCCGGCAACGATGAAGACGAGGTAGGCGGCGAAAGGGAGGATGCGGATCCAGGCCGCGCGGTTGAACATGGGAGCGTCGGCGGGGATGGCTGCCGTGGCGGGCACGGCGTAGCGGTCGTCATGCTCAGTCATGTTTCTCCGTCAGCGGGCACCTGGCCCGCGCTTGTCGCGATGCGCTAGCGCATGGGTTACTCTCCCCTCGCGCGCGCTTCGAGGCGCTCCCAGCGCTCGAGGGTCTCGAGCAACGATTCCTCGATCTCCGCGAACCGGGCATTGATCCGGCGCGCGTCGGCGGGATTGGTCTTGTAGAAGTCGGGCGCATTCAGCTGCGCCGTGATGGCCGACTGCTCGTCTTCAAGGCTGGCGATGAGCTGCGGCAGTTCTTCCAGCTCTCGCTGCTCCTTGTAACTCAACTTTACCTTCTTGCCGGATGCGTTCTGTGCGCTGGATGACATATCCTGCGCTTTCGCCGGTGCGGCCTTGCCGGCGGCCGCCGGCGCGGCGGGCGTTGCCGCCACGGTGGACTTCACGCGTTCCCAGTCGCTGTAGCCGCCGACAAATTCCCGCCACATTCCCTGCCCTTCGGAAACGATGACTTGCGTGACGACGTTGTCGAGGAACGTGCGGTCGTGGCTGACGAGGAACACGGTGCCGGCGTAGTCCGTCAACAGTTCTTCCAGCAATTCGAGCGTCTCGATGTCGAGGTCGTTGGTGGGTTCGTCCAGCACGAGGCAGTTGGCGGGCTTGGCGAACAGGCGCGCCAGCAGCAGGCGGTTGCGCTCGCCGCCCGACAGCGATTTCACGGGCGAGCGTGCGCGCTCGGGCGCGAACAGGAAGTCGCCCAGATAGCTCATCACGTGCTTGCGCTGGCCGTTGATCTCGACCCAGTCGCTGCCCGGGGCGATCGTGTCGGCCAGCGACGCCTCTTCGTTCAGCTGCGCGCGCATCTGGTCGAAATAGGCGACGTTCAGGCGGGTGCCCAGCTTGACGTTGCCGCTGTCCACGGTCTCTTCGCCAAGAATGATTTTCAGCAGCGTCGTCTTGCCGGCGCCGTTCGGGCCGATCAGGCCGACCTTGTCGCCGCGCATGATCGTGCCCGTGAAGTCCTTGATGATCACCTTGTCGCCGTAGGCCTTCGAAATGTTTTCCAGTTCCGCGACGATCTTGCCGGAACGCTCGCCGGTCGCCACGTCGATGCGCACCTGGCCCTGCTGGTCGCGGCGCGCGCTGCGCTGCAGGCGCAGGTCTTCCAGGCGGCGCACGCGGCCTTCGTTGCGGGTGCGGCGCGCTTCCACGCCCTTGCGGATCCACACCTCTTCCTGCGCGAGCACCTTGTCGAACTTGGCGTTCTCGACTTCTTCGATCGCGAGCAGTTCGCGCTTGCGCTCCTGGTACTTGGTGAAATTGCCGGGGAACGACAGCAGGCGGCCGCGGTCCAGTTCGACGATGCGCGTGGCGACGTTGTCGAGGAAGCGGCGGTCGTGGGTGATGAACAGCACGGAGCCGCGGAATTCGCGCAGCAGGCCTTCGAGCCACTGGATCGACGTGAAGTCCAGGTGGTTGGTCGGTTCGTCCAGCAGCAGCACGTCGGGACCGGACACGAGCGCGACGGCCAGCGCCACGCGCTTCTGCATACCGCCCGACAACGTGCCCATCTTCGCGTCGCCCGCCAGGCCGAGGCGGCCCAGCGTCGTCTCGACCCGGTTGCCGAGGTTCCACGCATCCGCCGCGTCGAGCTTGACCTGCAGATCGTGCATGCGTTCCATGACCGCATCATCATTGCCTTGGCCAAACTGTCCGGTCAGCGACTCGTACTCGGCCAGCATCGCCTGCTGGTCGCCCATGCCGGCGGCGACGGCGTCGAACACGCTCATGTCCGGATCGAAGACGGGCTCCTGCTCGACATACGCGATCTTGACGGTCTGCTGCATGACGAGCAGGCCGTCGTCCAGCTTCGAGCGGCCGGAAATGATTTTCAGCAGCGACGACTTGCCGGTGCCGTTGCGGCCGATGAGCCCGACGCGCTCGCCGGTTTCCAGCGAGAAATCGGCATGGTCGAGCAGCGCGACGTGGCCGAAAGCCAGTTGCGCGGAAGAGAGGGAAATGACAGCCATGGTGTAAGGCCGCGTCGCCGATCGGTGCGCGGACATCAATAAAAGTGTGAGAAAGCAGGCATTGTACCGAAGGGCGGCCCGGCCCGATAAACCGCCGCGTTGCGGTGGTGATGCGGATGGGGAATCGGCGGGAATGGTGTCGCCAGCAGGAATCGAACCTGCATCTAAGTCTTAGGAGGACCTTGTACTATCCATTGTACTATGGCGACACGCTGTACGGCAGTCAGCCATTCTACCCGACCCGTGCCGCTCCCACAATATTCGTCCCGCCCGTACCAGGCAATCGCGTGAAGAATCAAGGACGGCAGGCCAGGCAGCCTTGCCAGGCAGCCGACATCCCAGCCGGCTTTGAGGCGTTTGGCGGCGATACCGGGCTGTGCCGCCGGAATCGCCGATTCATGCAGGCAATCCCACCGGGCGCGGCGCGCGGGCGCTCAGGCGGAAGCTCGTGACCAGGGCCGCCAGGCGCCTTGCTTCGTCCTGCATCGAACCGGCGGCGGCTGCCGCCTGCTCGACCAGCGCCGCATTCTGCTGCGTGGTCGCGTCGATCGACGACACTGCGTCGTTGATGTGCCTGATGCCGGTGCTTTGCTCTTCCGACGCGCCCGCGATGAGAGCGATGATGCGGGTGACTTCGTCGACGCTGGCGACCACGTCGTCCATTGTCGACCCGGCGCGGGAAACCAGAACGCCGCCCCTGTCGATGCCGTCGACCGAATCGTTGATCAAGGCCTTGATCTCCTTTGCCGCCGCGGCGCTGTGCCGGGCAAGGCTGCGCACCTCCGACGCCACCACGGCAAAGCCGCGTCCTTGTTCGCCGGCCCGCGCGGCCTCGACTGCCGCGTTCAATGCGAGGATGTTGGTCTGGAAAGCGATGCCATCGATGACGGCGATGATGTCCACGATCCGGCCCGCCGATGTCTTGATCTTCTCCATCGTCCGCACCACCTGCAAGACCACGTCGCCACCCTGCTGGGCCACCGCGGATGCGCGCTGCGCAAGCTCGTTCGCCTTGCCGGCGTTGTGCGCGTTCAGTGCCACGGAGCGGGTGAGTTCCTCCATGGCAGCCGCGGTTTCCTGCAGGGCGCTGGCTTGTGCTTCGGTTCGCGCGGACAGATCCAGGTTGCCGCTCGCGATCTCCGACGAAGCCGACGCGATCGCGGCAGCGCTGGTGCGGATGTTGCCGATGGTGGCGGCCAACTGCCTTTGCATGGTCTTCATTCCCGACAGGATGCTGTCCTGCATGCTGGTGGTTTCGATATGTTCCGAGAGATCGCCGACCGCGATCCGGGAAGCGATTTCACCGGCATAGCGCGGATCCCCGCCGATCGTGCGCTCCAGGCTGCGATTGATCGCGACGACGATGGCCGACAGCAGGACGCAGACGGCAAGCAGGACCGCGCCGGATTGCAGCAGGGATGTACGGAAAGCGGCATCGATATCGTCGGTATATACGCCGGTAACGATATTCCAGTCCCATGGCCTGTAGGAGGCCGTGCGCGACAACTTCGCCGACGGCTCGGTGCCGCCGGGCCGCACCCACCAGTATTCGATGAAGCCGGCGCCGGACGCGCTTTTCCCGGTTGCGACGATATCGCGGTAAAGATAATTCCCTTTCTTGTCCTGGAAATCCCACATCAGCTTGCCCTCCGCCTCGGGTTTGCTTGGATTCATGACCACAACGCCTCGGCCGTCCACGATGGAGATATAGCCATCCACACCATACCGCTGGTGGCGCAGCAGTTCCATGGCGGCTTTCCGGGCCTGCGTTTCGCTCATCTGGTTCGCCCTGACCCTCTCGGCGTACATCGAGATGCCCGACATCGCGGTGTCGACGATATTGACCAGGTCTTTCTTTCTTTCCGCAATGCGCAGCTCGCGCATCTGCAGCGCCCCATAGACAAAGTCAGCGCAGATGCACGCCAGGCTGCACAGCAGGGGAATCCACAGTTTTTGCCTGAAGCTCAGAGTTTTCATGGTATTCAGCACGAGGCCTCGATTTGACTGCAAGGGATATTCATATTCTGCGCTGCTTGATGGCAACTAAATAAATCATACCTTAATAAACTCGCCGAAAAAGCGGGAATCGTGTCAAGAAAAATTTACGACCACGGCAATAATTAGTTGATTGCCTGCAATTCATTTATGAGATTACCCTAAGGGGGGACCCGGTCAACCGGTGCGCGCCGGCCGGTTTGTCAGATTCCCAATTCCGCATCATATAAAGCAATAAAAATACCCCTGGAAAAACCGCTTTTATCCAAATATATTTCCGGCCGAAAGAATTGTAACGCCCCGACTTTCATGCTGGACGCATTTGCAAAATGCATGTTATATTTTTTCGCCGTCGCTTTAACAATCGGCCTCCTGAAAATGCATCAAATCGGTGCATTGCACCGTTTTGATTCATCCCGATCAAACGTTCATGAATCCGGATTCATCGGCGAAACGCCGATGCAAAGCCGTTATATCGCCATGCGCAAATCTGTTTCGCCAGGTCGCGAAAAGCCCGCGCATTCTGACTGACAACCATCGTTCTTCCGTGAGATTCCCATGCATACGAATACCCTCAAGTACGATTTGCCGGCCGGCATAGTAGTATTCCTTGTCGCCTTGCCCCTGTGTCTCGGTATTGCCCTCGCCTCGGGCGCGCCTTTGTTTTCCGGGATTATTTCCGGCATTATCGGCGGCATCGTCGTCGGTGCCGCCAGCGGTTCCCACACGAGCGTCAGCGGTCCCGCCGCCGGGCTGGCCGCCGTCGTCCTGGCCTCGATCGCGAAACTCGGCGCATTCGAAGTCCTGCTCGCATCGATATTGATCGCCGGCGTGGTGCAACTGATACTGGGCGTCGCCCGCGCGGGTTTCATCGCCAATTACATTCCCTCGAATGTCATCAAGGGATTATTGGCGGCGATCGGCATCCTGCTGATACTCAAACAGATTCCCCATGCGATCGGCTATGACAGCAATCATGCCGACGAAACATCCTTCATCCAGGCCAATGGCGAAAATACGTTTTCGGCCATCCTGCACGCGGCCGGCGCCATTACGCCCGGCGCGCTGATCATCGCACTCGTGTCGATGCTGATCCTGGTGTATTGGGACAAGACGCCGCTGAAAAACGTCAAACTGCTCCCGGCGCCGCTGTTCGTCGTCGCACTGAGCGTATTGCTGCATCTGGCGTTCAACCGGTTCTTTCCGGCGCTGAGCATCGCACCGGCCCACCTCGTCGATATTCCGCCCCTCGATATGGCCAACCTGGGGAATTACCTGCGATTCCCCGACCTCGCCCATTTCACGAATCACGACGTCTGGATCGTCGGCGTCACGATCGCCATCGTCGCGTCTCTGGAAACGCTGCTGAACGTGGAAGCGGTCGACAAGCTCGATCCGCACAAGCGCGAAACACCGCCGAACCGGGAACTCGTCGCGCAGGGCGTCGGCAATATCTGCGCCGGCCTGCTGGGCGGCCTGCCCGTCACGTCGGTCATCGTGCGCAGCTCCGTCAACGTCCAGAACGACAACCGGACCAAGGCATCGAGCATTTTTCACGGCGTGCTGCTGCTCGCCAGCGTGCTCGTGCTGGCGCCCGCGCTGAACCTGATCCCGCTGGCGGCGCTGGCCGCGATCCTCATCGTGACGGGCTACAAGCTGGCCAAGGTTTCGCTGTTCCGCGACATGTACCGCAAGGGCTGGTCGCAATTCCTGCCGTTCGCCGTCACCGTCGCCGCCATCGTGTTCACGGACCTGCTGACGGGCGTGCTGATCGGTCTCGCGGCCAGCCTGTTCTACCTGATGCGCAGCAATTTCCGTAATCCGTTTTCGCTGGAGCAATATCGCCTGCACATAGGCGACGTCGTCAAGATGGAATTGCCGAACCAGGTGTCGTTCCTGAACAAGGCGACGATCAAGAGCGCGCTGTGGGATATCCCGGAAAATGCGCACGTCGTGATCGACGCCGCCAACACGGACTATATCGACAACGACGTGCTGGAGATCATCGACGACTACCGCGTCGTGGCGGCGGAACGCAACGTGCGCCTGAACGTCATCGGCCTGCGCGACGAATACCGCCTGCACGACCCGATCCAGTTCGTGCCCGCGCTCGACAAGGACACGCAGAACAAGCTGCGTCCGGCCGACGTCCTGCAACTGCTGCGCGACGGCAATGAACGCTTCCGCGCGGGCCGCACGACGAACAAATACTATCTGCACCAGGTCGAGGCGACGGCGGCCGGACAGCATCCGATGGCGGTCGTCGTCAACTGCATCGATTCGCGCACGTCGCCGGAAATCATTTTCGATGCGGGCCTGGGCGACCTGCTGACGGTGCGCATCGCGGGCAACGTGATCAGCCGCGAGATCATCGGCAGCCTGGAGATCGCGCACAAGCTGGGGGCGAAACTGATCGTCGTGAAGGGCCATTCGAGCTGCGGCGCGATCGGCCTCGCGCTGCAGAACGAAGGGGCGCACAGCGTCGGCGCGATCACCGGCAAGATCCGCAAGGCGATCGAGGATTGCCAGTGCGGCGCGCACCATCCGCCCGCGGGGCAGGCGCTGCTCGAGCAGGTCACGCGCCGCAACATCGAGAATTCGCTGGACGAGATCATCGCCGGCAGCGCGTTCCTGCGCGAGCGCGTCGCGCGCGGCGAGATGGGGCTCGTGGGCGCGTACCACGACATCGCCACGCGGACCGTGCATTTCGGCGAGCTCGTCACGCCGGACGATGCCGGCGGGCGGAACGACCTCGCCGCCTGACGCGGGCGCCGCGCCGGGGCCGTCGCCGTCAGGCGGCTTCGGCGCGGGTCTCGGCCCCGGCTTCGGCGCCGAGACCCTGCGACAACATGCTCCCGACCTTGTCCACGAGCGCGTTCATGGCGAACGGCTTGGTCAGGATTTCCATCTGCGCGGGCAGTTTTTCGTTCTTCATGACCGTGCTTTCCGCATAGCCCGTCACCATCAGCACGGGCAGCTGCGGCCATTGCACGCGCACGTGGTCGGCCAGCTGGCGGCCGTTCATGCCGTTGGGCAGGCCGACGTCCGTCACGAGCATGTCCGGCCGCGCGTCCTTCAGCAGGCGCAGCGCCTGCGGGGCGTCGCAGGCGACGAGCACCGTGTAGCCCTGCAGCTCCAGCACCTCGCTCATCACGGCGCGGATGTCGGCCTCGTCGTCGACGACCATCACGACGCCCTTGCGGCTGCCGGCTTCCAGCGGCGGTTCGACGTCCGCGGCTTCCGCCGGCGGCGTCTCCACGAGGTGGCGCGGCAGCAGCAGGCGCACCTCGGTGCCCTGCGCCGGCCGCGATTCGATGCGCACATTGCCACCCGACTGGTGCGCGAAGCCGTACACCATCGACAGGCCCAGGCCCGTGCCCTGCCCCATCGGCTTGGTCGTGAAGAACGGGTCGAACGCGCGCGCCACCACGTCCGGCGGCATGCCGGCGCCGTTGTCGCGCACGCTCACCTGCACGTACTCGCCGGGCCGCAGGTCGCCGTGGCGGCGCGCCTGGGCCGCGCTCAGGGTCACGTTCTCCGTCTCGATGACGAGCAGGCCCCCTGCCGGCATGGCGTCGCGCGCATTGTTCGCGAGATTCAGCAAGGCGGATTCGAGCTGGTTCGGATCGCACAGCGTCGTCCACAGCGCGGCCGCGAGCCGCGTGCGCACGGCGATGGACGGGCCGGCCGCGCGCTCGATCAGGTCCGTCATCGACATCACGAGCGCGTTGACGCTGGTCGGCTTCGGGTCGAGCGCCTGGCGGCGCGAGAACGCCAGCAGGCGGTGCGTGAGCGCGGCCGCGCGCTGGGTCACGCCGAGGGCGGCGTCGATGCGCGTCGTCAGGTCGCCCGTCTGGCCCATGCGCAGGCGCAGCTTCATCAGTTCCAGGTGGCCCGTCACGCCCGCCAGCATGTTGTTGAAATCGTGCGCGAGACCGCCCGTCAGCTGGCCCACCGCTTCCATCTTCTGCGACTGGCGCAGCGCTTCCTCGGCCTGGCGCAGCGCGTCGGCCTGGTGCTTTTCGGCCGTGACGTCGCGCGCGACGCCGTACAGCAGCTCGCCCTCCGGGGAGATCGTCCACGACACCCAGCGGTACGAACCGTCCTTGTGCAGCAGCCGCACTTCGTAGCCGACGAGCGGCATGCCGCCGGCCAGCTGGCGCATCTTTTCCAGCACGTCGTCGCGGTCTTCCGGGTACACCATGTCCATGAACGGGCGCGACGTCGCCTCGTCGAAGCTCCAGCCGAAGCTCGCGCTGAACGCCGGGTTCACGGTGAGGAAGCGCCCGGTCGCCAGCGACGCCGCGCACATCACGTCGGGCGAGATGCGCCACAGCCGTTCGCGGTCGCTCGCGTGCGACGCGACCTGGTGCGTCAGCGCCTCGTTCAGGCGGCGCAGCGTCTCTTCTTTCCGGCGCAGCGCCGCGAGGGCGCGCACCTTGTCCGTCGTCTCGACGACCGTGCACAGGATGCCGCCGACGGTGCCGTCGTCGTCGCGCACGGGGCTGTACGAGAACGTGAACCAGGCCTGTTCCGGACAGCCGTGGCGCGCCATCGGCACCGGCGTGTCCTCGTGCCAGGTGGCCTCGCCGGCATAGGCCTTCATGGCGATCGGTCCGACCGTGTCCCACGCTTCGCGCCAGACCGCGCGGAACGGCAGGCCGAGCGCGGCCTTGTCGCCGAGCAGCGGCGCGTAGGCGTCGTTATGGAAACTGATCAGGTCGGCACCCCAGCACAGGAACGTGGGGAACCGGGAATTCAGCGCCAGGCCCAGTGCGGTGCGCAGCGCGGCCGGCCAGTCCTCGATGGGCCCGAGCGGCGTGGCGCGCCAGTCATGGGCGGCGATGCGCGCGGCCGTCTGGCCGCCGCCGGTGAGGAAAGTCAGGCTGGGGGAAACCGTGGTCTTCATAATCCTCGCTCATGCAATCCCAAGTCGATGGCGTGCTCCCGGCACTCTGTGGTGCCGTGCAAAGTCGACTATTTTAATGACAAGCTCATGACGGACGGCGCGCGCTTGGCGCGGTCCGTACGGGGCAAAAAGGACGCCCGACAAGTTGCCGTACTGCCTGGGGAGTGGTGCATGCCGGCCACGGCAAAAGATCAGTATGCCGGAATCCGCAGCCGTGTGGAGGGTAGATTTACAACATTTTTATGACAATTTTTCGCCTTTTCCAGCAGGAATTTAACGTTGCAGGAAAGGTGAACCGATCACATGGCGAGGTGCCGGGTGGCATCCGTCTGGCGCAACACGGCCCGGTGCGCGGCTTCCAGTTCGCGCGCGAGGCCGGCGTCGTCCGGGGCGGCGCGCAGGGCGTCGAAGCCCGCCGCGGCGCCGTGCAGGCCGAGCGTGCGGCACCCTTCGCACAGGCGCGCGAGATGGGCGCGCGCGGCATCCACCTGGCTGGCGGCCAGCATCGCGGCCAGGTCCGTGCCGGCGCTGACCAGCTGGCGCTGCAGGCCGCCGAGGTACAGCAGCAGGCGCGTGGCGTCGATGCCGAGGCGACGCAGCGTGGCCGCGGGCTGCTCGTCCGCCGCGCGCATCAACGGGGTCAGGTGGAGGGCGACGCGCGCGCTGTCGAACGGCTTGACGATGTAGCCGGCCGCGCCCAGCGAGAGCGCCTGCTCCATCGTCGCGCCGTCGGCGGCGGCCGAGACGAGGACGAACGGCAGGCCGGCAAAGCGCGCATCGGCCTTGGCGCGGGCCAGCAATTCCATGCCGGACAGGCGCGGCATGCGCAGGTCGCAGAAGACGATCGTCGGGTCCAGGCCGCCGTCCAGCTGTTTCCAGGCGTCCTCGCCGTCCTCCGCTTCCAGCACATCGAATACGCCGCTGGCCGCGCCGTCGATCATGTGCATCAGCATCATGCGCGACACGACGTCATCGTCGACTAACAAAACCTTCATCCCTGCCCCATGTGTCGCAATTGTTAAATGGAAATTATACAGACATCCGGGGTGCGCACGATTCAGGCCGGTTCGGCTTCGAAGCGGGCGAGCAGGTCCAGCAGGCGCGGCAGGCCGGCGCGCACGGCGTCCAGCTGGCCCGCGTCGGCCAGCCCTTCGAGTTCGGCGCACAGCGCGCGCAGCGACGCCTCGCCGAGGTAGCCGGCGCTGCCCTTGAGGCCGTGCAGGACGCGCCCGGCCGTATCGTGGTCGCCCTGCGCCAGCGCGAGGTCCAGTTCGGCGCGGCGGCGCGGCAGGTCGGCGAGGAAGGCGCCGCGCAGGCGCTCCTTCAGGTCGCCCGTGCGGCGGCCCGCGTTGTGCGCCGCCACGGCCGGGAGCAGCGGGTCGCTCGCGACGTCGAACATCGCGTCCAGCTCCGCGGTCGACGGCGCGCGCGCGGCCGGCTCCGGCATCGGCGGAAGCACGATGCCGCGCTGCAGCTGGCGCTCGATGGCGCGCGTCAGGTGGAAGTGCAGCTGGGCGTCGTCGATCGGCTTGGTGATGAAGGCATCCATGCCGCAGGCCAGGTAGCGCGAGCGGTCTTCCTCGCTGACGTTGGCCGTGAGCGCGACGATCATCAGGTGCTGGTCGAGCACGGGCGCCTCCAGCGGGCCGCCGGCGCGGATCAGGCGCGTGGCCGAGGCGCCGTCCATCTCGGGCATGCGGCCGTCCATCAGGATCAGGTCGAAGCGCGTGCGCGCGCACGCCGCCACGGCCAGCGCGCCGTTCTCGACGACGTCGACCTGGTGCCCCAGTTCTTCGAGCATCATGCGCACGATGATCTGGTTGGTCGGGTAGTCTTCCGCGCACAGCACGCGCAGGCGGTGCGTGTGCGGCGCGCGCGGCCGGTCGTCGACCACCGGGGGCTGCACGCCGTCCGCCAGCGGCAGCACGAAGCTGAACGTGGAACCGACGCCCGGCGTGCTGGCCACGCCGATCGTGCCGCCCATCAGCTCGACGAGCTGGCGGCAGATCGCCAGGCCCAGGCCCGTGCCGCCGTAGCGCCGCGTGGTCGTCGCGTCGGCCTGCTCGAATTTCTGGAACAGGCGCGGCAAGGCGTCCGGCGCGATGCCGATGCCCGTGTCTTCCACCGAGAAGCGGATCATGTTGCGGCCGGCCCGGTCGTACTGGTCCTCGGGCCGCCGTTCGACGCGCACGGTGACGGACCCGCTCTCGGTGAACTTGAAGGCGTTGCCGACGAGGTTCACGAGGACCTGGCGCAGCCGCGTGGGGTCGCCCACGACGAAGCGCGGCAGGTCCGGATCGAGGCGCACGCCGAAGCCCACGCTGTGCGCGCCGGCCTGTTCCTCGAACAGGGTGACGACATGCCCGATGTTCTCGTCGAGGACGAAGTCGATGTTCTCGATGGTCAGCTTGCCCGCCTCGATCTTGGAAAAATCGAGGAGGTCGTTGATGATCGCGAGCAGCGACTGCGCATTGGCCTGGCCGCGCAGGATCTGCTCGCGCGTCGACTCCTTGAGGACCGTGTCGCGCAGCGCGAAGCCGAGCATGCCGATGACGCCCGCCAGCGGCGTGCGCATCTCGTGGCTCATGTTGGCCAGGAATTCGGACTTCTGGCGCGTCGCGTCTTCCGCGCGCTGCTTGGCCTGGTACAGCCGCTCCTCGTTTTCCTGCAGCGCGTCGTTGGCGAGCGCCAGCTCGTTCGTGCGGCGCCGCACCTGGCGTTCCTGCTCGCGCAATTCCTCGGTCTGGCGTTCGAGCAGGCGGTTCTGCTGCTCGATCCGTTCCGTACGCGCGCTGACCTGCTGTTCCAGCATGGCCTTCTGGCGGCGCAGGACGTCCACGCGGATGCGGTAGGCGCCGTAGCAGCAGCCGATCACCACCAGCGCGCACAGCGTGCGGAACCACCACGTCTTCCAGTACGGCGGCAGCACCGTGACTTCCAGCGTCGCGGCGGCGTCGCTCCAGATGCCGTCCTTGTTGGCCGCGCGCACCTGGAACGTGTAGCGGCCCGGGTCGAGGTTCGTGTAGGTGGCGAAGCGCTTGCTGGCGTCGACGCCGATCCAGTCCTGGTCGAAGCCCACCAGGCGGTAGGCGAAGCGGTTGCGGCCCGGCGCGGCGAAGTGCAGCGCCGAGAACTCCAGCGAGAACACGGAATCCTGCGGCGTGAGCGTGATGCCGGACAGGCGTTCGATGGGCCCCGGCAGCATGCCCGGCCGGACGTCCTGCCATGGCTGGCCGAAGATCTGCAGCCCCGTGATGACGGCGCGCGGCGCGATCAGGTTGTCGTGCAGCGCGCGCGGATTGAACGCCGTGATGCCGTTGTTGCCGCCGAAGTAGAGGGTGCCGTCGGCCACGCGCAGCGCCGACGCGTCGAAGTAGGCGCCTTCGATCGTGCCGTCGGTCGCATTGTAGTTGCGCCACGCGCCGCTGGCCGGATCAAGCCGGTGCAGGCCGCTCGAGCTGGACACCCAGATGAAGCCGTCGAGGTCTTCCTGCATCGCGGCGACGACGTCGTCGGCCATGCCGTCGCGCACCGTGTAGCGCTGGAAGCGTGGCGTGCCGTCCGGGCCGATCACCATGCGGTTCAGGCCCACGGCCGTGCCGACCCACAGGTCGCCGCGCCGGTCTTCCAGCAGGTAGTGCACCTCGTCGTGCGACAGGCTCGTCGGATCGTCCGGGTCGTGGCGGAAGTGGCGGAACTTGCCGGTCGCGCGGTCGAGCAGGTCGAGGCCGTCGAACGTGCCGACCCAGAAGCGGCCGTGGCGGTCTTCCAGCATGGGGCGCACGATGTTGTCGGCGAGGCTCGCGCCCACGGCCGGGTCGTGCTGGTACGTCGTCTGCTTGCCGTCGGGCGCGATGCGGTGCAGGCCGCCGCGGCTCGCGGCCCACACGGTGCCGTCGCGCGTGACGTGGACATTGCGCACGTAGTTGGCGTCGACGTCGTCCGCGGACAGCGTGCGCCGCGTCAGCTTTCCCGTTGCCGGGTCGAAGCGCGCCAGCCCGTTGCGCGTGCCGAGCCACACGGCGCCGTCGCGGCCGAGCGCCACCGACGTGGCCATCGCGTCGCCGGAGATGCCCGCTTCGACAGGCGCCAGGCGCCACGCCTGGTCCGCGCCCGTCGCCGGATCGAACAGGTGCAGGCCGCCGTTCGTCGCCAGCCACAGCTTGCCCCCGCCGTCGCCGACGATGCCGCGCACCTTGTTGTCTTCCAGCGCGAGCGGCGTGTCGTCGCCGCGCACGATGCGCGCGAAGCCGCCGCTGCCCATGTCGGCGCGCGACACGCCGCCGTACCACGTGCCGACCCAGAACGTGCCCACGCGGTCGCCGTACAGCGCCGTGACCTGGTTGTCGCCCAGGCTGTAGCTGTCGGTGATGCGGTGCGGATGCCGTTCGAACTTGCCTTGCGCGGGGAGCCAGCGGTACAGGCCGCGGTCGTGCGAGCCGACCCAGACCTGGCGCTCCGCATCCTCGTACAACACGCTGATCTCGCCGGACGGCATGCCGTCCTCAAGGCCGAACGTGCGGACCTCGCCCTTCTGGCCGACCGGCAGCCGTTCCAGGCCGCCCATGCTGCCGACCCACAGGCCCTGGCCGGCGTCGACCATCAACGCCTGCACGAAGTCGTACTTGCCGCCGCGCGGCGACGGGTGGTGGCGGAAGTGCATGCGCTCCGGATCGAGGCTGTCCAGGCCGGCCGCGGTGCCGATCCACAGGTGGCCGTCGCGCGCGCGCGCGAGGGCCGTCAGCTTGTCCGAGGCGAGGCTGTCCGGCACGCCGGGCACGTGGTGCCACGTGTCGAAGCGGCCGCTGGCGATGTCGAAGTGCTGCAGGCCGTCGGCCGTCGCCAGCCACAGGCCGTCCTTGCCATCGTCCAGGATGGCGCGGATGTGACGGTTGCCGTTGCCGCGCTTGGCCGGTTCGTCCGGCAGGAAATGGGAGAACGCGCCGGTGGCGGGCTCGTACCGATCGAGGCCGCCGTCCGTGCCGATCCACAGCCGGCCCTTGCGGTCGACGTAGAGCACGCGCACCCAGTTGTTGGCGAGCGTCTTGGGGTCGCCGACGACGTTGCGGAAATTCGTGAAGCGGTAGCCGTCGTAGCGCGACAGGCCGGACTGCGTGCCGAACCACATGAAGCCGTCCGGGTCCTGGACGATGGACAGCACGGATTCCTGCGCCAGGCCGTCGTCCACCGACAGGTGTTCGAAGCGCAGGGTCGGCGTCGGCGCGGCCTGGGCGCACCCGAGCCACAGGAACATCCACGCAAGCGCCAGCAGCGCCTTGAGCGCCTTGGGCGCGGAATGCCATCGTCTCATGCTTCGAAAAACTCCAGTACGTCGTGGCGCCGGACATAGGTGTCGCGCTGGCCCAGTGCCATCAGTTCGCGCGTGTAGCCGCCCTCGAACAGCAGATACGACGCGAGCGCGGCGCCGCGCGCCTCGATGGCCCCGATCCCGCCGAGCAGCGTCCGCACGGGCCCCGGCAGGCTGCCCGCGTGGCGCGCCGCGATGTCGTCCAGGCGCTCCGACGGCACGATCGCGAGCAGTTCGATGCGGCGCAGCGGCGTCTTCGCCAGCGCCTCGTCCGGCACCATGGCCAGGGTGGCGTTGACGCGCTGCAGGCGCTCGATGTCCATCGCGAGGCTGTCGAGGAAGATCGACGACAGCGCGTGACCGGCGATCTGCGCCAGGCTCGGATAGCGCACCCGCGCCGGCAAATGGTTCACGGTTTCGTTCATGCGCCCCGCGCCCACGACGAGCACGCGGTGCGCGCCCAGGTGGATCGCGGGCGCGATCGGCGCCAGCTGGCGCATCGAGCCGTCGCCGCAGAATTCCAGGCGGCCGTCCAGGTACAGCGGCACGGCCGGGAAGATGAACGGCAGCGCGCTCGACGCGAGCAGGTGTTCGACGCCGATCTGCCCCGCGAGCGCGATGCGCTGGTGGCGCTTCCACGGCGCGATCTCGCGCTCGCTCTGGTAAAACGTCACGTGCTGGCCGCCGCTGTACGACGACGCGGTGACGGCCAGCGCGTCGAGGCAGCCGCTGGCCAGCGCCGCGTCCAGGCGCGGCAGGTCGAGCATGCGGTGCAGCAGGCCGACGAGCGGCGTGTTGTCGAGCAGCGAGGTCGGCGGCGCCGCATGCCACTGGCGCAGCATCCAGCCGAACGACAACAGCGACAGCCAGCGCGCGCCGGAGCGCAGCACGCCCAGCGAGTCGGCGCGATACACCTGCGTGACGTCGATGCTCTCCCACACGTCCACCAGCTGGTCGACGCCGTCGCCGAAATCGTCGGCGCGGCAGGCCAGCGCGGCGGCGTTGAGCGCGCCGGCGGACGTGCCGCAGATGATCTCGAACGGGTTGCGCGCGGCGGGCCAGCCCGCCTCCCCCAGGATGCGGGAGATTGCCTGCATGACCCCAGCCTGGTAAGCCGCGCGTGCGCCGCCTCCGCTGAGGATCAACCCCGTTTTACGTTCAATGTCCACACGGCAAGATTAGCAAACTCTGCTTAACTTGCGTTGAATAAATAGCTTCTCGACAAACACTTCGTTGTATGGAGGCCTCGACAAACGGTAAAAATGTCGGTGGCGTAACGAGCCCCACCCGTCAATCGCCTTTTGCGATACCTTCGCGACGCGGGTCGGCGCCGCCGAACCACAGCGGCACGCCGTGGATGTCCATCCGCGCGATCCCTTGCAGGCCGGACGTCTGCTCGAATACGCGGACCGTGTGGCCGCGCGCCTTGAGCGCCTCGATCTCGGCCGCCGGGAAGCGGCCGGTCTCCAGTTCGGTCGGTCCGTTGCGGCTGCCGAAATTGGGCAGGGAGATGGCCTGCTGCATGTCGAGGCCCCAGTCGAGCGTGCCGACAAGGACCTTCGCCACGTAGTTGATGATCAGCGGACCGCCCGGCGAGCCGACGGCTTCCACGAACCGCCGCGTCTTCTTGTCGAACACGATCGTCGGGCTCATCGCGCTGCGCGGGCGCTTGCCCGGCTCGACGCGGTTGGCGATGAGGCCGCTGGCGTCGCGCGAATCGAACGAGAAGTCGGTGAGCTGGTTGTTCAGGATGAAGCCGTCGACCATCTGGCGCGACCCGAACGCGTCCTCGACGCTCGTCGTCATCGACAGGCCGGCGCCGTACGGATCGACGGCGACGATGTGCGACGTCGAATGCGCCTCGATCGAATTGTCCATGCCCCAGTTCCAAGCCGACTCGACGCCGGGCGGATGGCCGGCTTGCGCCTTGCCCATCGACCGTTGGCCGATCAGGCTGGCGCGCTGGGCGAGATAGCCCTTGTCCAGCAGCGCGGGGATGCCGCGGCCGGGCAGCGGGACGAAGTCGGTGTCGGCGGCGTAGCGGTCGCGGTCCGCGTACGCGAGGCGGCCCACTTCCGTGAACAGGTGCACGGCCTCCGTGCCCGGGATGCCGTCGCTGGGGGCCAGCGCTTTCATGTCGCGCGTCTCGAGCATGCCGAGCATCTGTGCCACGGCAATGCCGCCCGACGACGGCGGCGGCATGCCGCACACGGTGTAGGCGCGGTAGTCGTTGCAGACGGGTTCGCGCAATTTCGGCTGGTAGGCGGCGATGTCGGCGGCGCTCAGGAGGCCGGGATTGGTCGGGTGGCTCTTGACCTTCGCTTCGATGTCGCGCGCGATCCGGCCCGTATAAAACACCTCGGCGCCGCCGTCCGCGAGTTCGTGCAGGGTGCGCGCCAGCGCGGGGTTCTTCAGCACGTGGCCGACGGGCCACGGATTGCCGTCCGGCGCGTAGAAATAGGCGCGCGCCGTCGGGTCCTTGCGGATGTACGGATCCTCGGCGAGCAGGCTGTGCAGGCGCGGGCTGACGGCGAATCCTTGCTCGGACAGGCGGATCGCCGGCTGGAACAAGGTCTTCCACGGCAGCTTGCCATGCTGGCGATGCGCCAGCGCGAGCATGCGCAGCACGCCCGGCGCACCCGTCGAGCGGCCGCCCACGATGCCTTCGCGGCGCGACATCGGCGTGCCGTCCGGATGCTGGAACAGGTGCTCATCCGCCTTCGACGGCGCGGTCTCGCGGCCGTCGTAGGCCTGCACCTTCTTGCCATCGTAATACATCAGGAACGCGCCGCCGCCGATACCGGACGATTGCGGCTCGACGAGCGTGAGCACCAGCTGCGTCGCGATGCCCGCGTCGATCGCCGTGCCGCCCTGCTTCAGCATCTCGTAGCCCGCCTCGACGGCCAGCGGATTCGCGGCCGCCACCATGTATTTGCGGGCCGTCCAGCCAGCCTTTTCCGTGTAGCCGCTGGCGGCTTCCGGGGCCTGCTGCAGGGCCGGCGCGTCCTGCGCGAACGCGACGATCGGGTGACAGGCAGCGGCAAACGCGCTGCCGAGGACGAGGGCGAGCAACTTCGATTTCATGCGATCTCCACAAATGACAAACGCGCGGTCGCGCGCCGATACCGTGGAGCATCGTACCCGAAATTGCCAGACGGCTCACACCGTCTTACTTCGGCTGCATGCGGATCGCGCCGTCCAGGCGGATCGTCTCACCGTTCAGCATCACGTTTTCGATGATGGTCATGGCCAGGTGCGCGTACTCGCGCGGCATGCCGAGGCGCGGGGGGAACGGCACCATCTTGCCCAGCGAATCGCGCACTTCCTGCGGCATGCCCATCAGCATCGGCGTCTCGAAGATGCCCGGCGCGATCGTCATCACGCGGATGCCGCTGCGCGACAGGTCGCGTGCCATCGGCAGGGTCATGCCGGCCACGCCCGCCTTCGACGCGCCGTAGGCGGCCTGGCCGATCTGGCCGTCGAACGCGGCGACCGACGCCGTGTTGATGATGACGCCGCGCTCACCGTGTTCCAGCCCCTCTTCCTTGCCCATCGCATCGGCGGCGAGGCGGCACATGTTGAAGGTGCCGACGAGGTTGATGTTGACGGCGCGCTGGAACGCCTCGAGCGGGTGCGGGCCGTCCTTGCCCACCGTCTTGATGGCCGGCGCGACGCCGGCGCAGTTGACGAGGCCGCGCAGGCTGCCCAGCGCGAGCGCCGCCGCGACGACGGCCTGGCCGTCCGCTTCCGACGTCACGTCGCACTTCACGAAACGTGCCGCGGCGCCCAGCTCGGCGGCCAGCGCCGCGCCCGCTTCCTGCTGCACGTCGGCCAGCACGACCTTGCCGCCCGCTTCCACGATGGTGCGCGCGGTGGCCGCACCCAGGCCCGAAGCGCCGCCCGTCACGATGAACACATTATTCTGGATTTGCATCTGTCTCCCCTTCACTGGTCAGCTGGATATTGTCTTGCCGTTTACGTAAACGTCAACCAGCGGATTTTAGCGGGGTTTTGGTGGAAACACCATGCGTGCATCAAAAACACTGCACGGTCGTGCCGGTCCGGGTGCACATGCGGCCGCCGCTGCCGACGCCCGCGTTCCCGCTGCCGTTGAACGTGTTGCCGGCCGCATCCGTGCAAGCGATGCCCTGACAGGCCCGGATCACGCTGGAACTGGGCACCGTCGGCTGCGGCGCGGGCAGCGGCGGCGGGATCGGCACGGCGGCCGTCGCCGGAGGCGCCTCCCCGGAACGCAGCGGGCGCGGCGCCATCGGGCCTTCGCCCTGCCAGGCCTGATGGCGGCGCGCGGCGCGGCGGCGCTGTTCTTCGCGCTGTTCGTCGCGCTGTTCGTCGCGCTGTTCGTCGCGTTGTCCGTCGCGCTGTCCCTTGCCCTGCTCTTTGCGCTGCTTGTCCTGCTCTTTGCGCTGCTTGTCGGTTAGTTGCTTTTCTTGCGGCCGGGCCTGCTGAGGCGCCGGATCGCGGGCCAGCGTGTCCGCTTCGTCGCGCACCTCGGCCGGCGCCTTGCGGACCGGATCGGCATCCTGTGGGCCGCGCGGCGCCAGCACCGGGCCATAGCTCAGCCCGGCCGCCGGCGTGTGTCCGCCCGCGGCCCCATCGTTGACCGCGGGACCCGCCCTGCCGGCAGCCGGATGTCCTTGCGCCGCGCTGGCTTCGTCGGCCACGGCGGCCTCGCGGTTCGCCTGGTCCGTGCGTTCCGACTGGCGCTGCGTGGCCGCGTCCTGCGCGCGCGCCTGCGGCGCCTGGGCCGCCCCGGCCGGCGCCATGCCGGACCAGGCCAGCGCGGCGCATGCGGCCAGCGCGGCCGCGGCTGACTGTCGTCGTTGTGCCATGATGTTCGCTCCTCGTCCTTGCATTATCGGCCGCGCGGACCCGGCCCGGCGCGCAACTGTGCATTGAACACGCGTCAGGTGCGCGTCAGTATCTTCGGCCACGCTGTTAAGCTGCCACAGCGCATGTTTTTCAAACAAAAACGACCGGAAGGACCGAACGACCTGCCGCCATGGTCGTTCGAGGCCGCCGACAGGAGACGACCATGCAGACGATGCAGGAGATGTACCGCGCCCGGCGCGGCAGTGCCTTCGATGCCCTCAACCACGTGCGCAACGGCGACATGATCGTCGTGCCGACGGGTGTCGGCGAACCGCCCACTTTGCTGCACGCGCTGTCGGACGAATGCCGCAGCTTCAACGACGTCCAGGTGGCGCAGATCCTCGCCATGCGCAAGTACGGCTATTTCGCCCAGGAGCACCGGGCGCACGTGCGCCATGCCGCGCTGTTCTTCGGCGGCGCGTCGCGCGCCGGCGGCCAGGGCGGCTGGTGCGATTTCATCCCGAATTATTTTTCCGAGATTCCGATGCTGATCGAACGGGGCCTGATGCCGGCCGACGTCGTGTTCGCGATGGCCTCGCCGATGAGCGCCTCCGGCCACTTCGCCCTCAGCCTCGGCACCGACTACACGATGGCGGCCGTGGCGAAGGCGCGCGCCGTCGTGCTGGAGGTGAATCCGCATGTCCCTTACACGCACGGCCAGTGCCACGTGCACATTTCCCAGGTCACGGCGCTGGTCGAGAGCGAGGAACCGATCATGGAAGTGGGCCTGCCGCGCATCGGCCCCGTGCAGGAAGCGATCGGCCGCCTCGTCGCCGAGCACATCGAGGACGGATCGACGCTGCAGATCGGCTACGGCGGCATTCCGGACGCCGTCGTCATGCAGCTGACGAACAAGCGCGACCTCGGCATCCACACGGAGATGATCGGCGACGGCATCCTGACGCTCGTGGAGGCCGGCGCCGTCACCAACCGCAGGAAAACGCTGTTGCCGGGCAAGATGGTGGCGACGTTCGCGCTCGGCTCGCGCCGGCTGTACGAGTTCATGCACCACAATCCGATGCTGGAGATGCATCCGTCGAATTTCACGAACGACCCGTACATCGCCGGGCAGAACGACAGGCTCGTGTCGATCAACGCCAGCCTGCAGGTGGACCTGCTCGGCCAGTGCGGCAGCGAAAGCATCGGGCACCTGCCCTATTCCGGCACGGGCGGCCAGGTGGATTTCGTGCGGGCCGCGAACCGCTCGCGCGGCGGAAAATCGTTCATCGTGCTGCCGTCGACGGCGAAGGACGGCACCGTCTCGCGCATCGTGCCGACCCTGGCGCCCGGCACCCACGCGACCACGAGCAAGAACGACGTCAACTACGTCGTCACGGAATGGGGCGTGGCCCAGCTGCGCGGCAAGTCGGCCAAGCAGCGCGCGCAGGCGCTGATTGGCATTGCGCATCCGGACTTCCGGCCCTGGCTGCGCGAGGAGGCGGACCGGATGTGCGTGTTTTAAAAGAAAAGGCTGTGTTCGCGATATTTAGGTAACCGAGCGCAGCCGCCCTTAGCCGAACCGGACCGCAGCGCACAGCAAATGCGCGGGCGTCGTCAGCCGCCGCGCATCCAGCAGCCGTTGCCAGCCCGAATAATTGATGAGGTAGCGGCTCGCGACGCCGCGGAAC
>NZ_LMCY01000043.1:14685-15217 GCF_001425685.1 Massilia sp. Root335 | reverse complement strand
GCGCGCCCGCACGCCGGCCTTCACGTTCACCGCTTCGTGCGTGATGCCCGCTTGCACGGCGAAGCGACGATACGCCGCGGCCCCGTCGCTGATCAGCAATACGTCGGCCGGCAAGACCGGCTTGAGGCACGCATGCAATTGCGCGACGGTCACTTGTCCTCGACCCGCATGAAAGTCCAGCGTCTGCCCATTGCGGTCGCGCGCGACGAGGAGGCAGTCGTATTCGCGATTGATCCCGCGCTGCCTGGCCACGCCGCCGCGCTTTCTCGGCGGCCGCGTCAGGTTGCGCGAACCCTTCTGTGACTCGAGTCGATAGGTTTCGTCCGCCTCGACGATGGCCGCCAACATCGGAGGACGGTCGCGCATCGCGCCGGGCACGAACCGGTGGCGCCACCTGAAACTGGTCGTCCGGTGCACGCCGGTCACGCGCGCGGCGTCGCGCACCGTGCGCGATTCCAGAATGGATTGCAGGAACGGTAGCCAGCACTCTTTCTTGCGTAGACGAGCGAGCGGCGTGCCGGTCAGGGCGTTA
>NZ_LMCY01000043.1:0-14561 GCF_001425685.1 Massilia sp. Root335 | reverse complement strand
GGGTAGGCCGCGCATCGTCACTCCTCATGAGTTAACTCGACGATGCGTATGACATCTGCAACCGGAATCAGTTCACATACCTAACGCGAACACAGCCAAAGAAAACGGGACCCGCAGGTCCCGTTGGCGTGCCCGGCGTCAGCGCTTCAGTCAGGCGCGCACGTCCTCGATGGCGCCCCGTACGTGATCGGCGCCGAGCGCGCCGGCCATGCCGTAGACCAGCAGCGCACGCTGCAGCTCGGCACGGCTCGTGCCGTCGGTCTGCTGCATGCTGTCCTGGCGCGGAGCGTTGGTGGGATCAAGGCCGGGGGCGTCGGCTACGCCCTTTCTTCCGAGATTGCTCGTCATGGTTTTCTCCATTTGGTTAGTAAGCTGGCGCGTTCCGTTTCTAATCATTTCTGAAACAAACCGCTGATGGCGCTACTGTACCGCAACGGAGGCGATCACGTCGCCATCTGTTTTGTTTTTACACCTATCTTCTTGCCGGGTGAAAATTTACTACACGACCGCGTGCGTCATGCCATCATGGCGCCCATGATGCGGCCTGCCGTGTTGGCGCGCCGCCGTACCGAGGAGACAGCGATGCAACGAGTTGACGAGATCGGCAACGCCGAGCACGTGCGCGGACCGGCGGATGCCGCGCTGACGGTGATCGAGTATGCCGACTTCCAGTGCCCGTACAGCGCACGCGCCCACATCGCACTGCGCGACCTGGGCGAGCGGTTCGGCGGCATCCGGCTGGTCTACCGGCACCTGCCGCTGGCGCACCTGCACCCGCTGGCCGAACTGGCGGCGGAAGCGGCCGAGGCCGGGGGCAGCCAGGGCCGGTTCTGGGACATGCACGACCTGCTGTACGAACGACAGCGCCACATCCGCGACGAGCAGGATCTCGCCGTGCTGGCGGAAGGCGTGGACCTCGACATCGAACGCTTCCGCGCCGAGATCCTGGAACGCCGCCATCGCGCCCGCGTGCAGGCCGATGCCGAACGCGCCCGCCACGACGGCGCCACCGGGACCCCGACCCTCTACATCAACGGCGTGCGCTACCACGGCGATTCGGACCGCGCGTCGCTGGAGCGCGCGCTCAACGGGGCGCTGGGACGCTGACCGCCGCGCGCGCGGGAGCCGCCAGTCCGACGCGCAGGCCTTGCTGCCGAGCCGGCACCGTGGCCGCATGCGCCGTCGCGGCCGGCGCCGGATACAGCGACTGCGGCGCCGACACGGCCAGCCAGCCGCCCGCCGGCAGCAGCGGCACCAGCAGCAGCGCCACGATGTTGATGATCTTGATGAGCGGATTCACGGCCGGCCCCGCCGTGTCCTTGTACGGATCGCCCACCGTGTCGCCCGTGACGGCGGCCTTGTGCGCATCGGAGCCCTTGCCGCCGTAGTGGTTGTCTTCGATGTATTTCTTGGCGTTGTCCCAGGCACCGCCGCCGGTCGTCATCGAGATCGCGACGAAGAGTCCGGTCACGATCGTGCCCATCAGCATGCCGCCCAGCGCCGCCGGTCCCAGCAGCATGCCGACGAGGATCGGGACGATCACGGGCAGCAGCGACGGCAGCACCATCTCGCGGATGGCGGACGCGGTGAGCATGTCGACGGCCTTGTCGTATTCCGGCTTGCCGGTGCCCGCCATGATGCCGACGATGTCGCGGAACTGGCGCCGCACCTCGATCACGACGGCGCCCGCCGCCCGCCCCACCGCTTCCATCGCCAGCGCCCCGAACAGATAGGGAACGAGACCGCCGATGAACAGGCCCACGATCACCATCGGGTTCGACAGATCGAACGCGAGGTGCGTGCCCTGCGCTTCCAGCGCATGCGTGTAGTCGGCGAACAGCACGAGCGCGGCCAGCCCCGCCGAGCCGATGGCGTAGCCCTTCGTGACGGCCTTGGTCGTGTTGCCGACGGCGTCCAGCGGGTCGGTGACGGCGCGCACCTGTTCTGGCATGCCGCTCATCTCGGCGATGCCGCCGGCGTTGTCCGTGATCGGACCGTAGGCGTCGAGCGCGACGATGATGCCGGCCATCGACAGCATCGCGGTGGCCGCGATGGCAATGCCGTACAGGCCGCCCAGCTGGTAGGCGACGAGGATCGCCGCGCACACGACCAGCACGGGGTACGTCGTCGACTTCATCGACACGCCCAGCCCCGCGATGATGTTGGTGCCGTGGCCCGTCGTCGACGCTTCGGCGATGTGGCGCACGGGCGCGAACTCCGTGCCCGTGTAGTACTCGGTGATGTAGACCATCAGGCCGGTGAGCGCGATGCCGACCGTGGCGCAGCCCAGCATGCGCCAGCGCATGGCGCCGTCCGGCCACACGAGCCACGTGACGACGGCGAACCCGACCAGCGACAGCGCCGCCGACCACCACAGGCCCGTGTACAGGGCGTACATGATCTTGTGCCCCGGATGGTTCTTCACGAGCGAGCAGCCGATGATGGACGCGATGATCGACACCCCGCCCAGCAGCAGCGGATAGCTCATGCCGGCGCCGCCCATGCCGGGGATCATCAGCGCCCCCAGCAGCATCGTGGCGACGAGCGTGACGACGTAGGTCTCGAACAGGTCGGCCGCCATGCCGGCGCAATCGCCGACGTTGTCGCCCACGTTGTCGGCGATGACGGCTGGATTGCGCGGATCGTCCTCGGGAATGCCGGCCTCGACCTTGCCGACGAGGTCGGCGCCGACGTCCGCGCCTTTGGTGAAGATGCCGCCGCCCAGGCGCGCGAAGATCGAGATCAGCGACGCGCCGAACGCCAGCCCGACGAGCGGCTGGATCACGTCATGGGGCGCCAGCGCGGCGTCGGCGCGCAGGATGAGGATCCAGTAGAACAGCGCCACGCCAAGGAGGCCGAGCCCGACCACCAGCATGCCCGTGATGGCGCCGCCGCGGAAGGCGACGTTCAGGGCCGCGTCGAGCCCCGTCGCGGCCGCCTGCGCCGTGCGCACGTTGGCGCGTACGGAGACGTTCATGCCGATGAAGCCGCAGGCCCCGGACAGCAGCGCGCCGGCCAGGAAGCCGCCCGCGGTGGCGGGACCGAGCAGGAAGAAGATGGCGACCAGCAGCACGATGCCGACGATGGCGATGGTGCGGTACTGGCGCGCCAGGTAGGCCGAGGCCCCCTGCTGGATGGCCAGCGAGATTTCCTGCATGCGGCCGTTGCCGGGATCCTGCTGCAGGACCCATCGGCGCGACCACAAGCCGTAGAATACCGCGATGACGCCGCACGCGACGGCGAAGATGAGCTGCGCGGATGCCATGTCGTCCCCCTCGTTCTTCGATCAAACAACCACAGTCGAAGGCCGTCATGCGATGTCCGCTGGAGCGGCCTGCCTTGCTGCATTTGCCGCCCGAAACGTGCGACAAAACTTTGATCTAAAAACCTGGACGGATGGCACTAGTCATCCGGAGCCAAAAAGAGCGGCTTGCGCCGCCCTGGAATGCTCAGCCTGCGAGTGCCGCGAATGCGGCGTCCCGTACCTGTTCGACCGGGCCGACACCCGAGATCTTGCGATATTTCGGCGCGCCCGGCAGACCCGATTCCGCCCACTTGTTGTAGTAGCCGAGGAGAACTTCGGTCTGGTTATGGTACACGGCCAGGCGTTTCTTGACCGTTTCTTCCGTATCGTCGTCGCGCTGGACCAGCGGTTCGCCCGTGACGTCGTCGCGGCCGTCGACTTTCGGCGGGTTGAACTTGATGTGGTACACGCGGCCCGAGGCCGGGTGGCTGCGGCGGCCGCTCATGCGTTCGACGATCAGCTCGTCGGGCACGTCGATTTCCAGCACGTAGTCGATCTTGACACCGCTGTCCTTCATGGCGTCGGCCTGCGCGATGGTGCGCGGGAAGCCGTCGAACAGGTAGCCGTTGGCGCAATCCGATTCCTTCAGGCGCTCCTTCACCAGGCCGATGATGATGTCGTCCGACACCAGCTGGCCCGCATCCATCACCTTCTTCGCAGCGAGGCCCAGCTCGGTGCCTGCCTTGATGGCCGCACGCAGCATGTCGCCGGTGGAAATCTGGGGGATGTTGTACTTTTCTTTGATGAAGTTTGCCTGGGTGCCTTTACCGGCGCCGGGGGCTCCTAACAGAATGAGACGCATGAAGGATTCCTAAAGGTATCTAATAATTTTTTTAGTGCAGTTATCGCTGCGCACAGATTGCGCACAGATAACCGCATTGATGCATGTCTGACTAGCTGGTACGAAACTTACCACAAAAGCAGCATTCGACGCCACTGACGGCCGGCGATCTCTCAGCCGTTTGACCTGGCGCAAGCAGCCTGAAGAGTAGTTTCCAACAGGATCAAGATGTATAGAAAAGCCGCACCCGTTCCAGGTCGGCGGGCGTGTCGACGCCGGCGTGCGGCGCGTCGTCCGTCACGTGGACGGCGATGGGCACGCCATGCCACAGCACGCGCAGCTGTTCCAGCGCCTCGATCGATTCCAGCGGCGACGCCTCCAGTTGCGGATAGCGCTGCAGGAACGCATTGCTGTAGGCGTACAAGCCGATGTGGCGCAGCGGGACGTAACCGGCCGGCAGCTCCTCGCGGGTGGCGGCGAAGCCGTCGCGATGCCACGGGATCGTCGCGCGCGAGAAGTACAGCGCACGCCCGGCCTTGTCCAGCACGACCTTCACGACGTTCGGATTGAAGGCGTCGGGCGCGTCCGACAGCGGATGGGCGCAGGTGGCCATCGGCACGTCCGCAGAAATCCGCGCGGCGCAGGCGGCCAGCAGCGCGGGGTCGATCAGGGGCTCGTCGCCCTGCAGGTTGACGACGACGGCATCCGGCGCCAGGCCCAGCGTGCGCGCCACTTCGGCGATGCGGTCCGTGCCGGACGGGTGATCGGCGCGCGTCATGCAGGCCTCGATGCCGTGCGCGGCGCAGGCGGCCGCGATGTCGGGATGGTCGGTGGCGACGATGATGCGGGACGCGCCCGATTGCTGCGCCCGTTCGGCCACGCGCACGACCATCGGCTTGCCGCCCAGGTCCGCGAGCGGCTTGTTCGGCAGCCGGGTCGAGGCCAGGCGTGCCGGGATGATGACGACGAAACTCATCGGATCACAGGGTCGGCTCGACCTTGCGCGCCTCTTCGGCCCACATGATCGGGATGCCGTCGCGGATCGGATACGCGAGGCGGTCCGGGCGGCAGATCAGTTCCTGCGCTTTCTTGTCATATTCGAGCGGTCCCTTGCACAGCGGGCAGACCAGGATATCAAGCAGTCGGGCGTCCACGACATTTCTCCACGATTTGGGCAGCCAGCGCGGCATCGATCTGCGCGCCGACCGGCACGACCCACAGGCGCGGGTCGTTGTTGATTGTTTCAAGTTGCCGACATTTTACTGCATCCTTCTCCGTCACCAGGATGATGTCGGCCTCGACGGCGCGGAACGGCTCGTCGAGGAAGTCGTGGTGGTCGGGCAGCGGCAGCTCGGCGACCTCCAGCCCGGCGGCGCGCAGCATCGCGAAGAAGCGCCCCGGATTGCCGATCCCGGCCGCCGCCAGCACGCGCTTGCCGCGCAGGTGACCCAGCGGCACGCGCTCGTTCGCGTCCATCAGGCGCTCGGCGTGGTCGCCCGCCAGGCGCATCTGCCACGGCGGCCCGTTCAGCGCCGCGGCCAGCGCCGGCGTGATGTCCGGCGCGTTGACGACGGTGAAATCGCGCCGCCGCGATGGCGCCTCGCGCAGCGGGCCGGCCGGCAGGGTCCAGCCGTTGCCGGTGCCGCGGCCGTCGAACAGGACGATCTCCACGTCGCGCGCGAGGGCATAGTGCTGCAGGCCGTCGTCGGTGATCAGCACGTCGACGTCGGGATGCAACGCCAGCAGGTGGCGCCCGGCCTCGACGCGCTTGCGGCCGACGACGACGGGGCAACCCGCCCGGCCCGCGATCAGCAGCGGTTCGTCACCGACATCCTGCGCGCGCGACGTCGGCAGCACTTCGCGCGGGGCCTCTTCCGCGCCGCCATGGCCGCGCGAGATCACGCCCGGACGCATCCCGGCCGCGCGCAACTGCTGCGCCAGCCAGATCGTCAGCGGGGTCTTGCCGGTGCCGCCAATGAAGATATTGCCGACGACCACCACGGGCACCGGCAGCCGTTCCGATTTCAGGATGCCGGCGCGGTACAACGCGACGCGCAGCGCGACCAGCACGCGCAGCAGCAGCGCAAGCGGCAACAGGCTGATGGCCAGCGGCCCGCGGCGGAGCCAGGCGCGGGTCAAGGTGGATTCGAGGGAGGATGCCATGTAAAGCTTTAGTTCGGAAAACGCCTTAGGCTGTGTCTGACCGTCTGCCGGTACGGAACGAATGTACTTAGCGCCCGCCGAAGGTCGTTCCGGCGAAGGCGGGATAGCGCCGCTGGTGCTATCCCGCCAAATTTGCACACTACGAGACGCGACGAGCTTGGGCCCCTGCCTTCGCAGGGGCGACGGTCTTACTGCTGGCAAAACAAAAAAAACGCGTCAGCTCAAAACCGGCTTGGCCCCCTGCCTTCGCAGGGGCGACGGTCTTACTGCTGGTGAAACAAAAAAGACGCGTTAGCGCAAGCCCGTCGTCCCCGCGAAGGCGGGGACCCAATTTGCATGCGCATCGTCAGCGCTCGCAGAACTTAGGGTCCCGCCTGCGCGGGAAGTCGTTTCCGGCAGTGCCGGGAACGACGAATAGCGCTACTTCTGCCCGCCCGTCTGCGCCGCGAACGTCAGCTTGTCGTAACCGGCCATGCGCGCCGCTTCCAGCACGTTGATCACCATCTGGTGCATCGCGAACTGGTCGGCGTTGACGATGATCACGGGGTCCTTCACGGGCGTCGCCAGCGGCTGGCCGTCCGGACCGATGCCGGCCGCGCGCCTGAGGTCGTCCGCCAGGCTGGCGACGCCGTGGAACGCGACCGGCACGTTATTCACCGTGTAATTACCCTTGGCATCGACCGTCACGTTGATCTCGAACGGCTTCTCGACGGCCTTCTCGGCATCGGCCGTGGGCAGCGTGATCTGCAGTTCCGTGAACTTGCTGTAGGTCGTCGTGACCATGAGGAAGATCAGCACGACCAGCAGCACGTCGATGAACGGGATCAGGTTGATTTCCGGATCCTCGCGTTTGCGGCCGCGGCGGAAGTCGATCATTTGCGGGCACCGTGCACGACGTCGACGAATTTCACGGCCTGCAGTTCCATGTCGATGATGAAGCTGTCGACCAGCGCGCGGAAGTGACGGTAGAACACGAGGGCCGGCATGGCGATGGCCAGGCCGAAGCCCGTGTTGTACAGCGCCACCGAGATGCCGTGCGCCAGCTGGGCGGGATTCGTGCCGCTGGCGTTCTGGGCGCCGAAGATCTCGATCATGCCGACGACCGTGCCGAACAGGCCCATCAGCGGCGCCAGCGACGCGATCGTACCCAGCGTCGTCAGGAAACGCTCGAGCACGTGGGCGACGCCCCTGCCCGCTTCCTCGATCGATTCCTTCATCACGTCGCGCGGCGCGTCGACATTGCGCAGCGCGGCGGCCAGCACGGCGCCGAGCGGGGAATTCGTCTGCAGCTTGTCGATGATGTCCGGAGTGACCTTGCCGTTGCGATAGACCTGGATCACTTCATCGAGCAGCTGGCGCGGCAGGATCTTTTCGCGGCGCAGGTAGATCAGGCGCTCGATGATCAGGGCCAGGGCAATGATCGAGGCGATCAGCAACAGCCAGATGGGCCAGCCGGCAGCTTGGAGAATGGCGAGCAAATGGGACTCCTGGATGAGTAAAAATCAATAGACAAGGTAGTTGCGCAATGTAACGTGTTGCCCGGTTTGCGGCAAGTAGAGTTCTGCACACTTTCTGTGGATAAAAGTGTGCGCAAGGCACGCTTGTTCTGCCAAGTGCCTTGATTCTTAAAGGATATTTTTCCGTGCGTAAAAACGCGGCACGGCCAGGATGAGTTCCTCTAAGGAAATTTCTCCGTTTCGATCGGATGGGTTGGCTCATGTAGTTGCCCACAATTTCTGTGGATAAATTTGTGAGGAATCAGCCTTCTCGAGCATAAGTCGTTGATTTTAATCATAGAAATTTCCGAGTCCAAAAAATAGGCACGGTTGAGTACGACTACGGCGTCGCCGCGGCCCTACCCTTCTGCACATTTTTTGTGGACAAAATTGTGCGCAAGCGCACAAACCGGACCCTAAGCGATTGATTTGCAAGGGAAAGCGATGCTCGCCTGTTTTTTGGGCAATCGGCTTATCGACGGCGCCGCGGCCGGGGCCCTGAATTTTTCACACAAACTGTGGAAAACGATGTGCGCAAACCTATCGATTGCTTCTCAAGCCTTTGATTTTAATCACGATTCATCCTCAAGCCCAATTTTTAGGCAAACGCTACTTGTACACAGGCGCACGCCCGGAACGGGTGCGTATTCCGACTGCGCGGCATCCTGGGTTATAGTCGCGTCCTCGGAAACCAGGCCGTGCCTTGAGCGGCGTCCGCATTCTTCACAAATTTTGTGGAAAAGATTGTGAGCAAGCGTCTTGATCGGGCACAAAGCACTTGAATTTAAACGGGTTTTTTGTCGTGCGGAATTTTTGGGCAGGACGTTTTAGCTGACCCGGGCAAGCGGTATGGCGCACGTACACGAACCGTACGCCCATCTGTTCACATAAACTGTGGAAAACAATGTGAGCAACGGCCCGGACAGTGGCCTAAGTGTTTGATTGCTTTAGGAAAACATATGCACGCTGAATTTGGAGGCACACCCAGCTCGTCCACTTTCACACACATTCTGTGGATAAGATTGTGGCCAACTACTCGAGGATGCACTCAAGCCATTGATCCATAAGGCAATTTGATTGCTGCATCGAAATCAAGCACCAAGCTTTTACTATAAAAATCAGGCGTTTACAAAAACTATCTGTCGTTTTACCGCAGATGTGCCCTACACTGCGCGCAACTTGTTTTTGTGGACAGTTCAACCCAGTTCATCCTATGTTCCCCAGCGAAGACGCCGATCCGGCCTATGCCGCCCCGCCCGTACTCACCGTCACGGCCCTCAACCAGCAGGTCGCGCGCCTGCTGGAACGCACCTTTCCCCTCGTCTGGATCGGTGGCGAGATCTCGAATTTCACGCGCGCCGCGAGCGGCCACTGGTATTTCACGCTCAAGGACGATGCGGCCCAGGTGCGGGCCGTGATGTTCCGCGGCCGCGCCCAGTACGCCGGCTTCACGCCGCGCGAAGGCGACAAGGTCGAGGTCCGCGCGCTCGTCACGCTGTACGGCGCGCGCGGCGATTACCAGATCAATGTGGAAGCGATCCGCCGGGCCGGCGTGGGCGCGCTGTACGAAGCGTTCATGCGCCTGAAGGAAAAACTGGGCGCGGAAGGCCTGTTCGACGAGGCCCGCAAGCGGCCGCTGCCGCTGTTCGCGCGCACGGTGGGCATCGTCACCAGCCCGCAAGCGGCGGCCCTGCGCGACGTGCTGACGGCGCTCAGGCGGCGCGTGCCGCACGTGCGCATCGTGCTGTATCCGGCGCCCGTGCAAGGTCAATTGGCCGCGCAAAAGATCGCGGAAGCCATCGCGACTGCGTCGCACCGGCGCGACGTGGACATCCTGATCGTGTGCCGCGGCGGCGGCTCGATCGAAGACTTGTGGAGCTTCAACGAGGAAGCCGTCGCGCGCGCGATCGCGGCGTGCAGCATGCCCGTGATCTCTGGCGTGGGCCACGAGACCGACTTCACCATCGCCGACTTCGCCGCCGACCTGCGCGCCGCCACGCCGACGGCCGCCGCCGAGCTGGCCGCGACGGCGCGCGCCGACTGGCTCGCGTCGCTGCAGGCGGACGCCGGCGACCTGCGCCGCGCGATGGACCGCGTCCTGTCCGACGCCGGCCAGGGCCTCGACAACCTGTCGCGCCGCCTGCTGAGCCCGTCGAGCCAGATCGCCCATCAGCGCCTGAAACTTCTTGCCATGGCCAGCAGTCTGACGCATGCCGTGCGCGCGCCCGTGAACCGTCACGGCGTGCTGCTGGCGCAGATGCAGCAGCGCTGGGCCCGCCATCGTCCGGACTGGAGCGGCCTGCGCACGCGGCTGGAATCCGACCGGCGCCACCTGACGGCGAGCGTCGGCAACCAGTTGCGCGCACGGCGCGAGGCGCTCAACGGGCTCGCTGCGCAGCTCGAACTGCTGAACCCGCAGCGCACGCTGGAACGCGGCTATGCGATCGTCAGCAATGCGAAAGGCAAGGTCTTGCATGCGCCGGGGCAGATCAAGCCGCGCGACGTGCTGCACATCCGCCTGGCCGAAGGCAGCGCCGAGGTCAGCGTGGCCGGCATCCAGCACTTATTGGAGTAAGGGAACCTCGAAAAGCCGTCGCGAGCATCGCAAAGCGCCAGTGCAACGCGCAGCAGGTTTTTCGACGTTTCCGACAATATAGTGGTTTCGCAAAGCCATATCTGCAACGATCACGCATCCGGTTTAGAATAAGCGCCCGAATTGCTGTACCGCAGAGACTTCGAGAAAGTCTCCCGTCAACTCACCAAGGAACAAGACATGGAACATACCCTGCCCCCACTGCCGTACGCCAAGGATGCCCTGCAGCCGCACATCTCGGCCGAGACGCTGGAATACCACTACGGCAAGCACCATCAGGCCTACGTCACGAACCTGAACAACCTGATCAAGGGCACCGAGTTCGAAAACCTGTCGCTGGAAGACATCATCAAGAAGTCGCAGGGCGGCGTTTTCAATAACTCGGCCCAGGTGTGGAACCACACCTTCTTCTGGAACTGCATGAGCCCGAACGGCGGCGGCGCGCCGACCGGCCCGGTCGCCGATGCGATCAACGCCAAGTGGGGTTCGTTCGACAAGTTCAAGGAAGAGTTCCAGAAATCGGCCGTCGGCAACTTCGGTTCGGGCTGGACCTGGCTGGTGAAGAAGCCGGACGGCACCGTCGACATCGCCAACACCTCGAACGCCGGCACCCCGCTGACGACCGACAACAAGGCCCTGCTGACCTGCGACGTGTGGGAACACGCCTACTACATCGACTACCGCAATGCCCGTCCGAAGTTTGTCGAGGCATGGTGGAACACCGTCAACTGGGACTTCGTGAACAAGAACTTCGCGTAAGCGGCTCCTGATTGTTTCGTCATAATTAAGTTCGGAACAACTTAATAAAGATCGAAACAAGCATGTAAGCGTCGGCGGCTTTGATCTAATAAAGTTCGGAACACGCTTTTTACTCATGGCCCGCCTTGCGCGGGCCATGTCTGTTTGGATAGTACTCCATACTCACGCTTGGACTGCTTCGCGCCGACCGTGAAGCTTATGCCTCCTAATATATACCTTGGCAATCGATCAGCACGCCGGGAACGATTCAGATCGACAGACTACTGTCGCTACCGGATCCGTGGTAACGCCCCCACTCTCAAACGAAGCAGCAGTACGCAACCGCTTATTCGAAAACCACAAGAAATTTAAATTTTTGGACCTTTCTTTCATCTGCTAGACTGTCCCTAGCCTGATGTCAGGACGTAGAAAAGAGTGAGACACCAATTGGAGACCAAAGACGCCAACGTAGAGATGAACAACGCGGTTGCTTCAGAAGCCTATTCCGAGGACGCGTTCTTCAGCCATTTTAAAACGATACGCAACAAACTTCGCAAGTTTGACACTAGAAGCGTTGTCGGTGCTTGTTTAAAGTACCTGCATGCGCCATATAAAGACCGACTTGATTATCTCAAGCGCCATCCGTGGTTGGTTTTGCTTTTAATTAAGTGGGCACTCGTTGACGAACAAGCGTTTACTCCCAAAAAGCGCGCTCCAACGGATCGACAGCTAATCGATTTGCTTAACTTGATGCGAGACTTGGGAAGCCAACGTACAACGCGCATGCCGTCCGAATACGACGATGTGCGTTTGTTTCTGCGAGCGATGGCGTACCAGCAGATTTCTCTATATCAACGCAAAGTTTCGTTTTCCGCGATCGCTCGTCAACTACTCTACTTCGGGGACACTCCAGCGGGCGGCTATATTCGCACAACTTTTGCAGACGTTACCGGAATCGAAATTCATCGGTTCTTAGAGCTTTCCCAAGCGCTTCTCGCACGATTCCATGATGGTAACGAAAAGGTGGTAACTGAGCAATGGTTTAGCACGTTATTAAACGGGGCTTATTCGAAGCACGAAATAACCGCATTCCTCAACACGCTCTCCAAATCACTGGAGCAAGCAAAAGAAGCTATTTTGGATCGCGATCGCGACAATATAGCCAAGGGACGGAGGGCGCGTTCGGCATCTGAGTATTGGGAACAAACTCCATTCGTGAATTTTCCTTTACTAAAGAGCGGGCTTAATTATGTCTGTGTCGATCATCAGGTCTTGTTCGCATGCCTTGAGCACTACATCTACAACCGACTACGCGCAAAAAACGCCAAGTTGTTCATGGCTCACTTTGGTCCGTTATTCGAAAAGTACGTCGAAAAAGCAATAACAGAGACGGGGCTGCCGTACATTCCTGAAACGGAAATCAAGCAAAAACTTGGAGAAGAGAGTACCGCCATTGACTTCCTCATCGCGGATGACGACTCGAATATTTTTGTTGATGCCAAAGCTGCAGAGATGTCGTATCAAGGCAAATCGACACATCTTTCGACTGAGTTGGCACGCTCACTCGAGACGTCGGCGCTTAAGGCAATCAAACAAGCCCATGCCGTACTGACTACACTGCCGCAGTCTGAGGACCCCAAAATTGTGATGCGACAAAGGAGAAAAAACTACCTTATTACTGTAACTTATAGTGAGTTGTATGTGGGAAGCGGACGGACACTGGCTGCGTGTATAGGCGAAGAGAAGATTAGAGTTTTGCTCGGCGAGAATCCCGCGAACCTGCGTATTCCATTAGAAAATATGTACATCATGACAATTCAGGAATTTGAATTTCTTGCAGAAGCCATTCGTACTAAAAAAATCACACTTACTGAAGCTCTTGATCATGCAATTTCGGATGACACGGTTCCTCAAACCGCGAAATTTGAATTTCGACAACACCTTGCTTCGGCCAATATATCGCTGGCTGAGCCTGCTCATCTTGTGTCGAAAGCGCAATTAGAACTCGAGGCGCTTGCAGACAGACTACGCTCCAACGTTGGATAGATGTAAATCTGAACATTAAGAATGTAAAAAGGATACCACTTTTGGAGTAATCCACAACATAGATTTGGAGGGCCATAATTGAATCAGGATCAGATCGAATTCAATAAAATTCTGGGCCAAGCCAGGAAAGACGCCAGCGTCAAGGGGTGCTTACGCGGAAGGCAGGAACAGGCAGGGTGCTCTGGAAAGATTGTGCACGCACACTCCATTCAGCGGGGCAAAATTCTCGCCTCCATTGCTGAGGGCAGCGCCGGAGAAATTTATTACCTTGGCCTTAGTCCATCGGAGGACATGGCAGCGATGGCCCCAGAGTTTAAGCGCGAAGGTATCAAGAAGTTCAGCACCTTCAGCGGATTCTGCGGCGGGCATGACAAGGCCATATTTCAACCCATCGAGGATGTGGCATTTACCGCAACTGCCAAACAACTGGACATATACGCCTATCGCGCTGCGGCAAAAGAGCTTCATGCCAATCTAGAATCAAAACAGCTTTGTGAGACCAAGCTTGGTGACAAGTTGGGCAAAGATGACTTTCCCCCTCATCTTCAGACAACGCTTCCGGCCATATTGCGAGGAGAACTGCATGTTCCCGAATTCATGCTGAATGTGATGTTAGAAGGCGAAGCGAATCACCGACTCAGGATGAGGCACAAGCAATGCGAACATAACATTGCGGAACTACGCCTGATATGCGAGAACCTGATAGGTGCGATCGACCAAGGTCATCCTTTGGATTTCGAGCACATCTATCACTCGTTTGAGGGGACATATCCGATCGCTTGTAGTACTTCCTTTATCCCATATTTCGACCACAATGGACTGCGCATCATCTCTGAGCAGGACGAACAACGGTTGGCGCAGTCTTATGCCAAAAACTGTCCTGAGATGAAGAACGTGTTGCTCAACATTTTCCCGGAGAACGGCAAGACGCATGTCATCTTCACGTTCTCCATTGGAAATTTTGGCTTCAAGGATGCGATAGGTAATCTGCTTAAGCTAGAGGATCACGTCATCCGTATTGGGCTTTCCAATATGGTGCTCAACTACTCGGAGAACACGGCCTTTGGCCCTAAGTACATTGACGAGAACTTTAGCGAAGACCAAATAACGGCCATCAAGGATGCCTTTTCAAGTACCATTTTCGACCGGAGGGCGTTCAGAACGACCAATATAAATCTGTTTGTTGACGCGCCACCGCCTACGGCAACCATCCGTGCAAACGACTGACATAGCCCCGCCATGACATCGGCGTGGACTTTAAGGCGGCAAAGTCGCAACCGCGAAGCTTGCTATTGATACCCGGGTTGAAGAGCGCGAGTTCACGGACTCGTTCATTCATCTGGAGATAGGCGCGTAACACCCAGATGTCCTTCAGTTGAGGGTGTAAATAATATTGTGTAAACGGTCATTTGGCAGGACACTGCCGCCACTAGGAGAAAC
>NZ_LMCY01000042.1:283-18772 GCF_001425685.1 Massilia sp. Root335 | reverse complement strand
CTCAGGCAGGCCATATGACCCGAATTACGCCATGTGAAGCTTGACGCACAAGACGGTATCTACAAAACCATGACCGCGCCGCACGTAGGGTGGGCAGCCCCCGCCCACGCGTTCAACCGGCGCGTGAATGACCGGTGTGCCCGTCCGTGTCGGAGCCGATTGCGCGTGGGCACGGGGTGCCCACGCTAGCTCAACCGTAAGCGGTCCACCGCTGCGGAATCTCGATGCTGCCGGACTGGGCCGCGGCCGCGTACGCTCGCATTTCGGCGACGACGGCCTCGAGCTGTTCATTGCTCGGGTTGGCGAGGAACCCGTTCATGCGCTCGTGCAGCGCGGCCTGCTGGTCGCGCCATTCATATCGGGATGACTTGCTCATGCACCCTCCTTGCGGCGAACTGCCGTCTTGACATTGTTGTTTTTCATGACATCCTCCTTCAAAGAACTCAGGATGCCGTTTCCCACACATCGGGTCGGTGCGATGACGCACATTGCCAAATGGAATTAAGTCCGGTGAGGCAAGATGCTGTGGTAGAACAGCTCGAGCCGGCCTTCCAGGTCGCGCTGCGCCTTGTCCGGGTCCACGAGACGGTGCGGGCGCATCAGGTTCATGATCATTTCGCCGGTGATGGTGGCCATCAGGTGGCACGGCAGCAGGTCGAGCGGCACGTCGGGGCGCATCTGGGCGCGGATGTCGGGACGCGCAAAAAAGCGCCCCAGCATCTCGCGCGTCTTGAGCGGGCCGCCGTTCCAGAACGCTTCGGCCAGTTCCGGGTTCTTGGGCGCCTCGGCCAGCACGATGCGCTGCAGGTCGATGGCTTCCTGCGACGTGATCAGGGCATACATCTGGTGCGCGAAGTCGTCCACGATCTCGCGCAGCGGGCGGGGGTCCGTCTCCATCGGCTGGCTGCGGAAGAACCGGTGGCGCTTGGCGGCCAGCACGGCGGCCAACAGGCCCTCCTTGCCGCCGAATTTCACATAGATGGTGCGCACCGCCACGTGGGCCGCGCGGGCGATCGCTTCGAGGCTGGTCTTGGTGTAGCCGTTCTCGAGAAACAGAGCGGCGGCGGTCTGCAACAGCTCTTGCGTACGCGCCTCGACGTCGGCGGCCTTGGGCCGGCCCGCGGCCTTGCCGGAGCATTCGGCCGCGTCATGCATATGTTTGTCCATGGTTCACACTGTAGCCCGATATCAAATGAAATGCAACCGTTTCATTTCTTGACTTTGGCAAAAAGTTGTCCAATAATGCGATTGACCAATTTCATTTCTTTTCGGAGTTCACATGCCAGATACCCAAACCACGGTCGACCACAAGCCTGTCGCCGCCGTTCCGCCGGGCGCGCCGGCGGCCCAGGGTGCGCCCGCCAATGCCGCCAAAGGGCCTCCGAAGCGCGTGCTGATCGTGGTGGGCCTGATCGCCGCCGCCGCGCTGGTCGCGGGTGGCCGCATGTGGTACCGCAGCCATTATTTCGTCGAGACGGAAAATGCCTACGTCACGGGCCACGTGCACCCGGTGTCGTCGCGCATCCCGGGCGTCGTCACGAAGGTGATGTTCGACGACAACCAGATCGTCAAGGCCGGCGACGTGCTGGCCGAGCTGGACCCGGCCGACCAGGGCGTGAAGGTCGAGCAGATCCAGGCCCAGATCGCCAGCGTGCAGCAGCAGATCCTGCAGGCCGACGCCGCCGTCGAGCAGGCCAAGGCGCAGGCCTCCGCCGCCCAGGCGCAGGTCGTGCAGGCCCAGGCCAACCTCGTGCGCGCCAAACAGGACGCCGACCGTTACGGCCAGCTGTACAACAGCACGATGAAGGCCGTCTCGAAAGCCGAGGTCGATGCCGCCACGGCCGCGCGTGCCGGCGCCACGGCCGACGTCACGGCACGGCGCGACAACGCCACCGCCGCCAGGGCCCAGATCGCCGCCGCCGGTGCGGCGCGCGACGTGCTCAAGGCCCAGGTAAAAGTGCTGCAGGCCCAGTTGAAGGACGCCCAGCAGCAGCTCGGCTACAACCGCATCGTGTCGCCGGTTTCGGGCCGCGTCGGCAAGCGCAGCGTGGAAGTCGGCGCGCGCGTGCAGCCGGGCCAGCAGCTGGCCGCCATCGTGCAGGACGACGTGTGGGTCGTCGCCAACTTCAAGGAAACGCAGCTGCCGGGCATCGTGCCGGGCCAGGAAGTCAAGGTCGAAGTCGACGCGCTGCCCAAGCACGAACTGGTCGGGCGCGTGGACAGCTTCTCGCCGGCCTCGGGCAACCAGTTCGCGCTGCTGCCGGCCGATAACGCGACCGGCAACTTCACGAAGATCGTCCAGCGCGTGCCCGTGAAAATCACGTTCGCGCCGGACGACCTGAAGAAATACGCCGGCCGCCTCGTGCCGGGCATGTCGACCGTCGTCGAGATCGACCTGCGCCAGAAGGCGCCGCAACAGCAGGCCTCCGCTCAATAATCCGGGAACGCATCATGTCCACGACGATCACCAAACCGCTGGCGGCGCACGCGCCGCCGGGCGCGCCGGCCAACGGCGCGCGCATCGACGCGCGCACCTGGATCGCGGTGCTGGCCGGCATGCTCGGCGCCTTCATGGCGGTGCTCGACATCCAGATCACCAACTCCTCGCTGCGCGACATCCTCGGCACGCTGTCGGCCACGCAGGAAGAGGGCTCGTGGATCTCGACCGCCTACCTGTGCGCCGAGATCGTGGTGATCCCGATGACGGCGCTGTTCGTGCGCGCCCTCGGCCAGCGCCGCTACCTGATGCTCACGACCGCGCTGTTCCTCGGCTTCTCGACGCTGTGCGGCACCGCGTGGAACCTGTCCAGCATGATCGTGTTCCGCATGCTGCAGGGCTTTACCGGCGGCGCGCTGATCCCGATGGCGATGACGCTCGTGATGACGCGCCTGCCCCCGGCCAAGCGCGCCGTCGGCATGGCCATGTTCGGCCTGACCGCCACGCTGGCGCCCGCGATGGGCCCGACGCTGGGCGGCTACCTGACGGAGTTGTACGGCTGGCCGTCGATCTTCTACATCAACTGGGTGCCGGGCGTGCTGCTCATCGCCGGCATGTACTGGGGCATCGACCGCGAGCCCATGAACCTGCAGGCGCTGTACAAGGCCGACTGGCTCGGCATCGCCTTCATGGCGCTGGGCCTCGCCAGCCTGACGATCTTCCTGGAAGAGGGCAATTCGAAGGACTGGTTCCAGTCCAGCTTCATCATCACCTTCGCGGCGCTGGCGATCATCGGCATCCTCGGCTGGGTCGTGACGAATTTCTGGCGCAGCGACCCGTTCGTCAACCTGGGCCTGTACGGTCACCGCAACTTCCTCGTCGCGACCGGGCTGTCCGCCGTGATCGGCATGGGCCTGTACGGCTCCTCGTTCCTGCTGCCGCTGTTCCTGGGCCAGATCGCCGGTTATTCGCCGATGCAGATCGGTGAAGTGATCGCCTGGGTGGGCCTGCCGCAGCTGTTCGTGATGCCGTTCGTCGCGCGCCTGTCGCAGAAGATCGACAACCGCCTCCTGTGCTCGTTCGGCCTCGCGCTGTTCGGCGTCTCGTGCCTGATGAACGCCTACATGGACGCCAACACCGGCTACGACCAGCTGATGCTGTCGCAGATCATCCGCGCGCTCGGCCAGCCGTTCGTGATGCTGACCCTGTCGAACTTCGCCATGGCCGGCATCCAGCCGAAGGACATGACGTCCGCCTCGAGCCTGTTCAACATGACCCGCAACCTGGGCGGCTCGGTCGGCATCGCCCTGCTGGCGACGGCGCTCACGAACCGCGAGCACTTCCACTCGGAGCGCCTGGGCGAATCGGTGTCGCTGGTCGCTAGCGCGACGCAGAGCCGCCTGGACACGCTGACGCAAGCCTTCATCGCCAAGGGCTTCGACCCCGCGACGGCCGCCCAGCAGGCCATTGGCGCCATCGACCGCATCGTGCGGCGCGAATCGTTCGTGATGGCCTACAACGATGGCTTCTTCCTCGTCGGCGCCATCCTGCTGGCGGCGATCATCCCGCTGTGGTTCTCGGACAAGATCAAGTCGCCCGGCGGCGGCGGTGGCGGTGGCCACTGAACCAAGCATTCATGGATAAAAGAATGAAAACTATTTATATCAAACCTGTCGTTCACACCGCCGTCGCCGTTGCCGTCGCCGCGCTGCTCTCCGCCTGCGGCACCGTCGGCAAGGATTTCGTCGCGCCGCAAAGCGCGGCGGCGCCGGCCTGGCGCCATGCCGCGGCCGAGCCGCAAGGGGAGGCCGCACAGCAGGCCGCGCGCCTGCCGGCCGAATGGTGGACCGTGTTCGGCGACGCCACGCTGGCCCGGCTGGAGCAGCGCGCCCTGCACGACAACCCGAACGTGCGCGCCGCCGCCGAGCGTCTCGTGCAGGCGCAGGCGCAACTGGGCGTGGTGCGCGCCAACCAGCTGCCGACCGTCGGCGTGAAGGCCGGCATCGCGAATTCGCGCACGTCGGCCGAAAGCGCGATGGGCGCGACGTTCGGCCACCAGTCGATCAAGGGCAACGATTTTTCCATCGGCGCCAATTTCTCGTATGAGCTCGACCTGTGGGGCCGCGTGCGCCGCGCCGTGGAAAGCGCCGACGCCCAGGCGCTGGCCGCCCAGGACGACCGCGACGGCGTCATGCTGATGCTGTCGAGCCAGGTCGCGACGACGTACTGGCAGCTGCGCGGCCTCGATGCGGATATCGCCATCCTGAACAATGCGCTGGCCACGCGGCGCGAATCGCAGCAGCTGATCGAGGCGCGCTTCAACGCGGGCCTGTCGAACGAGCTGGACGTGTCGCGCACCCGCATCGAGCGCGCCAACGCCGAGGCCGACATCCAGGAAGCCCAGCGCCAGCGCAACACGCTGGAACACGCGCTGGCCGTGCTGGTGGGCGCGTCGCCGAGCCAGCCGATCCTCGCTCCGGCCGGCGCCGCGCTGCCGCAGCCGCCCGCGATTCCCGTCGGCCTGCCGGCGAGCGTGCTGGGCCAGCGTCCCGACCTCGCGGCCAGCGTCGCCACGCTGAAGGCCTTCAATGCCCAGGTGGGCGTGGCCGAGGGCGCGTTCTATCCGAGCCTGTCGCTGACGGGTAATTTCGGCTATGCGTCGGAAAACCTGAGCAACCTCGCCAAGGGCAGCGCGCGCGAGTTCTCGTTCGGCCCGCTGGCCCTGTCGCTGCCGGTATTCGAGGGCGGCCGCAACCGTGCCAACCTGAACCTGGCCAGGGCGCGCTACGACGAAGCCGTCGCGAACCATGAGGCACGCCTGCTGACGGCGCTGCGCGAAGTCGAGGATGCGCTGTCGGACGTGCAGCAGCGCCAGCAGCAGGGCGACGTGCAGGTGCAGGCCCAGCAGGCCGCCGCGCGCGCCGTGCAGGTGGCGCAGGCCAGGTACGACCGCGGCGTGTCGACCTACCTGGACGTCACCGACGCCCAGCGGTCCTCTCTCGCGGCCGACCGCGCCGCCGCGCAGATCCGCACGCAGCGGCTGCTGGCCGCCGTGTCGGTGGCACGCGCGCTGGGCGGCGGCTGGCAGCAGGCGGCGCCGGAAGCGACGGTGGCGCAGGCGTCGCGCTGAGGCACGCGTAAAACTTGGGTTCCCGCCTGCGCGGGAACGACGAGTTCATACACTGCCGCTGAGCCGTCGCCCCCGCGCAGGCGGGGGCCCAAGTTCTTCTGCATGACCTTGAACAGGATTACAATCGCAAGATTGCAAACCTCACAAGGGACCCCAATGAAGCAACTCCTCGCCCCCCTGGCACTGGCCGCAGCGACCCTGTGCACCAACGTCCACGCCTCTGATACCGCAGCGGCCCCCGCCTCCGTGACCCAGCTCCAGTCGATGACCAGGCGCTTCGCCCCCGTCGACCTGACGGCCGATACGGCCAGGCTGTCGGCCGGCGACCGCGTCGCCATCGCCAGGCTGATCGAAGCGGCGAAGATCGTCGACATCCTGCAACTGCGCCAGCGCTGGTCCGGCAACGAGGCACTGTGGGCCGCGCTGCAAAAGGACACGACGCCGCTGGGCAAGGCACGCCGCGATTACTTCTGGCTGAACAAGGGGCCGTGGTCGATCATCGACGGCAACCAGTCCTTCATGCCCGCGGAGTATGCCGGCATCCAGATCCCGGCCGAGAAGCCGCCGGGTGCGAATTTTTATCCGGAAGGGGCGACCAAGCAGGCGCTGGAGACGTGGATGAACGGCCTGCCGCCGGCCGAGAAGGAGCAGGCGCAATGGTTCTTCACGGTGATCCGCAAGGACAAGGCCGGTAAATTCACTGTCGTGAAATACTCGGACGAATACCGTACCGAGCTGCAAAAACTGGCCAGGCTGCTGAAGGACGCGGCGAACGCCACCGACAACGCGTCGCTGAAAAAATTCCTGAACCTGCGCGCCGACGCGTTCCTGTCGAACGACTACCTCGCCTCCGATTTCGCGTGGATGGACCTGGATTCCCCGGTCGACGTCACGATCGGCCCGTACGAGACGTATAACGACGAGCTGTTCGGCTACAAGGCCGCGTTCGAAGCGTACGTGAACGTGCGCGACCAGAAGGAGACGGACAAGCTGAACTTCTTCGGCAAGCACATGCAGGAGCTGGAAAACAACCTGCCGCTCGATCCGAAATACCGCAATCCGAAGGTCGGGGCGCTCGCGCCGATGGTCGTCGTGAACCAGGTGTACGGCGCCGGCGACGGCAATATGGGCGTGCAGACGGCCGCGTACAACCTGCCGAACGACGAGCGCATCATCCGCCAGCGCGGCTCCAAGCGCATCATGCTCAAGAATGTCCAGGAAGCCAAGTTCGAGGCGACCCTGACGCCGATCTCGAAGCTCGTGCTGCGCCCGGCCGACCAGAAGGATCTCGACTTCGATTCGTTCTTCACGCACATCCTCGCGCACGAGATCATGCACGGCCTGGGTCCGCACGCGACGACGCAGAACGGCCAGCCGTCCACGCCGCGCCAGGACCTGAAGGATACGTACTCGACCATCGAGGAAGCGAAGGCCGACGTCACCGGCCTGTGGGCGCTCGCGTACATGATGGACAAGGGCCAATTGAAGGATTCGCTGGGGCAGGGGCCTGCTGCCGAGCGCAAGCTGTACAACACCTACCTCGCGTCGGCCTTCCGCACCTTGCACTTCGGCCTGACGGATTCGCACGCGCGCGGCATGGCCATCCAGGTCAACTACCTGCTCGACAAGGGCGGCTTCGTGTCGCACGGCGACGGCACGTTCTCCGTCGACTTTGCCAGGATCAAGGGCGCCGTGGCCGACCTCGACCGCGAATTCCTGACGATCGAAGCGCTGGGCGACTACACCCGTGCGCAAGACCTCATGAAGCGTTACGTCGTGATCCGCCCGGATGTGCAGAAGGGCCTGGACAAGATGAAGGCCGTGCCGAACGATATCCGCCCGGCGTTCGTGACGGCGGCCAAGCTGGTGCCGGCGCACCGCTGAGCGGCTTTTCCGGCAACATTACGCTTTTGGACAGCCGCGAAAATATTGCCGAGGACGAGGGTTGAACGGGGAATAGAATTGCCGTTAGGCATTTCATATATCCATCGGGAAGCCCGCCATGTCCAAAGTCTTTTTCGCCGCCGCCGTCCTGGGCCTGGTTGCCCAGGCCGTCCCCGCATGCGCCGCCGACCTCACGCCGCTGGAGCAGCGCTGGCTCGGCGCCGCGTTTCCCGTCCTTGAATACTCGCGCGGCCTGAAGCTGCCGATCGACATCGTCGTGCAGCCGCAGGCCGGCCCCAACGACGTGCCGATGGCCATGGGCTTTGCCGGCGGCCGCTGCAAGCTCGTGTTGTCGCTGCGCGGCAATCCCAATGCGGAGCGCCAGCTGGAGGGCGTGCCGGCCGATGAGCAGGGCGAATTGATCGAGGCGATGGCCGCCCACGAGATCGGCCATTGCTGGCGTTATGCGCAGGGTGCCTGGCATGCGCTGCCGGCCGGCTTCGTCGAGACGGGCGAGGAGACGGCCGCCGATCCATCGCTGCTGGCGGCGTCGAAGGCGATGCGCGAGACCCGCCGCGAGGAAGGCTATGCCGACCTCGTCGCGCTGGCCTGGATCCACGACCGCCACCCCGGCGACTACGGCCGCATCTACGCCTGGCTGGAACGACTCAGGCAGGACCAGCCGGTGGCGCACAACGGCCACGATACGCGGGCCTGGGTGCGTCTGGCGCGCGACGGCGCCCGTTTCGGCGCCGCCGGCAAACCGTTCGAGGACGCGGCGCCGTTGTGGCGCGAAGGCCTGCTGAGCGACGATTGATTGTCCGACAAGTGTACGGTGCCGCACAGAGGTCTTGCCCGCCAGGGCGTTAAATCTGGCTGTCACAACAAACAACACAAGGGACAAGACCATGAAAACGCTGATTGCGACCTTGCTCGCGACGGCCGCAGGCGCGAGCTTTGCCGCGGCGCCGACCGCGGCACTGAACCACGACCCTGCCACCTACCGTAATCTCACGCACAAGGCGGAGACGGAATACCGGGCGGCGGCAGCGAAATGCGATGCGAAAAGCGGCAACGACAAGGACGTCTGCATGGCCGAGGCACGGCTGATGCGTACCCGCACCGAAGCCGATGCGCTGGCCAAGTACAACAACACGGCCACCGGCCATGCCCGCGCGCGCACCAGCGTCGCCGACGCCGAATACGACCTTGCCAAGGCCCGCTGCGACGCCAAAAACGGCGCCGACAAGGACAGCTGCATGGACAACGCCAAGTCCGTGCACACGGCGGCGCTGGCCGACGCCAAGGCCGAGCGCACCGAGCGGTCGACGGCCACCGGTTCGAGCGGCAGTGGCGGCGCCAGCGGCAGCACGGCGTCCGGCGGCCTCGTGACCGGCACCGATACGCGCGATCCGGCCAAGGCGGCCGCCGTCGACAAGTGCGCGCAGATGGGCGCCAACGCGAAGACCGGTTGCCTGGTCGAAACGAAGCCGTCGGCCGTGCGCGAGAACGCCGCCGACGCCGCCAACCGCACGGCGAACGCGACCGAAAACGTCGCATCAAAGACGCGCGACACTGCCGTGACCGCAGCCGACAAAACGAAGGCCGCGGCCGCGACAGTTGTTGAGAAGACGAAAGAAGTGGCCCACGCCGCCGTCGAGAAGACGAAGCAGGCCGGTTCGACGCTTGCCCGGAAGACCGACAACGCGATGGACCGCACCGGCGACGAGACGGCCGACAAGACCCGCGACGCCACCGGCAAGACGCGTCTGGCCGCGTCCGACACCGCCATCACCACCAAGGTGAAGGCCGATCTCGTCAAGGAGCCGAACCTGGATTCGCTGGGCATCCACGTCGAGACGGAAAAGGGCGTCGTGATGCTGAGCGGTTTCGTGAATTCGAAGGAACAGGCCGACAAGGCCGTGCAGGTCGCGAAGGGCGTCGACGGCGTCACCAGCGTCAGGAGCGCCATCAAGGTCAAATAAGTCATCCGCTTTAAGCTCATCCACGGCCGGCGTTTGTAGCCGGCCGTCTTTTTTGCTGAACTACCACAAGTTGTTGCGCACCCGCCGCGAATTATTTTTGCGGTAGATAGGGCACGGTATAATCGCGGCCGTGAACAGACTCGAAGCCTTCGGAACCATCGCCGCCCAAGCGGCGCGCGGTGAGATTTCCTTTCCCACCAGCGTGAACGCCGTGCTGCGCCTGCAGCACGCGCTGAACGATCCCGATTGCCACCTGGAGGATGCGATCCGCCTCGTGCTGGGCGAGCCGCAGCTGGCCGCGCGCACGGTGGCGCTGGCCAATTCCTCGACGTTCAACACGGGCGGCAGTCCGATCACCAACGTGCGCTCGGCCGTGACGCGGGTCGGCTACCGCAACCTGCAGATGCTCGTCGCGAGCCTCGTGGTGCGCCAGTTCGGCGCCCGCATCGAGGACCCCGACCTGCGCGCCAAGGCCGAGCAGTTGTGGGAACACACGGTGCAGGTGGCCGCGCTGGCCCATGTATTCGCGCGCCGCGTCACGTTCGTCAATCCCGACACGGCCATGTTCGCCGGCATCGTCCACGAGGTCGGCGGCTTCTACTTGTTGTCGCGCGCCGACGGTTTTCCGGGCCTGCTGGACGACGATCCGGAAAAATGGGCCGAGCTGTGCGAGGACGTCGTCACGCGCGAAGTGGCGCGCAAGCTGGCGCTGCCCGAGCCCGTCGCCGACGCGATTTTCGAGCTGCGCGGCGCCTGGCTGCACATGCCGCCCGCCACCCTGCTCGACACCCTGCTGCTGGCCAACCTGTATGCCAGCGTGCCGTCGCCGCTCGGCACGGCGCGCGCGCCGCTGCCCGAACACAGCGAGAGCGCGCTCGACTACCTGCTCGACGAGGACAGCCTCAATCGCATGATCGACGAGGCGGCCGAGATCAGCGCGTCGATGGGCGGCGCGCTGCTCGTCTGACGGCGCTCAGCCGTTTGTTTCGCGGACGGCGCGGCAGAACTGCGCCGTCGCCTCGTCCATCGGAAAGCACGACTCGATATGCAGCTCGTCGATGGTGATGTCGCGCGGCGTGCCGAACGTCGTGATCGTCGAAAAGAAGCTCAATGCCACGCCGCGGTGCCGGAACTCCGTCGTCAGCAGCGGCGCGGGCGGCCGGTCCAGGTCGCGCAGCCGCCAGCGCGACGGCACGTCCGGGTACGCCAGGACCTCATCCAACAGCGCGCGGGCTTTCAGGTCCGTCGGCGAACCGGCGATCAGCGCGTGCAGGTGGCCGATCAGCGTGCTCCCCACATCGTCCCAGTTCGTCATGCGGCCGCGCAGGTCGTCCGGGTCGAACACCGTGCGCAGCATGTTCGCATGCCGGGGCGGCCGTCCGTCGAGCAGGAAGCCGTTGATGCGCTGCGCCGCCTGGTTCGCCGCGAGGATGTCCCAGTGCCGGTTCATGAGGAAGGCCGGATAGGGCTCCTGCTGCTCGAGGATGAAGGCGATCGCCTTGTTGATCTGGCCCATCGCCGGCGTATCGAGGCCGCTCTCGGGATAGCCCGGCGCATAGCCGCCCGCGCGCAGCAGCGCGTTGCGTTCGCGCAGCGGCATGTCCAGCACGTCGGCGAGGCGCATCAGCAGGGGTCTGCTGGGCTGCGCCTTGCCCGTCTCGATGCAACTGAGGTGGCGCGCGGAGATGTTCGCGTCCAGCGCCAGGTCGAGCTGGCTGAGGCGGCGCGCGGCGCGCCATTCGCGCAGGAGCAGGCCGACGGGGACGGGAGCGAGATCAAGTGGGGGCATGGCCGGATGATAACCCGGCAGGCGGCACACCGAAACTCAGGCTCGAAAAGATGGTGTCGAAGTCGATGCCTTCGGCGCCGGACAGGGGCGTGGTCCAGATCACGTTCAGGAGCCAGTTGCCCGGCGGCGGACGGCGCAGGCGCACCAGCCCGTCGCGGTCCGTGACTTGCGCGGCGGCCGGCGTGGCATCGTGGTCGAGATCCGTGAGCTTCACCAGCGCGCCCGCCAGCGGACGGCCCTCGAAGACGACCTGCGCCGCCAGCGTGTCGCCGCCGTCCGGGTCCGACAGCGGCGCGACCAGCACGATTTCCAGCGGCAGGCCGACCCGCTTCGTCGCCAGGTCCTGGTTGCCTTCGCCGGGCGCACCCGCCTGCACGAGGGCTTTCGCCACGCGCCGGTAACGCTCGATGGCGTCCCGTCCCGTCGTGCCCCGCTGTTCGCGCGCGGCCGCCGCAGGCCACAAGCCTTCTTCTTTCACGTAGGCGTTGAAGCGGTCGGCGGGCAAATGGCTTTGCGCGTTCGCGTCCGTTTCCAGCACCAGCAGATGCAGTCCCGCTTCGGTGGGGGCGAGCTTGCCGTCGCCGCGCAGGTCGATGACGTCGCCGCCGGGCGTCCACGCCGCGAAACGCAGGATGCGGCGCGACGGGATCGGCGAGGTCCGGCGCGCGTCGCCGTGGCCGACCTGCATGCTCAGTCCCGTGCTGGCGCCGACCGAGACGACGAAGCGGTCCGGATTCACCCAGAAGTCGTGCGCGCCGGCCGCGAGGGGCAGGCACAGGGCGGCGACCGTCAGCAGGCGCGCGATCATCGGTAGGCCGCCTTCGCATCGTTGGGCGCGGCCAGGAACGGGAACACCGCATCCGAATGCTGCCGGTCGTCCGCGCGCACGCCGTCCGTGATGGCATCGTTTGTCCCGCTGGCGAGCAGCGAGCGGTAGACGTTCACGGCATCGTAATGCAGGGTGCGGCCGCCGCAGTCCTTGCGCCAGCGGTCTCCGCCCGTCAGCGCCGCCAGCTCCACGGCGAACAGCTGCGTGCACGTGGTCGATGCGCTGTCGACCCACAGCCGGTCGTCGGCCAGCAGCCTGGCCAGCGGCGTGTAGCGCGCCGCCGGCGGCGCGGCATGGTCGATCATGAGCTGGTTGCCGCACTGGCCGTCGTAGCCGTCGTACAGCGCGAGCGACCTTGCGATGACGGGCACGAATGCGTCCGCCGTCTCCGGCGTCGCGGCGTTGTAGGCGAGCTTGTAGGCGTCGGCTGCCTCGTCGTTGCCCAGGTGGGCCAGCAGGCCGTTGCCCGTCAGCGGCCGGCCCATGCGGTCGATGCGGACGTCGTCGACCGTCGTGTCGGCCCACACGGCCAGCACGGGGCCGCCGCGGTCGACCAGCGACAGGTCCACGGACAGCACGATGGCGGCCGGCGTCCAGCCCGCGAGGAAGTTGCGGGCCGGGCCGCCGTCCGTGTGGCGCCAGCGGTCGAGGATGGCGGCGGTCTGCGTGGGCGTCCAGGCGGGGCAGCCCGCGGCGTCGCGCGGGACGCCCTGTTTGAGCGTGGCCGTCGCCAGGTCGAACGCGTCGCGCGAACCCTTCACGTTGTTGAAGAACGGGTCGTCGCGCAGGCCCGCGAAGAGCCGGCTGCGGCCGCTCGCGCTGAGCAATCCCGCCGGCCGGCTTGGGTCGCCCTGGATCGCTTCGTCACGCCCGATCAGGCAGTCCGCCTGCGCCATCGAGGCGAAGCGGCAGACGATGTCGGTGCGCGCCGTCGTGTCGGGAAAGCGCGGGCCGCTGTCGATGTGGAAGGCGTATTCCGCGTCCTTGTCGAAGACGTGGCCGACGATGGTCATCGCGAGGTTGAGCCGGCGTCCGTCGGTCGAGGTCCACGCGTAGATGTCGCCGATGTCCACGCGCGGATCGGCGACCACCCTGGGCGAATCGAGGTGGTCGGATGCCAGCGCGGCCGTGCTCAAGCACAGCGCGGCGAGCGCGAGCCGGATGCGCTTCATGCCGCGGCCCCGCGCGCGGCGTCTTCGAGCGCGCGCATCGCCAGCAGGTACGGGCCGGGACCGTGGCTCAGGCGCGCGACGCCGAGGGCGCGCAAGGCCGCCAGCGGCGGCGTGCCGGCGGCGGCCATCAGGTTGACGGGCAACGGTGACGCGCGCACGAGCCGTTCGATCAGCGCGGCATCGACGAGGCCGGGCACGAACAGGCCGTCGGCACCGTGCGCGGCGTACAGGCGGGCGCGCTCCAGCGTGGCGTCGAGCAGCACATCGTCGTGCGCGTCCGCCGCGGCGAGCAGGAAGCCGTCGGTGCGGGCGTTGATGAAGAGCGGGATGTCGAGCCGGTCGGCGGCGTCGCGCGCCGCCTGCAGGCGCAGGGCCTGGTCGGCGGCGGGGCGCAGGCGGCCGGCGTCGATGCCGTCTTCCAGGTTGCACCCGACCGCGCCGGCGCGGATGGCTTGCGTGACGGTGTCGGCGACGTCGAGCGGCGTCTCGCCGTAGCCGCGTTCCAGGTCGGCCGTCACGGGCAGCGCGACCGTGCGCGCGATGCGGCCGATGTTGGCGATGGCCAGGTCGCGCGGCAGGTGTTCGCCGTCCGCGTAGCCGTTGGCGGCGGCGACGGCCCAGCTGGCGGTGGCGACCGCCCGCGCGCCGGCGGCGGCGATCGCCCTGGCGCTGCCGGCATCCCAGCAGTTGAACAGGACCAGCGGCGCTCCCGGCGCGTGCAGCGCGCGGAAGGCGTGGGCTTTGAGGACTTGGTCGGACATGATGGACTCCTGCGTTGGTGGAGACCACAGTGTCGCGGTTCGGCGGGGCGGGTTCAATTACCCGCGAGGTCATGGAAAATTGACCTCCGAGGTCATGGACCTACATCTGCCGGAAGTGGTACAGGAAGTTCCGGCTGACCGGCAGCACCTCGTCATGGCCGCGGATATGCAGGTCCGCCGTCTCGTTCATGCCCCTGACGACTTCGCTCACGCATGCCAGATTGACGATGACGGAGCGGTGCGTCTGGACGAAGCGCTCGGGGTCCAGCTGCTCGGCCAGTTCGCGGATGCCCTTGCGGATCAACGCTTCGCCTTCGTCCCACACGACGCGGGTGTACTTGTCATCCGCGCGCAGGAAGCGCACCTGGTCGACGGGGATCAGGCGCAGGCTGGTGCCGACCGACGCCTTGATCCACTGGAGCCACGGCGACGCCGGCTTGCCGCGTCGTTCCAGCCGGGCCGCGAGCTGGTCGAGCATGGCGTCCAGCGCGGCATGCGCCGGCGGCGGCAGGGCCAGCTGGCGCTGCAGGCGTTGCACGGTATCGGCCAGGCGGGCCTCGTCGATCGGCTTGACGATGTAATCGATGGCGCCCTGCTGGAACGCCTGCACGGCGTATTGCTCGTAGGCGGTCACGAATACGACGTGGGCCCGGCGGGCCAGCTGGCGCGCGGTGTCGATGCCGTTCTGCCCCGGCATGTGGATGTCCAGGAACACGATATCGGGCTGGTGCTGGGCGAACAGCTCGAGCGCCTCGGGACCGTTGCGCGCGTCGTCGACCAGCCGCAATCCCGGCCACAGGGCCGCCAGGTGGGTGCGCAGGCGTTCGCGCAGCAGCGGTTCGTCGTCGGCGATGAGTGCGGTGAACGGCTTCATGGCTTGCCTCCGGGGTGGAAATGCAGTTCGACGCGCAGGCCGTGCGGGACCACCTCGTGCAGGTCGACGCGCGCGCCGTCGCCGTAGAAGGCGTGCAGGCGGGTGCGCAGGTTCGACAGGCCGGTGCCGGGCTGCGCCGTTTCCGACATGCCCTTGCCGGTGTCGTCGACCCACAGGACCATTGCGCCCGTCGTGTCGTCGCAGCGGCCGCCCACGTCGATGCGGCCGCCGTCGATGTTGGGATCGATGCCATGCCGGATCGCGTTCTCGACCAGCGTGAGCAGCGCCATCGCAGGGAAGCGCAAGGCGCCCGCCCGCGCCGGCGCCGCCACCGTGAACTGCAGGCGGTCGGGCATGCGCAGCTGCATCAGCTCCAGGTAGGAACGGACCAGCTGCAGTTCCGTTTCCAGGGTGGCGTCGGCATCGTTCAGGCGCGGCATCGCGGCCCGCAGGTAGGCGATGAGGTGGCGCAGCACCGGCCCCGCGTTGGGGGAGCCGGACGCCACGAGGGCTTCGACATTGGACAGCGTATTGAACAGGAAATGCGGTTCGATCTGCGCGTGCAGCATGCGCAGGCGCGCGTCCAGCAGTTCGCGCTCGAGCCGGTTCTTTTCCAGTTCGACCCCGAGCCGGTCGGCCCGTTCGCGCTCCCGGCGCTCGTTGCGCATCGCGACCAGGGAAAACAGCACGCCGAAAAAGATCGCCAGGAACACCATCAGGAAGTGTCCGACCAGCGTCTGGGTGTCGCCGAGATAGGCGATGAAATGGCTCCGTTGCGTCACCAGGGCAGTGACGAGGGCCGCCACGGGCGCCGTCAGCACGACCGCCGCCAGGCGCGCGGGCCCCAGTCCCATCCAGCGTGGACGCAGTGCGCCGGCAACCGAGTAGGCCATCAGCAGCGCCGCGCCGATGAAGCCGATGCGGCCGAAGACGCCGAGATAGGACGTGCCGCTCAGCACGTGCAGCAGCCAGGACAGCGACAAGGTGAAGACGGCGACCACGGCGGCCTGCCGGGCGGTCGGCAGCAGGACGCTGGCTGGGCGGAGAGAGGGCGTCGTCGGGGACATCGAGCCACGATACCTGCAACCCGACCGTCGTTCAAGTCCCGGAAACCGTCGCCGGTCGCATCGTTCGCCCAACCGTCTTGTGCCCGGGAGCGGGAAATGGATAACTGCCGTATCGATCATCCGAGGGAGAACAACAATGGTATCGGGTAATGCAATCACCGCCTCCTGGCGCGCCGGCAGCACGCACGGCCGGGCCGCACGGGCGCTGGCGTGGGCGGCAACGCTGTGGTTCGTCGTGACGGTGGCCGGACAACTCGTCTTCGCGGCCTATGTCGTGCTGCTGTATGGCGGGGCGGCGGTCCGGGGAAGCTTCGGGCAATGGAATACGGTGATGACGCATGGTCACGTGGCCGGTGACGGCGTGGGAAACGCAGCCACCGGCATCCACCTGCTGATGGCGGCCACGATCATGCTGAGCGGGGCGCTGCAACTGGTTCCCCGCCTGCGCGCGCGGGCGCCCGCGTTCCACCGCTGGAACGGCAGGCTCTATCTCGTCGCCGCCGTCGCCGCGAGCGTCACCGGCATCTACATGATCTGGTGGCGCGGGGCGGTCGGCGACGTCGTCCAGCACATCGGCACGAGCGTCAACGGCTTGCTCGTGCTGGCGTTCGCGGGGATGGCGCTGCAGCGCATCCGCATGCGCGACGTCGCCGCGCACCGCCGCTGGGCAATGCGCCTGTTCCTCGCCGTCAGCGGCGTGTGGTTCTTCCGCGTCGGCCTGATGTTCTGGCTGGCGGTGAACGGCGGTCCCGCGGGGTTCGACCCTGGCACGTTCCGGGGGCCGTTCCTGAGTTTCCTGGCGTTCGCCCAATTCCTGCTGCCGCTCGCTGTCCTGGAAACCTACCTCGTCTGCCGCGCACGCGGCGGCGCCGGCGCGCACTGGTTCATGGCGGGCGTCCTGTCCGCGCTGACGCTGGCGCTGGGCGTGGGCATCGCCGTGGCGACGGTGGGCATGTGGCTGCCGCACATGTAACCGGGCATGCCCCGCGTCGCATCAAGCATATGGCATGGAAGATAACAGTTATTTCTAAAAAGAATTAGAACGATACCGGGAATGATGGTACTGTGTAGTACCAAAAATTTCTATTGAGAAATATCATGCATTCCATCCGGCCTGTCATGCTCGCTCCCGTCACCCTCGCTTTCGCCCTCCTCGGCGGTTCCGCCCACGCGGCCGTGCTGAACCTGATGGCACCCGTGGGCGGCGCGAATCTGTATGCGATCCACGACTTCACGGCGCCGTCGAGCGACGTCGAGGGCGCGGTCGTGGCCGGCGGCAATGTCACGATTTCCAGTTATTCGATCAATCACAACAACAAGGATGCATTCGGCACGGACGGCTATGCGCTCGTCGCCGGCGGCAACCTGGCGTTGCAGGGCGGCTCGATCGAGAACGGCAAGGCTTACGTGGGCGGCACGAGCGCGCTGACGTGGGCGGCGACGCCGGACATGTCGACGAACAATCCCGTCGATTTCAAGGCGACATCAAACTATTACAAGGGCGTGGCCGATGCGTTGTCGGACCTCGATCCGACGGGTTCGGTGACGCGCCTGTGGAGTGGCGTCAAGGTGACGGGCAACGGCAGCGGCGGCGTCGACGTCTTCGATGTGTCGTCGGACCTGTTCGCGAATTCCAGCAGCTGGACCCTGGAACAACTGGTGCCGGGCCAGACGCTCGTCTTCAACGTGAGCGGCGGCGCCGGCACCTTCAATAACGGCGGCATCAGCTTCGAGCCGCTCGCCGGCTACAACGTGCTGTTCAACTTTTACGAAGCGACGAGCATCGACGTGCGCGGCGTGATCGGCAGCGTGCTGGCGCCGTATGCGACGCAGACGGCCAATTGGGGCGTCATCAACGGCAACGTGATCGTCGATACATGGTCGTCGACGGTCCAGGTCAATTCGAATCATTATTTCAACGCGGTCGACATCGCCGGGCTGAAAACGGGGCCGAACGACAACGACACCCCGGCGCACGTGCCGGAGCCGGGCAGCGTGGCGCTGGTGCTGGCCGGGCTGGCGGCGGCGGGCATGGCGAGGCGGAAGCGCCGGCAGGCCTGATAGCGCATGATCCGTCGTCCCCGCGCAGGCGGGAACGACGTTACTCAAGCATATCGGCATGGTCCGTCGTCCCCGCGCAGGCGGGGACCCAAGTATCAAGCATATCGACCTGCTTCAAGCGTAATCCAGCTGCGCGCAGATTGGGTTCCCGCCTGCGCGGGAACGACGTTACTCAAGCATATCGACCTGCTTCAAGCGTATCGATCTGCACACAGACTGGGTTCCCGCCTGCGCGGGAACGACGTTACTCAAGCATATCGGCATGGTCCGTCGTCCCCGCGCAGGCGGGGACCCAAGTATCAAGCGTATCGACCTGCTTCAAGCGTAATCCAGCTGCGCGCAGATTGGGTTCCCGCCTGCGCGGGAACGACGTTACTCAAGCATATCGACCTGTTTCAAGCGTATCGATCTGCACACAGACTGGGTTCCCGCCTGCGCGCACTGCTGTCCGGAATAAAATTCTTGACAGTTTCATCAGATGAGGCTCAGCTGGAGCTCTT
>NZ_LMCY01000042.1:0-133 GCF_001425685.1 Massilia sp. Root335 | reverse complement strand
GGCCAGGACAAGCGGCGTGTCCTTTTCCGGGCGAGCGATCGTGATACGCCGTAGCGATGCCAGGTACGGGTTGCCTCGTCCTCCGGGACGCTTATGTTTGAGCCGGACGATTTCATCATTGAGCACGACCCCG
>NZ_LMCY01000041.1:1035-1360 GCF_001425685.1 Massilia sp. Root335 | reverse complement strand
CATCGAGCAGCATCTTGTCGGTGTCTTTCAGCTCGACGGTGACGTCTTGCATATAGGGCTTCGCATCCTTGTCAGGATCGTAGCGGTAGATTTTCAGGTGGACTGTGCGTGCCATGTGTTACCTCATATTCTTAAATCGTAGGGTGGGCGGCCCGCCGCCCACGCGTGACGTTTGCGATCTGCCAGCTGCCGCGTGGGCTCGGGGAGCCCACCCTACCGGTTCGCGCATACCGAGACAGGTTCTTAGAACGTGCGGGGCTTCGGTTTGAACGTGTCGACGGTGAGCGGCTTGGTCACGACCGGCTTGTAGTCGAGGCGATTGCCT
>NZ_LMCY01000041.1:502-946 GCF_001425685.1 Massilia sp. Root335 | reverse complement strand
GTCCAGCTCGATCGCTTCGATGCGCGCCGTGTTGAACACCTTCGACTTGTCCTTGAACGAGACGTGCTTGCGGCGCTCGTCCAGCGCCATGATCTCGCGCACGCCTTCGTCCATCAGCGCCTGCGTGCGGAACACGCCGCAGTGCTTCTGCATCGTGGCGCGGATCGCGTTGGCCACGTCCTGCACCTTCTCGCCGCCGCTCGAATTCTCCAGGCGATTCAGACGGCCCAGCGCATAGTCGGCGAAGTCCGCCGGCAGCGCGCGGTTGCCCTGCTCCTTCAGGTTCTGCGCGACGATGTGGTTGCCGGCCGCGCGGCCGAACACCACCAGGTCGAGCAGCGAGTTCGTGCCGAGACGGTTCGCGCCGTGCACCGACACGCACGAGCATTCGCCGATCGCGTACAGGCCATTGACGACCTTCTGCGAACCGGTGCCGTCCGGGGT
>NZ_LMCY01000041.1:0-367 GCF_001425685.1 Massilia sp. Root335 | reverse complement strand
GAAGCGTTCGCCGTTCGAGTTGATCAGGATGCCGCCCTCGCCGCGCACGCCTTCCGTGATCAGGACGCCCGCGCCGGCCACGCCGGTCGGGTGGAACTGCCAGAACTCCATGTCCTGCAGCGGGATGCCGGCGCGCGCCGCCATGCCCAGGCCGTCGCCGGTGTTGATGAAGGCGTTGGTCGACGCGGCGAAGATGCGGCCCGCGCCGCCCGTGGCGAACACGGTCGTTTTCGCCTGCAGCATCATGACGTCGCCCGTTTCCATTTCCAGCGCGACGACGCCGAGGACGTCGCCGTCCGCGTTACGCACGAGGTCCAGCGCCTGCCACTCGACGAAGAAGTGGGTGCGCGAACGGACGTTGCGTTGA
>NZ_LMCY01000040.1:328-1746 GCF_001425685.1 Massilia sp. Root335 | reverse complement strand
CGCGACGACCATCGACCGCCTGCGCGACCACTGGCTGCACCTGCTGCGCGCCGTCGCCGCCGACCCGGCCACGCCGGTCGCCCTGCTGCCGCTGCTGGACGACGTTGAACGACGCCGCCAACTGGTCGAATGGAACGACACCGCGACGGTCGAGCCGGGACCGCACACCGTGCACGAGCTGTTCGAACTGCAGGCCCGGCGCACGCCGCAGCGCGTGGCCGTCGTGTGCGACGGCGCCACGCTCACCTACGAAGAACTCAACACCCGCGCCAACCAGCTGGCGCGCCACCTGCGCCAGGCCGGCGCCGGCAACGACGCGCTGGTGGGCCTGTGCGTGGAACGATCGCTGGAGATGATCGTCGGCCTGCTGGGCATTCTGAAATCCGGCGCCGCCTACGTGCCGCTGGACGCCAGCTATCCGCCCGAACGGCTGCGCTACATGCTGGAAGACGCCAGGCCGCTCATGCTGCTGACGCAGGAACGCCTGCTCGAGCGCCTGCCCGCGCTGGACGCGCCTTCCCTTTGCCTCGATACCGCCTGGCCCGCACTGGCAGCCCATTCCGGCGCCGACCTGACCGCCCCCTGCGACCCGCGGCACCTGTGCTACGTGATCTACACATCCGGCTCCACGGGCCAGCCCAAGGGCGCCGCCGTCGCGCACCAGGGACTGCACAACCTCGTGCGCTGGTACATACGGCACTACGACGTGACGCCCGCGGACAAGGCGCTGATATTCTCGTCGATCAGCTTCGACCTGACCCAGAAGAACATCTTCGCCATGCTCGCGGTGGGGGCCGAAGTACACCTGCCGGCCGAGGGTTACGCGCCGGACCTGGCATTCCGCCAGATCGAGGACGATGGCATCACCATCCTGAACTGCGCCACGCGCGCCTTCTACCCACTGCTGTCCTACCAGACCCCGGAACGCCCCCTGCGACTGCGCCAGGTGCTGATCGGCGGCGAGGTGGTCAACTCGCAGCTGCTGGCCGAGTCGTTCCGCCGTGTGGCGCAGCCGCCCCTGTTCCACAACACCTATGGCCCGACCGAGACGTCGGACATCAACTGCAGCTTCCAGTTCGACCCGCGCGCGGCGCAGGATAACGTGCCGCTCGGCCTCCCCATCGACAATACGCGCTTCTACGTGCTGGACGCCTGGCTCAACCCGGTGCCGATCGGCGTGGCCGGCGAGCTGCACATCGGCGGCGTATGCGTCGGCCGCGGCTACCTGCGCCGCCCCGGCATGACGGCCGAGAAGTTCATCCCCGACCCGTTCAGCGGCGAGCCCGGTGCGCGCATGTACAAGTCCGGCGACCTGGCCCGCCAGCGCCCCGACGGCACCGTCGAATTCCTGGGCCGGATCGACCAGCAGGTCAAGATCCGCGGCTTCCGCATCGAACCGGGCGAGATCGAAACCGCCT
>NZ_LMCY01000040.1:0-311 GCF_001425685.1 Massilia sp. Root335 | reverse complement strand
GCTGGCGCGCGAGGACGTCCCCGGCGACAAGCGCCTCGTCGCCTACGCGGTGGTCGACGACGGCGCGGCGCTGGATGCGCCCGCGCTGCGCGCGGCACTGGCCGCGACGCTGCCCGAGCACATGGTGCCCGCCCATTACGTGCTGCTCGAGCGCATGCCGCTCACGCCCAACGGCAAGACCGACCGCAAGGCCCTGCCCGCGCCCGACCTGAAACGCGGCGACGCCGGCTACGTGGCCCCGGCCGGTGCCACCGCGCAGGCGCTGGCCGCCATCTGGGCCGGCACGCTGGCCCTGGACCGCGTCGGCGCCG
>NZ_LMCY01000039.1:49551-50588 GCF_001425685.1 Massilia sp. Root335 | reverse complement strand
CACGGCCGAAGCCGGCGCCACTGTGAAACTGTACGAAGGCACGACGCTGCTGGGCAGCACGGTCGCCACCGGTGGCAACTGGAGCATCACGAGTGCCACGCTGGGCGACGGACAGCACACCGTCACGACGACCGTGATGGACGCCGCGGGTAACGTGAGCGGCGCATCGAACGGCCTGACGGTCACGGTCGACACGACGGCACCGACCACGACGGTGGATTCCATCGCGTTCTCGGCCGACAGCGGCTACAGGAACAACGACTTCATCACGAACGTCGCCGCGCAGACCCTCAGCGGCATCCTGAGCGCGCCGCTGGCGGGCGACGAGCACGTCGAGGTGTCGATGGACCACGGCGCGAACTGGACGACGGCGCAAGTCAGCGGCACCACGTGGTCCGCCGCGGCGACGCTGATGTACGGCCCGCAGGCGATTCGGGTGCGCGTGGCCGACGCCGCCGGCCACGCGGGGCCGCAGGCCGTGGCGGTCTACGCGCTGGATACGACCGCGCCGAGCGTCGCAATCACCAGCGACGCCGGCGCGCTGAAGGCCGGCGAGACCGCCACCATCACCTTCACGTTCAGCGAAACCCTGGGCGCGGGCATCAACTGGGACGGCAGGCAGGGCGACATCACCGTCAGCGGCGGTACGCTGAGCACGCTCAACTACGCGGGCACGGGCTTCGACTCGATCTACACGGCCGTCTTCACGCCCGCCGCGAACACGGACGCCGGCACGGCCGGCATCACGATCCCTGCCGGCAGCTATGTCGACAAGGCCGGCAACACGGGCGGCGCGGGCTCGACCCCGACGATCCACTTCGACACACTGGCGCCGGGCGCCTCGTCCACGCCGCACCTGGCGGCGGCCAGCGACACCGGCATTTCGTCCAGCGACGGCATCACCAACGCGACCACGCCAGTCTTCACCGGCACGGCCGAAGCCGGCGCCACCGTGACCCTGTACGACACGGACGGCACCACGGTGCTGGGCAGTACGGTCGCGACCGGCGGCAACTGGTCGATCACCGCCTCCACGT
>NZ_LMCY01000039.1:49243-49481 GCF_001425685.1 Massilia sp. Root335 | reverse complement strand
GTCGGCACCGGTGCCGGACGCCGCCGTCACCAACGACACGACGCCCACGTTCTCGGGCACGGCCGAGGCGGGCGCGAAGGTCAAACTGTACGACACGGACGGCACGACCTTGCTCGGCACGACGACGGCCGATGGCGGCGGCGCCTGGAGCATCACGGCGTCGACCCTGAGCCAGGGCGCACACACGGTGACGGCCAAGGCCACCGACGCGGCCGGCAACGTCAGCACGTTGTCGGCG
>NZ_LMCY01000039.1:0-49141 GCF_001425685.1 Massilia sp. Root335 | reverse complement strand
ACACGGTCACGACGACCGTGCTTGATGCCGCCGGCAACGTGAGCGGCGCATCGAGCGGCCTGATGTTCACCGTCGACTTGACGGCGCCGACGACGACCGTGGGCGCCATCGCGTTCTCCGCCGATGGCGGCAGGTCGGGCACCGACTTCATCACCAACGTCGCCGCGCAGACGGTCAGCGGCACCCTGGGCGCGCCGCTGGCGAGCGACGAACACGTCGAAGTCTCGCTCGACAATGGCGCGAACTGGACGACGGCCCAGGTCAGCGGCACCACGTGGTCGCTGGGTACGACGCTGGCCGGCAGCGGCACGCTGCAGGTGCGCGTCGTCGACGCCGTCGACAATGCCGGCCCGGTCGCCACGCAAGCCTATGTGCTGGACACGAGCGCGCCGGCCGTCACGATCAGCAGCGACGTCAGTGCGCTGAAGATCGGCGGCACCGCCACGATCACGTTCACCTTCAGCGAAGACCCCGGCGCGACCTTCAGCTGGGACGGCAGCGTGGGCGACGTCACCGTCAGCGGCGGTACGCTGTCCGCCATCAGCGGCACGGGCACGACACGCACGGCGACCTTCACGCCGGACGCGGGCACGAATGCGGGCACGGCCAGCATCACGGTCGGTGCCGGCAGCTATGCCGATGTGGCCGGCAACACGGGCGGCGCGGGCGCGACCCCGACGATCCACTTCGACACACTGGCGCCGGGCGCGCCGGCGCCGCAACTGCAAGCGGCCAGCGACACCGGCGCCTCGTCCGCCGACGGCGTCACGAGCGACACCACGCCGACCGTCAGCGGCACGGCGGAAGCGCTTGCCGCCGTCACGCTGTACGACAGCGACGGCACGACGGTGCTGGGCACCACCACGGCCGATGCCGCCGGCGCCTGGAGCATCACCAGCGCCGCCCTGGCCGACGGCAGCCACACGTTGCGCGCAACCCAGCTCGACGCCGCCGGCAACGTCTCGACGCAAGGCGCGGCGCTGACCGTCACGGTCGACACGCTCGCACCCGCCACCGCGGCTGTGCCGGCACTGGCCGCCGCCAGCGACAGCGGCACCGCCGGCGACCACGTCACCCAGGTCAATGCGCCGACCTTCAGCGGCACGGCCGAGGCCTTGGCGCTAGTGACGCTGTACGACACCGACGGCCTCACGGCGCTCGGTTCGGTGCAGGCCGGCGCCGACGGCACGTGGCGCATCACGGCGTCCGCGCTTGCCGACGGCGAGCACGCGCTGAGCATCAGGCAGGTCGATGCGGCCGGCAATGCGTCCGCCGCCAGCCCGGCCTTCACGCTGACGGTCGACACGGCCGCCCCGGCGGCACCCGGCGCCCCGCAGTTGCAGGCGCAGTCCGACACCGGCACGCGCGGCGACGGCATCACGTATGCCATGCCGACCCTCGAAGGCAGTGCGGCGGCGAACGACCTCGTCACGCTGTACGACGGCACGACCGTGGTGGGCACGACGCACGCCGATGCGAACGGCCACTGGAGCATCCTGGCGCAGACGCTGCACGTCGGCGCGCACACGCTGAGCGCGACCGACACGGACGCCGCCGGCAACGTGTCCGCGGCGGGCGGCGGCTTCGCCCTGAGCATCGTCGACGCGCCCGACCCGCTGGTGGACGGCGTGCGCGTGGTGACGGTGCCGGTGGTGCTGGCGGGCGGCGCGTCCGGCAGCCAGGTCGATGTCCCGATCGTGGGCGCCGACCGGGCCGAGTCGACCGGCGCCGCCGGCGTGGCGGACATTCCGCTGGCCAGCGCCGCCGGCACCAACCTGCTGGTGGCCCAGCTGGCGATCGGCTACGGCCTGAGCGCCAGCGGCGGCGCCAACACGACGGTCGCGAACGCGGGCACGGGACTGATCGCCGCGATCCAGGCGGCGACCGCGTCCGACGGCAGCGGCGACCGGGGCCACATGGTCGACAATGGCCAGAGTTATCTGGCGCAGCTGGCGGCAAGCCACTCACTGCTGGTGGAGACCGTCACGCCGGTGAGCAGCACGGCGCCGAACGGCGTCCTGACGCTGAACGGCAGCGCCGATCCGCAGCAGCACGTGGCGCTGGTGATCCAGGCCGCGGGCCTGGCGTCCGGCAGCACGATCGCGCTGCAGGACGTCGAATTCGCGGCGGTCGTCGGCGCGGCGAATATCGTGGCGCAGGCAGGTACGCAGATGCTGAGCGGCGACGCGGCCAGCCAGCATTTCACGCTGGCGGCTGGCGGCAGCACCCAGGTGTTCGCCGGCGGCGGCGACGATACGATGAGCTTTGGCGCGCCGACGCCGGTGGCAACCGCCAGCGGCGCGGCACGCGCGCAGGCGGCACCGGCCACCACGGTGCTGCACGGCGGCGCCGGCGCCGACACCGCGGTGTTCGCGGGCGCCCGCGCCGATTTCGACATCGAGACCCACAACGACTACCTGATCGTGAGCAGCAAGGCGGCGCCGGAGGCGAAGGCGCTCGTCGTCAACGTCGAGCACCTGCAGTTTTCCGATGCCACGGTCGGCGTGCAGACCGGCGCGGACCTGGCGCCGCTCACCGGCCTGTATCAGGCGGTGCTGGGACGCCAGGCCGACGTCTACGGCCTCGATTTCTGGGCGACCGTGCACGACCAGGGCGCCAGCCTGGGCGCGATCGCGATCTCCATGATCGGTTCGGCCGAACGCCTGGCCACGCAGGGCGGCTTCAATGGCGACGTCGGGCACGACGTCGGCCTGTTGTACGCCGGCCTGTTCGACCGCGCCGCCGACACGGCCGGCCTGGCTTTCTGGACGGCGGCCGTGCAGCACGGCGCCACGCTCACCCAGGTGGCGGACTCGATGCTGCAGTCGGTCGAGACGGTCGGGCAGCAGGGGACGCCGCTCGACTGGAACTTCAGCATGTGACGCGGGCGGGCCGGCCGGGCGCGCTACTCCGGCGCCCGGATATGGTCCACGAGCCCGCCGCTTTCGCGCGGCGGCGGCCTTGTCGCCAGGCTCACCGCGACGAGCGCCAGCGCCCCGGCCGGCACGCCGAACACGCCCGCCGAGATGGGCGCGATGTGAAACCAGACGGCATCCAGGCTCCCGCCCAGCATCGGGTTCGTGTGCAGCATGTAGTAGGTGCACACGATGAAACCGGTCGCCATGCCCGCGATCGCGCCCGCGAAATTGGCCCGTTTCCAGAAGACGCCCGCCACCAGCGCCGGGAACATGGTCGACCCGGCCAGCGAGAACGCGGCGCCGACGAGCGACAGGATGTCCGCCGGCTTCTGCGACGCGACATAGGCCGCGATGAAGGCGACGGCGAGCAGCAGCAGCTTGGAGATCGTCACGCGCTTCTGCGTGGAGGCGCCCGGGTCGACGATCTTGAAGTAGATGTCGTGCGACAGCGCGTTCGAGATCGCCAGCAGCAGCCCGTCCGCCGTGGACAGCGCCGCCGCCAGCCCGCCGGCCGCGACCAGGCCGGAAATCACGTACGGCAGGCCGCCGATTTCGGGCGTGGCCAGGGTCAGCATGTCGCCGTCGATCGCGATCTCGGCCAGCTGCACGATGCCGTCGTGGTTGACGTCGACGATGCTGATCAACGGGTTCGCCTTGTCGACGTTGGCCCAGTACGAGACCCAGGTCGGCAGCGCGTCGTAGCCGGTGCCGACGAGGGCCGTGTAGATGTCGTACTTGGCGAGCACCGCCAGCGCCGGCATCGTCAGGTAGATCAGCAGGATGAAGAACAGCGTCCAGAACACGGACACGCGCGTCTCGTGCACGGACGGCGTGGTGTAGGCGCGCATCAGGATGTGGGGCAGCGCGGCCGTGCCGAACATCAGGCAGAACACGAGCGCGAGGAAGTTGTTGCGGCGGATGTCGGATTCCTGGCGCGTCTTGCCGGGGAACGGTTCCGCGTGCGGCTCGGGCGGCTGGGCGCGCGCCAGGTTGGCGGCGCGCTGTTCGCTCCACACGTGCACGGCTTCCTCCGCCGTGCGCGGATAGTCCAGCAGCTCGCGCTCGGCGGTGCGCACTTCGCCCAGCGACGCGCTGTGGCTGCGCGCCTTGTCCAGCCGGTGCTGCGCGTCGATCTTGCCGGCTTCCCAGGAATGCGGCAGGCCGGCCAGGCGTGCCTCGTAGTCGTCGGCGCGGGCACGAAAAGCGTGGCGCACCTCGGCTTCGCGCGGGTCGAGCGCCAACTGGGCCTCGCGCTTGGCCAGCTTGGGCAGCACGGAGCCGTACGCCACCTGCGGCACGGGGTTGCCCGCGAATTTCACGGACAGCCAGATCGTCGGGATCAAAAAGGCGACGAGGATGATGATGTACTGCGCCACCTGCGTCCACGTGATCGCGCGCATCCCGCCCAGGAACGAGCACACGAGGATGCTGGCGAGACCGAGGAAGATGCCGACCGAGAAATCGACGCCCGTGAAGCGCGACGCGATCAGGCCCACCGCATAGATCTGCGCGACGACGTACGTGAACGAGACGACGATGGTGGCGCCGACCGCGAGCGCGCGCACCACGTTGCCGCGCCGCGTGCCGGTGTCGCCGCCATAGCGCGCCGCGAGGAAATCGGGAATCGTGTACTGGGCGAAGCGGCGCAGGTAGGGCGCGATCAGCAGCGCGACGAGGCAGTAGCCGCCGGTCCAGCCCATCACGTAGGCGAGGGCGTCGAAGCCGTGCAGGTACAGCGTGCCGGCCAGGCTGATGAAGCTGGCCGCGGAGATCCAGTCGGCCGCCGTCGCCATGCCGTTGAACAGTGCCGGCACGCGCCGTCCCGCCACGTAGTATTCGGACACGTTCGACGTGCGGCTGACGACGCCGATGATCGCGTACAGCACGATGGTGGCGAACATGTACAGGTGGCCGATCCACTGGCGCGGCATGCCCTCGTTTTCCAGGATCGCCAGCGCCCCGAGGAACAGCCCGAAGCAGAGCGTGAACCACAGGTAGTAGCGCGCCAGGCGGCGGAAATAGCTGCGCGCTTTTGCGGGTGGCGCGGCCGCGGCCGATGGCGCGGCGCCGGTCATGGACGCTCCTGCAGCATGCGCGTGAAATCGCGGTCGAGGATGCGCATGCGCCAGGCGTACGCGCCGATGATGGCGAGGTAGATGAGCGACGCGCCCTGCGCGGCGAGGTAGAACGACAGCGGCCAGCCGAACACGGACATGTGCGCGAGGTCGCGCGCGAAAAACACGGTGCCGAAACTCGTGGCGAGCCACAGCGCCAGCAGCAGCGCGATCAGGCGGCGCGCGCGCGCCCAGTGCGCGGCGCGCGCGGCGACGATGCGCGCGCGCTTGCGGTCGGGGTCAGAGGAAGGGACGGTCTCGGTCGGCATCGGGGACAGGCGTGACGGTGGGCGGGAAGGTCAGCCGGAACAGGCTGCCCGGGAATTTCTTGTGCGTGCTGCGCGGGTTGTTGAAGATCTCGATCTCGGCCCCGTGCTGCTGCGCGATCTCGCGCACGATGGCGAGGCCCAGGCCGGAGCCGGGCACGCTGGAGCCGAGGATGCGGTAGAAACGCTCGAACACGCGGTGGCGCTCGGACGGCGCGATGCCGGGACCGGTGTCCTCCACTTCGAGCAGCGACTGGCTGCCGTGGCCGAGATTGGTGCCGCGCACGCGCACGGTGACGCTGCCGCCGGCCGGCGTGTAGCGCAGCGCGTTGTCGATCAGGTTCGACAGCAGCTCGCGCAGCATCATGGCGCTGCCGCCGATTTCCGGCGGGTCGCCGATGACCTCGTAGCCGAGGTCGATCTCGTGCGCGAACGAGGCCTGCACCCAGTCCTGCACGACGTCGCGGGCCAGGGCGGCAAGATCGAGCGGTTCCAGCGCGAGGCCCGCATGCGGCTGGTTCTCGGCGCGCGCCAGCGCCAGCAGCTGGTTGACGAGGCGCGTGGCGGATTCCGAACTCTTGGCCAGCTGTTCGAGCGAACGGTGGATCTCGTTCGGGTCGACCTGGCGCAGCGCCAGCTCCGACTGCATGCGCATGCCCGCCAGCGGCGTCTTCATCTGGTGCGCGGCGTCGGCAATGAAACGCTTCTGCGCGGCGATCGTGTGCGCGAGGCGCGCCAGCATGTCGTTCAGCGACCCCACGAGCGGCGAGATCTCTTCGGGCACCTGGCGCGAATCGATCGGCGACAGATCGTCCGGCAGGCGCGCGCGGATGCGTTCCTGCAGCTGCGCGAGCGGCGACAGCCCGCGCGACAGGGCGAACCAGACGAGGGCCAGGATCACGGGCAGGATGATGAACTGGGGCAGGATCACGCCCTTGATGATTTCGTTGGCCAGCTGCGCCCGTTTCTCCAGCGTTTCCGCCACCTGCACGAGGGCCAGGCGCGGCTCCTCGGACGCGTCCAGCAGCGGCTGCAGGTTGACCCAGGCATAGGCGATGCGCACCGGCGCGCCGTGCATGCTCTCGGTGCGGAAGTGCACACGGCCGCTGCGCTCGGCGTCGTCGGCGGGGGCCAGCGGCAGGTCGCGGTCGCCGTCGACGATCTCGCCGCGCGGGCCGCTGATCTGGAAATACACGCTGTCGACGTCGTCGGCGCGCAGGATGTCGCGCGCGGTGCCGGGCAGGTGGGCGACCACCTTGCCGTCCACTTCCTTGACCTGCTGCGCGAGCACCGTGACGCTGTCTTCCAGCGCATGGTCGAACGGCTGGTTCGCGATCGACTTCGCGACCAGGTACGTGATCGCGATGCTCATCGGCCACAGCAACAGCAGCGGGGCCAGCATCCAGTCGAGGATTTCGCCGAACAGCGAGTGCTGGATGCTTTCTTCCGACTCGGGCCTGGGCGGGACATACAGCGGCTCGAGCGGCGGCTCGAACTGTTGCGCGGCGGCGCGCGGCGCCGGCCCGGCCGCGCGCCGCTTGAACCGTTTCACTTGTGGCCGCTGGCCGCTTCGGCGCTCTTGCGGGCGCCGTCGCGGGGACTGTCGGAATACCGCTCGAGGCAGTAGCCCAGGCCGCGCACGGTGGCGATGCGGATGCCGCCCGTCTCGATCTTCTTGCGCAGGCGGTGCACATAGACTTCGATGGCGTTGTTCGACACTTCCTCGCCCCATTCGCACAGGTGGTCGACGAGCTGTTCCTTCGACACGAGGCGGCCGGTGCGCGCCAGCAGGATTTCCAGCAGGCCCAGCTCGCGCGCCGACAGGTCGAGCATCTGGTCGTTGATGTAGGCGCTGCGGCCGACCTGGTCGTACACGAGCGGGCCGTGGCGGATCACGGTGGAGCCGCCGCCCTGGCCGCGGCGGGTGAGGGCGCGCACGCGCGCTTCCAGTTCCGACAGGGCGAACGGTTTCGGCATATAGTCGTCGGCACCGGCGTCGAGGCCGCCCACGCGCTGCTCGATGGAATCGGCCGCCGTGAGGATCAGCACGGGCAGGAGCGAGCCGCGCGCGCGCAGGCGGCGCAGCACGTCCAGGCCGGACAGCCGGGGCAGGCCGAGGTCGAGGATCAGGAGGTCGAATTCCTGGGTCGACAGCGCGGTGTCCGCATCCTGGCCGTTCTTCACGCAATCGATCGCGTAGCCGGACTGGCGCAGCGAGCGCGTCAATCCGTCGGCGAGCACGCTGTCATCTTCGGCAAGTAGAATACGCATCACACTTCTCCCGGGTTTTGGCTTTGGACTTTGCTATTTCGTATATTGTGTTGGATAACGCGCGCCAAGTCGAATCGGTCAACGGATTGTCACACGACTGTAAATAACGCTTGCCAAGACCACTGGATTTTTATACAGTACTTCCTATTGAATTCGCGCGAGCGGCCCACACCTTGGTTCACTCTAGGACAGAAAGAAAGTTATGGACGATAAGAAATCTGTAGTAAATGCTGCCGAGAAGGGCAAGGCGCTGGCCGCAGCACTGGCGCAAATCGAGAAGCAGTTCGGCAAAGGCTCGGTGATGCGCATGGATGCCAATGCGCCCGTCGAGGAAGTGCAGACTGTATCGACCGGCTCCCTGGGCCTGGACATCGCACTCGGCGTCGGCGGCCTGCCGCGTGGCCGTATCGTCGAGATCTACGGTCCGGAATCGTCGGGCAAGACGACGCTGACCCTGCAGACCATCGCCCAGATGCAGAAGCTGGGCGGCACCTGCGCGTTCATCGACGCCGAGCACGCGCTCGACGTGACCTATGCGCAAAAGCTGGGCATCAAGCTGGACGAGCTGCTGATCTCGCAGCCGGACACGGGTGAACAGGCGCTGGAAATCACGGACGCGCTCGTGCGTTCGGGCAGCGTCGACATGGTGGTCATCGACTCGGTGGCGGCGCTGACGCCGCGCGCCGAGATCGAGGGCGACATGGGCGATTCGCTGCCGGGCCTGCAAGCCCGCCTGATGTCCCAGGCACTGCGCAAGCTGACCGGCTCGATCAACCGTACGAATACGCTGGTCATCTTCATTAACCAGATCCGCATGAAGATCGGCGTCATGTTCGGCAGCCCGGAAACGACGACCGGCGGTAACGCGCTGAAGTTCTACGCCTCCGTGCGCCTGGACATCCGCCGTACCGGCTCGATCAAGACGGGTGACGAAGTGATCGGTAACGAAACCAAGGTCAAGGTCGTCAAGAACAAGATCGCGCCGCCGTTCAAGGAAGCGCACTTCGACATCCTGTATGGCGAAGGCACGTCGCGCGAAGGCGAGATCATCGACCTGGGCGTGGACAACAAGATCGTCGAGAAGTCCGGTTCGTGGTACAGCTATGGTGGCGAACGCATCGGCCAAGGCAAGGACAATGCCCGCATCTACCTGAAGGAACGTCCGGCACTGGCGCGCGAGATCGAGAACAAGGTTCGCGCCGCCCTCGGCGTGCGCGAACTGGGGCCGGTCCCGGCCGGTGGCGATGCCGCCCAACTGGCATCCGTCGGCGACGAGTAATCGTCCCTGATGGTGCGCCAGCAGCTGAGCCTCAAGGCCCGCGCGTTGAAGTATCTGTCGACGCGCGAGCACAGCCGGATTGAACTGGCGCGCAAGTTGTCTCGTTATGCCGAGGAGGGGGACGACGTCGAAGCCCTCCTCGATTTCCTCGAAAAGAACAACTGGCTGTCGCAGGAGCGTTTCGCGGAATCGCTGGTGAACCGGCGCGCCGGCCGCTACGGCAACGCGCGGGTGCTCGCCGAACTCCAGCAGCATGGCGTCAACGGCGAAGCGTTCGACGAGCTCAAGTCCGGGCTCAAGGACACCGAAGTCAAACGGGCCAGGGAAGTCTGGCGCCGCAAGTTCGGCACGGTCCCGCAAGATGCCGAAGAACGCAGCAAACAGATGCGCTTCCTGCTGCAACGTGGTTTTTCCCAAAGTGCGGTGCGTGCCGCGCTGCAGGGTCGTGACGACGAAGACGATTTTTGACCTCATCTCACCGTTGTGAATGACGGACTGTCGTCCGGTTTATGACTGATAAGCTTGCGCTTTCGGCATCACAACTTCGCAACATCTTCCATTATCTTCCCTGCAAAAACCCTTCTGTAACCGGGGAGACGGTGCACAGCCCGGCACCCTGTGCTAAACTTTCATGGTTTAAGCAGCGCCGCAAGAGCGGTTGTTGCCGTAGAAGCTGCGGCAACGTGCATCAGGCACAACGGCTGCAAATTTTTTCGCCGCATTCCGGCATTGGTGTTTATGCCCCTGTCTCCACCCGCTCCGCGTAAGCCTCGGCACACGCGCGCCATCACTGTCGACGTGTTCGCGCGCGATGATGGCCTGTGGGACCTCGACGCCTGCATCCGCGACACCAAGACGCACGACATTGCCCTGCCTTCCGGTCCTCGCCCGGCCGGCTTGCCGGTGCACGAACTCAAGCTGCGCGTGACCATCGACCGCGACATGACCATCGTCGACGCCGAAGCGGCGTCCGATGCCGTACCCTATCCTGGTTTCTGCGACACCATCGCTCCTGCTTATAAAAAGCTGATTGGCTTGTCGCTGCTGAAACATTTCCGATTGCATCTGAAGGACCGCTTGTCCGGGGTACTCGGCTGCACCCACCTGACCGAACTCGCGCAAGTCCTGCCCACCGCGGCAATCCAGGCCTTCGCCGACGACGCGATGGCCAACCGTTCGGTCGATGCCTCGACCGAGCGGCCTTACGAACTGGACCGCTGCCACGCGCTGCGCCTCGATGGCCCCGCCGTCGAAACGTACTATCCGCGCTGGTCGCTCAAGGCGGTGCCGGGGTAGTGTCGTCCGGAGTAGACTCCGGATCTGTCGCTTTATTTATCCATTCGCATTTCTAAACTACATCAGTAACAGAAGAAGGGAAGCCAGCATGAAAATCCATGAGTATCAGGGCAAAGAGATCCTCCGAAAATTCGGAGTGACCGTTCCGCGCGGCATTCCATGCCTGTCGGTCGACGAGGCTGTCAAGGCAGCTGAAGAGCTGGGCGGTCCGGTCTGGGTGGTCAAGGCCCAGATCCATGCTGGCGGCCGCGGCAAGGGCGGCGGCGTGAAAGTCGCCAAGTCGCTGGAACAAGTGCGCGAATACGCGAACCAGATCCTGGGCATGCAGCTGATCACCCACCAGACCGGTCCGGAAGGCCAGAAAGTCCGCCGCCTGCTGATCGAAGAAGGCGCCGACATCAAGAAAGAACTGTACGTGTCGCTGGTCACCGACCGCGTCACCCAGCGCGTCGTGCTGATGGCCTCGTCGGAAGGCGGCATGGACATCGAAGAAGTCGCGCACAGCAACCCGGAAAAGATCCACACCATCGCCATCGATCCGGCCGTCGGCCTGCTTGATGCCGACGCTGACAGCATCGCCGCCAAGATCGGCGTGCCGGAAGCCTCGATCGCCGCCGCGCGCGCGAACCTGCAAGGCCTGTACAAAGCCTACTGGGACACCGACGCATCGCTGGCCGAAATCAACCCGCTGATCCTGACCGGCGACGGCAAGGTCATCGCCCTGGACGCCAAGTTCAACTTCGACTCGAACGCCCTGTTCCGTCATCCGGAAATCGTCGCCTACCGCGACCTGGACGAAGAAGATCCGGCTGAAGTCGAAGCCTCGAAATTCGACCTGGCCTACATTTCGCTGGACGGCAACATCGGCTGCCTCGTGAACGGCGCCGGCCTGGCCATGGCCACCATGGACACCATCAAGCTGTTCGGCGGCGAGCCGGCCAACTTCCTGGACGTCGGCGGCGGCGCAACCGCCGAGAAGGTCACGGAAGCCTTCAAGATCATGCTGAAGAACCCGGGCCTGAAAGCCATCCTGGTCAACATCTTCGGCGGCATCATGCGCTGCGACGTGATCGCCGAAGGCGTGATCACCGCTTCGAAGGCCGTGTCGCTGCAAGTGCCGCTGGTCGTGCGCATGAAGGGCACCAACGAAGACCTGGGCAAGAAGATGCTGGCCGATTCCGGCCTGCCGATCATCTCGGCTGACACCATGGAAGACGCAGCGAAGCAAGTCGTTGCCGCTGCAGCTGGCCAAGCTTAATTCGCGAAGGAAATAAAATGTCGATTCTGATTAACAAAGACACCAAAGTCATCACCCAAGGTATCACCGGCAAGACCGGCCAATTCCACACGCGCATGTGCCGCGACTACGCGAACGGCCGTGAAGCCTTCGTCGCAGGCGTGAACCCGAAGAAAGCCGGTGAGGACTTCGAGGGTATCCCCATCTTCGCGAGCGTCAAGGAAGCCAAGCAGAACACGGGCGCGAACGTCTCCGTGATCTATGTCCCGCCGGCAGGCGCCGCCGCCGCCATCTGGGAAGCCGTCGAAGCCGAGCTGGACCTGGCCATCTGCATCACCGAGGGCATCCCCGTCCGTGACATGATGGAAGTCAAGGACCGCATGGCCAAGGCCGGTTCGAAGACCCTGCTGCTGGGCCCGAACTGCCCGGGTCTGATCACCCCGGACGAGATCAAGATCGGCATCATGCCGGGTCACATCCACAAGAAGGGCCGCATCGGCGTCGTGTCGCGTTCGGGCACGCTGACGTACGAAGCCGTCGGCCAGCTGACCGCGCTGGGCCTGGGCCAATCGTCGGCGGTCGGCATCGGCGGCGACCCGATCAATGGTCTGAAGCACATCGACATCATGAAGATGTTCAATGACGATCCGGACACGGACGCCGTCATCATGATCGGCGAGATCGGCGGTCCGGACGAGGCGAACGCTGCTTACTGGATCAAGGACAACATGAAGAAGCCGGTCGTCGGCTTCATCGCCGGTGTCACCGCGCCGCCGGGCAAGCGCATGGGCCACGCCGGCGCGCTGATCTCGGGCGGTGCCGACACCGCGCAAGCCAAGCTGGAAATCATGGAAGCCTGCGGTATCACGGTTACCAAGAACCCGTCTGAAATGGCTCGTCTGCTGAAGGCAATGCTGTAATCCTCCGGATTCGCAGTCGATGAAACGGGACGCATTCGTGCGTCCCGTTTTTTTTGTCGCGGCGCCTGGCACGACAAGCTGACAATTTTTGTCGCAACTTGATGAATTTCGTATGCATGACAATTTTTGCTGTGCCCGGTGACAAAAATTGTCATACGACAAGGCGAAAAATGCGCGAAAAACCACAATTTGATGGCACCGTGCTAACGATTCCGTATGGAAATAACCTGGCACGCCGGTTGCATATAGTACGGGGCAGAAGCAAGCAGTACTGGATACGAAATACCTTTTAATTTTGCAGTGCCCCAACCTGGAGAGACATCATGAAAGCACCTAAAATCGTCAAGAAAGCCCAAGCCGGCTTCACCCTGATCGAACTGATGATCGTTGTCGCGATTATCGGCATCTTGGCCGCCGTGGCCATCCCGGCTTACCAGAACTACGTTGCCAAGTCGAAGTTTGCGGCTGCGTTGTCGGAAGTGTCGGCTGGTAAGACTGGCTTCGATGTGAAGATGAACGAAGGCGCCGATCCGACCATTGCTGACGCCGGCCTGCAAGCCACCACGAAGAATTGCTCCATGGCCGTTGTTGCTTCCAACGGTGGCCTGACCTGCACGATCATCGGCGGCCCGACCTCGGTCGCCACTCACATCATCACGCTGGGCCGTGACGCTAACGGCGTGTGGACCTGCTCCCACGACATCACGACCGACGCAGCCAAAATCGTCGGCACCTCGTGCGGCGGTAGCTGATCTGTCCTGACCCAGCGGACATAGCGCCAAGGAGCCTCCCAGTGTAAGCTGGGCGGCTTTTTTATTTCCGGACCAAGCGGGGCCGAGCGTGCCGAGGACAAAAGCCTATCCATTGATGAGTGGTCTGCATCTGCAAGCGCTGCAGCGGACGCGCTTCCTGACTTTGCTGTGCCTCGCTCTGCTTGCCAACTTCATGGTGGTGGCCGGCCACAACCATCAGCGCCTCGTCGAGATCGGTACGGTATTGCTGGGCGCCTCGATCGTCCTGCTAGACAATCGTATGACGCCAGCCGACGTGTTCCTTGGCACCTCCGGCAAGGCGCTGGCGGCGTTTTTCGTACTCGGCATCGTCGGCATCGCGCTCGCCTTTGCACCACGCTTCGCCGCGTTCGAGGTCGCGAACCTGTTCCTGCTCTACCTGCTGGCATCCGCAGTCGCCGCGGAGACCGCCCGCAACGGACAACCGTCCATCCTGTTGGTCACCCGCTGCCTGGCGGCCGCGTGCGCGCCGTATGTGCTCCTGTTCATCGTCGCTTATGTCGCCGGACTCAGCCTCGGCATTCCTCTGGCGCTCGATGATTTCACCACCAACTTCAGCAACATCCGCTTCTTCAATCACACGCAGACCTCGACGCTGCCCTTGCTCATCCTGCTGTGCTGCCTGACGCCGCGATCGTCGAAACTCCGCTGGCTCTGGCTGGCGGTGACAACGTACTGGTGGATGGCCCTGTTCGCGACGAACGGCCGCGGTACGCTGCTGGGCGCGGCGGCCGGCTGCATCGCCACCGCCGTATTGGCGCAGCGCCGAGCCGTGCCGTATCTGCGGCAGGTCGCCGTGACGATGGCGCTGGGCCTGCTTGCGTATTTGATCTTCCTGGTCGTCGTGCCGGCCTTGCTCGGCGTTGAAGGCATGCACTCGTTTTCGTATGCAGTCGAGCGCACGGCGGCCGATCCGACATCGGCACGCTGGCCACTCTGGCATCTTGCGTTCGCATTGATTGGGCAACATCCGTGGCTCGGCGTTGGGCCGATGCATTTCGCGCATTACACCGGCCAACTGCATATTGCCGCCCATCCGCACGACTGGCTGTTGCAGATCGGTGCCGAATGGGGACTGCCCGCTTTGCTGTGCCTCCTGACCGCCGTCGCGTTCGGGTTGCGCGCTTTGCTGCGGGCCGGTGCGCATATCGGCCGTGACGATGCGGACAACCAGGCCATCTTTGCCGCTCTGATCCTGGGAGCCGTGGCAATCCTCGTCGACGGCCTCGTCTCGGGTCTTTTCGTCATGCCGCAAAGTCAATTGGCGATCGCACTGTATCTCGGCTGTGCCATCGGCTGGCAGCGGACCGTCGGCCCGGCAATGCCGGCCGCCGCGCCGGGCGCCGTGCGGCGTGCCGCGGGCACGGCTTGCGTCATCGTGGCAATGGCGGGGGTGGTCGCAGGCGCATGGCCGGAAGCGCTGGCCAAGCTGCGCAACGAGGCGCTGACGCCGGCCCAGAAGGCTCTCAACACCGGCACCGAATGGCCGCGTCTGTGGAAGCCCGGCTACTTCTGATTTAAACGATCTTCTGCCGATCCGCCAGCAACGCCTCATACGTCAGGTTCTGCAACAGCGTGTAGTGCACCGGATCCAGGTCTACGAACTGCACGCCATACGCAAACCCCTCGGCCTGCTCCCGCCCGCCGGACAGTGCGCTGATGTTGCGCACGGCCGCGCGCGCGCGCACGCGGATTTCCTGGTTGTTGGGCGGGGCCAGCAGGGCGAATTCCAGGTCGATTTCGTCTTCGTCCTGGGGCAGGCTTTTCTTCGATTCGATCCGCGCGCCGTTCACGCTCAGGTTCGTCAACAGGCAGTCGGCGCCGGGCACGGCAGTGTTTGCCGGGATGATCTTGGCGGGAATGTCCACCTTCACCCGCATGGCCGTGCGCAGGCTCGTGCCCTGGATCGCGCGCGGGAACGAGATGTGGGCGTACAGCACCGGCCGGCCGAAAACGCGCTCGACCGTGCAGGCGAACGAACAGACGTGGATGCCGGAAAACACGCGCATCGTCAGGCGCTCGCCCTCGACGAGCGGGATCGGCACGCCGTTGTCGGTCGGGATCTTGACGATCAGGTAGTCGTCCTTCAGCCAGCCGATCAGCGTCGAGAAATGCTGCACCGGCTTCAGACGCCGGTGGGTGATGAATTGCAGGCGTACGCCGACCTGCAGGTTCATCGATTCGAATTCGAATTCCTGGGGCTTGAGCTCGCGTTCCGCTTGCGGGTCGTTCATGGTTTTTTCAATCCTCGAAGCCGGCCATAGTAGCACCGGGGAAAATCTTTTGGCAGCTCGGAAATGAAAAAAACGCCTGCTGGAGCAGGCGTTCTCGGGGTCCACTCGGCCGGGCCGTGCGGATTTACTGTTTCAGGTGCTGGTCCAGCCAGCCGATGACGGTGTGATGCCACAGCAGCGAGTTGGCGGGTTTCAGGACCCAGTGGTTCTCGTCCGGGAACACGAGCAGCCGGCTTTCGATGCCGCGGCGTTGCAGTGCGGTGAACGCGGACAGGCCCTGGGCCATCGGGATGCGGAAGTCGCGGCCACCATGCACGACGAGCATCGGCGTCTTCCACTTGTTCACGTACAGCACCGGGTTGAAGCGCTCATGGTTTTCCGGCACGGTGAAGTACGGACCGCCGTTTTCCCAGTCGGTGAACCATTGTTCCTCGGTCGAATAGGCCATGCCGCGGGTGTCGAACACGCCGTCGTGGTTGACGATGCATTTGAAACCGTCGGACCAGTTGCCTTCGATCCAGTTCATCATGTAGCCGCCATACGAGGCGCCCAGCGCGCACGCATGCGAGCGGTCCAGCCAGGGATATTTCGCCTCGGCCGCGGCCAGGCCTTTTTTCAGGTCGTCGAGCGGCTTGCCGCCCCAGTCGCCGCTGATGGCGTCCGTGAATTTCTGGCCGTAGCCGGTCGAGCCGTGGAAATCGATGAACACGGTGGCGTAGCCGGCGCCGGCGTACACCTGCGGATTCCAGCGGTAGCTCCAGGCGTTGCCGAAGCTGCCCTGCGGGCCGCCATGGACGAGGAAGGCGATCGGGTATTGCTTGCCCGGCTCGTAATTCCAGGGCTTCGTCACGTAGCCGTGGACGGTGTCGCCGTTGGCGCCCTTGAACGAGAACTGCTCGTACTCGCCGAAGCGCACGTCGGCCAGCTTTTGTTCATTCAGATGGGTCAGTTGCACCGGCTTGTTCGTGCCCAGGTGCATGCTGAACAATTGCGCGCCGGACGCCAGATTCGCCTGGGTGTAGGCGATGGTGTTGCCGCGCACGTCGTAGCCGCCGATCGCGCCCTTGTCGGTCAGCGGGGTCACCTTGCCGCTGGCGACGTCGATCGCGAACAGGCGGTGCTGGCCGACGTCGTCGGCATCCGTGACGAGCGTCCTGCCGTCGGCCGTCCACTGGAGGCTGCCCGGCGAGCGGTCCCAGCTGTCGGCCACGTTGCGCTTCTTGCCGGTGGCGAGGTCGAGCAGCACGACGTGGTAGCGGTCCGCCTCGAAGCCGGGGCGGGTCATGGCGAGATAGGCGAGCGTGCGGCCGTCCGGCGAGAACACGCCCTTCGTGTCCCAGGCCTTGTTGTCGGCCGTCAGGTTGCGCGGCGTGCCGCCCGTGGCCGGGACCGTGTACAGGTCGAAGTTGGTCGACCATGCCTCGGTCTTGCCGGCGATGCGCACCGAAAAGACGACGGTCTTGCCGTCCGGGCTGAAGCGGAACTCCTCGCGGTCGCCGAACGGCTTCGACGGCACGTCGCCGTCGAGCGAGCCCGACAGGCTGACGGGCGTACCGTTCACGCGGCCGGACGCATCCAGCGGCGCCGAGTACAGCACGGCGTTGCGGCCGTCGGACCAGGTGTCCCAGTGGCGCACGAACAGGCGGTCGTAGATCTTGCCGCTGGCCTTGTCCTGTTCCTTCGCGTCCACGCGCGCTTTCGTGCAGGCGAGGTCGGCGCAGTCGCGGAACACGGCCATGCTCAAGGTAATGCGGTCGCCCGTCGGCGCGACGCGGAAGGCGTCGACGTCGAGCGGCAGGTCCGTCACGCGGACGGCGTCGCCCCCAAGCGCCGGCACACGCCAGACCTGGCCAGAGCCCGAGCGCGACGAGATGAAATAGATCGCGTCGCCGCGCGGGGACCATTCCGGGTCCGTGCTGCTGGCGGCATCCGACGTCAGGCGTTGCGGCACCGGATGCGCGGCGTTCAGGTCGACCAGATAGAGGTCGGTATGGCCGCGGTTCTTGCCCATATCGGTCGTGCGTACCGTGTAGACGACGCGGCCGCCGTCCGGCGACACCGCCGGGCTGCCGACCCGCTCCATCGTCACCAGGTCTTCGACCGTGAAACCGCGCGGTGCGGCGGTCGCGCCGAGTGCCGTGCCCGTCAGGGCCGCGGCCAGCGCCAGCATACCTAATTTCATCCTGTCCTCTCGCTTGTGGCTTGTGAATACGGCCTGCCAGATCGGCGCGGCCGGTGAAAGGCAGCAATTTAACACGTGGAAAGAGCGGTCTGAAAAAAAGCCCCCGGATGAAAGGGGGCGGTGTCGCATGCGAACGCTGTGTTTCTGGTGCGATCAGAACGCTTCCCAATCGTCCGCGCCCGTCGTGGCGGCCGCCTTCAGATTGATAGGAAGATATTTTTCGTGACTTTTTGGGCAGTTAATTTCATTACAATCGAAGGCCGCCCACCGCCAACAAGGATGAGCCAATGGCCAACGCCACGATCAAATTGTCCCAAGCCGTCGTCGACCAGCAACACACGCTGGAACAACAGAACGCCGCATTCAATACCTCGCTGGGCGGGCTGCTGAAGAATGTCTCGCCCGGCAATCTGCCCGATCCCGGTCAGCCCGTCAGTTGGGCGCTGAACGGTTCGGCGCTGTACGTCCACTACTCGAGCGGCGCGGTGGAAATCTACTCGAACGTCGTGCGCGACGATCCGCTCGCCACCAGCGGCCACGCCAGCGCCACCGGTTACACGTTCGACCAGTACGGTGCGATTCTCATGTCCGGCACCGGCACGTTCAATTTCGATTACACGCTCACGGGCGATACCCTCTCCGCAACGGCTTCCGCGCAAGGCCATCGGTTGGCGGGCCTGAGCGTCGCGACCAAGCTGCTCCCGGGCAGTCCCGGCTATGACCCCGTATTCGGCAACGTCGCGATTGCGCTCGATGGAAACATGACGTTGACCCCGGCCGGCGACGTGAGCGGCACGTTTTCTAACGTGCGGGTGAGCGCCGACGAGTTCCTCCTCATGAGCAACGTCGACGGCAACTTCCACATCGATACCGCCAGCGCGGATGTGGTCGACGGCATCGTGACCGCATACCAGGAGCTGTACCGCGACGGCAGCGAGATGGAATTCGTGGGCCTGTCCGCCAACGTGAACGCGCACCAGGGGCTGGATGAAGCGTTGTTGAGCGACCCAGGCTTGTTCGGCGGCGACGACGACATCGCCGTCGACCTGCCCGCCCACCTGTACGATGCCGTCATGGTGCAGTCCGGCGCCGGCAACGACCGCATCACGCTCAAGGGGGGCGGCGGACAATTGGGTGTCATGGCCGGCGACGGCAACGACCAGATCACGCTGCTCGGCGATGCGCATGCCGTCGACGGCGGCGCCGGGACCGACACGGTCCACCTGTCGATGACGCATGCCGAGGCAACCGTCCAGCGGATCGGAACGACGGGAACCACGTACACGGTCACGGACAAGGCGGGCACGATCTCGCAACTGACGGGCGTCGAACGCATCGCGTTCAGCGACGCCACCGTCGCGCTGGACATCGACGGCAACGGCGGCCAGGTCTACCGCATCTACCAGGCCGCGCTCAACCGTGTCCCGGACTCAGGCGGGCTGGGTTTCTGGATCAACGCGATGGACCACGGCCAGACCCTGGCCAACGTGGCCCAGGGGTTCCTCGATTCAGCGGAATACCACAAAGCGTACGACGGCGTGGCGTCGAACCGCGAACTGGTCACCCGGTACTATGAAAACATCCTGCACCGCACGGCGGACGCGGGCGGCCTGGATTTCTGGACCGGCGTGCTCGACAGCAAAGCGGCCGGCACCGCCGACGTCCTGGCCGCCATCAGCGACAGCGCCGAGAACAGGGACGGCCTCATCGGCGTGATCGGCAACGGGTTCGAGTTCACGCCTTACGGTCACGGGTGACGGCGCCTACGGCCTCCGCCTTGCGCGAACTGGCGTCCGACCGGAACACGATCGCCTGCGCGGGCTGCCACGGGTCCTCCGCCTGCGCGCGCTGCGCGTGCACGACGATCGTCTGCAAGTCACCGTGCCGCGCCGACTTCGCGCACACGGGGTCCGCGTTCGCGGCGTCGCCCGTGAGCTCGTAGGCCTGGCAGCGGCAGCCGCCGAAGTCCCTGGCTTTGTCGTCGCAGGTGCGGCACGGGTCTTTCATCCAGGCGTCGCCGCGGTAGCGGTTGAAGGCGTCGCTGGCATGCCAGATGTCCTTCACGCTGGCGCCGCGCACGTTGGGGAAGGCGATGCCCGGCAACGAGCGGGCCGCGTGGCAGGGCAGCGCCGTGCCGTCCGGCGCGATGCCGAGGAACACCGAGCCCCAGCCGTTCATGCACGCCTTCGGCCGCTCCTCGAAATAATCGGGCACGACGAACAGGATGCGCATCCGGTTGCCGATCCGCGCGCGGCACGCATTGACCACGGCTTCCGCGTGATCGACCTGCGCGCGCGTCGGCATCAGCTGGGCCCGGTTGACGAGCGCCCAGCCGTAATACTGCGTGTTGGCCAGCTCCAGGTATTCGACGCCCATGTCGAGCGCCATGGCGATGATCTTCTCCACGTGGTCGAGGTTGAAGCGATGCAGGACGACGTTCAGCACCATCGGATAGTCGTACTGCTTGATCAGCCTGGCGACGCGCGCCTTGCGGTCGAACGTCTTCGTGCTCGACAGGAAATCGTTCATCTCGCGCGTGGAATCCTGGAACGACAGCTGGATGTGGTCCAGCCCCAGTGCCTTCATGCTGGCCAGGCGCGCTTCGGTCAGGCCGATGCCGGACGTGATGAGGTTCGTATAAAACCCCAGCCGGCGGCCTTCGCCGACCAGTTCTTCCAGGTCGTCGCGCAGCAGCGGTTCGCCGCCGGAAAATCCGAGCTGGGCCGCGCCGAGCCGGCGTGCCTGGCGCATCACGTCGATCCACTGCTCGGTCGACAGTTCGGTGCGGTCGTTGGCGTAGCCGACCGGGTTGTAGCAGAACGGGCAGTGCAGCGGGCAGCGATACGTCAGCTCGGCCAGCAGCCACAGCGGCGGGGCGATCGGTGGGCGATCGTTCATGGCAGCCTCCTCAAATGCTCAAATGATCCAGCCGCGCGCGCCGGCGACGCGCAGGAAGTCGATGACGTCGCCGTGCAGGCCGCCGCACCGGAACGCCTGCTCCAGCTCGCCGACGATGGCCGGCACCGTGCGCCGGCCATCGCAGCGTTTCAGGATTTCGGCCGCGCTCCGGCTCAGCTTCACCATACCTTCCGGATACAGGAGCACGTACTGGCCCTGCGCCTCTTCCCACTGCATGCGGAACAGGCGCGACAGGGCGGGTTGGTCGGGAACGGTGTGCATGGGAGTCCTCGTCATGGATATGCTTTTTCGATGGCGTCGAGCATGGCCCACAGGATGTCGAGCTTGAACTGCAGGATTTCCAGCGCGCGCTCTTGCTGGGAGCGCGTAGTGAAATGGCCGAGCGTCACTTCCAGGCCGTGTTCGACGTCGCGTTCGGCCAGCGAAACGCGGCTGCGGAAATACTGCAAGCCGTCGGGATCGATCCACGCGTAATGCGCCGGCCAGTTGGCCAGCCGGTCCTTGTGGATCCTGGGCGCGAACATTTCCGTCAGCGACGAGCAGACGGCCTCCTGCCATGGCGCCTGGCGCGCAAAGTTGACGTAGGCATCGACGGCAAAGCGCACGCCGGGCACCACGTGCCGTTGCGACCACAACGCCTCGCGCGCGAGCCCGACGGCCTCGCCGAGCCGCACCCAGGCTTCGATGCCGCCGTCGTCGCCGCCGAAGCCGTCATGGTCGAGGATGCGGCGCACCCACCGGCGCCGCGTGGCGCGGTCGGGACAATTGGCGATGATGGCGCCATCCTTTTGCGGAATATTGACCTGGTAATAAAACCGATTGGCGACCCAGCCGCGGATCTGGTCCGCGCGCAGCAGCCCGTCGTTCATCCTGACGTTGAACGGATGGTGGATGTGGTAACCGGCACCGCGCGCGCGCAATTGCGCTTCGAACTCGTCGCGGCTCCATGGGGCGGTGTTCATAGTGCGATCTCCATGCCGTCGAACGCGACTTCGATGCCGTGGCGCGCGAGCACGGCGCGTTGTTCGGCGTCTTCGTCCAGGATCGGATTCGTGTTGTTGATGTGGATGAGTACCTTGCGCCGCGTGCCGATCCCGTCGAGCACCGCGATCATGCCGCCCTCGCCCGATTGCGGCAGGTGGCCCATATCGGCCGCCGTCTTGCCGGACAAGCCCGGCGCGATCATTTCGTCGGCATCCCAGAACGTGCCGTCGACGAGCACGCAGTCCGCCTTGCGCATCGCCGCCTCCACCCGCGGATCGATGGCGCCGAGCCCGGGTGCATAGAATGCCGACTTGCCCGTGCCGACGTCCTCGATCAGCAGGCCGATGTTGTCGCCCGCTTCCGGATGCTCCCGATGATCCGAATACGGCGGCGCCTTGCTTGCCAGCGCCAGCGGCGTGAAGCGGATGCCGTCGATGCCCGGCACCCGCACGCCGCCTTCCATCGACAATGCGTGCCAGCGCACGCCGCAGTAGTGCGACAGGACGGGCACGAGCGGCAGCGCGCCATTGAGCTCGCGCCAGACGGGCGCCGTGCAGTACAGCGGCAGCTCTTTTCCTTCGCGCAGCATCAGCAGGCCGGCGACGTGGTCGATCTGCGCATCCATCAGCATGACGGCGGCGATGCCGGAATCGCGTCGCGCGCGCGCCGGCTGCAGCGCGGGCGTGGCGCGGATCTGCGCGAGGATGTCCGGCGATGCATTGATCAATACCCAGTCGGTCCCGTTGCTCGACACCGCAATCGACGACTGCGTGCGCGCCGTCGCGCGGACCGTGCCGTTACGCAGCCCGGCGCAATTGCGGCAGTTGCAATTCCATTGCGGGAAGCCGCCTCCGGCTGCCGAGCCCAATACGACGATGTTCATGGATGGATCCGTTAAAGCCCGCGGCGGCGCGTGCTGCCGCGGGTCCTGCGTCAGCGGTTCGCGATGTACAGCGTGATTTCAAAACCAAAACGCCAGTCGATGAATTCCGGTTTGCTCCAGGCCATGGTTGTCTCCTTGATGAGTGAATGTCGTGTCGATTGCGCGCGGCGCGCAGTCAAGGAGGAGTTCGCAATATCCATGCCACTTGTCCGCCGTGTGTATAGCGAAGCGCGGATGTGTCAAAGATGAACAGTCGTATTCCAGGACGGTACAGCTGTGACAGAATTGTCCAGTTCTAATCATGGAGAGACGCTATGGACGATCGCTACAAACCCGATGGCTATAACGCGGTGTCACCCTATTTGCTCGTCAAGGATGTGCGCGCCGTCCTCGATTTTCTGTCGCACGCGTTCGGCGCGGTCGAGTTGCGGCGCCAGATCGACGCCGGGGGCACGATCCGGCACGCGGAGGTCCGGATCGGCGACTCGGTGCTGATGGTGGGGTTCCGGCCGTGGGCGGAATTGCCGGTGTCATCGGTGCATGTGTATGTCGAGGAGGTCGACAAGGTCTATGCACGGGCGCTGGACCGGGGCGCGGTCAGTCTCGCCGAGCCGCGCGATCTGCCGTATGGGGACCGGTCGGCCGGTGTGCGGGATGAGCAGGGGAATTATTGGTGGATTGGGACGCGGTTGCAGGTATTATCCTGAATTAAAAGACGGTAAGGAGCGATATGTCGAATTACGACAGATGGGATCGGAAGGTATTCAGGGAGTGCGGGCCGGCGGTTGCTTTTGTAGACGTGGAAAGTCCTGATGGTACGCGAGGCATTGGTTCGGCTTTTCACGTAGGGGAGGGGATCTACGTCACTGCGCGTCATGTCGTTGACGGCCAAAAGATCCTCTGCGTAAACCATGTTGTCGAGGTGCCCTCGGAAAAAAATCTGGGTGACCGGCTGGATGAAGTGGGCGACGATTTACCTCGCAGGCAATTGCCGTTGACGGGACCGTTTTTTCATCCTGATCCGAACATTGATATTGCTTGCTTTACGCTGGTTTGGTATCCGCCCACCGAGATCGAACTGGGATTTCACTGCAAAGAACTGCCTTACGGGAATTACGATTTCCTGCTCGATCAGTGCCTGATCATGGGATTCCCGCCAGTGCCATTCTCGAGCGAACCTATCCTTGTCGCTACGTTAGGGGAGGTCAATGCGTGCGTAAAACGTTATGACCACGCGTTCGACCATTACATCGTGTCCTCGATGGCCCGCGGAGGTTTCAGCGGCGGCCCCGCAATCGTGCGTTTTAACGAGAGCCTGCCGGTCGGCGTCGGAACGATGGCATTGGGTCTGGTGACCGAGAGTCTCGGCAAAAACAATGAGCCTGTCGAACTCGGTTTTATGACGATATTAACTGCGGAGCCGATCCACGAATGTATCGAACACAACAAGGACAAGCTATTCAAGAAAACGACTGACTGATCGTGTCTTTGTCGACGTCCGTGGGGCGTTCATATCCGTGCCGTCCAGTCCCCCGACTTCCCGCCATGCTTTTCCAGCACGCGCACATCAGTCATGACCATCCCGCGATCCGCGGCCTTGCACATGTCATAAATGGTCAGCAAGCCCACCTGGACGGAAGTGAGCGCTTCCATTTCGACCCCGGTTTTACCGTAGGTCTCGACCTGCGCCCGGCAATGCACGCTGTTGTTCGCGGCATCGATTTCGAAATCGACCGCGACCCGGGTAATCGCCAGCGGATGGCACAAGGGAATGAGGTCGCTCGTGCGCTTGGCCGCCATGATGGCCGCGATGCGCGCCACGCCCAGCACGTCGCCCTTCTTGGCCGAGCCCGACGTCACCAGTGCCAGCGTGGCCGGTTGCATGCGGATGGTGCCGGCGGCCACGGCGATGCGGTGGGTGGCGTCCTTGGCGCCGACGTCGACCATGTGGGCCTGGCCGGTGGCGTCGAAGTGGGTCAGGGGGCTGGCGGCGTCGGTGGATGTTGTCATGTTGTTCAGGCAGCAAAGTAACAAAATATGGCCCGGCAGTAGCAATGGCCGGGAAGCGGTTATCATAGCATCGTGAAACCTAACCCGATTTCAGCGATGTTGCAGCTTTCACCAAGGTGCCCGTGGCGCCGTCTCGCCGCGGCCGTCAGCCTGGCCGTGGCGACCGCCGGCGCGCTCGCCGCCCCCACTGTTCCGGTCCTGCACGGCAGCGCCGATTCGACCGGCTTGCCCACGCTCGGCGACACGGCGCGTGCCGACCTGTCGCCCGTGATGGAGCGCAAGCTGGGCGAAGAGATCATGAACGATATCCGGCGCGATCCCGATTACCTGGACGACGACGCGATCATCGAGTTCCTGAACAACTTCGGCGAAAACCTCGTGTCGTTCGCGCCCGGCGCGCGCGGCGAGACGAATGCCGATTTCTTCTTTTTCGCCGTGCGCGATCCGATGATCAACGCGTTCGCGCTGCCCGGCGGGTTCATCGGCGTCCACTCGCAACTGCTGCTCTCGGCGCAGAGCGAGTCGGAGCTGGCGTCCGTGCTGTCGCACGAGATCGGCCACGTGCAGCAGCGCCACATCGCCCGCATGATCGGCCAGCAGAAGCAGGATGCATTGTTGCCATTGGCCGCGCTGCTGCTGGCGGCGCTGGTCGGCAAGGCCGGCGGCGGGGCCGATGCGGCGATGGGCGTCATGATGGGCGGGCAGGGCCTGGCCATCCAGCGCCAGCTGAATTTCAGCCGCGACGCCGAGCGCGAGGCGGACCGCGTCGGCTTCCAGACGATGCGCGCGGCCGGTTACGATACGTCGGGCATGGTCAATTTCTTCAAGCGCTTGCAGAGCACGACGCGCGTGTATGGCGAGGCGCCGGCCTGGCTCAGCAGCCACCCGCTGACGGGCGAGCGCATCGCCGACATCCAGGCGCGTATCCGCGAGAATCCCAAGTCTATCCGCATCCGGCCGGACAGCATCGAATTCCACCTCGTGCGCGCCCGCGTGCGCGTGCTGCAGGACGAAAGCCAGAAAGGCCGCGACGAAGCGAAATCCACGTTCGACAGCCAGCTGGCCCAGCCGAACACGCAGCAGCAGACGGCCGCGATGTACGGCCTGTCGTACCTCGCGCTGAAGCAGGGCGATCTCAAGACGGCGCAGAGCTGGCTCGACAAGGCGAAGGCGTCGACGAAGCCGCGTCCCGGGGTGTTTTCGAGCGAGCGCAGCGGTACGGACGGCAGCGCCATGTTTGCCGGCCTCGGCATCGAGATCAAGCTGGCGCCCGGGCAACCGCCGCAAGTCGTCCACCAGGCCGTCCAGGAAGCGGAAGCCGCGTACCAGAAATTCCCGCTGTCGCGCATGCTGACGCGCCAGTACGCCGACGCGCTGATCGCGGACGGCCAGCTGGACAAGGCCGGCCAGTTCCTGCGCGACCAGGTGCAGCAATACCGCGAGGAGCCCAAGCTCTACGATCAGTTGGCCAAGACATATGCGGCCCAGGGCAAGATCGCCTTGCAGCACATGGCGCTGGCCGAATCGTATGTGCTGACGGGGGCGGTGCCGGCGGCCGTCGACCAGCTCAATCTCGCGCGCAAGGCGAAGGACGTGTCGTTCTACGACCAGGCCGTGATCGATGCGCGCGAGCGGGAGTTGAACGAGCGCCAGAAGGACGAGAAGAAAGAGAAGAAGGACAGGGATCGGTAGCCTGAACGACGTTGCTGTTGCTGTCGTTGCTGTCGTTGCTGTCGTTGCTGCTGCCGCTGTCATCGTTACCGCCACCGCCACCGCTACCGTCGCCCCCGCGGAGGCGGGGGCCTAATTTTGCGTGCGTAACGGCACAGTACTTGGGTCCCCGCCTTCGCGGGGACGACGATGACTAACTCTTCGGCTGCAGCAAATCCGGCCGGCGCACGAAACCGAAGCGTTCCGGCATCTCGTCCGCCATCAGCCGCCCGACGGCGATGCGCCGGTCCTGCCAGCGCAGGGCCAGGCCGCCCGCGCCGCCTTCCAGCCACGCCATCACGTCCTCGTCCGCCGCGGGACGGCCATCCAGTTCGAATGCCTGCAGCAGTTGCGCCGCGTCGCGGTCGTCCACCTGGGCCACCGTCTGCCCGGCGCGCAGCACGATGCCGCCGGCGTCCGTCAGCCAGGCTTCGGCCGGGGCATCCAGCGGCTGGCCCGTGTGCAGGACGAGGCCTTGCGCGGGGTCGGTGCGGGCGATGAACGGCGTCGTCTCGAGGTTGACGTAGACGCGCTGCGGACCGTTCTGGAAATACCAGCAGCCGCGCTCATCCGGCAAATAATTGCGGGCGATGAAGCCGACCAGCGCCGCGTTCGTGAGCTTGTCGCCCGGTGTGCCGGCGCGCTGGGACGCTTCGTCGCGCATGCGCCAGGCGCCGCGCGCGTCCAGTGCCAGCCAGCCGTAGCAGTAGGGCACGTTCGGCCATTTGGCCATTGCCTGTTTTACGATGTCGTCCATGGGTTCAAGCTTGGCACAGCCGCGGGGGCGCCGGCGCGCGCGTGGCGTGCGGATCGGGGCGGCCGGCCGTGTCGTCGAAAAAGGTCAGGATGCGTTGCGGCAGCCAGTCCAGGCGTCCCGGAAAGGGGCCCGTGGAAAAGCCGACATGGCCACCCGTTGCCGGATAGTCCAGCGTCACCGCGGGCGCGGCCGTCTGCGGCAGGTGGCGGCCCGGCAGGAACGGATCGTTGCGCGCGTTCAGCACGAGGGTCGGGACGACGATGTCGTGCAGGACGTGGCGGGCGCTGGCGCGGTGCCAGTAATCGTCGGTGTCGCGGTAGCCGTGCAGCGGGGCGGTGACGACGTTGTCGAAACTGTATAAATCGTTTGCGGCGAGCAGGCGGTCGCGGTCGAACAGGCCGGGAAAGCGTTCCAGCTTGGCCAGCGCCTTCGGCTTCAGGGTCTGCAGGAACATGCGCGTGTACAGGCGGTTGAAGCCGGACGACAGCGCGGCGCCGCCGGCCGCCAGGTCGAGCGGGGCGGAGATGGACACGGCGGCGTCGACGATGCCCGCGCCATGGCGCTGTTCACCCAGCCAGCGCAGCAGGGCATTGCCGCCGAGCGACACCCCGGCCACGTAGAACGGACCGGCATGGCGGGGACGCAGCCGGCGGATGATCCAGTCGAGTTCTTCGGCGTCGCCGGAGTGGTAGAAGCGCGGGGCCAGGTTCGCCTCGCCCGAGCAGCCGCGGAAGTGCGGGACCGCGCCATGCCAGCCGCGCGCCGCGACGAGCGCCATCAGGGAACGTGCGTAATGGCTGTCCGACGACCCTTCCAGGCCGTGGAACAGCAGGACGAACGGGGCGCCGGCCGTGGCACCGTCGACGAGGTCGACGTCGATGAAATCCTGGCCGCATGGCGTGTTCCAGCGCTCGCGCCGGTAGGCGACGGCCGGTTTGCGGATGCAGAGGGCGGGATAAATCGTCTGCAGGTCGCCGCCCGGCAGCCACCAGGGCGCCTGGTAGCTTGGGGCGGCCTGGGTGGCCGCGGCGCTCGCTGGGTTCACGGCAAGCCCCCAGGCATGACAGAAATCAGTGGTGAGCCAGCACGGTGCCCGGCTTCAGGCGGTACTGGGTGCCGCAGTACGGGCACTTGGCGTTGCCGTCGTGATCGAAATCCAGGAAGACGCGCGGGTGGGACGACCACAGCGGCATGGCCGGGTTAGGGCAATATGCCGGCAGGTCCTTGGCTTCCAGTTCCACGACCGGGATGGTCTTGTCGTTCATCGATTTCTCCGTCAACTAGTTTGGCAAGGGGAATTCCCAAGAACCGGCCTGTGCAGGCTTGCCATGCGCGCCGTATTTACTTACCTTAGCTATCCATGGCGCTTGCGGCTCGTCGTCGCGCGTCCGGTATCTCGGCATTCCCAAAACCACGATTCTAACGGATTCGACCTGATTGCCGGAATGGTCCGGTAGAATAGCGGCCTTAATACTGTCGAGTAGAATTTCCGGCAAGGAAATCTACACGCATTCTCACTACATCGTTTCATGTCCGAACGCCGCCCGTCCGCCATGCCTGTTTGCCGCTTTTGTTGCAGGAACGCGACATGAACGGCCCACACCTGGATTCAGGCGCCCAACGCGGCGACGGCAGCGCCGGCGATGTCGACGGCCACGATGCCGCCGCCTGGCGCGAAGGTTTCCAGGTCGGCCTGCCCACGCTGTTCGGCCTCGTCGCGTGGGGCATGGTGCTGGGCGTCGCGATGGTCAAGAGCGGCCTCACCGTGCTGCAGGCGAGCACCATGACCCTCGTCGTGTATTCGGGCTCGGCCCAGCTCGCGTCGCTTCCGTTGATCGCCGCGGGTGCGCCCGTCGGGGTCATCTTTGCCACGGCGTTCGTCGTCAACCTGCGCTTCGTCATCTTTTCCGCATTGCTCGCCCCCCATTTCGCGAAGCTGCCGCTGTTCCAGCGTTTTTATCTCGGCTATATTTCCGGCGATCTGACGACGGCACTTTTCCTGCAGCGCTACCCCCGTACGGCGCCCGAACGGGGCAAGCTGTCGTTCCTCAAGGGCCTGCTGTATCCGACCTGGGGCGCGTGGCAGGCCGGCACGTTCGCCGGCATCTTCCTGGGCAGCGCCGTCCCGACCGAATGGCAGCTGGGGTTTGCCGGCACGCTCGCCATCCTGTGCATCCTGGTCCCCCTGATCATCAACAGCGCGGCCCTGTGCGGCGTGCTGGTGGCGGGCATCGTGTCCGTGCTGGCACATGGCCTGCCGTACAAGCTGGGGTTGCTGCTTGCGGTCGTCGTCGGCATGTCCACCGCCATCGCCGTCGAGGAAACGCGCGGACGGCGCAAGGTGCGCCATGGCTGACTGGGACATCTGGGCCGTCATCGCCGTGCTGGCCGTGGCCACCGCCTGCACCCGCAGCGGCTTGTGGATGGTGGGCCACCGCGTGACGATTCCCCGGCGCGTGCAGGAACTGCTGCGCTATGCGCCGGCCTGCGCGCTGGCGGCGATCGTCGCGCCGGATTTCATGCTGGGGCCGCAGGGCGACATCCAGCTGGCCGTCACGAATCCGAAACTGCTGGCCGGCCTTGCGGCGCTCGCCTACTACCTGTGGCGGCGGAACATGTTGCAGACCATCGTTATCGGCATGGTGGTATTCACTGTCCTGCGCGTTTCTCATGTTTTCCAAGGGCTGGCCTAAGGTAAAATAGCGTTTTTTAAACATTTCTCGACAGTTGACAATGGCCGTTCTCAATTTCACCCGCTTGCAAGACCTGATCGACCAAGACGCGCTGAAGGGCAAGCGCGTCTTCATCCGCGCGGACCTGAACGTTCCTCAGGACGACGCCGGCAACATTACGGAAGACACGCGCGTGCGTGCTTCGGTTCCCGCGATCCGCGCTGCGCTTGATGCGGGTGCGGCCGTGATGGTCACGTCGCACCTGGGCCGTCCGACCGAAGGCGAGTTCAAGCCGGAAGACAGCCTGGCGCCCGTCGCCAAGCGCCTGTCCGAGCTGCTGGGCCAGCCCGTCGAGCTGAAGCAGAACTGGGTCGATGGCGTCGACGTCGCGCCGGGCCAGGTCGTGCTGCTGGAAAACTGCCGCGTCAACAAGGGCGAAAAGAAAAACTCGGACGAGCTGGCGCAGAAGATGGCCAAGCTGTGCGACATCTATGTCAACGACGCCTTCGGCACCGCGCACCGCGCCGAAGCGACCACGCACGGCATCGCGAAGTTCGCGCCCGTGGTCGCCGCGGGCCCGCTGCTGGCGGCCGAGCTGGACGCGCTGGGCAAGGCCCTGGGCGCGCCGCAGCGTCCGCTGCTGGCCATCGTGGCCGGTTCCAAGGTGTCGAGCAAGCTGTCGATCCTGCAGAGCCTGGCCGACAAGGTCGACAACCTGATCGTCGGCGGCGGTATCGCCAACACGTTCATGAAGGCCGTGGGCCTGAACATCGGCAAGTCGCTCGTGGAACTGGATCTCGTCGGCGAAGCGAAGACGATCATCGAGAAGATGGCTGCCCGCGGCGCGCAGGTGCCGATTCCCGTCGACGTCGTGTGCGCCAAGGAATTCTCGCCGACGGCCGCCGCGACCATCAAGGACGTCAAGGACGTGGCGGATGACGACATGATCCTGGACATCGGCCCGAAGACCGCGGCCCAGCTCGCCGAACAGATCGGCAAGGCCGGCACCATCGTGTGGAACGGCCCGGTCGGCGTGTTCGAGTTCGACCAGTTCGCGGAAGGCACGAAGACCCTGGCCGCGGCCATCGCGTCCTCGAAAGGCTTCTCGATCGCCGGCGGCGGCGACACCCTGGCCGCCATCGCAAAATACAATATTGCCGACCAAATCGGCTATATCTCGACCGGCGGCGGCGCCTTCCTCGAATTCCTCGAAGGTAAGACGCTCCCGGCCGTGGAGATGCTGCTCCAGCGCAGCGCAGCAAAATAAACCTACCGGTCACCGGCGCAGCTCACGGGCTGCGCTTTTCACTTCAAGGATAGTTCAATGTCTCGTGGCACCAAGATCGTCGCAACCATCGGCCCCGCTTCCTCCGACTTCGATACGCTCGTCCGCATGATTCGTGCGGGCGTGGATATCGTGCGCCTGAACTTTTCGCACGGCCGTGCCCAGGACCACATCGACCGCGCCAACCTGGTGCGTCGCGCCGCCGCCGAGTGCGGCCGCGAAGTGGCGATCATGGCCGATATGCAGGGGCCGAAGATCCGCGTCGGCAAGTTCGAAGAGGGCAAGATCCTGCTGAACAATGGTGACCGCTTCATCCTCGACTCCCGCTGGGGCGAGAACGGCGAACTGGGCAACCAGGAGCGCGTCGGCCTCGACTACAAGGCCCTGCCGAACGACGTGCGTCCGGGCGACACGCTGCTGCTGAACGACGGCCTGATCGTGCTGATCGTCGAGCGCGTGGCCGGCAGCGAGATCCACACCATCGTCAAGGTCGGCGGCGAACTGTCCAACAACAAGGGCATCAACCGCCTGGGCGGCGGCCTGACGGCGCCCGCGCTGACCGCGAAGGACATGGAAGACATCAAGACCGCGATGACCTTCCAGGCCGACTACCTGGCGATTTCCTTCCCGAAAACGGCGACCGACATGGAAATGGCGCGCCAGCTGGCCAACATCGCCGGCGAGCCGTCGGGCCACAAGCCGATGATGATCGCGAAGATCGAGCGCGCGGAAGCGATTCCCGTGCTGCAGGAAATCCTGGACGCCTCCGACGGCATCATGGTCGCCCGCGGCGACCTCGCCGTCGAAGTGGGCAACGCGGCCGTGCCGGCGCTGCAGAAGCGCATGATCCGCATGGCGCGCGATTCCAACAAGCTGGCGATCACCGCCACGCAGATGATGGAATCGATGATCGTCAACGCCGTGCCGACCCGCGCCGAAGTGTCGGACGTGGCGAACGCCGTGCTGGACGGCACCGACGCCGTCATGACGTCGGCCGAGACCGCCGCCGGCAAGTGGCCGGTCGAGACGGTCGAGATGATGTCCGCCATCTGCGTCGAAGCGGAACGTTCCGAATACAACAAACTCGAAGCCGACTTCCTGAACGTGCAGTTCACCCGGATCGACCAGTCGATCGCCTACGGCGCCCTGTTCACCGCGCACCACCTGCGCGTGAAGGCGATCGTGGCGCTGACCGAATCCGGCTCGACCGCGCTGTGGATGAGCCGTCACCACGTCGACACCCCGATCTACGCCCTGACGCCAAGCGTCACCACCCAGCGCAAGGTATCGCTGTATCGTAACGTGCATGCGTACCACCTGACGCAGCGCGGCGACAGCGCCGCCGTCCTGCGCCAGGCCGAAGACCTGATGGTGGCCAACGGGATCGTCAAGAAGGGCGACATGATCGTCGTCACGTGGGGTGAGCCGATGGGCCAGGTCGGCGGTACGAACGCACTGAAAATCGTTCGTGTCGGGGAATTCGATTAAGAGGGAGCTCAATACCTGAGCGCGCGGCCGCAACCCGCGGCCGCGCCGGACTGTCGAACGAAAGTGATGTGCATGGCTGACGCGCCTGTCGCGCGAGGCCAGGCGCACGCGCGCGCAGCAGGTGTGAGACCCGGAAAGGTTTCTTTATTCCTATGGAGCTAAACCATGGCACTCGTATCAATGCGTCAACTGCTGGACCATGCCGCCGAACACGGCTACGGCCTGCCGGCTTTTAACGTCAACAACCTGGAGCAGGTCCAGGCCATCATGGCCGCGGCCGACCAGACCGGCAGCCCGGTGATCATGCAGGCTTCGGCCGGCGCCCGCAAATATGCCGGCGAAGCCTTCCTGCGCCACCTGATCGACGCCGCCGTCGAAGCCTACCCGCACATCCCGGTCGTCATGCACCAGGACCACGGGCAGTCGCCGGCCGTCTGCATGGCCGCGATCCGCTCGGGCTTCACCTCCGTCATGATGGACGGCTCGCTGGAAGCGGACGGCAAGTCGGTCGCCTCGTACGACTACAACGTCGAGGTGTCGAAGGAAGTCGTCAAGTTCGCGCACTCGATCGGCGTCACCGTCGAAGCGGAACTGGGCGTGCTCGGTTCGCTGGAAACGATGAAGGGCGACAAGGAAGACGGCCACGGCGCCGACCGCACCATGACCCGCGAAGAGCTGCTGACCGACGTCGCGCAGGCCGCCGACTTCGTCGCGCGCACCCAGTGCGACGCGCTGGCCATCGCCATCGGCACGTCGCACGGCGCGTATAAATTCACGCGCAAGCCGACCGGCGACATCCTCGCCATCGACCGCATCAAGGAAATCCACGCGCGCATCCCGAACACGCACCTCGTGATGCACGGTTCGTCGTCCGTGCCGCAGGAGCTGCTGGCCATCATCCGCGAATTCGGCGGCGACATGAAGGAAACCTATGGCGTGCCGGTCGAGGAAATCCAGGAAGGCATCAAGCACGGCGTCCGCAAGATCAATATCGACACCGACATCCGCCTGGCGATGACGGCCGCGATCCGCAAATACCTGTTCGAGAACCCGTCCAAGTTCGACCCGCGCGATTACCTGAAGCCGGCCCGCGAAGCGGCCACGCAGATCTGCAAGGCGCGCTATATCTCCTTCGGTTGCGAGGGCATGGCCGCCAAGATCAAGCCGATGCCGCTGGAGAAAATGGCGGACCGCTATAAAGCTGGCGAACTGGCGCAGATCGTTCAGTAATCGAATACACGTACTGTCGACGAGGACACGTACTCTAACAATCGTCGTCCCCGCGCAGGCGGGGATCCAGTTTCCTCGGCTGTGCCACGAAATTGGGCCCCTGCCTTCGCAGGGGCGACGGTCGTTTTGCGGTCGCTTCTACGGTTGCTCCCATCTGCCCATCGTTTGCTTTTGACGACGATGACGTAGGAATCACGTAAAATATCGCTTTGGCACCGGTTCTCCCAACCGCCGCCCATCCGACCGGCACCTTTGCCGGTTTCGCTTTATCAAGATATCCCCTCTATGAAAAGCCTCTACCAATCCACTATTTCCTCCCTGCCACTGCTGGGCCATGGCAAGGTCCGTGACAACTACGCCGTCGGCGACGACAAGATCCTGATCGTCACGACCGACCGCCTGTCGGCCTTCGACGTCGTCATGAACGAACCGATTCCCGGCAAGGGCATGGTGCTGAACCAGATGAGCGATTTCTGGTTCGAAAAGCTCGGCCACATCGTGCCGAACCACCTGACCGGCGTGGCGCCGGAATCCGTGGTCGCACCCGAGGAAGTGGAGCAGGTGAAAGGCCGCGCCGTCGTGGCCAAGCGCCTGAAGCCGATCCTCGTCGAAGCCGTCGTGCGCGGCTACATCATCGGTTCCGGCTGGAAGGATTACCAGGCCACCGGCGCCGTCTGCGGCATCCAGTTGCCGGCCGGCCTGCGCCAGGCGGATAAATTGCCCGAGCCGCTGTTCACCCCGGCCGCCAAGGCCGACCTGGGCGAGCACGACGAGAACATCAGCTTCGCCGACATGGAGCAGCGCATCGGCTCGGAACTGGCCAACAAGATCCGCGACATCAGCATCCAGCTGTACAAGACCGCGGCCGACTACGCGGCCACGCGCGGCATCATCATCGCCGACACCAAGTTCGAATTCGGGCTCGACGAGAACGGCGTGCTGCACCTGATGGACGAAGTCCTGACCGCCGATTCGTCGCGCTTCTGGCCGGCGGACTCGTACGCGCCGGACATGTCGCCGCCGTCGTACGACAAGCAGTTCGTGCGCGACTACCTGGAAACCCTGACCGACTGGCACAAGACCCCGCCGGCACCGGCGCTGCCGCAGGACGTCATCGACAAGACCCAGGCCAAGTACTTCGAAGCCATCGAACGCCTGACCGGCGAGAAGCTGAAGGTTTGACGATGGCGGAACAGAACAAGCCGCTCGTCGGCGTGATCATGGGCTCCAGTTCCGACTGGGACGTGATGCAGCACGCCTGCGCCATGCTGAAGCAGTTCGGCGTGCCGTTCGAAGCGCAGGTGATCTCGGCGCACCGCATGCCGGACGAGATGTTCGCGTATGCGGAAAGCGCACGCTCGCGCGGCCTGCGCGCCATCATCGCCGGCGCCGGCGGCGCCGCGCACCTGCCGGGCATGGTGGCCGCGAAGACCGTCGTGCCGGTGCTGGGCGTGCCCGTGCCGTCGAAATACCTGCGCGGCGAAGATTCGCTGCTGTCGATCGTGCAGATGCCGAAAGGCGTGCCGGTGTCGACCTTCGCCATCGGCGAAGCCGGCGCCGCGAATGCCGCGCTGACGGCGATCGCCATCATCGCCACCACCGACGACGCCCTGGCAGGCCAGCTGGAACAATTCCGGTTGCAACAGACCGCCGCCGCCAAGGCCATGACCCTGCCCGTGAACGACTGATGAGTAATACGAAGTCCCCAGTTTTTCTCCCCGCCGCGGCCGAACCGGCCTGGCTCGGCGTGATGGGCGGCGGCCAGCTGGGCCGCATGTTCGCCCACGCCGCGCAGGCGATGGGTTACCGCGTGGCCGTGCTGGAGCCGTCGAACGATTGCCCGGCCGGCCAGGTGGCCGAGCGCCTCGTCGAGGCCGGCTACGAGGATGCCGCCGGCCTGGATGCGCTGGCCGCGCAATGCGTGGCCGTCACGACGGAGTTCGAAAACGTTCCGGCCGCCAGCCTGTCGCGCCTCGCGCAACAGGTGTTCGTGGCGCCGGATGCGCATGGCGTCTCCGTCGCCCAGGACCGCATCGCGGAAAAATCGTTCTTCGTCGCCTGCGCGGGCAAGTCCGGCGTGATGCCGGCGCCGCACAAGGTGATCGCGAGCGACGCCGACGTCGCCGCGATCGCCGACGACCTGTTGCCCGGCATCCTGAAAACCGTGCGCATGGGTTACGACGGCAAGGGGCAGGTGCGTGTGCGCACGCGCGAGGACGTGCGCGCCGCGTTCGAAGCGATGGGCCGCGTGACCTGCCTGCTCGAGAAGATGCTGCCGCTCGCCTATGAGGTGTCGGTGCTGACGGCGCGCGGGGCGGATGGCCAGTCGGTCGTCTACCCGATCGCGGAGAACGTGCACCGCGACGGCATCCTGTTCACGACGACGGTGCCTGGCCCGAACGTGTCGGATGAATGCGCGCGCAAGGCGCAGGATGCCGCGCGCGCCATCGTGGCCGAGCTCGGTTATGTCGGCGTGCTGTGCATCGAATTCTTCGTGTTGACGGATGGCTCGCTCGTCGTCAACGAGATGGCGCCGCGGCCGCACAACAGCGGCCATTACACGATGGACGCCTGCATCACGAGCCAGTTCGCCCAGCAGGTCAGGGCGATGGCGAAACTGCCGCTGGGCGAAGTGCGCCAGCATTCGCCGGCCGTCATGCTGAACATCCTCGGCGACGTGTGGTTCGAGGGCGATGGCGACGGCGCGCGCGAACCGGCGTGGGACCGGGTGCTGGCGCTGCCCGGCGCCAACCTGCACCTGTACGGCAAGACCGACCCGCGCCGCGGCCGCAAGATGGGGCACGTGACGTTCGTCGCGCCCACCTTGCCGGAAGCCCGGGCGAGTTTCGAGCAGGCCTGCGCCATCCTGGAAATCAGGCTGTGAAGCGCGCCGTGACGGATGCGATCGACGCCGCCGCGCGCGCGCTGGAGGCCGGCCGGCTCGTCGCGTTGCCGACCGAGACCGTGTACGGCCTCGGCGCCGACGCGGAGAACCCGGCCGCCGTTGCCGCGATCTACGCCGCCAAGGGCCGGCCGCAGGATCACCCCGTGATCGTGCACGTGGCGCCCGGCGCGGATCTCGACTACTGGGCCACCGACATCCCGTCGGAAGCGCGCCAGCTGGCCGACGCCTTCTGGCCCGGTCCGCTGACGATGATTTTAAAACGCGCGCCGCACATCCCGGACGCCGTCTCGGGCGGCCAGGACACGGTCGGCATCCGCTGTCCGTCGCATCCCGTCGCCATCCGGCTGCTGCAAGCGTTCAAGGGCGGGAAGGGCGGCATCGCCGCGCCGTCCGCCAATAAATTCGGCGCCGTCAGCCCGACGACGGCCCAGCACGTGCGCGACGAGTTCGCCGACGACATCGGAGAATGCGGCCGCATCGCCTTCGTGCTGGATGGCGGGCAGAGCGAGGTCGGCATCGAATCGACGATCGTCGATTTGTCCCGGCTGGCCACGCACGGTCCGGTGCTGCTGCGTCCGGGTCATATCTCGCTCGATGCCATCGCGGCCGTGATCGACCAGGTGCCGGCCCGTCCGGATGCCGCCGCGCCCCGCGCCTCCGGCACGCTGGAATCGCATTACGCGCCGCACACGCCCGTCGCGATGCAGGACACGGCGACGTTGGCCGGCACCTTGTCCAGGTTGCAGGCGGCGGGGCGCAAGGTCGCCCTGATCCATTATTCGGACCTGCCGGCCACCCACGCGGCCGTGCGGCTGCCCGCCTCGCCGGAAGGTTTCGCGCACGCCCTGTACGCGGCGCTGCGGGCGATGGACGGTACTGCCGCCGACGTCATCCTCGTCGAGGCGCCGCCGCAGGACGGCCCCTGGCTGGGCGTCAACGACCGCCTGCGCCGCGCCGCGCATGGCTCGACGGGCATCGTGCACGGGTTGATAAACAACACTCCCGCGCTGTAATCCGTTCGGAATCTTCCCAAAATCGCCCGCCCGGTGCATCCTTGGCGGCAATGCCCGGTGTCGGGCATTGCGCGCCTGCGCCGCCTCCACGCGGACCTTTCCCCGCCATTCGTTGTCCACCGATGCGCGCCGGCGCTTGCCGTTTTAGTCATCCGTCAGTCGAAGGACATCCATGCGTTCCCTGTTCAACCTGGCCTGCAGCCTCGGGCTGGGCTATCTGCTTGCCGCTTGCAGCGGCGGCACCACCGCCGGCGGCACGCCGACCGGCGTCGTCAATCCCGATCCGCTGCCCCTCCCGACCCGCGGCAGCCTCGTGGGCCAGGCGGCCTCCGTGGCCGTCAATATCGGCGGCGCCAGCCTGCCCACCTTGACCCCCACCGTGCTGGCCGGCTTCCTCGAAGCGGCACAGCAGGGCACCCTCGCCGTCGCGGGCCAGCCGCAGTGCTCGGTGTCCGTGTACCGCGTGCACTACAACACCGTCGGCGGCGCCGGCGAAGCGACGGATGGCAGCGCCGCCGTCTTCGTGCCCACGGGCGGCGGCAACTCGTGCAGCAACTCGCGTCCCGTCGTGCTGTATGCGCACGGCACCTCGCTGCAGAAATCCTACGACATGGCCGACATCGCCAACAACACGGAAGCCCGCCTGGCGGCGGCCGTGTTCGCGGCGCAGGGCTTCATCGTCGTGGCGCCGAACTACACGGGCTACAGCGGCTCCTCGCTCGGCTATCACCCGTATCTCGACCGCGTCGCGCAGGCCGCCGACATGATCGACGCCCTGCGCGCCGCGCGCACCTCGTTCACGGCGATCGGCGCGAAGGATTCGGGCAAGCTGATGGTCACCGGTTATTCGCAGGGCGGCTATGTGGCGCTGGCCACGCAGCGCGCCATGCAGGACCTGGGCACGAACGAGTTCAACGTGACGGCGGCGTCCGGCATGTCGGGTCCGTACGCGCTCGCCCGTTTCGGCGACGACCTGTTCGGCGGCGCGCCGCGCAACGGCGCCACCGTGATCGTGCCGATGATCGTCAACGCCGGCCAGCACGCCAGCGCTGCGCTGTACACGACGCCGTCCGACATCTACGAGGCCCCGTATGCCGCCACGATCGCCGACCTGGTGCCGGGCAGCCTCGGCAGCAGCGATCTCGTCGACCAGGGCAAGCTGCCCGCCACGGCACTGTTCGCCGCGAATTCGCAGCCGCAGGCGGCCGGCTATACGCAATATTTCGGCGCCAACAACCTGATCCGCACGGATTACCGCAACGGCTACCTGGCCGACCTGGCATCCCACCCGTGCGACCAGAGCGCGACCGCGCCGCTGGCCTGTGCTCCGGCCCACAACCTGCGCAAATGGCTCGTGCGCAATGACCTGCGCAGCTATATGCCGGGCGCGCCGACGATGCTGTGCGGCGGCCATGCCGATCCCGTCGTGCCGTTCTTTAACGCGACGGCGGCGGCGAGCTATTTCAGTGCGCGCGGCAGCAACATCACGCTGCTGGACATCGACGACACACCCGGCCTGAACGACCCGTACCGCTCGGCCAAGGCGGGCTTCGTGGCCGCCAAGGCGATCCTGCGCGCGGCCTCGGGCGACGATGCCGTGTCGTCTACCTACCACGCCGGCCTCGTGGCCCCATTCTGCATGGCGGCGACGCGCGATTATTTTCAGTCAACATTGTCACATTGAGTCAAAAACAGGCTGGCAGCGTTGCTATAATCGGCCGCTGCCGGCCTCGTCTCTACCGGAAAAAAACCAGCTGTTGTTGCCGGCGTACGACAAAGGTTTTCTCTATACAACGATGCTGAACACTGGCATATTAGTTAATACACGAATAGCACGGCCGTTCGTTGCAGAAGAAAAATTTCTTTAGGAGACACAATGCGTAAGACCTCATTCGCGCTCGCACTGGTGACCGCTGCTGTCCTGTCGGCCTGCGGCGGCAGCAGCACCAGCCCCCGCGGCGGCGATCAAACCCCGGGAACCAAGTTCAGCGCCCAGGTATCGTTCGGCGACAGCCTGTCGGACGTCGGCACCTATGCCGTCGGCGGCGTGAAGGCACTGGGCGGTGGCAAGTTCACGATCAACGGCGACAACACGGCGATCAGCCCGGACCTGACGGGCAAGAACTGGACCGAATTCGTCGCCGCCCAGCTGAACCTGCCGGCACCGTGCCCGGCCCAGACGGGCCTGCAAGGCGACGCGACCAAGGGCTTCTCCGTGCCCGTCACGTTCAACACCAACTGTCTCAACTATGCGCAGGGCGGCTCGCGCGTGACGAATCCGGTCGGCCCCGGCAACGCGGCCGCCGGCTCGCCGCTGGGCCAGACGACCGTGCCGGTGGTGACGCAGATCGCGAACCACCTGGCCAAGACCGGCGGCAAGTTCAGCGGCACCGAGCTGGTGACGGTCCTGGCCGGCGGCAATGACATCCTGTTCCTGATGGGCCAACTGTCGGCCAGCGCCACCGCCGCCGGCACCGCCGCCGGCTCGCAAGCGTTTGCCGTTTCGCTGACGACGCAGCTGGCCGCCGGTGCGACGAACCCGGCCACGGCCGCCCAGGCCATCGGCCTCGCGATCCAGACGGAAGCGGCGCGTGCCGGCCACACGGACACGTCCGTCGTGCAAGCCGCCGTCACCGCGGCCGTCATGGCCGGCAACACCGCGGCCGCCCAGGCCACCGTGTATGGTCCGATGGTCGTCAAGGCCCAGGCCGACGCGACGGCCGCCGGCCAGAAAGCGGGCGCCGACTACCTGACCGCCAACGCAGCGGGCGTCGTCACCGCGATGGGGACCGCAGGTGCCCAGCTGGCGGCCCTCGTCAAGACGCAGATCCTCGCCAAGGGCGCGAACTACGTCGTCGTGAACAACCTGCCGGACGTGGCTTCGACGCCGTCGGGCAAATCGCAGCCGGCCGCCGTCCAGGCCCTGATCAAGACGGCCGTCGACGCGTTCAACGCCCAGCTCAAGGCCGGTGTCGCGACCGAACCCAAGGTCCTGTACGTCGACCTGTGGAGCGTCAGCCACGACGAAGTCATCAACCCGGCCCCGTACGGGCTGACGAACACGTCGACCCCGGCCTGCGGCCCGAACGCACTGGGCACGACGTCGCTCGTCTGCAACGCGAAGAACGTGATCGCCGGCGACGTCAGCCACTACATGTTCGCCGACGACGTGCACCCGACCCCGTTCGAGAACTGGCTGATCGCGCGCTACGTCCTCGAACAGATGGCTACGAAGGGCTGGCTGTAATCCTCACGACAGGCCTGTCCGCGCGGACAGGCCAACCATAAGAATCAGGAGATAACATGAAAGTAAGTTCCAACGTCGTGAAACTGCTGGTTGCCGCGGGCGCGCTGGCCGTGGCCGGCAGCGCCGCGGCACAGGTCAAGGGGCAGTGGGCCGTGTCGGTCGGCGCCACCCAGATCACCCCGCACGTCGAAAGCGGCGCGATCACCGCCCCGGCCCTCCCCAACTCGCTGGGCGACGTCGGCAAGGACACCGAACCGGTGATCGTGGTCAACTACGGCATCACCGACAACATCACCGGCGAATTCACCTTTGCGACCCCGTACAAGCACAGCCTGTATGGCGCCGGCGCCATCGCCGGCACGGGCGAGCTGGGCACGGTGCAAGCCTTGCCGCCGACCGCGTTCGTGCAATACCGTTTCTTCCAGCCGACCTCGGCCTTCCGTCCTTACGTCGGCCTGGGCGTGACCTATGCCTACTTCTACAAGGAAACCGGCTCGTTCCGCATGACCGCGCTGACGAACCCGGGCGGCCCGGCGACGACGTTCAGCATCGACAACAAGTGGACCGTGTCGGGCCAGATCGGCGCCGTCTGGAACTTCAACCAGAAATGGTTCCTCAACGCCGCGCTCGTGAAGACCCGTCTGCGTACCGACGTGCACTTCTCGACGCACCAGGGCCAGCACATGAAGCTGGACCCGAACTCGACCGTGCTGACCTTGGGCTACAAGTTCTGACGCGTTTCCGCGCAATAAAAAAACCGCCCTTCGAGGCGGTTTTTTTTCGGTTGTTCATGGTGGGCACGGGGTGCCCACCCTACGGCTGCGGTATTCGTAGGGTGGGCTCCCCGAGCCCACCAAACATTCAAAACGCCGCGATTCCCGTCTGCGCACGACCCAGGATCAGCGCGTGGATGTCATGCGTACCTTCGTACGTGTTGACGACTTCCAGATTGACGAGGTGACGCGCAACGCCGAACTCGTCGCTGATGCCGTTGCCACCCATCATGTCGCGGGCCATGCGCGCGATGTCCAGCGACTTGCCGCAGGAATTGCGCTTCATGATCGACGTGATCTCGACCGCGGCCGTGCCTTCGTCCTTCATGCGGCCCAGGCGCAGCACGCCCTGCAGGCCCAGCGTGATTTCCGTCTGCATGTCGGCCAGCTTCTTCTGGATCAGCTGGTTGGCGGCCAGCGGCTTGCCGAACTGTTTGCGGTCCAGCACGTACTGGCGGGCACGGTGCCAGCAGTCTTCGGCCGCGCCGAGCGCGCCCCAGGCGATGCCGTAGCGGGCCGAGTTCAGGCAGGTGAACGGACCCTTCAGGCCGCGCACTTCCGGGAAGGCGTTTTCTTCGGGGCAGAACACCTCGTCCATCACGATCTCGCCCGTGATCGAGGCGCGCAGGCCGACCTTGCCGTGGATGGCCGGCGCCGACAGGCCCTTCCAGCCCTTTTCCAGCACGAAGCCGCGGATCTTGCCCTCGTCATCCTTGGCCCAGACGACGAACACGTCGGCGATCGGCGAGTTCGTGATCCACATCTTCGAGCCGGAGAGCGAGTAGCCGCCGTCGACCTTGCGCGCGCGCGTGACCATCGAGCCCGGGTCGGAGCCGTGGTTCGGCTCGGTCAGGCCGAAGCAGCCGATCCATTCGCCGGTCGCGAGTTTCGGCAGGTATTTCTGCTTCGTCTCTTCGTTGCCGAACTCGTAGATCGGCACCATCACGAGCGACGACTGCACGCTCATCATCGAGCGGTAGCCGGAATCGACGCGCTCGACTTCGCGCGCGATCAGGCCGTAGCTGACGTAGTTCAGGCCGGGGCCGCCGTATTGCTCGGGGATGGTCGGGCCCAGCAGGCCGAGTTCGCCCATCTCGCGGAACACGGCGGCGTCGGTGGTTTCATGGCGGAAGGCTTCCAGAACGCGCGGCAGCAGCTTGTCCTGGCAATAGGCCGCGGCGGCGTCGCGCACCATGCGCTCCTCGTCGAGCAGCTGCTCGTTCAGCAGCAGCGGATCATCCCAGTGAAAATGGGCTTTGCGGGGCGTATCGGAACGGCTCATGGGACTCCTGTCTCAGAATATTCTTGTCGAATGGTCGAATGGCGGACGCCGGGCGAACGGGTAGGCCGCCCGGATCGAGCCATTATAGGAAGGCCGCCTTGCCGCATCTTTTCAAACTGCGACAGCCATTTTCATTTTTAAACGAACAAGTCAGGTCGTGCCGAAGCGCCCGCCATGGAACAGCAGCGCGGATTGCGGATGCACGGCGCAGTCTTCCACTTCGCCCACGAAGATCACGTGGTCGCCTTCCGGATAGCGGCTGCGGTTGTGGCATTCGAACCAGGCCGAGACGCCCTTCAGGATCGGCTGGCCGGTGCGCGACAATTCGTACTCGACGCTCTCGAACGGGTCCTGGCCGCGCCGCGAGAACCGGCGTGCCAGCTCTTCCTGCCCGGCGGACAGGACATTGATCACGTAGTGCGAGTTGCCGGTGAAGATGGGCAGGCTGTTGGCCACGTTCGACAGGCTCCACAGCACGAGCGGCGGTTCCAGCGACACCGAATTGAAGGACGATGCGGTCAGGCCGCGGAAATGGCCGTCGCCGAGGCGCGTCGTGATGACGGTAACGCCGGTCGCGAATTGGGACAGGGCCTGGCGGAAATGGGCGGAATCGAAACCGCGCGTGGTAGCGCGAGGTGAGCTGGTGTTCATCCGCGCATTATGCCACCAATGGCCTGTCTCCCTCTGGCCGGCTGCTCGTTGATCCTGCACAACAGTGCACTTTCGGTTACAGTGAAGCCATGGAAAACTATTTATCCCTCGAGGAGTCAGTATGAGCCAGCAATCAGCAACCGAAGTGGCCATCCTGGGCGGCGGGTGTTTCTGGTGCCTGGAAGCGGTCTATCTCGAAGCGCGCGGCATTCTCGGCGTGGAATCGGGCTACATGGGCGGCGAGACCCCCGCCCCGACCTACGAGCAGGTATGCGCGGGCACGACGGGCCACGCCGAAGTGGTGAAGCTGGAGTTCGATCCGAACGTGATCGGCTATCGCGACATCCTGGAAATCTTTTTCACCATCCACGACCCGACGACGCTCAATCGCCAGGGCAACGACGTCGGCACGCAATACCGGTCCGTCATCTTCTTCACGTCGCCGGAACAGGAGGCGACGGCGCGCAAGGTGATGGCCGAGATGGCCGCCGTGTGGGATGCGCCCATCGTCACGCAGGTGCTGCCGGACGAACAGTGGTACAAGGCCGAGGATTACCACCAGAATTATTTCGCCCAGCATCCGTTGCAGGGGTATTGCGCCTTCGTCGTGGCGCCGAAGGTGGCCAAGTTCCGCAAGACGTTCACGGAGCGCGTCAAATAAGTTGCCGCACCCCGTGCCCGCCGGTCACGGATACATGTAGCGCCGCGACCACGGGATCTGCGCCGGTTCCTGTCCCGCCTTGCCGCACACGATCTGGTACAGGCTGATCCAGTCGTGCGCGAACCCGTAGGCGCAGCCGGCCAGGTAGACGTGCCAGATGCGGAAGGTCTTCGGATCGCACGTCGCCTGGATGCGCTCGGCGTTGTTCTCGAAATTCTCGGTCCACAGCGCGCACGTGCGGGCGTAGTGGCGGCGCAGGTTTTCCACGTCGCGCACCTCGAGGCCGCCTTCCTGCATGGTGCGGATGACGGTCGACAGGTGCGCCAGCTCGCCGTGCGGGAACACGTATTTGTCGATGAACTCGCCGCCGCCGTACGGGCTGTTGCGCTGCTCGACGTCCGCCGTGGTGATGCCGTGGTTCATCACGACGCCGCCCGGTGCCAGCAGCCTGTTGACCCGGCTGAAGTACTCCGGCAGGTGCTCCACGCCGACGTGCTCGAACATGCCGACGCTCGTGATGCGGTCGAACTGGCCGTCGACGTCGCGGTAGTCCTGCAGGCGGATGTCGATGCGGTCCTGCAGGCCGACCCGGGCCACGCGCTCGCGCGCCAGCTCGCACTGGCGTTCGGACAGCGTGACGCCCACGCAGCGCGCGCCGAACTTTGTGGCCGCGCGGATGACCAGGGCGCCCCAGCCGCAGCCGATGTCGAGCAGCGTATGGCCCGGCTGCACGCCGATCTTGGTGAGGATGTGGTCGATCTTCTTTTGCTGCGCGGTGGCCAGGTCTTCGTCGCCGTTCTCGAAATAGGCGCAGGAATACACCATCGCCGGGTCGAGGAACAGGCTGTAGAACTCGTTGGAGACATCGTAGTGGTAGCGGATGGCCTCGGCATCTTTCTCGCGCGTGTGCGGCGAGACGAGGCGCAGGGCGGCGCTGGCGACACGGCTCGTGCGCGCCGGCTTGCCCGTGGTTTCCGCGAGGGCGGAGCCCACCTGGATCATGTCGGCCGCGCGCCCTTCGATCTCGAGCGCGCCTTCGACATAGGCTTCGCCCAGGTTCCCCAGCGACGGCGCCAGCAGGTAGCGCAGCCCGCCCGGGTTGGGCACGCGGATCTTCACGCGCGGCTGGTGGTCGGACGACAGGTCGACCTGCGCGCCGTTCCACAATTCCACGCGCAGGGGCAGGTTGAACTTGCTGCGAATGCCTGAAGTCCAGGCGGAAAGCTTCATCTGGTCGAACACGCGTATCTCCGGCTAGTCCCGAACCGGACGCGCCGGTTCAGGGTTGCAAACGTTGCCGCGTCCAAAGTCCGTCTTCCTGCCGCGTGTAGACGATGCGGTCGTGGAAGCGTGAACGCCGCCCCTGCCAGAACTCGATCCGTTCCGGCACCAGGCGAAAACCGCCCCAATGCTGTGGCCGTGGCGGTGCTTCGCCATATTGACGCGCCACTGCCTCGTAATGTTGTTCGAGGGCGGCACGGTTCGCGATCGGTTCGCTTTGCTCGGACGCGATCGCCGACAGCCGGCTTTTCAGGGGCCGGCTGTTGAAATACTTATCGCTTTCGTCGGCACTGGTACGCTCGACTCTGCCTTCGATTCGCACTTGCCGTTCAAGTTCACTCCAGAAGAATAGCAGAGCTGCAAAAGGCTTGCTTTCCAGTTGCTTTCCTTTCTGGCTCGCGTAGTTCGTATACCAGGTAAAACCGCGCGCATCGAACTGCTTGACCAGCACGATGCGCGACGTCGGACGCCCGTCGTCGCCCACGGTGGCCACGCTCATCGCGTTCGGTTCGTTCACCTCGGCCTTGAGCGCTTCCTCGAACCAGCGCGTGAACTGGACGATCGGATCGGCGGCCACGTCGTCCTCGTCGAGCCGGGCCTGGCCGTAATCCTTGCGCAGGTCGGCCACGCGTTCGCCGATGTCCGGCGCGGCCGGAGCGTCGAGGCCGCGGCGCCGGCGCATGGCCCCGCCCAGGCGCGCCATCTGGTCCGGTCCGAACAGGCGCAGCGCCATCGGCGCCACGACGCCTTCCTCGCGTTCCATGTGGCCCTGGTAGCTCTGCACGAAGCGGCGGACGATGGAGGCGGACAGCTGCGTGCCGCTGCCGTCCGCGATGGCCGCCAGCTGTTCGTGCAGGTCTTGCCACATCCCGTCCATCTCCTTGTGTTCCTGCAGGATCACGGGCGCCAGTGCCTGCAGCGTGGCCGCATCCTCGCCCTGGGCGACGGCGAGCAGCATCGGCAGCAGGTCCTGTTCTTCGTCCTCGTGGTGCAGGTGGGCGGCCTTGTCGAAGTATTTCAGCACGGCCGTCGCCGCCTGGCGCGCCTGCTCGTCGGCACCGTGTTCCGGCAGATGGCCCAGCAGTTTTTCCAGCGTGGTCAGCTGCTTGCGGATGCGTCCGTGGCAATGCTTGAGGACGGCAACGGGCTGGTCGAAATCGGGCGCGGGGTCGGAAAGAAGGTTGTTCATGGTCGCTGTTGTGGACACGCAGGATGCGGCCCAATTTTTGATTGACTGAAAGTTATTTTAGAGCAAGGAGCGCCATTCCGTCCGGTAAAATGGCTGGATGACGACTACGATTTCCACCTCTCTCCTCGATGACGTCGACTTCCGCCGCCGCTTCGGCGGCATTGCCCGCCTCTACGGCGAGCGTGCACTGGAACGCTTCCGTGCGGCGCACGTTTGCGTGGTCGGCGTCGGCGGCGTCGGCTCCTGGATCGTCGAAGCGCTGGCGCGCAGCGCCGTCGGCCGCCTCACGCTCATCGACCTCGACAACGTGGCCGAATCCAACATCAACCGCCAGATCCAGGCCCTGTCGACCACGGTCGGCATGCCCAAGATCGAAGCGCTGAAGCAGCGCATCGCGCTCATCAATCCGTACTGCGAAGTCGAGCTCGTCGAAGACTTCATCGATCCGGACAATATCCCGCAGATGATCGGGACGCACCGTTTCGACTACGTCGTCGACGCCATCGACAGCGTCAAGGCCAAGGCCGCGCTCATCGCGTACTGCAGCGAGCATGCGATTCCGCTGGTCGTCATCGGCGGCGCTGGCGGCCAGCTCGATCCGACGAAGATCGAGGTGCGCGACCTCGCCCGCACCGAGCAGGAACCGCTGCTCAAGAAAGTGCGCAAGATCCTGCGGGCCCGCTATGGTTTCGCGCGCGGCGAAAAGAACAAGTACCACATCGACGCCGTGTTCTCGATGGAACCGCTGCGCTATCCGGAATCCGGCGACGCCTGCGACGTCGACGCCAACAGCATCACGGGCCTGAACTGCGCCGGGTTCGGGTCGAGCATGGTCGTCACCGCGACGTTCGGCATGGTCGCGGCCGGCCATCTGCTGCGCAAGCTGGCGGAGCAGGCGCATGCGGCCGTGCCGGCGCCGCAGCCGGTTGCCGAACCCATACTTGTAACCGAATCCGTCGATGCTGGGCAACCGGAGGAGGCCTTGCTATCATAGAATCAGTTTTTTTACTGATTCGTGAAAGAGGCTCCATGATCCGTCGTATCGCCCTCGCAGGCCTGCTGCTGGCGGCTGCCGCCGCCAACGCGCAGGACGCATCCCAGGCCGGCAACGGCCTGCCCGGTCCCAAGGACCCGGCCCAGGCCACCGCCAACGCCGCCGCTCCCGCCAACCCGAACAATCCCGTCAACCCGGCCCCCGCAGCCCAGGCCCCGCAAGGCCCGCAGGTGCAGGTCATCGACCACGTGATCGGCAAGGGCGCCGAAGCGACGTACGGCAGCACAGTCGTCGTCAATTACACGGGCTGGTTCTACAAGCCGCTGGCCGCCAGGCAGCGTGGCCACAAGTTCGATTCGTCGCTGGATGCGGGCCGCGAACCGCTCGAGTTCCAGCTCGGCGCGCGCCAGGTCATCAAGGGCTGGGAGCAGGGCGTGCAGGGCATGAAGGTGGGCGGCAAGCGCACCCTGATCATCCCGAGCGAACTCGCCTACGGCAAACGCGGCGCCGGCGGCGGTTCGATCCCGCCGGACTCCGATCTGATCTTCGACGTGGAACTGCTGAAGGTCAAGTAAGTCCAACTCATCACTCAACCGGGAGACCTGCATGCGCATCGCGAACGACGTGACGGAACTGATCGGCAATACCCCCTTGGTGCGGATCCGCCGCATGGCGCAGGGCGCCGGCGCGGACATCGCCGCCAAGCTCGAGTTCTACAATCCGGCGCACAGCGTGAAGGACCGGATCGGCCTGGCCATGATCGAGGCGGCCGAGCAGTCCGGCCGGATCGGCCCGAACACCATCATCGTCGAAGCCACCAGCGGCAACACGGGCATCGCGCTGGCGATGGTGTGCGCGGCGCGCGGCTACCGCTGCCGCCTCGTCATGCCCGAGACGATGAGCAACGAGCGGCGCATGCTGCTGCGCGCGTACGGCGCCGAACTGGTGCTCACGCCGGGGCCGGAAGGCATGCTGGGCGCGATCCGCCGCGCCGAGGAAATCGTCGCGTCCGACCCGAACTGCTTCATGCCGCAGCAGTTCAACAACCCGGCCAATCCGGACGTCCACCGCCGCACGACGGCCGAGGAGATCTGGCGCGACACGGACGGCAAGGTCGACATCCTCGTGGCCGGCGTCGGCACGGGCGGCACCATCACGGGCGTGGCCGAAGTGATCAAGGCGAGGAAGCCGTCGTTCCAGGCCATCGCCGTGGAACCGGACGCGTCGCCCATCCTGTCCAAGGGCACGAAAGGCCCGCACCCGATCCAGGGCCTCGGCGCCGGCTTCATCCCGGAAGTGCTGAACACGCACAGCTACGACGAAGTCATCGCCGTCAAGAACGACGACGCCTTCGAGACGGCCCGCGCGGCCGCGCGCGAGGAAGGGCTGCTGGTCGGCATCTCGTCCGGCGCCGCGTTGTGGGCCGCGATCCAGGTCGCCAGGCGGCCGGAGAATGCGGGCAAGCTGATCGTCACCATCATTCCCTCGTTCGGCGAGCGGTATCTGAGTACGGCGTTGTATGCGAACCTGGCGGGTTGAACGTTCGTAAGCTTATCAATACGTCGTCCCTGCGCAAGGCGGGGACCCAAGTTCTACCTGCGTCGTCGAGATGCCGGCAAGATTGGGTCCCCGCCTCCGCGCACTGCTGTCCGGAATAATTTGAGGGGAAATCGCTGAAGGTGTTGCAGGGACTGGTTTA
>NZ_LMCY01000038.1:1608-2128 GCF_001425685.1 Massilia sp. Root335 | reverse complement strand
CCTGTCCGCCGCCGAACACGTGCTGCTGCTGACCATGCACCACATCGTCTCCGACGGCTGGTCCATGGGCGTGCTGCTGCGCGAACTCACGGCCGCGTACACCGCGTACGTCCGCGGCCTGGCCGCGCCACTGGCGCCGCTGACGCTGCAATACACCGACTTCGCCCATTGGCAGCGCCAGTGGCTCGGCGGCGACGTGAAGCGCCGCCTGCTCGACTACTGGACCAGTCAACTGGCCGGCGCGCCGGCGCTGCTCGAACTGCCGACCGACCGTCCGCGCCTGCCCGTACAGCGCCACCACGGCGCCACGCTGTCGTTCGCGGTCGATGCCGCCGCCGCCGCCGCGCTGTACGACCTGGGCAAGCGGGCCGGCACGACGCTGTACGTCGTGCTCACCGCCGCGTTCCAGGCCCTGCTGCACCGCTACAGCGGCCAGCGCGACATCTGCATCGGCGCCCCGATCGCCAACCGCAACCGCAGCGAGACCGAGGACCTGATCGGCTTCTTCGTCAACACGCTC
>NZ_LMCY01000038.1:1343-1581 GCF_001425685.1 Massilia sp. Root335 | reverse complement strand
CACGGCGCTGGACGCCTACGCCCACCAGGACCTGCCGCTGGACATGCTGGTCGAAGCCCTCAAGCCCGAGCGCCACCTGGGCCACGCACCACTGTTCCAGGTCGCGCTCGTGCTGCAGAACGCCCCGACCGGCGAACTCGATCTGCCCGGCGTGCGCATCGACACGACCGCCACCGACACCGGCACCGCGCGCTTCGACCTGCTGCTCAGCGTGACCGAAACCGGCGGCCAGTTCGAT
>NZ_LMCY01000038.1:1016-1320 GCF_001425685.1 Massilia sp. Root335 | reverse complement strand
GACGACCATCGACCGCCTGCGCGACCACTGGCTGCACCTGCTGCGCGCCGTCGCCGCCGATCCCGCCACGCCGGTCGCCCTGCTGCCGCTGCTGGACGACGCCGAAGCGCGGCGCCAACTGGTCGAGTGGAACGACACGGCGGCGCCCTATCCGGCCCACCTCGGCGTGCACCAGGCATTCGAGGCGCAGGCTGCCCGCACGCCCACGGCCACCGCACTCGCATGGGACGGCGGCACGCTCGCCTACGCCGAACTGAATGCCCGCGCCAACCGCCTGGCCCGCCGCCTGCGCGACAACGGCGCC
>NZ_LMCY01000038.1:605-954 GCF_001425685.1 Massilia sp. Root335 | reverse complement strand
CCTGATCGTCGCCCTGCTCGCCATCCTCAAGGCCGGCGCGGCGTACGTGCCGCTCGATCCCGCGTATCCCGCCGCGCGGCTTGCTCACATGCTGGCCGATTCGGCGCCCGCGCTGCTGGTGACCGATACGAAGCTGCTGGCCCGGCTGCCGGTCGGGCCGGAACTCCCGGTGCTTCTCCTCGACGCCGGCGACGACGGGACGAACGCCGACGCCAACCCGGACCTCGCCGTCCACCCCGAGCGCCTGTGCTACGTGATCTACACGTCCGGCTCCACCGGCCAGCCCAAGGGCGTGGCCGTCAGCCACCGCAACGTGCTGCGCCTCGTCCACGGCGGCTATTGCGAACTC
>NZ_LMCY01000038.1:0-539 GCF_001425685.1 Massilia sp. Root335 | reverse complement strand
CATCGACACCGCATGGTTCACGGCCGCCCTGTTCAACCAGATGGTCGAGCACCAGCTGCCCGCACTCGCGTCGATGCGCCACATCCTCGCCGGCGGCGAAGCGCTGTCGCCGGGCCACGCGCGCACGCTGCGCGATGCCAACCCGTTCATCCTGCTCAGCAACGGCTACGGTCCGACCGAGACCACCACCTTCGCCTGCCACCACCCGGTGACGGCGCGCGACGACTTCAACCTGCCGCTGCCGCTCGGCCGCCCGATCGCCAACACCGCGATCTACATCCTGGACGCCTGGCTCAACCCGGTGCCGGTCGGCGTGGCCGGCGAGCTGCACATCGGCGGCGCCGGCGTCGCCCGCGGCTATCTGCGCCGCCCCGGCATGACGGCCGAGAAGTTCATTCCGGATCCGTTCAGCGCGGAACCCGGCGCGCGCATGTATAAATCCGGCGACCTGGCCCGCCACCGCCCCGACGGCACCGTCGAATTCCTGGGCCGCATCGACCAGCAGGTCAAGATCCGCGGCTTCCGCATCGAACCGGGCG
>NZ_LMCY01000037.1:292436-321330 GCF_001425685.1 Massilia sp. Root335 | reverse complement strand
CTCAGGCAGGCCATATGACCCGAATTACGCCATGTGAAGCTTGACGCACAAGACGGTATCTACTGCTACAAAAAACGCCGGCTCTTCCGGCGGGTAGGGTGGGCACCCCGTGCCCACGCGTTCAACCACAGGCGTTAAAAGTATTCCAAGAACGCTCGTACACTTCATTTCCAGACAAATATCTGAGTGTTGCGTGCGCGTCGCATTTCGACGGTTTCCTCGAATTTCCCTCCAGTTTGTAAGCAAAAGCGGCTGAGCAGGCACTAGAATTTCCGTACGGCATCAATGCCGACCGAATTTCGACAACCGACCAGTCCAGGCCCATCTCCGAGGTGGCGTCCCGCGCCGGTCACAACCGACCTCCCGACACCATGAGCTCCCGACTCAGACCGGCGCTTGCGCCGATCCGGCGCATCGCCCCGTTGACTATCCTGTTGCTGGCCGCCGGTCCGTGCGTACATGCCGCCGAGGCGACCGCGGACGCACCGATCACGGCGGAGGCCCCGGCGGCGGACAGCCCGCTGAGCGCGACCGTCTCCGTCAGCTCGCAATACATCTCGCGCGGCATCCGCCAGACGTGGGGCGGGCCGGCCGCGATGGCCGCGATCGACTACACGCACCCGAGCGGCTGGTCGGCCGGCACGTCCGTCATCAACGTCAGCGACCGCTTCATCGAAAAGGGTTCGGTCGAATGGGACCTGTACGGCGGCTACAGCGGCACGGCCGGCCCGGTCGGCTGGTCCGCGCTGGTCTACTGGTACAAGTATCCGGGCGCGCGCATCACGGCCACGGACACGGCGTTCGACTATGGCGAGCTGTCCGCCGGCGTCAGCTGGAAGACGTTCTACGCCCGCTACAACTACACGTTCAGCCACGACTTCTTCGGCATCCAGAATGCCCGCGGCACGGGCTACCTGGACGTCGGCGCCGACCATCCGCTGACGAAGACGCTGACCCTGAACCTGCATGCCGGCGACGGCCGCGTGGCCGGCAGCGGCAACGACATCTGGAACTGGCGCGACCTCAAGGCCGGCCTGACCCGCCAGCTGGAAGACGGCTGGACCGTCGCCGTGAACTATACCCGCGCGATCGGCGCGAGCGGCGTCTACGACCGCTACACGACGGGCGTCCCGCGCGCCGACGGCCGCCTTGCGGTGTCGAACGTGGCGCGCCGCGCCGTCGTGCTGTCGCTGACCCGCAAATTCTGACCCGAGGAGAGAACATGAGCCGCAACCCCCTGTCGTCGCTGTCGCTGACGGCGAAGATCTGCGCGACGGCCACGACGCTCGTCGTATTGAGCCTCGCGGTCACGTCGGCCGTCATTGCCGTGCGCAGCAGCGACAACGCCGAAGACGCCAGCATGCAGCTGGCGCGCACGTCCGCGCGCGAAGCCGCCGCCGCCGTGCAGGCGCAACTCGGCTCGAAACTCGGCGCCGTCGCCAACCTCGCGGGCGCCATGAGCGCGCTGCGCGAAGCCGACATCGCCCCGGCCAGGCCGCAGATCGCCGCCATGACCCAGGCAACGGTGCGCGGCGCGAAGGACTTCATCGGCGGCGCCGTGACGTGGGAACCGGACGCGCTGGACGGCAAGGATGCCGACTATGCAGGCAAGGGCCCCGAGTACGACGCCACCGGGCGCTACATGCCTTACTACACGCGCAACGCGGACGGCACCATGCACGTGGAACCGATCGTGTGGCCGACCACGCCGGGCGCCAACGACTGGTACGACGTGCCCAAGCGCACGCGCAAGGTATTCTTCACCGAGCCGTATTCGTACCCGGTCAACGGCAAGGACGTCATGATGGCGTCGCTCGTCGCGCCGATCCTCGTCAAGGGCGAGTTCCGCGGCACGGCCAGCGCCGATTTCCAGCTGACGCACCTGGGCGAGATCCTCGGCGGCATCAAGGTGCTGGCCGGCGGCCGGCTGTCGCTCATCTCGAACGGCGGCCTGTACGCGAGCCACCCGGACGCGGCCAGGAACGGCAAGAAGGCCGACGACCTGCCGCCCGCCGCGCTGGCGGCCGTGCGCGCCGGCGAGCGCTATGAATACGTCGACCGCGCCGGCATGGAGCACCTGATCGAACCCCTGCGCCTGCATCCGGACATCGCGCCGTGGGCGGTCAAGCTGTCGTTCCCGCACAGCGAGGCGACGGCCAGCGCGCGCCAGCTGATGGGCTATTCGCTGTTTGCGTCGCTCATCTGCGCCATCGTGGCGGCGATCGTGATGGTCGCCGTGCAGCGCCGCCTGACCCGTCCCCTGCGCGTCCTCGGCGCCACCATGACGGACCTCGCGAGCGGCAACGCCGACCTGAACGCCCGCCTGGACGCGCGCGGGCGCGACGAGCTGGCGCTGATCGCGGCCGGCTTCAACGGCTTCGTCACCAAGATCCAGCAGGTGCTCGTGCAGGTGCGCGAAAGCGCGGGCAGCGTCGCCGCCGCCAGCGTCGAAATCAGCCAGGGCAATATTGACCTGTCCGGCCGCACCGAACAACAGGCCGGCGCGCTGGAAGAGACGGCGGCGTCGATGGAGCAGCTGACGTCGACCGTCAAGCAGAACGCCGACAACGCGCGCCAGGCCAACCAGCTCGCCCTGTCCGCATCGGATACGGCCCGCCGCGGCGGCACCGTCGTGGCGGAAGTCGTCGAGACGATGGCCGCCATCGACACGGCGTCGCGCAAGGTCGTCGACATCATCGGCGTGATCGACAGCATCGCGTTCCAGACCAACATCCTCGCCCTGAACGCGGCCGTCGAAGCGGCGCGCGCCGGCGAACAGGGCCGCGGCTTCGCCGTCGTCGCCAGCGAGGTGCGCGGACTGGCCCAGCGCAGCGCCGGCGCGGCGAAGGAGATCAAGGCCCTCATCGGCGATGCCTCCGGCAAGGTCGAAGCGGGCAGCGCCCTCGTGCAGGACGCGGGCCGCACGATGGCGGACGTCGTCGCCAGCGTGCGCCGCGTGAGCGACATCGTGGCCGAGATCAGCGCCGCCAGCGCGGAACAGAGCACCGGCATCGGCCAGGTCAACCAGGCGATCGTGCAGATGGACGGCACGACGCAGCAGAACGCCGCCCTCGTCGAGGAGGCGGCCGCCGCGGCCGACAGCCTGCACCAGCAGGCCGACCTGCTCGTGTCGCTCGTGGGCCAGTTCCGCCTCGACGGCGCGGCCGCCGCGCCGGCGCGTCCCGCCCTCGGCGCACCGCCGGCCAGGAAGGCACTCGCGGCGGCGTGAGTCCCGTGCGGCCGCCGCGGCGCCGGCCATAACTGCTATCCTTCGGTGATCGCGGCCGCTCGTGGCCGCATGCCATCGCCGGAGGTCTCTTGCTGCTCGCGTTTGCCGTACTCCTCGTCTTCCAGTGTCTCGGGGAAGGATTCGTATTCCTGTTCAAGGTGCCCGTTCCCGGGCCCGTCGCCGGGATGCTGCTGTTGCTCGCGGCCCTCGTCGGGTTTCCGCGCCTGCACGAGGTCGTGGAGGCGGGCGCGAACGAATTGCTGCGCCACCTGTCGCTGCTGTTCGTGCCGGCCGGCGTCGGCATCGTCGTGGCGGCGGCCAGCGGCAGCGGGCACTGGCTGGCCATCTGCGCGGCCGTCGTCGGCAGCACGCTCCTGACGCTGGCCGTCACCGCGCTCGTGCTGCAGGCGCTGACGCCGGCCGACCGGCGGGGCGAGAGCGGCGATGCGCTGACGCCGGCTCGCCAAAGGGGAGGCGGCGATGTTTAACCTCCAGGACTTCACCCACTTCTGGGTCTACCTGTCGGCCTCCCCGCTGCTGGGCCTCACCGTCACCCTGTGCGCCTACGTGTTTGCGCAATGGGTGTACGCGCGCTGCGGCTTTTCGCCGCTCGCCAATCCGGTCGCCATCGCGATCGCGCTCGTGAGCCTCGTGCTGGCGGCGAGCGGCATGTCGTACCCGCGCTATTTTGCCGGCGCCCAGTTCGTCCACTTCCTGCTCGGTCCCGCCACCGTGGCCCTCGCCGTGCCGCTCGCGCGCCAGATGCCGCGGCTGCGCCGCAGCCTGTTTCCTCTCTCGTGCGCGCTGCTGTGCGGCTGCGTGACGGCGATCGTCAGCGCCGTCGGCATCGCCGTGCTGATGGGCGCATCGCCGGAGCTGGCGCGCTCGCTGGGACCGAAGTCGGCGACGACGCCCATCGCGATGGCCGTGTCGGAACACCTCGGCGGCGTGCCCGCGCTGACGGCCGTCCTCGTGATCTGCACGGGCATCTTCGGCGCCGTCACGGCGCGCTTCCTGATGCGGCTCGTCCGCATCGAGTCGCATGCGGCGCAGGGCCTGGCGCTGGGCGTGGCGTCGCACGGCATCGGCACGGCGCGCGCGTTCCAGGTCAGCCCCGAGATGGGTGCCTACGCGGGCCTCGGCATGGGGATGAACGGCGTGCTGACGGCGTTGCTGGCGCCATGGCTGGTGCCTTTGCTGCTCGGCTGGATGGGACAATAAAGTAGAAGCCCGCAACCACGCGCGGACGCGATTGCGGGCGGGGCAGGCGCGAGGTCACGCCGTGCCGGGGGAGCGCAGGCGGCTTGCGCCGCTGCGGAAAACGACGGTCAGGCGGACTTGCGGGTGAAGGCGCGGGCCGCGAACAGGGCGCTCGCGACGCCCACGACGATGGCGGCCGTGCTGCCGGAAAAGCCGACGGCCGTGTTGGCGGCGATCTTGCCGGCCTTCGGCGTCACGAGTTCCAGGCGGCGCTTCGTCATCTGCGCGCCGAGCTCGGACAGGCGGTCCTTGCCGAGCGCCTGCTCGGCGTCCGGCAGCAGCACGGTTTCCTCGTCGGCGACGTGGTGCTGGACGTCGCGCATGAGTTCGAACACGAGGTCGTCGTGGCGCGGCGACGTCGGCTCGGTGCGCCGCAGTTCGGCGATCACGGCCCGCATCTCGTCGTGTTCCGGCACGCTGTTGTCCATGACCTTCTCGTCGTGGACCCGCGGCCGGATGGCGGGATAGAAAATCTCTTCCTCGAGCGTCGCGTGGATCTCCAGCGCGTCGCAGATCGTCTCGGCCAGCGCCTTCTTGACGCTCGGGCGCTTGTCGCGGGTGTACTGGTGGAACGTCACCATGACGTGCGAGTGATCGAAGCGGATCATGTCGGTAATGGACGGACTGAGTTTTTTCAGGGAAAACATGATCGTCTCCTGTGGGCTGTGGGGGCGGATAGATGCATGGTAGTGCCGGCGCCAGAGCCGCCGCGTAGGAGGCCGCCGCACGGTCATGTCGGCCGATGACGCATGGGCTGTCCGGCCCAGGCCGGCAATCACTCGACAGGCTGTCGCCTCCACTCCTACACAGACACGGCTTCGTTTCTGATTACTGTGTTCCGCAACGCTGCGATGATGGCTGCGAGCCGCGCGGTGACGCAGGACGCGTTCCGCGCGGTCATCCCAACCACCACTGGAGGAATCGGAATGTTTGCACACAACAAGCGCTTGCAGTACACCGTGCGCGTCAGTGAACCGAATCCGGGACTGGCCAACCTGATGCTCGAACAGTTCGGCGGCCCGCAGGGCGAACTCGCGGCGGCCATGCGCTATTTCACCCAGGCCGTCGGCGAGGACGATGCGGGCCGCAAGGACATGCTGTTCGACATCGCGACGGAGGAGCTGAGCCACCTCGAGATCATCGGCCACATCGTTGCCATGCTGAACAAGGGCGCCAAGGGCGAGCTGGCGGAAGCCGTCGACGGCGAGGCCGAACTGTATCGCAAGATCCAGGGTGCCGGCAACGACAGCCACGTGACGCAGGTGCTGTACGGCGGCGGCCCGGCGCTCGTCAACTCGGCCGGCGTGCCGTGGTCGGCGGCGTACATCGATACGATCGGCGAGCCGACGGCCGACCTCCGTTCCAACATCGCGGCCGAGGCGCGCGCGAAGATCGTCTACGAGCGCCTGATCGCGCTGACCGACGATCCGGGCGTGAAGGAGGCGCTGGGCTTCCTGATGACGCGCGAGATCGCGCACCAGAAGTCGTTCGAAAAAGCGTTGTACGCCATCGCGCCGAATTTCCCTCCGGGCAAAATGCCGGGCGACCCGCGCTTCGCCAACACCTATTACAACATGTCGCAAGGCCCGGGTGAGGCGCGCGGCGCGTGGAACCAGGGCGAGAACTGGGACTTCGTCACCGACCGCGACAAGCAGATGGCCGTCGATGGCGGCTCGGGCGAGGCGGAAGTCAAGCTGCCGGCCAGGGACATCGACATCCTCAAGCAGATGGCCGAGCGCACCATGTCCGACCCGAATGTCGATCCGACGACGGGCGCCGAACTGGGCATGGGCAACCAGACCCTCGCCGACGGCAGGACCGTCAGCCCGGGCGGCCAACCCAGCCCCGGCTCGCCGCCGCTGCACTGACGGCGCCCGCGCGCCGGCGTTTCCTGTCGCCGTGCGATACCGAAATCGGAATCGCACGGACGTTTTATTTCATTGGTGAGCCCGCCCCGCTTTGCCTAAGCTGGTCGGTGGGTTCATCCATTGAAATAAATATATAAAAGACAGGAGATGACATGTTCAAGAAGCTGCTGGCAGCCTGCTGCCTCGTCCTCGGCTGCGCGTCGGCCGGGGCGATCGACCTGGCGGGCGTGACCAATGCCCACGACCCGGGCACGATCACGAAGGACGGCGACACGTATTTCAATTTCACGACGGGCACCGGCATCTGGTATTCGACGTCGAAGGATCTCAAGACCTGGACCGGCGGGCCGGGGCCCGTGTTCTCGACGTATCCGTCCTGGATCGCGCAAAAGATTCCGAATTTCTCCGGTTCGTTCTGGGCGCCCGACCTGATCCAGATGAACGGCTACTATTATATGTACTACTCGGTGTCCACGTTCGGCACCTCGTCGTCCGCCATCGGCGTGGCGCGCAGCGCATCGCTGAAGAACCCGAGCTGGCAGGACCTGGGCATCGTCGTGCAGTCGTACGGCGGCAGCGCCGAGATCAACGCCATCGACCCCGCGCTGTTCCGCGACCATGACGGCAAGGTCTACCTGAGCTACGGCTCGTTCTTCGGCGGCATCGGCGTGGCGGAGATCGACCAGTCGACCGGCAAGCTGGCCGGCAGCGTGACGACGGTCTGGGGCGGCGGCGGCAAGGATATCGAAGCGCCGTACATCACCCGCGACGGCGGCTATTACTACCTGTTCGTGAACCGCGGCAGCTGCTGCAAGGGTTCCAGCTCCACCTATTACGTGGAAGTGCAGCGGGCGACGAACATCCGCGGCCCGTATTCCGGCACCCGCACGATCCTGCCCGTCACCGACGGCAAATACCGGGGCCCCGGCCACATCGCCGACCTGCGCCAGGACGGCTGCCACTTCGTCTCGACCCACTACTACGACCTGTCCGACAACGGCAATCCCAAGCTGGACATCCAGCGCATGACCTACAGTTCGGGCTGGCCGGTCCTGACCCGCAACTTCACCGACTTCTCCGGCTGCGGCGGCATCAGCGACGGCGTCTATGCGTTCAAGTCGCGCCTGTCCGGCAAGGTGATGGGCGTGGCCGGCGCGTCGACGGCCGACGGGGCGCTCGTGCAGCAATCGACGGACACGAACGCGCGCCAGCAGCAGTGGTACGTGATCGGCCACGGCGACGGCTACTACAGCGTCATCAACGCGAACAGCCTGAAGAGCCTGGACGACTACGACAATTCCACGACGGCCGGCACGAACATCGCGCAATGGGGTTACTGGGCGGGGCAGGGGCAGCAATGGCGCTTCGCCAGCCCGGCGTCCGGCTACTACACCGCGGCGAACCGGCTGTCCGGCATGGTGCTGGACGTGCAGAACAAGAGCACGGCGGACGGCGCCCAGATCATCCAGTACCCGTCCAACGGCGGCAGCAACCAGCAGTGGTCGCTGCTGCGCCGGTGATGCGGGTCCCGGTGCGGGGCTGATTCACGCGGCGCTCGCGCGGGCGTCCGCCGCCATGCGGGCGACGTCGGCGAACGGCATCGGCCGCCCGAACAGCCAGCCCTGCGCAAACAGCACGCCATGCGCGCGCAGGAAATCCGCCTGCGCTTCGCTCTCGACGCCCTCCGCGATCATTTTCAGGTCGAGCGTGCGCGCCATCGCCATGATGTGGCCGACGACCTGGCGCGTCGGCGCGCCGGTGCCGATCGCCTCGATGAACGAACGGTCGATCTTGAGGAAGTCGAGGTCGAGCGTCTCCAGGTATGACAGGCTCGAATAGCCGGTGCCGAAATCGTCGATCGCCACTTCGACGCCGCGTGCGCGCAGGGCCGCCACGACGGGGCGGGCGGCGTCGAGGTGGAGAAAGCCGCGCTCGGTGATTTCCACGAGCAGGCTGGCGGGGCGCGCCCGGGTGCGCTCCAGCAGGACGTCGATGCGCCGGACGATGGCGTCCGAGTGCAGGTCGGCGGGGGACAGGTTGATGCCGATGTGGAAGCCGGGGTGGCGCGCCAGGAACTCGCCCGCGTCCCGTTCGACGAGGTCGAGCACGCGCGCCGTCACGCGGGTGATGAGGCCCGACTGTTCCGCGACCGGAATGAACAGGTCGGGCCCGACGAGTTCCCCGGTGGGACGGCGCCAGCGCAGCAGCGCCTCGGCGCCGATGCACGCGCCGCTGCGCAGGTCGACGAGCGGCTGGTAGAGCAGGAAGAATTCGCCGCGGCGCAGCCCGTGGCGCAGCGACGCCGCCATCGACATCTGCTGGCGCGCCAGCAACAGGATCGCCGCCGCCGCGGCCAGGCCGCCGAACAGGCCGGCGGGGATCAGGCGGCGCGTGGCGGCACGGATGCGCTCCTGCAGGGCGCGCACGGGCACGGCGGCGACGGCGGCCATCGTCACGTAGCGTTGCGAGCGCACGATGGTCACGAGGCGGCCGCCGGCGATGAAGGTCGTGTCGTTGCGGTTCCCCAGCCGGTCGAGCCAGGCCGGGTCGACCGGCCCGCGCGCCATGGTGAACCGGTGGCGCTCCAGGTGGACGATGGCCAGCGACACGCCGGGCACGGCCGTCCAGATATCCAGCGGCAGGTCGCGGTGCACGAGGACGATCACGTCGTCGCGCGCCAGGCCCAGCAAGGGGTTCGGGCCGCCTTCGACCAGCGGCACGACGTCGTACAGGGCGATCCCGCGCGAGCTGCGGAACGACGGGTCGCCGAGCGGGACCGGCGGACCGCCCTGCGAGGAGCATTCGATCGTGTCGCCGCTCAGGTGCCCGATCGCCTGGATGTAGCTCGACGTCAGGTCGATCTCGCGCATCCTGGCGCGGGCGGCCGCCGTGCACGACGCCAGGCCCGTGCGTTCGAGCAGCGCGATCGCCTCCAATGCCTGGCGCGACGTCTCGTCCGACCGGTGCAGCACGTCGCGTGCATAGTTCATGGCGAGCCCGGCTTCCCCTTCGTAGGCCTGCCGGCGCGCTTCCTGCAGCGCGAGCCAGGGCGGACCGCCGGCCGCCAGCGCCGCGGCAAGGAGGGTCAGGCCGAACGTTGTCCTTCTCGGCATCGCTCCTCCGTGGCCCCGTTGCCGGTTATCGGTCGGAGACCAGTATATCCCCAGCGCCCGCGCGCGCAAAAAAAATGCCCCGGCGCGACCGGGGCATGCACTCTGTGATTGAACAGAGGCTCAGTCGCGGATCTCCAGGGCCCGGTTGAGGCTCAGCGCGGCCAGCGAGCCGACGGCGCCGGACAGCAGGTACAGGCTGACGTAGCCGAGCCCGAAGTTGGCGGCGAGGCCCAGCGCGACGAGCGGGGCGAACGCGGCGCCCACGAGCCAGGCGAGGTCGGAGGTGAGGGCGGCGCCCGTGTAGCGGTACTGCGGAAGGAAGTTCGACGTCACGGCGCCGGCGGCCTGGCCGTACGAGAGGCCCAGCAGCAGGAAGCCGACGAGGATGAACGTGTTCTGGCCTGTCACGCCGCCATCCATCAGCGTGGGAATGAAGCCGGAGAACAGGGCGATCAGCGCGGCCAGCGTGCCCAGCGTGTTGCGGCGGCCAAACTTGTCGGCGATGAGGCCCGACGCCAGCACGCCGACGATGCCCAGGCCCGCGCCCATGATCTGCACCTGCAGGAAATCGGCCATCGAGCGGGTGTCGTACAGCTGGATCCAGGACAGCGGGAACACGGTCACGAGGTGGAATAGCGCATAGCTGCACAGCGCGGCGAGGGCGCCGATGACGATGTTCGTGCCCTGGTTGCCGATCACTTCGCGGGCCGGGGCCGGGTCCAGTTCATGCTCGTCGAGCAGGTGGGTATAGTCCGGCGTCGAGACGAGGCGCAGGCGGGCGAACAGCGCGACGACGTTGATCGCGAAGGCGACGTAGAACGGATAACGCCAGCCCCACACGAGGAAATCGTCCTGCGACAACTGGGCCATCAGATAGGAAAACAACCCCGCCGCGATGATGAATCCCGTCGGTGCGCCAAGTTGTCCCAACATGGCGTACCATCCACGCTTGTTCTCGGGAGCGTTGAGGGCCAGCAGCGACGGCAGCCCGTCCCACGACCCGCCCTGGGCGACGCCCTGGCCGATGCGCAGGATCGCGAGGGCGATGATGGACCACTCGCCCCAGCGGGAATACGTGGGCAGCATGGAGATGGCGACTGTTGCCGAGCCCATCAGGAACAGGGCGATGGTCAGCTTGATCTCGCGGCTATAGGCGCGCTGGATTGCCATGAAGACAAGTGAGGCGATCGGACGCGCCACGTACGCCAGCGCGAAGATGGCGAAGGAATACAGCGTGCCCTCCAGCCGGTCGGCGAACGGGAAGAACACGGCGGGGAACACGAGCACCGAGGCGATCGCATAGACGAAGAAGTCGAAGTATTCGGAAGCGCGGCCGATGACGACGCCGACCGCGATCTCACCCGGCGCGATTTTCGTGTCGCGGGTGTTGATGTTCCGGGCCCCGGAGTGGGGTGCTGTGACGGGAGCAGCGCCTACGTCGCCGTAAGTATTATGGGTGCCTTGCATGTCTTCGTCTCCTTATCAGCCGACGGCCTCTGGACCCTCTGAAATGCTGCAATACGGAAAAGGGTAGGACAAAACGTCCAATCGCCAAACGCACGCCGTTGGCGTTACATTAGCATGTTATTTTTCCCATGTAACGTAAAACACAAGCATGATTCCAAAGACCCTCCGTCGCGGAGTGTTCCTCTCCCCACTGTTCGCGCTGCTCGCCGGCTGCAACACGGTGGTGATGAACCCTTCCGGTGACATCGCCAAGCAAGAGGCGCACTTGATCACGGTGTCCGTGATCCTGATGTTGCTGATTATCGTTCCCGTGCTGTTCCTGATCGTCTGGTTCGCCCGCAAATACCGCGCGAGCAATACCGAGGCGGCCTACGAGCCGGACTGGGACCACTCGACCAAGCTGGAACTGGTCATCTGGGGCGCGCCCCTGCTGATCATCATCGTCCTGGGCCTCGTGACCTGGATCTCCACGCACAAGCTCGACCCGTACCGTCCGCTGGACCGCGTCGCCGAAGGCCGCCCGATTCCCGCGTCGGCCAAGCCGCTGATCGTCGAGGCCGTGGCGATGGACTGGAAATGGCTGTTCATCTATCCGGAGCAGGGCATCGCCACCGTCAACGAGCTGGTGGTGCCGGTCGACGTGCCGGTCCGCTTCAAGATCAGCGCGACGTCGGTCATGAATGCGTTCTACGTGCCGGAACTGGCGGGCATGATCTACGCGATGCCGGGCATGGAAACGGCGCTGAACGCCGTCCAGAACCATCCGGTCCAGTCGGAAGGCTTCTCGGCCAACTACAGCGGCGCCGGCTATTCGGACATGCGCTTCTCCTACCGCGGCGTGGCCCAGGGCGACTTCGACGGCTGGGTCCAGTCGATCAAGTCCGGCGGCGGCAACCTCGACCGTGTCAACTACCTGACGCTCGAAAAGCCGAGCATCAAGGAGCCGGTGCACCGTTACGCGGCCGTCGACAACGACCTGTTCTATCGCGTCCTGAACCGCTGCGTCGCCGACGGCGCCGTCTGCATGGACAAGATGATGAACGACGATGCCAAGAAAGCCCGCGAAATGGCTATGCGTAACATGCCACAAACAGCGGCAGCGACCCGCCTGGCCCAGGCCAATGGCGCGGTCTGCACCACGCCCAATGATCCTGTGAAGAAGAAGTAATCATGCACGAGCAATTTGACTTAGCGAAGTTGATCTTCGGTCGGCTCAGCTGGGAAGCGATTCCCTACCACGAGCCGATCCTGATCGCGACATTCATCGGCGTCCTGCTGGGCGGGATCGTCCTGCTGGGCGTACTCACCAAACTCAAGCTGTGGGGCTACCTCTGGACCGAGTGGTTCACCAGCATCGACCACAAGAAGATCGGCATCATGTACATGGTGCTGGGCCTCGTGATGTTCCTGCGCGGCTTTGCCGACGCGCTGATGATGCGCGCCCAGCAGGCGTTCTCGTTCGGCGATTCGCACGGCTTCCTGCCGCCGCACCACTACGACCAGGTCTTCACCGCCCACGGCGTGATCATGATCTTCTTCGTGGCGATGCCGTTCGTGACGGGCCTGATGAACTACGTCGTGCCCCTGCAGATCGGCGCGCGCGACGTGGCCTTCCCGTTCCTGAACAACTTCTCGTTCTGGATGACGACGGCCGGCGCGATCCTCGTGATGGCGTCGCTGTTCGTCGGTGAATTCGCCCGTACCGGCTGGCTGGCGTATCCGCCGCTGTCCGGCATCCTGGCGAGTCCGGACGTCGGCGTGGACTACTACATCTGGTCATTGCAGGTGGCCGGTGTCGGCACCCTGCTGTCAGGCGTGAACCTGGTCGTCACCATCATCAAGATGCGCGCCCCGGGCATGGACCTGATGAAGATGCCGGTGTTCACCTGGACCGCCCTGTGCACCAACATCCTGATCGTGATGGCCTTCCCGATCCTGACCGTCACCCTGGCCATGCTGGGCCTGGACCGCCTGTTCGACACGCACTTCTTCACGAACGAACTGGGCGGCAACGCCATGATGTACGTGAACCTGATCTGGATCTGGGGCCACCCCGAGGTCTACATCCTGATCCTGCCGGCGTTCGGCATCTACTCGGAAGTCGTCGCGACGTTCTGCAACAAGCGCCTGTTCGGCTACTCGTCGATGGTCTATGCGACCGTCGTGATCATGGTCCTGTCGTACCTCGTGTGGCTGCACCACTTCTTCACGATGGGTTCGGGCGCGAGCGTGAACTCGTTCTTCGGCATCACGACGATGATCATCTCGATCCCGACCGGCGCCAAGATCTTCAACTGGCTGTTCACCATGTACAAGGGCCGCATCCGCTATGAACTGCCGATGATGTGGACCGTGTCGTTCATGATCACCTTCACCATCGGCGGCATGACCGGCGTGATGCTGGCGGTCCCGTCGGCCGACTTCGTGCTGCACAACTCGCTGTTCCTGATCGCCCACTTCCACAACGTCATCATCGGCGGCGTGCTGTTCGGCCTGTTCGCCGGCGTGAACTTCTGGTGGCCGAAGATGTTCGGCTTCAAGCTCGATCGTAAATGGGGCCTGGCCTCGTTCTGGCTGTGGTCGATCGGTTTCTGGGTCGCGTTCACCCCGCCGTACATCCTGGGCTTCATGGGCGTGACCCGCCGCGTGAGCCACTTCGACGACATGTCGATCCAATGGCTGTTCCGCATCTCGCTGGCCGGTACCCTGATGATCGCCGCCGGCATCGCCTGCCTGCTGGTGCAGATCGCCGTGTCGATCATGAACCGCAAGAAGCTGGCCGACGTGACCGGCGACCCGTGGAATGCGCGCACCCTGGAGTGGTCGACCTCGTCGCCGCCGCCTGACTACAACTTCGCGTTCACCCCGGTCGTGCATGACAACGACGCCTGGGCCGACATGAAGAAGCACGGCTACCAGCGTCCGCTGAACGACTTCATCGCCATCCACATGCCGAAGAACACGTGGGCCGGCCCCGTGATCCCGGCCTTCGCGTTCCTGATGGCGTTCGGCATCATCTGGCACATGTGGCTGCTGGTCGGCGTGACGTTCTTCGGCATGATCGCCGTCGCCATCTACCACACGTTCGATTACAAACGCGACTTCTACATCCCGGCGGACGAAGTGACCCGCACCGAAGAAGAGCGCACCCGTTTGCTGGAAGCCCATGTCTGAAATTAACGCAACCCACGCCGGCGCCGCGAGCGCCGACCCGAGCTCGCGCTACTACGTGCGCGAGCACCATCCGGAAAACGGCACGCTGCTCGGTTTCTGGATCTACCTGATGAGCGACTGCCTCATCTTCGCCTGCCTGTTCGCCGCCTATGCAGTCCTGGGCCGCAACTACGCGGGCGGCCCGTCCGGCGCCGAGATCTTCGAGCTGCCGACCGTGGCGCTGAACACGGCGTTCCTGCTGGTCTCGTCGATCACGTACGGCTTCGCCATGCTGGCCGCGCAGAAGAAGAACGTGAAGGGCACCCAGGTCTGGCTGCTCGTCACCGGCATCCTGGGCGCCTGCTTCCTGTTCCTGGAACTGCAGGAATTCGCGCACCTGATCCACGAAGGCAACGGCCCGTGGCGCTCGGGCTTCCTGACCTCGTTCTTCTCGCTGGTCGGGACGCACGGCCTGCACGTGACCTTCGGTATCGTGTGGCTCGTCACGCTGATGTTCCAGCTCGGTAAGCACGGCATCACCGCCGCCAACTACCGCCGCCTCGCCTGCCTGTCGATGTTCTGGCACTTCCTGGACGTCGTCTGGATCGGCGTGTTCACCTTTGTCTACCTGATGGGAGTCCTGCCATGAGCGACCTGCATCACGCCCACGCCCACGGCCATGACGACCATGGCCACGGCCACCACGACGACGATCACCTGCATGCGCACGGCAGCATGAAGGATTACTCGATCGGCTTCATCCTGTCCGTGATCCTGACGGCGATCCCGTTCTGGCTGGTGATGACCCACCAGGTCGCACCCGGCGCGACCAAGGCCCTGATCATCGGCTTCGCCGCCGTGCAGTTCGTCGTGCACATGGTGTACTTCCTGCACATGAACTCGAAGTCGGAAGGCGGCTGGAACATGATGGCGATGCTGTTGACCATCATCCTGCTGTTCATCGTGCTGTCCGGCTCGATCTGGGTCATGTACCACATGAACGCCAACATGATGCCCAACATGGGCAACGACGGCGGTTCGGTACACGGCATGCACGACATGCAGTAATGGCGGGAGACGATCGCGCAGCGGCGCCGCGCAGTGCAGTACCTGCCCGGCGCCGGGGTGTCTCCCTGCTCCTGGCGGCCGTCGGGCTGCTGCTGATCGTCCTCTTTGCCGGTCTGGGCACCTGGCAGGTGGTTCGCCTGCAATGGAAACTGGACCTCATCGCACGCGTGAACGCACGCGTGCACGCCGCCCCGGCGCCGCCGCCACCGCGCGCGCGCTGGGCCGGCATCACCGCCGCATCCGACGAGTACCGCCGCGTCATGCTGCACGGTACTTATCTCTACGATCTCACCACCCCCGTCCAGGCCCTCACCGAAGAGGGCAGCGGCTACTGGCTGCTCACGCCGATGTGCACGGCGGACGGATCGACCATCCTCGTCAACCGCGGCTTCATTCCCGCCGAACTCGGTGCGCGCACGCGTTATGCGCCCGAGCGCGCGAGCGGCGACCCGTGCGCCGCGGCGGCCGGTCCCGCGGTCGACGTCACCGGCCTGCTGCGCACGAGCGAGCGCAACGGTGTGTTCACGCGCACGAACGACCCGGGCGCAAACCGCTGGTACACGCGCGACGTGGCCGCGATCGCCGCCGCGCGCGGCCTCGGCGCCGCAGGGCCCGTCGCGCCGTTCTTCGTCGACGCGGGCGCGCACCAGAATCCGGCCGGCAGTCCCGACCAGCCGGCCGGCGGTCTCACCGTCGTGAATTTTCCGAACAGCCACCTCGTGTACGCGATCACTTGGTATGCTCTGGCCTTGATGGTCGCCGGCGCCTTGTGGTGGGTGGCGCGCGGCCGTGGCCAGGGCTACGACGACGACGATGATGAACGACACGACTGACCTGCTGAAGCGGGTATTCGAACGGGGCGCCGACAAGGCGGCCGCCGTCGCTGCCGCGCAGCGCGAGCGCACGGAATCCGCCGCCGACGTCGAATACGTGGCCGGCCACAAGAACATGCTGCAGCTGATCGAGCTGCGCTGGATCGCCGTCATCGGCCAGGTCACGACCATCGCCGGCGCGATCCTCGTGTTCGACGTGCGCCTGCCGCTCGTGCAGATGCTCGAAGTGCTGGCCTGCCTGATCGCCTTCAACGTCGCCAGCCACCTGCGCTGGCACGAACACCGGCCCGTCACCAACAGCGAGCTGTTTCTCGCGCTGCTCGTCGACGTGGCCAGCCTCACGATGCAGCTGTACCTCGCGGGCGGGACGACGAACCCGTTCGCCTTCCTGTACCTGCTGCAGGTGATCCTGTCGGCCGTGCTGCTGGAAGCGTGGTCCACGTGGACCATCGTCGCCATCACGCTGGCGTGCCTCGCGGGCCTGTCCGTGTTCGCCAAGCCGCTCGCGCTGCCGTTCGACCACGCGCGCGGCATCTCGAGCCTGTACGTGCAGGGCATGCTGATCTGCTTCACGCTGAACGCGGCGCTGCTCGTCGTGTTCATCTCGCGCATCACGAACACCTTGAAGGGCAAGGCGGCCCAGCTCGCGGACCTGCGCCAGCGCGCGGCCGAGGAAGAACACATCGTCCGCATGGGCCTGCTCGCGTCGGGCGCCGCGCACGAACTGGGCACGCCGCTCGCGACCCTGTCCGTGATCCTGGGCGACTGGAAGCGCATGCGCGAGTTCAAGGCCAATCCCGACCTGCTGGAAGAGATCACGGAAATGGAGACGCAGCTCAAGCGCTGCAAGTCCATCGTCAGCGGCATCCTGCTCTCGGCCGGCGAGGCGCGCGGGGAATCCGCCGCGCGCACGACGATCCGTGGCTTCCTCGACAAGCTCGTCGAGGAGTGGCAGCACAGCCGTCCCGTGCGCGACGTCGACTACCGCAACCGGATCGAGCACGACCTGCCGGTGGCCTTCGATTCCGCGCTCAAACAGATGATCGACAACGTGCTGGACAACGCGCTGGAAGCCTCGCCCGACTGGATCGGCGTGGAGGCGGGCGTGGCCGACGGCACCCTCGTATTGACCGTGCTCGATCGCGGCCCCGGCTTCGCGCCCGCGATGCTGGCGCAGTTCGGCAAACCGTACCAGTCCAGCAAGGGCCGACCCGGCGGCGGCCTGGGCCTGTTCCTCGTCGTGAACGTGGCCCGCACGCTGGGCGGGACGGTGCATGCCGTCAACCGGCCGGAAGGCGGCGCCGCCGTCACGCTGACCTTGCCGCTGTCCGCGATCGCGCTCGACAAGGAGCCCCTACATGCCCATTGAAGACGACAACGCAGCCGACGAACGCGACGATGAACGCGACGACGAGCGCCTCCTGCTGATCATCGAGGACGACGACGCGTTCGCCCGCACGCTCGGCCGCTCGTTCGAACGGCGCGGCTACCAGGTGCTGCAGGCGCCCGGCCTCGAGGAGGCGCAGGAACTGCTGCAGGAACACTCGCCCAACTACGCCGTCGTCGACCTGAAACTCAAGGGGAACAGCTCGGGCCTGGCCTGCGTGCAGATGCTGCATGCGCACGACCCGGACATGCAGATCGTCGTGCTGACGGGCTTCGCCAGCATCGGCACGGCCGTCGAGGCGATCAAGCTCGGCGCCTGCCAATACCTCGCGAAGCCGTCGAACACGGACGACATCGAAGCCGCGTTCGGCCACGTCGCCGGCAACACCGAGCTGGAACTGACGAACCGCTCCACGTCGATCAAGACGCTGGAGTGGGAACGCATCCACGCCGTGCTCGCCGAGACCGATTTCAATATTTCGGAAGCGGCGCGCCGGCTCGGCATGCACCGGCGCACGCTGGCGCGCAAGCTGGAAAAGCAGCGCGTCAAATAATCCGCGTCACACCAGCACCTTCAGCGCGAACGCATAGGGCAGGGCGGGCGCCGCGGGCGGCAGTGTGACCCGCAGGCCGTCGGCGGCCTGCGTGAACGCGAGCGCCTGCCCGGCCCCGACGAATTCGACCCTGGCGACGGGCTTCTCGAGGTGGCCGCTCGCCGTGCCCAGCGCCGCGATCGTGATCTCGCGTCCGGCCGGCCAGCCCATGACGAAGGCGTAGACCGTGTCGCCCTTTGCCGTGAAGCGGACGTCGGCGGCCGTCAGCGGCGCGCCCTTGCCTTCGTTGAACCCCTGGGCGGTCAGCGGCGCCGCCGCCATGCCGGGACCTTCGCCGAACACGGCCCACGGGCGCGTGTCGTAGATGCCCTCGCCGTACCGGGCCATCCAGCGGCCGATCTCCTCGACGATCGCCTGCTCCTGCTCGTCGATCGTCCCGTTGCCGCGCACCGGTACGCTGAGGAGCAGGTTGCCGTTCTTGCTGACGATGTCGACCAGCATGTGCACCACCGTCTGCGCGCTCTTGTAGCCGTGCCGGTCGTAGATCCCGCGGGCGTAATGCCAGCCGCCGATGCAGGTGCACGTCTGCCACGGCAGCGGGTCGATGGCAGCGCTCTGGCCGCGCTCGATGTCCAGGACGAGCGAGCGGCGCTGCTGTCCTTGCAGCATCTTGCCGGTGATGACGGTGTCGAGCCCACCCCGCGTCGCGATGCTGCGGTTGTACATGTGCGCGGCGATGCGCAGGCCGGCGTCGCTGACGGGCCAGAAGGGCAGGTCGTCGTCGTCGAAGTAGATGAGGTCGGGATCGTACTTGCCGATCAGGTCCAGCACGCGGTTGTGGAAGGTCTCGATGTACTGCCGCGACGGCAGCGCGGCGCCGCCGCCCCAGTTCCACTGCGCGACGCCGTGCGCCGGCGTGCCATCCCATTTCCGGCTCAGGGGATGCCGCTGGGCGTACAGCTCCTGCGGGTCGAGTCCTTCCCACCAGGCGCCCTTGCCATCCGCGCGCGTGCGCACCCCATCGTAGGGAATGCCGGCGTACGGCCCCGTCTTGTCCGCGCCCTGGGCGACCTCGTACCAGGTCCACGCATGGCTCGCGTGCATGCTGACGCCGAAGCGCAGGCCGTTCGCGCGCGCGGCCCGCGCCCAGCCGCCGATGAGATCTTTCCTGGGCCCGATCCGCGTCGCGTTCCAGTTGGGCTGGAAACGGCTGTCGTACAGGTCGAAGTTGTCGTGGTGGTTGGCGAGCGCGACGAAGTAGCGCGCACCGGCCGTGCGGTACAGGGCGAGCAGGCTGTCCGGATTCCATTCCGCGGCCTGCCACTGCCGGATCACGTCCTTGAAGCCGGTCTTCGACGGATGACCGTATTTCTGGACGTGGAAGCGGTAGGCGTTGCTGCCTTCCACGTACATATAGCGCGCGTACCAGTCGCCGTACTCGGGCTCGCACTGCGGCCCCCAATGGGCCCACAGGCCGAACTTCGCGTTCCTGAACCACTCCGGCGTGTCGTACGTCGCCAGCGAATCCCAGTTGGGCGCGAAGGGACCGGCGGCCATCGGCTCGAGCCCCGCGGGCGCGGCGGCGCCTGCCGCCAGCGCTTGCCGCGGCAACAGGGCGGGTGCAGCAAGGGCTGGCACGGTGGCGGCCAGCCCGGCCAGGACCTGGCGTCGTTTCATGTTGTCTCCTCTTTCATGTTGTCTCCTCAAGTGTTGGGGCACGTCTGTATCGTTATCGATAACATCTGGCGCCGCGCGCTCCGCCGGTTTCATGTACGGTCCCCGCGGTGCATGGAATGTGATTGCGAGTGTACGTTATATATTCAGGACAAGCAACGATGATACGACGTCCGGCCCGTGGTCGATCGGACATCCGGACCATGTGGCCGCCACCAATGCGGGGACGAAAGCCGGCGTACGCTACCGCGCGGAACCAAAACCGGTTCCTCCCGTGACGAGCCGTATGGTAGATTGCCGGTTTTGCCCGGAGCCCCCATGATTCCTCCGCACTTGCGGTCCCGCGCCGGCGCGCTCGCGGCGACGGTCCTGCTGGCCGGCTGCGCCGGCCTCGGTGCGCAACGTCCGCCTGCCGCCGCCTTCGTCGTGCTGGGCGAGGACGGGGCGCCGATCGCCCGCGCCATTACCACCGCGCCGGCCTGTCCGTCGATCACCATCGACGGCCGCACGCTGGCGATGGCCGTGCGGGCGCCATTCGGCGCGATCCCCCTGCGCGGAAAGGGCCACAGTGCCGGCTTTCATCCGGAAGCCGTCTCGACGCCCGTGTTGTCGTGCGAGACTGCGATCCCCGCCGGCAGCACGCACGTCGACGTCGCGGGACAGGCGTTGCCGCTGCCCCAGGCGGACATCAAACGGATCGTGGTAATCGGCGACACGGGCTGCCGCCTGAAGGGCCGCGAATACCAGGACTGCAACGACCCGGAGGCGTACCCGTTCGCCCGCGTGGCGGCCAGCGCGGCCGCCTGGAAGCCGGACCTCGTCGTCCACGTGGGCGACTATCACTATCGCGAAGACCCGTGCCCGGCGAACCGTGCGGGCTGCGCCGGGAGTCCTTACGGCTATGGCTGGGACGCGTGGAATGCCGACTTCTTCGCGCCCGGCCGGGCCTTGCTCGCAGCGGCGCCGTGGGTGCTCGCGCGCGGCAACCACGAGACGTGCGCGCGCGGCGGGCAGGGCTGGTGGCGCTTCCTCGATCCGCACCGCTACGATCCGGCCGCGAACTGCGACGACCCGGCCGCCGACGAACGCGCGGACTACACCGACCCGTACGCCGTGCCGCTGGGCGAAGGCAGCCAGCTGATCGTGTTCGACAGCGCGAACACGGACTGGCACGGTTTCAAGCCGGGCGACGTGCGCATCGCGCGCTACGCCGACACGTGGCGCAAGGTCGACCGGCTCGCGCAGCGCCAACCCTACAACATCGCCGTCGACCACCATCCGTTGTACGCGTTCGGCGCCAACCGCGACGCGCGCACGGGCGCCGTCACGTTGTTCGGCGGCGACGCCGGCCTGACGCAGGTCTTCGGCGCGCTCGACGCGCGCCTGCTGCCGGCGTCCGTCGCCGTGCTGTTGTCCGGCCACGTGCACCTGTGGGAGCAGACCAGTTTCGCGTCCGACCACCCGACCCAGTTCGTGGCGGGCTTCGCCGGCACGGCGGAAGACATCGTGCCGCTGCCCAGGACCGCGCCGGCCGGCCAGTCGCCGGCGCCGGGCGCGGCGATCGAGGCGATGAGTTCGTGGATCGACGGCTTCGGCTTCATGACGATGGAGCGGACCGGCCCGGACACCTGGCACGTCGTCGTGCACGACCGCGACGGCAAGGCGCGCAATACCTGCACGGTGAAAGGGCGCCACTCCACGTGCGCCGTGCCGCAAGTGTGAGCCGCAGGAACTATATTGCTACAAAAGTGATTGCCCTGAATACACCGTTTGTGTGACAATGGAGGCGTGAGCGGGGCAGCTTCCGCGGCCTTCGCGATCAGCGATGAGGATACCTTGTATCTCTTGTGCTCCCGGTTCGCCGGGAGCATTTTTTACGATGTCACCCCCATGAACGTCTGGACAACAGCCCACGCGCGGTGCGCCGTCGCCACGGGCATGCGCCGTCCACGCGGCGCAGCGGCGCCGGCCCAGGCAGGTATCATTCGAGGACAGCGGCGCCGCGGCAGTGCGCGGCACGCGCGGGAATTACATCTGGGACAGCAGCACGTTGCCGCTGGCTTCGTCCGCTTCGAGCAAAGCGATCAATTTGGTGAGGTCTTGTTCCAGGCGTTCCAGCGTGGCCGCGTCCAGCGCGGACAGCGCGTCCGGCAGCACGCCGGCAAAGGGCAGGGGGGCGCTGCGCAACACCTCCGCGCCGCCCGGCTGGATGCGCAGGGACACGCTGCGGCGATCGGTGCCTTCGCGGCTCGTCGCCACGAGGCGGCGTTCGACGAGGCTCTTGATCAGGTTGCTGGCAGTCGACTGGTGGATGTCCAGTTCGCGCGCGAGCTCGGTCACGCCGATGCCCGGCCGCCGGTCGATGACGGACAGCGCCCACAACTGGGCGCCGCCGACGCCGGCCTCGCGCTCGACCTGGCGGAAATGGGTTTTGACGGAATTGAAGACGACGCGGAACTGGCGCAGGACGCGGGTCGACGGCGTGGAGGGCGGCGTCGGCTGCGGCGCGGCCGGCTCGGCGGGCGCGTTGGATTGGGAAGACGAGGACATGCAAGAATGATAGCGGAAAACCCGGCAGGCTGCCGAAAAATGACATCCAGGAAACCATGAGCTTGATACCTGCACCGGACCTGCGCCGCGAACTGGGCGACTGGCGCCTGTGGACCGTGCGCGCCATCGTCATTGCCCTGGCGGGCGCGGCGGGCCTGACGGTCGTCGGCTTCTCCTGGCTCGCGGACAAGGCCTACGAGACCTTCGCCGCGCTGCGCAACGTGGCGTGGTGGAGCCCGCTCCTCTGGACGCCGGCCTGCACGGCGTTCGTCGTCTGGTGCACGCGCCGCTTCGCGCCCGGCGCGGCCGGCTCCGGCATCCCGCAAGTGATGGCCACCCTCGAGCCGGAGGTGGGCGACGCCGAGCGCGGCCTGTTCGTGTCGCTGCGCCTGACGGTGGCCAAGATCCTGCTGACGACCGGCGGCCTGCTCGGCGGCCTGTCGCTGGGGCGCGAGGGACCGTCCGTGCAGATCGCGGCCGGCGTCATGCTGCAGGCGCGCCGGCTGATTCCCGCCGGCAGCGCGGTGGGCGTCCACGGCCTGCTCGTCGCGGGCGGCGCGGCCGGCATCGCGGCCGCCTTCAATACGCCGCTGGGCGGCGTGATGTTCGCCATCGAGGAACTGGCGCGCGCGCCGGAACAGCGTTCGAGCGGCCTGATCATCGTCGGCATCGTGCTGGCCGGCCTCGTCGGCGTATCCGCGCACGGCGACAGCGCCTATTTCGGCGTCATCCATGCGCCCGCGATCGGCCTCGACCTGCTGCTGCCGGGCCTGCTCGTCGCCGTGCTGTCCGGCCTGGCCGGCGGGCTGTTCTCCCGGCTGATGATCGCGTCGCTGTCCGGCCGCAGTCCGGACCGCGTCAGCCGCTGGCGCGCGCACCGGCCGGTGCTGTTCGCGGCCGGGTGCGGCCTCGGCATCGCCCTGATCGGGGTCGTGACCGGCGGCGCCGCGTTCGGCTCCGGCTATGCGAGCACGCGCCACATGGTGGAGGGCACCGCCGCGATGCCGTTTGCGTACGCCCCCTTCAAATTCCTCGCGACGTGGCTGACGACGTGGTCCGGCGTACCGGCCGGCATCTTCGCGCCGTCGCTGGCGATCGGGGCCGCGTTCGGCAACGACGTCGCGCTGCTGCTGTACGGCATGCAGGTCCCGGCGCTGATCGCACTGGGCATGGTCGGCTTCCTCGCGGCCGCCACGCAGGCGCCGCTGACGGCCTTCATCATCGTGATGGAAATGGTCGACGGCCATGCGATGGTGCTGAGCCTGATGATGTGCGCGCTGATCGCGTTCGCCGTCGCGCGGCTGATCAGTCCCCCTCTCTATCCGACGCTGGCGAAGCTGCAGCTGGGCCGGATTCCCGCCGCCACCGCGGCGCCGGCGGCGCCCGTCACGACAGACTGAAGCGGCACGGAAACAGCGCGTCCCGGCATGGCCAAATTTGCTAGGATGGGGCATGCTGACACGGAACCTGCGCCTCGGCCGCGCCCGGCCCCCGACCCCCGCCGCAGTGCTCACGCTGCTGGCGGGACTGGGCCTTACTGTCGTGCTGGCCGTCGGCATGATCGATGGCGAGCGCGAGCGTGCCCGCTCCGAATTCCTGCAGCGCGCGGAAATCCGTAATGCGTCCGTGACCCGCAGCTTCGGCGACGCGCTCGACGTGCTGCAGGCGGCGAACGCCCTGTTTTCTTCCGTCGGCATCGCGACCCGCGACGAGTTCGGCGCCTTCGCCCGGCCGCTGCTGGCCAATCACCAGTACCTTCAGGCCGTGGTGTTCCACCGCATGGTGAGCAGCGCGGACCGGGCCGCCTTCGAGGCGGCGAACCAGCGCTTCCGCCCCGGTTTCGGGATCCGCGAGCGCCGGGCGACGGGCGACGCGGTGACGGTCGTGCCCGCCGGCCGGCGTCCGCGCTACCTCGTGCTGGACTACGTGGAGCCGCTGGGCGGGAACGAAGTCGCGCTCGGCTACGACGCCTTTTCGTTCGCGCCCCACGCCGCCGCGTTCATGCGCGCCATCGACACGAACCAGCCGGCGGCCAGCGCCATGCTGCCGCTGCTGCAGCGCGGCGACCGCCTCGGCTTCGTCCTGATCCAGCCCGTGTACCGGCGCGGCGCGCCCCTCGTCAATGCGGCCGCGCGCAGCGCCGCCGCGCTCGGCGACACGGCCGTCATCATCGACGTGGCCGCGCTGGTCGACTCGAACCTCGCGAAATCGAACCTGCTGGCGCCCAACGGCCTCAGGATCGAGCTGTACGGTCCGGGCGTGGACGGCCCGCAGCGCGCCTATGTCTACGATTCGCTGGGCCGCACGCGGCCTCCGCCCTGGCACGCGCTCATGGGCGACACGCTGTTCACGAACCGGCACACGTTCGACGTGGCCGGCCTGCCCTGGGAGCTGCGCATCGCGGGGCGCTTGAGCGACATGACCGGCAGCACCGGTCCGCTGATCGCGTTCGTCCTCGGCTGCCTCGTGAGCCTGGCCACGTCGGCGTATGTGCAGAGCCGCGTCAAGCGCACGCGCCGCATCGAGGCACTCGTCGAGAGCCGCACGGCCGACCTGCACGACGCCCTCGATGCGTTGCGGCTGTACCGGCGCGCCATCGAGGCCAGCGCCAACGCCATCGTCCTCGTGAGCGCGACGCGCCCCGGCTACCCCATCGAATACGTCAATCCCGCGTTCGAGCGCATCCGCGGCTATCGCGCCGCCGAGGCCGTCGGACGGGGCCTGCTCGAACTGGGCGCGCGCGAACCCGACCGGGCCGCCGTGGCCGAACTGCGCGCCGCCATCCGCGAGCGGCGCGAGGCCCACGTGTCGATGCGCCTGAGCTGCGGCGACGGGCGCCAGATGTTCGCCGAGGTGTACATCGCGCCGGTCAACAACGACGACGGCGTCACGACCCATTTCGTGATGACGCAATACGACGTGACGATGGCCAAGCGCTACGAGGCCGAGCTGGAGGCGCGCGCCCGCTTCGACACGCTCACGGGCCTGGCCAACCGCTCGATGCTGCAGGACCGGATCGAGAATGCGATCAACCTGGCGGCCGGGCGCGGCGTCGTCTGGGTGGCGGCGCTCGACCTCGACCACTTCAAGTTCGTCAACGACACGCTCGGCCACGACGCCGGCGACGAATTGCTCAAGACGGCCGCGCAGCGCATCTGCAGCGTCGTCGAACGCACGGACACCGTGGCGCGCACGGGCGGCGACGAATTCGTCCTCGTGCTGCCCGGGCGGGAGAACGAGTCGGAGGCGGCGGCCACCGTGCGCGCCGTGCTGGAGGCGCTCGCACATCCGCTCGAGCTGTCCGGGCAGGACCTCGTGCTGACGGGCAGCGCGGGCCTCGCCGCGTACCCTGCCGACGGCAGCGACGCCGCCACCCTGATCCAGCACGCGGAAGTCGCGATGTACCGGTCCAAGGAACTGGGCCGCAACATGGTGCAGTTCTACATGCCGACGATGAACGCCCGCGCCCGCGAACGGCTCGCGCTGGAGGGGGCGCTGCGCAGCGCGCTGACGCACGACGAGTTCGAGCTGTACTACCAGCCGCAGGTCGACCTCGTGTCGGGCGCCGTGGTCGGGCTGGAGGCGCTGATCCGCTGGCGCCATCCGAGCATGGGCATGGTACGGCCCGACCGCTTCATCAACCTGGCCGAGGAGACGGGCCTCATCGTCCCCATCGGCGCGTGGGTGCTGCGCACGGCCTGCCGCCAGAGCCGCGCCTGGCAGCACGCCGGCCTCGGACCGCTGCGCATCGCCGTGAACCTGTCGGCGCGCCAGTTCGCGGAGCCGAACCTCGTGCGCGAGATCGCGCGCGTGCTGGAAGAGACGGGGCTGTCCGCGGCCTGCCTCGAAGTGGAGATCACGGAAAGCCTCGTGATGGGCGACGTCGAGAGCGCGATCCGCACGATGCGCGAACTCAAGCAGATGGGCGTGCTGCTGTCGATCGACGATTTCGGCACGGGCTATTCGAGCCTGTCGTACCTGCGCCGCTTTCCCGTCGACGTGCTCAAGATCGACCGCAGCTTCGTGCGCGACATCCCGTTCGACGAGGACGACGCCGCCATGGTCGCCGCCATCATCCAGCTGGCGCGCGGCCTGCGCATGCGCGTGATCGCCGAGGGCGTCGAAACGGAAGCCCAGCTCGACTACCTGCGCCGGCGCGGCTGCGACGAGGTGCAGGGCCACGTGTATGCCCAGGCGGCCTCCGGGCCGGACGTCGAGCGCATGCTGCGCACCGGACGGCACATGCTGCCGCATAACGCCACCGTATGAGCGTGCGCCAACCGAAACCCCGCCTGCCGTCGGCTATACTTGCGGCCATCACCGAAGAAGCTGACAGGAAACGAAGTGGATGACCATAACGACGGCAAGCGCTGGGACGGACGCGAACGCAGGATGATCGACCGCGCCGGCGACCGCGCCAGGGAAGCCTATGCGCGGGCGCACGGCCACCTGATGACGAAGGCGCCGCACGTGCGCTGGCTGTACATCGCGGCCGGCATGTTCCTGCTGCTCGTGACGCTGTTCGCCGCCTGGATCGCGCTGCTGTTTCCGCTCACGCCCGGCATCGAGGACGTCAAGCAGGCGCGCGTGGCGCGGCCCACGGTCGTCGTCTCGGCCGACGGGCGCCAGCTGGCCAGCTTCGAGCAGGGCATCCAGATGAAGGTGCCGCTGTCGCAGATCTCGCCGAACGTCGTCACCGCCCTCATCGCGACGGAAGACCACCGCTTCTACGACCACCACGGCGTCGATTTCACCCGCATCGCCGGCGCCTTCGTCGCCAACCTCAAGGGCGATGCGCAGGGCGGGTCGACGATCACGCAGCAGCTGGCGCGCAACATGTTCCGCGACGAGATCGGCCGCGCCCGCAACATCAACCGCAAGCTGAAGGAACTCATCACCGCCTTCAAGATCGAGAACACGTACAGCAAGACCGAGATCCTCGAAGCCTACCTGAACACGGTGCCGTTCCTGTACAACACCTACGGCATCGAGGCGGCGGCGCACACCTACTTCAACAAGACGGCCGCGCAACTGAACGAGACGGAGGCGGCCACGCTCGTCGGCATGCTCAAGGGGACCGCCTACTACAATCCCGTGACGAATCCGGAGCGCTCGCTGGCCCGGCGCAACGTCGTGCTGGGGCAGATGCTGAAGGCCGGCGCGTTCGACGAGGCCAAGTACCGCCAGCTCGTGAAACGGCCCCTGCGCGTGCACTTCGCGCGCCTGGCCGAGCACACCGGCAAGGACGACCATTTCACGGCCTACGTGCGGCGCTGGCTGGTGGAGTGGGCGGACAAGAACGACGCCGACCTCCAGCAGGACGGCCTCGTCGTGCAGACGACGCTCGACTACGACCTGCAGCAGGCGGCGCTGCAGGCGGTCCAGCGCGAGGCCGGCGCGCTGCAGGCGATCGCCGACGTCGACTGGGCCCATTCGTGGCCCGTCAACGCGACGCAGACGCAGACCTACGTCGACATGCGCCCGGGCGTCAATCCGTTCGAATACTACTGGGCGTCGCACGGCGAGATGCTCGAGACGTTCATCCGCGAATCGTCCGAATACCGCAAGGCCGTCGAGGGCGGCGAGAACCCGGTCGCCGCGCTCAAGCGCCTCAAGGCCGACCGCGACTTCATGCGCCAGCTGAAGGCGGCCAAGTCGCGCCTGGAAGCCGGCTTCCTCGCGATGGACCCGACGACGGGCGAGATCAAGGCCTGGGTCGGCAGCCGCGATTTCGAGCGCGAGCAGTACGACCACGTCGTGCAGGCCGCGCGCCAGCCCGGCTCCACGTTCAAGCCGATCGTGTACGCGGCCGCGCTCGAGAAGGGCATCGCGCCCGACCATCCGTACCTGGACGCCGTCACGACGATCCGCTTCGCCGACGGCACCACCTGGCGCCCGACCGACAACAGCGGCACGACGGGGCGCGAGCTGACCCTGCGCGACGGTCTCGTGTACTCGAAGAACACGATCACGGCGCAGGTCGTGCGCGACATCGGCGTGGCGCCCGTCGTCAAGCTGGCGCAGGACATGGGCGTGCGCACCAGCAAGCTGGCGCAGGTGCCGTCGATCGCGCTGGGCACGAGTCCCGTCACGCTGCTCGAGATGGTCAACGCCTATTCGACGATCGCCGCCCAGGGCGAGTACCGCAAGCCGGTGTTCGTGCGCCGCATCACCGACCGCAACGGCCAGGTGATCGCCGACTTCGGGCAGCAGACGCCGCAACGGGTGCTGTCGCAGGCGTCCGCGGTGACCCTGATCGACATGATGCGGGGCGTGATCAACCGCGGCACGGGCACCGGCATCCGCTACCGCTTCGGCATCACGGCCGACGTGGCGGGCAAGACCGGCACCACGCAGAACAACGCGGACGCCTGGTTCATCATGATGCACCCGAACCTCGTCGCGGGCGCCTGGGTCGGCTTCAACGACAACCGCGTGACGATGCGCTCGAACTACTGGGGGCAGGGCGGCCACAGCGCGATCCTGCTCGTGGGCGACTTCTTCAAGTCGGTGCTGGCCAGCGGCAGGATCAGCGCCGACGCACTGTTCCCGGGCGGGCACAAGCCCGAACCGGTGATCCGCCACGAGACCCCGCCGCCCGAGGAAGACATGGAAGAGGGCGGCGACATGCAGCAGGAAGGCGGCCCGCCGGCCGACCTGCCGCAGCCGCCGGACAACGAACCGCCCGCGCCGCCGCAGCCGGACCAGGCGCCGGCCGAAGGCGGGGGCATCCAGCCGA
>NZ_LMCY01000037.1:251879-292422 GCF_001425685.1 Massilia sp. Root335 | reverse complement strand
GGGCGCCGCCGGCGCAAGCCCGGTCAGTGCGCGGGCCGCGCCTGCGGCGTCCCGCGTCCGTCCGGGCGGCGCGCGCCGGCGTCGTTGGCGGCGTCCTGCTGGAGCAGCAGCTCCTGCGGCCGCGGCGCCGTCGAGATGCCCAGCTCGCGCAGCATCTGCATCGTCTCCAGCAGCACGGCCTGCTGGGTGCGCAGGAACAGGCCGTAGTCGACGTCGGACAGGTTGTAGACGATGTCGTATTCGAGGTAGTTCTGGTCCATCGTGGTCAGGTTCACGTGGTCCGGCCTGACCTTCTCCTTCGCCGCGATGATGGCGGACAGCCGCTCGGGCACCTGCGCCGCCACGTCGGCCGGCGTGGCCGGGTTCACGCGCAGGGTGTACTGCACGCGGCGCGTGTGCTGGCGCTTGAAGTTGTGGACGGTCTTGCGCAGCAGCTCGGCGTTGGCGATGACGATCTGTTCGCCGGACAGCGCGCGGATGCGGGTCGTCTTGAGCCCCACGTGCTCGATGGTGCCGAAGAATTCCGGCACCGAGATCGCGTCGCCGACTTCGAACGGCTTGTCGGTGGCGATGGCCAGCGACGCGAACAGGTCGCCCAGGATGTTCTGCACGGCCAGCGCGACGGCCACGCCGCCGATGCCGAGGCTCGCGACGAACGTCGTGACGTCGATGCCCAGGTTCGACAGCATCGCCAGCAGGAAGACCGTCCAGACGCTCCACTGCATGGCCCAGATCACGAGCGTGTGGGCGACCGTCACCTGGTCGTCTTCGCGGCCCTTGCCGTGCACGCGGAAATAGCGCCGCGCCGCCACGGCAATGGCGTGGTGCAGGTACACGGCCAGTTGCGCGCCGAGGGTGATGAACCACAGGTGGCCGATGCGCTGGTTCCAGGGCGGCGGCAGGTCGAGCACCGATGCGCCGATCAGCAGCGACGTGGCGAGGATGGCGAGATTGCTGGTGCGCGCCAGCGTGTGGCGCAGTACGTCGACGATGGGCTTGTGGGCCCGCGCGTCGTCCAGCTTGTCGAGGCGCAGCCGGAACAGGTGGACGGCGCCGTGGATGGCGATGAAACTGACGACGGCGACGCCGAGGCCGACGGCCGCGTTGGTCCAGCCGATGTCGAGATTGGAAAAATAGCCGCGGATGGTCATTGGGCTCCTTTCGGAAGGCGGTCGGGGTGCAGGCGGGGACGCGGGCGGGCGCGGCGGCCCGTCCGGTTACGGCGAAGGCGTGGCGCGGGCGGCGGGCGCCGCCCGGCGGGGACGGCTCAGTGGCGCGTGGCGCTCAGGTGCGCGCGCACGGCATCCGCGCTGCTGCCGGCCGTCTTGACGGCCTGTTCCAGCTCTTGCTCGGTCACGCCGAGTTCCTTCGTCCAGTACTGGACTTCCCACTTCTCGTGCAGGTTGATGCGCGAACGGTCCTGCGGGCCGCGGTTGTGCAGATTGTCGGACATGATGGCCTCCTTGATCGGTATGAACGCAGCATGCCACCGCGCGCGGCCGTATTCCGTTCGGTGTTTCACGTTGGGGACGCCTGAAAAGCGGTTCGTTTCCGCATTTCGCTTCGCAAACAAGCTGCCCGCGGCGCCCCCGGGCTTACGGCGAGGGGGTGTTTTGTTGTAGGCTAGCGTGATCGACAACCAGGAGAACTTGCATGACGAAGCCTTACGACACCGCGCAGCCCGAGCGCAGCGCCATCGACGCGCTGCCCGGCGTGGTCGCCCTCGATTTCGGCACCAACTGGTGCGGCTATTGCCAGGCGGCGGCCAGCCACATCGACGAGGCGCTGGCGCCGCATGCGGCGGTCCGGCACATCAAGGTGGAAGACGGTCCGGGACGCAAGCTGGGGCGCTCGTTCAAGGTGAAGCTGTGGCCGACCGTCGTCGTGCTCAGGGACGGCCAGGAAGTGGCGCGCGTCGTGCGTCCGGTCGACAGCCGCGAGCTGGCCGACGCCCTGTCCCAGGCCGGTGCCGCATGACCGGGGCCGCCACGCAGACCCGTCCCGCCCTGAACCGGCCCGCGACCGTGCTGTTCGCGAGCCTGATCGGCACGACCATCGAATTCTTCGACTTCTATATCTACGCCACGGCCGCCGTGCTGGTGTTCCCCAAGCTGTTCTTCCCGGCCGGGGACGCCGCCGCGGCCACGCTGCAATCGCTGGCGACGTTCGCCATCGCCTTTTTCGCGCGCCCCGTCGGCTCGGCCGTGTTCGGCCACTTCGGCGACCGCGTCGGCCGCAAGGCCACGCTCGTGGCCGCGCTGCTGACGATGGGCCTGTCCACCGTCGCGATCGGCCTGCTGCCCACCTATGCCGCGATCGGCACGGCGGCCCCGCTGCTGCTCGCGCTGTGCCGCTTCGGCCAGGGCCTCGGCCTGGGCGGGGAGTGGGGCGGCGCCGTGCTGCTGGCCACCGAAAACGCGCCGCCGGGCAAGCGCGCCTGGTACGGCATGTTCCCGCAGCTGGGCGCACCGCTGGGCTTCTTCCTGTCGAGCGGCGTGTTCCTGCTGCTGTCCGGCCTGCTTTCCGACGCCGAATTCCTCCGCTACGGCTGGCGGATCCCGTTCCTGGCCAGCAGCATGCTGGTCCTCGTCGGCCTGTACGTGCGCCTCAAGATCACCGAAACGCCCGATTTCCAGGCCGTGCTCGACCGCAACGAGCGCGTCAAGCTGCCCGTTGCGGACGTGTTCGCGAACCATACGCGTGCACTGGTGCTGGGCACGCTGGCCGCGCTCGCCACGTTCGTCGTGTTCTACCTGATGACCGTGTTCGCGCTCAGCTGGGGCACGTCGGCGCTGGGCTATTCGCGCCAGACTTTCCTGCTGCTGCAGCTGGGCGCGATCGTCTTCTTCGGCCTGACGATCCCGATCTCCGCCGTGCTGGCCGACCGCCACGGCCGGCGCGCGGCGATGATCCTCGTGTCCGCGGGCCTGGCGCTGTTCGGCCTGCTGTTCGGGCCGATGTTCGGGTCCGGCAGCCTGGCGCTCGTCGCCCTGTTCCTCGTACTGGGCCAGTGCCTGATCGGCATGACGTACGGGCCGCTGGGCACGCTGCTGTCGGAACTGTTCCCCGCCGAGGTGCGCTACACCGGCGCGTCGCTCACGTTCAACCTGTCGGGCATCCTGGGCGCCTCGCTGGCGCCGTATGTGGCAACATGGCTGGCGACGCACTACGGCCTGCAGACGGTGGGCTGGTACTTGAGCGTGGCGTCCGTCATCAGCCTCGTCGCGCTGCTACTGACGGCGCCCACGCCGCGCGGCTCGCCGGCCGCGGCACGCTGATCGGAGGAAGGCAATGGGACTGCAGGGCGGATGCATGTGCGGCGCGGTGCGCTACGAGGCCACGGGGGCCGTCACCCATCCGACGCTGTGCCATTGCGTCGACTGTCGCCGCGCCAGCGGCGCCCCGGCCCTCGCGTGGTTCAGCGTCCGCAAGGATGCGCTGCGCTGGACCCGCGGCACGCCGGCGCGCAATCCGTCCAGCCCCGGCGTCGAGCGCCTGTTTTGCCGCGACTGCGGCACCCAACTGACCTGGCACGGCGCGGCGGCGCCGGACGAGATCGACGTCACGACCGGCAGCCTCGACGATCCGGACGCGCTGCCGCCGGCCGACCACACTTATTATTCGCAGCGGGTACGCTGGCTGCACCTGGCCGACAGTTTGCCGCGTTACCCGCGATTACGTTCCGACGGCATGGAGCCTTGACGTAAACGACACATAATCTGATCTTGCCGGAAAAAATTACAATAAAATACACAATTGTGCGCACGAAACGATAGCAAATCGTTAAAATGAAGCTCTACCAATTTACACGGAGAACTTCATGTTCCAGTCTGTCCTGCGTCTTGCCACCGGTGCCGTCCTCATGTCCGCCGCGCTGTGCGCCTCCGCCGCCCCGGCCACGTACAAGGACTTCAAGCTTTCCGGCGTGCTGCAGGAAATCCCCGGCCCGTCGGCGCGCTGCGCATCGAATTTCGGCGGCACCATCCTGGGTTTCGGCACCAGTTCCCTGGTCGGCAAGGTGACGTTCCTGGCCAGCGACTGCATCGCGCCGAGCGGCACATCCTATACCTTCAGCCAGGGCAAATTCCTGGTCACGACGATGACCGGCGAACTGATCTTCGCTAACTACAGCGGCCAGTTCGTGCCGACGGGCGAGGGCGCCAAGTTCGTGTTCAGCGGCGCCACGTTCCAGGTGACGGGCGGCACCGGCCGCTACGCCAGGGCGACCGGCGGCGGCGACATGACGGGCGGCGAGGATATGACGACGGGACAGGGGACGATCCAGCTTACCGGCCGGATCCTGACGAAATAAGCGGACTGCGGATGCGACATGACGGCCGGGACCGCCCGGCCGTCGCCGTTTCGGATCAAAACGATCGGAACGGTCAGAACGAATAGACGAGCGTCAGCGACGTCTGCGTATCCGTATTCTTCTTCGTGTCCGGCACGTTCGTGTCGTTGCGGGCGCTGAACGCGGCCTTCATCTGCATCGTGCCGTTGATCTTGGTGGACAGCGCCGTCTCGGCGATCGAGTGCATGTTGGACGTGCCCCGTTCCACGCTGACGCTCTGGGAAAACGCCGCGGACGGGCTCACGCGCCAGCGCAGCTGGGCCGCGCCGCGCACGGTCACGCCGGATTCGATGCCGCCGGCCGCATTCTCGCCGTGGAAATAACCCGGGCCCACCTCGACGTCGACGGTCTCGTTGTCGCGCTTGAGCAACTGGGTGCCGTAACCGACGCCGACCGAGGAATAGCGGGTGTAGGCGCCGAATTTATCGTTCACGTGCGAGCCCAGCAGGAAGGCGCGGTTGCCGTCCTCCAGCAGCTTGAACGCCGCCTTGGCCGACACCGAATAACGCTCGGCGGAGCGGGTGCGCGTCGTCGTGCCGTCGCCGTTGTGCGTGACGTCTTCCTTGAAATAGCCGCTGACGATGTACTCGTTGCTCCAGTTGGCCATCTCGTGGCGGGCATCGACCTTGCCGGTCACGGAGGTGCCTTCGGTGTTGCCCGAGGTCGTGATGGCGCCGAGCTCGGCGGAGGTGTACCAGTTGCTGCCTTCCGGGATCGTCGTGGCGGGCGCCTGGGTGAAGTAACTGGACGACGGCACGCTGTCGGCGAGATCGTCCGGAGCGGCCATCGCCGCCCCCGCGCTGGTCAGGGCCAGCACACAAAGCATCAGAGATTTCATAGCCATCTGTACGGCTGCCTTCCGTCGCCATCGGGAGCGATGCACAGCCTGTCGTTCACGGATCGTCCGTCGGGCCGGAGCCCGTCGGCGGAGGCGACATTGTAGCCCAAAGCGCAGGTCGAAATACTTTCGCACGGAAATTTTACACATTGACCCGCGGGATCGGCCCGATAAACCGGATAAATGTTACGTACCCTATAATTGTGTTTGCAATTCTGGGCAACTGTTGCCTAGAATGCTTGCTTTGCCGACATACCGGCGTGAATGTATGAAGGAAGCACTTTGATCAGGCTAGTCATCGCCGACGATCATGAGTTGATCCGCGAAGGGATCAAGAAGATCGTACGGCCCTGCGTCGACCTAAAAATCGTCGGCGAAGCCGCAGACTTGAAGCAAGCGATCGCCCTCATCACCCAGGTTCACCCAGACGTCGTGATCCTGGACTTGACCCTGCCCGACTATGACGGGCTGGACGGCCTCGCCGAATTGCGGCGCCATTTCCCCGACCTGCGGGTCGTGATCCTCAGCATGCATCCTGAGGAACGGTACGCGCTCGCCGCGTTGCGGGCGGGTGCGCTCGGCTATGTGTCGAAGACGATGGCCTCCGCCGAGCTGGTCGAGGCCGTCCGGCGCGCGGCCGCCGGCGGCACCTGGCTGGGCCCGCGCGTCGGCATGTTGCTCGCGCACGATGCGCGCCCCGGCGTCCGGCCGGCGCATTACAGCCTGACCCCGCGCGAGGCCGAAATCGTCGCCCTCATCGGTTCGGGACTGCAGATCAAACAGGTCGCGGCCGAGCTGGGCATCAGCGTCAGCTCGGTCAACACCTACCGCACGCGCATCTTCCGGAAGATGGGCCTGTCGACGAACGCGGCCCTGATCCGCTACGCACTGCAGCACGGGCTGGCGGGCTGACCTGCCGTGCCGCCTCACATGTTGTCGCATGGCAACAATGTTAAAGGGTCGTTGTCATAGAATTCATGACAGCGATTTCAATACAAGTGTGTCTTTCCGGGGGCGGCCACGTCCCGCCGGTGTTAAATCTGTGTAAAACTGGAAGCGGACCCTGCAGAAGTAAAGACGGTTGGACATACGGGCAGCGGTTCGAGCGAATGTTAATGCTTCACCATCTTAGCTAATATCAATGCAACTTTTCATGGCCGGGGTGTGCGCTGCACCGGCCACCGATTGCATTGATCACGGCACGGACCGCTTCGCGGGCCGGCGCGAACAAGATGACAACAACGCACAAGAGAGAGTCGTCCGGCCGGCACTATGACGTCCTCGTGGCCGAGGACAGCCCGACCCAGGCCCAGCAGCTTGCCCGGCTGCTGGCACAGGACCCCGATTGCCGCGTGCGCCTGGCCCCCGACGGCCGCGCCGCGCTCGCCGCCGTGCGGGCACAACCGCCCGACCTGGTCATCAGCGACATCGCCATGCCGGCCATGGACGGTTATGCGCTGTGCCGCGCCCTCAAGGACGACGCCCGGCTGTCCGCCATACCCGTCCTGCTGTTCACCCGCCTCACGAGCCTGCAGGACATCGTGCGCAGCCTCGAGGCCGGCGCCGACGGCTTCGTGCGCAAGCCCTACGACGGCGCCCAGCTGCGCGAGCGCGTGGACCGCATCCTGCGCGGGCGCGACGCGGGCGACCCGGCACGGCCGCTGGAAGTGATGGCGGACGAGCGGCGCCACATCTACGAGCTGCTGGTGGCCACCCACGACCAGGCCCTGCGCCTGAACGCCGAACTGGATACGCAGCGCAAGGACCTGGCGCGCATGGTCGGCTCCCTGGGGCTGCTCGGCACGATCGCCGGTGCGCTCAACGAGGCCGCCAGCGAAGCGGACGTCGCCCGGGCCGCACTCGACCATCTGTTGCGGATGCCGGCGCTCGCCGGCGCCGCGATCAGCACCGTCGCGCCGGACGGCGCCTGGTGCCTGCTGGCGCAGCGCGGCGACGCGCCCGATATCGGTGCCTGCCTGTGTGCGCACGGCAGCGCGCTCGATGACCCGGCGTCCGTGTGCCTGCCGCTGCTGGCCGGCGACCGCCGGCTCGGGCTGCTGCATGCGCGCGCCCGGCCGGACGCGTTCGGCGAAGACGAACGCAAGCTGCTCGACGGGGTGGCGCAGCAGGTCGCCCTCGCGCTCGAGCGCGCACGCCTGTACACGCGCGCCGAGGCGCTCGTCGTCGAGCGGACGCAAGCCCTGCACTCGGAGCGCAACCGGTTGTCGGCCGTGGTGGAGACCGCCGGCACGCTCGTGCTGCTGGCCGACCCGGAAGGGCGCATCGTGACGTTCAACCGCGCCTGCGAGGAATCGCTGGGCTGGCGCGCCGACCAGGCCCTGGGCCGCCGCTGCTGGGAAGTGGTGCGCGGCGCCGAGGACCCTGACGTCGTGCGCAACCTGTTCACCGGACTGGCCAGCGATCCGCCGCCGCAGCGGCTGCAGGGCGAATGGCGCACGCCGGACGGGCGCACGCGCAGCATCGTCTGGACCCACACGCTGCTGCGGCGCGAGGATGGCAGCGTGGAATTCGTCCTCGCCACCGGCATCGACGTCACGGAACTGCGCGGCGCCGAGCAACGCTTGCACTATGCCAGCAACTACGATGCCGTCACGGGCCTGCCGAACCGCGACCTGCTGCGCGAGCGCCTGCGCCGGATGAAGGCGCAAGCCAGGAGCGACGGGCGCATGCTCGGCTTCATGCTGCTGCGCTTCGGACGCATGGCGCTGATCCGCGAAGCCCTCGGCCCGGGCGCCGAACAGGCCTTGCTGCAGGAGGCGGCGGCGCGCCTGCGGGAGGTCGGCGCGCACGACTTCGTGGCGCGCTTTTCCGAAGGCGCGTTCGCGCTGGTCCTGGCGGGTGCGGACGCCGAGGAACTCGCCGCCGGCGCGCGCCGCGTACTGGCCGCGCTCAGCGCACCGTATGCGTACGAGCACGAGGAATTCCACCTCGATCCGAGCATCGGCATCGCCATCTACCCGAACGACGGCGTCGCCTACGAAACGCTGGCCAGGGGCGCGGAAACGGCGCTGCGCCAGGCGGCGGACGGCGTCGGCCACCGCTACGCCTTCTACCGCCCGGAACTGAACCAGGATGCGAACGACCGCTTCAAGCTGGAAAACGGGCTGCGCCGCGCCCTCGAACGGGGCGAGCTCGAACTGCATTACCAGCCGCAGATCGCGGTGGACGGCGGCGCCATCGCCAGCGCCGAGGCGCTGCTGCGCTGGCGCCACCCGGAGCGCGGCTTCGTCCCGCCGTCGACCTTCATCCCGCTGGCAGAGGAGACGGGGCTGATCCTCGAGATCGGGGAGTGGGTGCTGCACCAGGTGTGCCGCCAGCTCGACACGTGGCGCCGCGCTGGCCTGCCCGTCGTGCCGGTGGCCGTGAACCTGTCGGCGCACCAGTTCACGGAACAGATCCTCGGCACCGTGCGGCGCGTGCTGGACGACTGCGGCCTGGACCCGGGCCTGCTCGAACTGGAACTGACCGAGAGCGCGTCGATGGCCGACGCGGGCAAGAGTTTCGCGCTGCTGGCCCAGCTGAAGGGGATGGGCATCCGCCTTGCCATCGACGATTTCGGCACCGGTTATTCGAACCTCAACTACCTGAAACGCTTCCCGGTGGATCGCCTCAAGCTTGACCGTTCGTTCGTGCACGAGCTGGAAACGGACCCCGACGACCTTGCGATCGCGCGGGCCGTCATCGCGATGGCCCACGGCCTGCGGCTCTCGGTCGTGGCGGAGGGCGTCGAGACGGCCGGCCAGCTGCAACTGCTGGCGGAACTCGGGTGCGATCTCGTGCAGGGCTGGCTGTTCAGCCCCGCCGTGCCGGCGGCGGAATTTGCCGCGATGCTGACGGCCGGGCAGGCGGCGCGCGCCGCCGGCGGCGCGCCGGCTCAGGCGCCGATGTAGACGATCTTGAAGGCGAACAGGGCCGCGATCACCCAGATCACCGGCTTGACCTCGCGCGCGCGGCCCGTCGTCAGCTTCAGCAGGGCGTAGGTGATGAAGCCGAACGCGATGCCTTCCGCGATCGAATACGTGAACGGGATCACGAGGGCCGTGATCGCGGCCGGCACGGCTTCCGTCGTGTCGTTCCATTCGATGTCGCCGAGGTCGCGCAGCATCAGGCAGGCGACGAACAGCAGGGCGGGCGCCGTCGCGTAGGCGGGGACCACGCCCGCCAGCGGCGCGATGAACAGGCAGGCGAGGAACAGGACCGCCACCGTCAGCGCCGTCAGGCCCGTGCGGCCGCCGGCCTGCACGCCCGCGGCGCTCTCGATGTACGCCGTGGTGCTCGACGTGCCGAGCATGGAGCCGGCGACGATGGCCGCGCTGTCGGCCAGCAGCGCCTTGTTCAGTCGCTCCATCTTGCCTTCGACCAGCAGGCCCGCGCGGCTGGCGACGCCCATCAGCGTGCCGGTGGCGTCGAACAGCTCGACGAGGAAGAACACGAGCACCACGTTGATGATGCCGACGCCCAGCGCGCCCTTGACGTCCAGGTGCATCAGCGTCGGCGCGATCGACGGCGGGGCCGAGACGATGCCGTGGAACGTATTCCCGCCGAAGAAGAAGCTGAGGATCGTCACGGCGACGATGCCGATCAGGATGGCGCCCCGCACCTTCAGGCGGTCGAGCGTGACGATCAGCAGGAAGCCGAAGACGGCCATGACGGCCGCGGGCTTGTGCAGGTCGCCGGCCTGCACGAGCGTCGCCGGGCTGGCGACGACGATGCCGGCGCTCTTCAGGGCGATGAGCGCGAGGAACATCCCCAGGCCCACCGTGATCGCCACGCGCAGCGAGCGCGAGATGCCGTTCACGATCATCGCGCGCAGGCCGAACACGGACACGAGGATGAACAGGCAGCCCGACACGAACACGGCGCCGAGCGCCGCCTGCCAGGGCACCTTCATCCCCAGCACGACGGCATAGGCGAAATAGGCGTTCAGGCCCATCCCGGGTGCCATCGCGATCGGATAATTGGCGTACAGGCCCATGACCAGGCTGCCCAGCGCGGCCACGAGGCAGGTGGCGACGAACACGGCGTCCTTGGGCATCCCGGCATCGCCGAGGATCGTGGGATTGACGAAGATGATGTAGGCCATCGTCAGGAACGTCGTCAGGCCGGCCAGGATTTCGGTCCTGGCGTCGGTGCCGCTCTGGCGTAGTTTGAATAATTGTTCGAGCATGTTCTCTGGACTCCGGAGGCGTGGTTGCGGACCCGGTTATTGCGTATATGCATCCCGAGTCCGATGACCGAAGCATAACATCCGGTACTTTTCCCGCGAAGCTTTCCCGGCTGCCCGTGCAAATTCAGAACAAAAGTTCTTGCGTACGTAATATATTAGGCATACCATCCTGATATATCAGATCAGCTACCCAAGGAGCTACACGACATGACCGCCTTCATGGACCAGGATTTCCTCCTCACGACCGACGTCGCCCGCAAGCTGTACCACGAAGTCGCCGCCGATTTGCCGGTGATCGACTACCATTCGCACCTGCAGCAGGGCGAGATCGCCGAGCGCAAGAAGTTCCGCAACATCGCCGAACTGTGGCTGGGCGGCGACCACTACAAATGGCGCCTGATGCGCACGGCGGGCGTGCCGGAGGAGTACTGCACGGGCGACCGCCCGGACAAGGAGAAATTCCTGGCCTTCTGCAAGGTGCTGCCGCTCGCGATCGGCAACCCGATCTACCACTGGAGCCACCTGGAGCTGCGCCGCATCTTCGGCATCGACCTCGTGATCAACGCGAAGAACGCCGAGGCGATCTGGGAACAGGCCAACGCCAAGCTGGCGACGATGGACACGTGGACGTTCCTGGAGCAGGCCAAGGTGGAAATCGCGTGCACGACGGACGACCCGGCCGACGACCTGCTGCAGCACGCCGAGATCGCGCAGTCGGCGCTGAAAACCCGCGTGCTGCCGGCCTACCGTCCGGACAAGGCCATGCGCATCAATAATCCCGGCTACGTCGAGTACGTGGCGCACCTCGCGGACGTCGCCGGCGTGAAGATCGATTCGTTCGCGTCGCTCATCGCCGCGCTGGCGAACCGCGTCGAATACTTCCACGCCCGCGGCGGCCGCATTTCCGACCACGCCATCGACATCCCGCTGCCGGCCGTCGCCGCGACGGCCGAGGAGCTGGAAGGCCTGTTCGCCAAGCGCATGAAGGGCGAACTGCTGGGCGACCTCGAACAGGCGCGCTACCTGCGCGGCCTGCTGGAAGCCATCGGCGCCGTGTACGCGAAATTCGACTGGACCATGTGCTTCCACATCGGCGCCATGCGCAACAATAACCAGCGTATGCTGGAGACCCTGGGGCCGGACACCGGCTTCGACTCGATCTCCGACATGACGACCAGTAACGGCCTGGTCGCGCTGCTGTCGGCGCTGGACGCCCACAAGCAGCTGCCGAAGACGATGCTGTTCAACCTGAACCCCGCGATGAACGAAGTGCTGTCGACGATGATCGGTAACTTCCAGGACGGCAGCGTCGCCGGCAAGGTGCAGTTCGGCCCGGCCTGGTGGTTCAACGACCACAAGCTGGGCAACCTGAACCAGATCGTCGCTTTCGGCAACCACTCCGTGCTCGGCATCTTCGTGGGCATGGTGACGGACTCGCGCAGCTTCGCGTCGTACCCGCGCCACGACTACTTCCGCCGTCTCGTGTGCCGCCAGCTGGGCGAATGGGTCGCGGCCGGCGAGTATCCGGAAGACTTCGACGCACTGGCCACGATCGTGCGCGGCATCTGCTACGAGAACGCCAAGAACTACTTCAAGCTCTGATTGGGCAACCATGCAAAAAGTAATCTGCATTCACCCGGACGACAGCATGCTGGTCGCCCTGACCGACCTGGCGCCGGGTGACGTCGTGACGTGGAACGGGGAGAACATCCTCGTGTCGACGCCGATCAAGACCAAGCACAAGCTGGCACGCCGCGCGTTCGCCGAGGGCGACCTGCTGACCATGTACGGCGTCGTGGTCGGCAAGGCCACGCAGGCCATCCGCAAGGGCGAGGCCGTCACGACCGACAACCTGGCCCACTACGCATCCGAGGTGGAGATCGGGGAGAGCAAGCCCTACACCTGGACGCCGCCCGACGTGGCCGACCTCGAGGAAGCGACGTTCGACGGCATCGTGCGCGCCGACGGCCGCGTGGGCACCGCGAACTACTGGCTGATCTTCCCGCTCGTGTTCTGCGAGAACCGCAACGTCGAGCACCTGCGCAACGCGCTCGAAGGCCCGCTCGGTTATTCGACCAACGACCTCGCGTCGCTGACGTTCCAGTTGCTCGGCGAGGACATGGAGGCGCCCAAGGCAGTGGTCCGTCCGTTCCCGAACCTGGACGGCGTGCGCATCATCACCCACAACGGCGGCTGCGGCGGCACGCGCGCCGACGCGCGCTCGCTGTGCAAGATCCTGGCCGCGTACGCCGACCACCCGAACGTGGCCGGCATCACCGTGTTCTCGCTGGGCTGCCAGAACGCGCAGATCGCCATGTTCAAGGATGCCCTCGCGAAGCAGAACCCGGACTTCGACAAGCCCGTGCTGATCTACGAACAGCAGCAGTGGGACAGCGAAGAAAAGATGATGAAGGCCGTCCTGCAGGACACGCTGACGAACCTGAAGGACGCGAACAAGGTCCGGCGCCAGCCGGTGCCGCTGTCGCACCTGAAGATCGGCGTGAAGTGCGGCGGCTCGGATGGTTTTTCCGGCATCTCCGCCAACCCGGCGATGGGCTATGTGTCGGACATGGTCGTCGCCGTGGGCGGCTCGTCGATCCTCGCCGAGTTCCCGGAACTGTGCGGCGTGGAAGCGAGCCTGATCGAGCGCTGCGTCGAGGACGACGACAAGCGCCGCTTCCTCGGCATGATGCGCGACTTCGAGCAGCGCGCGCTCGCCGTCGGCACGCACTTCGCCGACAACCCGAGCCCCGGCAACATCCGCGACGGCCTGATCACGGACGCGATGAAATCGGCCGGCGCCGCGAAAAAGGGCGGGACGTCGCCGATCGTCTCGGTGCTGGACTACGGCGAGCAGACCGACAAGCAGGGCTTGTCCCTGCTGTGCACCCCGGGCGGCGACGTCGAATCCGTCACCGGCATGGTGGCGTCGGGCGCGAACGTCGTGCTGTTCTCGACCGGCCTCGGCACCCCCACCGGCAACCCGATCGTGCCCGTGCTGAAAATCTCCAGCAACAGCCGGGTGGCGAACAAGCTGTCCGACCTGATCGACTACGACTGCGGTCCGATCATCGAAGGCAAACCGCTGCCCGACGTGGCGAAGGGCCTGTTCGGCATGGTCGTCGACACTGCGGGCGGCAAGTACAAGTGCAAGGCCGACCGCCTGCAGCAGTACGACTTCATTTTCTGGAAACGCGATATTTCCCTGTAAGGCGAGACATATGAACCAACTCCGTCGTCAAGCGCCGTTCGCGCTGCCCGTCAAGATCCTGCAATTCGGCCAGGGCAATTTCATGCGCGGCTTCCTCGACTGGCAGGTCGACCTCCTGAACGAACGCACGGGCCTGAACGCGGGCGTCGTCGTCGTGCGCCCGCGCGGCGGTTCGGCCACGCCGCTGCTGGACGTGCAGGACGGCCTGTTCACCGTCCTCGTGCGCGGCCTCGACGAAGCGGGCCAGCCGGTCAAGCACTACCGCACCGTCGAATGCGTGCAGCGCGAAATCGACCCGGCCACGATGTATGGCGACTACCTCGCGCTGGCCGCGAATCCGGACCTGCGCTTCGTCGTCTCGAACACGACGGAAGCCGGCATCACCGTCAACGACACCGACCGCGCCGACGACGCGCCGCCCGTGACGTTCCCGGCCAAGCTCACGCAGCTGCTGTTCCGGCGCTTCAGCGCATTCGGCGGCGCACAGGACAAGGGGCTGATACTGCTGCCCTGCGAACTGATCGACAAGAACGGCGCGGCGCTCAAGGACGCCGTGCTGCACTACGCGCGCCTGTGGCAGCTGCCGGCCGGCTTCGCGGCGTGGATCGGCGACGCCTGCACGTTCTGCAATACGCTCGTCGACCGCATCGTGACCGGCTATCCGGCCGCCGACGCGGAAGAGATCGGGCGCGAACTCGGTTACGCCGACCCGTTCCTGGTGGCGGCCGAATACTACTACCTGTTCGTGATCCAGGGCCCGGCGCAGGTCGCCGAAGAACTGAAACTGGCCGGCAGCGGCCTGAACGTCAAGCTCGTCGACGACATCACGCCGTACAAGAAGCGCAAGGTGGGCATCCTGAACGGCGGCCACACGACGCTCGTGCCGGTCGCGCTGCTGGCCGGCCTGGAAGCCGTCGGTCCGGCCGTCGACGACGCGCAGGTGGGCAGCTTCCTGCGCGCCGCCATCGATGAGGAAATCATCCCGGCGCTGGAGATGGACCGCGCGGAGCTGGAGGCGTTCGCCGCCGACGTGCTGCGCCGCTTCCGCAATCCGGCCATCCACCATCGCCTCGCATCGATCGCGCTGAACAGCTGGAGCAAGTTCGCCGCGCGCGTGATGCCGCAACTGCTGCGCTACGCCGACCTGCACGACGGCCGCCTGCCGCGCCGCCTCGTGCTGGCCCTGGCCGCGACGATGGTGCTGTACCGCGGCGGCGTCATCGACCTCGCCGACGACGCCGCCACGCTGGCGTGGTTCCGCGCCGGCTGGGACAAGGTGGCTGCCGGCGAATGGACGCTTGACGACCTCGCGCGCGGCTGGCTCGCCCACGCCGCGCTGTGGGGCCGGGACCTGAACGAGGTCCCGGGCCTGGCCGCGCAACTGGCCGCGAACCTGCGCGCCATCGAGCAGCAGGGCATGCGCGCGCTGCTCGCTTAAACCGCAAACGACAACCGAACGTAGGGTGGGCGGCCTCCGCCCGCGCGAATGCCGGCGTAACGCCGACGTCACGCGTGGACACGGGGTGTCCACCCTACGCAAAAGAACGCCGAGGGCGATTCCCGCCCGACGGCTCGAGATGTTGCGCGCCAAAATTCGGCGCAGGAGGGGACTACCGTGAACAAACTGAAAGGCATGCGCTGGTGGATGGTGGGGCTGGTCACGCTCGGCCTGATCGTCAACTACCTGGCGCGCAACACGCTGTCCGTCGCGGCGCCGACGATGATGGCCGACCTGCACATCGACACGAAGCAGTACTCGTACATCGTCGTCGCGTGGCAGGTCTGCTACGCCGTCATGCAGCCGGTCGCCGGCTTCGTGCTGGACGCGATCGGCACCAAGATCGGCTTCGCCGTGTTCGCGCTCGCGTGGTCGGTCGCGTGCGCCTGCGCCGCGCTGGCCTCCGGCTGGCAGAGCATGGCGTTCTTCCGCGGCCTGCTCGGGCTGACGGAGGCGGCGGGCATCCCGGCCGGCGTCAAGGCGACGACGGAATGGTTCCCGGCCAGGGAGCGCTCGGTCGCCATCGGCTGGTTCAACATCGGCTCGTCGATCGGCGCCCTGTGCGCGCCGCCGCTCGTCGTGTGGGCGATCCTGCACGCGGGCTGGCAGTGGGCGTTCGTCATCGTCGGCGTGCTGGGCGCCGCCTGGACCCTGCTGTGGACGGTGTTCTACAAGCACCCCCGCGACCAGAAGCTGCTGTCCGACGCCGAGCGCGACTACATCCTCGCGGGCCAGGAAGCGAAGCACCAGGACAGCGGCGCGAAAGCGTCGTGGCGCGAGATCGTGCGCAACCGGAATTTCTGGTCGATCGCGATCCCGCGCTTCCTGTCCGAGCCGGCCTGGCAGACCTTCAACGCGTGGATCCCGCTGTACATGGCGACGGAGCGCCACATGGACCTGAAGGAGATCGCGGCGTTCGCCTGGCTGCCGTTCCTGGCCGCCGACATCGGCTGCGTGCTGGGCGGCTATCTGTCGCCGTTCGTGCACCGCCACTTCAACGTGTCGCTGGCCGGGTCGCGCAAATGGGTGATGGCGTTCGGGTCGCTGTGCATGATCGGCCCGGGCTGCATCGGCCTCGTGGCGAGCCCGTACACGGCGATCTTCCTGCTCTGCATCGGCGGCTTCGCGCACCAGACGCTGTCCGGCGCGCTGTACGCGATCACGTCCGACGTCTTCGGCAAGCACGAAGTGGCCACGGCCACGGGCCTGGCCGGCATGTCCGGCTACCTGGGCGCGACCTTGTTCACGCTGGTGTTCGGCGTCGTGGTCACGCACGTGGGCTACAGCCCGATGTTCGTCGTGCTGGCCGTGTTCGACGTGCTGGCGGCGATCGTCGTCTGGACGCTGGTGCGCGACGGCGGTCCGCGCGCGCCCTTGGCAACCGATGCCCCCGCCATCGCCGAGACCCGCTGAACACTCTGCGGTAAACTCTCCGGCCCCGACAACCACATGAACGAGCGACAAGGATTAACGATGGGAGCACACACCGTCTACGCGATCGGCGAATGCATGATCGAACTGCAGCGCAGCAGCGAAGGAGCGGGCGGCACGATGGATTACCGCTTCGGCGGCGACACCCTGAACACGGCCGTGTACATGGCGCGCCTGCTCGATCCGGCCGTCGCCAACGTCGCTTATGTGACGGGGCTGGGCGTGGACGGCATGTCCGCCGAGATGCTCGCCGCGTGGGAGCGCGAAGGGGTCGAGACCGCGTGGGTGCAGCGCCTGCCGGACCGCCTGCCGGGCATCTACATGATCGAGACCGACCCGGACGGCGAGCGCCGCTTCCACTACTGGCGCCGCGATTCCGCCGCGCGCCACTGGCTGCACGCGCCGGACGCGGGCAGGGTGCTCGTCCAGCTGGCGGGTGCGCGCATGGTCTATTTGTCGGGCATCAGCCTGGCGATCCTGGCGCCGGCCGACCGCGAACTGCTGATCGCGGCGCTGGCCCAGTGCCGCGCGGCCGGCGGCAGCGTCGTGTTCGACAATAACTACCGGCCGCGCCTGTGGGAAGACGCCGCGACGGCGCGCGCCGTCTACGCCCGCGTGCTGGCCCATGCGGACATCGCGCTGCTCACGCTGGACGACGAGGTTGCGCTGTACGGCGCGACCGACGCGGACGGCGTCATCGAACGGACGCGCGCGCTGGGCGTGGGCGAAATCGTCGTCAAGTGCGGCGGCGCCCCGTGCGTCGTGTGGCATGACGGCTGGACGTACGCGGTCGCGCCCGAACCCGTGCGCGACGTGATCGACACGACGGCCGCCGGCGATTCGTTCGGCGCCGGCTACATGGCGGCGCGCCTGTCCGGCCAGGGACCGGAGGCCGCCGCGCGCGCCGGCCACCGCCTCGCCGGCACCGTGATCCGCCACCGCGGTGCGATCATCCCGCGCGACGCCATGCCCGGCAACTGAATAGCGCGACTGGACGCCCGAGTTTCGCTACACTGCCGACCATGAACATCTTGACCCCACCTACCGACGTGACCGAGGCCGAGAGCGGCATGAGCGCGTCGCGTCGCGTCTACCTGTGCCTGCGCCGGCGCATCGTCGAAATGACCATGCTGCCGGGCGCGCGCGTCGTCGAGCGCGACATCGCCGAGGAGTTCGGCACGAGCCGCACCCCCGTGCACGAGGCCGTGCAGCGCCTGGCCGACGAGGGCCTGATCGAGATCGTGCCGCGCTCGGGCACGTTCGTCGCCCGCATCCCGCTCGACGCGCTGGAAGAGGCCAACCTGGTGCGCCACGCGCTGGAGACGGCGATCATCGAGAAGGCGGCGGAGCGCGTCGGCGCCGGCGACGCGGCGCGCCTGCGCGCGATCCTGGCCGAGCAGGAGGCCGCCATCACGGCCAACGACTTCGGCACGTTCCACCGCACGGACGAGCGCTTCCACGCGCTGCTGGCCGAGCTGTCCGGCTATCCGGGCGTATGGCCGATCATCCAGCAGGCCAAGACGCAGATGGACCGCTACCGCCAGCTCACCCTGCCGCTGGAAGGCCGTATGGCCGGCGTGCTGGAAGAGCACCGCGCCGTGGTCGAGGCCATCGAGGCGCGCGATCCGGCGCGGGCCGTCGCCGCCATGCGCGAACATCTGGACCACGTGATGCCGGTGCTGGAAATCACCCGCAAGCTGCGGCCGGAGTTCTTCACCACCCACCTCGACACCCGTCCCGCGCGCTGATCGTTCGCCCGTAAAGCGCGCCCGGCCTGGGTTCCGCGCGACCGATTTGCTACCATGGTGACTTGTTCACTAAAATGAAGTCAGCCATGCCCAACAACAAGCGCCCGGCCAAGGGCCCGTCGGCCCAGCCCAACCGCAAACCCGCCGCCAAGCCGGTGGAAGCGGACCCCGACGAGCTGGCCCAGAACCTCGTCGACCTGGCGCTCGAGATCGCCGAGCGCGAGTCCGCGGACGCCGCGACGCTCGACGCGCGCAGGCAGGACCTGACCGTATTGATCAGGCGGCTGCTGCGGCGCAAGCACGACGACGTGCTGCACGGCGCCATCGAAGTCGCGCGCTACACGGACGCCGACTGCTGCCGCCTGCTGCGTGAGCGCGTGGAAGAGGAGGCCGCCACGCTGCACCTGCGCGGCGACGGCAAAGATGGGACCGAAGGCGGCGAGCTCGAAATCGACGCCTTCATGATCCCGCTGTTCGTGCACAGCACCGGCGGCCTGAATCAGGCCGACGTGTTCCGCGACGACGCCGATTACGAAGCCCTGATGGACAGCTTCCGCTCGTCCGGCCTGGCGAGCGCCGGCACCCGCATCGTGCTCGTGCGCCACCTGTACGACCTGGACGCCGTCGACCGCATCCGCTACAGCGACCTGCAGGACATGCTGAGGGAAGCCGCGCAGGCGCTGCGCTCGCGCAAGCTCGTGCCCACGCCCGCCATCGAGGCGAGCATGCGGCCCTGGCCTGCCGGCGACTACGGGCCGGACGAGGAGGCGATGGAATTGCGGTTCCTGCTCGGCTTCGCGCTGAAGGCGGCCGACGATCCGTTCTACCACGTGCCGGCCGACGAGGCGGCGGCGGACGCGTATTTCGAAGGCCGCATGGCCCGCTACCGCATGTGGGCGGGCAGCGTTGCGCCGCTGCTGCAGCGCTGCCTGTCGGTGCACCCGACGGACGTGGAGCTGAATTTCCTGTACCAGGACCTGTTCTACGGCGCCAAGGAGCAGGGCGTGGCGGAGCTGGGCATGCTGGCCACGCTGTCCGAAGTCAACCAGCGCCTGGACGAGCAGCAGCGCGCGCCGGAGCGCATCAAGGCCGTCGTCGCGCCCGTCGAGGCGAACGGCGAGCCCGTGCTGCGCATCAACCTGTACCCGCTGGACGGCGGCGCGCCGCTCGCCACCGTCGACAAGCCGATGGACCTGGCCGCCGACCTGTCGGCCGAACTGGCCGACTTGTGCGACGCCCTGGGCACGGTCGGCCTCGACGGCGTGCTGCTGGCCCGCGGCTTCGATGCCGCCGGCGAGCCGGAAGACGCGGAACCCTATCTTTCGGCCTGAACCGGTTCGGCCGGCCCGAGCGGCCGGCCGGCACGCCCTTCCTGCCCCCGACCGCGCCGCCCGGCGCGGTCTTCTCCCTCTGAAAACACGCCTTTTTTCGACCCCGGACCGCCCGGTTTCCCGTCGTTTCGCAAGCGCGAATGATGCAATTTCGTAGTGTTTTTTCCTGCGTCCCCGTAGGAGGGAACCTACATGGTTGAGCGCTGTGCCGAGCTCTCCTAGGGAGACCCGGACCGTGCCGGTCGGAGGGGGTTTCCTGATGAAAACATTGCAATGCATAAATGAAAATATTAAGAATTTTGCATGATACGATTCACTGGTCCGGCATCTGATCTGTCGGTGTTTTCCAGAGCATCGAAGCATCAGTGGCGGGCCTTGAATCCAGATCAACTAGAACGCCCCAAGGCGAAAGGAAATCAACATGCCGACCCTGATCGTGTTTTGCCATCTGCGCTGGGACTTCGTCTTCCAGCGCCCCCAGCACCTCATGACTCGCCTGGCGGAACACTACCGAATCCTGTTTGTCGAGGAGCCGGTGTATGACGAGGGCGAGGCGCACCTGAAGAAGACGGCCGTCGCGCCGAACATCACGGTGTGCCAGCCGCATACCGGCATCCAGGCACCCGGCTTCCACGACGACCAGATCCCCACGCTGCAGACGCTGCTGGCCGACCTCGTCCCGGAAGGCGAGCGTCCCGTCGTCTGGTTCTACACGCCGATGGCCCTGCCGCTGCTGCAAGGCTTCGATCCGGCCCTCGTGGTCTACGACTGCATGGACGAACTGGCCGCCTTCAAGAATGCCCCGAAACAGCTGCTGCAGCGCGAGAACGCGCTGCTGAACATCGCCGACCTGTGCTTCACCGGCGGCCCGAGCCTGTACCAGTCCAAGCGCGACCGCCACGCGAACGCGCACTGCTTCTCGAGCAGCGTCGACGCCAAACACTTCCAGAAGGCCCTCGACCGCGACGACAGCCATCCCGAGCAGGCGCACCTGGCACGGCCCCGCCTCGGCTTCTACGGTGTGATCGACGAGCGCTTCGACACCGACCTCATCAAACAGGTCGCGGCGGCCCGGCCCGAGTGGCAGATCGTGCTCGTCGGCCCGGTCGTCAAGATCGACCCGGCCAACCTGCCGCGCGCGGAGAACATCCACTACATGGGACAGCGCACGTACGAACAGCTGCCGCAGTTCCTGGCCGGCTGGGACGTCTGCCTGCTGCCGTTCGCGCTGAACGAGTCGACCAAATTCATCAGCCCGACCAAGGTGCTGGAATACATGGCGGCCGAACTGCCGTCCGTCAGCACCCCGATCACGGACGTGAAGGTGCCGTACGGCGACGTCGTCGCCATCGCCGACACGCCGGAAAAATTCATCGCCGCCTGCGACCGCATGCTGGCGATGACGGCCGAGCAAAAGACGGCCCTGACGGAGCGCATGCGCGCCATCGTCGCCGGCACGTCGTGGGACCTGACGGCCACGAAGATGCACCAGCTGATCCAGACGACCGCGCCCAGCAACAAGGCGCAGCGTTTCATCGCCCGCGCGGAGGAAGCGGACTTCGACGACGTCGTCAATGCCGAGAACGTGAACCCGCTGCCGATCGCGGCGCTGGCGGCGCGCATGGCGCCCAAGGACGGCATGGCGAAGGCCGCCGGCTGAGCCTGCGCTTGCGCGCATGACCGTCGCCGTGGCGTTATGCCGGCAATATCCGGACGGTGATAACGGGGTGGGGCAGGTTGCGCTATGTTGCAAGACATATAGCACAACCCGGCCCCGACATGTCCAGAGAAATCATCGACACCCACCTGATCCGCATCCTCCACACCCTGATGGAAGAGGGCAGCGTGTCGCGCACGGCCGACCTGCTGGGACAGACCCAGCCGGCCATCAGCGTGGCGCTGCGGCGCCTGCGGACGATCACGGGCGATCCGCTGCTGGTGCGCAGCGGTAATCGCATGGTGCCGACCGTCCGCGGCCTGGCGCTCATCGGGCCGGCGAGCCAGGTGCTGCGCGGCGTCGACGACATCCTGCGCCCGGCCGAGGGCTTCGATCCCGGCGTTGCCGACCAGACGTTCCGGATCGCGTCCCCGGATTATCTCGACGTCTTCTTCGTGCCGGCCATCGTCGACCGCCTGCGCCGCCAGGCGCCCAACGCCAGGATCGAGTTCACGCACCTGCTGGCCGGCGGCGGCTACGAACGGGGCCTGGAAAGCGGATTCGTCGACCTCGTGATCGGCAACTGGCATACGCCGCCGGCGCACCTGCACCTCCAGCCCCTGTGCGACGATGAGCTGGTGTGCCTGATGCGGGACGCGCATCCGATCGCACCCGGCGCCCTCGACACGGCGGCCTTCGCCGCGGCGGACCACCTGACGGTCACGACGCACGGGGGCGCCGGTCCCGGCACGATCGACATGGCGCTGCGCAGCGCCGGATTGCGGCGCAACGTCGTCGCGACCTTGCCGTATTTTTGCGCCGCGCCCTATGTGCTGGTGAAGTCCGACCTGATCTTCACGACGACGCGTTCGTTCGCGCGCCATTACGCCGAATTCCTGTCGTTGCGCGTGGAACCGTTGCCCGCGGCGGCGCCGGCCCTGCGCTACTACCAGCTCTGGCATGAGCGCACGCATCGGGCGCCGGCCTCGAAATGGCTCAGGGACCTCGTCGCCCAGGCCACCAGCGACCAACTCGGGATGACCGCGCACGTGCGAAAAAGCGCAATACGCTGATCATTTCCCTCAACAGCAACGAGACGTGGGATGTTATCGATACAATCCACGGATGCGACTCCAGACACTCTTCATCACACTCCTCCTCGCGCTCGTGTGCGGCCGCGCCGGCGCGCAAGGCGCGGCCACCTGGATCTGGTATCCGGGCGACTTCGAAATCTGGCTGAGCAACAAGGTGCAGGCCCGGCGCGTCGAGCGCGACGTCGCCTGGCCGCCGTTCTGGCGGCTCTACAGCCACCAGCCGCAGGTGAATTTCACGCGCCAGGTGGACCTGGTCGAGCCGGAGGACATCGACGTTAGCGTCGAGGGCACGTACAACGTCGCCATCGACGGCCGTTTCGTCCACGGCGACCAGCGGCATATCCGCGTACCGGCCGGCAAACACACGCTGAATGTCCAGGCATACAATCCGGCGTCCCCGCCGGCCGTCCTGGTGCAGGGCAAGACCATCCGTTCGGACGCTTCGTGGACGGTCGGGCCGCGGCCCGGCATGCCGGCGGCAGGCAGCCCCGTCCATGCGGCCCACTGGAACTTCGACACGCCCGACAACCCACCGTCGCGCTACCGGCTGGCGACGCGCGAGGCGCGGCCCGCCACCGTCAGGCGCGAAGCACACGCCGTCCTCGTCGACTTCGGCGCGGAAACGACGGGCTTCGTCAAGCTGAAGAACCTCACGGGCAGCGGCCGCGTGACCTTGTACTACGGCGAATCGCGCGAGGAGGCATTGTCGGAAGCCGGCGCCGAAACCCTCGACACGTTCACGCTGGCGCACCACCACGGCGACTTCACGGCCCCCACGTCGCGCGCCATGCGCTACGTGAACATCCGCCTGGACGGCGGCCTGCGCGTGGGCGACGTCGCGCTCCTGTACGAATACCTGCCGGTCGCGCACCGCGGCAGCTTCCGCAGTTCCGACGCTGAACTGAACAGGATCTGGGACGTGGCGCAGCGCACGCTGGAACTGAACACGCGCGAATTCTTCATCGACGGCGTCAAGCGCGACCACTGGGTCTGGTCCGGCGACGCCGTGCAGGCATACCTGATGAACTATTACGCCTTCTTCGACGGCGACACGGTCAAGCGGACGACGTGGGCGCTCCGCGGCGCGGACCCCGTCGACATGCACATCAACACGATCCTCGACTATTCGCTGTACTGGTTCATCGGCATCCGCGACTATTACCAGTACACGGGCGACGACGAGTTCGTGAAGACGATCTATCCGCGCATGGTCTCGCTGATGGATTTCGTGCTGGCGCGGCGCGACGCCGACGGCATGCTGGAAGGGCAGCCGGGCGACTGGGTCTTCGTCGACTGGGCCGACATGCCGAAGGACGGCGAATTGACGGTCATCCAGCTGCTGTTCGCGCGCAGCCTGGACGCGATGGCCGACTGCGCGGCGCTCGCGCACGACGAGGCGAAAGCCGCCACGTACCGCCGGCTGGCCACCGAGCTCAAGGCGAAGATCCGGGCGGCATTCTGGGACCCGCGACGGCAGGTGTTCATCCACGGCCGCAAGGACGGCAAGACGAATCCGCTGGTCACGCGCCACCCGAATATGTTCGCGCTGCTGTTCGGCTACCTGGACGACACGCAGGCGGCCGCCGTCCGGCGCAACGTCCTCATGAGCGACGACGTGCCGAAGATCACGACGCCCTATATGCGGTTCTACGAACTCGCCGCCCTGGCGGAAAGCGGGCAGCAGGCCTATGTGACGCATCAGATCAAGGATTACTGGGGCGGCATGCTGCGCGCGGGAGCGACCTGTTTCTGGGAACAGTACGATCCGAACGTCCAGGGCGCCGCGCGCTACGCGATGTACGGCAAGCCGTTCGGCATGAGCCTGTGCCACGCGTGGGGCGCGAGTCCCTTGTACCTGCTCGGCAAATACTACCTGGGCGTGAAACCGACGCAGCCCGGGTATGCGGCGTATGTCGTCGAGCCCGACCTCGGCGGCCTGCAATGGATCGAAGGGAAGGTGCCGACGCCGCACGGTGACATCGCGGTGTTCGCCGACACGCAGCGGATCAGGGTGACCGCCGTCGCGGGCGCCGGCGTGCTGCGGTTCACGAGCACGACCACGCCGCGCAGCGCGGATGGTGCGATTCGTCACGTCGCGGACGACCGCTACGAAATGACGCTGGAGGGCGGCAAGACTTATGTCGTCGAACGGACGGATTGACGACGTACCCGTTCAGCCGCCGTCCGCTTCCACGATACGGATGGGGCGCGTACCGATCCTCGCCCCCGTCACGGCATCCACGGCGACGGGTTCGATGTCGGTTCCCGTGTCGGCATCCACGAAGCGCGTCAGCGCGCCGCCGCCGCGGTGCTGGCGTCCCCATGCCCCGATCATGAACAGTACCGGCAAGAAATCGCGACCGGCGGGCGTCAGCACATACTCCTCACGCGGCGGGCGCTCGGAATAGCAGCGCTTTTCCAGCAATCCTTCGGCCGTCAAATCCGTCAGGCGCCGCGTCAGGATGCCGGGCGCGATGCCGAGACTCTTGCGAAACTGGTCGAAACGGGTGAGGCCGGCGTGCGCGTCCCGCAGGATCAATATGCTCCACGCATCTCCCGCGACGGCCAGCGTGCGCGCGATCGGGCAGGGGGAATCACATGAATTCTTGGCAATCATTCGACTTAATTCTCTTTTGATAGTGACTCGGTTTCATTTTAGAAGTATAGTCAGTATTAAATCGATAGTAAATGGCCGGGAGCGGCCGCACATCAAACGGAGGTTCGGATGAACATGAAGAAAACGTCGGGCGTCGCCCTCGTCACGGGAGCGTCTTCCGGTATCGGTGAAGCGAGCGCGCGGCGGCTCGCGCAGGCCGGCTACACAGTCTACGGCACCAGCCGGCGCGGCGCGGCGGCCGGCAGCCAGCCGTTCGAGCTGCTCGCGCTCGACGTGACGAGCGACGCGTCCGTGGACGCCGCGGTCGCGGAAGTGATACGCCGGGAAGGGCGCATCGACCTGCTCGTCAACAACGCCGGTTTCGGCGTCGCGCCCGCGGCGGCGGAGGAGAGCTCGCTCGACCAGGCGCGCGCGGTGTTCGATACCAACTTCTTCGGCATCGTCCGGATGACCCGCGCCGTCGTGCCGCACATGCGGCATCAAGGCCGGGGGCGCATCGTCAACATCGGGTCCGTGCTGGGTTTCCTGCCGATGCCGTACATGGCGTTGTATTCCGCGACCAAGCACGCCGTCGCGGGCTATTCGGAATCGCTCGACCATGAATTGCGCACCATGGGCATCCGCGTCTCGGTCGTCGAGCCCGCCTACATCAACACACCGTTCGATGCGAACCTGATGCAACCCGACGCGCCGCTCGACGTGTATCGCGAGATCCGCGCGGCCGTCGCGACGCGGGTCAAGGAAGTGCTCGTCGGCGCGGACGGGCCGGACGTCGTCGCCGCTGCCGTGCTGGAGGCGGCCACGGCGGCCCAACCGAAACGCCATTACACGCCCGGCGCCGCCGGCCGCCTGCAGCTGCTGCGCAGGTTCGCGCCCGCCCCGATGGTGGACGCGGGCGTGCGCAGGGACCTGAGGCTCGGCGCATGAGCGGAGTCACCATGGAACAGGACACAATGAAAGCATTCGTCATCGACCGCTACGGCAAGGACGCGGCGCTGCGGCCCGCCGAGATGCCGGTACCCCAGCCGCGCGACGACCAGGTATTGGTGCGCATCCGCGCGGCCGGCGTGAACGCGCTGGATGCGAAGATCAGGAGCGGCGAATTCAAGCTGATCCTGCCATACCGGCCCCCGTTCATTCTCGGCCATGACCTGGCCGGCGTCGTGGTTCGGGTGGGCAGCCGGGTAACCGGATTCCGGCCGGGCGACGAGGTGTACGCGCGCGCCGCGGATCGCGCCATCGGCACCTTCGCCGAATTCATCGCCGTCGATGAACGCGATCTTGCGCTCAAACCCGGCAACATCGGCATGGAGGACGCCGCGTCGATTCCGCTGGTGGGCCTGACGGCCTGGCAGGCACTCGTCGACAAGGCCGGCCTCAAGAAGGGCCAGAAAGTCTTCATCCAGGCGGGTTCCGGCGGCGTCGGCACGTTCGCGATCCAGCTCGCCAGGCACATCGGTGCGACGGTGGCGACGACGACCAGCGCGGGCAATATCGACCTCGTGAAAAGCCTCGGTGCGGATATCGTTATCGATTACCGGAAAGACGATTTCGAGAACGTGCTGCATGACTATGACGTGGTCCTGCATAGCCAGGACGCGAAAAATCTCGAAAAATCCTTGCGCGTGCTGAAACGCGGCGGCCGTCTCGTCTCGATTTCCGGCCCCCCGGACCCCGGCTTCGCGAAAGAGGCCGGCCTGCCGTGGTTCGTGGCGCTCGCCACACATCTGCTGAGCTTTGGCGCCAGGAGAAAAGCGCGGGCACGCAACGTCGGCTATTCGTTCCTGTTCATGAAGCCGAACGGCGACCAGCTGCGCCGTATCGCCGGCCTCATCGAATCCGGTGCGATACGTCCGGTCGTGGACCGCGTTTTTCCGTTCGACGCCGTCGACGCGGCCCTTGCCTACGTCGAACAGGGCCATGCGAAAGGCAAGGTCGTCGTCAAGGTGGGCTAGGTATGCCTGACACAAGCCCTCAACGTACCGCGCCTGGTCATCGAGAACATGATGTTTGCAGCCGGGCTCACGAGGAAGATACGCCCAGGGTATGCCGGTGCGCCGGCAAACGGACCGCCAACTGTCGCCACTGGAGGGGTGCGCGTCGGACGGCGGGGCATGGGCAACGGGCATGTTGCCAGAACGAATGCCAGTATCCGTCGATCTGATTTGACGAATCGTCCAAGATCAGACAAAATATCTTGCATTGCCAATCAGCGGATCATGAGTACACCGCATCCCCCTTAAATGTCTACTATCCCAGCCGATATTCTGGAAGCGCACCAAGCCTCGTTACTCGATCAGCTCGAACAGATCGCGCAGGGCCTGGCCAAGACGTTTGCGCCGTTTTGCGAGGTCGTCGTGCATGACCTGCGCGATCCCAAACACGCCGTGCTCGCCATCCACAACAACTTGTCCGGCCGCGCAACCAGTGATCCGGCAACGGAGCTCGGTTTGGCACGCATCGCTGACAACAACTATCCGCAGATCCTGGCCAACTACGCCAACCAGTTCGCGGACGGCCGGCCTGCCAAAAGCACCTCGATCGGCATCAAGGACGTGGAGGGTCGTTATGTCGCCGCGCTGTGCATGAACGTGGACCTGACGCTGTTCCGCTCGATGCAGAATGCGCTCGAGCAATTCAACGCGACCGATGCGTCGCCGGTGCAGGAATCCCTCGATCCGGCCAACGCCGAGGCGATCCGCCGGCGGATCGACCAGTATGCCGCGAGCCTGGCGTCGTCTCCGCAACTGCTGAAGGCCGGCGAACGCCGCGCGCTGATGCGCGAGCTGAAAGTCGGCGGCTTTCTCGAAGTCCGGCGTGCCATCGAGATCGCCGCCTCGCACCTTGGCATCTCGCGCGCCACGGCCTACAACGACATCAAGTAATGGAAGAAACCCACGATGAACACGCTTGACTTACCTACGTACGATGACGTAGTCCAGGCCGCCGGACGCATTGCCGGCGCCGCCAACCGCACCCCCGTCCTGACTTCGCGTACCGTCAACGAAGCGTTCGGCGCCGAGGTCTACTTCAAAGCCGAAAACATGCAGCGCATGGGGGCATTCAAGTTCCGTGGCGCCTACAACGCGCTGTCGAAGTTCACGCCCGTGCAGCGCCGCGCAGGCGTTGTCGCTTTCTCGTCAGGTAACCATGCCCAAGCCATTGCCCTGGCGGCCAGGCTGCTGGACATGCCGGCCACGATCGTGATGCCGCACGATGCGCCGGCGGCGAAGGTGGCGGCGACCAAGGGCTACGGCGGCAACGTCGTCGTCTACGACCGCTATCAGGAAGACCGCGAGAAGATTGGGCGAGATCTGGCGGACAGGCATGGCCTGACCCTCATTCCACCCTATGACCACCCGGATGTCATCGCCGGCCAGGGTACTGCGGCCAAAGAGCTGTTCGAGGAAGTCGGGCCGCTGGACGCCTTTTTCGCTCCACTTGGCGGCGGCGGTCTGCTGGCCGGATCGGCCCTCGCGGCCCACGCCCTGGCGCCGCAGTGCAAAGTGTTTGGTGTCGAGCCCGAGGCCGGCAACGATGGCCAGCAATCGTTCCGCTCGGGCGCCATCGTCCACATCGACGCGCCCAGGACGATCGCCGATGGCGCCCAGACCCAGCATCTCGGCCACTGCACCTTCCCCATCATCCGGCGTGACGCCGACGACATCCTGACCGCGTCGGACGAGGAGCTGGTGCAGTGCATGCGCTTTTTCGCCGAGCGTATGAAGATCGTGGTCGAGCCGACCGGCTGCCTCGGCTTCGCGGCGGCGCAGCGCATGAAGGGCCAGCTGCGCGGCAAGCGGATCGGCATCCTCCTCAGCGGCGGCAATATCGACCTGGCGCGCCTGAGCGGGTTCCTGGCGGGCTGATGATCAAGGCGATCCTTTGGGACAACGACGGGGTGCTGTGCGATACCGAGCGCCTGTTTTTCGAGGCCAACCGCCGCGTCCCGGGACCGCACGACGTCGCCTTGACGCGTGAGCAGTACCTGGCCTGGTACCTCGACGACAACCACGGCGCGTGGCACGTGCTGCGCGGACGCGGCTACGACGAAGCGCGGATCGCACAGGTTCGTGCGGCACGCGACGCCTACCTGCAAGCGCTGGACAAGCTGCGCCTGGACCCTGACGAATGCATCGCCGTCGAGGATTCGCCGCGCGGGCTGGCCGCCGCGCGTGCAGCCGGGCTGCGCTGTATCGTGCTGCGCAGCGAACTGTTGGCCGACTACGCATTCACGGGCGCGTTTCGCGCCGTCGACTCCCATCGTGAACTCGAGAACGAGCTCTGCACGCTCCTGGACAGCGACTGAACCCTGTAGTTTCATACCCCGTACCCATGACTGAACCATCGAATCCGCCAGGCGTCGGCCCTACGGCAACCTTCCTCAAGCTGGTCGAGCTACTTGACGCTCAAGGCGCCCGCTACCGGGTCATCGAGCACCCGGCTGCCGGCAAGTCCGAAGAGGTCGCCAGTATTCGTGGCACCGAATTCGGCCAGGGCGCCAAGGCCATGGCCTGCAAGTTGCAGGTTTCGAGTGCGCCGGCGAAGTACGTCCTGGCCGTACTGGCTGCGGATCGCCAGCTCGACCTGGCTGCTCTTGCAACACGTTGCCAGGCCAGGCGCGCCAGCCTGATGAGCCCGAAGGAGATCGGCGCGATGACCGGATGCGTGCTGGGCGCTATCCCGCCGTTTTCATTTCACCCGGACTTGCAACTGATAGCGGATCCTGAGCTATTCGCGCGCTACCGGGAGATCGCCTTCAACGCCGGCCGCCTGGATGCGTCGATCGTCCTCTCCACCGACGATTTTCTGCGAATCGCCCAGCCGCAATTGGCGGATATCCGCCAACGTTGAGAACGCACTTTCACGTTACCGAAGACATTTCATGCCCAGCGACGCCCATCTGCTATTGCTCGACCGCGACGCCGTCGCAGCCCTCATGACAACCGAGATGGTCAGCCGCGCTGTCCACGACGCTTTCACGTTGCACAGCGACCGACAAGGCCGGGTCTTTCCGGTCGTCCGCGAAGCCCTGAACACCGGCGGGATTTTTGGCATCAAGTCGGGTGACGTCGCTGCGCGTGCGTTGCTAGGCTTCAAGGCCGCCGGGTTCTGGCCACGCAACCGCGAACTCGGCGGCGAGCCACACCAGGCGACGATCATGCTGTTCGATCCGGCGACGGGACGCCCATGCTGCATTATGGACGGCAATGCCATCACAACCGCCCGGACCGCGGCAGCCGGCGAGCTCGGCTTACGCACATTGGCGCGCGCCGACAGCGCGACTTTGTGTGTGTTCGGTACCGGCGTGCAGGCGCGCGCCCAGCTGTCCGCCGCGCTGCGCGCATTGCCGTCCTTGCGTACGGTTCGCTATGTTTCACACGATGGCAAGCCCGATGCAGCCTTCGAAGATCACTTCGCCGAAGGGCACCGGCCGACCCTTGCAGTCGACGTCGACGCGGCCGTTGCCGCCAGCGACGTCGTGATCACGGCTACACCAGGCGGCGGGCCGCTATTCAGCCTTGCGGCGGTGCGGCCGGGAACGCACTTTAATTGCGTCGGCGCCGATACCCGAGGCAAACGTGAACTGCCGCAAGGTTTGCTGCAGCGTTGCCGGCTGGTGGTCGACGACAGCGAACAGGCTTCCCAACTCGGCGAAACGCAGTGGGATCCATTGGTGCCACACACGGAGCTCGGGGACCTCCTGACAGGAAAGTTCGCCTTCGTCCGCCGTGCGGATGACGTTACGGTGTTCGATATGACCGGTCTAGCCCTGCAGGACTTGGTCGTGGGCAAATACCTTTACGACGTGGCCCGCGATGCCGACGTTGGACGCAAGACACCGTGGCCTTGGTGATCCGGACGACGGGGTTATCCGCATGGTTGCTCGTAAATTTGATGATGGGCGTGTTTCAAAGCTGAGTACACAAGAAAGCCATGGCTCGATGCAATCAGGGTTTTGTTACGCGTACAAAGACGCCTCACAAGACCTCTTACTTGCTCAGAGAGCAACAACATCGTACACTGGGACGGGCCGGCCGTACGTTATCGGCCAGCCGACACAAACTCGATGACCGATCTTTGCGAAAATGGCGGGCACGATCGATCGGCATCGATATGTTCATCCAAGGAGAAGACAATGCGACTGCTGCTGCCGTTCTTGCTCGCCACCGTTGCCCACGGCGCCAGCGCAAACCCGCCCAGCTTCAGCCTGCATTCGGCCTTTACCGGACATGACAACTGCCTCGATATCGTCAACGCGGAGAATCGGGATCAGTTGCACATGGCCCGCTGCGGTCCTTACACAGGCCAAATGTGGGAGCTTGTGCCGGACGCCGTCAACAGCTTTGTGCGTCTGCGGGCGCGCTTTACTGGCGAGGATATGTGCCTGGACGTGGTCAATGACGGCAACAATAGCCAGGTGCACATGGCGTCCTGCGCCAACGTGACGGGCCAGCAATGGCACATGGATCAGACGGGCCCGGGCCAGGGCGTGCGGTTGTGGAACGAGTTCACGGGCCAGGGCAAATGCCTGGATATCGTCAACGATGGCAGCGGACGCGTACACCTTGCATCGTGCGGCGATTATTCGGGCCAGTACTGGAACAAACGCAGCAGGCGGCGCGGTTAGGTTTCGGGGATTTTCCAGCCTGGCGAGAAGCTGCCGGGCGGCGGCCAACGGCCGATCTCCGCCAAAAGCAGTCGGTTGCTGGACATGGCGTCCTGCCGGTTTCCGAGCACGTTTATGCTGCTAAAATTGGGCGCGCAGACCTTGTCAACCGACGCCGAGAGAATCGAATTATTTACTTTAACTTATGATCCGGATCGCTATCACATCGTTTCTCGCATTCGGCCTCGACCGTCTTTCAAAGATCATTATCGTTGACTGGCTCAACCTGATATCCGTCCAGACGATCCCCGTTTTTCCGCCTTACCTCAGTTTCGTAATGGCCTGGAACAAAGGGGTCAATTTCGGTTTCCTGAACAGTTTCGACGCCCGCTGGTTGCTGGTTGCGATCAGCATTGTCGTCTCGCTGGCGCTGATGTCATGGGCGCGCAACAAGTCGGGATGGGTCTTGATACTGGCGTCCGGCGCCGTGGCGGGCGGCGCGCTCGGCAATGCCTACGACCGCATTGTCTACGGTGCGGTTGCCGACTACATCAACGTGAGTTGCTGCGGGATCAACAACCCATATTCGTTCAATGTCGCCGACGTGTTGATTTTCGGTGGCGCGATTTTCCTTGCTCTCGGATACGAGGCCGAAAAACGGCGCGGCGATCCGGCGGCCCCGATACGCGGCGGCCGGATCTAGACTTCGGGATTGCGAACCTGGCGGGCGGATCGCCGTGCGCCGGCACTCGTCGCCGGGCGCTCCCGGGCGCGGCCGTGGCCGCGCCGCAAACGTTCAGGCCAGCGGATCGATCGCAAACGCCGGCATCGGCACCTTCTCGCGCGCGGCCGCGAGGAATTTATCCGACGTCTGCAACGCCTCGTGGATCGTCACGTCCATGTCGAGGTAGCGGTACGTGCCGAGGCGGCCGACGAAGGTGACGTTCGTTTCGGTGCGGGCCAGGTCGACGTATTTTTCCAGCTGCGCCTTTTCGCGTGCCTGGCGGATCGGATAATACGGCGTATCGTTTTCCTCGCACTGGCGGCTGTATTCCATGTAGCAGACCGTGCGCTCGTGCTGTTCCCACGGCGAGAAATGCTTGTGTTCCGTGATGCGCGTATACGATTGCGAATCGTCGCAGTAATTGATGACGGCATTGCCCTGGTAATCGCCGGTATCGCGGAACACTTCGAAATCCAGCGTGCGATAGGGCAGGCGGCCCTCCACGTGGTTGAACCAGGCGTCGATCGGGCCGCTGTAGAACACGTGATCGTAGTCCGACTTGGCGGCCGGGTCGAAGCGGGTGCCCAGGTGAACGGTAATGCCCGGCACCTTCAGGACGTTTTCCACCAGCGCCGTATAACCGTTGGCCGGCATGCCCTGGTATTTGTGGTTGAAGTAGTTGTCGTCGTAATTGAAGCGCACGGGGAGCCGTTTCAGGATGCTGGCCGGCAGCTCGCTCGGATGCAGCCCCCACTGCTTCATCGTATAGGTCTTGAAGAACGCTTCGTACAGCTCGCGGCCCACGAAACGCAGCGCCTGTTCCTCGAACGTGGCCGGATTCTCGATCGACTTGTCGCCCAGGGACTGGATGAAGGCTTCCGCTTCCGCCGGACGGAACGTCTTGCCGAAGAACTGGTTGATCGTCAGCAGGTTGATCGGCAGCGTGAACACGCGGTGATTCGTGATCGCCTTCACGCGGTTGACGTAGGGCTTGAATTCGGAGAAGCGGTTCACGAATTCCCAGGCCCGTTCGTTATCGGTGTGAAAAATGTGGGGGCCGTACACGTGGACCATGACGCCCGTTTCGCTGTCGCGCTCCGAATGGCAGTTGCCCGCGATATGGTCGCGTGCCTCGAAGATCTCGACGTTATAGCCCGCATGGGCCAGCTGGTTGGCAATGACAGCTCCGGAAAATCCAGCACCGACAATGGCAATATTCTTTTTCATTCGCTTATCCTGTTTGATGGTTATTCCTGCCGGCGCGGCGCGTGCGGCCGCGCGGACTCCATGCCCCGCATGCGCTGTTTCCCGCATCCCAAGTTCATACGTAAAGACCGTAACGACTTACGGTTACGGAGCGTTTGGAATGTGAAATATAGTGCCAAAAATATATCACCGTTCATCCGTTTTGCCCCGCACAATTGGACGCGGGCGCAGGCGTGGCGAGCCCGTCAATACGAGTTCGGCGGCACGTCGCGGCGGCATGCCGGAGGTGGAAAAGGGGCGGGAAAGGGGGGCGGCGCGCTGTTTCTGGACGCGTCACGGAAATGCGAAAACCGCCGGCCGGAGCCAGCGGTTGAACATGCCACGATCTGCCCGGACGTGCCGGGCAGGCGCTGACGGTCAGCGCTTGTTGTCGTTCTTGTGGCTCTGCGAGCCGGCCTTGGCGTGCTGCTCCGGCGTGCCGCCGCGGGTGCTGTTGCCGCTCTGCTGGCTGCCGCCGCCCTGGCTTTGCTGGCTGCCGCTGTCGTTCTTGTGGCTCATGGAGCCGGCGCGGCGCGCTTCTTCCGAGGTAAACTCGTGCGCATTGCCCGAAGCGTGAGCGGCCTTGCCGCCTTCCGAGGCGATGTCGCGCTGCTTCTGCGGGTCCATCGATGCGAAGCCGCGGTTGCTGGTGTCGCCGCTCTGGTTGTTGCCCTTGTTACCGCCTTGCTGGTTGTTCGATGCCATGATCGTTCTCCGTGAGTTGGTTAAACAATTCGTCCCTCCGCCGGATCAGCGTCGCGTGACTGCCGCCCGGGAAGAGGTGAAGCCATGGTAAGGCGCACGATATGCAGGGTGAATAGGATTCCTTACGGCTGGCTTGTAGGATGAGTCTGGCTATTTTGGTGCAACGGATTCAGTGAAAGGACGGGCCCGGCGGCGGGGGCGCGTCGCCGTTGCGGCGGAACGTCTCCGCCAGTCCCGCATCGGCCAGGCGCACGATCGACAGCGGGTGCGCGAACTCGATGCCGTCCTGCTGGAAGCGGCGGTAAATCTCCAGGAAGATGGCCTGTTGCGCGTCCATGTGCAGGAGGTAGTCCGGGCTGCGGTAGTGGTACACGACCTCGAAATCCAGCGACCACTGTCCCCAGCTGAAGAAATGGGCGCGCTCGAAGTCGACGTTCTCCTTGCTCGTGACGATCTCGCGGATGATCTGCGGGATGCGGCCCAGCAGTTCATCCCCCGTGCCGTAGGCCACCCGCAGCACGAACGCCACGCGCCGCGTCTGCATGCGCTTGTGGTTGTGGATGCGGCTCTTCAGCAGCTCGCCGTTGGAGAACACGACCTGCTCCCCGCCCAGGCCCCGCACGCGCGTCGTCTTGAGGCCGATGTGCTCGACCGACCCGAGCACGTCGCCCACGATGATGAAGTCGCCCACTTCGAACGGCTTGTCGAGCATGATCGAGAGCGAGGCGAACAGGTCGCCGAGGATGTTTTGCGTGGCCAGCGCGACGGCCACGCCGCCGATGCCCAGGCTGGCGACGAGCGTCGTGATGTTGATGCCAAAATTGTCGAGCACCATCAGGGTGACGATCACCCACAGCAGCAGCCGCGAGATGAAGCACAGCACGCCGCTGGAGGCGCGCCGTTCGCTGTCGACGGGCCCGACGCGGAACTGGTCGCGCCAGGCGCGCAGGCCCGCGTCGCCCCAGATCGCCGCCTGCAGCAGCAGGGAGGCGATGGCGATGCGCGTGACGAACTTGTCCTGCTTCGCCGTCAGCTCCAGGAAGGTGCTGCCGAAGTACAGGGCGAACACGACGATGAAGAGCAGATAGGTCTGCGACAGCATCTTGACGACGAAATCGTCGAGGCGTGTCCCGGTGCGCCGCGACAGCGTCTCCATGCGGCGCAGCACGAAGGCGCGCACGAACACCATGGCGATCGCCGACCCGGCCGCGACGGCCGCCGCCATCGCCCACGATTCGAAGGGGTTATTCAGGAAGGAAAAATGCCCTGTCCGGGACAGGAAGGAAAACGTCATCGAATACTCCAGTACCGTCGAAAGCCAGCCGCCAGTTTGGGGGCGGGCGGCGCCGGGCCGCGCACAATTGACTTTCGGCAGGGCGCGGAATACATTGCATTATTTACATCGCTCCTTTCCCCAGACACCTGATGGCCTCGGACCAGACCACCAAGATCCTGCTCGTCGATGACCAGCCGGCCAACCTGGCGGTGCTGGAGGCCATCCTGGCGGACCTGGGCCAGGCGCTCGTCGCCGTGACGTCGGGCGAGGCCGCGCTGCGCGAGGTGCTCGCCCACGATTTCGCCGTCGTGCTGCTGGACGTGCGCATGCCGACCATGAACGGTTTCGAATTGGCCGAGCTGATCCGCGAGCACCCGCGCACGCACAGCCTGCCGATCATCTTTCTGACCGCCGGCGACGCCGACGAATTCCCGCTCGAGCGGGCGTATGCGCTCGGCGCGGTCGATTACCTCACAAAACCCTTCAATCCCGTGGTCCTGCGCGCCAAGGTCGCCGTCTTCATCGACCTGTACCGCAAGAACGCGGAGCTGGCCCGCATCGAGGAAGAGCGCCACCGCGCCCAGCTGCGCTCGCGCGACGCCCGGCTGCGCCTCATCCTCGACAATATCCGCGACTATGCCTTCATCGGCACCGACGTCGACCGCGTCGTGACCGAGTGGGAAGGCGGCGCCGCCGCGATCACGGACTGGCCGGCCGACGCCGTTCTCGGGCGCTGCGTCGACCTGTTGTTCACGCCCGAGGACCAGGCGGCCGGGCAGCCGGAACAGGAAGCCCGCAACGCCCTCGCGCATGGCCGCGCCGAGGACCGCCGCTGGCACGTGCGGCGCGACGGCACGCGTTTCTTCGCCGACGGCGTGATGGTGCCTCTGCGCGACGAGGCGGGCGTCCACGCCGGCTTCGCCAAGATCATCCGCGACGCCACGGTGGAAAAACTGGCCGCCGAGCGGCTGGCCGAGAGCGAGCAGCAGCTGGGCGAGAGCCGGCGCCAGGCCGAGGCGGAGCGCGAACGCCTGCTGCGCGAGCTGCAGGCCGCCAGCGAGCGCATGCGCGACATCTTCCACCGCGCGCCCGCCATCATGTGCGTGATGAGCGGCCCGGAACACGTGATCGACATGGCCAACCAGCGCTACCTCGAACTGACCGGCGGCCGTCCGCTCGCGGGCCTGGCCGTGCGCACGGCGCTGCCGGAACTGGCCGGGCAAGGCTTCATCGACGTGCTGGACCGCGTCTATGCCAGCGGCGAGGCCGTCGAGGGCCACAACGTGCGCCTGCTGCTGCAAGGCCACGGCGACGACGCCCACAGCGGCCTGGAAGAACACTTCCTCGACTTCGTCTGCATGGCCCTGCGCGACCCGGACGGCAGCGTCTCGGGCGTGCTGCTGCACGGCGTCGACGTCACGGAGCGGACGCGCGCGAACCTGCTCGCCGTCGGCCAGCGCGGCGCGCTGGAGCTGGCCGTCACCGACGCCCCGCTGGGCGACGTGCTGGACGTGCTGGCCCGCACCGCCGAGGACTACAGCGGCGGCGCGGCGCTCGCGTCGGTGCAGCTGACGGCGTCCGGCGGCCGCCTGCTTCACGCGGCCGCGCCGTCGCTCGGCATCGAGTTCCAGCGCGCCATCGACGCCATTCCCATCGGCCCGGTGGCCGGCGCCGCGGGCGGTGCCGCGTGGCGCGGCGAACCGATCGTCTGCGCCGACGTGGCGGCCGATCCGCTGTGGCAGCAGCATGCGGCCCTCGCGCAGGCGCACGGGCTGCGCGCGGCGCGCGCGCTGCCGATCCTGGCGCCCTCCGGCGCGGTGCTCGGCACCTTCACGCTGTATTACCGCGAGCGGCGCCTGCCCGGCCCGCAGGAGGAAGCGGCGCTGGCGCTGCTGGCCAACACGGCGTCGCTCGTGATCGGCCAGCGCCACGAGGCGCAGGAGCGCCAGGCGGCCGAACACCGCTCGCGCGCGATCCTGGAAAGCATGAGCGAAGGCTTCATCGCCCTCGATCCGGCCTGGCGCATCACGTATGCCAACGGCGCCGCGGAAGCCGTCACGCGCCGGCCGCGCGAGGAGCTGGTCGGCGCGCAGTTCTGGGACCTGTTCGCGCAGATGCGCGGCAGCGCGCAGGAACGGGCGCTGCGGCGCACGGCGCTGGAGCGGACGCGCAGCCGCATCGAGGCCTACGACGACGCCCAGAACCGCTGGTTCGAAATCAACTCGTTTCCGATGGAGGCGTCGGGTTCGGAGACCGGCGGCCTCGCGCTGTACTTCCGCGACGAGACCGACCGCCGCCGGGCCGAGGAAGGCATCCGCCGCCTGGCCGCCGTGGCGGAGCAATCGTCCGACTTCATCGGCATCTTCACGCCCGACGCGGGCGGCATCTACCTGAATCCGGCAGGGCGGCGCATGGCCGGGCTGGACGACGGCACCAACATCGCAGCGTGGCGCATGATCGACTTCTTCCCGCGCGAAGACCGGCCGTTCGTGCGCGACCACGTGATGGCCGCGCTGACGGGCGGCGCGGCCGAATGGGAAGGCGAACTGCGCCTGGACCAGCCCGACGGCCACGAGCCGATCCCCGTGTACTTCAAGGGCTTCGCCGTGCGCGACGCGGACGGCCACAACATCGGCCTCGCAACGATCACGCGCGACATCACGGCGCAGAAGCGCTCGGAGGACGAACTGCGCCGCGTGGCCGCCGACCTCTCGGAAGCGGACCACCGCAAGAGCGAATTCCTGGCCACGCTGGCGCACGAGCTGCGCAACCCGCTGGCGCCGATCCGCACGGGGCTCGACCTGCTGCGCATGGCGCCGCGCGACGCCGAGGCCACGGGGCGCGTGCACGCCATGATGGACCGCCAGCTGGGGCACCTGATCCATCTGGTGGACGACCTGCTCGACATCGCCCGCATCACGCGCGGCAAGATCGAACTCAAACGCGAGGCGGTCGACCTCAAGGTCGTCGTGCAGATGGCGCTGGAAACGAGCGCCGCGCTGATCGACGGCCACGGGCACCGGCTGGAAGTCGACCTGCCGCACGAACCGCTGCCGCTGGAGGCGGACGTCACGCGCATGGTGCAGGTGCTGTCCAACCTCCTCAACAACGCCGCCAAGTACACGCCCGCCGGCGGCTGCGTCACCCTGGCGGCCTGGCGCGAGGACGGCCACGCCGTCGTCGCCGTGTCCGATACCGGCATCGGCATCCCGCCCGACGCCATCGGTTCCGTATTCGAGATGTTCACGCAGGTGCGCGGCAGCCTCGATCGCGCCCAGGGCGGGCTCGGGATCGGCCTGTCGCTCGTGCGCCGGCTCGTCGAATTGCACGGCGGCCGCGTGAGCGCGTTCTCGGCCGGCCGCGGCAACGGCAGTACCTTCACCGTGCGCCTGCCGCTGCACCCCGGTTCGCCGCACGCGCGCCCGACGGGCACGGACGACGCGCATCACACCCAGCCCCCGGCGCCGCTGCGCGTGCTCGTCGTCGACGACAACGCCGACGCCGCCGACAGCCTCGTCGCGCTGCTGGAAGCGCTCGGCCACGCGACGACGGTGGCGCGGGACGGCCCGCAGGGCCTGCGGCTGGCGCTGGAAGCGCGCCCGGACCTCGTGCTGCTGGATATCGGCCTGCCCGGCATGAGCGGCTACGAAGTGGCGCGCGCGATCCGCCGGCGCCAGGGCCTGCGCCAGATCGTCCTCATCGCGCTGACCGGCTGGGGCGCGCAGAGCGACCAGGAACAGTCGCACGAAGCCGGGTTCGACCAGCACCTGACCAAGCCGGTGAGCCTGGAGGCGCTGGAACAGGCGCTGGCCGCGGCCGCGCGCGCGCTGCGATGAGGACCCCGCCTGTCGTCGCCGTGTCATGCGGCACGCTCGTCGTCGATGCCGGCGGGCGCCTGCTGCTGGGCCACGTCACGCACACGCCGCGCTGGGACATCCCGAAAGGCGTGCAGGACCCGGGCGAGTCGCCGCTGGACGCCGCCGTGCGCGAGCTGTGGGAAGAGACGGGCCTCGCGTTCGCGCCGGACGCGTTCCGCGACCTGGGCCGCTTCGAGTACCGCCGCGACAAGGCGCTGCACCTGTTCCGCGTGGAGGTGGGCGCGGCCATGCCCGACCTGGCGCACCTGAACTGCACGAGCATGTATCCGCACCACGCCACGGGTGCGCCCACGCCGGAGATGGACGGCTACCGCTGGGCCACGCGCACGGAAGTCGCGACGCTGTGCTGGCCCCGCATGGCCGCGCGCCTGCTAGCCGTCGGCTGGTGACGGGGCGCTGCGCGCCGTCACCTCGCGCAGCACGGCCTCGATCGCCGCCACCGTCGCCGGCTTGGTGAGATGGGCGTCGAACCCGGCTTGCGCCGTGCGCGCGCGGTCGTCGGCGCCGCCCCAGCCGGTGAGGGCGACGAGCATGACGCCGTCGTGGCCGGGCTCGCGCCGCACGGCCTCGGCCACCTCGTAGCCGGACATGCCGGGCATGCCGATGTCGAGGAATACGGCGTGCGGATGCAGTCCGTCCAGCATGCGCAGCGCCTGGTGCCCGTCGTGCGCGACGACGACGTCGTGGCCCATGACGGACAGCAGCGCGGCCAGCGTGTCGGCGGCGTCGCGGTTGTCGTCCACGACGAGCAGGCGCAGGGCGGCAATGCCCGCCGTGTCGGACTGCGCCGGGCCGATCGCGGCACCCGTGGCGGCGCCGCGGTCGGCCAGCGGCAGGCGCACCGTGAAGACGCTGCCCGTGCCGGTGCCGGCGCTCGCCGCCTGGATCGTCCCGCCATGCAGTTCGACGAGGCTGCGCACGAGCGACAGGCCGATCCCCAGTCCGCCCGGCACGTGGCGCGCGGCGTGGGCCACCTGGGTGAACATCCGGAAGACCTCGCCGATCGACTCCGGCGGGATGCCGATGCCGTTGTCGGACACGGCGATCAGCGCATGGTCGCCGTCGCGTTCCGCCGCCAGCACGATGTGGCCGCCGCGCGGGGTGTACTTGGCCGCGTTGTTCAGCAGGTTGCTGACGACCT
>NZ_LMCY01000037.1:197457-251852 GCF_001425685.1 Massilia sp. Root335 | reverse complement strand
GCTGGTGGCGGGCCGCCTCGATCAGCGGCAGGCTCGTCTCGACCGCCGCGTTCAGCACGTCGGCCAGGGCGATCAGGGCCGGCTTGAGCTCCACCTGGCCGCGCGTGATACGGGCCACGTCGAGGAGGTCGTCGACGAGGTGCACGAGGTGATCGAGCTGGCGGTCCATGATGTCCTGCACGCGCGTGACGGCGGCCGGATCGGAGCGTGCGCGCCGCATCAGCTGCAGGCCGCTGCGGATCGGCGCCAGCGGATTGCGCAGCTCGTGCGCCAGGGTGGCGAGGAATTCCGTCTTGCGGCGGTCCTGCTCCGCCAGGTCGTCGGCGAGGCGGCGCAGTTCGACCTCGGTGCGGCGGCGCTGCGTGATGTCGGTGAACAGCACGACGACCTTGCTGCTGCCGGCGGGGCCCACGCGCGCCGCGTACACGTCGTACCAGCGGCCGAGCTGCGCGGCCTCGTCGACGAAATGCATCGGCTCCCCCGTGGCCGCGACCTTGCCGTAGACCTCGAACCAGCGCGGCTCGTGGTCCGGCAGCATCGACCGGATCGTGCGCCCGACGGCGCCTTCGAGGCCGGTGGCCTTGACGAACGCCGGATTGACTTCCAGGAAGCGGTAGTCGCAGGGCTTGCCGGCCGGGTCGTACAGCATCTCGATCACGCACACGCCCTCGTCGATCGCCTCGAACAGCGTGCGGTAGCGTTCCTCGCTGGCCTGCAGGCGTTCCTCGGCCTGCTTGCGGACGCTGGCGTCGATCACGACGCCGCGCATCATGCCGCGCGGGCCGGCGCTGCGGTCCAGCTGGCCGCGCGCGAGGACCCAGCGCCAGCCCCCGGCCGGCGTCCGGACGCGGAACGTGGCGTCGTACGGCGCGCCCGTCTCCATGGCGCGTCCGAGCAGGGTTTGCGTGGGCGGCACGTCGTCCGGATGGATCACGGCGAAATACGCAGCCACGTCCACGCCGTCCCCGTCTTCGTGACGCAGGCCGAACATCTCGTTCATGCGCGCGTCGGCGCGGACCCGGCCGCTGGCGATGTCCAGCGACCACACGGCGACTTCGGCGGCGGCGATGATGGCCTCGAGGCGCGCGCGGGTGTCGCGCAGCGCCGCTTCCGCGCGGCGCCGCTCGGCCGCCGTCGCATACGCTTCCAGGAAGAAGCGCGCCTTGGCCTTGAGGATGGGGATCGACACCGGATCGTGCAGCACGGCGAGCGCGCCGGCGTCGTACAGCGACTCCAGCGTGAACGGCGGCGCGGCGGGGATGCCGTGCGCGATCACGGGCGCCTGCGGCAGGGCGGCGCGCAGGCGGCGCAGGCTGTCGAACAATGCCTCGGTGTCGCCGGAATAGCCGGCCAGCACGAGCGCGAAGCCGGGCAGCTCGTCCCCGTGGCGCGCATGCATGAGCGCTTCGTCCAGCGTGCGGGCGCGCACGAGATCGTAGCCCATCTCGGCGGCCACGGCGCCGACGGCGGGATCGGAGACGGCGCGCCCGCACAGGAACAGGACCCGCCCCTGGATCGGCCCGCTCATGCGTCGCTCCCGCGCGCGGCGTGGGCCGGCGCCGGCCAGCGGACGGGCCGGCAAAGGGCCCGATAAGCGGCCCGAAAAGCGGCCCGATAAGCGGGTGCGGTATTTACCGCGGAATGCATGCGCAGGGTGTGGGGATCATCGTGTTGCGACTGTAGAAGTTGCGCGCCCGGCTGTCAACCGTCGGCAGCCGGGCGCCATGCGGCGTGGATCGCCGGTAGGATGGGGCCGCGGCACAGCAAGGAGGACACCATGCAAGCATCGAACGGGAGCGCCGGCTACGACGTGGGCGCCATCATGGGCGGCCTGTACGGCGACGGCATCATCGCCTGCAAGGGCGCCTTCAGCGCCGAATGGGTGGCGCAACTCAAGGACGACATCGAGACCCTGTTCGCCGAGGCGCGCGCCCGTCCCCGCGGCGCCCTCGAGCGCGGCCCCTGCCGCTTCTACGTCGAGGTGCATCCGGAACGGCTGCGCGGGTTCGTCGACCTGGCGACGCATCCGTGGGTCGTCGCCGTGTGCCGGGCCGTGCTCGGGCCGGACTACAAGATCGTGGAAGTGGGGTTCGACATCCCGTTCCCGGGCGCGATGCACCAGCCCTGGCACCGCGACTTCCCGGCGCCGCCCGAGACGCTCGTCGGGCGCCGCCTGAATTCGCTCGCGTTCAACCTCACGACGGTCGACGTGACGGAGGAGGTCGGCCCGTTCGAAATCGCGCCGGGCACGCAGTGGGACGATCTCGCGGGCGGCGACCCGATGTTCCCCGATCCGGCGCTGTACCCGCGCTACGAGGCGCGCGCCCAGCGCAAGCTGCCGCAAGTGGGCGACATCTCGGCCCGATCCGCGCTGACGATCCACCGCGGCACGGCGAACCGCAGCCGCCAGTCGCGGCCCGTGCTCGTGCTCGGGGTCGATGCGCCGGACGGCCGCAACGCCGAGAAGCACGACCTGCAGGTGACGCAGGCCTACTGGGACGCGCTCCCGGCCGCCGTGCGCGAGCACCTGCGCTGCCGCATCGTGCCGGCGCTGGAAAGCATCGAGCAGGCCCACACGATCGAAGGCCTGCGCATGGGGTTGACGGGTTAGCCGGGCCCGACGTCCCTGGGCGGCTTGCCCACCCGGCGCAGCTGGTCCGATTGCTGGTCGAGGTTCACTTCCTCGGCCACGTCGTAGCGGCCGTCCTGGGCATCGTCGTCCGGCAGCAGGTTTTCCGAGCGGTCGTGCGACCGCTGCGCCGGCCCGGGATCGGCGCGCTGGAGGTTGCGGTTCGTGCCGTCCTTGCGTTTGTCCTGCTTGTCCTGCTTGTCCTGCTTGTCCTGCTTGTCCTGTGTCGTCATGCCGTCCTCCTCGAATGGTGTCGCGGCCGATTATGGCGCAGGGGACGGCGGCCGGGCGCACGCTAATTTCCGCCGTCGCGCCGCCCGCCGCGGGCGGGCAGGTTCTTTTCCAGGATCGCCCACAGGATCAGGCCATAGGCCAGCAGCCGGACAAGATAGTGCAGCGGGGAGTCCTCGTTGTCGTCGTACGACAGCGCGGACACGACCCGATGCACGCCCTCGATGCCGAACGACAGCGCGAAATACAGGAAGAACCGGTCGCGCGAACTGCGCCAGAAGCGCAGGAAGCACAGCGCGATGACGAAGGAGGCCATGGCGATGCCGCCGGCAAACAGGTCGTTCAATTCATTGCGCATGTCATTCCTTCTCGTAAATCAGGCCGTACAGCAAAAGAAGTACGGACACGAGTGCGGATACCTGGCGCACGGGGAGGAGGTACACGTCGGGAAACACGACCTTGTCGAGCACCAGGAAAACATTGTTCACAGTCATCGCCACAAACGAGGTGCCGCTCCAGAACAGGAGACGGTGGCCGGTGCGCCGATAGCTGCCCAGCAGCAGCCAGGCGCAGGCAAGCGACGTCAGGGTGCACAGCACATAGATGGTAATCGCCATCATGAGTCCTTTCGCCATTTGAAGGCGTCCGCAAACTGCTGGGCCTTGCGGTCGAGGGAGGAGTGGATCAGGTGGGTCACTTCGACCAGATGGGTCGCGTACAGGTCGGCCACGCGGTCGATGCGCTCGCGCAGCCCGGCGTCCGCCGGGTCATAGCGGTAGCCTTCCGCCCCGGGCTCGGGGCAGGGAACGGCGATGCGGGCCGTGCACAGCTCGGCCAGCAAGTCTTCCGCAGTCTTTTCGCGGACGTACAGCCGACGCGCCAGCGTGTCGCGGCGCCATGCCTGGTTCGGATCCGCGCGCATCAGCAGCAGTGCCTCCAGGAACGGAACCGAAGGGATGCTGGTCAGCACAAAGCGCCGGAGGTCCTCAGGTATGGAGGGGTTATCCATCGCCATCGTGTTTGGACAAATATACTTAGCTTTTTGAAAGCGTAATCTTATAGCATTCCGGACGGAAATGCAGGGAATTGTGTCGAAGCGTGCGCGCGCATGCAATATGGAGACTCCTGAGGAAGGGCAAGCGCGCGTCGGATAAAATGACACACTCTTTGATTTTGTCGAATCATCATGCTTAAGAAGTTGTTCACGCCGGCTCTCGTGCTGGCATCCCTGCTGTCGCTCGGCGCCTGCCACCGCGAATCCCCGCATCGGCCGGACGCCCGTGCCCATGCCGACGCGGGGGCGGCCGTGGCGCGGGGCGGCGGCGCGCCGCGGCCGCAATCCTGCAACGACCATTTCGTCGACGGGGAGGCGCCGCGGATCACGAATCCGAAGCTGGGCAAAGCCACCGAAGCCCTGTGCTTCAACGTCTTCAGCGTGCTGCACTCCGGGATCACGCGCACGCCGCTGTGGTCGGCGGAACACCTGCAGGCGCAAAACATCGCGGCGGCGCAGGAATTGTCGCGCGAAAATTCCTTCCATTCGGAGCCGCGCCTGCAGTCGGACCAGCGCGCCGAACTGTCGGACTACGCGCGCAGCGGCTACGACCGCGGCCATATGGCGCCGAACGGCGACATGCCGGACCGCGACAGCCAGCGCGACAGCTTCAGCCTCGCCAACATCGTGCCGCAGAACGGCGAGAACAACCGCAACCTGTGGGCCGGCATCGAAGGCGCCGTGCGCAGGATGGCAAAGCAGGAGGGCGACCTGTACGTCGTCACCGGGCCGGCCTTCCTCGGCTCGGACCTGCGCAAGATCGGCAACGTGCTCGTGCCGACCCATTTGTATAAACTCGTGTACAGCCCGCGCCAGCGCGCCGGCGCCGCCTGGTTCGTCGAGAACGCGCCGGACGCGAAGGCGAACGTGATCCCGATCCCTGAACTGGAACGCATCATCGGCATCAACCTGCTGCCCGCGCTGACCGACGCCGAGAAGGAGCGCGTGCTGGACCTGCCCGAAATCCACGACAAGCCGCCCCGCAACCGCAACCGCCATTGAGAGGAGAGCCATGAGCAGCAAACCGAATTTCGCACCGTACGCGAACGAGGCCGACGTCGTGGAGATCGGCAACCTGATGCTGGAGAACCGGCTCGACCGGATCACGATCTCGGGCGACGTCGACCTCACGGCCGACAAGGACGGCCTGGCCAGGGCGCGCCAGCTGCACGACCTGCTGGGCCGGATCGTGGCCGGGCTGGAAGGGCGGGACCTGCCGGACCGCCTGCCGCCGCCGGACGTCAAGACGGTGGCGAATCCGTTCGGCTGACCGCACCGCACGCGCCGGCCGGCAAGCCGCGGGCCGGTCGGTGCGCGGACTCACCGAAGTCATCGATAACACGGGCCGCGCGGCCCGTTTTTCGTGGCGGGATACGCATGAGTTGTAAGGGGTCAATGGTGCGCGCAACGCGGCCGCTTTGGAGTACTCTCGACCAGTACCTGCACGAGGATCTCCACGCGGAATACGTCATGCTCGGCGGCGAGCAGGTCGGCGTGGCGCGCTTCGGCAGGGTCGGCAACCCCACACGATGACAGCGGAGGAAACATCATGCGACATACCCTAGTAGCAGTCTTCGACAATCGAAGCGATGCCCGGAACGCCCTGGACGAATTGCTGGCCTCGGGCTTTGCGCGCACCGATGTGAGCATCTCGAGTGCCGATCCCACGGGCCAGTCGAACAGCGTCACCGGCGAGGATGAACGGCTGGCCGGCGAACACGAGGAAGGCTTCGGCGCCTCGCTCAAGCATTTCTTCACGACCCTGTTCGGCTCCGACACGAACGAGCACGCGATGAAGTATTCGTACGCCGTCACGCGCGGCCACCACGTGCTCACCCTGACGACGGACTCGGAGCCGGAAGTGGAGCGCGCGGCGGACATCATCGAGCGCTTCGGTCCCGTCGACATCGACGAACACCATGACGAGTGGACGCGCGGCGCGGCCGCCGCGTCGCCCCCCGCGTCGGCCGGCCTGCAGCAGTCGGGCAGCATGTCGGCGCAGTCCGGCGGCATGGGTTCCGCCAGCGGGTCGACGGCATCGTCGTCCGGTTCGTACCAGGGCACGCCAGCGGGCACGGAGCCGGGTTCGCTGCAGTTCACCGGGCACGACGACCGCAATTTCTTCGGCATGCAGAACATCAACGACCCGGTTCCCAAGGGCCAGACCTACGAAGAGCCGCAGGGCGCCAACGAGCAGTCGGGCGGCTCGATGGACAGCGCCACCGGCGGCAATACCCTGAGCGGCACGCAGAGCTCGGCGCAGAATCCGGCGACGGGTTCGTCGCTCCAGTCGGCGCAGGGCGGCTCGCTGAACCAGAGCGGCTCGACGCTGCAGGGTACGGCGTCGATCCCCGGCTCGGACGACACGTCGCTGGGCGGCACCGCGATGATGGGCAACCGTTCCGGCTCGCTCCAGCGCGATTCGACCCTGAGCGGCTCGCAGCAGCGCGACGTGGGCGCGCGCGGCAACGTGCGCGTGTACTCCCGCGACACGGGCGCGGACAGCACGTACGACGACACGTTCCGCAACGACTGGAACCGGAATTACGCGAGCGGGGGCGGCAGCTACGACGACTACGCGCCGGCCTACCGCTTCGGCAACGAGATGCGCCGCGACGAGAAATACCGCGACCGCGACTGGTCCGACGTCGAGCAGACCCTGCGCAGCGATTGGGAAGCGCGCAATCCGGGCGCCTCGACCTGGGACAAGTTCAAGGCCGCCGTGCGCCACGGCTGGGACCGCTTCAAGCCGGACATGGACGAGGACGACTGGTATCACTCCGACTGGCACGACAATTACTCGAGCCTGGGCGCCGGCTTCGACGAATACGCACCCGCTTACCGCTACGGCACCGAGATGCGCACGAGCACCAGGTACCGCGACCGCTCGTGGGACGAGGTCGAATCCGACCTCAGGAGCGACTGGGACAAGCGCCATCCGGGCGCGTCGACGTGGGACAAGTTCAAGGCCGCCGTGCGCCGCGGCTGGGACAAGATCACGCCGGACATCGACGACGACAGCTATTACCGCAGCCACTGGAACGCGAAGTACTCGAACGCGTCCGACAAGTACGACGACTACCTGCCGGCCTACCGCTACGGCGACGAAGCGCGCCGCCTGCAGAAGTACCGCAGCCGCCACTGGGACGATGCCCAGGCCGACCTCAAGGCCGACTGGGAATCGCGCTACACGAGCGGGACGTCGACGTGGGACAAATTCAAGGACGCCGTGCGCCATGGCTGGAACAAGATTACGCCGGACATGGACGAGTCGACCTACTACCACACGCACTACGAGTCGACCTACGCCGCCTCCGGCACCGACTACGACGACGTGGCGCCGGCCTACCGCTACGGTAACGAAATGCGCAGCAGCGACGCTTACCGCGATCGCGCGTGGGACGACGTCGAGGGCGACCTCAAGAACGACTGGCACAGCAAGTACGGCGCGCACGACGAGCCGTCGGCCTGGGAGCGCATCAAGGCGGCCGTGCGCCACGGCTGGGACAAGATGACGGGCGAGACGGCCGGCACGGACGACGATACCCACTACCGCACCCACTGGTCGGACACGTATTCATCGACCGGCACGAGCTACGACGACACCGCCCCGGCCTACCGCTACGGCGCCCAGATGCGCAATGACGTCCGATACCGCAACCGCGACTGGTCCGACGTCGAAAACGACCTGCGTTCGGATTGGGATGCGCGCTATGGCAAGGACAGCGCGTCGACCTGGGACAAGATGAAGGCGGCCGTGCGGCACGGGTGGGACCGCGCCACGTTGTGACCGCGAGGAGTCGGCTCAGGCCGGCTCGGTCAGCGGCAGGCTGATCCGGTTCCTGCCCATGTGTTTGGCGCGGTACAGCGCGGCGTCGGCGATGGCGACCAGTTCGCTGGCGCTGTTGTCGGGGGCGGCGATGGCGGTGGCCGCGCCGATGGAGACGGTGACGTGCTGTCCGTCCGCCAGGCGGTTCGGGACCTGCAGTTGTTCGACGCGGGTACGGATGCGCTCGGCCACGCTGGCCGCGCCTTTCAGGGACTGGTTCGGCAGGATGACGGCGAATTCCTCGCCGCCGTAGCGCGCCACGAGGTCGTTCGCGCGCATTTCGCTCGCGACGGCCGTGGCGATGCGCTTGAGGCATTCGTCGCCGCCCAGGTGGCCGTTCGCATCGTTATAGGCCTTGAAATTGTCGACGTCCACCATCAGCAGCGAGAGCGGCTGGCGCTGGCGCAGCGCGCGCGCCCATTCGGCGTGCAGGGTCTCGTCGAAGCAGCGGCGGTTGGCCAGGCCGGTCAGGCCGTCGCGCGTGGCCAGTTGTTCGAGGGCGATCTGGGCCAGCTTTTCGTCCGTCATGTCGCGCAGCGTCTCGACGACGGCCGCCAGCCGGCCCCGGTCGTCGTAGATGGGACAGGCGTCGGCCGCGAGATAGCGCCGCCGGCCAAGGCGCGGCATGTCGCACCAGCTCTCGGCCGACAGGTGCGTATCGTCGGCCAGGCCGTGACGCGACTGGATCCGGCCCGCTTCCGCGGCGCGCTCTTCGATCAGCAGGTCGGCGAGGGTAGGGCGGCGGTCTTCGAAAAAGCTGCGCCAGTGCTCGCGCGTGCCGATGATCTCGTGCGCGGGCACGCCCGTCAGGCGTTCGCACGCGCGATTCCACAACATCACGCGGGACGTCGTGTCGAGGACGAAGATGGGAATGGCCAGCGTCTCCATCAGCTGGTGCGAGAAAGCGCGATCAGCAGCGACCGGCGCGCCGGTCGCGCCCGAGGAATCCATGAGGCGCTGTATTGTTGTTGTGCTTGTCATGAGGCGTCCTTCGGTTCTGTCTGTTGAGCAATTACTTGCTGACGAGAACCGATTGTGCGCCCCGGACAATGGCGCCCCCTTGATCTTTAGCAAGAGAGATCAGCGGTGCTTCACCCCGGGTCGAAAGCGTGGGCCGAGACGATCGCGTGGGCGACCCGGTCGACGCGGGTACACAACAAGTCGATGCGCGAGGCCAGCAGCGGATCTTCGAGCGCGTACTGGCGGCGCACCTGCAGCAGCTCGGACTGGATCGCCACCAGCTGCGCGAGCGGATCGAGGCTGCCGCGGCGGGCTTCGGCGCCGCCCGTCAGACGGCCCAGCAGCATGTCGGACTCCGCCAGCGCCTGGTCGGCCTGGCTGCGCGCCTTCTGTTCGCGGCACAGCGCAGCCTCCAGGCGCGCGATCCGGTCTTCGCTGCGCACACGCCGGAACAGCGCGGCGAACAGCACGCCCATCATCACGAGTACCAGAACGCCCGCCTGCATGCGCTCGGGCATGGCGAGCACGCGGGCATGGCCGGCGAACCCGATCCACAGGGTCAGCACCAGCAGGGCCCCGAGGGTGACGCGCAGCGACTGGAGCAGCACGGTTTTCATGACGATCCCTTCGACGAGGACTAGGACGACGCGATTAGGAACTTTCCGTATTCAAAGGTACGACTTTCCGAACGACGCGTTTTTGCTCGTCGTCAATTTTGACGTCTTTACGGCACGTCGCAGCCAAAAGCGGGCCGCTTCTGCGCCCCCGTGCCAACGCGGTATAATGGAAGGTTGACGCGAACTTCCCCGGATTTTTACCGTGACTTACAGCATCAAAGAGATCTTCTATACCCTGCAGGGCGAGGGCGCCCATGCCGGCCGGCCGGCCGTGTTCTGCCGCTTTTCCGGCTGCAACCTGTGGACGGGACGCGAGAGCGACCGCGCCACGGCCGTCTGCCAGTTCTGCGATACCGATTTCGTCGGCACGGACGGCGAACGCGGCGGCAAGTTCAAGGACGCCGCCAGCCTGGCCACGGACATCGCCAGCCTGTGGCCAGACACCTATCCGGCCAGCAAATACGTCGTGTTCACGGGCGGCGAGCCGCTGTTGCAGCTGGACGCCGCGCTGATCGATGCCATGCACGCGGTCGGCTTCACGATCGCCATCGAGACGAACGGCACCTTGCCCGTGCCGGCCGGCGTGGACTGGATCTGCGTGAGCCCCAAGGTGGGCTCGACGCTGGTGGTCGAGCGCGGCAACGAAATCAAGGTCGTCATCCCGCAGGCGGGGCAGGACCTGTCCGCCTATGAGCACCTGGATTTCGAGAATTTCTTCGTCCAGCCGATGGACGGTCCGCTGGCCCGGTTCAACACCCAACTGGCCATCGACACGTGCCGCCGCAATCCCAGGTGGAAGCTCAGCCTCCAGACCCATAAACTCCTGAACATTCCCTGAAGCACACATGCTGACCATTACCCGCAAGCTGGAATTCGACGCCGGCCACCGCATCCCCGACCACAAGAGCCAGTGCCGCAACCTGCACGGCCACCGCTACACGCTGGAAATCACGCTGACCGGCGCCGTCATCGACGTCGAAGGCAACTCCGACAACGGCATGATCATGGATTTCTCGGACATCAAGGCGCTCGCGAAGGAGCACCTCGTCGACGTCTGGGACCATGCCTTCCTCGTCTATGAGAAGGACGAGTCCGTGCGCGGCTTCCTCGCCAGCCTGCCGGGCCACAAGACCGTCGTGATCGACCGCATCCCGACCGTCGAGAACCTCGCGCAGGTGGCGTGGAACATCCTCAAGGCCGTCTACAAGGACCGCTACGGCACCGGGCTGCGCCTGCAAAAGCTCGTGCTGCACGAAACGCCGAACTGCTGGGCCGAAATCACGGATGCCTGACCCGATCGCCATCGCCGACCCGGACGACGCCGCCTGGATGGGCCTGGCGCTGCAGGAAGCGCGCAAGGCCTGGGCGGCGGGCGAGGTGCCCGTGGGCGCCGTCGTCGTGCGCGATGGCGAGGTCGTCGCCGCCGGCTTCAACCAGCCGATCGGCCGCCACGACCCGACGGCGCACGCGGAAATCGTCGCCCTGCGCGCGGCCGCGGAAAAGCTCGGCAATTACCGCCTGCCGGGCTGCGAACTGTACGTCACGCTGGAGCCGTGCGCGATGTGCTCGGGCGCCATGATGCATGCGCGCCTGGCGCGCGTCGTGTATGCCGCCCCGGACCCGAAGACGGGCGTGTGCGGCTCCATCCTCGACCTGTTCGCGCTGGAGCAGTTGAACCACCACACGGACGTCGTCGGCGGCGTGCTGGCCGATGAAGCCAGCGCCATGCTCAAGGCCTTCTTCGCCGAACGCCGCGCCGCCCGGCGCACGCCTCTAGCTGCTGCCGCCGCGCCCGCGTCCACGGACTGACCGGGCGCGCGCCGGCGCGCATCGCTGACGCCACCGCTTTGCCGAAAATGGTATGCTGGTTCCATGCCGCTGCTGCACCACGGCAGGGAGTACATCTTGGATCAACCGCTCAACTTTCGGCACCCCTACCTGATCCGGTCGACCCGGTGCCGGCGACGCCGCCATGCCTAGTCTGAACGCCAACGGGATCCGCATCGCCTTCGACACTGCGGGCGATCCGAAAGCCGTGCCACTGCTGCTGATTTCCGGCCTCGGCCTGCAACTGACGGCCTGGCCCGACGAATTCGTCGAAGGCCTCGTCGAGCTGGGCTTTTACGTGATCCGTTTCGATAATCGCGACAGCGGCCTGTCCACCAAGTTCGAGCATGCCGGCACGCCCAGCCTCACGCTGGCCTGGCTGAAGTCCGTGCTGCGCCTGCCCTCGAGCCCGCCGTACCGCCTGGAAGACATGGCCGACGATGCCATCGGCGTGCTGTCCGCGCTCGGCGTGGCGCGTGCCCATATCGTCGGGATATCGATGGGCGGCATGGTCGGGCAGCTGATGGCGGCGCGGTTCCCGGCGCGCGTCCTCAGCCTCACGTCGATCATGTCCAGCAGCGGCCGCCGCGGCCTGCCGGGCCCGACGCAGGCCGCCCGCCGCGCACTGCTGCGCCGGCCGCGCGGCTGGAACGGCGCCGGCGACATCGACAGCGCCGTCGACTACAACGTCCAGCTGCTGCAGGCCATCGGCAGCCCCGCGTATCCGACGCCGGAAAAACACCTGCGCCGCCGCGTCGCGCGCGCGCTGCGCCGCAACTGCTGTCCCGGTGGCGTCGTGCGCCAGATGCTGGCCGTCACGGCCTGCGGCGACCGCACCCCGCAACTGCAGACGATCGCCGCGCCCACGCTCGTGATCCACGGCGCGGCCGATCCGCTCGTGCCGCCGGCCTGCGGCGTCGACACCGCGCAGGCCATCCCCGGCGCCCGCCTCGAGGTCATCGAAGGCATGGGCCACGACCTGCCGGCCCAGCTGCTGGAACGGCTCCTCGCCTTGATCGACGCCCACGCGCACGGTAAGATGGCGCCCGACTCGACTCCAAGGCTCTTCGTCAAACAGTGACTATTTCCAAGCTGGGCATCGCCCTCGTCGCGCCGGGCGGCTGCGCCCCCGAGCCGGACGCCATCCCGCGCGGCATCGCGCGCCTCGAAGCCCACGGCATCCTGGTCCACAATTACTACAAGCACGAAGAGCGGCACCAGCGCTTCGGCGCGACAGACGCCGAGCGCCTCGCCCAGCTGGAGGCGGCCGCCGCCGACCCGGACGTGCAGGTCGTGATGGCCATCCGCGGCCAGTACGGCATGACCCGGCTGCTGGCGGACATCGACTTCGAACGCATGGCCGCGAGCGGCAAGATCTTCGTCGGCTACTCCGACATGACCGCCTTCCAGATGGGGTTGTACGCCAGGACGGGCGCGCCCAGTTATGCCGGACCGATGTTCGCCGGCGACTTCGGCGCCCAGGACCCCGTCGCCTTCACGCTGGACGATTTCTGGCACTGCCTGGCCGGCCCCACGCACACCGTGTCCGGGCACGGTGCCGCGAATCCGCGCCTGGACGTCACCGGCACGGTGTGGGGCGGCAATCTCGCGATGGTCATGTCGGTGGCGGGCACGCCGTACTTTCCGCGGATCGACGGCGGCATCCTGTTCCTGGAAGACATCGCCGAGCATCCCTACCGCGTCGAACGCATGCTGCTGCAACTGATGCACACGGGCGTCCTCGCGCGCCAGCGCGCCGTCGTGCTGGGCGATTTCTCCGGCTACCGGCTGGCGCCCGCGGACAACGGTTACAACTTCGACGAGATGCTCGCCCATGTGCGCGCCACGTTGCCCGTGCCCGTGCTGACGGGGCTGGAGTTCGGCCACATCCCGCGCCGCGTGACGATTCCGTTCGGCGCCCAGGGCCGCCTGCTGTGCGACGGCGGACAGTGGAAGCTGACCATGTCCGCCTACCCGACACTGCAGCGTGCCTGACGCAGGCCACCCCCGCAGTGGTAAAATGCGCGGTTAATCGAAAACACACGCAATAAGGTTTCCCAGTGCTCAGTACAGCCAACATCACGATGCAGTTCGGCGCCAAGCCGCTGTTCGAAAATATTTCCGTCAAGTTCGGCGACGGCAACCGTTACGGCCTCATCGGCGCGAACGGTTGCGGCAAGTCGACCTTCATGAAGATCCTCGGCGGCGACCTCGAGCCGTCCGGCGGCAACGTCAGCCTCGATACGAACGAGCGCCTCGGCAAGCTCCGCCAGGACCAGTTCGCATACGAGGACGTGCGCGTGCTCGACGTCGTCATGATGGGCCACACGGAATTGTGGAACGCCATCCGCGAGCGCGACGCCATCTACGCCAATCCGGAAGCGACCGACGACGACTACATGAAAGCGGCCGAACTGGAAGGCAAGGTCGCCGAGTACGACGGCTATTCGGCCGAAGCGCGCGCCGGCGAGCTGCTGCTGGGCCTGGGCATCGGCACCGACCTGCACCAGGGCCCGATGAGCGCCGTCGCGCCGGGCTGGAAGCTGCGCGTGCTGCTGGCGCAGGCCCTGTTCTCGGATCCGGACATCCTGCTGCTGGACGAGCCGACCAACAACCTGGACATCCACACGATCAGCTGGCTGGCGGACATGCTGAACCAGCGTAACTCGACGATGATCATCATCTCGCACGATCGCCACTTCCTGAATTCGGTCTGCACCCACGTCGCCGACATGGACTACGGCACGCTGAAGGTCTACCCGGGCAATTACGACGACTACATGGAAGCGTCGACGCAGGCCCGCAACCAGCAGCTGGCCAACAACGCCAAGGCCAAGGAAAAGGTCGCCGAGTTGCAGGACTTCGTGCGCCGCTTCTCCGCCAACAAGTCGAAGGCCCGCCAGGCGACGTCGCGCGCCAAGCAGATCGAGAAGATCAAGATCGAGGAATTCAAGCCGTCGTCGCGCGCCTATCCGTTCGTGCGCTTCGAAGGCGAGAAGAAGCTGCACCGCCTGGCCGTCGAGACGGAAGGCCTGTCGAAATCCTACGACCGTCAGCTGTTCAAGAATTTCTCGATCATGGTCGAGGCAGGCGAACGCATCGCGATCATCGGCGCCAACGGTGCCGGCAAGACGACCTTGCTGCGCTCGATCGGCAGCGCCCCGATCACCGGTCTCGACGCCGACACCGGCCGCGTGAAATGGGCCGAGAACGCGAACCCGGGCTATATGCCGCAGGATCCGACCGAGGAATTCGCCACCGACCTGAACCTCACCGACTGGATGGGCCAGTGGACGAAGGAAGGCGACGACGACCAGGCCGTACGTTCGATCCTGGGGCGCCTGCTGTTCGGCGGCGACGAGGTCAAGAAGTCGGTGCGCGTGCTGTCCGGCGGCGAGAAGGGCCGCATGATGTACGGCAAGCTGATGCTGGGCCGCCACAACGTGCTGCTGCTCGACGAGCCGACCAACCACATGGACATGGAATCGATCGAGTCGCTGAACATCGCGCTGGACAAGTATGCCGGCACGCTGATCTTCGTTTCGCACGACCGCGAATTCGTGTCGTCGCTGGCGACCCGCATCCTCGAGATCAAGGAAGATGGCGTGATCGACTTCCAGGGCAATTACGAGGATTACCTCAAGAGCCAGGGCCTGGATTGATACGCCAGCGCGCTTGATCGGTGGGCACGGGGTGCCCGCCCTACGTGTCGCGTGCCGTAGGGTGGGCGCCCCGTGCCCACGTTTGTTTCGGAGAGTAGAATCTAGTCATGAATACTATTGCCCCCGTTAAAGTCTTCGAATACGACCGCCCGGTCGGCGGCGTCTGTTCCACCGCCGAGGCCTGGGCCCGCACCCCGTCGCCGCTCGAAGTCGCGGAAAAGACCGCGCTGAAGGACCGCATCCGCCGCCTGCTCAAGGAGCGTGAAGCCGTCCTCGTCGCACACTATTACGTCGATGCCGACCTGCAGGACCTGGCCGAGGAAACGGGCGGCTGCGTGTCGGACTCGCTGGAGATGGCGCGCTTCGGCCGCGACCACCCGGCCAGGACGCTCGTCGTGGCCGGCGTGCGCTTCATGGGCGAAACGGCGAAGATCCTGAGCCCGGAAAAGACGATCCTGATGCCGGACCTGGACGCGACCTGCTCGCTGGACCTCGGCTGTCCGGCCGACGAGTTCGCCGCGTTCTGCGACCAGCATCCGGACCGCACGGTCGTCGTCTACGCGAACACGTCCGCGGCCGTGAAGGCGCGCGCGGACTGGATGGTCACGTCGTCGATCGGCCTGGACATCGTCAAGTCCCTGCACGAGCAGGGCAAGAAGATCCTGTGGGCGCCGGACCGCCACCTGGGTTCGTACATCCAGAAGCAGACGGGCGCCGACATGCTGCTGTGGCAGGGCTCCTGTCTCGTGCACGACGAATTCAAGGGCGTCGAGCTGGACCTGCTGCGCGCCGAGTACCCGCACGCGAAAGTGCTCGTGCACCCCGAGTCCCCGGCCAACGTCGTCGCCCAGGCCGACGTCGTCGGCTCGACCACGCAGCTGATCAATGCGGCACAGACGATGGACGCGACGCACTTCATCGTCGCCACCGACAACGGCATCCTGCACAAGATGCGCATGGCCGCGCCCGGCAAGACGCTGATCGAAGCGCCGACGGCCGGCAACAGCGCCACCTGCAAGAGCTGTGCGCACTGCCCGTGGATGGCAATGAACGGCCTGCAGAACCTGGCCGACGTCCTGGAAGCGACGGACGGCAGGAACGAGATCTTCGTCGATCCGGAAACCGGCAGGCAGGCCAGGCGCGCGATCGACCGCATGCTCGACTTCGCCGCCGCCAAGAAGGCGAAGGCCCTGCCGACCGGTGCGCTGGAACAGGAAGCCAAACTTTTCAACGGGATCGGACCTGCATGAGCACACTGCGCAATCCATACGCCGACGAAGGCCGGTTCGACGAGAAACTGCAGGCCGCGTTCGAACAGAACCTGCTGGCCGCGCTGCTGGAAGACGTCGGCAGCGGCGACCTCACCGGCAAGCTCGTGCCGGAAGAACCTCGCGCGCAGGCGCGCGTGCTCGTGCGCGAGCAGGCTGTCCTGTGCGGCGCGCCCTGGTTCGAGGGCATCATGCTGGCCGTCGACCAGGACATCGAGATCGACTGGCGCTACGCCGAAGGCGATGTGATGGCGGCCGACAGCATCGTCTGCACGATGACGGGTTCGCCGCGTTCGCTGCTGACGGCGGAGCGCGCGGCGCTGAACTTCCTGCAGCTGCTGTCCGGCGTCGCGACGGCCACGCGTACCTATGTGGACGTCGTCGCCGGCACGAAAGCCAGGATCCTCGACACGCGCAAGACGCTGCCGGGCCTGCGTCTCGCGCAGAAATACGCGGTGCGTGTCGGCGGCGGCGCGAACCAGCGCATGGCGCTGTACGACGGCATCCTGATCAAGGAAAACCACATCGCGGCCGCGGGCGGCATCACGCCGGCGCTGCGGGCGGCCGCCGCGCTGGATGCGGGCGTGTCGATCCAGGTCGAGGTCGAGTCTATCGCCGAGCTGGAGGAGGCGCTCGTCGCGGGCGCCAAATCCGTGCTGCTCGACAATTTCGACCTGGGCATGATGCGTGACGCGGTCCGCATCAACGCAGGGCGCGCGCTGCTGGAAGCGTCCGGCGGCATCAACCTGGAGACGGTGCGGGCGATCGCGGAGACGGGCGTCGACCGCATTTCGATCGGCAGCCTCACGAAGGATGTGAAGGCAACCGATTACTCGCTGCGGATCGTCGGCTGAGCGTCTCACGCTGCACGAAAATTCCGTCGTTCCCGCGCAGGTGGGAGCCCAATTTCCCGTGATGCGCCACAGAAATTAGGCTCCCGCCTGCGCGGGAGCGACGGTTGGTTCTTGATCCGTCGCCAAAATCACGCTCGTGGCTGCGCGCAAGCGACGGGTAGTTCATGATCCGTCGCCAAAATCACGCTCGTGCCTACGCGGGAGCGACCGCACGGTTGCGTCACGTTCCTTGCGTTCCACTCGCGCTGGCCAACTCACGCCGCATTAAAACACCGTCATTCCCGCGCAGGCGGGAACCCAATTTTCCGTGATGCACCACAGAAATTAAGCTCGCGCCTGCGCGGGAGCGCGAGTATTTCATGATGCGTCACCGAAATCACGCTCCCGCCTGCGCGCGAACGACGGTCATTGTGCGTCTTGCTCCTTACGTCCCGCTCTCGCTGGCCCTCGCCAGCGCCTCCGCCTGCGGATTGCGCCGATAGACGGATTCCCCCACCCGCGCCGCGATCCCGTCGACGGCCGCCAGCACCTTGTCCGGATGCGCGTAATGCGTCATGTGGCCGACACCCGGCTGCAGTTGCAGCTCGCTGTCCGGCAGGCGCTCGTCCAGGCGCTCGGAGTTGTGGCTGAAATCGACGATCTTGTCCTGCGTGCCGGCCATGATCACCGCCGGCACCTTCAGTTCCGGATAGCGCTTGGCCAGCGCGACCGCCGCCGGCACCATCATCACGGTCTCGGCGGCGCTGGCGCGCAGCTGGCTCGGCCGCAGCAGCATCCACACCGGCAATTCGCGGAAACGCGCGTCGACCGCTTGCGGCGAGAACACCCGTTTCGTCAGCGGCCGCCACAGCATGCGCGTGATGAGCGGCGACACGGTGTAGCGCATGAGGTCGCCAACGAGCGGGATCGCGGGACCGGACAGCAGCGGCACGTCCGCGCGCAGGCTCGGGTAGTAATAGCCCGACAGCAGGACGAGGCCGCGCACGAAGTCCGGCACCTCCAGCGCCATCGACAGCGCGACCAGCGTCCCCCACGAGTGCCCGAGGACGATGGCCGAATCGACGCCGATTTCCTGGAGCGCGTGATGCAGCAGGCGCGCCTGGGCCTGCGGCGTCCACACCTTGCCGCGCGGCCGTTCGCTGTAGCCGAAGCCCGGACGGTCGAACGCGATCACGCGGTAGTGCTCGGCCGCCTTGTCCATCAGGCCACTGGTCTGGAAATCGCTGGCCAGTACGCCATTCCCATGCAGCAGCACGAGTACGGGGCCGCTGCCGCGCTCCACATAGTGCAGGCGCACGCCGTCGGCTTTCACGAAACGGCCCTGGGGCGGATTCTCCGCTTCGGCCTGCTTCGTTTTGGAACGTACATAAAAATAGGATGCCGCAAGGCCAAGGCCGGCCAGCATGGCGCCGGCCTGCCAGGGCTTGATCGGCGTGCTGCGCAAAGTTGTCGTCACAGTATTCCCCCGTCGAGTGGTATGGATGGTGTGTCTCTTCCAGTGTGTTCCGAACCCTTGGTGAGCAGTTCCAGCGCAAGCGGCAGCACGCGCTCGGCCGTTTCCTCGATCTTGATGTCGAGCAGGTCATCGGCGCGCGTGCGGCCGAGGTTGATGGCGGCGATCGGTTTGCCCGCGGCGTGGGCCATGCGGCAGAAGCGGAAGCCCGAGTAGACCATCAGCGACGATCCCACGACGAGCAGCGCATCGGCGCGCTCCATCTGTGCGAGCGCGATGGCCGCGCGTGCCGGCGGGACGTTATCGCCAAAGAACACGACATTCGGCATCAAGGTGCCCCCGCAGCACGTACAGTAAGGCAGGCGAAAATCGGCCAGCGCCGCCGGCTCGACGGACGCATCGCCGTCCGGCAGCGGCGTCGCGTCCGCGCCGGCCATCTGCGGATTGAATTCTTCCAGCTGTCCCTGCACGAACGCGCGCGGGAACACCGCCGAACAGTCAAGGCACATGACCGTGTGGATATTGCCGTGCAATTCCAGCACGCCGTGACTGCCGGCCTGGCCGTGCAGGCCGTCGACGTTCTGCGTCAGCACGGAACCGATCCGTGCCAGCTGCTCCAGCCCGGCGATCGCCCGGTGGCCGTGATTGGGCCGGGCCTGCGCGAGCACGGGCCAGCCGATCATGCTGCGCGCCCAGTAGCGCCGCTGCACGGCGTCGGATTTGCGGAAATCCGGACCGTGGATGGGCGGCTTGCCGCGCCGGGCGCCGTCGCGGTCGCGGTAATCGGGAATGCCGGATGCGGTCGACAGCCCCGCGCCCGTCAGCACGAGGGCGCGCGGATGCCGGTCGAGAAATGCGGCGATCCGCGCCGCGTAGTCGTGGATGGTGAATGCTTCGGCCATCGATGTGCTCCTTCCGCATGGGATCGTAACATTACCGATGCCCCGACGAAAACACGATTCCCGCCGCCATCGCCGCGGCCACGTATCAACGCTTGGCGGACACGACGATGCCGCCGACGATCAGCAGGAATGCGAGCACGTGATACGCATGCGGCAGCTCGCCCAGGAAAGCTGACGACAGCAGCGCCGTGAACAGCGGCGTCAGGTTGACGAAGAACGCGCCGATGCCGGGTCCGGCGCGGCGGATGCCGGCGCCCCACAGCGCGAACGCCAGCACGGCCGGACCCACGGCGACGAACAGCAGCGCGGCCGCGACGGGCCAGCTCCACGCGATGGCGTGCGCGCCCAGTCCCCATTCGGCGCCGGCAAAGGCGCCCGACCACAGCAGGCCGAAGCCGACCTGCGTGCCGAGGAACGCCGCCCAGTCGGCGCGGAGCAGCGGCTCGTCCTGCGGTTGCAGCAGCATCCAGCTGTAGAACGACCACGCGATCGTCGCGAGGATCATGTACAGGTCGCCGGCGACGAGGCGCAGGGCCAGCAACTGACCGACGTCGCCGCGGCACAGGACGACGAGCACGCCGGCGATCGACAGCAATGCCCCCGCGACCTGGCGCGTCCGCACGGCCATGCCGTAGAACAGCCGGCCGACGAGCATCATCCAGACAGGCATCCCGGACGCGACGAGGGTCACGTTGATGGGCGTCGAGCTTTGCAGCGCCAGGTATTGCAGCGAGTTGTACATGCCGATGCCGAGCAGGCCCAGCAAGGCATACCGGCGCCAGCGGACCCGGATGCCGGCCAGTACGCCGGCCTGGCGCAAGGTTTCCCAGCCCAGCGGCAGCAGCACCGCCAGCGCGATCGTCCAGCGCAGCAGGTTCAGCGTCATCGGCGGGACGGCCGTACGCACGAGCCGTCCGACGATGGCGTTGCCGGCCCACAGCAGCGGCGGGACGGTCAGCAACAGGGCGGTGGACGGCGTCAGCTTCTGGTTCATCAACCCGGTCAGCGGCGGCGCGGCGTCAGCACGCTGGGCAGGGCCTTGGGCAGCGTGTCCGGATAATCGCGGGAATAATGCAGGCCCCGGCTCTCGCGGCGCGACAGCGCGCTGCGCACGATCAGCTCCGCCACTTCGACGAGGTTGCGCAGCTCCAGCAGGTCGTTCGAGACGCGGAAATTGCGGTAGTACTCGTCGATCTCTTCCTTCAGCAGCTTGATGCGGTGCTTCGCGCGTTCCAGGCGCTTGGTCGTGCGCACGATGCCGACGTAGTTCCACATGAAGCGGCGCAGCTCGTCCCAGTTGTGGGCGATGACCACTTCCTCGTCCGCGTTCGTCACGCGGCTCTCGTCCCACGCGGGCAGCGGCGGCAGGTCGACGGGCGGCGCCGCGGCGATCTGGTGCGCGCAGGCGCGGCCCACGACGAGGCATTCCAGCAGCGAATTGCTGGCCAGGCGGTTGGCGCCGTGCAGGCCCGTGTACGCCGTCTCGCCGACCGCATACAGGCCCGGGATGTCGGTGCGGCCCGCCATGTCCGTCACGACGCCGCCGCACGTGAAGTGCACGGCCGGCACGACGGGGATCGGTTCCTTCGTGATGTCGATGCCGAGTTCGAGGCAGCGCGCGTAGATCGTCGGGAAGTGTTCCTTGATGAATTCCGGGCTCTGGTGCGTGATGTCGAGGTGCACGTAGTCGAGGCCGCGCTTCTTCATCTCGAAGTCGATGGCGCGCGCCACGACGTCGCGCGGGGCCAGCTCGCCCCGTTCGTCGTGCGCCGGCATGAAGCGGGTGCCGGCCGCCGGGCCCGCCTCGGGCGGCAGCTTGAGCAGGCCGCCTTCGCCGCGCACGGCTTCGGTGATCAGGAACGATTTCGCGAACGGGTGGTACAGGCAGGTCGGGTGGAACTGGATGAATTCCATGTTCGACACGCGGCAGCCGGCACGCCAGGCCATCGCGATGCCGTCGCCGGTCGCCGTGTCGGGATTCGTCGTGTACAGGTAGACCTTGCCGGCGCCGCCCGTGGCCAGCACCGTGTGTTCCGCTTCGCAGGTCAGCACCTTGCCGCTTTTTTCGTCCTGCACGTACAGGCCGTGGCAGCGCGGCTGGCCGACGAGGGCCGGGCCCGCGTGGACGCCGCCCGGCTGCAGCTTGTCCGACGTGATCACGTCGATCGCGCAATGGTGTTCGAACAGGGTGATGTTCGGATGCGCGCGCACCTTCTGTTCCAGGGTCACCTGCACGGCGTGGCCGGTGGCGTCGGCCGCGTGGATGATGCGGCGCTGGCTGTGGCCGCCTTCGCGGGTCAGGTGGAAGCCCAGTTCCGCGGTCTCGTCGCGGGTAAAGGGCACGCCTTGTTCGATCAGCCACTCGATCGCTTCGCGACCGTGCTCGACGATGTAGCGGGTGGCCGCTTCGTCGCACAGGCCCGCGCCGGCGACGAGCGTGTCGGCGATATGCTGGTCATGGCTGTCGCCGGAATCCAGCACGGCGGCGATGCCGCCCTGGGCCCAGTTGCTGGCGCCGTCGAGCAGTTCGCGCTTGGAGATGATGGCGACCTTGCGGGTCTGCGCCAAATGAAGGGCGACCGACAGGCCGGCCAGGCCGCTGCCGACGATGGCTACGTCAAATTTCATCGCGTTCTCTTGGTTTTTCTTTTGTACAGAGGCATCACTATAGACGATTTGGCGTGGACATGTGGGAGAGGGCGATGTTCAGCATCCATGCCGGCCGCCCCGTACGTCGGCGAGAACGGATGCGTACAACCGGCGGTAACGCGCCGCCGCCGCCGTCCAGTTGTGCGTGGCCGCGATGCATTGCGCGGCCGCCTGTCCGAGCGGGCGCAGCCGATACGTCCCGTCGAGCAGGCGCGCCAGCACGTCCGCGAGCGCCTGCCGGCTGCCGGCCGCGAACAGCATCCCGCTGTGCCCGTGCACGAGCAGGTCGCGGTGGCACGGGATATCCGACGCGACGACGGCACACCCCTGGGCCATCGCATTGAGCAGGTGGCGCGAGGGCGCCAGCGTTCCGCTTCCCGCCAGCGCGGGGAATACGGCGATGTCGGCCCGCGCCAGGACGTCGGCGGCGCGGCGGGCGGGCAGCCGTCCCGTGACGCGCACATACCCGTTCAGTCCGGTAGCCGCGATCCGCGCCTCGAGCGTCTCCATGCCGGCGCCCCCGCCGGCGACGAGCAGGCGCAGCGTCGGACGATTGCGGCGCAGGTCGCGCAGCGCGGCCAGCAGCAGGTCGAGGCCGGCCGCGCTATCGAGGTCGCCGGCATAGGCGAGCAGCGGCGCATCCAGCGTGTCGGACGGCCGCGCCACGCAACCGGACGCGGCCATCACGTCGGCCGCCGGCGGCAGGATCGCGATGCGGCGCGGGCGGATGCCGCCGGCCCGCAGCGCCGCGCGCATTTCGACGCTGGGCGCGGCCAGCGCATCGGCCCGGGCGCAGACGAAGCGGTCGAACGGCCGGCTGCCGCCGCCCGCGGCGGCGCGGCGGTCCGCATCGACGACGAACGGCAAGCGGCCCAGCCGCGCCACGGGCCAGGCGGCCGATGCGTGTACGCTCGGCGCATGGACGTGGATCAGGTCGGGCCGGGTGAGCCGCGTGATCCGGCGCAGGCGCAGGGCCAGCGCCGCGCCGTTCGCCACGTCCGGGCAGCAGCGCAGCAGCCACCGCGGCGTCTGCGGCGCCGGCGTGCGGTACAGGTGCCACGCGTGATGGGGCCAGGCGTCCCGGTCATCGGCGGCGCACGCGCCCGCGGCGCTCAGGTGCACGGTCTGCACGCCCTGCGCGCGCAACGCCGCCAGCAGGGCTTGTGTGCGCAGGGCGTAATCCGTCGGGCGCGCGCACGCCGCGTCGAGCACGTGCAGGACACGCATCAGCGCACTCGCCGCAGGCTGTCCACCGGTTCGCTGCGCGTGAGGGCATCGTAGACGGCCAGGTAGTCGCGCGCCATCGCCGGCATGCTGTGGCGGGCGATGACCTGAGTGCGGGCCCGCGCGCCGTGGCGCGTCGCCATGGCGGGGATGCGGCAGTAATCGGCGACCGCCGACGCCAATAGCTCCGTCGACATCGGCGGCACGAGGATGCCCGTGAAACCGGGATGCACCAGTTCCGTGTTGCCGCCGACGGCGGAGGCCACGACCGGCAGGCCCGTCGCCATCGCCTGCAGGATCGTGTTGGAGCGGTCTTCGGCCAGCGAAGGCAGCACGAACAGGTCCATCGCGCGCAGCAGTTGCGGGACGTCGGCACGGGCGCCCGGCAGCCACGCGCGCGCGGCCGCGCCGGCCCGGTGCAGCAGCGCCTGGCATTCGGTGCGGGCCGGCCCGTCGCCGACGAGCAGCAGGCGCAGCCGCTGGTGCGCCGGGTGCGGCGACGCGATCAGGCGCAGGAAGGATTCGACCAGCGTCGTGTGGTTGCCGGCGTCGTCCATCCGGCCGACGCTGCCGACGACGAAGACGCCGTCATGCATGAAGCCGGGCGGGCCGACGACGGCCGGGGGCCCGAGCCGCGGATGGAATTGCACGCTGTCGACACCGTTCGCGATCTGCGACACGCGCGCCGGCTCCGCGCCCACGGATTCGATGAGCCATTGTTCGAGGTCGCCGCTGACGGCGATGAAATGGTCGATCAGCGGACACAGCATGCGGCGCAGCACGCGTGCGGCGAGCCCGGCCGACCGGCCGGCGCCTACCGCCGCGCGTCCATGTTCGGCATGCACGCGCAGCTTGACGCCGGCCAGCGCCGCGACGAGCTGTGCCGGCAGGCCGGTGCCGTTGCGCGTGTGGATCAGGTCGGGCCGCAATGCCCGCAGCACGCCGAACATGCGCAGGTAATGGAGCGGATCGCGCCCGGCGCGCTTGTGCAGGTTGACGATCTCGACGCCGTGCTCGCGCATGCCGCCCTCGTCGCCGCCGCGGTCGTGCAGGCAGACGATGGCGTGGCGATAGCGCTCGGGCGGCAGATGGCGGATGAGGTTCAGCAGGCCGTTTTCCGTCTGCGCCGTGTCGAGCGCGTCGACCACGTGCACGACGAGGCGCGGGCGCGCGTCCGGTTCGCACAGGGACAACGCGCGCGGATGCTGGGCGCCCATACGGCCCCGCGTCAGCGCTCGGCCCGGCCGTTGCCGATGCGGCCAGGGGTTCGTGCACGGCGGTCGATATGCTTCATGGCGGCAGCTCCACGCTCGTTGACGGGCGCGCCGGACCGGTGCCCCGGTCGACGCTGAGCTCATTATATTGCGCTGCAACGGGGCGTTTTTTTCGCTTTCCGGCGCCGTTGACTGGTCTCAAGAAAGCGCCGAATACGTGCAGCAACCGCGATCCGGACTTGTCCAACCGGGTGTGTACGCCGCCGCACCGAACGCCGGCCAGGCGCACGCTAGGATGGCGCTTCCACCCGCACGAGGACCCACCATGAGCACACACGACACCAAAGACATCGCCGACCTGAAATCGAAGATCCGGGAAGTCCGCTTCCCGATGTTCACGTGGCAGGACGAGCATGGCCACCTGCTGAGCCAGCCAATGACGCAGGAAGAGGTCGACGACGGCGGCGGCGTCTGGTTCTTCACCTCCACGCAGACCGCGCTGTGGGACTGCATCGCGCACCGGCCCCAGGTCAACCTGTCGTTCGCGAAACCGGAAGACAGCCTGTTCGTCTCCGTCAGCGGGCTCGCGGAGCGCGTCGTCGACCGCGAACGCATCCGCGCGATGTGGAACGCGGGCGTGCAGGCGTGGTTCCCGGCCGGCCCGGACGACGAGCACGCCGTGCTGATCCGCGTCGAGCCGCACTCGGCCGAATACTGGGATTCGAACGACAGCAAGATGGTGCGCCTGTTCGCCGTCGCGAAGGCTGCCATGACGGGCACCCGGCCGGACCTGGATGCGGAGCACCGTACGCTGAAACTGTAAGGCACCGCGACGCGCTGAACATTCCTCTCTTGCAATAATCGGACGGGCTGGCGTACAGTACACGCTTCTTCGGGGAGCGTGGATGAAACTGGACGGGCAGGGCGGGGTGCGATGACAGGGCCGCTGGAACTCGCGGCGAACGGCCTCACTGCCGTGGCCATCCTGCTCGCCGGCCGCAACAACGTCCACACGTGGTGGACGGGCATCGTCGGCTGCACGCTGTTCGCCATCCTGTTCGCCCAGAACCGGCTGTATGCGGACGTCGCCCTGCAGGTCTTCTTCGTCGCCACCAGCGTCGCCGGCTGGTGGAAATGGGCGCGCGGCGACCACGGCGACCCGCTGCCGATCACGCACGCCAGCGCCACGAACCTGGCATGGACCGTGCCGCTGGGCGTGGCCGCCACGGCCGGCTACGGCGCGCTGCTGCACTTCACGACGAACGCATACGCGCCCTTCCTCGATTCGGCCGTGCTCGTCTTTTCCGTCATCGGCCAGATCCTCATGATGCAGCGCCGGGTCGAGAACTGGGCGTTCTGGCTGCTCGTGAACAGCATTGCCGCGCCCCTGTATCTGAGCCGCGGCCTCGTCCTGACGGCCGTGCTGTACGCCGGCTTCTGGGTCAACGCCGTCGTCTCCTGGCGCAACTGGTACCGACTGGCTGCGCGACATGTGGCGGCGGCGTCCGCCAGACATGCGCACACTTACGAAAGTTCTCAACCATGAACAAGAAATCGCTCGCGGCCGCGGTGGCCATGTTCGCCTTCACGTATTCCGCCGCCGGCGCCGACCAGGTCGTCGCCATCCGCGCCGGCAGGCTGGTCGACGTCGTGGGCGGCAAGGTGCTGACCGACCAGACCATTCTCGTCAGCGGCGAACGCATCACGGCCGTGGGTCCGGCCGCCGCCACGACAGTGCCGGCCGGCGCAAGGGTGATCGACCTGTCGCACGAGACCGTGCTGCCGGGCCTGATCGACGCGCACGTGCACCTGACGGGCGACCCGAACCTGCACGGCTACCGTTCGCTGGGCGTATCCGACATCCGCGCCGCCATGTACGGCGCCTACGCGGCGCGGCGCACGCTGGAGGCCGGCTTCACGGCCGTGCGCAACGTCGGGGCCAGCGGCTTCGGCGACGTGGCGCTGCGCGACGCCATCAATGACGGCGAACTGCCGGGCCCGCGCATGCGCGTGGCCGGCTACGCCATCGGCATCCAGGGCGGCCACTGCGACAACAACCTGCTGCCGCACGATTTCCATTATGTCGAGAACGGCGTGGCCGACGGCCCGTGGGCGGGGCGCGCCAAGGTGCGCGAGATGGCGAAGTACGGCGCCGACACCATCAAGATCTGCGCGTCCGGCGGCGTGCTCTCGAAGGGCGACGAGGCGGGCGCCCAGCAGTTGACGCTTGAGGAGATGAAGGCCATCGTCGAGGAAGCGCACAAGCTCGGGCGCCGCGTGGCCGCCCACGCGCACGGCGCGAGCAGCATCCGCGACGCGATCCTGGCCGGCGTCGACTCGGTCGAGCACGCGAGCCTGATCGACGACGAAGGCATCCGCCTGGCGCACGAAAAAGGGACCTACCTCGTGATGGACATCTATAACGACGACTTCATCCTGCAGGAAGGCGCCAGGGCCGGTATGCTGCCGGAATCGCTGGAGAAGGAACGCATGGTCGGACAACTGCAGCGCGACAACTTCCGCAAGGCGTTCAAGGCCGGCATCAAGATGGCGTTCGGGACCGACGCAGGCGTGTATCCGCACGGCGATAACGCGAAACAGTTCCATTACATGGTCAAGTACGGCATGACGCCGATGCAGGCGATCCAGGCCGCCACAATCAACGGCGCCGACCTGCTGGGCTGGAAGGACCGCATCGGTTCGCTCACGCCGGGCAAGTATGCGGACGTCGTCGCCGTCAGCGGCGATCCGCTGGCGGACCCGGCCGAACTCACGCGCGTGAACTTCGTCATGAAGGGCGGCGCCGTCATCCGGAGCAGCACGCCATAATATGCGGGGCGGCAGGCCGGGAGACACCGGCCGCGGCCTTCATCGGGATGTCCGGGACATGTCACCAATCCACCGAGGAGGAACGATGTCTTACGACGATTTCAAAGCCTGTATCGAGGCCTGCAACGCGTGCGCGGCCGCCTGCGACCGCTGTTCGACCGCCTGTCTGCAGGAAGACGACGTCAAGATGATGGCGCGCTGCATCGCGCTCGACATGGACTGCGCCCAGATCTGCCGGACGGCAGCCGCCTTCATGGCGCGCGGCAGCGACCTCGCGCGCGACCTGTGCCGGCTGTGCGCGAACGTGTGCGCGGCCTGCGGCGATGAATGCGGCAAGCATCCGATGGACCATTGCCAGGCCTGCGCGCAGGCATGCCGCGCGTGCGCGGACGCCTGCCGGCGCATGGCGGGCGCCTGACCGGTCAATCGCGGCGCGGCGCCAGGTCGGCCTCGGTCTGGTTGCCGCCGGTCTCCGGCGCGCCCAGTCCGGTCGAACCGGGGCTGGCCTGGCGGCTGCGGGTGTCCTGGTAGCCGCGGTTGATGGCCGTCGCGGCCGTGCCAGCGCCTTCGGCCTCGTCATCGGGGCCGCCCTGGCGGCTGCCCGCCGCGCCGGACTGGCTGGCGCCGCGTGACGACGGCGCTTCTTCCTCCGGCCGCGGCTTCGTCAGCGCACGGCCGCCGCTGCCGCCCGTTTCCGCCATCGTCTCGTGGGTGGGCGTACTGCCCTGTTCGCCGCTCGTCGCGTTGCCGACGCCGATCGTCGCCGACTGCTCGTTCTGCTGGTCCTTGCCGGCGCCGTCGCCCGGATTCGTCGTGTGTGCGTTCATACCGCCTCCCTGTGCGTAGCTCGATGAACGATTGTTGCCGCGCGCAGGCGAGCCGTCTGTCGGCAGGCGCTGCGTGCGCGTGTAGGATGCCGGCTCTGCCGGTCAGACCGGGATCTCGGACGTGCCGCCGCCCACGCTGCCGAACGCCTGCAACTGCTCGAGCGACAGGCGGCGGTCGTTGAGGGCGGCGAGGATGGCCTGCAATTGCTCCGGATCGGGCTGGATGTAGACGATGCGCTGCTCGACCTCGTCATCCCAGCAGCGTGTGTAGGGCACGTCGGTCTCGGCCATGATCTTCGCGTCGAAGCTGCCGTCGCGCAGTTCGCCGAACAAAGTGACCCGGGTCGTGTCGGCTGTCGTGTTTTTCACCGTGATGTTCATGCATGCTCCTTTCGAGTCGGACCGCGTCACGCCGATTGTCCCGTAGGCGCGGCCGGCCTGCAAACGCCGTTCAAGCGTGCGCGGCAACGGACCCGCTGGCGCTTTCGCGGCCGGATGATATACTGTACAAAAACACAGTAATGTCTTTCCTCATGCCGACCTTTACGCCCATCGACCTCGGTCCAACGCTTCCGGAAGAGATCGCGCCCGGTGCCAGCAGCCGGCTGCACGTCAAGATGTACCGTCAGGCCGACGATGCCATCACGGAAGCGACCACCGACATCGAACTGGCACGCGAGTTCATCGCTCACGGCGAGCTCAGCGCAAAATCCATCCAGAATACGCAGAAGGAATTGTTCCGCTTCCTGACCTGGTGCCGCGAAGAACCCGGCAAGACGCTGGGCCAGCTGAACGTCGCCGACCTGAACGCGTACAAGGAATTCCTCAAGAATCCGCCGCCCGAATGGGTGTCCAGGACAAAGTGGCCGCGCACGGATGCGCGCTACCGGCCGTTCACGGGGCCGCTGTCGGACGCGAGCCGGCGCCAGGCGATGATCGCCGTGAAGGGCCTGCTGGGCTTCGCGGAGCAGACGGGGTATTTGCGCCGCAATCCGGCCGCGCTCGTCCGCAACGTCCGGGCGCCGACGGCCAGCCGCATCACGCGCTACCTGACGCAGGGCGCGATCGCGCTGGCGCTGGACACCGTCGCGCGGCGCCCGGCCGGCACGCCGGCCGCCGTCAAGCGGCGCGAGCGCGACCGTTTCCTGCTCGTCGCGTTCGCGCACACGGGCGCGCGCCTGAACGAGATCGTCGGCGCGGCGATGGGTTCCATCTACACGGAAGGCAATGGCCGCTGGTGGCTGGACGTCGTCGGGAAAGGCGGCAAGCCGCGCCGCCTGCCGGTCCCGCCGGACATGCTGGACGCCTTCCGCGCCTATCGCCAGGCGTTTGATCTGTTGCCGCAGGCGAACCGCGCGGACCGCACGCCGCTCGTCCTGTCGAGCCGCAGCCGCGGCCTCGCGCGCATCACCGACGAAGCGGCCGCCGAAGCGATCAAGGCCGTCTTCGCCGACGCGGCAAGCGTCGCCGACACCCGCGGCGACGCCGACACGGCCGCCACGCTGCGGCAGGCGTCCGCGCACTGGCTGCGCCACAGCATGCTGACGAACCATGCAAACAACGGCGTCCAGCTCAAGACGCTGCAGGACACGGCCGGGCACGCGAACATCGCGACGACGGCCGCCTATCTGCACAAGACCGACAACGAGCGTTACGACGAGATCATCGCGTCCGCGCGCGGGCGCGGGATCCTGTAATGCGGCCGCTATCGTGCCTATACTGAGGCATGATGATGCAAGCGCACGACATGGCCAGCGGCATCGACGGCGACGTGATCCTGCGGCCGCTCAGCCCGGTCGAACGGCCCGGCTCGGCCAACCAGCGTCCTTACCGGGCCGTCATCGGCGTGGCGGATGCGGCCGGGCGCCCGGTGGCCGAGGTGCGCAGCGACGCGAACGGCCGCTTCGAGATCATCCTCGAACCGGGCACGTACGTCCTGCACCCCGAGTCCGAAGCGATCTACCCGCACGCGCCGGACCAGACGGTGACCGTGGTCAAGGACCATGTCACGTCGGTCCGGATCGTGTACGACAGCGGTATCCGGTGACGATGCCGGACCCGCGCCGGTTCACGCCGTAAAGCCGATGCCGACGATACGGCTGCCCCAGTCATGGTTCGACAGGATGTCCTCGTTGACCAGCCAGGCGCGCCTGGTATTGCGTGGATCGACCGTCACCGCCGAATAATCGCCCCAGCGGCCGCCGCCGAACCACGTCGGACTCGTGAAGGCCGCCGTGCCCGGGCTCAGGCTGTACGTGCTGCCGTTGTTGTGGTCGAAGCCGGAGAACCGCACCTGGGCGTTGGTGCCGCGGGGCGGGTCGGTCAGCGTCCACGTCACGTACACGTCGTTGGCGCTGTTGGCCGCGATCGAGGCGTTGAAGTCGAACGACGTCGACGTCCCGAAGAAGAACGCGCTTTGCACGAGCGCGTTGGTGGCCGTGTTGATCTGGTAGAACTTGGGCGCCGCGTAGCCGACGAGGTTGACGGTGTGGACCTGCCACAGGAAATCGCCCGTCTGCGTGCTGGCGTTGACGAACCGGCCGTCGAGCGTGTCGAGCACGGCACTGGTGCCCGGTTGCGGGGCAGGGGGCGGGGCGGAATACGACGGCACGGAAATATTTACCGGCCCGGTCAGCTGGATGGCGTTCGGCCTGCTCGAATTGGTGAGCGCGTACAGGCTCAGCGCGCTGCCGCCCGACGCGGCGATCAGGAACGTCCTGGCGTTCTGGTCCAGTACGATCGGCGGCGCGAGCGTGGCGCGCAGGCCCGTGAAGACGGGCACCGCGAAACCCAGCCCGTTGTACAGGCGCGCCTTGGCGACCGCGAACATGTCGGCGCCCCGGAACCCGCCGGACGACGTGAAGACGTTCGCCGTGATGATGATCGAATCCTGGTCCATGCCGAGTTGCGGATAATCCCAGAAATCGCCGGCGTTGAACGTGACGTTCAGCCCGTAGATGAAATACGAGCCGAGCGGGTTCGACGTCGTGGAGATCGCGACGAAATGGAACTGGCGGGTGTCCGATTCCTGGAACGCGTCGGCGGTGATGATCCAGCGGTTCCAGACGCTGTCGTAGACGGCGCGCGGGTCGAACAGGACCCGGGTGGTATAGCCGAAGAAGGCCGCGAGCGAAATGCTGGTGCGCTGGCTCGGGTTGGTCCGGACAAAGATGTCGACGTGCGAATTCGTCACCTCGACGAAGTGGTCGAGCCCGATGGCGCCGTGCGTGTCGGGCGGGATCAATCCATCGACATCCGTCGCGCCCGGCACGTTGGGGCCGACCAGGCCGATCGGCGCGCGCGGCAACGCCTCGGCTTCGGTTTCGGTGTCGAAGGGCTTTTCGGCCGCCGGCCCCTGCGCCTGCAATGTTGCCTTGAGCTCTTCGTATTGATCTGCAGGCATGGTCGGCAAGAACAGCTTCGACTTCGCTTGCGCGACCGCGCGGGCAGCGGGGGCGGGGGTGTTCTGCATGTCCCGCAGCATGGTCTCGACAGCCCTGACCTGCGGCGCCGCGGCCTCGAGCTGCGGACCGACTTCGATTGAAGAATGTTTCACGGCATTATTCCTTTCCATTGAGTGGCTTGCAAGCGCTGGAATCTGAGCAGTCTTCCCGACTGCCGGCATGTCGCGCAGCAACGCGAAGCGGTCGATCCTGAATTCCCGCGTCACTCACTATCGTTACAAACGGACTGAGCGTCGTTGACAGCCATCAGTGCGCCAGCGCACCGGTATGCGGGCATCGGCGGGCGCCGCGCGGTTGCTTCTGGCGGGACTGGCCGCGCCGCCGGCGCAGCGGGCGCGGCGTAAACGACCTGCCAGTGACAGGTTTCCGTACGCCTTACATCGCCTCGCCCGGTGGCGACGTCGATGCAAGCCAGGCCGCGAGCACGACGGCCGCCAGCAGCAGCAATGCCTCGATCCGGAGGACACGCTTGAAACGCGCCGGCAAGACGCCCGGCACGGCACGACCCGCGGACTCGTGTGCGAGCCACGGCGCCATCACGAAAAAGCGGTTGAACCCGCCCAGCGCGGCCGCCAGGCCGACGACCAGCACTTTCGCCACGAGGGTGTTGCCGTAGGGGTTGCCGACCAGGTCGGCCCATCCGCCGATGCTGCGCCAGACCGCATAGACCCCGGTGGCGAAGATGCCGGTCAATGCAAAGGTTGCGGAATTCGACAGCGACACGACATAAGCCGCCCTGGCGCGCCGGTCGGTTGAAGCCATGTTCCCAGGCGCTCTCAAGATGATGGCGCCGGCGACGGCGACTTCACCGACCCACAGGCTGATGAGGCCCAGGTGAACCCAATCAGCCAGCAGCCGCACGCTGAAGTCGCCGTCGCTTGCCGCGTGGCTGACCATGCTCCGCGTGTACCAGAACACCGCGAGCGCCGCCGGGGTCAGCAGCACAGCAAGCCGGCTTCTGCCGTCCCGGAGGAGGGCGCCGGCCATGGCAACGGCCAGCCCGGCCATGCCAACGCAGCACGCAAGCCCGAGATGCGTGGCGCTCAGCATCGTCCAGACGGCGCTTCCTGCCTGAGTAACCGGAACCTCGGCCATTGCCGCCGACTCGAGCCACAGCCATGCGGCGCTGGCGGCAAGCGCGACCACGGCAGCGCCGATGGCGGCATTGCGGACCGGCTGGCGTCGCGCCGCAGCCCAGTCGGAAGCGTCGCGGTCGAGCCATGAGCGGGCCACGCTTGCCCCCATGAGCACGGCCACCGACAGGTTCAGCAATGCAGTGACGAGCCGCTGGACGGTCTGCAGGTCGAGCCCCATCACTTGATCGTGAACGGAACGTCACCTTTCGTCTTGTGGCCGTCATGGGTCATCGTCGACCACCGCACGCGATATTCTCCGGCGGGGAGCGGCGGCAGCGGGGCCGTCATGACGGTCGGGTCCACTTTGTCGACGGTGGCGCCGCTGATTGGAATCTCCTTATCGCCGGTGCCCAGCAACATGATTTTGCTGAAGGCCGGCTCGACCGCCTCGTTGAATTTGAGGCGAACCTGCTTCGGTGCGCCGCCAAGCGTACTGCCGGCCTTGGGATCGGATGACTGCAGCTTCGCGTGCGCGAAGGCGGAGGAGGTCACGGTACTGGCGAGGGCGAGGGCGGTTACCGCCAGAAAGCGTTTGATGCACATATTGACTCCCCGTTTGGAATGATCGACGATGGCGAGATCGCCCGGTCCGTCAGTCGGACGACCGGGATAACGAGCGCGTCGCCTGGACGTTTCCGGTGTCACGACACGGCAAAGCGGAGCGGGCCGGAAACTGCATCAACCGCAGCGAGGCGGACCGGGGTTCCGGTTGGCCAGCTCAGGTGGCCCAACGGTTTGACGAACGCCACCCGGCTTCGGTTCGCGAGGCGGGCGTTGCCGCCTTTCTCCCGGAGGATCGTCGACACCGACTTCCCATTGTAGCCGTGTCCGGCCAGGCGCGGGTATCGTCGAGCGGGGCGTCGGCGTCGGCGCCGCCGCTCCGGAAGCCTGGTGGCGCGCCCGCATCAGCGCAATCGCAAGAGGATAAAGACATGCAACTCGTGCTCTGCCGGGTGATGTCATATAACTCGACATTATTTTCTGTAATGTCGAGTTATATGCACTGGCTTTGCAGCGCCCCTGTGGGGCGCCTTATCGCGTCCCCCTTCCATCACGCCGGCTTGGCGCGCTTGCGCAGACGGCCACTCAGGCCCAAGCCGACGCCTATGAGCGCCAGACTGCCCGGTTCCGGCACCGACGCCGGAGAATTAGCGGGGAGAAAAACAGTCAGACCGGAATTCGGATCTTCCAGGTAGGACAACAGGTTTGGCGCGATCGTTCCCACCGTCACGGTACCGGACAGGATCTGGTGTGTCACGGGCGGACTCAGCGACGTCTCCGCATATAACGCGAACGAACTGGGGGCCACCGAGAATGTACCGGGCGTGGGACCTGGCACGAAGCCCGGACCGATCATGGAATCGAAGTAGCCATTGATGCTGGACGTGGCAATAAAGCCAGTCGGATGACCTGGCGCATACTCAAATGCATGAGCGATCGTCGAGTCGTAGCCCGGAATAAATCGGTTCGACAACGTGGACAGGTTGAACCAGATGATGCCGCCCGAATCCGAGTCTTGCACGAACGTGCCCGAGAAGCCGTTGTACGCGTCGTCGGCCACTTCAAGCCACAGAATGCCAAGTGGGTCAGCGGCGGGCGGTGCGTCGCGCCGAAAAGGGCAGCGCTGGCGGGGGCGTCGGCAAAGTTGCACCGGACTCTACGGTGAAATGGCAGGTTTGCTTCCACTGATGAGATATGTCGCTGCGACGACGGACCCTGCCAATCTTGCCTATAGCGGGGACCACGCGTCGGTATGTGATTTAACATAATATAGATTATGCGAAATCACGCCGCCGTCGTAACGCATCACGAAAAATGGCAGTACGTAAGCGCTCGGACCTAAATCTATATCCATTCGAGACCTAACGGTCAGCGCGAAACGAATTTAAGGCCTTTTGACGTCTCCACTACACGTTTAGGTCCTGTAAATTGACCTGTTGTTTCCAACCGAGGTTTAGGTCTCGATGACTTTTCCTGCCCCGAAAACTATGGCAATAGATTTCAATGACACGTCGTCGGCTTTGGGCATAGCATCGGTCCGGCACAAAAAACACGTTTGCCATACTGATGCGCGGACCGTGGCGTGCAGCGCGTATCCGGCCTGGCTGAGCGACCACGACTGAACCGCCCCGGGAATCGTGGAGGCTGGTTGGTTTAAGTTAAAGCGGTTTCAGTGGCAGCGATATCAAGTTGCCGATAGTAGTTTGCCTCAGCTTCAGCGGGCGGGATATAGCCAAGTGGTTCCATCAGCCGGTGGTGGTTGAACCAGGCCACCCATTCCAGGGTTGCCAGTTCGACAGACTCCCGAGTTTTCCAGGTCCGGCGATGAATCAATTCCGTCTTGTACAAGCCGTTGATCGTTTCAGCCAGCGCGTTGTCGTAGCTGTCGCCACGGCTGCCGACCGACGGCTCGACACCCGCTTCGGCCAATCGTTCGCTGTAGCGAATGCTGACGTATTGCGAGCCTCTATCGGAGTGATGGATCAAAGTTCCATCGCCACCGGGCTGGCGAGCATACAGCGCCTGTTCAAGCGCATCCAGAACGAAGTCAGTCGTCATCGACGAACTGACCCGCCAGCCGACAATGCGTCGGGCGAAAACGTCCACTACGAAGGCTACGTACAGCCAGCCCTGCCACGTCGAAACGTATGTGAAGTCCGACACCCACAGCTGATTTGGGCGGTCAGCTGAGAATTGCCGATTCACACGATCCAGCGGACGCGTGGCGGCAGCATCGGGAATCGTTGTTCGGACTCTCTTGCCGCGCACGGCTCCTTGCAAACCCAGCCGCCTCATTAAACGTTCCACTGTGCAGCGAGCGATTGCGATGCGTTCTCGATTCATTTGCTTCCAGACCTTGTCCGCGCCGTAGACCTGCAGGTTGGCCTGCCAGACCCGGCGGATTTCCGGCAGCAGAATCTCATCGCGCTTTGCCCGCGCGCAGCGCTTCGACAAATCACGAAGCTGTGCTGCATGGCGCCGATAACCCGACGGGGCAATCCGCAAGATCTTGCAGATCGGCTCGACCCCGAAGGTGTCGCGATGCTGATCGATAAAGGCCTTCAGGACTTCAAACGGCGGTCGAGCTCCGCCTGGGCGAAAAACGCGCTCGCCAGCTTCAGAATTTCGTTCGCCCGCCGTAGCTCCTTGTTTTCGCGCTCCAGGGCTTTGAGTCGCTCACGCTCGTCCGTTGTCGCTCCTGCGCGCTCCCCTTGGTCAATTTGGTCGCGCTTGACCCATTCATGCAGCGTTTGCGGCGTGCAGCCGATCATCCCTGCGATTGACTCGACCGCTGCCCACAGCGAAGTAAGCGTCGCCCCAGTGCCGTCTTGATCCGATCAGCAAGAAGCGAGATGATGCTTGCCACACCGCTGGGAAGCGGAATTCAGCCGGCCAGCATGGCGGCGCAGTTCCAGGGCAGGAAGTCGTCGACGCGATTCACAGGATGATCGGCGATATGCGTCAGCACATGACGCAACCAGGTTTCGGGATCGATTCCGTTCAGCCTGGCCGTTCCGATCAGCCCATAGATGGCGGCAGCGCGTTCGCCACCGCTGTCGGCGCCGGCAAACAGGTAGTTTCGCCGGCCCAGGGCGATGCCGCGCAGCGAGCGCTCGGCGGCCGAGTTGTCGATCTCGATGCGGCCGTCGTCGGCATAGCGTGTCAGCGCCGGCCACAGCTTGAGGGCGTACAAGATCGCCGCTGCCGTATCGGATTTACGCGACAGCGTGGCCAGTGTGGCATGCAGCCAGCGTTCCAAGTCACCGAGCAGCGGTTTCGCCTGCAGCTGACGGGCTGCCCGGCGGTCATCGGGCGGCTTGCCGCGGATGGATTCTTCGGTGCCATACAGCTCACCGATCCGGCGCAGCGCCTCGGTCGTGAGCGGGGTCGGGCGAGCGACATGCAGGTCATAAAATTTGCGCCGCGCGTGTGCCCAGCAGGCTGCTTCGAGCACGTGGCCTGTTTCATAGACCGCGTTGAAGCCGGCGTAGGCATCGGCCTGCAGCACGCCCTTGAAGCCGGCGAGGTGCGCCTGCGGATGTTCGCCTTTGCGGTCGGGCGAGTAGGCAAACCACACTGCTGGTGGCGTTGCGTCACCGCTGGCGCGGTCGTCGCGCACGTAAGTCCACAGGCGTGCCGTGCGCGTCTTGCCGTTACCTGGTGCCAGTACTGGCAGCGGGGTATCGTCGGCGTGCAGCTTGGTACCGGCAAAGACATGACGGCGCAGCGCATCGACCAGCGGTCGCAGCAGCATGCCGGCGGCACCGACCCAGCTTGCCAGCAGGCTGCGCTCGAGCTCCACACCTTCGCGGGCGTAGATCACGCTCTGGCGGTACAGCGGCAGGTGGTCGGCATACTTCGCCACCAGCACATGGGCCAGCAGCCCGGGGCCAGCGATGCCGCGTTCAATGGGACGGCTGGCCGCCGGGGCCTGCACGATCGTGTCGCAGCAGGCACAAGCCAGTTTTGGACGCACATGACGGATCACGCGGAAGCTGGCCGGCACATACTCCAGCTGTTCCGAAACATCTTCGCCGAGGTATTTCAGGTTGCCGCCGCAGTCCGGACAGGCATCGCCCGCTGGCGTCTGCACCCGTTCTTCACGCGGCAGATGCGGCGGCAGCAGCTTTCGTTCAGCCTTTTTGCGAGGCGCCACGTCCACCGGTGCCTGGGCTTCGGCGACCGCCTCTTCCGCTTCGAGGTCTTCCAGCTGGAGTTCCAGTTGCTCGATCTGTTGGTCCAGCTTCTCGGAGCTGCGGCCGAACTGCATGCGTTTCAGCTTGGCCAGTACCAGCTTCAGGTGTTCGATTTCGGCGGTGCGGGTCGACAGCTCGGCAGCCAGATGCACTGCGCGCGCTTCGCTTTGTGCTGCACGTGCCTCACTTGCCAGCAGCATGGCCTTCAAGGCAGCGATATCGTCGGGCAGGTCGGCGGCGTTCAGCATGCGGTCTAGTTTACGCAGATCCTCGTTCGTTTACAAGGCCGACTGGGGCTGCCAGGTGCGCTCCGGTCGCCGCCAGTCGATCCCTTCGAGCAGCATCGACAGCTGGGCTTGCGTCAGCGTGACCGTACCGCTGGTGGCCTGTGGCCAGATAAAACGCCCACGTTCAAGGCGCTTGCACAGCAGGCACAGGCCATCACCGGTCCACCACAGAACCTTGATCAGATCACCGCGGCGTCCTCGGAAAACAAACACATGGCCGCTGTACGGATCTTCCTCCAGGGCTGTCTGCACTTTCGACGCCAGACCGTTGAAGCCCGAGCGCATGTCGGTGACGCCGGCCGCGAGCCAGATGCGTGTTCCCGCAGACCGACCGATCATCCGCGCAATCCTTCTAGGACTGCTACCAGCGTTACTGGATCGGGCCGGCCTTCAATGCGCATCGTGGCTTTGCCCAGCCGGATTTCGATCACGCCGTCGCAGCGCTGATCGCTCATGACAGGTCGCGGCGGTACTATAGGAGCCAATGTCACCGCGACCAGCCCTGGTGGATCGAACACGCCGGCACGCAACTGGCGCCGCCATTTGAACACCATATTCGTATTCAACTCGTGCTGCAGGGCGAGCTGTGCAACCGACACTCCTGGCTCGCACGCCTGCTGTGCCAGCTTCCGCTTGAACTCCAGCGGGTAGTTCGTGCTGCGCCGGCGTCTGCCGTGGTTTACTTCACTCTCCAAAATAGTCCCCACCAAAATTTAGTGGGGACTATCTTGGCGACTGGTGCTATTTAGTGTCTAGACGGTGCAGGCACGACGCTTACACAGCGAAGGATGCTCATTACGCTGCTCCCGTACCAGACGGACAGCGCGCTCCCGGACTTCCGGCGAAAATTTGCTTGGCTTTTTGTTCATAGCTCCATTCTCTCAAGAGTTGGAGCCTCCATCAAATCCGGGGCGATTCAGTTCCGTTTTGCAAGGGCGCTCGTACTAGCAGTTTGCCCGGGAGGCCTAGTTGTTCGCGGCAAGGATTAGTGCAGAGACGCCACTCACAAGCTGATCGAGAGAATCGAAGATCGTAAAGCACGCTGCTAAATGATGCATAACGCGGCCGGCTGGCGGATTCTTATTTCAGGGTTTGCCTTTACGGGGGCGCTTGACGTGTGCTGGCCGCAGCGCCGCACGCGCCCAATGTGCTACCGCATAGGTCAACACCGCGCCTTTCTGCTGTTTCACTACATAGGCGTCCAGTTCGTTGAGACTTGCAAATTTCCTTTGCTGCAAAGACTCTACTATGGCTTCGCGGCGGCTATTGAATTGGTTCCAGACCCCTGGGCGCGCGTAGCGGATCTGCAGTTGCAGTAATTGGAGATAGCCATCAACATCGGGCCGCCCTGATTGCGCAACGATTTCCAGTTTCATCTGCGCGGCATCGTGCTTGAAATCGACAAGCATGCCGACCTCGTGGTCATATGGTGAAGCCAGCTGCGCGACTGTATGATTCCCTTTCCCGGCGGGGCCGTTGCAGGCCCAGCAAGAACTGAACAAATTATAGCCATCCACGGAGAGCAAAGGAAATTTTGACTTGGGAAATAAGTGTTCAACCACGCTGGATCCTTCGGAATTCATCGTATCCAGATCGCAGTAAGGACAGGTGCTCGGATAGCCATTGTCCTGCCTGAAGTTCTCGTGAAATTGCGTGCGTGTAAGGGGGGGCAGGCCAAGCGCTGTCCAGATGTCTTTATGATCAAACAACTTGCCGTAGATGATATCCTTGCATAGTGCGACAATGGATTTGGGGACGACAACCGTAACCTGTGGATTTCGTCCGGCGCGCAGGTCCGCGACTTGTGCTGCGTATTCGCCTGAGAGCTTTGCCAGATCCGCGATATCGGCTGCCTTGATCGCAGCGTTGCAGCGGGCGCCGAAGGTCTTCCTGTTTGACTTCCCGAGCGAGATCGCAAACGCCGCTACAAGCACCTTCTGGCGGGTTGCTGACACAACTTTTAAGGCCTGTGGGGTCTGTACCCGACATCCCTGTGTCCTTGCATGAGCCAGCACCTCCAGCAAGGGTGCGATGAATTCCTCTCCCAGCGTCTTCAACAAGGCTTTGTTCGTGGGATTAATGACTTTACGCATTCTCGCCGCCCTCCTCGTTTCCGCCTTCCTCCTCGAAATCAACGTTTTGCTCCCTCAGCTTAAGGAAAACATCGTAACGCAGCGCGGATTCTCCCAGCATACTAAGTAACTCCCGCAATTCCTTGACCGATGCATTCTCCAAGCATTGGCGAATTTCGAGTTCGACCAAATGCGGCCATGGCTCGTAGAGCTGATACGCCAACGCAGATTCATTGGCGAGCAAGGTTCGCGCGTCATCAGATAGGCTAGTAAATCGACCAGCATTTGCCAATAGGATCCATGGTGCCGGCACCGAATTCAGCAGTGAGAACGAGTGTGTGGCAATAAAGAGGTGCGCTGCGTAATCTTTGAAAAAGCTCACTAGGAGGCTGATGACCTGGCGTGCCCAGCTAGGATCCAAGTGCATTTCGGGCTCTTCCAGGATGATGATAGAGTGTTCTCGGATCGCACCGAGAATGGAAAGAATTCTCGCGAGCAAGAACTTTTGACCCGAACTCATCATACTCAAAGTGATCATACGCCCGTCGCGACAGCGCAATTCCAGGTCGTTCAACCATATGTCTCCGCGGGCTTCACGTTCAATGAGAGTAGGGGAAAACTCTACCCATTCCTCGTCCTCTGACCGCACGTTCCTGTCCCTCGCCACTACCATTCCTGTGATGCTTGCACCAAGTATGACTTCGAGCATCCGGACGGCAGGGGCATGGTCTAACCAAAGTGTCAGCAGGCGGGCAATGCCTGGGGAGAAAGGTGGAAAACCGTAGTGATTTCGGCCGTAGAGCTGGCTCATGTCAAAGACGCTCAGCCTCCGGTCACCCTTGAAATTTGCAAGCCGTTCAGCGGGATATTCTCCGCTCATCGAGAAGCCTGACACGATTACGTTCGACGGCAAAAATTCCTTGATGTCGGCGTAGGCGATCGCATCGTCGTCCTTTGCGCGTCGACCGAGCTTATCGCGAACCACCTTCTTGTCGAACACGCCGCCAACGGCTAACCGAACAGTACCATCGAAGGTCTGGTACAGCTCACATCGCAGTTCTACGCCCTGCGGCTGAGATATCACATAGCGAAACGAAAATTCCCCCTTAATGTCCTCCGGGCTCCGCTCCAAGTTGTGGAATATCTGAGGGATAAAGGACAGTAGCGATGACTTACCTGAGCCATTACGCCCAGCCACCATAGTAATGGAAAGCTTGCCATAGACATGATCGAGTGCTGGGTGCTGCCTGTCGGTACGCAGTTCGATGTGGGCATTTCGAATAATTTTGCGCTGCTGTATGGCGATTTGTTGGACTTTCACTTTAGTTATCCAGCTGATCAACGATGAGAGCCCTGAAGGTTGGGCGTGCGGGGGCGAGCACGAATTTTACTCGGAATAATCTTTCTGGCACATTGCATTGTTGCCTTCCCGCAATGCTTTGTTGCTTTGGAGCTCAAGCACCTGATCGGTTTCGTCCGCAACAGCCATGTTAGAAATTTAGAATTAACTTTCAACAGGTGTTGCGTCCGGCGAATTTTCCGTGCAACAAAGCGACCGATCTTTCAAACGCAACGGCTAGCGCTACGTTCATATTGAGTTTCTCTCTTACAAGGATCGCAACACATGCCTAAAGTACCAAGAATGCAACTTCGCGGACCGGATGCACGAAGGGCGCCGGCAACGGAGTGCGCGTCCGTGACCATACATGCGGATGGAAGCTCCCGTTCACGAGGATATTGTTGCGAACGACCCGGTGCACGCCTTCACGCAGCTTGAGGGCGCCCGACAACTTGAGGTTCTCTTCGATGACGTAATTCGAGGCGCCGTCGTCCAGATCAACATCCCAGCCGTGGTCGCACTCGAAGCGGTTGCGCCGCATCACAATTGGTTCGATCGCGTCCAGCGTGGCCAGGGAAGGCTCCACTGCCAGTCGCCTATCCATTTCCGCGCGATCTGGATGCCAGTAGCGGTCGCGTCGGTGTCCTCGAACGCCAGGTTCTCGATCCGGATGTTCTGCACAGGCGCGCGCCGGCCTTCGATGCACATGGACACCCCCCAGCGTCCGCCGTGCAGGGCCATGCAGCACGGCGCCAGCCGGATCGCGCCAGGTCGCCACGCGCTCCTTCGACGTGGCGCCACTGGCCAGGGCGCCCAGGACCAGCTTGGCGGGGTCGCTGTTGGGATAGCGCGCACGGACCAGCATCGACGGGCCAAGCCACAGGCGCTGGAAGTCCTTGTCCTCGAGTGTGGCACGCCAGATGCCGCCGTTCCAGGCCTCCCAGTGTAGGCTGGCCAGGTGTTCGGCACCGGTCGGCAACGGACGCGCGCCTGTGGCGCCCGCCAGTACGAACGGTGTCGCTGCCGTGCCGGACAGCCTCTCATCGACGACAATGGGCGCGCGCAAGGCCTACGTGCCCGCTGCCAGCTCGTTGCGGGTAATGCGCTTGTTCACCCGGGCTTTGTCCAAGGCCGCCTGCAAGGATCGGACATCGTCCACCTTGACCGTTTCCGCAAGGGCGGGTTGGAGCAGGCAGTACATGGCCGACAGCCCAAGGGGAAAGCTCAATGAGTGATGCAATAGGCCGGCGTCTGCCTGCTTACAGCGCCATCTCGAACGGCGCAGCAGGCAAGTCGTCGGCGCTGTACAGATTCACATACGGCGCATCGGCCCAGGCATAGCGCACACGCGTGGTGCCTGGCTGGTTGGCGCCTTTCAGCGTCACCGTGTCGCCTTGCGCCACCGCCAGCACGAACTGGCACACGGCGCCGGCACAGGCTTCGAATCCGATCGCATGGTTAGAACTATAGGTGCGCAAGCCCCCGCCGGTGTTCTTGAAGGTGACCACCAGGTCCTCCCCTTCCCGCTTCACGCCGACCGCTTCCGGGCCGCCAGGCGTGATCGCTTCACCGTAGGCCAGCGCGCGCGCCGCGCGGGCCAGGCGCTCGCCGACCACGGCTTTCTGCGCGGGATGAATGTCGGTGCGGTCGCCCACGTCGATCGTCACGATCAGCGCGGCATGCGGGTCGTTGCGCACCGTCCTGGCCTGGGCTTCGCGCAACTGCGCCCAGTTCGATGGCCCGGGCTTGGTCGCGATCGAACCGAACGAGGATAACTGGACGACGAGGAAGGGCAATTCCGGCTGGCCCAAGGTCTTGCGCCAATCGGCGATCAGCAGCGGCAGCAAGGTCTCGTATTCACTTGCGGCGTCCGTGTTGGCCTCGCCCTGGTACCAGGCCGCCAGTTTGAACTTGTAGCCGGCCAGCGGCGCGATCATCGCGTTGTGGAGCGTGGACAGGCTGATCGGCACTTCCCACGGCGCGGCCGGGATAGTCAGGCCCTTGGCGCGCATGCCCAGCTGGTATTTCCACGGCGCGGACAGGGCAATGAACTGCCCGTCGCCGGTCTTGATGCCGCGCTGTTCCGGCAGCCCGGTCAGCCCGCCGCCCCCAAGAACATGGACGGCGATCACGTTGCGGCCCGGTTTGAAAACGCCCGCGGGAACGGCATAGTCGCGCGATATCCACGCAATAGTGCCGCCGCCCACGCGCACGCCGTTGACCCAGGTGCTGTCGTAGGTATCGATGGGACCGAGCTGGAGGGCGTTGGCCGCGCGCGCCTGCGCCTCGCTCAGCGTCACGCTGGTGCGGAACCAGGCGGCGCCGTCGAAGCCCGCCAACGCGGCGACGCCGGCATCCTTCCACGATCCCTTCGGCGACAAGCTCGGCCATGCCGCGTCGTCGAATCCCGGCAAGCTCCAGGCACGCTGCGCCTTGGCCTGCGGGTCATGCGCGTCCCACCATCGCTCGAGGCGGCGTGCTTCGTCGGCCATCCCCTTGGACGGATTGGACGCCATCACCGCCAGCGCCTCGACCCGCTCGGCGTAGGCCGGCAGGGTCTTCAGCGATTCCTCGCCGATCCAGCCCTGGATCGTGGTACCACCCCAGTCCGACCCAATGAAGCCGACCGCCACCTTCTGCTTCTGCTGCAGTGTACGCGCCATGTAGTAGCACGCCGCCGAGGCCTCGCCGACGGTCTTGGGCGTCACCACGTTCCATACCGCCGGCCGCTTCAAGTCCTGCTGGACGGCAAGTTCGCTGATGCGTTGAATATTGACGAAGCGCAGGTCCGGATTGGCGGGAAATGCCGGCCACGCGCCCGTCGACAGGCGCAACGGAAACTCCATGTTCGACTGGCCGCCGCACAGGAAGACGTCGCCGATCATGATGTCCATGAGCGTCGCGGTACCGCCGGCGCCGCTGGCGGACAGCGTGTACGGTCCGCCGGCCGACATGGCCGGCATGCTCGCCCGCCATCGGCCCTGCGCATCGGCCTTGGCCTCGGCGGTCTTGCCGCCAAGGCGCACCGTCACGCCAAGTCCGGGGGGCGCCGTGCCCCACAAGGTCAAAGCTTCGCCGCGCTGCAGCACGGCATGGTCGCCGAAGATGCCGGCAAATGCCGGTGCCGCCGGCTGCGCCAGCACGGGTGTTGCCAGCGATGCGGCAAGCACGAAGGCTGCGATGTTCAAGTCTTTCTCCTCAAGAAATTTTCAAGGCGTTGGCATAAGCCAGAGCGGGTATATTGGCCGGCAGTGTGACCTGCAAGCCCTGTGCGGTTTGTTCGAACGCCAGCGCACCCTTGGCGCCGAGCAGCTCGACCCGCCGGATGCGGCTCGACATGTGCGCACTGGCACTGCCCATGGCCTCGATCGACACCTTGCCCGATGCCGGCCAGCCCATGACGAAGGCGAACACCGTCCTGCCCTTGGCAGTGAAGCGCACGTCGGCCGGGGAAAACGGCTTGCCCTTGCCCTCGTTGAAGCCTGCGCCCGACATCGGCGTGGCCGCCTCCTGCGCCACCGGCCCTTCCCCGTACACGGCCCAGGGCCGGGTGTCGTAGATGGCCTCGCCGTTGACCGCCATCCAGCGTCCGATTTCCTCGACAATGGCGCGCTCCTGTTCGTCGATGCTGCCATTGCCTCGCACCGGCACGCTCAGCAGCAGGTTGCCGTTCTTGCTCACCACGTCGATCAGCGTATGCACCACCGTCTGCGCGCTCTTGTAGGCCTTGCGCTCGTACAGCGACCGGTCGTAGTGCCAGTTGCCGATGCAGGTGCAGGTTTGCCATGGCAAGGGCTCGATCTGGTGACTCTGGCCGCGCTCGATGTCCCACACCATGCTTTGGCGCTGCTGTTCGTTGAGGATCTTGCCGTTGACCACCGCCTCGTTCCTGCCCTTCCTGGCGATGCTGCGGTTGTACATGTGCGCCGTCAGGCGCATGCCGACGTCGCTGAACGGGAACAAGGGCAGCACGGTGTCGTCGAAATACACCATGTCCGGATCATAGTTGTCGATCAGGTCGCGCGTGCGGTTGAAGAATTTGTCGCAATAGGCCTTGTCCGGAATGGCGGCGCCGCCGCCCCAGTGCCACTGCTCCTGCCACACGCCGCCATCGCCGCCGCTCTTGCTCAGGGGATGGTTTTGCGCATACAGCGCTTGTGGATCGAGACCTTCCCACCAGGTCCCCTTGCCGTCGGCCGCGGTCAGCTTGCCATCGTAGGGGATGCCGGCGTAGGGGCCGCTCTTGTCGGCGCCCTGCGCCGTCTCGTACCAGGTCCAGGCGTGCGCCGCATGCACGCTCACACCGAAGCGCATGCCGTTGGCGCGCGCGGCGCGCTTCCAGCCAGCGATCAAGTCCTTGCCCGGACCGACCCTGGTGGAATTCCATTCCGGCTGGTGGCGGCTGTTGTACAGGTCGAGATTGTCATGGTGGTTGGCCAGCGCCATGAAATATTTTGCCCCGGCCTTCTTGTAAAGGGCCAGCAGCGCGTCCGGATCCCAGCGCTCCGCCTTCCACTGGTGGATCACATCCTTGAAGCCGACCTTGGACGGGTGCCCGTACTTCTGCACATGGTAGCGGTAGTGGTCGCTGCCTTCCTCGTACAAGCCGCGCGCATACCAGTCGCCATGTTCCGCTTCGCACTGCGGTCCCCAGTGCGCCCAGATGCCGAACTTGGCGTTGCGGAACCAGTCCGGCGTCTGGTAAGTCGACAGCGAATCCCAGGTCGGCGCGAACGGGCCGGCCGCGATCGTGCCCGTGCCAGTGGGCGTCAGCGCGTCGGCGGCGCGCGCATAGGGCGACAGGGCGACGGCGGGAATCGCCGCACCCAAATGCTTCAGTAATTGTCGTCGTTTCAAAATCACTCCAGTGTGTGTCGTCGTTTCTGAATTACTTCTCAAACCGCTGGCGGCGCCTCGCGCCGGCCGTCGAGGAGCGCACAGCAGGGCACTCAGCGTCCCAGCATGCCGCGCAGGAAAGCGCCATGCGTGGGCATGGCCGCCACGGCTTCGATGATGCGTTCGCGGCGCCATTGCAGCCCCGCCAGGGCCTCGGCGCGCGTCATGTCGCCCAGCGAGGGATCGGTGTGCTCGGGCCAGTGCCCCATCCCGGCATGGATCGCCAGCCAGCTGGTCGCATCGAAGCCCTCCAGGTCGTACTGCTGCAGCGCGCCCGCCTTGCGCCAGGCGTGGATCTTGAAGGCCAGGGTGTCGGGCAGCTCCATGGTCGTCATGGCGCGCCACAGGGCGCTGTCGCGGCGCGCGCTCAGGCAGTAGTGCAGGATGATGAAATCGCGCACGCGCGCGAACTGGCGGGCGTTCAAGCCGTTATAGTCGGCCACCACCGGCTCGCTAAGCGGCGCGCCCGACAGCAACAAATCGATCAGCTTGCCCAAGCCGCGCTGGATCAGGAAGATGCTGGTCGACTCGAGCGGCTCCAGGAAGCCCCCCGACAAGCCCAGCGCGACCACGTTGTGCACCCAGGCACGCGCGCGATGGCCGGTCTGAAAGCGCAGCAAGCGCGGTTCGGCCAGCGCAGGGCCGTCCAGCTGCTGCAGCAATTGCGCGCGCGCGCTTTCCTCGTCCAGGTAGCGGCTCGCGAACACATGGCCGTTGCCGATGCGGTCTTGCAGCGGAATCCGCCACGCCCAGCCCGCTTCCAGCGCGGTGGCGCGCGTGCAGGGCGTCAGTTCAGTGCCGATCCGCTCGCTTGGAACGGCCCAGGCCCGGTCCACCGGCAGCCAGTGGCTGAAGTCGACAAACGGCTCTTCCAGTGCGCGCCCCAGCAGCAGCGAAGCGAAGCCGGAGCAATCGATATACAGGTCGCCGGCCACCACGCGCCCATCGGCAAGCAGGAGCCGGTCGATGGCACCGTCGGCGCGCCGCGCCACGTCGACGATGCGCCCTTCGGTGCGCCGCACGCCGCGTTGCTCGGCCAGCTTGCGCAGGAAGGCGGCGTACAGCACGGCATCGAAATGGTAGGCGTAATCGAAGCGGTGTTCTACGCGCGGCACCATGAAGCGGCCCTTGCTGGCCATCACGCTGGACAGGCACTGCTCGCCCAGGGCGCCAAGGCTGGCCTCGCCCAGCCGGTGATACTGGCCCCACACCGCGTTCGGGCCGCTCAGCTCGCCGAAATCGCCAAAGGTGTGGAAGTAGCTTTCGCCGACGGCGCGCCAGTCGCGGAACTCGATACCCAGCTTGTAGCTGCCCTTGGTGGCGCGCAGAAACTCGGCCTCGTCGATACCGAGCAGGCGGTGGAAATTGCGGATCGAGGGAAAGGTTGCCTCCCCTACCCCGACAATGCCGATCTCGTCCGATTCGACCAGTTCGACACTACTGCCCTTCAGGGCGGTGGCGAGCGCGGCGGCCGCCATCCATCCGGCCGTGCCGCCGCCCACCACCACGATGCGTTTGAACGAGAGTGTCATGGTGCCTTGCAGTGCCGGGAAATGTAGAGGCCGTGATCGGGCATCGCGTTGACCATCTTGTTGATGAACTCGCGGCGGGTGGCGAAATGCCCCAGCAGCTGGTCGAACTGCAGGGCGTCGATCAGCGGATCGTCGGCCTTCGGCACCACCCCCAGCCCCATCAGGATCGAGAAATACGAGGACGCGGAAAACCCCTGCGGATCGTAGATGGCCACATGCCCGGTTTCGCGGAACAGCTCGATTTGGTGCTTGAGCGTATCGGGAATCGGCATGTTGGCGCAGTAGCGCCAGAATTCCGAATCCGAGCGCTGCGTGACCTTGTAGTGCAGGACGATGAAGTCGCGCACAAACTGGTAGCGTTCCGTGATCATGCGGTTGAACTCGGCGGCCAGCTCGGGACGGCAATCGCGTTGGGGAAAAAACTCGACCAGCCAGCCGACCGCCACTTCGATGATGTTGATGCTGGTCGATTCGAGCGGCTCGAGAAAGCCGCTCGACAAACCGATGGCCACGCAGTTCTTGATCCAGGACTTGCGCCGCCGTCCGGTGGTAAAGCGCAGCTGGCGCGGCGCGCCCTGCGCTTCGCCATCCAGGCCGGCCATCAGCACGCGCCCGGCTTCCTCGTCGCTGGTGAAGGCGTCGCAGTAGACATGGCCGTTGCCGGTGCGGTGCTGCAGCGGGATACGCCAGGTCCAGCCGGCGCTCTGGGCGGTCGAAATCGTGTAGGGCGTGAGCTGCTCGGCCTTGGCACAGGGCACGGCCTGCGCGCTGTTACAAGGCAGCATGTCGCTCCAGTCATCGTAGCCGGCCTTGAATACGCCTTCGATCAACAGGCCGCGAAAGCCGGAACAATCGACAAACAGGTCGCCTTCGACACGCAGCCCGTCGCGCAGCTTGAGGGCGGTGATGAAGCCGGTCTCGGGGTGCTGTTCGACGCCGTCGATCATGCCTTCGACGCGCGTCACGCCGCGGCCCATCGCGTAGTCGCGCAAATAGGCGGCATACAGGCCGGCATCGAAATGGTAGGCGAAGGAATAGGCGTCGCTCACGGAGGGCATCTCGTCGTGCGGCGGGGCAAAGCGGTTGTTGCGCGCCATTGCCGTAGCCATCGACCATTGCTCGTACGAGGGCATATCCTTGAAGGTGCGCGACAGGCGCAGCCAGTACATATAGGCCGGGCGATGCTCGATCGGCGGGCCGAAGTCGCCGAAACCGTGGAAGAAACGGTTGCCGACATGACCCCAATCCTTGAACTCGATGCCGAGCTTGAAGGTCGCCTGCGTCTTCCTGACGAAATCGGCATCATCGATGCCCAGGGCGTGATTGAAGTAGCGGATGGTCGGCAGCGTCGCTTCGCCCACGCCGACCGTGCCGATCTCGGGCGACTCGACCAGCACGATCTCGCAGCGCCCGCCCAGCTTGAGCGCCAGCGGCGCGGCCGTCATCCAGCCGGCGGTGCCGCCGCCGACGATGACGACTTTACGGATGTGATTATCGTTCATCGTTGTCACTTTCTAATGTATGCCTTGCCGAGGCCGGCAAGGACTTGGTCAATGGCCCCGCAGGCGGGACCGCCTCTGCCCGTGGCTAACGTAGCGCAACGCCGGGCGATCACTGCCGATTGGTGTTTCCATCAACGCCAGCGCAGCATAAAAAGGAACAGCCAAAGCTGCCCCTTTCAAGCCACCGCGCCCCCCATCGAGGTGGCCCGGCCTGCGCGCCGCCGGCGGGGCGACCCCTGCCCCGGGGCCGCCCCGCCACTGCTTAGAACTGGTAGCGCAGCGAGGCGCGGTAGCCGCGGCCGTACTCGAACCAGGCGCGGCCCATCATGCCGATCCCTTGCTGCTGGGTCTGGCGAACCGTCGCGTCGGTGAGGTTGGTCATCGAGACGCTACCCGACAGATGCTCGTTGTAGCGGTAGTCCATGCCGAAGTCCAGCTGACCGGTCGCTTCCTGCCAGGTCGGCAAGCCGAAGGCCACGTTGGTGGCGCCCGGGTGCGCCGGATCGGCACTGGTGGCGTCCTTGCCCGAGGTGCCGTTCACGTTCACGCCCTGCAGGAAGCGGCTGCGCCAGCTGTAGGCCAGGCGCGCCGAAAACGGTCCCTTGTCGTACATGAGGGCCACGTTGTAGGCGTTGCGCGACAGGTACTGCAGCGGCATCGTGGTGAACGGCAGACCGTTGCTGTCGCAGCCGAACAGGTTGAGCGAGGCGTCGTTAAACGAGTCGGCCGCCGGGCAGTACTTCTGGTCGAACGGATGGTGCAGCTCCTGCTTGCTCTTGATGTAGGTGTAGTTGGCCGAGATGCCGAAGCCCTTGGCCCACTCCGGCAACACGTCCTGCAAACCGGGCACGTTGTTGAAGTAAGTCTGCCCTGCCAGCTCCAGACCGGCCACGGAACCGTCCGAGGCGTTGTCCTTCTGCTGGATCATGAAGCTTTGCAAGTTGCCGGCCAGGTCGGCGTAGCTGTGGCTGACGGCCGAATTCAAGATGATGTCGCTCACCTTCTTGTAGAACACGTCGGCCGTCAGCGAGCTGCCGCTGCCCGGATACCACTCGAGCGACACGTCATAGCTGTAGGCGCGGGTCGGCTTGAGCTTGACGTTGCCGGTGTCACTGCCCTGATAGGTGACGCTCGCCGGCGTGGTGCCGACGGCCTGGTTGTAGTTCTGGCTGAGCGTGACGTACTCGCTCAGGTCGCCAAAGCCGGGCCGGTACATCGACTTGGCAAAGGCGAAGCGCGCCTGCAGCTTGTCGCTCAGTTCCGCCTTCAGGTTCAGGCTCGGCAGCACGTCGACGAAGCTGTTCTTGCCGTCGAGCGGGGTGTCGATCTTGCCGAAGCGCGGCATGGCCGGCGGCGTGAGGGTGTCGTAGGTCGGCTTGAACACGGTGTAGCCATGCGCCGTCGTCGAGGTGTGCACCACGCGCACGCCGACGCTACCCTCGACCGGGAAGCGCACCTCATCCCAGCCGAAGCGGCTCGACAGATAGGCGGCCTGGGTCTTCTCGCGGTTGCTGAAGGTCTTGCTCGGGTCGCCGTCGTAGGAGAGCGGCGTCCAGTCGTTGCCCTGCGTCGAGCAGTCCACCGTGGTGCCGAAATGCTGGGCGCCGTCCTCGCACTGGTACTGGACGACCTTCTTCGCCACCGCGTAGGAATCGGGATAGCCCAGGATCGCCGCCGTGGTCGGTTGCACCAGCGCCGCCGGCGCCGGAACCTTGCCGTTGAAGAAGTTGTTGTATTTGAACAGCGTGGTCGGCAGCAGGTCGCCGTAGCGCGGATCGCTCAGGTAGCCGTAGCTGGCGCGCGGCTGCCAGCCCCCGGTGTCGGCCGAGGTCGGCAGGGTGCCCGGCCGTTGGGTCGTGGCGACCTCCCATGGCCGGGACGTGGTGTACCAGTCCGAGCCGCTGGCCTTGACGTGGGTGGCCTTGCGGTCGGTCACGCGCACGCCGAAACGCAGGTCGCGCAGCACCGGATGGTCCAACCTCAAGCGCCCGTCGACCTTCCAGGCGTACAGGTCGCCGTCTTCCTTGCCCATTTGCGGCACAAAGGCGTTCGGGTAGTAATGGCCCCGATCGGCCAGGAACTGGGTCGCCGCGTCGTCGAAGGTGATTTCGGCCGGATCGCTGCCCCTCACGCTGATGTTCATGCTCGGCACGAAGGTCGACAGGGTCATGTTGCGGTAGGTGCTGTCGGCCTTGGCGTGCACCCACTGCAAGTCGTTCTGGAACGACAGGCGTCGGTTGACGGTCCACTTGGTGTTCCAGGCGAGTTCGCGGGTCGTCGAGTGGACCAGCGAGTCGGTGGAGTTCGAATTGAATTCCAGGCCGCCCTCGACGAAATTGTTCGCACCCTGGCCGCCCGGATAGGTGTACCTGGCCGACTGCAGCACGCCATTGGCGTCGAACACGGCATTGTTCAGCTTGGTCTTGTAGGTGTTCTCGACGCCGGTGTAGAGGGCGTGTTCCTGGCTGTTGTTGGTGTAGGCCGAGTTGAACACGGTAAACGAGGACTCCACCCCATTCTTCTTCCACTGCAGCGCGGCATACTCGCCGACGCGGTCGTAGCGGGAGGTGTTGGTGCGATACGAGCCCGACTTGGGCGCCCAGACGGTCTTGCCATCGACGACGTTGGTGCGCGGATAGTAGGGGTCGATCTGGATCGAGTCGTTGTGCTCGTTGCTGCGGTTGGCCGACAGGTCCAGCAGCATGCCCCATTGGCCGAAATCGTTTTCCCAGCGTTTCGAGGCCAGGGCCGACACGCCCGGCGAGGATTTCTTGCCCAGTGCGTTGTAATTGGCATTGGTCGAGATGGCGAACTTGTCGACCTTGTAATCGAATGGCAGCGCGGTGCGCAGGTCGACCTGGCCGCTGACGCCGCCTTCGACCAGTTCGGCCGGCGGGTTCTTGTGCACGATCACGGCCGACATCAGCTCCGGCGGCACGTCACCCCAGCTCAGCTCGCGTCCCGGCCAGCCGGCCGAGAATGACTCGCGCCCGTTGAGCGTGGACGAGCCCCAGGTCAGGCCGCGCACCGAGATGCCCGACCCTTCGACCGAGAAGTGCTCCGGGTCGCCGCGGCTGTTGCGGTCCATGGTCACGCCGACCACGCGCTGCAGCACCTCGGTGATCGACTTGTCCGGCAGCTTGCCGGCTTCCTCGGCGACGACGCCGTCGATGATCTCTTCGGCGTTCTGCTTGAGCTTGGCGGCCGACTGCAGCGCCGCGCGCTGGCCGGTCACCACGACGGTTACGGTGCCGTCGCTGTTGGTGCTCACGGCGCCGCCCTCGGTCGCCGGTGCGGTTTGTGCGAACGCGGCGCCCCCGCAAATGAGTGCGGCCTGTGCCACGGCGATGGACAGCGCGGTTTTTTTGAATGGTCTCTTCATGTCATTATCTCTTTTCTGGATCGAATCTCGAATGCCCAGCCGCGCGCTGCTGCGGCATGGAAGCAATATCTGGCCTGGTGGCCGGGAAACGCGAGCGCTTCCCGGCGCCCCGGCTTACTGGATGGTGATCGGGCCTTTGACGGTGAGCGCGGTCGGATAGCCCGGCGTGGTCGGTGAAGCGCCCGCCACCGAGGTGTTCGAGCGCGGCCCGTACACCTTGAAATCGACGATCGGATACTTTTTCATCTCGTCGGCCTCATTCAGGTTCGACAAGCCGCACGAGTTGTCGTAGCCCTTGATGTCGCTCAGTTGAACTTCATACGTGGCGACCGCGCCGCCCTTGGGCTTGAGCAGCACGTGCGGGGCGACGTTGCAGTTATTGTTGACGTGGCCCAGCACGAAGATCAGATACAGGTCATTGTTGCCGGTCTGGACCCACTCGTCGTTCTGGCCCAGCGTGATCTTGATCGTGGTCTGATTGCTCACGCGCAGGCCGTCGCTGGTGCCGTCCTTCACGCCGTGGGGAACCACGTCGAAGCCGAAGTAGGCACCGATATCGCTGCCGTCCCACGGATGCTTGGGGTCCTTGGTCTGGATCACGTACTTGTAGGTGAAGCTGCTGTCGGCGGCGTTGAACGTCGTGCTGCACCAGTTCGGGTCGCCGCAACCCCAGCCGTCAACGCTACTGCCGGCCCAGCGGTTGATCGGATCGCCGTCGACGGTGCGGTCGACCGCCTCGACGCCGTTCATGATGGTGAGCACCGGCGGTTTGTCATCGCCAACGATGAAGACGGCCTTGGCAGACCCGGCATCGTAGGTGTCGTTGCCCGCCTGCGCGGCGGTGATCGAGCAGGTACCCTTGGAGACCAGGGTGAGCGTGGTGCCGCTGGCGGTGCACACGTCGGGCGTGGTCGAGGCGAAGGTCACCGGCAGGCCCGACTCGGAAGTTGCCACGAGCGGATCCGGGGTCTTGGTGATCGACTGGAAGCCGGGCGAGGGAAAGTCGACAAACTGCGTATGCTTGAGCACATTGAACAACTGCTGCTGCGAGGCCGCCATGTAGGTGCTGTCGCCGGCCTGGCTGGCCGTGATCGAGCATTCGCCCGCCTTGACCGTTACCAGCTTGTCGCCATCCATGGTGCAGGTGGCCGGCGTGCTCGACGTGAAGGTGATCGGCAGCCCGGACGACGCGGTCGCCACCAGCGGTGCGGCCGGCGTCATCAGATAGTGCGAGCCCGGGAAAGCAAATTCGATGGACTGGGATTTGCCGCCCGTGGCCGCGCCGCCGCCGCCGCAGCCGACCAGCAGCGTGGCGCAGGCAAGGCCGATGGCCGAAAGCTGGAATCCCATGGTATGTCTCCTCATTTTAATGTTTCCTCTCTATTGCGTTTTCTAAAAATGCTCGCCACCGGCGACGCCGATGACAAGGAAAGATGGTCCCTGCCCCGCTAGGCGGCATGGACGATGGTCCCGGTCAAGGATGTATGGACTGGCGTCGCCTCGCTGTCGTTATGTAAACGTTTTCAAAAACACAGGACAAGCAGCGTGCCAGGATTGGAAACACGCGCGCTGCGCGGGGAGGCCGCGGGGGCCGGCCTGCGTCGCGCCGGCCGGATCCGGCCGGCCAGGCCTGGCTGTGCGCGAGGCGGACGTTGGAAAGGTCTGCGGGCAGCTTGCTGCCGCATTGAACGAGCTTGAGGTGCACGTCCTGTCTCCCTGCTTTTATTATCGATAACGGTCAATCAGCTGCTTCGATGGCGCTGTATTGGAGGTGAAACCGCGTTAGGTTCTACGCTGGCGACTCCTGTCCACGCTCGCTGAGCACGCGGTCGCGGTAGGCGCGCGGCGTGCAGCCAAGTTCGCGTTTGAACACGCGATGCATGTGCTGGATGGACGTCAGGCCGCTGTCCACCGCCACGTCCTCGATGCTGCAATTGCTGATTTCCAGGCCGGCCTTGGCGGCATTGAGCCTGAAGCTCAGGATCACGTCATGCACGCTGCATCCCAGCTCCTGGCGAAAGGCGGCTTCGAGCGACGAGCGCGACACGCCGACATGTTT
>NZ_LMCY01000037.1:137908-197447 GCF_001425685.1 Massilia sp. Root335 | reverse complement strand
GTCTTGATGCCCTGGCAGGCATACTGGCGGATGAAGTGGCGCGCCCGCATCACGTTCGGATGCTTGATCAGCTGATACTGGCTGGACGCCTGCACCTTGATGCCGGCCGGCGGCACCACGATCGGCGTGGTCGGCGGGCGCATCCCGCGCAGCATCTGCTCGATCAGATTGGCTGCCGCGCGCCCGATCTCCTGGGCGCCCTGGACCACGGAGCTGAGCGGTATGCGGGTGAGCTTGCGCACCAGCGGGTCGTTGTCGATGCCGATGATCGCCACCTGTTCCGGCACTTCGATGCCGGCGATGACACAGGCCTGCAATAGCTGGCGTGCACGCGCATCCGATACGGCGACGATGCCGACCGGTTTGGCCAAGCTGTGCAACCAGTCGATCTGCCCCTGGACCGCCTCGTCCCACGAATGGATGCTGGTTTCGCGGCCGCGGAAGATCTCCGCTTCCAGCTGGTCGCCCTGCATCAGGCTGCGGAAGGCATTCTCGCGCTCCTGCGCCCAGCGGTTTTTCTCGGTGGCGGGAACGCTGAACATGGCGAAACGCTGCAGGCCGACATCGATCAGGTGCTGGCGTGCCAGTTCGATCAGCTTGAAATTGTCGGTTGCCACGTAGGGCACACCGGCCGGGTAGTTGGCCGGGTCGGCATAGGAACCGCCAACTGCCACCACCGGTACGCTACAGCGCGACAACGCTTGTGCCACTGCCGGATCGTCAAAATTGGCGATAATGCCGTCGCCCTGCCAATGCTCGATCCCAGACAGGCGCAATTGGAAATCTTCTTCCACGAAGATATCCCAGGCCGCGCGCGTATTTCCAAAATATCCGGCAATGCCGGCGATGACTTCGTGATCGAAGATCATGTTCGCTTTGAATAACAGCGCGATCCGGTGTACTTTGGTCGTCTTCATTTTATTTGTATGGTTGAAAGCATTTTCGAAAAAAACAATCACAGCCGCACTTGCGCATACAAAAACCGGGGGCAAGATCGTCTCTCCATCCTTTATTTTTATTAAGAACATCCCGCTTGCAGGCAACTGGCCCTGCCCCAATTCAACCATCGCACACCCCACAAGAACGTCGCGGATGGGTTCCCGCTAGTCCTGCCAGGCAGCGCCCGGTATCCGATTCCAAAAAAAAGGGGCAGCCAAAGCTGCCCCGTAAAAACCACCGCGGAACCCCGCCGTGGAGGAGAGCAAAAGGGTGTGAAGGCCAGGATTGACGCGATCTTCAGCGCGCAAACCTGCGCCGCCCTGCCACCAGCGCCAGCAGGCCAATCCCCAGTATCAGCTGGGCGCCGGGCTCGGGCACCGTGGCGGCCGCGGTGGCGGTGAAGTCGTCCATCTTCTTCAATTGCATTACCGTCTCCCTTATATTTATCTTCCAACTTGCAAGCTGCGACGATCAGCGGGCACACGTCTAAAATCAATTTCCTCGACGCATTTCTTGATATATGAGGAACATTTTCCACCCGACAATTTAGTGGACTGCAAGGCCTTTCATCATCCTGCAACCAGCAACGCACACATTCTTGCGTCTGCGGCCGGAGGTCGGTAGCGGATTCTGGCCCACGTCTCAAGCATAGGCAGTTCCTCGTGCGCAACAATATCGCTGCCACGAAATTTCTTTTGCCAACGGTAGAAATCGCAAGAAATTTTCACCACGGTGAAAATCCGCCGTGGCATCTGGCGACAGGTCGGGCAAGCGGGCCGGAAAAAGTGGCCGCCGTGCCACGGTCCAATCGTGGAGCGGTCGTGGATAGCCCGGAAGAATGGGAACGTGCAAGGGGTGGAACGGCGGGCGCACCCCTGGCAGGAGCGCGGGACCGGCAACCGTTCAGCCGGGAGGTTCAGGCTGAGTGGTGGGGGCGAGCCGGATCAGGCTGAGTGGTTGGAGCGAGCGAGATCAGGCAGAAGGTTGGGATGGGGCGGTTCAGGCGGGTGATTCTGACGGCGCGCTGTCGGCGGGCTGCTCATGCTGCTGCTGGGCGGCAAGCATCCGGAATTGCTTCGGCGAGCAACCGAATTCTTCCTTGAACAGCTTATTAAAATAAGGAACACTCGAGTAGCCAACGAAATACGCGATTTCCGACACGGCGGCGCCGCTTTTCTCAATCAGCATCCTGGATGCTTCAGTCAGCCGCAGTTTATTCAGGTAACCGGTGAATGTCATGCCGAGTTCGGATTTCAGCACATCATTGATTTTATAGCGGGTCGCGCCGGTCCCTTGCACCACCGTGTCCAGGTCCAGCTTGGGATCGGTATAAGAGTTGCCGATATACCGCAAGACCGACGCCTTCTCCTTGTCCTTGTACGGTTCGACGGTTAACTGGCGATAGGCCACCAAGGGCAAATTCGTTTTCATTTTTTTGTCGACACTGGCCAACAGTGCGCGGGAATGGGCCCGAAAAAACCAAACACCAAATGCCACCCAGCCACCCAGGATCATGACCACCAGCACGGCCAAATAGCGGTAATCGCGGCCATGCAAAGTCAATTCGCTGATTTCAATAGAGATATCGACATCGCGTGGCGTAGCAGCGGTGGCGCCAAACATGATTTTCCCGACCTTGTCCAGTTTAACGACCTGACGCCCCAAGTCCTCCTTCATCGATGCATACCACCATTCGGGAATAAGCAGCCGGTCCAGGTCGAGCGTCACCGCCATGCCTTGTTCATTGCACGAAAAATACGTTCTAGGTGGAATGTAAGTCTCGAACTTGTTTAGCTTGGAGAATTTTTCATCGAAGACGGACACCTCGAACGACAAGGCAGTGGCCAGCGAACATTTGGCAACGAAGGAAATGGTATGGAACTTCGACCAATCCTCCTGGATAAGCCGTCCTTTGCCGTCCTGGAGTTTCAGGTCGCCGGCGGAAATCGGATACGCGACCACGTCCTCCAGCTTGAAGTCGAAGCGCAGCCGGTCATCCGACATGTCGTGCAAGCGCACTGACGGCACGCCGCCAATTACCACATTGGAATACGTTCCGTAACGCCAGCCGGAGCCATCTTTATGCGCCTGCCGCAACGTCTTTGTCGGGAAGGCCATGTAAACAAAAAAAACCGCCAGCAGCGCGTCCACGACGAGCAGGAAAATCAGCGCCAGCAGCGCCTTTTTAAAGAACTCTTGCATATAGATACTTATTGAACTATCTCGGGGGCCGCGCGGCTTGACTGGTACGGTCCCAGAATCATAACAGGCGAGATATGTACGGTCCCAGTATTTTTGCGGCGGACCGAGCTAACTCCGGCGGGGTGCTAGTCGTGCTGTCTCATAAAAATCTGTTCTTGAGCGAGTTATTGCCTAAACTAAAACATTGCGTAGTCATGGAGGGCGAAAAATGGTCCAACCAGGCAACCCGATCCGGCTCGTCCTCACCGCTCAGCCTACACACCACGGGCGAACCGCCGATTTTCACCGTGGCTGGCATTGCTTGCAAATCCGGCGGTTTGCAAGAACTTCGCTTGCCGGCGATATCGTTGCCCGTGATGGACAGCCCATGCTTCAGACGCGGCGTAGCGCGACTTCCCCTGCCGCAAACGCGCAATAAGGGGGCAGTTGCGCCGTGAGCGTTTGCTGTCTTCCCGATTGCGCTCACATGGTCTTCATATATCAATCTGCGAGGTGCATTGGGACGTGCTTTTGCCAGATCGCGGGCGAGCGCCGGGATCCTGGGTGACGACCGGCGCACCGGCCGGAGAGCGAGGACACTGGCGGGCGAGCCGCCGCAGCAGCAGCCAGGCCCAGGGCCTGTAAGAGCACGCCTGGGATGGTGCGAGGTCGCACGAATGGTATCCAACGGTTGGTACTCCATTCTGCGCACTCCCCGTGCGTGCCGCAATTCTCCAAATCACCAATGCGCCCGGTCATTTTTCGGCCGGCGGGGCCAACAAACCGGTCAAGCAGGTGCAGCGCCGCTACCGGCATACCGTTCGTCCTCAGGGCCGCCGTCGACCATGAAATTTGATTCGCATTGTTGGTGATCTGGAAGTATCGCCGCCGCGGCGTAGCGTGCAATATGCGCATCAGCTGGATACATTCCGATAGATTCGAAGCCAGCCGATATCGTCAGCGAAGGAGGCATTGCGATGGTCAACAATAAAGGACGCGCCAAAGCGCCTGTTCTTCCTGCGCGACGCGCAGCCCGCCGGCTTCCCGATGCCGTTCCAAGACCAGGTGCTCGGCAACCGCACTGGCGGTGGGAATTGCCGCGACCATTTTCGTCGTCGAGGCCGACACCATCCTGAACAATCCGGGCGTGTCCTTGGCCGAGCCCTTGACGGCCTGAAGTGCCAGGTCGAAAGGACGCACGCCCGCATTGGCGCTTTTCTGAATTGCCCATGCGACAGCGCGACTTGCCGGCTTCCGGCCAAGCGAGCACTGAAAAGAGCGGCCTCCTGCCGCCACACCTACAAGACCCGATTCATCATCCTTCTGGAGACAAGTATGTACAAAAAGCAAAACAACAAGATTCACCTAATCGCCATGAGCAGTATCCTGGCAACCCTGCTGGCCGGCTGCGGCGGCGCCGACAATGCCTCGCCGGCAGCGCAGGCACCGGTTTTGGCGGCCACCATCAAGACGGCAACGCAAGCCCGATGGATGAACGTGAAATACGGGGGCGGCGGCTACGTGCCCGGGCTGATCTACCATCCGACCAGCCCGGACGTCCTTTACGCGCGCACGGACGTGGGCGGCGCCTACCGTTGGGACGCCGCCACCGCGACCTGGCTGCCGATCACCGACGGCTTGCACGTGCGCGACGGGTTTTACCATGGCAGCGAGAGCATGGCCCTCGATCCGAACGACGACCAGCGCGTCTACATGAGCGCAGGCATGTACGTGTCGGACAAGGCCGACGCGCGCCTCTATATTTCCACCGACCGCGGTGACAACTGGACCTACGTTAACCTGCCGTTCTCGGCCGGCAGCAACAGCCCTGGCCGCGCCGTCGGCGAGCGCCTGATGGTCGATCCCAACGATCCGACGATCCTGTTCTACGGCACGCGCACCCAGGGCCTGTGGAAGAGCGCCGACCGCGGCCAGACCTGGCAGCAGGTGAGCTCGCTGTCGTCGACCAAGATGACCCAGGACCAGATCAGCGCGGTGCACTGGAGCGGCGTGGTCGGCGTCGCGCAGGTGATCTTCGACACCTCGACCAAGGGTACCGGCAGCGCCACCCAGACTATCTACACGGCCGTGGCCCCGGACTATGCATCGGTGGCCGGGATGACCTTCAGCATGTACAAGACCACCGATGGCGGCGCGACCTGGAACGGCATCGCCACCCCTGCCGACACGGCCGGCATGTACGTCCCCCACATGGTGCGCAACAAGGACGGCATGATGTACGTCGCCTTCACGAAGGACACCGGCCCCGGCGCCGCCGGCCCGTCCAGGCTGTACAAATTCGACGGTACCAACTGGACTTTGCTGAAGAAGTATGATGCCGAGCAATGGGTCAACTTCGGCATGGGCGGCCTGTCGGTGTCGGGAACTGGCGCCACCACCCGCATCGCGCTCGGTGTCACCAATTCCTGGGGCAACTGGGATGGCCAGCCTGTTGTGCAATTGTCCGACGATGCCGGCGCCACCTGGCGCGAGATTTCCGCCATGGCTCCGCACACGGGTACCGAAATGTGGGCCGGCTGGACGGACGACGTCGAGATCGACCCCAACGATCCCGAGCACATCATGCACGTGAACGGCGGTGGCGTGTGGGAAACGAAGAATGCGTCGGCGGCCAAGCCAAGCTGGACCAGAAAGGTCGACGGCATGGAGGAAACCGCCACGCTGTCGCTGATGGCCGCTCCGCCGGGCGCCTCCTACCGTCTGCTCAACAGCTCGGGCGACATCGGCATGAAGGTCTATACGGAACTCAACAAGACGCCCACACTGGGACCGGTTGGCTTGATGAACAACGGCATGAGCGCCGACATGGCCTGGTCCACGCCAAGCTACATCGCCGCGATCGGCACCAGCACCTGGGACCACCCCACCGTGGGCGGCGCCTATTCCACCGATTCGGGAGTGACCTGGACACCGTTCGCGGGCCACCATCCGCAAGGATTGACCAATCAGAGCGATCTGTCGAACGTCGCGGTCACCAAACCGGGCAACATCATCTGGACCCCGAACAATGCGGTGCCGGCCTATAGCACCGACAACGGAACGACCTGGACCATGACCGACCTGCCGGCTGTCGATCCGACGCCGTGGATATACCGCGGTTACAAGGTCGTGGCCGATCGCAAGAATCCGAACAAGGTGTATGCCTACAATCCGGGCGGCGCATGGTGGGCGAAAGGGTCCGAGACGCAGCACTTCTACGCCTCCACCGACGGCGGCCATACCTTCACCGAAAGCGCCGCGTTCAAGCTCGCCAGCGATTATGTGACCGACCTCCCCAGCGTGTCGATCGCGGTCAATCCGAACGCGGAAGGCGATATCTGGGTCGCCGACGGGCGGGCCGTCATGCACTCGCTCGACGGTGGCGTGACCTGGACCAAGCTGAGCACCTTCGCGCCATTCTGGGGCGCCAACGCGACATGGTCGTACCCCGAATTGTGGGGCGCCACCTCGATCGCGCTGGGCAAGGCACCGCTTGGTTCGAAGTCGTCGGCCTCGGTGTATGTGGTGGGCGTGGTCAACGGCGTGTGGGGCGTGTACGCCTCCGACGATGGCGGCGTGACCTGGCGCCGTTTCAACGATGACAAGCACCAGTACGGCGGTATTGCCCAACTGGCGGCCGACCAGAGCGTGCCTGGGCGCTTGTACATGGCCGGCAGCGGCCGCGGCGTCCTGTTCAGTTACTAAGCGCCCGTCCCGAGCGCCAGAGCCACGGCTCTGGCGCCCAGGCTGTACTTCATCAATTACACCCTATTTGGAGCATTACATGAAATTTAGAACCATCATCGCCGCTGTCGTCCTGTGCTTCGCCGGCAGCGCCAGTGCCGCCGTCCTGACCTTCGACAACCTGACCAACTTCATGTACGGCGACGGTTACCCGCTGGCGGCCGGCATGGCCTACAGCGGCAAGGACCTGACCTATGTGGAGTCGGGCTTCCAGGTCACCCTGCACGCGCCGAACGCGGCGTCCGACGCGGCCCATATCGGCGACGGCACGTATGATCCGCAGACCTACAACTGGCACGACGGCTTCGAAAACGGTATCGGTTCGTACCTGACCGTCAGCAAGGTGGGCGGCGGCGTCTTCAATCTGCTCGGCTTCGATTTCTACACGGACGGGATGGACATGTCGATCAACGGCCTGCTGACCGCCCACCTCGAAGGCTACGACAGCTGGAGCACGGCGCTGAACGGCATCACCGAGCTGCGCCTGGGTTCCGGCACCTACAACGAAATCGACAACCTGTCCGTGGGAGCTGCGAGCGCCGCCGTTCCCCTGCCGGGAACCCTGCCCCTGCTGTTGGGCGGCCTGGTGGTCGGTGCCCTGGCGCGCCGTCGCCGGAAATAAGCGGCTGGGTGCGCCGCGCGGCAATCTCATGCGACACAGGAATGTGTTGACGAATTGCCGTGCGTAAGCAAGGCGCACGCACCGCGCATCGCGGTGTGATTTTTCGATTGTTTTCTCTTTTACCCCTTGCTGTTGAAATCGATGTCGTGTCCGACGCGATCCGGGCGCCGGCAGCGCCCGCACCTCCGCCAACGGTAGAGACCGTGGCCAGCGCCGCTGTCAAGACCCCTGCCACCGCGCCCAAGCCGTTCGACGAATGCGCGGAGGCATCGGATCGGCATATGGTTGCCGAACTCTATCGCCTGTCGCGGGACTTTGCTTTGTCGGACTTCGGCAGCGACAGCGATATGCAGGGCATGGTCGAGCGAGCTTTCGCTAGTAGGTCTCGTGGAAAATCGTTGACGACATCAAGGAAATCCCGCATACCGTTTCGCCCCCAGGGCCGCCGTCGACCACGAAATGAGATTCCCTTTTTTGGTGATTTGGATGTATCGCCGCCGTGCTGCAGCGCGCAATATACACATCAGCTGGTGATATTTCGATAGATCCGAAGCCAGCCGATATCGTCGGCAAAGGAGACATTGCGATGGTCAACAATAATGGACGCGATAACGCGGCTATTTCTTCCTGCGCGACGCGCAGCTCGCCGGCGCCCCGATGCCGTTGCAAGCTTGCGTGCTCGCCACCATCGCTGGCCGTGGCAGTTGCCGCGACCGCCTTCGTCTTCGAGGCCGACGCCATCCTGAGCAATCCGGCCGTTTCCCAGGCCACTCCCTGGCGGCCTGAAGTACCCCGGCCGAACGGACGCGCGCGCCCGTGTACCCCGGTCGCGTTGGGCTTTATGCAAGCTTGCCCTCAACGACAGTAAGTTTCATAAAGATTGTCTGCGTCTACTGACGCATGCTGCCCCGCGCCCGCCGCGGTGCGGCATGCGGCATCGGCGATCGCCGCCTTTTCACAAGACCCATAAACAATAACGGAGATGTGCAATGAACGATCCATGCAAGAAGTTGCTTCGGAATATCAAGTTCCTCATGCCGGTGTTGCTCGCTGGTCTTGCTGCCGGCTGTAGCGGCGGTTCCAATAACGACGTCGCGCAGGGTCCTGCGCCGACTTACCTCGCCACCAGCACCGCCGTGGCCACCGGCTGGAGCGCCGTGAAGTGGGGGGGCGGCGGCTACGTCACCGGCATCCTCTACCATCCGACGACCCCGAACCTCCGCTACGCCCGCACCGACGTGGGCGGCGCCTACCGCTGGGACCCGGCCACATCGTCGTGGACGCCGATCACCGACGGCCTGGGTTTCGAGGAGAACGATACGAATTTCCACGCCGTGGAGAGCCTCGCCGTCGACCCGACCAACGACCAGCTGCTCTACCTGGTCGCCGGTAACAAGTCTGACAAGAACGGCCGTATCTATATTTCCAGCGATCGCGGTAACCACTGGACTTGGGTCGCCCTGCCATTCCCGGTGATGGGCAACGGCGGCGGCAGGGCCATGGGCGAACGCCTGCAACTGGACCCCACCAATCCGTCGACGATGTTTTACGGGTCGCGCACTGCCGGCCTGTGGAAGAGCGCGGACTCGGGCCACACCTGGTCCCGGCTCAACCTGGGCAGCGTGACGATGAGCGGCAGCGCGATCGGCGTCGAGAAAGTCATCTTCGACAACTCGAACGTGGGTGGCGGCCAGACCACCTGGATCATCTATGCCGCCGTCGCCCCGGACTACGCCAACGCGGCGGGCCTGACGTCGAGCCTGTACAAGTCGACGAATGGCGGTTTCTCGTGGACCCCGGTCACGGTCCCGACCCCAGCGACCGGCTACTACATCCCGCACATGGTGCGTTCCACCGACGGCACTTACTACCTGGCATTCAACCAGAATGCCGGCGAGGGTGTCACCGGCCCCAGCTATCTTTACAGGTACGTGCCCTTCAACGGCACCTGGACCCAGCTCAATAGCTCAACCAGCGGCGGATTCGGCGGCGTGTCCATCTACGGAAGCGGGTCGACCACCCGCATCGCGCTCGCCATAACCGGCTGGGCGAACACGACCCAGGAAATCCAGCTGTCCGACGACAACGGCGCCACCTGGCGCGAAATCGAGTTCGGCATGGGACATACCCCAACCGCCAACGATACGAGAGGCTGGAACGACGACATCGAGATCGATCCGTTCAACCGCGACCACATCGCCCACCTCGGCGGCTCCGGCATCGTCGAGACCTGGAGCGCCTCGTCGGCCACGCCGTGGTGGAACAACCTGGTTCCCGGCATGGAAGAAACCGCCACCCTGGCCCTCTCTACCCCGCCAGCCGGCGCGCCGTACAAGCTGATCGATAGCGGCGGCGACATCGGCGCCTGGGTCTATACGGACCTCACGACGAAGGCGACCAAGGGCCCCATGTCCACATTCAGCAATGGCACTTCGGCCGACATGGCGTGGTCCGACCCGCTCTACATCGCCACCTCGGTGCAAGACAATGCCCCCCTCCCCCACGTCGGCAAGGGCTTTTGGTCCGGCGACGGCGGCACCACCTGGGCGGCGTTCGCAACGCTGCCTCCCGGCGCCGCGGCCAACCCGGGCGACCCGTCCAACCTGATCGTCACTGCGCGCAACAACGTGGTCTGGGCGCCAGGCGATTCGGTGCCGTCCTATACCACCAACAATGGCGCAAGCTGGACCGCGACCAATCTGCCTGCCGTGTCGAATGTGAACGGGTGGGTTCACGCCTACAAGCTGAAGGCGGACCGCAAGAACCCGAACAAGGTCTATGCCTATGACAACGGCGCCCAATGGTGGGGCAGCGCGGGCAAGGTGTACGTATCGACCGATGGCGGCCACAACTTCACATTGAGCCAGGGCTCGGTGGCGGCGAATATGCACGCCAACGCCCCGTTTAACTCCTCGATGGAGGTCAACCCCAACGCCGAGGGCGACATCTGGCTGGCCGACGGCAACTCCCTGTTCCACTCGCTCGATTCGGGCGCGACCTGGACCAAGCTCAACAACTTTGCTTCGGTGGGCGACCTGAACCAGCCTACCCTGCATGGCGCGAAGACGGTCGCGCTGGGCAAGGCGGCGCCCGGTGCCACCTACTCGGCCGCGGTCTACGTGGTGGGCACGATCAACGGCGTGTGGGGCCTGTACCACTCTGACGATGGCGGCGCAAGCTGGGCGCGCTTCAATGACGACGCGCACCAGTTCGGCGGCATGGGCATGATGGCGGGCGACTGGAACACCTATGGTCGCGTCTATGTCGCTGGTAACGGCCGGGGTGTGCTTTACACCAACTGAGTAGTTGCGGCTGAAGCGTCTGGAGGCGGATCTGCGCCACCGGCAAATGTTCTGCGTCGATGGTGAACCGCCGACGCAGAATTGCGTTCTGCTGGCGCAGCAGGCATTGGCTCTCCTTGCACTGTAACGATAGCAAAATTACGCAACGGCACCCCCGACTACACCGTTTGCGAACCACCCGTTACCGGACCGGCGACAGCCCGTCCGAACGGACGATGCCTGCCCATGCCCGAGTCGTCCACAATGGAATTTCGGATGTTGCGGGTACGCCTCCCGGCTGTCGCGAATCCGGCCAACCCATTCCACCGGAGACCCAGATGGCTTTGACTCGCCGAAACTTCCTATCATCGCTGACGGCCATGGCCGGAGCGTCAGCGCTGCCGTTGGGCGTGGCGAGGACGGCTGACGCCGGCAAAACTTATCGACGGTTGTTTGCACATCCACCGGTGCTTGCGAAGCCATGGGTGCGCTGGTGGTGGCCAGGCGGCGCTGTCGAGGACGGCGAACTGCGCCGCGAGATCAAGCTCTTGAATCTGGCCGGCTTCGGCGGTGCGGAAATCCAGGCTTTCAATCCCGGCATTCCCGGTCTGAGCAAGGACGAACGTGCACACGTCAATGACTACGCCAACGCCGCATTTTTCTCCCACGTGGACACGTGTGCCGACGAGGCGGATCGACAAGGCCTGCGCATTGATCTGACGTTCGGTTCGGCCTGGCCGTCGGGCGGCGGCTTCGCGATTACCCCTGAGCTCGCGCTGCTCGAACTGACGCCGGCCGTTACGAGCGTGCAGACGCCGCTTGCCGCTCCAATCCGGGTCAGGATCCCGGGAAACACCCGCAAGATGGGCGCGCTTTCGCCGCTCGATGCGCGCGCAAAGGATCCCCGCGCACAGGACTGGCGCGACCGCATCGCAGCACGCGAAAAGCTCATAGCCGTCGTTGCCATCCGGAGCGGCGCGCCGGTCCTCGAGAACGACAAGACCTTCCGTGCATCCGTAGTCAAGGCGGCCGGCAAGGTCGTCGACGGCAACGTCGAAGGCATCGTCGTGACCGAGAAACTGCGGCCGGACGGCATTCTCGACTGGGTCCCGCCGAGCGACGGCGAATGGCAGATCGTCGTGTTCAAGCAGTTCGTCGTGGACAGCCCCGTATTGGCCGGCGTGGGCGAAGGGCCGCAACTGGTCCTCGACCATTTCAAGCGTGCCGCCTTCGAGGCGCACGCGCGCCGCGTCGGCGACCCGCTGGCGCCGGACGGCAGGCCGCGGCACGCACTGCGTGCAACGTTCATCGACAGCCTGGAACTCATGCCAGATCTGTACTGGTCCGAAGACCTGCTGGCCCAGTTCGCGGCACGGCGCGGCTACGACGTCACTCCCTACCTGCCCCATCTGCTGCAGCCCGGCTGGATGGAGTCGTGGAATCCGCACGTGTCTTTACCTTATTTCGATGCTGGCGATACGGGTGACCGGATCCGGGCGGACTACCGCCTTACCCTCTCCGAACTGATCATCGAAAACTTCTACCAGCCTTTCGTTGAGTGGAACCACCGCCACGGCCTGCTGGCACGAGTCCAGGCACACGGTGCGCCCGCGGACCTGCTGAAGACGTACGGTCTGGCCGACATTCCGGAGACCGAGGACCTTGAGGGCACCGGGAACCCGCATTTCCTGCGGATGGCGCGTGCTGCCGCAAACCTGTACGGGCGCAAACTGGTGAGTTGCGAAAGCCTGTGTTGGCCCCTGAAGTCGTTCGAGATCACGCCAGCCCAATGGCAAGCGCGCGTGAACCTCTTGTTCGCAAGCGGTGTCAACGCGATCGTCATGCACGGCTTTCCGTATGCACTGCACAGGGATACCTGGCCAGGCTGGTATCCGTTCGCGCCCAGTCCCTTCCTGCCGGGGTTCAGCAGCATGATCAACGAAGCGAATCCTCTCTGGAATGCGATCGGCACACTCAATCGCTACATCAGCAGCATGCAGGCGATCCTGCAAAACGGCGTCAACGTCGTCCCACTGGCCGTGTACCTGGCCGACAGCACTTATTTCCACGGTATCGAACCCGACACGACCGATGCGTTGCTGGAGCATGTGCTGGGCATCGGTTACGACTACGACCGGATCAATGACGACAGCATTGCGAAGAGCCACGTGGCCGGTCGCGCCCTCGTGACGCCGGGCGGCGCCAAATATGCGGCGCTCATCCTGCCCGCGCGGCCTGCGTTGACGGCGACGTCAGCGGCCAAACTTGTGCGATTTGCCGAGGCCGGACTGCCAATCTTTTTCATCGATCGGCCACCATCGCACGCGGCAGGCTATTTCGACCACGCGGCGCAAGACCGCATCGTCAGGGACGCCGTGCAGGCCGCATTGAATGCTGGCGCGCGCATTACCCGCACCGACGCGCTTGCCGACACGCTACGCCAGGCGCGGGTCCGGGCCAACCTGACGTTTACCAGCGCGCCCTGCCTGTTCATCGAAAAAGCGCTGGATGGCCGCACCGCGTATTTCCTGCACAATCCGAAGGCGGAAGCGCGGACCGTCAGTTTCACTACCCGCGCGTCCGGCTATCCGGAACTGTGGAACGCGTACACCGGTGAACGGACCGGATTACACACAAGGAGCAGGAAGGGAGAAAGCGAGATCCAGGTCGATCTCGCAGCCGGCGCCGCCGCCCTGGTCGTCTTCGCCGACCATCGCCTGCCCGCGGCCGCGTCCTGGATACGGACGGATGCGATCGACCTGACCGCCGGACGATGGACGCTGGACGTTGATGGCCATGGCCAGCACGGACGCGTAGTACGCCACCAGATGACGCTCGATCGCCTGCGCGACTGGCAGGCCGTTCCCGCGCTTGCCGACGTCTCCGGCCACGCCACCTATCGCATCGAGGTGACTCTGCCCGCCACGTGGCTCGAGCCCGGCAACAAGGTCGTGCTCGATCTTGGCGCAGTACACGACATGGCGATCGTGACGGTGCGTGGCAAGCAACAGCTCACGCTCATTGCGCCTCCGTTCGAGGCCGACATCACGACCATGCTGCGTCCGGGACTGAACCAGCTGCAGATCGGCATCTTCAACAGTCCCAACAATGCAATGATCGATTCGAAGAAGCCTGGCCTGAAGAACCTGAAGCCGCAGCCTGCGGGTTTGCTGGGGCCGGTGAAACTGGTACGCAAGCAGCGCCGGCCCACACCGTGACCGGGCGGGTGCCGGCGCGCCGAAACGGCCGTCGGCACCGCGATTCAACGTCGCCGCGCTTCGGCCCGGCGCCTCATCGGATCGTCCGGCACGATACGAGCGTCGAACCTTCCGTATTCGTTCGGGATGGTGGATATCGATCGTTCATGGAACGCGGCGCCAGCCAGATGCTCCGGCGTGAACGGTGCGAGGTTGCCGGGAAACGGCCGTCGCCGGAGACGGGTCCGCTGTTTCAACGAACCAGGATCTGGGCACGCCCTTTTGTCACGCCCTGTTCGTTGACGGCATCCACCGCCACGTAATACTTCTGCCCGACGTTCAGGCTCCCTACATCCGCCGAATGGACGCCGTCATGGACCTGGAAATTCTGGTTCATGAGCTCGGGGCGTACGCCGAGCCGCACGATGTAAAAATCGGCGTTGCCGGCAGGCTTCCAGGAAATCGTCGCGCGCCGTGCATCGCCATGCCGGCGCGCGGCCGTCACCCCGGTCACCGCACCGGGGCGCGGGCCCGATCCGTGTCCGAACACACGCAGGTCGTACAGGGAGAACTTGCCGTTGTCCGGCATGTGGATGTTCCGCACACGGACGTAGCGTGCACGCTCGGGCCGGGCCAGAACACGGTAGTCGTGCGGCGCGTCGCGCCCGCCGGTGGACCGATCGACGAAGGTCCGCCAGTTCGAGTCGTCATCCGAGCCTTCCACGACGTAGCGATACACGTCGCGGCTGATGCCCTTGCCCACACTGTCCTGGTCGGCGAAATTGAGCTGGACCGCCTCGATCGTCTTGATAGCGCCGAGGTCCATCTTCAGCCATTCCGTCGCCTCCCCCGTCTGCGCGGACCACCACGTCCGGATGTCTTCGTCCGCCGCGTTCCCGGCCGGGTAACCAGCCAGCGTCGACGAGACCGTGACGGCCTTGCGGCGCGACAGCAGCATCCAGCCCGTCAGCTCACGCTTGCCGTCGAGGTAACGTGGATAGTCACCCAGGTAAGTGTCGACCATCAGCGCGCCGTCGTTCGAAAATGCGGCCGGAAAAAGGCCGAGACGACGCTCGAACTTGAAGCGCTTCGAGATCGTCATGGTCCCCATGTGCCACCACTGGCCGTCGACTCCCTGAAAGGTGCTGCTGTGTCCGGCGCCTGCCACGAAGCCCGTCGGCTTGAACGAAAACGGACTGTATGGTGCGTACTTGAAAGGGCCCATCGGGTTCGTCGAGGTCAGCACGCCGTCCGCATACGTCTTGTATTCGGTCCCGGGCGATGCATATTGGAGGTAGTAGATACCCTTGTGCTTCGTCATCCACGAGCCCTCCACGAAGCTCTCGGCACGCTCGATCTCGTTGTTGTCGCCGACGACTTCCCAGCCGCGGTTCGCCTTGTCACGCGACGCCGGCACGTCAGCCCTGCGCAAGGGCTGGAATGTGGCCGGATCGAGCTCGAAGACCCGCAACGTATCCGTGCCGCTCAGTCCCTCGTACATGTAAAGCCGGCCGTCGTCGTCGAGGAACAGGCACGGATCGTTGTAGCCGGGCCGGATGTCGGCGGCTTTCGTCCAGATGCCCGCCAATGGATCGTCCGTCGTCCACACGTCCGGCGTGTTCTCGCTCGACGTCATGTACAGCTTGCCGTTCATGACGAGGGCGGTCGGCGCGTACCGGTTCACGGGATAGCCGGTCGGCTCCACGAACTCCCAGTTCTGCAGATCGTGCGACCACCAATATCCTTTCGAATGCGACGCGAACAGCCAGTACCGGTCCTTGAACCGGACGACGGTCGGATCGGCCGCCTCCCGCAGGGACCGGAACTGGTATCGATAAGGCAGGTCCACCGGGTTCGCATATGTGGCGAACCGGTCGCGTGCGACGGCCGGTAACGTCACGGAAGCACCGATGACGACGGCGAACAATGCGTTTCTGACTTGATGCATTCTCATTCCTTGATCAGTTTGAATTCCTCTTCCGCGAGCGGAATCGACATCGTGACGACAAATCCCGCGCCGGGCGCCGTCCGGACGCTCAAGGTACCGCGCACGCCATGCTGGAGTTCCAGCCGGCGTACCAGTGTGCGAATTCCCAGTCCGCGCGACGCCTTGAATGCATCGGGGTCTGCGCCCGGGCCGTTGTCGCCCACCGTCAGCGTCAGCGTCCCGGCCCGTTCGTCGAGGCTCGTGCGGATCAGGATCCGGCCCGGCCGGCGATATGGATTGATCGCATGCTTGATACTGTTTTCGACGAGCGGCTGCAACGACAGCGCCGGCAACGGGCAATGTCCGGCCTTCTCGTCCAGTTCCCAGTCGACCTGCAGCCGGGGGCCGAGACGCAGGCTTTCGAGGTCGAGGTAATCGCGCACGAACTGCAATTCGTCGTCCAGTGTCACCAGGTCGACCCCATTCTTTTCGGTCCGGAGCACGTAACGCAGCATGTCCGAGCATTGAAACAGCGCCGCTTCGGCTGCCGCCGGACTGTGGCGCATCAGCGCGATGATCGAGTGCAGCGTGTTGAACAGGAAATGCGGATTCAGCTTGTTGCGCAGCGCGCTCATTTCCGACGTGACCAGCAGGTGGTGCGCCAGCCGCGCCGCCTCGGCCTGGCGCCGCCTGGCGTGATCCATGCGGACGATGTGGAAAATGGCGGCGACGACACAGTAGGTCATCAGCGCATAGAGGAGCGGCCAGAAATACCATGCCAGCGGCTGCCGCACGCCGATCAGGAACCACAACAACGAGTAGCACATGACGCCGTACAGCAGCGCACCGCAGGCGTGAATCAGGACGACGGCCCACGCCGGCGGACGCCGATGCTCCAGGCAACCGCTCAATGGCCACAACAAGGCAAGGAAAACGGCGTGCGGCGTGCTCTTCAGTATTGCGGCTACGACCCGCGTATCGAATCTTCCCTGGCGCAGGTCGTCGACCTGCAGGGCGATCCCCATGAGCAGCAGGAATGCAACCCAGGCGCAAACATAGATGCGCCACATGCGGACAGTCTGAACCGGATCATCGGAGTACATGACGGCAGTGTGGCGCGTAACGCGGGCGGCCGTAACGTCTGAACGGACGATGAGCTCGCGCGGAAAACCAGGCAACATGCCCATGCGGCTCTCGTCATCCGCCCGCTCGTCGCCCTACTGCCTTTGCATTCACATGACTCTGTTCTCCTCCCTGGATTCGCTCGTCTTCCGCATCCGCTTCAGCGTCGCCGCCGACTACGGCCTGTGGGCGTATCGGCGCAAGAAATCCGCCGCGGGCTCGTCGGCCCCGCACGAATACGTCCTTGCCGATCGCATCGAACATCCCGGCCGAGCAGTTCATCGGCATGAGCGGTTCGGGTTTCCGCATCGGCATGGCCATCGCCGTTCCAATCCACATAAGGCCTGAATCATGTTCGCTTCCTTGAACGACCACCATGGCAACCATGCGCTGCGCAGGTCGCTGGCCAACGTCGCCTGTTGGTCCATCGCAGGTGCGCTGGCCGCCGGCCCGGCAAGCGCAGCCGTAGTTCGGCCCGCCACAGGGCCCGACGCCCCCGCGATTTTTTCGGCCGAGTCGCTGGCACGCACCGACACCCTCCTGCGCAAGATGACGGTCGACGAAAAACTGGGACAGCTCAGCCAGCTGTTCCAGTTCCGGAAGTCGTCCAAGCTCGACGGCATGGTGCGCGAAGGTAAGCTCGGGTCAGTGCTGTTCGTGACGGACCCGGCGGAGATCAACCGCCTGCAGCACCTGGCCGTCGAAGGATCGCGCTTCGGCATCCCGCTCCTGTTCGGCAGCGACGTGGTGCACGGCTATCGGACCATCTTCCCGGTACCCATCGCACTGGCCGCCTCCTGGGATCCCGCCCTCGTCGAACGCGCCAGCGCGATCGGCGCGATCGAGGCCCGTGCCGGCGGTATCGGCTGGACGTTCGCACCGATGGTCGACGTCGCGCGAGACCCGCGCTGGGGCCGCATCGTGGAAGGTGCCGGGGAAGACCCTTACCTCAATGCCGCGATGGCGACCGCGCAGGTTCGCGGTATCCAGGGACCCAGCCTGGGCACGCCGGGCCGGCTGCTGGCGACCGTCAAGCACTTCGCCGGCTATGGCGCGAGCGAAGGCGGCCGTGATCACGACGCGGCCAACCTGTCGGACGCCCAGCTGCAAAACGTCTACCTGCCGCCGTTCCGGGCGGCGATCCGGGCCGGCGCGGGCACCATCATGAGCGCGTACATGGACCTGAACGACGTCCCGGCCACCGGCAACCGCTGGCTGCTGCGCGACGTCCTGCGCGGCCAATGGGGTTTCAAAGGGTTCGTCGTCAGCGACAACAACGCCGTGAACGACCTTGTGCCGCACGGGTATGCGAGCGACAGGCGCGATGCCGCGCTCCGCGCGTTCAAGTCCGGCGTCAACATGGAAATGGCCAGCTATTCCAACGCCTATGCCACCCTGCGCGAAGCCTTCGACCAGCACGCCATCGATGCGGCGGAAGTGGACGCCGCAGTGCGCCCCATCCTCGCCACGAAGTTCCAGCTGGGTCTTTTTGAGCACCCCTACGTCGACGAAGCGAAGGCGCGCGCGGCGGTACAACGCGCGCCGGAATACCAGGCCGAAGCGCGTCTCGCGGCGGAGCGGTCGGCGGTGCTGCTGCGCAACGAAGGCAACCTGCTGCCGCTCGACCCTGCGGCCTACAAGCGCATCGCGCTCATCGGTCCGTTGGCGGACTCGCGCCAGGATACGCTGGGCCCATGGGTATTCGCCCACGATCTGGACGACACCGTCACCATCGCGCAGGGGCTGCGCACCAGGCTCGGCGCCGGCCAGACACTCGACGTCGCGCCCGGCGTCCAGATTCGCAGGACGACGCCGTCGCCATTCGAATCGATTTTCAAGGAGAAGACGCCGCCCGTCTGGGATGCCGCCCATGCCGGCGAAGAATTCGAGAAAGCGCTGGCGATGGCGGGCAAAGCGGATCTCGTCGTCCTCGCGCTCGGCGAAAAACAGGACATGATCGGCGAATCCGCTTCCCGCTCGACGCTCGCGCTGCCCGGCGACCAGCAACGGCTCATGGAACGTGTGGTCGCGTTGGGCAAGCCAGTGGTGCTCCTGCTGGTGAACGGCCGGCCGCTCGACATCGGCTGGGCCCATGCGCACGTGCCCGCGATCCTGGAACTGTGGTACCCCGGCGCACAGGGCGGCACCGCGGCAGCGAACCTGCTGTTCGGCGCGGCGAGTCCGGGCGGAAAGCTGCCGTTCACCTGGCCACGCAACGTGGGACAGGTTCCGCTCTACTACGGACACAACCTGACGCAGGATCCGTCCGAACAGGACCGGCGCTACTGGAACGAACCGGGCAGTCCATTATTCCCGTTCGGGTATGGGCTGAGCTATTCGACATTCAAGGTCGGCGAGCTGCACCTGAGCAAAACAAGGATCCACGCCGGGGAATCGATTGAGGCGACGGCCGTCGTCGAGAACACAGGTCCGGTGACTGCCGACCAGGTCGTCCAGCTCTACCTCCATCAACGGTACGGCAGCGCCTCGCGTCCCGTACGCGAGCTCAAGGGATTCGAACGCGTCACCCTGCGCCCTGCCGAGAAAAAGACGGTCCGTTTCACACTCGGTCCCGACGAGCTTCGATACTGGAGCGCATCCGCGCACGACTGGGTCAACGAGGCCAGCACGTTCGACGTGTGGGTCGGGACAGACTCCAGGGCAACCTTGACGACGACGTTCATCCAACAATGATCGGAACACAAACTCCGTCCCCGCCATGCGCGCCGCACCACGACTGCCGGCGCCTGTTGGCCGACATCGGCGGCACCAACGCCCGCTGCGCTCCTGGACGTCGGCCGTAATGCCGCGAACGTCGACGAGGCCCAGGGGTACCGCCTGTCCTCGGCGCCCTGTTTTATCGATCCCCACACGTGGAACCTAGAGCCACGCAGCCGGTGAGCCGGTGTCGATCTTTTCGGCGAACCGGTAGAGCAGCGCGCGCAGGGCTACCGTCTCCGGCGCTCCCAGCAGGTTCTCCATGCCTGTTTGCACCTGCAAGCCTGCACGGCTGAACTGTTCAACGACATCCCGGCCGGCTTCGGTAAGATCGAACGTCGTGTCCGAGACGATGCCGTTGACAGGCTCGCGCGACACGATCAGGCCTCGCGCCTCCAGGTCGTCCATCGCTTCGAGGCTGGTGGGATGCGCGCTGTAGGCCAGCAGGGTCTCGATCTCGACACGCGTGCGCCCGCCCCGTTCGCCGAGCGCCGTCAGCACGAACATCTCGATGTTGTCGTAACCGAGCCGGCCGCCGACGTCGCGCATTTTGCCGTAGAGGTAAAAGAATGCCGTCCCCAACAGGTAACCGAGCGAGGTGGCCGTCGTGGGTCCTGCGCCGTCCACGGGCCTCCCATTGATGTCGATGCCCACGGCCTCGGTGCCGTCGTGCCTGATCAATGGCGGTATGTCGCTGCGCGCGAAGCCGGTCACATGCCCGACGACGATCAGGCTGTCCGCGCACGTGAACGACGTGACGCGCCTGCAAGACAGGGTGGCCGCGCTGCCTGCCAGCATGGGAATGCCGTCGGCGCCCGCGCATACGCGGACGTCGTCGGCCGTGGCCCCGGCGCGCGACGCCAGCGCCGCCTGGTTATACCCCAGCACGTGAGCGGCCCAGTCCGTCGCCTGTTCAAGCTCCGTCGCACAAGGGACGTGCCGGCTGATGGACCACATCACCAGCGCGCCTTCCGGCGACAGGACGCCGAAGGTCCGTGCCGGCGCGCAGATCCGGTCATCGCCGTGCCCGGCAGTCAGCAGCACGACGCCGCTCGGAAAGCATGCAAGGGGATCTTGCAAATGGATGTTCATGGATGTCCTCGTCAACCCTGTTTCAAGCATTATGAAGACCGGGTTGACGTTGACATCGTTAATGCGGACTAGACGAGCCAGGCTCCAGCAGTTTCACGCGGACGACGCCGATGCCCGAAGCGGGGAGCAGCGTCACGAGTTCGTCGCCGTTGAGACGGCGTCCCGGAATCCACCGGCCATCCTTGAATCGCCCCTCTTCCACGAAGTCGACCTCGGCGAGCTTGCCGTTGCGCGCGAAGTCCACCATGAAATCCTGGCCGACCAGGTAGAATTCGCCCGGTCCGCCCGCAATGACGAAACCGAACGACGTCGGATCCTTCTTCGGCGCAGCCGGCTTGTCGCTCGCGCCCGCGCCGCCCCCGGGCCCTGCGACACCCGCGTCGAACATCATCTTCTTGAGCTGGCCCATCATGCCGCGGATCGTCATCGAATAGCCGGCAAGCGTCGCGGGCACCGGATCGTCGCGTTCGAGGAGGACGGTATGCAACGTACCGCGTTCCCGCGCGCGCAGGATCACATCGGCCATCGAGCCGAGGACATCATAGGCCTGCGGCAGCTGCTTGGTCGACGCCAGATCCTCGATGCCGAAGACGGACCAGCCCAGCGCGTTGTATTCGCCGATGGCGCGGAACAGGTTCACGGTCTTGAAGCGCGACTCCGGAACGAAAACGGGGTTGTCGGCGCGATTGAAATCGGCCAGCGTGCCCTTGACGTCGTCGACGTAGATGTCCGGCGCGAGCAGGGCGATCGACGGCGCCGCCGCCTTCCACACGTCCATCATGCGTGCCGCCGGACCGCCGCTGGGATAGTCGCCCGGCTGCGGCTGGCCCGGCTGGGGTCCGAGCCAGGCATTCACGTACATCGGAAGCGGCAGGGTCTTGTTCGCGGCCTGCGCAACAGTTTCGACATAGGTGCCGTAGGCCCAGGCCATGAAGATTTCCTCGGCCAGCGCATCCCTGCCGAACACCTGTTCCCAGGTCCCGGCGCGACGGAACTTCTGGCGTCCCCACACGTCCAGCAGCTCGGGGCGAAGGGAAGCGCGGTGGCGCTCGAGGTAAGCCATCAACTGCGCGGGCACCTGCGCATCCCACGCGGCCTGCGCGACCTTCGAACGATCGCGGCTGTCACCGAGCAGCCCCACTTCGTTATCGACCTGCAGCATGATGACGGTGTGATCCGGATCGGCGGCCTTCAGGTGCGCCAGGAACGCGGCGAACGCGCGCCGCTCCGCCGCCTGCAGCTGCGTCGAGAACGGCGACAGCACCGGCAGGGGCATCGCGCCCGGGTAGCTCATGAATTCGGGCTTGGCGCCGCTCGTGGCGGCGCGCGGGAAACGGGCGGTGTCGCGCCGCACCCAGCCTGGCGCGTACGTCGAGCGCGCATTCTTGTAGGCGCCGAACCAGACGATCCCCAGACGCAGGCCCTGGGCGCGCGCGGCGTCCAGCTGGCGGTCGACGTTCGAGAAGTCATACTTGCCCTCCTCCGGTTCGACCATGTCCCAGCTCACCGTGCTCAGCACCGTGTTCAGGTTCATCTGTTTCAGGCGCGGCCAGATCGGCGCCATGTACTCGACCGACGACGCGCTCGAGTTATGGAGCTCGCCGCCCAGCACGAGGAAGGGTTTGCCATCGACGACCAACTGGGTCGCGTTGCCGCGTTTTTCGATGGCCGGTAGCTGCGCGGCGTACGCGTGCAGGCACACGGCCGCCAGCGCGGCCGCGCATGCAAATGGTTTCTGCATAGTGTTTTCCTTGTTGTCGTTCAGTTGCGCTGTACGTCCAGGCCCAGCACGGCGCTCAGCAACACCCTGACGAGTTCACTCTGCCGGGTGACGTCGGCCTTCATGAAAATCGAGCGAAGATGCGCGCGTGCCGTGTTGCGGCGGATGCCGAGCTTGATCGCCGCCTCGTCCAGGCTCAGGCCATTCACCAGTTCGACGGCGAAATTGGCCTCGGCCGGCGTGAAGTCGAACAACTGGCGGGCCATGTCCTGGGCCGGCCGGGCAGGCGCATCCGGGTCGCGCAGAAAGATGGCGCACGCCGGCCGGGCCTTGCCTTCGGATTCCTCGACCATCGGAATCCTGCGCACGACGGCCGCCAGCTTGCGGCGCCCCGACGGCCGGCTCAGCGACATGGCCGCCACGCCGCCCGAATCAGCCGTCGCGTCGCTGAGGAGGCGCCGCAACTCGCGCGTTTCGGACGGCGTGCACGCCTCCACTTCGCGCCCGGACCGGCGCAGTCCATCGCCGGCCGTCAACAGGCGGCAAGCGACCGGATTTGCCCTCAGAAGCTGGCCGCGCTCGTCGAGCACCACGACGCCGATGTTCAGCCCGTCCAGCCCCTCCTCGTAAATCTCGCGCTCCGCCTCGTTGCGCGTCGCCTGCGCGGCGAGCGTCAGCGCCTGCTTGATGTGCGGGACGAGGTTGGCCAGTCGGGCCTTGTGTTCGACGTCGAACGGCGGCAACTCCGGATAACGGAACAGGCGCAACCGGCAAATCGCGCCGGCGCTGGTAACGATATCGACGCCCATGCCGTGATGTGCGTCCGCCGGCATGGCGTCTTGCAGGAATTCCCTGAAATACGCACTGTCCTGCCACTCCCGGTTCGACATGACGTCCGCGATCAGGACGACGCGCTCAGGCGGCAGGCTCACGAACGGATCCGACTTGTACCACGTCGTCTTGTACGCGGCCTCGAACTCTTTGCCGTTCTCAGGATGGGTCACCAGGTAACCCAGGTCGATCCCGTTGCTCGGCCGGACGACGATGGTCGCGCTGGTGCAGCCGATGTACTCGGCAATCAATGCCATGCTCGCTCGCCATGGCTCGGCTTCCAGGACGGACTGGTAGATCGCGTGGATAACCTCGTTCATCAGTCCCGGACGATCCATCGGGACTTGCGCGAAAGGAGTAGCTAATGAACCCATGATCATGACCCTCCAGGCAACGACGTCAGACGACGACCAGTTTTGTCGATTTGAGTCGGTCCGAGCTGTTGCCGGCACTGATGACGAACGTGCCTGGTTCGACCACCCACTTCAATGCGCGGTCCCAGAACGCCAGCGCGTCCGGCCCGAGGTCGAACCGCACCGTCGTCCGGCCGCCCGCTGGCACCGAAACGCGCCGGAATGCCTTCAGCTCCAGCACCGGACGCGGGACCGAACTCACCGTATCGCGCACGTAGATCTGCACGACCTCGTCGCCGTCGCGCTTGCCCGTGTTGGCAACCTCGACCTCGACCGCAAACGTGTCGTTGCGTCCGATCCGGTCTTGCGACAGGCGCGGAGCAGACACGTCGAACGTCGTGTAGCTCAAGCCGTAACCGAACGGAAACAGCGGCGTGCGCTTGCCCTCGACGTACGGCACCCGGTCCGCGGACGGATGCCGGTTGTAGAAGGCCGGCACCTCGCCGACCGAGCGGGGGAAGCTCACCGCCAGCTTGCCACCCGGGTTCACTTTGCCGAACAACACGTCGGCGATCGCGTTGCCGCCCTGCTCGCCCAGGTACCAGCCTTCGACGAGGGCATTGGACTTCTCTGCGAGCCGGTTGACCGCCAGCGGACGGCCGTTCAGCAGGACCGCCACGAGCGGCTTGCCGCAGGCGAGCATGGCTTCGACCAGCGCATCCTGGTCGCCGTACAGGTCGAGGGAATTGCGGTCGCCGGGAACGATCGTCGCCACCGCTTCGCGAGTCACCTGCTCGTTGTCGCCCACGACGAGGACGACGAGGTCGGCGCGCTTCGCGACCTCGACCGCCGCGGCAATACGCGCCTGGTTGTCGGCGGCGGGCACCTTGCGGATGACAGGCACTTCCGGACGTACGCCTTCCGCGACAGGCGGCGTGATCCACACGCCGTCGGACTGCTCGATGGACACGTTGCCCCCGGCCTGGCGCAGGCCTTCCAGCACCCCGACCGCGGCCTTCGGCCAACCCGAATAGCCGCCCAGCATGGGCTTCACCGAGTTCGGCCCGATCAGCGCGATACGCATGCCGCTCGATGCATCCAGCGGCAGCACGCCGTCATTCTTCAGGAGGACCACTGCCTTCTGCGCGGCCGTGCGCGCCAACGCCACCGCCTGCGGGTCGTTCAGCACGTCGGCGGCACGCTGAGGATCGACGTAGGGGTTCTCGAACAGCCCCGCTTCGAACTTCAGCGCCAGGATGCGGCCCACGGCGGCATCGACGCTTGCCTGCGGTACGCGGCCGGCCTGCACGAGCTTTGCCAGTTTCTGATAGGTGCTGCCTTCCGGCAGGTCGGCGTCCACCCCGGCACGCATCGCCAGGATCGCGGCGCCATCGGCGTCGTCCGCCATGCCGTGCAGTTCCGCGATTTCGCCCACGCCGCCGTAGTCGCTGAAATAGGCGCCCTGGAAGCCGAGCAGGCCGCGCCCCGTCTGCTGCAACAACTGCTCATTCGCATGCGACGGCACGCCGCCCACTTCGTTATACGACGGCATCACGATGGCGGCCTTCGCGCCGATGGCCGCCTTGAACGGCGGCAGGTAAGTTTCGCGCAGCATGCGCTCCGACATGTCGGACGGACCGATATTCAGGCCGTTCTGCGGCATCCCATGGACGAAATGCTTGAGCGTGGCGAACACGCTGTCCGGGCCGATCGGCCGGACCGGGCCTTGCAGGCCCCGCACGGCCGCGGCCCCCATCACGCCGACATGGTACGGGTCCTCGCCGAAAAACTCTTCACTGCGGCCCCAGCGCGGATCGCGCACGAGATCGAGTACGGGGCTCAGGCCGACCGTCACACCGCGGCGGCGCGCCTGGCGCCCCGCGACGACGAAGCACTGTTCCACCAGCGCCGGATCCCACGTGCTGCCCAGCGCGGGCGGGATCGGGAACGACGTGGCGCCCTTGACGGCCAAGCCGTGCGCTGTCTCTTCGTGGAACAGCACCGGGATGCCGAGCCGGGTCTTCTCGACGGCATAACGCTGGACGGCGTTGACAAATGCAACCGCGTCCTCGGGTTCGCGGAACGACTTCGTCCGGAAACGGCCACTGCCCGCGAGATCCGACGGGCGCGCAATTTGTCCGATCCCGTGCGGGATCGCTTTCGCCGCTTTCTCGGGCGAGAAAGCGAAGGTTTCCCTGTCCACGATGGACACCTTGGTCATCCACATGGAACACAGCTGGGCGACCTTCTCGTCGAGCGTCATGCGGCCGAGCAGGTCGCGCACGCGTTCGGCGACCGGCGCGCTGGCTCGCCGGTAAGTCGGAAGCGCCGCGCCCAGCGCCGGTAGTGCCAGGGCGAGACCGGTGGTGGCCAGCAGCGTACGCCGGGTCATTTTCATTGCTTGTCTCCTGATAATTGTTCTTGATGCCGAAAATAAGTATACACCTGCGTTTAATTATTGCAATCGACTTTGGCTGTTGAACAACGGAAATCCAGAAAACCACGCGGGCGGAGGCATGGCGGCCGCGTGCGCCGGGGCCGGGATGATCCGGCCTGCGGTTGACGCGGCGTTACAGAGGGAGGGAAATTAGCGGGAGATCGTCAGGATGACGCGTTGGGATCGGCGGCGCAATCCGCCTGCATGCCGGCCAATAACAGATTGACGATGCGGATGGAAGCCACCTGCGCGGGCGCGATACCGACGGTCGTCCCCAGCGCGCGAAGACGCTGGTAGTGGGCCATGGCCAGGTCCAGCAGGGACGCGGCGTAGAAATCGGGGGCATCGACGCGCATGCCCGTCCTGCCCTCGGTGTCGACGATGGTCTGTACGATGTGCCGGACGCCCAGCTCGTACGTCATTTCCTGCCCCATCGGAGCGAGCTCCCGCATGACCTGGGAGGACTTGTCGCCCATCGCCATCAGCACACGCATCCCCGGATCGTTACAGATCATGAAGAAATTTTCGATGTGGAACATCAGGCAACTGCGCATGTCCATGAATGCAGGCGGATCGGGATTGCGCGCGCTGCCTACGATCGAGGTAATGACCGCCTTGATCAGCGCTTTCTTGTCCGGGTAACGCATGTACAGCGTGCGTTTCGAAATGCCGGCGCGGGCCGCGACCGCTTCCATGGCGGTGCCGTCGAACCCTACCTCGTCGAAGAGTGCGATTGCCGCGCGGAGGATGTCCGCATCGATGTTCCCGGCGTGTTCCTTGCGCGGACGGCCACGCAGCTTCGGCCGCTCTGCGCTTGGCTGCTGGGAATTATCGGAAGACGGCAGGGCTTCGGTCATGAATGGATGTGTCCCGGAGTATGCGTGCATGCATATTGGAAATGTGTCGCATCATAGCAAAAAAGGGCGCCACATTAGCGGCACCCTGGAAGGCCAGGAGAACGCCTGGCACGTAGGAGACGAGCGTGAGTTATTTGCAAACCGGCAGTTTTGCCAGGTCGGCGTCGATAGCATCCAGAACTTTGTCCGTGAACGTTTCTTCGGCATACGGCTGAATGGCGCGCAGCGGCATCGAACGCGCCATGTCGAACTGGTCGCTGCCCTTCAGCGCAGGCACATGCTTGTACAGCACTTCCCTGGCGGCCGGCTCGTCGAGCAGTTCCGACACGAGCGACTCGGAGCTCAGTTTTTGTTTGACACAGGTGGCGCTCGTTTGTTGCGCGGCGGGAGCGGGTGCTGGTGCTTGCGCGGCGACGGTGCAGGCGATCACGGACAGCATGGTAGCGAGCGAGATGTTGCGGAGTTTCATGAGGTGTCCCCAGACTAGGAATAATGGCAGCAATCTTCGTCCGATCCGCCGCCGGCTTGTACGGCAACTGATCAGCGTGAAGCCACTATACGACAGAAATCTCAGAAAGTATACGGCACCGTAAATTTATTTTGACGGCGCGCGCGGCTGTATTACACTGGCAACAGCCGGTCCCCGGCACTCTTCCAAATCACCAGACGGCACGCGATCGATCGCGCCACCCCGTCTGCTTAAGTCCAGGACAACCATGACTGTCGCTTCCCTGCAGCGTCGACGCTGCGCTTCTCTCGTCGCCTCGGTACTCCTCGCGTGCACACCCGTCGTGCATGCCGCTGCCGACCAGATGCCGCACCTGGTGCAAAAAAACGGAAAGTTCGCCCTGATGGTCGACGGCGCGCCTTACCTGATCCTCGGGGGCCAGGCGAATAACTCGAGCAATTACCCTGACGTGCTGCCGCAGGTCTGGCCAGCGATCCGCGACCTCAAGGCGAACACGCTGGCCATGCCCGTGGCCTGGGAACAGATCGAGCCTGTCGAAGGCAAATTCGATTTCCGGTGGGTGGATGAACTCATCCGTCAGGCACGGCAGAACGACGTACGCCTGTGCCTGCTGTGGTTCGGCACGTGGAAGAACACGAACCCCAACTATGCGCCGGCGTGGGTCAAGCTCGACAACCAGCGCTTCCCACGGCTGATCAAGAAAGACGGCAGCACGTCCAACGCCCTGTCGCCGCACGCGAAGACGACGCTCGACGCGGACATCAAGGCGTATTCGGCCCTGATGAAGCACCTGAAGGAAGTCGACGGCAAGCGCCATACCGTCATCCTGATACAGCCGGAAAACGAATCCGGCGTGTTCGGCAGCGTTCGCGACTATTCGCCAGCCGCCAACGCCATGTTCGCACAGCCCGTCCCGCAGGCGCTGCTGACCCGCCTGAACAAGCAGCCGGGTTCCTGGGAGGATGTGTTCGGCGCCGACGCGGACGAATTCTTCCACGCCTGGTCGATCGCGTCATACATCGAGCAGGTAGCCGCGGCCGGCAAGGCCATCTATCCGCTGCCGACCTACCTGAACGCTTCGCCGCGCGATCCGGACCCGAAGAAGAAATCGGTGCCCGGCCTGTTCTACGGCAGCGGCGGCGCCACCTGGAACGTCATCGACATCTACAAGGTCGCGGCGCCGCACATCGACTTCCTGTCCCCCGACATGTACATGGCCGAGTCCGACATCTACGAAGCGCAGGTCAAGCATTACCGCCGCCCCGACAATGCCCTCTACATCGCCGAAAGCGGCAGCAAGGACGTGTACGCGCGCTACATCTTCACGATCCTGGGCCAGGGCGGCATCGGGTTCGACCCGTTCGGCTTCGACTATACGGGCTACAGCAACTACCCCTTGGGCGCGAAGGACTGGGGGCCGGACGCCGTCAAGCCGTTCACAGGCGTGTATTCCCTGTTCGCGCCGATGGCCCGCGAATGGGCACGGCTGAGCTTCGACTCCGAGGTCTACGGTGTGTCGGAGCCGGACGATCACCGTAGCCAGGACATCGACCTCGGCCCGGCGTGGGCGGCGAAAGTCAGCTACCGGCAATGGCAGATGGGCGAGACGTACTGGCTGCGCAAGAAGGATGACCTGCCGAAGGGATCGGAAGTGCCCAGCGGCGGCGTCGCGCTGGCGAAACTGGGCGACAACGAATATCTGGTCACTGGCCGGAACGCGCGCCTCACGTTCAGCGTCAACAAGAACGTGAAGGACCGTGCCGCAATCTTCGAACGGGTCGAGGAAGGCCGCTTCGTGAACGGCAAATGGGTCATGTCGCGCGTATGGAATGGCGACCAGACCGACTACGGCCTGAACTTCACGGACCGTCCAGTGGTGCTGAAGGTGAAGCTCGGCGCCTATCTCTTCTGAACGGACGATCATCGCCTGCGGCCCCGGGCCGCAGGCATCCACAGGCTGGCCTAGCGCCCGCGCCCGCCCCGGCTCCAATATCCGAACTCTTCTTCGTAGCAGGCGACGTCGACGGCATCGATCCTGTCCCGCATCTCGGCTTGCGCGTCCCTGACCGCCTGGTTGTACACGCATGGACCGATCTCGCGAAGGCAGAAGTCGAGCAGCATGCCGGCCTTGAGACCTCCGACTTCTTCATCGAAATTCTCCGCACAGTAGCGCTGAAGGGACGCCTGCAGGCGCTGCCTGGCGTCGTCGTCCAAATTGATTGCCATCAGTTATTTCTCCGACTCCGAAAAGAAAAGGCCAGGACACGAAGTCCTGGCCCCAACGTTAAAGCGACCTGGCTATCAGAATTCGTAGCGTACCGTCACACCGACCTTGCGGCGCGGCGGCGGCACGCTCGCGCTATAGCCGCCCGCGACACCCTGGTAGGTCACGCCTTCCATCAGGAAAGGCGCGGGCGAACGGTCGAACAGGTTCTGCGCCCACAGGCTGACTTCCCAATCCTGGCCCGGATCACGCACGCCGACGAAAACGTCGACCGGTGTGAACGAGGCGATGTGCTGGTCGAACGGGACATTGTACTTCGACGGGTTGTAGCGGACGAGACCACGAACGAACCCGTCCACATTGCCGATCGGACGCGAATATTCCGATTGCACCGTGGCGTTGAACTTGCCGGTTTCGGTCCCGAACTGGTCGGCCAACGGGCGGCTGGAGCGGCAAACCGACACCTGGCGTCCCGGCTGGACGAACGCACCGACGTTGTCCGGCAGGCCGTCGTTGTTCCCGTCATTGCAATACAACGCCGCGTTCGCATAATGCGAGTTCACGTAGCTTGCCGACGCCTGCGCGCGCCAGTTCGGCAGGATGCTCCAGATCGCAGTCGCCTCGATACCGCGGCTCACCAGGTCGCCGTTCGTGTTCAGGTTGATCGTGCCGCTCGCGTCCGCCGCATAGCTGCCGCCCGGGCCGGGGCCGGCTGCCTCGCCGGGGACGGCGGCCGTGCGGACACGCAGCGCGTTGGCGCGGCCGATATAGTTCTTGATGTTCTGCTGGAAGATATCGGCATTCAGCACGAGACGGCGATCCATCAGGGTCGACTTGAAACCCAGTTCGATGGCGCGCGACTTCTCCGGACGGTAAGTCATCAGGTCGGCCGTCAGGCCGGGCGCCGACACGAACGCCGTCGTGCCGCCCGGACGGAAGCCCGTGCCCGCGCTGGCGTAACCCATGATGTTCTTGGTGAAGTTGTGACGGAAGCTGGCCGAGCCGGTCCAGGCCTTCTCATCCGTATGCGCGCGGTCTTCCGGCAGCGCGTTGATCTTCTGCCCGAAGACCTCGAGGTACTGCTGGCCGTAGCCCTTGTTCTTCTGCACGCGCAGGCCGAGCTGCAGCTGGTCGACGTCCGTCAACGCGAAACGATGGTCGGTAAACAGCGCAGACCCTTCGCCGTACCCGCCGGGCGCCGTCGAGCCTTTCAGGATCGCTTCCTGCGGCGGGGTGAACGGCGTCGGGAAGTAGTACGGGAATTTCTGCGTGAATTCTGCCGGTCCGCCAGTCCACGAATGGTACGCGCCGACCATGTAGTTCCAGCGGCGGGCACCGGTCGACTCGAAGCGCAGTTCGTGGGTACGCTGCAGCGTGTGGAACCTGACCGTCTGCTGATTGCTCCAGCCCGGAATCACGTTGAAGATGTCCGTGTCGCGATCGGTGTTTTCCGCGCTCTGCTGGAAGCCGCCGATGTAGCTGAGCTTGTGGCCGCCGAGGTCCCAGCCGATGTTCAGCGACGTCAGCTTGCTCTTGTTGTAGAACTGGTAGGGACCTTCGACGACGGACTTGCGGTCGTTGTAACTCAGCGTCGGCCCGCTCAGGCCCGGGAATGGGCTGTCGATCGCGAGCGGCGGATTGACCATGTCGGACTTCAGCTGCTGGTGCACGAGAAGGAATTCGAGCGTCTTGGTCGGCTGGTAAAGCACCGAGATGCGTGCGCCCTTGCCGCGGTCGTAGTCGGGCTTACCGGTGTACAGGTCGTGCACGCCGTTCTCGCTGTAGTTGTACAGCCCGGCGACGCGGACGGCGAGGACGTTCGGGATCAACGGCACGTTGACCGCCGCCTGGGTATTGCGGAGGGAATCCGATCCGAACGTCTGGACGATGCGGCCGGCGACACCGCTGGTGTCCGGCCGTTCGGTCGCCATCGTGATGGAACCCGCCGGCGACGTCTGGCCGCGCAGGGTGCCCTGCGGACCGCGCAGGACCTCGATGCGGCCCAGGTCGAACATGGCCCGGAACGCATCCGATGCCGAGATCGGCGTCTCGTTCCAGTAGATCTGGACCGTCGGGCTCGTCCCCGTGTCCGGATCGAAGCTGATGCCGCGCAGCGTCACCGTCTGGCCGCGGCCGTCGGCCGGGTCGAGCACGAGGCCCGGCACCAGCTTCTCGACGTCCTCGAACTTCTGGATGTTCATCTTCTGCAGGGTGTTGCCGGTCACTGCGTCGACGGACATCGGCACGGACTGGATGCTCTCCTTGCGCTTGGACGCTGTCACGACGACTTCGGGAATCTTGCCATCGTCCTTGGGTGCCGCCTGCTGGGCCACGGCGGGAAATGCGAGCGCCAGCGCAGCAGCGCAAACCGTCAACCTGATTACAGGATTATTACTTTTCATTTCGTCTCCAAATATTCCGCGTTGTGCTGGTGCAGGCCCGGTCACGGCGACTGCACCACCATCTTGCTGGCTTTGTTTTCCGGCGACATCGTCCGTTCAGACGGTAAACACGCCGCCCCGTATCGAGAAGGACAAAAAAAACAACCACACCTGGCGTGGTCGGTTCGTCCTCGGAATCGCCGAGGCAAGGCGCGGCGGCGATTTCGGACGCGGCATGATCGATTACGCGGCGGCCAGCAGGAAAGGTATCGGCGTGCCCGCCGCCGAGTTCGGCGCGATCACGACTTCGAACGCGCCGGGATCGGTCCGCGTCCTCGTATCTGCATGCACGTAAGCGAGATCCTGTGCGGTCAGCGTGAACTCGACGTCCGCGCTTGCGCCGGGCTCGAGGTCGACGTGCCGGATACCCTTCAGCGCGCGGATCGGCTGGACGATCTCCGCCACGCGGATCCGGATGTAGAGCTGCGCGACCTCATGATGCTTCGCCGTCCCGGTATTGGTGATCCGCGCCTTGACCGACAGCGACTCGCCCATGCGGATGCGCGGCCGTCCGATCTCGGTCGCACCGTAGGCGACCGTCGAATATCCGAGTCCGTGACCGAACGGATACAGTGCGCTGGTCGACACCTCGCGGTAGCGCGCACCGACGGGCGGCCCTTCCACGAGGCTTGGCCGGCCGGTCGACCGGTGGTTGTAGTAGAACGGTTCCTGGCCGGCGCGGCGAGGAAAACTCACCGGCAAGCGGCCTTGCGGTGCGTGGTCGCCGAACAGCACGTCGGCGATCGCGTTGCCCGACTCCGACCCGAGGAACCACGTGCACACGATGGCCTGGGCGTTCTTCACCGAATTGGGCAGTTCCAGCGCCCGGCCGTGTTTCAGCAGGATCACCATCGGCTTGCCGACCGCGGCGACTGCATCGATCAGGTCCACCTGCGGTTTCGGAATCGTGATGTCCGCGCGCGACGCGCCTTCGCCGGACATATTGGTCGCCTCGCCCACGTAGAGCACGACCACGTCGGCGGCACGGGCGGCGGCAACCGCCGCGTCGATGCCGCCGTGGAGCGGCCTCTCGATGCCGCAGCCGGGAACAACAGCGAGAGCCGCACCGGCGCCCAGGGCATCCCGTACACCCTGTTCGAACGTCACGGCCGACTTCATGTCCGGGAACACCATCCAGGGTCCCAGCGCATTGTTCCTGTCCGTGACGAACGGGCCAATCAATGCGAGCGCCTTGCCCGACTTCGGCAGCGGCAGGACGTTGCGCTCGTTCTTCAGCAGGACGATCGACTTGCGCCCCGCTTCACGCGCGAGGGCGACGGCCTCCGGCCGGCGGATGTCCGTCCCCATGCGCGCCGGATCGAGCGAGCGGTAGGGATTCTCGAACAGTCCCAGCGCCTTCTTCACGCGCAGCACGCGCCGCACCGCCTCGTCGACGACCGCCATCTTCAACCGGCCCGACTGGACCAGTGCCGGAATGTGCTTGAGGTACAGGCCACCCTGGATCGACATGTCGCAACCGGCGGTGACGGCCTTGAGGACGGCGTCCGCCTCGTCGGCCGCGTAACCGTGGTCGACCAGTTCCTTCTCCGAATTGAAGTCCGAGACGACGAGGCCGCGGAACGCCCATTCGCCGCGCAGGATGTCGGTGAGCAGGTGGTGGTTGCCGGTCGACGGCACGCCGCCCGTGTCGTTGAAGCTGGCCATCGTCGTCAACGCGCCCGCGTCGAACGACGCCTTGAACGGGGGCAGGTGCACTTCACGCAGCGTGGTTTCCGGAATGTCGGCCGTGTTGTAGTCCATGCCGCCCTGCACGGCGCCGTAGCCGGCAAAGTGCTTCGGGCAGGCCAGCAGCGAATCGTTCGCTCGCAGGTCGGCGCCCTGGAAGCCGCGCACGCGCGCCTCGGCGATGCGGCAGCCCAGCCACGGATCCTCGCCCGCACCTTCCACGACGCGGCCCCAGCGCTGGTCACGGGCGATGTCGACGGCGGGCGCGAACGTCCACTGCACGCCGAATGCCGTCGCCTCGATGGCCGTGGCCCTGGCCGTGCGTTCGCACAGGCCGGCATCGAAGCTGGCCGACTCGCCCAGCGGGACGGGAAACGCGGTCTTCAGGCCGTGGATGATGTCGGCCGCAAAGATCAGCGGGATGCCGAGGCGGGACTTCTCGACCGCGATCTGCTGCATGGTGCGGCCCAGCTTCACGTCGTCGGCGTTGAACAGGCCGGTGAGGCGACCTTGCGCGATCTGGTCGAGCGTCGTCTGCAGAGCGGGCTCCGGTCCCGTCGTGGGATTCACGAGGCGCCCGATGCCCAGCGCACCGTTCATCGTCAGCTGGCCCGCCTTTTCCTCGATCGTCATGCGCTTCAGCAGCCGCTCGATGAACGGATCGGTGGCGGGCGCCCGCATGGCGGCGAAGGCCGGCATGCCGAAGCCGATGGTCGTGACGGCCATGGAACCGGCCAGGAACGTCCGGCGCGATGCGCTGAACTGGGGATTGTCGTTCGTCGTTTCCATAGTCTCGTCAGGGTTTGATCCGTTGCTCGTCCAGGCGCACCTTCGCCTTGAGGACGGGTTGGCCGGCATCTTCGCCAACCTCGATGTCGTAGGTGCCCTCCGCCACGTGCCAGTTGCGCGCCGCGACGTCGAAGCGCGCGATCACGCGCGGATCGACGTCGACCGACACCTGCCGGCTTTCTCCCGGCTTCAGGTCGACGCGGCTCCAGCCGACGAGGCGCTTGGCACCGTCCACGCGGGCATAGACCTGGGCGACGTCGGCGCCCGGGCGCTTGCCGGTGTTCGCAATCGTGAACGACATGCGCGGTGTCGCGCCGCCGGTCACGCGCAGGTTCTTGTACGAGAAGCGGGTGTAACTGAGTCCGTGACCGAACGGGAACAGCGGCTTCGCCCCGGTCTTGTCGAACCAGCGGTAGCCCGCATTCGCACCCTCCGGATAGGTCACGGAAAACGGTTTCATGTCCTTCGGCAGCCCGTAGAGGTCGCGCTGTACCGTTTCCCCGGCCATCTCGTAGCCGGGAATCGTCGGATTCGGGAGCTGCCGTTCGCTGGCCGGGAACGTCATCGCCAGGTGGCCCGACGGGTTCACTGCGCCCGTCAGGACCCGCGCAATCGCTTCGCCACCCCGCTGTCCCGGATACCAGGCCTCGAGCACGGCGCCGGCCTTGTCCAGCCACGGCATGAGGACAGGGCCGCCCGTGACGAGTACGACGACCGTCGCGGGATTCGCAGCGGCGACCGCCGCGATCATGTCGTTCTGGTTGTCGGGCAAGTTCAGGTCCTTCACGTCCATGGTCTCGGTCGTGAACTGCTCACCGATGACGACGACGAGATCCGCCTTCCGGGCCGCATCCGCCGCACGTTGGGGATCGGTGCCGTCGTCGAAGGACACCGTCGCCTTCGGCAGGGCATTGCGCAGGGCGGCGACCGGGGACGAGTTGCTGTACAGCTTACGGCCGAACGCGGCCGGGATCTTCAGCACGGCGCCGCCCACCGGATTCACTTGCGACGACCCGCCGCCGCCCGCGAGGATGCCGACGTCGGCATGGCCGCCCACGACGAGGATGGTGCGTACCGACGCGGCGATGGGCAGCAGATTGCGCGCGTTCTTCAGGAGGACGATGCCGCCCTCCGCGACCTCCTGGGCGACGCGCCCGTTCGCGTCGTAATCGATGTCCCTGTGCGCGGGCGGATGGGTATCCAGGCCGACGGCATGGATCGAGCGCAGGATGCGCCGCACCGACCGGTCCACGTCTGCTTCCGTGACGGTCCCGGCAGCCAGCGCCGTGCGCAACTGTGAACCGAAATATCCCGCGTCGGCGGGCGTGGTGCCGGATTCCTGGTCGAGGCCCGCGCGAATCGACGGGCCATGCACGGCACCCCAGTCGGACATCACGAAGCCCTTGTATCCCCAGTCGCGGCGCAGGACGTCGTTCAGCAGGAACGAGTTCTCGCATCCGAACGTGCCGTTGATCTTGTTGTAAGCACACATCACGGAGCCCGGCTGGCCGATCTCGATGCCGATCTCGAACGCCAGCAGGTCGCTCTCGCGCAGGGGGCCCTCCTCCATGTCCGCGCTGAGGATAGTCCGACCGGTCTCCTGCGTGTTCAGGGCGAAGTGCTTGATGGTCGACATGACGTGGTTCGACTGCACCCCGCGGATGGCATGTCCGGCCAGCGTCCCCGCCAGCAGAGGATCTTCGCCGAAGTATTCGAAATTGCGGCCGTTCCTCGGTTCGCGCGCCAGGTTGACGCCGCCCGCCAGAAGAACGTTGAACCCCTTGTCGCGCGCCTCCGCGCCGATCATGGCGCTGCCGCGTTCCACCAGCGGCGCATTCCAGGTCGACGCCAGCAGGACGGTCGAAGGCAGCGCAGTGGCGACGTCGCCCGGCCGCAACCCGCCCATCATGTTGGCAACGCCGACGCTTGCGTCGCTCTCCGTCAGGTAGGGCACACCCAGGCGCGGGACGCCTTTCACATAGCCCGCGCCCTTTGCAACGTCGCGGGACAACTTCGGTTTCGCGGCGAACGGGTTGCTGCCACGGACGAGATCGAGTTTTTCGTCCAGCGTCATCTGCTTCAGGACCGATTCGGCCCACACGTCGTCCGCGTCCTGCGCCATGGCCGGCAGCGGGGCGACGCCCGCCGCATACAACGCCGCCACGCACGCCGAGACGACCAGCCTGTTTCGGTGCCTGTATTCCCTTACCTTCATCGAGCCCGCGATCGCTTCCAGTTTCATGCTTGTCCTTTCCGAGACTTTTTCCTCGATCATATTCGGTCGATCGGGCCGTCAGGGCATCGTCCGTTCGGACGGTGCGGGGCAGTGCCCCCATCTTCACAATCGCCAAGGTCAGAGACCCATGATGAACCATGTTCGCGCACGAAGATGATATGAGAACGACACGAGCCGTACTACCGCTGCTCCTCACCCTGTTCGGGGTTCCGGCGCTTGCCGCGACGTCACAAACGACACCGCTCCTCGCCCTGCAATTGTGGTCTGTCAAGGATGAGATCAGGCGAGATTTCGACGGGATGCTCGAACGGATCGCCAAGCTGGGCTTCCAGGGCGTGGAATTCGCCGGCCAGTTCGGCCCGTACCGGGGCAATCCAGCTGGATTGAAGGCTGTCCTCGACAAGAATGGCTTGCAATGCGCCGGTGCGCACGTGATGCTGCCGCAGCTGGCGCAGCAACATTTCGTGGCGACGACGGACTTCTACCGGACACTGGGCTGCGCCAACCTCGTGGTAGCGGCTGACCCGCGCGGCGCCACGACGGCGCGAAGCGCGGAACTGGCCGGCGACCTTGCCGCACTGTCTGCGAAGCTGGCGGCCTTGGGCATGCGCATCGGCTACCACAACCATGCGCCGGAGATGGTCGGTCCCGTAGGCGGTACGCCATGGGACGTTATCGCCCAAAACACCCCTCGGGAAATGATCCTGCAACAAGATGTGGGCTGGACTCTGTCTGCGGGCAAGGACCCCGCCGCGTACGTACGGCGCTATCCGGGCCGCACCATGACCATGCATTTCAAGGCCAAACCGGCTGCAGGCCCGACCAGCGTGCCGATCATCGGCAAGGACGGGGCCGACTGGACGGAACTGCTGCGCGCCGTGCGCGAGGCGGGCGGCACCCAGTGGATCATCGTCGAGCAGGAAGACTATCCGGACGGAATGGGGCAACTAGAGTCCGTCCAGGCGTCGCTGGCGGGATTGAAGGCATCGATGACGCTCGTTCTCGACCACACCTCGACGAAGTCGCACGGTACGAAAAGCGGCCATACGAGATCGCAAGCGCACACATCTTTCAAAGTCTGCGCTGACCGGCACGCTTACCAAAACAATTTGAAATCCGCGCCGAATTTGGATCCTCAGGCTTATCCCATGAAACGAAATCTCCTTGTCTCGACGTTAACGCTACTAACCCTGCCGTTTTTCTTGAGTGCCAATCTCGCCTGCGCGGCTACTAAAGTGCCTGCGAGTGACAGGCATCTCCAGTATGCCGGGCGCATCGACTTCGCGTCACCGTCCGCACCGGTGCTGTCCTGGCCACAGTCCAGTGTTGCGGCCAACTTTACCGGCAGCTCACTGGCGATCACTCTGGACGACAAGAGCGGTGCCAACTACTTTAACGTCATTCTGGACGGTGACGATACCCACCCCGTAATTGTCCGGGCCCGCCAAGGAAGCAAAACATATGAGGTTGCAAGCGGTTTGGCTCCAGGAAAGCACAGCTTTTTGATAACCAAGCGTACCGAAGGCCAAGAAGGCGAGACGGTATTTCTAGGCGTCGAGCTCGCGGACGATGGCCAATTGTTGCGACCGTCGCCAAGGCCGTTGCGTCGCATCGAATTCTTTGGTGACTCCGTGACCAGTGGCATGGGCAACGAAGCGCCAATCAACGGCGTGGACGCTCTCGCACGAGAAAAGAACAGCTACTTATCCTATGCCGCGATCACCGCGCGGGCATTGAATGCGGAGCTTCATATGACCTCGCAGAGCGGCATCGGCATCATGGCAAGCTATGTCCCGTTCACGATCTGGGACTTTTACGACCAGTTGAACGCTGTGGGGAACAACGACAGTCGCTGGGATTTCTCGGCATGGACACCTGACGTGGTTGTCATCAACCTCATGCAGAACGATTCGTCGCTGATCGGTCAGCTTCATAAACTGCAGCCTGAACCCGACGACGAGCAGCGCGTAGCGAGTTACATGAAATTCGTAAAGCGCATCCGGCAACTTTATCCGAAGGCATATATTGTGTGTGCGCTGGGCAGCATGGATGCAACCAGGACCGGTTCGCCCTGGCCCGGCTATGTCAAAAGTGCGGTAGACCGGATCCGAATCGAGGACAAGGATGCCCGTGTCGATACGGTTTTCTTCCCGTTCACCGGGTATAGCCAGCACCCACGCCTCATACAGCACAAGATGAACGCCGATCGTTTGACCAGCTTTATCAAAATGAAACTAGGTTGGTGACCAGTAGCGGCCCGCCGTCAGCCAACCGGTCATGCACGAAGTCATACGTCCACACGCCGCTTGGCGCAGTCGAGCCGGGAATATGGATGTCGCTGCCGCAGCGGCGTGTCCTGGGCCGGCGCTCGGGCAGACCCAGCGCGGCAGCGCTTAACTTCAAACGCGCACCGCCCGGATCGAGTTGCCGGGTTCCTTCTCCGTCAGGATGTGCGTTCAGGCCAATCCGAGCGCCGATCGACATGTTGGCTAGACCAATATACTTTCGGCCCGACCAAACTGTTACACTCATCGTCGCAACTCCGTGCAGGAAGTTTTCATTCCCTCAACCGAAGATCCAAGTAGGAGACGTTCATGCCCCTGAAATTGTCGACTCTGGTAGTAAATGCTGCGCTCGCCACGTTGGTGTCTCCCGCCGCCCATGCCGGTCCGTTCCTTCCCGACACAGGCGACACGGCAGCCTATAGCGACACCCGCCTGGCGATTACCTTCGATACCGCGCCCTCTTTGGGCTCGACAGGCAAGATCAAGGTCTTCACGACAGACGGCACGCTCGTCGACACAATCGACGTCAGCGATGCGGTTTCAAAAATGAGTGGCGAAACGCAGACATTGTTTTCTGCGAGGAACACGGAAATCGACAAGCTCGGCGGCAATGTGCCCTCGCTGGCCCAGTGGCGCTATGTCTACTACCGGCCGGTGGTCATCAGCGGCAGCACTGCCAGCATCAAGCTGCACGACGGTGCGCTTCGGCCAAACACGGCCTACTACGTGAATATCGACGACGGGGTCTTGAACGGCAAGGTTGCAGGTGCTTCCTTCAGGGGCGTCAGCGGCACCAATGCGTGGACCTTCAAAACCAGGGCAACGCCCGGCTCGCCCACCTCGGTGACGGTGGACGACGATGGCCCTGCCGATTTCCGTACCGTCCAGGGCGCACTCAACTGGATTATGCAGAACGGCTGTGTTACGTGCGCCTATGCGGGCGCAGCCAAGACGATCACGGTCAAGAACGGCAACTACAGGGAGCTGCTATTCCTACGCAATGTCAACAATCTGACGATCACCGGCGAAAGCCGCAGCGGCGTCATCGTCTTCTACGACAATTCTGATTCGTTCAACCCCGGCACCGGCTTCGGCACCGCGGCGGCCGGCGACACGCTGGTCAGCGCCGGGCCCAATGTCGGCACGCGCCGTTACCTGGGCGGCGGTCGCAACGTGCTGCTGGCCGAGAATGCCGACCTGTTGAAGCTGACTAACTTCACCTTGTGGAATGCGCATCGCAAGACCAGCGGCTGGGACAACCAGGCCGAGACCATGTATTTCAACAGCAGTGCGCTGGGCGGCAGCCGGCTGAGCGCCCTCTCGATGAACTTCATGAGCGCCCAGGATACCCTGCTGCTGAAGGGCTGGAGCTGGTTCTACAAGTCCTACATCTCGGGCGACGTGGATTTCATCTGGGGCTCCCCATATGCCGCCCTGTTCGAGCAAAGTGAGCTGCACACCATCGTGGACGGCACCAACGCCAGTTCCGGCGGCTACATCTTCCAGGCGCGGGCCGCATACGGCTACCCCGGCTTCGTCGTCCTGAACAGCAAACTGACGGCGGATGCCGCGATCCCGGCCGGCAGCACCTGGCTGGCCCGATCGGGCGGCCTGGCGCCGCCTACCTACTGCACCACCAAGACGACCACGGGCGGTCTCGGCAGCGCCAACCTCGGGTGCGACAACCTCGCCTACATCAACACAAGGATGGGAACCCATATCCGCACGGCCGGCTGGCAGGCGACCCCGGCGCCCACACCGGCGACCCCCACGGCCACGGCGGGATGGCGCGAACGGGGCAGCATGGACCTCAGCGGCAACACGCTGAACGTGAGCGGTCGCAACCAGAACGTGTCGTCGACCGGGATCGACCTGTCCGGTCTCGATACCCGGGCCGAGGTCTTCCAGGCATGGAACAACGGTGCCGGCTGGGTCCCGACGACGCCTTGAGGCTCATTGCCTGAGAAAACAGCCAGGGAGCCGTGCGACGGGCGCGTGGTGGCGAGCGCCCCGCTCCCGCGCCCGCGCGCGGCAAGACCTTGGCAGGCAAGCGCGTGTACTCTGCGCCGCTGTCATGGAAGTCACTCCCCTGGTCCTGGCCAAATTCCACATGGCGGCGTCAAGTCGACATCCTTCGCCGATGTGTTCCGTGACTCGTCACGGATAATTGTTGTCAAACCAGGCTTTATTTGGCGTCAATGCTTTGGCATGATGTCGATCAGCGCACAATAGCGAAAAATCTGCCTGTTCGCCCACTGCCTACGGAGGCTACGATGCCGCACATCTATAAACCTGAGGAACGGTGGGACAACGCCGACATCGGTTTTCCGTCCGCGCTCGCCATCGGGGATTCCTGGTTCTGGTACGTCAACAACAATATCCTTGGCACGATGATCAATCACCGCGCCATGTCCGACGACCATCGCAACGTCCAGCTCGTGGGCTACAACGGGGCGCGCCTGAAGGATTATGTCGGCGAAGGCAAGTTTGCCGACACCGTGGAGCACTTCCTGCGCCCTGGCTTCGTGGAAGGGTTTTCCGAGTTCTACATCAGCGGGGCCGGCAACGACGCCGTCGACGTCGACATGGCGCTGCACGACCATCGCCCGCCCGGGACGGATGCGGACGGCTGGTTCGACGACCGCGGAATGGACGACATGCTGTTCCGGCTGCGCCAGGCGCTGACCCGGCTGATCGCGGCCATCCGCTTCGCCGGGCGCGACGCGCCCGGCCTGGCGCCGATCTTCGTGCACGGCTACGATTATCCGGTGCCGGACGGCCGGGGATTCGAATTCGGGCTGATCCACGCCGGCCCCTGGCTCAAGCCGGCGCTGGACAGGCACGGCGTGCCGGACGACATGGCGCTGCGCGGCGAGATCGCGCGCATCCTCATCGACCGGCTGAACGACGATCTGCTGGCGCCGCTGGCGGCGACGACGCCGGGTGTCGTCTACATCGACAGCCGCGGCATCCTTCCGCGCGACGGCACGTATCGCGACTACTGGTCCAACGAGCTGCACCCGACGAACCTCGGCTTCCGCCGGATCTTCGAACAGGCCTGGCTGCCACGCCTGTTCGAACACGGGATCGCGCTGCGCCCGTCGCCGTGAGCGCCGGCTCAGGTTCCCCCGCCGCCGCCTCCGCCGCCACCACCGCCACCGCCACCGAATCCGCCGTTCCCGAAGCCGCCATTGCCCCGTCCGCCCGGGCCGCCGCGGAACATGCCGCGGCCGCCATTGCGGATGCGCTCGTCGCCCGGCACGCCGCCCCACTGGTAGCGCAGGCCGATCTGGACGATGCGCGGCTGGCTCACGTTGAGCGTATGCAGGCGCAGCACCTCGTTCTCGACGTCGCTTTCCATATTCCCGGTGTGGAACACGTTGTTCACGTTCAGGTTCAGCGACAGGCGCTGGCTGATGTTGTGCCGCCACGTGAAATTCGTCATCGTGAAGGCGCTGTTGGTGCCCTGCCCGTTCAGGCTCGCGCCATTGCGGTTCACGCTCAGCTGCAGCGATTCCATGCCGGCTTGGTACGCCAGCCGCAGCTTGATGTTTTCCCGGTGATTCGATTGTTCGACGCCCGTCATGGCGGCGGCGAAGTTCGAGATGCGCTGGCGCTTCTCGTCGGCGAGCGTCGCCCCCAGATTGGCCGACAGGCCGCGCAGGAACAGCTGGCGCACGTTGAAGTTCAACTCGATGCCGACGGAATCGTTCGCGCCGAAGTTGATGGGCGACGTGACGATCACGTTCGGATCGGACGCCAATGTATAGCTGCGGTTGCCGATCACGGGCGATTCGCGTCGCTTGAACAGCACGAAGCTGCTGTCGACCCCGGCAATGCGGTCGCGGTAGGCCAGCTCGAAATTGTCGTTGTTCACCGGCTGCAGTTGCGGATTGCCCTGGCGCGCATAGAAATCGCTCAGGTAGACGAGGTTCGGATTCAGGTCGCGCTCGTTCGGCCGCGCGATGCGCCGCGACGCGCGCAGCTGCAGCGAGCCGTTTTCGCCGATGTCGCGCGTGACGTAGAAACTCGGCAGCCAGTTCATGTAGTAATACTTGTCCTCCTCGTTCAGCAGCGGCTGGCGCACGTCGAGTTCCGTGTATTCGCCGCGCAGGCCGCCCTGGAGGCTGAGGTTCTTGAACAGCGTCGTGCCCAGGATGCCGTAGACGGCAGCATTGCGGTCGTTCGATTCGAAATCGCTGGTGCGGCTCGCCACCGGCACGTACTCGCCCGTCACGGGGTCCTGGGCGAGGTAGTCCGCCGGGTTGCTGTTCCTGCTGTCCGCGACCTTGGCGCCGGCCTTCAGGTGCCACGTATCCCAGACGTTGCGCTCGTAGTCGACGGAGATGTCGAGGATGCGGTTGCGCCGGTCGGACGAGCGCAGGCTGTTCGCGACGAACGGCGTGGGACGCAACCGGTAGTCGTAGAACACGGACGAATCGGAATCGTTGTTCTGGCCCGTGTAGCGCAGGTCGAACTTGAGGTCTTCGCCCGGCTGGCCGCTCTTGTGATCGTACGACGCGCCGATGCCGAAGTTCTCGGCCGGCGAGCGGCTTTGCGAACGGTTCGTGAAATCGGCCAGCGGGTCCATATCGCCGGCATAGCGCTGCGTCGTGCCGGCGCCGTCGCTCTCGCTCCGGATCTTCGAGTAGCTGGCGGTCGCCCCGAGCTGGTCCCGTTCGCCGACGTTGTACGTGAACGTGGACGACATGTTCAGCGACTTCGACTTGATCTGCCGGTTGGTCACCGTGTTCTGGCCATCGGTGACGGCGCCCGTGGCCGGATCGAGGTCCTGGCGCTGCGATTCGCTGTGGACGTTGCGCACCCGCTCGGCCACGCCGACGTTGCCGCTGATCGAATATGGACCTTCCGCGTGCTCGCCATTCAGGAACGCGTTGCCCCGGCCCTGGGTGCCCTTGTTGGCGCTCAGGTTGGCGCGCGAACCCGCCTTGCGGTTGCGCTTGAGGACCAGGTTGATGATCGGCCCGTTGCCGCCCTCGTTGCCGAACTCGGCGCCCGGCACGTTGATGACCTCGACGGATTCGATGGCCTCGGCCGGGAACGCATTCAGCGCGTCGCCCCGGTTCTGGCCCTGGAACTGCGCATCGCGCTTGCCGTTGACCATGATCTGCACGTTCTGGTTGCCGCGCAGGGCCACGTTGCCGTCCTGGTCGACCGTAACGGACGGAACGTTGTTCAGGATATCGGCCGCGGACGCATTGCTGACGCTGATGTCGTTCTTGAGGTCGTAGACGTCGCGGTCGATCTTGTTGGCCGGGCGCGCGGCCACCACTTCGACGGTGGCGACACCGTCGTCGGCGCCGGCGCCCGGGGGCTGCGTGCCGCTCGTGACGCCAGGCGCAGCCTGACCGTCGCCGGCCGGCGCGGCCTTGGCCGGGGCCGCGGCCGAGGCCGACCTGGCGGGCGGTTTGTCGCGAACGGGTTCGGGGGCCGTGGTCTGGGCACGCAGCGGTTGCGCGGCGAGACAGCTCAGGAGTAATGCGGGCAAGACCTTCAGCGCCAGCCCGTCTCGGGCGGCGAACGTGGTATGAGTCATCGGTTAGTCAGGTTGTGATAGATGCCGGGTGCATGAACGTAACGCGGCGGCGGGCGCGCGGATGACGCCGGCTCCAAACACTCATCGTCTTGATCGCATGTCAAGACAGGTCCGGAGCCGCGCGACGGGCGCCGGCCAGCTTCGCTCCAGTTCAGTATTCCCGTGCCGACCCGCTAAAGTTCCAACTATCTGCGCACGGGCGCATTCGTCAACGCCTTCGCCGGATCCGGGTTCTGCGTCAGCTGGTTGATGATGCCCTGGGCGTCTTCCAGACCGGCATTGTATTCGACGTCCTGCATCATGCTGATCTGGTCGAGGGTCCATTCGCTGCTGCCGCCGCCTTCCTGCGCCAGCCGCATGTCGGCGGCGATGGCGGCGAGGGTCAGGCCGGCATCCAGGCGGCGCTGGAATTGCGCGGCCCACGCTGCCGTGGCCGGGTCGCGCCGATCAGTCACGAGCATGTGGAGGATGTGCTCGGCCCGGGGCGCGTCGACGAGATAGCAGTACGCCAGCACGGCCGCGCGCGCCAGCGGCCCCGAATCGCGCGTCGTGCGCCAGGCGGCAATGACGCCGTCCAGCGCCGCGCGGCTGGGCGCGCCGTCCGCCAGCAGCGACAGGTCCAGCTGCGCCAGCGCGACGGCGCCGGCACCGGGGTCGCGCTCGCGCGCCCGCGCGAGGCTGGCGCGGGCGGCGTCGAGGTAGGGCCCGCGCGCGCCGGGGGCCGCGCGGGCGGCCAGTTTCAGGTTGGCCCGGCCCAGCAACAGGAGCACGTCGGCGCCGGCATCCGCGCGGCGCGCGGCGCCTTGCAGCCACGGCAGCGCGGCGGCGGGATCGCCCCAGTCGACGCGGGCGCGGCTCAGCGCCAGCTGTCCGGCGTCGACGTTCGGCACGGCGCCCGCATCCGCCGTCAGCGTGCGCAACAGCGCTTCCCCCTGCGCCCGCGCGGGACAGGCCTTGAGCGCGGCGTCGGCCAGCAGGAAACTGCCGGACGTCGCGGACATGGTCGAGAACACGGGTTCCGGCGGCGCGCCCGGCGGCAGGTCGACGCGCAGCACCTCGGCCGCCTGCAGCCGGTAGCGCCACAGCGTGGACGACGCGTCGTCCACCTTGAGCCCGAACGCATCGTGCAGCGCGGCGGCCGGATTGCCGCCCTTGTACACGGCGTTCAGGAACGTCCCGAGCCGCTGGCGGCGCGCGCTGGAGCCGAGGATGTAGTGCGCGAGGATCCAAGACCGCGCCTCGAATTCCACGCTCGCGGCCACGGCCCGCGCGCCGCCGAGATCTCCCAGCGGGTTCGGCCCCAGCACGTCGTCGTAGTCGAGGTTGTAGCGATGGCCCTGGTCGAGGAAGGCAAAGTAGCGGCCCACGCCGGGCGGCGTCCGGCCGATCACCATCTGCTTCGCGCCGAAACGCACGCCGGCAAAATAGTTGGCGAAGCCCTCGACCCAGGCCGACGGGCCGCGCACGTCCGTGTGACGGTACAGGAAGTGACGGGCGTACGCTTCCGAGACGTACGAGAGCCCTTCGTCCAGCGGCGCCTTGGCGAGCCGGTCGTCCGCGATCGCAGCCAGCGGCGCCGTCCGCACGAGGAAGCCCTGCGCACCGTCCGCGCAATCGCGGAACAGTGCGATGCCGTCCGCCGGCCGGCCCGCCGCCACGCGATCCAGGTCCCGCACGTCGTTCAGGTAGACGAGGTTCAGCTTGGGTTCCGCGCCGGGGCCCGCCGCGCGGTAGTCGTCCGTGTAGACGCGCAGCAGGCCGTCGAGGCGCTCCAGATGCTCGACGAGCCGGCCGACGTCCTCGCGCGGCGCGTCCGACAGGACGACCACGTGCGCGCTCTCGGCCCGTATCCACGGCGACGTGCCGCGCTGGCCCGTGACGACGATACTCTGCGGCCCGGCATCGTCCGCCGCGCATGTGCCGCCCACGAGCGCGCAGGCCGCAACCACGGCCGCCGCCGTCCTTTTGAATGGTAATGCCACGATCCCGGACTCCCCAGCAAGAATTGGCGAAGATATAAGCTTGTCATTCTAACCGTGTCGTCGCGGGATGCCTACGGGCGGGACTCAGTGGCGCACGTCCGGCTGCGGCCGCGCGGGCACGCCCTGCCCGGCCTGCCGCCGCGCCTTCACGCGCGCCGGCGTCGGCGCGGGTTGCGCCGGCGCCGTCGGCACGACGGCCGTGATCCGCACGTCCTTCAGCCGCCAGTCCGTGCCCGCACCGGCCCCGGCCGCGAGCTCGGACCGGCCTTCGATGCGCACGGGCCGGCCGTTGATGCGCGTGTGGGCCGAGCGCCATTCCACCAGCGCCTGCGGCAGGTCCGGGACATCCGGCGCGATGCCGTGCACGGTGGCGCCGGAGACGACGAGTTCGCCGAGGCGCGCCGCGCCGTCCGGCCGGACCGTCCCGGTGGAGCCGCCGCCAGCGCCGTCGGGCGGCAGGCCCGCCGCGCACGCGCAGGCGCCGGCCAGCGTGCCGTCCAGGCCGGCGAACAGCCTGTCCACGTGGCCCCGCAGCGCCAGGTAGCGGCGCGCCTGCAGCGCGCCATGGTCCCACAGCGCGGCGCGCAGGCCAGGGTCGCGGTCCAGCTTCGAATTCGCCCCGAGCGGCACGCCGGCCGCCGCCCCGACGGCCGTGCCGTCCATGACGATGCGGTCGACCTGCACGAGCTTGTCGCGGCGCTGCGCGGCCGCGCTGGCCGGCGCCTCGTCCTCGCCGCGCGCGGCCTCCATGCGCCGGTTGATGGCGTCCACGAAGCCGAGCTCCTGGTTCAGCGCGAGGTTGCCGGCCAGCGCATTGCGCAGGTCCCAGATCTCGCCGCGGGAGAATGCGATGCGGGGCAGCGCGTGCGGCCCGTCCGCCTCGGCCTTCGCCTGGGTCGGATTGATCTGCACGACCCAGATCTCGTCCGGTTTGCGCGCGTCGTCCGTCACGCCCGACAGGAAGTTGCGGATCGGCGGGTTCTGCGAAAACAGGCCGTCCCACAACGTCAGCGGCCGCTGCGCCAGGGTCAGGTCGTCGGTCCCCGCCATCTCGTGGGCGCGGAACAGCCAGGGCACGGCGGCGGACGCGAGCACGGCATCGATCGAAATCCCGCCGTCGCCCGGCGCCCGCTCTGAACTAAAGGCGACGAACTCGCCCTCGTGCAGCTCCACGGCGCCCAGCAGCAGGCGCGGGATCGGCCGCAGCGCGCGCCGCACGGCGGTGGCCAGTTCGCCCAGCGCCTCCGCGTCGAAGCGGACGGCCGGCGGATGCCAGTCCGTGAGCGCGGCGTGCAGCAGGCTGCCCTCGCCGACGCCGATCCGGTCCATGCGCGCGCGCAGGCGGTCGGCGGCGCCCAGCTTGTCCGCGATCCGCCTTTCGACCGCGCCGCGGTCGGCGCGGTAGCGCTCCTGGCAGGGCGCGCCGGCCGGGAACACGGCCGCTTCCAGGTCGCTGCGCAGCCAGCGCTCCGCCTCGACGGGAATGCTGGCGAACTCGCCCAGCAAGGCGACGAGCGGCCAGTCCACGCCGGGTTGCAGCAGCGCGGGCAGCGAAAAGAAATCGGGGCGCATCCACGGATTGTCCGGGCCGAGCATGCGCGCGAGCGCCGGCCAGGCCGTCGCGTTCAGCAGTTCCAGTCCGGCCAGCGGCAGCACGTAGGGACTCGACTTGATGTCCCAGCCGCCCATGGCGGCCATATCGGCCAGGCCGCGGCAGAACCGGTTGACCGGCGCTTCCGCGACGCCGAGCGCGGAATTGCCCTGCCAAAAGGCGTCCAGCCGGCGCCCGGCGTCCGTTGCGCCGCCCGTGATGAAGCCGTACCAGCCGAGCAGCGCGCTGATCGCGCCGCCCGACGTGCCGCTGATGGCGACCAGCGCCGTGCGCTCGGGCCCGTCCCCGGCGTCGGCATGCGCCGCCGGCAGGTTGTCGAATTGTTCGAGCAGGACGGGCAGGACGCCGCCCGTGTAGGCGGCGTGGCTGCCGCCGCCCTGGCAGGCGATTGCGATGTGATTCGTTGCCATATGACCTCCTTGACGGCCGCACATTGGCAACCGACATACCGGCATCCGGCCGCCCGGACGTCATGTCGGCGCGGCCCCGCATTCCTCCCGCACCGTTAGGCAGGAGGCGGCGCGGCGGGTTCCCGGCTGGGGCGGCAACGATCCCGCATTTGCTATCGGTTGCTATCGGTTGCTGTCTATTGCTTTATTGAAATGCGTCACGAATAATAGGGGCATGACCACTCCCGACCGCACCATGAAGCAACCGGAAGACCTCAGCACGATCGAATTGCCGCTCGACGCGGCGCAGGCGAAAAAGCGCGGCCGTCCGCCGAAAGACGACAAGCTCAGCGACGCGGAGCGGGCCCGCCGCTACCGCGCGCGCCAGAAGATGCTGCCGAAAGGCGCCTGGAACTACGACCAGGTGACGGCGCTCGCGCGCGCGGAAATCGAGCGGCTGGTGCACGGCGCGCCGGCGCGTCCGTCCGGTGAGGCGGAACTGGTGGCGCAATGGGCCTACGGGATGTTCCTGCTGTGGGACCGCGTGACGGCCCAGCGCCAGCAGGCGGCCGACCGGGCGGCGTTGCTGGCGCTCGTCTCGGGCTGATCGGTTCGGGCTGATCGATTCGGGGCCAGCCGACCTCCTTGACGGGGACCCGATGTCGCGCGGGCGGCCTCTCGAACTTGGGTTCCCGCCTCCGCGGGAATGACGTAAAAATTGATGCCGCCGGCCTTCAGTCGGATAGACCCTGATCGAGCCCGAGCCGGTCGGCGTGGGTATAGCAGACGAAGTCCGGCCCGCGCGCGAACGCAAGCAAGGTCATGCCCGCCCGGTCGGCCAGGTCGACGGCCGCCAGCGTCGGCGCGGACATCCCGACGAGCGCGGAAACGCCCGCCATGGCCGCCTTCTGCGCCATTTCGAAACTGACCCGGCTCGTGATCAGGAAGAAGCCGTCGCCGGGGTGCACCTGGCCGCGCGCCAGTGCGCCGATCACCTTGTCCAGCGCATTGTGGCGGCCGACGTCCTCGCGCACGATGCGCACCGCGCCGTCCATGCCGCACCAGGCGGCCGCGTGGGCGGCGCCGGTCTGGCGGGTGAGCGTCTGCGCCGCGCCGATCGCGGCCACCGCGCGGCGCACGCCGGACGCGTTAAAGCCCTGCGCGGGCCGCAGCGCCGGCAAGGCGCGGCAGACCTGGTCCAGGCTGTCGACGCCGCACAGGCCGCAGCCCGTGCGCCCCGCCAGGCTGCGGCGGCGCTCCTTCAGCGCCATGAAGGCACTGCCGGCGATCTCGATCTGCACGGCGATGCCGCCGGCGTCCGGCTCGACCTCGATCCCGTAGCACTGGCCCGGCCCCGCGATGATGCCCTCGGACAGCGAAAAGCCGAGCGCGAATTCTTCCAGGTCGGCGGGCGTCGCCATCATGACGGCGTGTGAAATGCCGTTGTAGACGAGTGCGACGGGCACCTCGTCGACCAGCATGTCGTCCACCTCCGCGCACGCGCCCGCGCGCATGCGCAGCACGCGGCGGGCGCGTGCCGGCGGCGGGAGGGCGGGCTCCAGCGGGTAATCGGGCGAATTCATCGGTTCAAGCCATGCGCGACACGGGAGCGCCGATCATATCAGACGCCCGCCTCGCGCAGCCCATCGAGGTCGCGGGGCTCGGCGATCGCGATGCCGTTGCGCTCGGCCCGGAAGCGCTTCGACATCGCGTACACGGCCTTGCGCACGCGCATGATGGACCCGAGCGGCCGGTGCGCGGCCAGTGCGTGCCACGGGTTGAACTGCATGCCCTCGTCGATGCGGCGCGCCAGCGTGTCGCCGTACGCCTTCTGCGGCGGCGCGCGCAGGCGCGCCACCGTCACGTAGGGGCTCGCGGCCTGCGGCCATTCGACGGACGCGTCCTCGATCGGCATCGTATCCAGGTCGGTGCACAGCTGCACGCGCACTTCCCATTCGCCGCCCTGGCCGGCGAAATGGCCCACGACGGCGTCGCGCAGGCCGTCCGGCCTGTCCTCCAGGTCGACCGGGCTGCCCGCGAGCGCCGTCAACGCCGGCGCGACGGGCGCCACCTGCACCTTCGCCATGTAGCGGCCGTACAGGATCGGCGCCTGGCTGTAATAGGTGTCGCCGAGCGGATGCGTTTCCGGGTGGCCGCCCAGCGCCTTGATCGTTGCGCTTTCCGCGCCGACGGCTTCCAGCGCGTGCTCCGTGCCGCGCGCCGCCGCCGAGAACAGGCGCTTGAGGTTCGGCGCCTTGTCCGTCGTCGCGGCCAGCAGCCTGGCGCCGCCGAGGAATCTTTTCGCGGTCGGCGCGTTGAACACGGGGCCGTTGACGAGCACGAAATCCTGCGTGACGTCGTTCTCGCTGCCCTCGACCCGCGCGCCCGGCACGCCGACGATCTTGATCGCCATGCCGCGCGGCGTGGACACGTCGTCGCCGAGGATGTCGCCCGGCGTCGTCGACAGGCGCATCACGACGGGATACGTGCCGGGCGCGGCGAACAGGCCCTGCGCGTACGCCTCGGGCAGGCCGGCTTCCACGGTCAGCTCGCCCAGCAGCAGGCCGTGCGTCTTGGCGTGCACGCTGCGCAGCGCCCGGCCGGAATCCTCGTACGTCTTCGTGGAGATACTGCGCATCGTCGTCTGCAGGTCGAAGGCCGTCTGCGCTTCGTCGTCCTCGGGGGTCTCGAAGGCGGGTTCGTAAGGAATCGGCGGGTTCATGGCGGGATCCGGTTGGGTTGGAATGATGATGTGCAGATCATGGCCGGGTTCCCTGCGGCGCTCTGTGCAGGGCCGTACGCACGACGACGCGTTGCCGAAATCGCGTGTGCGCTGTCGAACAGACACAGCCCGAAGGTTGGGCACAAGCTACAACTATTGAGCCAATATGTCTCTTGACCGACACGGAGTCCCGACATGAGCAAGCAAGGCGGCAAGGAGCCCGGCAAGACGGGCGAACCCAATGAACCCAAGGTCCCGGCCGGCGGCTGGGGCTCGCTGAAGGAAGTCGGCACGATCCTGTTCAGGGAGCGCGTCCCGTTCGAAGGCGCGCAGTTGCTGATGCACCAGAACAAGCCGGACGGCTTCATGTGCGTCAGCTGTTCCTGGGCCAAGCCGGCGCATCCGCACCCGGCCGAGTTCTGCGAGAGCGGCGCCAAGGCGACGGCGTGGGAAGTGACGAGCAAGCACATCGGCGCTGATTTCTTCAAGCGCCATACGCTGCGCGAGCTCGAAGGCTGGCACGACCACGAGCTGGAAGAAGCGGGCCGCCTGACCGTGCCCATGCGCTACGACGGCGCCCTCGACCGCTACGTCGAGATCTCCTGGGACCGGGCATTCGCCGAAATCGGTGCCGAGCTGCGCAAGATGGACCCGAAGAACGTCGTGTTCTACAGCTCGGGCCGGGCATCGCTGGAAACGTCGTACATGTACCAGCTGCTGGCGCGCATGTACGGCAACAACAACCTGCCGGACAGCTCGAACATGTGCCACGAGAGCACGTCGGTCGCGCTGCCCAAGACCATCGGCGTGCCGATCGGGACCGTCGTGCTGGACGACTTCGACCAGACCGATTGCATCTTCTTCTTCGGCCAGAACGTGGGCGTGAACAGCCCGCGCATGCTGCACCAGTTGCAGGAGGCCCGCAAGCGCGGCGTGCCCATCGTCACGTTCAATCCGCTGCGCGAGCGGGGCCTCGTCAGCTTCGTCAACCCGCAATCGCCGACCGAAATGCTCACCGGCCACGAGACGGTGATCAGTACCCAGTACCACCAGGTCAAGGCCGGCGGCGACACGGCCGCGCTGATGGGCCTGTGCAAGGCCGTGCTGGAGGCCGACGACCGCGCCGTCGCGGAAGGCGGTCCGCGCGCGGTCGACGCCGCGTTCATCGCCGAGCACTGCCACGGCTTCGACGAATTCGCGGCCGCCGCGCGCGCCTGCGGCTGGGACGAGATCGAGCGCGAAGCCGGCCTCACGCGCGCCCAGATCGAACAGGCGGCAGGCACCTACATCCACGCGAAAAGCGTCATCGGCGTGTACGGCATGGGTCTCACGCAGCACCGCAACGGCGTGCAGAACGTGCAGATGCTCGTCAATTTCCTGCTGCTGCGGGGGAATATCGGCAAGCCGGGCGCCGGCATCTGCCCCGTGCGCGGCCACTCGAACGTGCAGGGCCAGCGCACCGTCGGCATCACGGAAAAACCGGAGCTGGCGCCGCTCGACAAGCTGCAGGAGCTGTACGGCTTCGAGCCGCCGCGCGACAAGGGCATGAACACGGTCGAGGCCTGCGAGGCGATCCGCGACCGCAAGGTACAGGCCCTGATCAGCCTTGGCGGCAACCTCGTGCGCGCGGTGCCGGAGCACGGCGTGATGGACGCCGCCTGGCGCGCGTTGCCGCTGACCGTGCAGATCTCGACCAAGCTGAACCGCAGCCACCTCGTGCACGGCAGGACGGCGTACCTCCTGCCTTGCCTGGGCCGCATCGAGATCGACCGCCAGGCGGGCGGCGAGCAGTCGGTGTCGATGGAGGATTCGACCGGCTGCATGCACGGCTCGCGCGGGCGCGCGGAGCCGGTGGCGGACACGCTGCTGTCCGAACCGGCGATCGTGGCCGGCATCGCGAAAGCGACGCTGGATGCGAATCCGAAAGTCGACTGGGACGGCTGGGTGGCCGATTACGCGAAGGTGCGCGACGCGATTGCCGCCACCTATCCGAAGATCTTCCACGACTTCAACGACCGTATGTGGACCCCGGGCGGCTTCCGCAAGCCGGTGGCCGCCTCCAGGCGGGAATGGAAGACGCCGACCGGCAAGGCCAATTTCACGGTGCCGGACACCCTGTCGACCGACCCGGACATGCCGGTGCCGGCCGACGCCCTGCGCCTCTTCACGGTGCGCAGCGACGGCCAGTTCAACACCACCATCTACAGCCTGGAAGACCGCTTCCGCGGCACGACCGACCGCAAGGTGCTCCTCATGGCCGGCGCCGACATGGCCCGCCTGGGCCTCGCGGACGGCGACATCGTGACGGCCAGCACGGCCGTCGACGACGGCATCGAGCGCAAGGTCGAAGGTTTGAGCGTGAAGGAATACGGCGTGCCGGCGGGCTGCGTGGCCGGCTATTATCCGGAGTGCAATCCGCTGATTCCGCTTTGGCATTACGCCAAGGAAAGCAAGGTGCCGGCGGCGAAATCGATCGCCATCCGCATCGAGCGCACGGGCGGTCCGGCGCGGCCGCTGCATTGACTGGCGGCATCATTCCGGGGCTGCGGCGGGCGCCCCGGTGGACGAACTCGTAAATATTGCTGTCACACGTTGTGATTATTTGATAGATTCCTGAGTGCATCAGCGGAATCGATAATAACGTGATACGACAGCCATGACCTCGCTACTCAGCCCCAACTCGCCCGAGCAAGATTTCGACGCCGCCGCTTATTGCTCCACCCGCCAGGCGGCAGCCCTGCTCGGCGTGTCGCACCGGACGGTGCAATTGTGGGTGGAAAGCGGCCTGCTGTCGGCGTGGAAAACTGCCGGGGGCCACCGCCGCATCGCCGTGGCGTCGATCGAGCGCCACGTCGAGCGGCGCCGCCAGGCGATGCTCGACCGCACGGCGCCCGCCCGCTACAAGGTGCTGCTCGTGGACGACGACGCGGCGATGCTGGCGCTGTATGAGTCCACGCTCTCGGGCGGCGATCTGCCGCTGGACGTCGTCCGGGCCGGCAACGGCTTCGAGGCGCTGATCCGCATCGGCGAGACGCAGCCAAACCTGCTCGTCGGCGACCTCAGCATGCCGGGCGTGGACGGCCTGCGCATGATCCGCACGCTGCGCGCGAGCCAGGCATACCGGGACATGGCCATCGTCGTGATCAGCGGCCTCGATCCGACGACGATCCGGGCGATGGGATTGCCGGACGACATCCCCGTCCTGCCCAGGCCGGTGGCGCCCGACGCCCTGCGCGCGGCCGTCGAGGCGGCACTGCACGGCGCGGCCTGGGTCGCGCACGAGGAACGGTGACATAAGCCGTTGATCTGGCTATAATTTCCGCCTTTCGCGCCTCGCCAGGAAACCGCCATGTCACTGCTCGCCCACCAGCTCGAACTGCTGTCCCCCGCCAAAACCGCCGAGATCGGCCGCGAAGCCATCCTGCACGGCGCCGACGCGGTCTACATCGGCGGCCCCGCGTTCGGCGCGCGCCACAACGCGAGCAATACGCTGGAAGACATCGCGGCCCTCGTCGAATTCGCGCACCGTTACCGCGCGCGTATTTTCGTGACGATGAACACGATCCTGCACGATGCCGAACTCGAGACCGCGCGCAGCCAGATCCATCAACTGTACGACGCCGGCGTCGACGCGCTGATCGTGCAGGACATGGCCATGTTCGAGTTGGACCTGCCGCCGATCCAGCTGCACGCCAGCACCCAGTGCGACATCCGCACGGTCGAAAAGGCGAAATTCCTGTCGCAGGTCGGGTTCTCGCAACTCGTGCTGGCGCGCGAGCTGACCATCGAGCAGATCAAGGCGATCCGCGCCCAGGTCGACACGCCGCTCGAATACTTCATCCACGGCGCCCTGTGCGTCGCGTTCTCCGGCCAGTGCTATATCTCGCACGCGGACACGGGCCGCAGCGCCAACCGGGGCGACTGCTCGCAGGCGTGCCGCCTGCCGTACACGCTGTCCGACGGCCAGGGCCGCGTCGTCGCCTACGAAAAACACCTGCTGTCGATGAAGGACAACGACCAGAGCCGCAACCTGGAAGCGCTCGTCGACGCCGGCATCCGTTCCTTCAAGATCGAAGGCCGCTACAAGGACATGGGCTATGTGAAGAACATCACGGCCCATTACCGCCTGCTGCTGGACGAGATCCTGGAGCGCCGCCCGGAACTGGCGCGCGCGTCGAGCGGCCGGACGCAGGTCATGTTCACGCCCGACGTCGACAAGAATTTCCACCGCGGCCACACGGATTATTTCGCCCAGGGCCGCCAGCAGGCCATCGGCGCCTTCGATTCGCCCAAATACGTCGGCGTGGAACTGGGCACGGTCGCGCGCATCGGCGGCGACAATTTCGATCTCGTCACGACCGAGGCGATGGCCAACGGCGACGGCCTGAACTACATGCACAAGCGCGACACCGTCGGCATCCAGGCCAATACCGTGCAAAAGCTCGGCGAGGATGGCGACGGCCAGCGCTGGCGCGTGTTCCCGAACGAGGGCCTCGCCACGCTGCCGGGGCTGAAGGTCGGCACCGTCGTCCACCGCAACCGCGACCACCAGTGGGAAGCCGCGCTGTCGAAAAAATCGTCGGACCGCAAGGTGCGCGTGGACCTGCGCCTGGAAGACGTCGCCGGCGGCCTGCGCCTGACCGTCACGGACGAGGACGGCATCGCGACGACGACCGACGCGGCGCTGGCCCTGCAGCCGGCCCAGCAGGCCGAACAGGCACTGGCGGGCCTGCGCGCGAGCGTGGGCAAGCTGGGGAACACGATGTTCGAGGCGGGCGCGATCGACGTCGCGCTGTCGCAACCGTGGTTCGTGCCCGCGAGCGCCATCAACGGCCTGCGCCGCGACGCCATCGCCGCCCAGGAAGCGGCGCGCCTGGCCGCCTGGCAGCGCCCGCAACGCGCGCAAGCGGCGCAGCCGCCGGCCGCGTATCCGGAAACGCATTTGAGCTACCTGGCCAATGTGTACAACGAAAAGGCGCGCGCGTTCTATCACAAGCACGGCGTGCAGCTGATCGCCGCCGCGTACGAATCGCACGAGGAACCGGGAGAAGTGCCGCTGATGATCACCAAGCACTGCCTGCGCTTCTCGTTCAACCTGTGCCCCAAGCAGGCGAAAGGCGTACAGGGCGTGCAGGGCCAGGTGCGCGCCGAGCCGATGACCCTCGTCAGCGGCGACGAGCGCTACACGCTGAAATTCGATTGCAAGCCGTGCGAGATGCACGTGGTCGGCGCCATGAAGCCCGGCATCCTGAATTCGCCGCCGCCGTCCGCCATTCCGTACAGCCCGCTCGTGTTCCACCGCCAGCGGCCGCGCGCCTGAAGGTCCGCCGCGTCCGCCGAGCGGGCGCGCCATCCTCCTCACGCTGCCGCCCTTCCGGCGGCACGCATCCCAATCCGTATTCGGGTGGAATCCTGCCTTGTTGTGCGCCGCAAAAAAGCAACGCGGCGTTATGGCAAGCTTGACACATGTAACCGAAAAGTACAAAGTTGTAACTCACTGTAACAAACTGCCGCGTCGGATAGGACGGCCGCTGCATGAGCCGGTGCGCGCGGCCGACACGCGCGCCGGGCACGCACGCGGTCGTGCGCACCCTTCGAATGCGTCTGCCGTCCAGTTTGTATCGTCCGCCACGAATGTTTCGCACGAGGCATAATGTTGATCAAAGTTCAACTGATAGTAAGAAATTGCCAACAGGCTACTGAGCGGCATAATTCTTGCGGATAGTTACACTTGTAAAGATTGCCGGTTCTCCCGTTCGTCCGCCGCGCTGCGTGAACCGGCCGACTGCCCGAAGGAGGATGGATGACCCGAAAACGCTTGCTGTGCATTGCCCCGGACGACCAGGGCGCCCGTGCCCTGCTGGACGAGGCGATGCACGACTGGGAGATCCGCAGTTTCTGCAACCTCGGCGACGCCGGGCGCGAACTGCGCGACGACCGCTACCTGGTCGGCCTGCTCGTGCACGACCGCGAGCAGCACCGCCCGGCCGATGTCGACACCTTCCTGCGCCGCCACAGCCACATGCAATGGGTCGGCGTGTTCAACCCGCGCGACCTCGAATCCGGTCCGTGCCGCGACCTCGTCGTGGAACACCTGTGCGATTACCACACGGCCCCCGTCGACCCGGTGCGGCTGGCCCATACCCTCGGCCACGCGCACGGCTGGGCGGTGCTGCGCGGACGCCCGAACCACGCCGACGCGCCGGGGGACGATCCGGCGTCGCCGCTGATCGGCGCCTGCGACGCGATCGCGCGCCTGCGGGCGCAGGTCGCGCGCGTGGCCAAGGTCGCTGCGCCCGTGCTGATCTGGGGCGAAAGCGGCAGCGGCAAGGAGTTGACGGCCCAGGCGATCCACGCGCAGTCGGACCGCGCCGCCGGCCCGTTCGTGCCGATCAACTGCGGCGCCATCGCGCCCAGCCTGATCCATTCCGAGCTGTTCGGCTATGAACGGGGCGCGTTCACGGGCGCCACGCGCGGCAAGGCGGGCCTGATCGAATCGGCGGACGGCGGCACGCTGTTCCTCGACGAGATCGGCGACCTGCCCAAGGACCTGCAGGCGAACCTGCTGCGCTTTTTGCAGGAGAAGACGATCTGCCGCCTGGGCAGCACGCGCAACATCCGCGTCGACGTGCGCGTGATCGCCGCGTCGCACGTGCAGCTGCAGCAGGCCGTGGCGAGCGGCGCGTTCCGCGAAGACCTGTACTACCGGCTCGCCGTGCTGCCCGTGACGGTGCCGCCGCTGCGCGAACGGCGCGACGACCTCGTCACGTTGGCCGAGCACTTCTTCCACGTGTACGCGAGCGAAAAATCGCCGCGCCTGAAAGGGTTTTCCAACCGCGCGATCGAGGCGATCCTCGATCACGACTGGCCGGGCAATGTGCGCGAATTGATCAACCGGGTGCGGCGCGCGCTCGTCATGTCGGACGGGCGCCTGATCATGCCGGAAGACCTGGGGCTGACGCGCGGGATCGCCGCACCGACGCCCGCGGCGCTGGACGACACGCGCCTGCGCTCGGAACGGCGCGCCCTGCGCGAATGCCTCGACCGCAGCGGCCACAACGTGAGCCGGGCCGCGCGCGACCTGGGCGTCTCGCGCACGACGATGTACCGCTTGCTGAGCAAGCACGGCATGCGCGCGTGAGCGCCCGGCCGCGTGGGGGACAAGTGGACAAGGTGTCCACTTTTTTTTGTGCGTTGCCGTACCCAGCGATACACAGTTGTACCGTAACTGAAACACTTTTTCGATATTTTCGGTAAATCGTGCCGGACTTTCTCTGACAGACGTGTAGGAAGATACGCACAAAGTCAACAAAAACAATGGGTTAGCGAACTCTGCAGTATGGCTGGCACTGAAAGTGCAACGGGATGGATGTCGGCGCCACAGCCGACCCATCACCAACCATCAAACCCAGAGGGGAACTCGAATGAACAAGACCTTGCTCGTGACTGCTATTTCGCTCGCTTTCTCGTTGAGCGCACAAGCGCAGGACTCGAACCTCGCGCGCGGCGGCAGCACGGCCACGCAGACCACGACCCGTTCGACGGACAACAGTACCCACGACAACAGCAATAACAGTACGCACGACAACAGCAACAACAGCACGAACACCACCACCAACACCAGCACCGCGACGACCACGAACACCAACAACAGCACACACGACAACAGTACGCACGACAACAGCACGCACGACAACAGCGACCACAGCGTTACCACGACGAACACGGACAACAGCGACAACAGCACGCACGACAGCAGCAACAACAGCACCAACACGAGCACCAGCACGAGCACGAACAACAGCAACCACAGTTCCGGCAACGCGACGGCCTCCGCCATCGGCGGCACTGCCGCGAACAACGGCGGCACGGCCACGTCGACCTTCTCGAACAGCTTCAACACCTCCTCGGCCAACGCCACCGCGAACCTGAGCGGCAGCGTCTCCGGCAACACCATCCAGAACATCGGCAACGTCGCCACCAACACCGGTAACGCCAACGGCGCCGCCGGCACGGCCGGCGCCGGAGCAGCGGGCACGGGCGGCGGCATCACGGCCAGCACCGGCGCGGGCGGCGGCTCCGGCAATGCGAACGGCGCCGCGGGCGCCGCGGGCGGCTCGGCCTCG
>NZ_LMCY01000037.1:137530-137902 GCF_001425685.1 Massilia sp. Root335 | reverse complement strand
CGGCGCGGCGACTGCCGGCAGCGCGACCGCCGGTGCGGCCACCACCGGCGGCGCGACCGCCGGCGCGGGCGGCGCGGGCGGCATGGCCACGGGCGCGTCGAGCGGCGCGGGCGGCGCGGGCGCGGCCGGCGGCTTCGGCGGTTCGACCGGTGCCGCGAGCGCTTCGGGCGGCAACGGCGGCCTGACGGGCGGTGCGGCCGCTACCGGGGGCGCGGGCGCCGCCGGTGCAGCCGGCGGCCTGGCGTCGGGCGGCAACGGCGGCGCGACCGGCGCCACGACCGGTGGTAACGGCGGCGCCAGCGGCCCGACCACCGCCGGCATGGGCGGCATGGGCGGCGGCACGGGTGCGGCGACCGGCGGCGCGGGCGGCGC
>NZ_LMCY01000037.1:1421-137521 GCF_001425685.1 Massilia sp. Root335 | reverse complement strand
GGGCGGCGCGGGTGCGGCGGGCGCAGCCGGCGGTGCGGGCGGTGCGGGTGCGGCCGGCGCAGCCGGCGGTACGGGCGGTGCGGGTGCGGCCGGCGGCTCGGGTGGCTTCGGCGGTGCGGGCGGCCTGGCCGGCGCAGGCACCGGCGGCGGCTCGACGGCGGCCAACGCGGCCACCGGCGGCGCGGCCAGCAATGGCACCCACACGGCCACGTCGGGCGCTGGCGGTCTCAGCGGTAGCGGCAACGCGAACGCGGGCACGTCGACGGCCACGAGCGGCATGGCCACGGGCGGCGATTCGACCGCGACGGCCGGCATGGGAACTGGCGGCGCCGGCGGTGCCGGCGCGGCTGGCGCAGCCGGCGGCACGGGCGGTTCGGGCGCGGCCGGTGCGGCCGGCGGCGCGGGCGGTTCGGGTGCGGCCGGTGCGGCCGGCGGCATGGGCGGTTCTGGCGCGGCCGGTGCGGCCGGCGGTGCGGGCGGCTCGGGCGCCATGGCGTCGAATGCCGGCGGGGCCGGCGCAGCGGGCGGTGCCGCGACCGGCGCAGCCGGCGGTGCGGGCGGCGGCCTGACCTCGACGGCCGGTAACGGTGCGGCCAATTCCGGCGGCGCAGGCGGCGCGGGCGGTGCGGGTGCGGCCGGTACGGCGAGCTCGGGTGCAGGCGGTGCCGGTGCGGCCGGTACGGCAAGCTCGGGCGCCGCAGGTGCGGGCGCAGCGGGCGGTTCAGGTGCCGCCAGCGGCATGGCATCGAACACGGGCGGCGCAGGCGCAGCCGGCGGTGCGGCATCGACCGGTGCAGCCACGACCGGCTCGGCCACCAGCGGCGCGGCCACGACCGGCTCGGCCACGGTGGGTGACGCAACCGCCGGCAACGGCGGCAATGGCGGCAACGGCGGCACGACCAGCGGCGGCGCCGGCGGCGCGCTCGCCAACGTCACGGCCGGCATCGGTACCGGCGGCATGGGCGGCGCGGGCACCGGCGGCAATGGCGGCTCGAACTCCGTCAATGCCGGCACCTTCGACATGTCCAACACCATGAGCGGTGTCGGCCAGTCGGCGGCGGGCGTGATGGTCATCAGCCAGAACAACGGCTTCTCCTCGCTGATCCAGCAGAGCGTGAACGTCCAGAGCAACCTGGCTGTCGGCAAGTAATGCGGCGGACCGCCGTGCCCGCTCGGGCACGGCGGTTTTACGAAGCAACCCGGGGGTAGAGAATGCAGTCATCACTCAAGAGCAAGGCCAGCAACCGCGTGTGCAGCTTCGCTGTGCTCGCGGCCTGTGCATCCGCGGCCTGGGCCGGACCGGAACTCGCGGTCCCCGTCCAGGACGGCACGCCGGCCGCGAGGCCGGACGCCGGCGCGGACAAGACGGCAAAGGCGGCCGATGCGCTGGGATTCGGTCCGGCCGCCGATCTGGGCAAGCTGGAACATTCGCGCGGTGGAACGGACACGTTCATCACCAACAACAACGCGAATCTCAACGGCGTCGTTTCCGGCAACAGCGCGGTGAACGTCGTCACGGGGTCGAACAGCATCGACACCGGGGCGTTCGCCAACATGTCGGGCATCCCGGTGGTGATCCAGAACAGTGGCGCGAACGTGCTGATCCAGAACGCCACCATCGTCAACCTGCAGTTCAAATGATGCCCAGCGCCCTGCCCTTGCCGTTCGTCTTGCTGGGCGCCTTGCTGGGCGCCGCCGGCGCGCACGCGGCCGATTTGCCGATCGCGGGCGGTGCGCGTTTCGACGTGCCGGTGAAGAGCATGCGCGAATTGCGCTTCACCTCCACGACCCGCCAGCAATACGACTTCAGCTGCGGCTCGGCCGCCCTGGCGACCCTGCTGACCTATCACTATGGCTATCCGGTCAGCGAAACCGTCGCCTTCAAGGCGATGTGGGACAGCGGCGACCAGGCCAAGATCCGGCGCGAAGGCTTTTCGCTGCTCGACATGCAGCGCTTCCTCGCGAAGATCGGCTTCAAGGCGGACGGTTTCCAGGTGCCGCTGCAGAAACTGTTCGACAGCAAACTGCCCGCCATCGTGCTGATCTCGGAAAAAGGCTACAACCACTTCGTCGTGATCAAGGGCGCGGAGGACGGGCGCATCCTGCTGGGCGATCCGTCCAGCGGCACCCGCTCGATCACGCGCGAACACTTCGAATCCATCTGGCCGACCCGGCTGCTGTTCGTGATCCACGACGCGCCGGGCAAGCCTTCGTTCAACGCCGACGTCGACTGGCGCGCCGCACCGCGCGCGCCGCTGGCCGACGGCGTCACCCGGACCGCGATCGACATGACGACGCTGCCGAAATTCGGTCCGGGCGATTTTTGACAGGAGACCCCATGCGCCTTCCCGTCCAGATCGGCCTCGTGCTGGCCAGCGCCGCGATCGCGACGCAGGGCCACGCCGGCGGCCCGGACAATCCGTTCAGCAGCGCCAACGCCGTCGCGTCGGACCGGCTGGACGACTACCGCGGCGGTTTCGTCACCGACAACGGCCTCGCGGTGACGCTTGGCATCGAGCGCATCGTGACCATCAACGGCAACCTGGCCGAGCGCAGCGAGCTGAACCTTGGCGACCTCGGCCGCCTGACGAGCGGCCAGAGCACGCTGTCGGCGGACACGGCGGCCCAGGTGCGCCTCATCCAGAACGGCGGCGGCACCTTCAACGTCCAGATGGGCGACACGACCCTGGGCGGCACCGTGATCCAGAACAGCCTGAACAACCAGTTGATCAACAACCAGACCATCATCAATGCAAGCGTGAACGCGCGCGGACTGCTGCAGGCCATGAATTTCCAGTCCAGCCTCGCGAACGCGCTCAATACCGCCGCCACCGGCCGGTGACGGAATTACCTGGAGAATACTTATGCAAAAAATTCCAGCGCTGTACGGCGTGATTGGTGTCAGCGTCGCACTGGCGGCCTTTCCGGCCGGCGCCCAGTCCGGACCTGACCTCCTCGAGCAGCTCAAGATCATGCGACAACAGCTGGAAGAGCAGCGCGCGCGCGTCGACGAACTGGAGCGCCAGTTGCGCGCGAGCGGCGTCGCGGCGCCCGCCAACGCGGCCGTGGCGGCGCCGGCGCAGCTCGAACGGATGCGCGGCACCGGCAACGCTGTCGCCGACACGGGGCAGGCCCAGGGCGACGCCGCCGTCGGCCGGCCGCCCGCGCCGCGCGCACCGGAAGTGGCGCCGATCTTCGAGACCCCGGGCGTGCTCACGCCGCGGGGCAAAGTCGTGTTCGAACCGTCCGTGCAGTACGGCTATTCGTCCAGCAACCGCGTGGCGCTCGTCGGCTACACGGTGATCCCGGCCCTGCTGATCGGCCTGCTGGACGTGCGCGAAGTGAAACGCAACACGACGACGGCCACGGCCACGTTCCGCTACGGCTTCGACAACCGCCTGGAACTGGAAGCGAAGATACCGTACGTCTACCGCAGCGATTCCACCGTCAGCCGCGAGCTGTTCACGGGCACGGCGGCCGAGCGCGCGTTCGAGACGAGCGGCAAGGGCATCGGCGACATCGAACTGGGCTGGCGCTACCAGCTGAACGACGGCGGCGTCGACACGCCGTACTACATCGCCGGCCTGCGCTTCAAGTCGCGCACGGGACGCGACCCGTTCCAGGTCATCACCGACTGCCAGACCCGCTGCGTGGGCCAGAACGTGACGGGGACGGGCCTGCCGCTGGACCTGCCGACCGGTTCCGGGTTCTACTCGGTCCAGCCGAGCCTGACGTGGCTGCTGCCGTCCGACCCGGCGATCTTCTTCGGCGGCTTCAGCTACACCAAGAACTTCAAGCGCAACAACGTCTACCGGACGGTGCTGAACGGCGACAAGGAGTTGCTGGGCCAGGTCGATCCGGGCGACGTGTTCGGCTTCAACTTCGGCATGGGGCTGGCGTTGAACGAGAAGGCGTCGTTCAGCATCGGCTACGACCACAACTCCGTCGGCCGCATGCACCAGAACGGCGTCGTGATCCCGGGTTCGGTCCGGGTGCAGCTTGGGACCCTGCTGCTCGGCTACTCGTACCGGATGAAGAACAACCGCACGCTGAGCGTCTCGGTCGGCGCCGGGCTCACGCGCGACACGCCCGACGTCACGCTGATGGTCAGGATGCCATTCACGTTCTAGCATCCCCTTTGGCCGCAAGGCGCGGCCCACCGAAAAGGGCCGCGCGTGCGGCTCTTTTTTTCCGGCGCAGCCGGTGCGGCCGCGTGGGCTGGGGCCGCCCACCCGACCTTGCTTGCCACCCTTTTTTGATCAGATGTAGTAGACGAGCGCGGCGAGGCCGACGATCAGCGCGACCTTGGTCGCCTTGTACGCCGTCTTGTTCCAGGCCTTGTAGCGGCGCCGGTACTGGCCCATCACGTACGAAACGCGGAACAGCTTGCTGACGAGCCCGGTTTGATCGCCGGTCTCGTTCGGCGACGCGGCCGCCGTCATCATCGTGCGGCCCAGCCAGCGGTTGACGGACTGCATCCAGCCGAAGCGCATCGGGCGCTCGACGTCGCAGAACAGGATGAGACGGTCGCTGTCGCTCGCGTTCTCCGCCCAGTGGATATACGTCTCGTCGAAGATCACGCCCTGGCCGTCGCGCCAGCTGTAGCGCTGGCCGTCGACTTCGATGAAGCAGCGGTCGTCGTTCGGCGTGGCCAGGCCCAGGTGGTAGCGCATCGAGCCGGCGAACGGGTCGCGGTGCGGGTTCAGCTTCGCGCCCGGCGGCAGCTCGGCGAACATCGCCGCCTTTACGGACGGGATCCCCTGCAGCAGGGCGTGCGTTTGCGGGCACAGGCGCTCGGCCGACGGGTGGCTGGCATCGTACCACTTCAGGTAGAAGCGCTTCCAGCCCGTCTTGAAAAAGGAATTGAAGCCGGCGTCGTTGTTCTGCTCGGACGCCTTGATCTTCTTGAGCTCGATGAGGCGCAGGCCTTCCTCGCGGATCGTCGGCCAGTTTTCCTGCAGCACGGCCAGCTCGGGGAATTCGCGCACGGGAATATAGGGCGTGCTCGGCACCTTCGAGAACAGGTGCATGAACATATTGATCGGCGCCATGAACGACGAATGGTCGAACAACTGGCGGCCGAACGGCAGCCGGACCTTGCCGCGGAAATGGATGTGCAGGACCGACAGCACGAGGAAACCGACGACAAACCACTTCATTACGCCTCCGACCTGTCCCGCCGCGTCGTGCGGCACGGATCAATTTAAACGAGGCGCAAGGATACCATATGCGATACGCGGCCGTACGCCATCCGCCCGGCTGCCCGGGACGGATGGGGTACGGCCGCGCGCTGTAAATCGACTGTTACACGACTTGTCGTGACAACGCGACAGCGCCGGAACGACTGCGCCTTCAGTGCATCAGCGACGTGACGGCATATCCTTTTTCGGCCAGCTGGCCGGTGAGGTTCTGGATATCGTAATCCGGCAGGTCGCCGGCGTCATCGTCGACTTCGAAGGCCCGTGCTTCGACTTCCCAGTCGGTATTCGTGGCTTCCTCGGGGATGTTACGGGTCTCGGGGACGGCCAGGTAGGAAAACTTGCCGTCGTGTTCGGCTCTGCGGTAGATGTCCAGGCGCATAGTCATATCCTTTAAAAGCATGACCTTCGAATGAAAGCCATCAGTATGGCACGATAGGCGAACGGTTCGTCACCGTCTGTTAATCCGCGCACACTGGCCGGCCGTCAACGTTCAGCGACGGACGCCGCCCCCGAGCACGCGCGCCGGCAGCATGACGACGGCGCGCAGCAGTTCGAACACGGCCTCCACGCCGATGCCGAGCAGGCGGAACGGCAGCAGCAGGAGCCAGACGAGCGGATACATCACGAGCGCCACCAGCGCGATCGGCCAGCACAGGAACAATAACATCAACCACACGAGGAAACCCAGCATCGCCAGCTCCATCAGTCAAAAAAGGCCGTTGCGGCCCGACGTTGTGACTGTAGTTGTATGGACGGCCACGCGCAATCTTTCTGCGATGGACGGCGGGCGGGGGCGGATGGACGGGGAAAAAGCGGGGGCGAGCGGGGGCGGACGAACGGGGGATGCAGGGGCACGCGGATGTTAACAGCGTCGTCCCCGCGAAGGCGGGGACCCAATTTCTGCACGCGTCACGCTAAACCTGGGCCCCTGCCTGCGCAGGGGCGACGATGCCAGGCGCCCGGACTCAGGCAAACGCCGTGTCGCGCACCTGCACGGCCTCGCCCGCGCGCACGACGACCTCGGCCCGCATCGACGCTTCCAGCGACGGAATCGACCCGCCCGCGCGATACGCGAAGCCCACCTGCACGATGTCGCCCTGCTGCACGTCCAGCGGCGTGGCCAGCGGCAGCATCATGTAATGGTTCAGCCAGTCGATCGTCGTGCCGCGTTCCTCGATGATCGTGAGGACGTTCTTGGTGATGAAGCGCAGCGCGTTCAGGCGGCCGCCCTGCTCCATGCGGAACTGGCCTTCCCACGCGATGGCGTCGCCCACGTTCTGGCTGAAGTCCATGATCGAATACACGCCCGGCTGCGCCAGTTCGATGGTGCCCGGATAGATCACGTTGGTCGGCTGGAACTGCACGATCGGCGCATAGAAGCCTTCGAAATCGTATTCGAGCTGCAGCGGCTGCGCGGCCATGATGACGGCCTCCGGCATGAAGATCGGCAGCGGACCGCCGAAGCGGGCCAGGTAGCGGCGCTTGAACGATTCGATCACGTCGACCTGCTTTTCGCGCAGCATGCCCACGTGGATCATTTCGCAGATGACGATGTCGACCGGCTCCGGCGGCAGGTATTCGAACGCATCCGCATGGACGACCTCGACCTTGTGCCCGTTCGGGTTCATGGCGAGGAAGCGGCGCGCTTCGCGCACCATGTCCGGATTGAACTCGACGCAATAGACCTGCGACGCGTTCTGGGCCGCGAAGAACGACAGGACGCCCGTGCCGCCGCCCAGTTCCAGCACCTTCATGCCCGGCTTGACCGCGTGGTAGATCGCCGACTTGAAGCTGTGCATGCGGTTGTGATCCATCAGCATGTTGTGATGGTAGTGGACCGGAATGAACTGCCCCAGGTAGCAGCTCTCGATTTCGCGTTCGTTCAGCATTGTGTCCTCGTTGTCGGGCCCGCGGTCCTGCCGGCGCCATTGTTGATCTCAGGCTGCATTATGTGCATGCCAGGAAGCAACTGATGCGCGGATCTGACGGGGATTTTCCGCCCAGTTTGTCGGATCGATGGGACAAGCGCGATGTGTTGGCAAATACAACTAGCTATTTGCCGTAAGGGAATGTTAGGATTTTCCCACCATCCGTCACCCGCGCCGGCCGCCATGGTCCATTCGATCCGTTCCCTCTCGGCGAACATCGCCGACCTCTTGCTGGACGTCGTCTTTCTGGTGGACCGTTGCGGCATCATCGTCGACGTCAGCGCAGGGTGCGAGCGCATGCTCGGCTACCGGCCGACCGAGCTGATCGGACAACACATGCTCGATTTCGTCGTCCCCGACGACCGCGACGCGACGCTCGCCGAAGGGGCGCGCGTGCTGGCCGGCCAGGACCGCATCGGCTTCGAGAACCGCTACCTGCACAAGGACGGCCACTGCGTCGACATCATGTGGTCGGCGCGCTGGATCGCCGACCAGGGCCTGCGCCTGGGCGTCGCGCGCGACGTCAGCCTGCGCAAACGGGCCGAGCGGCGCCAGGCCGCGACGTATGCCATTTCCGAAGCCGCGTACCAGGCATCCGACCTGGCCGGACTGTGCGGCGAGATCCACGGCATCCTCGACCGGCTGGTCGGCGCGCCCGGCATGGTGGTCGTCACCGACCCGACGCCGCAGCACGGCTTCAAGGTCATCTACCAGCGCGACCACGACGAACGGGGCCGGCTGCCCTCGCGCGCCTGCCTCGCGCGCTGGCGCGCGACCGCGTCGGACCCGGACGCCCTCGCGCCCGCCGCCGTCCGCCACGCCGCACGAGGACGCATGAACACGTGGCTGATGGTCGAATTGAAAGGCCCGGCCGGGACCATCGGCGCCCTGCTGCTGCGCGACCGCGCCGGCACCGGATATTCCCCGGGCGACCGCGGGCTGCTGCACTTCGTCGCGGCGCAGGTCGGCCTGGCGCTGGAGCGCAAGCGCCTGCACGACGACCTGATGCGCTCGGCGTGCTACGACGAACTGACGGGATTGCCGAACCGGCGCCTGTTCTTCGACCGTATCCGCACGGCCGTCGCGCGGGCGCGGCGCTGCCAGTCGCGGCTCGGCCTGCTGTACGTGGACGTCGACGATTTCAAGCAGGTCAACGACCGCCATGGCCACGCCGCCGGCGACGCCCTGCTGCGCGAGGTCGCGGCCCGGCTGGTGGAGTGCGCGCGCCAGTCGGACACGGTGGCCCGCCTCGGCGGCGACGAATTCGTGCTGCTGCTGGAAGACCTGCAGGCGCCCGAGGACGCCGACCTGTGCGCCGACAAGATCCGCGCCGCGCTGGCGCAGCCGGTGCCGACCCAGTGCGCGCCGCTGCACATCGGCGTCAGCATCGGCTGCGCGCTGTTCCCGGACCATGCGGACCAGGTCGAGACGCTGCTGATGCATGCGGACGCGCGCATGTATGCCAGGAAGCGCGCCCGGAAGGCGGCGCCGGACGCCGCCGCGCCGCCCGTGGCGGAAGCGCTCAGCGGGCGGACTTAGCGCGCTTGTCGAGCGCCGCCGCGATGGCGTCGTGATCGGCCCGGTGGGCGATCTGCGCCGCCGTCAGGCCCTCGCCGTTCTTCAGTTGCGGATCGGCGCCCTGGGCGAGCAGCAAGAACGCACTGTCTTCATGCCCCTCGCGCGCCGCCATCATCAGCGGCGTGTACTTGCCGCTCGCGGGCGGCGACTGCGCGTCGATACGGGCGCCGTGCGCGAGCAGCAGGCGCGCGATGTCGTCGGCGCCGCTGGCAGCCGCGTAGTGCAATGGCGTCCAGCCGGGACGGTTCACGGCCGCGCCCTTCGCGATCAACGCCTCGGCCGCCGCCTGATTGTTCTTGAACGCCGCCATCATCAACGCGGTGTTGCCGTTCAGCGCGGGCGCGTCGACGTTCGTGCCCGGGTGGCGCAGCAGCACGTCCAGCACCCGCATCGCGCCTTCGCGCACCGCGAGGACCAGGGCCGGTTCGCCGCCGATGGGATTGACCTCGTTCGGATCGACCTTGCCCAGCAGCGACTGCACCGTGCGGACGTCGTCCATCTGCACGGCGCGGAAGAAATCGGTCACCTGGGCGGCCGCCGGCGCGGCCGTCGCGGGATGGATGCCGGCGGCCAGGGTGGCGGCGAGCACGAACGAACGCAGGACGGTACGGCGCAACGGGCTGGCGGGCATCATTGATCAGGTCCTCGCGGCTTGGAACAGGTTGAAGAAATTGGCGGTGGTGCGGTCGGCGATTTCGCGCAGCGGCACGTCCTTCAGCGTCGCGAGGTATTCCGCGACGTGCGCCACATAGCCCGGCTCGTTCATCTTGCCGCGGTAAGGCACCGGCGCCAGGTACGGCGAATCCGTCTCGATGAGGATGCGGTCCAGCGGCAGCGCCCGCGCCACCGCCTGCAGGTCCTTCGCGCTCTTGAACGTGACGATGCCGGAAAACGAGATGTAGAACCCCATCTCGATCGCGGCCAGTGCGACCTCCAGCGACTCGGTGAAGCAGTGCATCACGCCGGCGACGCCGCCCTTGTCGGTGCCCGCGCCCTCTTCCCGCATGATGCGGATCGTGTCGGCGCTGGCGGCGCGCGTGTGGATGATCAGCGGCTTGCGCGTCTCGCGCGACGCGCGGATGTGCGTGCGGAAGCGCTCGCGCTGCCATTCGAGATCGCCTTCCAGGCGGTAATAATCCAGGCCCGTCTCGCCGATCGCGATGACCTTCGGGTGATCGGCCAGCGCGACCAGCTGCGCGACGGTCGGTTCGGGCGTGTCTTCGTAGTCGGGGTGCACGCCGACCGACGCATAGATGTGCGGATATTGCTCGGCCAGGGCGAGCACGCCGGGAAAATCCGGCAGGTCGACGGACACGCACAGCGCGTGCGAGACCTTGTTCTCGGCCATCCTGGCCAGGATTTCCGGCATGCGCGCGGCAAGCTCGGGGAAATTGATGTGGCAGTGGGAATCGATGTACATCCCGATATTGTACGCGAGGCGCGCACGCCGGCGGGCGCACGGGACAGGCGGCGCCACCTGTCAGAATCTGTAGTTACGATTAAAACAATATCCGTCCTACACTCAACGACGGGACTGGGCGAGACTCGAGGCGGAAGCGATGCGTGGAGCTGACGATGCCGGATAATGAGAATATTGTTGAGCGCGACAAAAAGCCGGACGTGCTGGTCGCATTGGGCCTCGCCCTGGCGTTCGCGGTGTGGCTGTATGTGCTGGGAACTCACCTGGTGATCGAGGTGAATGCCCGCGTCGACAACGACGTCGCGGTGCTTCCGTCCGAGGGTGTGGTCGTGACGAATTTTGCCGCGTCCGCGCTCGCGCCGCTGCTCCTTCTATGCGCGTACTTTCTAAGGGAGAAACCGCGCAACGGCGACGATACGCTTCTGCTGGACGGCGCGCGCTACAACGCGGATTCCGGCATCACCGGGTTTTTCCTGAATTTACTCGGGATCATCCTCGGCTGCGGCATCGGTTGGGGATTGGCCGTATTCCTGGTCCCGTTCGACGACGTGGACGGCGCCATCTATTCGAAGATCGGTGCCGGCGTCACCACGTTTCTTTCCGGTTTCGTCGCCAGTTATGTGCCGCGCCTCGTCAAGACCCAGTTGACGGCCCGCCCCAAGGCCTTTCTCGTCCAGGTCGGATTAGGCGCGGCGGCGCTGCTCATCACCGGCCTGACAGTGACCACGAACCGGACTGAATATCTCGAGTTCGCGCGGCTCGAGCACGCCGACGAGTCGGCAGTCGAGGCCCGCGAAAAAGCGGATATCCAGGCGGTCAAGGCGCGCTATGCGTTCGAATATGCGCAGCTCAGGGGGCAACGGCTTGCGGAGCAGCTGGCGAAAACCCCAAAGGTTCAGAAAGAAATCGAACAGAAAAAACGCGAGATGGACGACCGCTGGTCGTTGCTGCTTCGCCAGTATCGCAGCACCGGTCCGTGAGCCCGCGACACATCGGTTCGGGGCCGCGTCCACGAAGCCCGGCAAGCGTTATTCGACCACCCGCTTGCCGAGGATGATCAGGTCGCGCTCGATCCCATCCAGGGTCGCGACCCGCGGAAAATTCGCCCACGTATCGAAGCCATACTTGCGGAACAGGGCCAGGCTCGGCGCATTGTGCCCGAAGATAAAGCCCAGCAGGGTATGCACCTTGACGTTCGGCGCGAACGCCATCGCCTGTTCCAGGCAATAACGTCCCACGCCCTTGCCGCGCCAGCGTTCCGCGATATAGATCGACAGCTCCGCCGTGCCGGAATACGCCGGGCGGCCGTAGAAATTCGAATACGAACACCAGCCGATCACGGCCGGATTCGCCGACGTGTCCGCCCCATCGTGGATCACCCACAGCGGCCGGCGCTCCGGCGTGTGCTCGTGGAACCAGCCTTCGCGCGACGCGACCGTGACCGGTTCGGTGTCGGCCGTGACTTCGCGCGATGCGATGGTGGAATTGTAGATGTCGACGATGACGGGCAGATCTTCGATGCGGGCGAGGCGGTGTACGTAGGACGGCATGTTGAAACTAAGTAAAAGCTACAGGGTATGGGTGGCGCGCGACGAACGCAGCGCCGCGCCGAGGATTTCTTCGATGCGCAGGCGGGCGCGCTGGCCGGTCTCGTCGGCCGGGAAGTGCACGCCGATGCCCTGCGCCTTGTTGTTGTTGGCGCCGGCCGGCGTGATCCAGGCGACCTTGCCGGCGATCGGGTATTTGTTCGGGTCGTCCATCAGCGACAGGATCAGGTAGATCTCGTCGCCGATCTTGTACGGCTTGTTGGTCGGCACGAACATGCCGCCGTTTTTCAGGAACGGCATATAGGCCGCGTACAGCGCGGCCTTTTCCTTGATGGCGAGCGACAGCACGGACGGCCGCGCGGGTTGCGGCGCGTTCGGATCGGCGGGCAGGCCGCTGATCGGTCCGTTCTGCGAAACACTCATCGTCGTCCTCTCGTCATGGGCCGTACATCATGGGCCGCAGCGGGCAGTGTAATCAAGCAACATGTCTTCGACAAACAGTTTCGGAGACAAGGGGTGATCGGCCACGGCGCGGCGCTCGTTCGTGGATTTGATTACCTGCAGCAAGTCGGCCACGTGCACGCGACCGGCGAGCGCCGCCAGTTCCCGCTGATACCTCGGATAATACCGGATCACCCCGGAAAGCTTGTACGAAAACACATCATACAGCCAGCGCTGCTGCCACGCGACGAGGGACGCCAGCGGCGCCTTGCTCAATTTGTCGGCACTGCGCAACGCGGCATCGACGCTCGGCTGCGCGAGTATCTGCAGCAGTCCGTCGAGTTCTTCGCGGCTGCCCATCTCGGCCTGGGCCAGCGCCGCCAGCGGGGCGCCGCCCTGCTCGCGCAGCCAGCCGTCCGCATCGTCGACGCCCTGCGCCTGCAGCCACGCCAGTGCCTCGGCGTGGTCGGGCATCGGCAACGCGAACTTGCGGCAGCGCGACAGGATCGTCGGCAGCAGCCGGTCCAGGCCGTTCGATGCGAGCAGGAACACGGTGCCCGGCGGCGGTTCCTCGAGCGTCTTCAGCAACGCGTTCGACGACGGCATGTTCAGGCTTTCCGCCGGATACAGCACGACGACGCGCAGGCCCTGGCGGTGCGTCGAGATGTTCATGAAATCGGCCAGCGCGCGCACCTGTTCGATCTTGATCTCTTTCGACGCCGTCTTCGATCTGGATTTCTTGTCTTCGGCCGGCGCGTCCTCGCCCTCGCCGGCCGCGACCTCGTCCTCCAGCGCTTCCGGACGCACGCGGCGGTAATCGGGGTGATTGCCCTGCGCAAACCAGCCGCAGGACGCGCACGCGCCGCACGCGTGGCCGTCCGGCCTCACGTCTTCGCACAGCAGCGACTGCGCAAACGACTCGATGAAGTCGGCCTTGCCGATGCCGGCCGGGCCGTGGAACAGGATCGCGTGCGGCAGGCGCGCGCGCATCGCCTGCAGCCGCGTCCAGGCGTCTTGCTGCCAGGGATACATGCTCACAGCCATGGCTCCAGTGCGGCTTGCAGGGCCATGCGCACGCCGGCGATGGACTGCGTGGAATCGATGACGACGATGCGTCCGCCCGATTGCGCGGCGCGGCGCAGGTATTCGGCGCGCACCCGCGCGAAGAAATCGGCCTGCTCCATCTCGAACTTGTCCAGGGTGCGCGTCGCGGCCAGGCGCGCGCGCGCGACGTCCAGCGGAACGTCGAACAACAGGGTCAGGTCGGGCTGCAGGTGCGGATGCACCCATTCCTCCAGCGCGTCGAGCTTCGCGCGATCCAGGCCGCGCCCGCCGCCCTGGTAGGCGAAGCTGGCGTCCGTAAAACGGTCGGACAGGACCCATTCGCCGCGCGCGAGCGCCGGTGCGATGACCTGCGCCACGTGTTCGCGGCGGCTGGCGAACATCAGCAGCGCCTCCGTCTCGAGGTGCATTTTTTCGTGCAGCACCAGGTCGCGCAGCTTTTCGCCCAGCGGCGTGCCGCCCGGCTCGCGGGTCGAAACGACGGTCTTGCCGGCGCCTTCGAGCAGGGCGATGACGTGGCCGATGTGCGTGGACTTGCCGGCGCCGTCGATGCCTTCGAAGGTGATGAAACGCCCGCGGGTGGCATCGTTATGGTTCATTGCATTCATTCGTATTTACTGGGGCACCTGGTTGCGCTGGTACTGGTTGACGGCCTTGTTATGCTCCGTGAGGTTCGCCGAGAAATGGCTCGTGCCGTCGCCGCGCGAGACGAAATACAGGGCCTCCGTCTTCGCGGGCGCCGTCGCGGCCGCGAGCGACTGGACGCCCGGCAGCGCGATCGGCGTCGGCGGCAGGCCGGCGCGCGTATAGGTATTGTACGGGGTGTCGGTCTCGAGGTCCTTCTTGCGGATCTTGCCGTCGTACCGGTCGCCCATGCCGTAGATGACGGTGGGGTCGGTCTGCAGCAGCATGCCGGCCTTGAGGCGGTTCACGAACACGCCGGCGATCAGCGCCCGTTCGCTCTTCTTGCCCGTTTCCTTTTCCACCAGCGAGGCCATGATCAGGGCCTGGTACGGGTCGGTGTACGGCAGGCCCGGGTCGCGCTTCTCCCAGGCGGCCTTCAGGCGCTTCATCATCATGTCGTGCGCCTGCCGGTAGATCGACAGGTCGCTCGCATTCTTGGCGAACAGATACGTGTCGGGGAAGAACAGGCCTTCCGGCGCCTTGTAGTCGGGCGCCACCTTCGCCAGCAAGTCCTGGTCGGACAGCTTCGCCGTGTCGTGCTTCAGGTTCGGCGCGGCGTCGATGGCCTGGCGCATCTGGCGGAACGTCCACCCTTCGATGATCGTCAGCGATTCCTGCGCGAACTCGCCGCGCACGAGCTGGGTGAGGAGCCGGCGCGGGGTCGTATCCGGTTTGAGCTCGTAGCTCCCGGCCTTGATCCGGCTTGCCTTGCCCGTGGCGCGCGCCAGCACCCCGAACAGGAAGGCGTTGACGGGCACGCCGGCCGTCGCCATCTGCTGCGCCGCGCCGGCCACGCCGCTGCCCTGCGCGATCGCGAACGGGATGACGGGGGCGCCGCCCGGTGTGATCGGCTGCCTGCTCCACCACTCGAAGCCGGCGCCGGCCGCCGCGAGCCCGATCACGCCCGTGACGATGAGTTTTCTGATCAGTGCCATGCTGGTTTCGTTTTTTCGCCGTCGTCGGCGCGTTTTTGAAGGCGAACTTATAATGAGGCCGTAATCATAAAGCCGATACTCCTAAACCGGAAATAATTCGTGTCATGAACCATTGGATCGACCACCTCGCCACCCTGGGCGCCCGTTTCCACCCCGATAGCCCGACGCAAGTCGAGGACTTCGGCCACGTCCTCGGCACGGCCGCCCTCGAACAAGGGTTTGTCGCCGCCGTCACCGACCTGGGCCTGATCGCCGTCGCCGGCGAGGACGCCGCCGGCTTCCTGCACAACCAGCTCACCAACGACGTCGAACATCTCGGCACGGCGGAGGCCCGGCTGGCCGGCTATTGCACGCCGAAGGGCCGCCTGCAGGCCACGTTCCTGATGTGGCGCGACGCCGACGCCGTCTACCTGCAGCTGCCGCGCGCCATCCAGCCGCCGCTGCAGAAGCGCCTGACCATGTTCGTGCTGCGGTCGAAAGCCAGGCTGCGCGACGCCACCGACGAAGCGCGCAACGCGGCCGTCCTCGGGCTGGGCGGCGCGGCGGCGGGCGACGCCCTGCGCACCCAGGTCGGCGCCCTGCCCGAGGCACCGTATGCGAAGATCGACGGCGCGTTCGGCACCGTGATCCGCCTCGCCGACGCCTTCGGCCACCCCCGCTATCTGTGGCTGACGTCGGCCGACGACGGCGTCAAGGCCTTGTCCGCGCTGCGCGCGACGCTCGCGCTGGGCGGCAACGCGGCGTGGCAGCTGGCCGCCGTCCACGCGGGCGTGCCCCAGATCGGCCAGGCGACGCAGGAGCAGTTCGTCCCGCAGATGATCAACTACGAGCTGCTCGGCGGCGTGAATTTCAAGAAGGGCTGCTATCCCGGCCAGGAAATCGTCGCCCGCAGCCAGTACCTCGGCAAGCTGAAACGCCGCATGACGCTGGCCACGCTCGCCGACGCGGCCGCGCGCCCCGGCGACGAGGTCTATTCGGTCGCCGACCCCGACCAGCCGTCCGGCATGATCGTCAACGTGGCGCCCAACGGCGCCGGCGGCGCCGACGCGCTCGTCGAGATCAAGCTGGCCGCCCTGGACGGCGACGTGCGCCACGGTTCGGCCGGCGGCACGAAGCTGGATTTCCTGCCGCTGCCGTATCCGCTCGACGCGCTGGACGCCTGAGCCGCATGATCGATCTCTACGTCTATTACAAGGTGCGGGAGGCCGACGCCCCGGCGCTCGCGCCGCGCGTGCGCGCGCTGCAGGCGCGCGTGGGGGCGCAGGCGCAGCTGAAGCGCCGTCCCGACGCCGGCTCCGGCCTGCAGACCTGGATGGAAGTCTACCAGGGCGTGGACGACGATTTTCCCGCGCGGCTCGACGCCGCCGCGCAGGGTGCCGGCTTCGAGGGCCTGATCGACGGGCCCCGCCGCGCCGAAATCTTTACGGATATGCCCCCATGTGCCTGATCGTTTTTGCCTGGCACGTGATCCCGGGCCTGCCGCTGGTCGCCTGCGCCAACCGCGACGAATACTATGATCGTCCCGCCACCCCGGCCGGTCCGTGGCCGGACGCGCCCAACATCATCGCCGGCCGCGACCTGCGCGGCGGCGGCAGCTGGATGGGCGTGACGAAGACCGGCCCCTACGGTCCGAAATTCGCGGCGCTCACGAACATCCGCGCACCCAGCGACTGGCGCACGGACGCGCCGACGCGCGGCGCCCTCGTCGCCGATTTCCTCAAGGACGACCTGAATGCCCCGGCCTACCTGGAACGCATCGCACCGGACGCCGCCGCGTACAACGGCTTCAACCTGATCCTGGGCGACGCCGCCGGCATGTACTGGTTCTCGAACCGCGCCGGCGCCGACCCGCGCAACGGCAAGCCGCTGGAGCCGGGCATCTACGGCGTGTCGAACGGCCTGCTGGATGCGCCGTGGCCCAAGGTCCTGCGCACCAAGGCCACGTTCGCGAGCCTGCTGCTGCAGGGCGCGCCGGAAGAAGCCTATTTCGAAATGCTGGCCGACACGACCCGCGCACCGGACATGCGCCTGCCCGACACCGGCGTGCCCATCGACCTGGAACGGCAGCTGTCCGCCGTCTGCATCGAGATCCCCGGCTACGGCACGCGCACGTCCACCGTCGTCAAGCTGTACGCCGACGCCGGGCCGGAGCTGCATGAACGCGTCCTCAAGCCCGGCGACCAGGCCGCGGCGTGATCGGCACGTCGTCGCAGCGCAGGCCGGGACCAGATTTTGCGCGCGCGGCCTCTCCGACTTGGGTTCCCGCCTCCGCGGGAACGACGTAAAATTCGTGCTGCTGGCCTTCGTCAGTCGGATAGGCCCTGGCCGCGCTAATGATCGAGGAGACCGCATGCATGCCATCCGCGCCGCCGTCGCCGCCGTGCTGCTCGCGGGCGTGGCGCACGCCCAGACCGTTCCCGCGGGCGACTTCCACCAGCACGTGTTCAGCGCGGCCGACATCGCGTTGCTCGGTCCGTCCTCCGGCCTCGTCACGCTGGACGCCGACCAGCTGGTTGCACTGCTCGACGCGGCCGGCATCCGCAAGGCCGTGCTGCTGTCCGTCGCGTACATGATCGGGAGCCCGGCCCGCACGGTCGACGACGAATACTTACAGGTGCGGCTCGAGAACGACTGGACGGCCGCGCAGGCCGCGCGCCATCCCGGCCGCCTGATCGCGTTCTGCAGCTTCAATCCGCTCAAGGACTACGCGCTCGCGGAACTCGAACGGTGCGCGAACAAGCCCGGCCTGGGCCACGGGATCAAGCTGCACATCGGGAATTCGGACGTCCAGCTGGACGACCCGGCTCACGTCGCGCGCCTGCGCCAGGTGTTCGCGGCCGCGAACGCGCACGGCATGGCGATCGTCGTCCACTTGCGGGCGAACATCGGCAAGCGGCGTCCGTACGGCGCGGCCCAGGCCCGCATCTTCCTCGACCAGGTCATGCCGGCCGCGCCGGACGTGCCGGTGCAGGTGGCGCATTTCGCCGGCTCCGGTCCCGGCTACGACGACCCGGCCGCGCAGGCGGCGATGGGCGTGCTGGCCGCCGCCGTCGAGAACCACGATCCGCACGCGTACAACCTGTGGTTCGACGTGGCGTCCATCGTCGACCGCGACATCGCCCCGGACACGGCGGCCCTGCTGGTGAAATACATCCGCCAGGTCGGCGTCGGGCGCGTGCTGTACGGGACGGATTCCGCCCAGGGCGCCAACCTGCGCCCGCGCGAGGCGTGGGCCGCGTTCCGCAAGCTCCCCCTGTCGCCGGCGGAATTCGCGCACATCGCGGCGAACGTGCCGCCCTACTTTCCCGATCCCTGAACGGCCGCCTTGAGCATGGCGGTGAACTGCGGCGTGGCCGCGTAGGCGTCGGCCGGCGGCTTGCCGTGCAGGATGGCGTCCATGCGGTCGGCAACGGCCTGCAGCGCCTGCGGGTGGGTGTGGATGTAGAAATCGCCGCGCCGGATGCCATCGAACGTGATGCGGGCCACGTCCGCCGCCGTCAGCCTGCCCGACGCGACGGCCTGTTCGAGCAATGACTGGGCCGCCTGCTGGCTGGGCGTCGGCGCCGCATCGTGGCGGACCTCGGCCGGACGGTGCGCATCCGAGTCGGCGATCCCCGTCGGGACGAAATAGGGGCACACGACGGACGCCCTGACCCGCGCCTCGACGAGGCGCAGGTCGTGGTACAGCGTCTCCGACAGCGCCACGACGGCATGCTTGGACGCGTTATAGACGCCCATCGCCGGCGGCGCCAGCAGGCCCGCCATCGACGCCGTGTTCACGATATGGCCTGCGTAGCCGGGATCGCGCCGCGCCGCCTCGAGCATCAGCGGCGTGAACACGCGCACGCCGTGGATCACGCCCCACAGGTTCACGCCCAGCACCCATTCCCAATCGGCTTCGCTGGCTTCCCAGATCAGCCCCGCGGAACCCACGCCGGCATTGTTGAACAGCAGGTGCACGCCGTGGAAGCGGATCATCGCGGCGTCCGCCAGTTCTTCCACATGGGCTGCCTTGCGCACGTCGCAGACCATGGCCAGCACATCGCCGCCGGCCGCCTGCAATGCGCTGCTGACCTGTCCGAGCGCCTGCGCGTCGATGTCGGCGAGGACCAGCTTCATGCCCAGCCTGGCGGCCTCGTTGGCGAACGCGCGTCCGATGCCGCTGCCCGCGCCGGTGATGACGGCGACCCGCCCCGCAAAATCGTCCATGGCGTCCTCCTGTGGACTGCGTCCGTTCAGACGGCGGACACCCCGCCGTCCACGGCCAGCACCTGGCCGGTGATGTGTTTGCCGGCATCCGACGCGAACAGCGCGACGGCGCCTTTCAGGTCTTCGTCGTCGCCGAGGCGGCCCAGCGGCGCGCCCTGGGCGAGACGGTCCGCACCGACGGCGTCGAGCAGGCCCTGCGTCATCTTCGACGGGAAGAAGCCCGGCGCGATGGCGTTGACGGTGATGCCGTACCGGCCCCACTCGCCCGCGAGCGCGCGGGTGAAGTTGATCACGGCCGCTTTCGACGTGTTGTAGGCGATCGTCTGCATCGTGCCGGGCGGATTGCCGGCGAGGCCGGCGATCGAGGCGACGTTGACGATGCGGCCCGCGCGGGCGGGAATCATCGCCCGCTTGCCGACGGCCTGCGCCAGCAGGAAGACGCTGCGCACGTTCAGGTTCATGACCTTGTCCCACGCGTCGAGCGGATAGTCCTCGGCCGGCGCGCCCCAGGTCGCGCCCGCGTTGTTGACGAGGACGTCGATGCGGCCAAGCCGGGCCAGCGCATCGTCGACGAACGGCGCGACCGCCGTCTCGTCCGCCAGGTCGACGGCCACGCCCACGGCCTCGATGCCGCGCGCGGCCAGATGGGCGACGGCCGCATCGAGTTCGCCGCGCTTGCGCGCCGCGACGAGCACGCGCGCGCCCTGCTCGCCGAGGGCCTCGGCCATCTGCAGGCCGAGACCGCGCGAGCCGCCCGTGACGATGGCCGTGCGGCCCCGCAGCGAGAACAATTCCTGTACCGTGCGCATGGCGGCCTCCCCGTCCGTCAGACTTCGTAGTCCATGCACTGGCGCGCCTCGCGGATCGCGCCGATGAACGGTATGACCGCCTGGTGCACCGGATGTTTCACGTATGCCTCGAGCGCCGCCTTGTCTTCGAACTCGGAATACAGCACGACGTCGTAGGTGGCTTCCAGGCCGGGTTGGGCGACGACCACTTCGAACTTGTGCTGGCCCGGGACGATGCTGGCGCACTCGTCCAGGCGGCGTTTCATCTCGATGGCGTTGGCGGCGCGGTCGGCGCCTTCGGCGTGTTCTTTCAGTTTCCACATGACGATGTGCTTGAGCATGGATTTCCTTTGTTGGTGTTCGCTGGTTTTGCTCTGGCTATTATAAGAGCGATAAGCGGCGCGCGCGCCTGTGCCCTGGCGGCGGGTTTTGGTGACTGCGCGCCACATGTCGGTTAGTTGCATAAATGTTTTACGTGACGCGACCGCCGTGCACGCACGCCACTGCACACCCTTGACCACCCGGGTCGGTTAGTTGCAGTATGGTGCCAACATCCATGCCCGCCACCGCCATGAGCCACCCACCTTCCCACGCCGACTGGGACGCCCGCCCGTTCGATGCCTTCGCCGCGTTCGTCGTCACGCCGGACTTCGTGCTGACGTCCAGCCGCCAGAGCGATCCCGTGCCCCTGCCGATCTCGACCGAATCCGCGACGATCTATAAATTCATGTTCGGCAAGTTCGCCACGTGGATGCTCGAGCGCGGCCTGACGATGTCGACCGTGAACGCGGCGGACCTGCGCCGCTTCATCGAACTGTCGAAAGACGGCCGCCGCGACCTCAACAGCAAGATCGCCTACCGCTACCTGCGCCTGCTGGAGCGCTGCTTCGAATACCTGGGCCGCGCGCCGAACCCGGCGCGCCAGGCGATCGTCGCGACCGACCGCGCCCACCTGGCCGAGGATGCGCCGATGACGGCGCTCAGCGCGGACGACCTGCAGCGCTTCCTCGCCGCCCTCCCCGCCGGCCGCGGCGACGACACGGAGGGGCACGCCGGCTGGAAGCGCCGGCGCGACCGCGCGATGCAGATCGTGATGGCGCTCGCCGGGCTGCGCGTGGCGGAAGCCATCGGCCTGCTCGTGGACGAAGTCGGCCGCCAGCCCGACATCGACGGCGGCCTCGAATTGAACATCACGCCCGAAGCCAAGCACCGCACGAGCTACGAGCACACGACGACCTTGCCCCGCGCCGGCGTCGCCGAGCTGACGGCCTGGCTGAAGGAGCGGGCCGAACTCGCGATCCCCGGCGACCTCGTGTTCCCCGCGAACCTCGAAGGCGAGCCGCTGCACAAGGCGACCGTGTACCGGCAGACGCGTGCGACCTTCGAACGGGCCGGCATCGCCGTCGCGCGCGCGGGCGGGCGCACGCTGCGCAACAGCTTCGCCGTCCAGCAGCTGGAACAGGGCGTGCCGCGCAGCGAACTGACGACGGCGCTGGGCCTGGCGCTGGAGCGCTCGACCGAAGCGTATCGCTACGCGCACCTGCACGAGGCGCCGAACGACGGTTCGGCGGACGACGCCCCGGCGGACGACCCGGACGATGCCCACGCGCCCCCGCCGTAAGCGCCACGTAAGTTTGCAGCAAGCGTCCCGTAAGCTTCCCGGCGCACAGTCGACCGGCGGCCCGCGCCATCGGACCGCGCATCACAATAATCACGACAGGAGACCACAATGGCAATCACACCCGGCATGGCCGCGGGCGGCAAACCCATGCCATCGGGCGTCGGGCTGACGAAGGAAGAGCGCAAGATCATCGTCGCGTCCTCGCTCGGCACCGTCTTCGAATGGTACGATTTTTACCTGTACGGCTCCCTCGCGACCGTGATCGCCAAGCAGTTCTTCATCGGCGATCCGACCACGTCGTTCATCTTCGCGCTGCTCGCCTTCGCGGCCGGGTTCATCGTGCGGCCGTTCGGCGCGCTCGTGTTCGGACGCCTGGGCGACATGATCGGCCGCAAGCACACCTTCCTCATCACGATCCTGATCATGGGCGTCTCGACGTTCATCGTCGGCCTGCTGCCGGGCTACGCGGCGATCGGCATCGTCGCGCCGATCGTCCTCGTCTCCCTGCGCATCCTGCAGGGCCTCGCGCTCGGCGGCGAATACGGCGGCGCGGCCACGTATGTCGCCGAACACGCGCCCCAGGGCCGCCGCGGCTACTTCACGTCGTGGATCCAGACCACGGCCACGCTCGGACTGTTCCTGTCGCTGCTCGTGATCACGGGCGTGCGCGCCGGCATGGACGCGGCCGCGTTCGACGCCTGGGGCTGGCGCATACCGTTCCTCGTCTCCGTGCTGCTGCTCGCGGTCTCCGTCTGGATCCGCATGTCGATGAGCGAATCGCCCGCCTTCGCCCGCATGAAGGCCCAGGGCCGGACGTCGAAAGCGCCGCTCAGCGAAGCCTTCCTGACCTGGAAGAACGGCCGCATCGCGCTCATCGCGCTGCTGGGCGTCGTGATGGGCCAGGCCGTCGTGTGGTACACGGGCCAGTTCTACGCCCTGTTCTTCCTGACCAAGACCCTGAAGATCGACGACGCGACTGCCAACGTACTGATCGCCGTCGCGCTCGCGCTGGCGACGCCGTTCTTCATCGTCTTCGGCTCCCTGTCGGACCGCATCGGCCGCAAGACCATCATCATGGCGGGCTGCCTGGTCGCCGCGCTGACCTACTTCCCCATCTTCAAGGGCCTCACGCACTACGGCAACCCGGCGCTGGAGGCGGCGCTGAACAACTCGCCCGTCGTCGTCGTGGCCGACCCGCACTCGTGCCACTTCCAGTTCAACGCCACGGGCACGAAGAAATTCCCGTCGTCGTGCGACATCGCCACTGCCCAGCTGACGGGGGCCTCGGTCAGCTACACGCGCCAGGACGCGCCGGCCGGCACGGTCGCCAGCGTCAAGGTCGGCGACCGGGTCTACCCGTCCTTCGACGCGACCATGACCGCGGACGGCCTGAACTTCGACCGGGCCAGCAAGGACCGCGAGACGGTGCTCAAAAAGAGCCTGGGCGCCGCCCTCAAGGCCGCCGGCTATCCGGCCAGGGCCGATGCCTCCCGGTTGAACAAGCCCATGCTCGTGCTGCTGCTGTTCGTGCTCGTGCTGTACGTGACGATGGTGTACGGCCCCATCGCCGCGATGCTCGTCGAGATGTTCCCGACCCGCATCCGCTACACGTCGATGTCGCTGCCCTACCATGTCGGCAACGGCTGGTTCGGCGGGCTGCTGCCGACGACCGCGTTCGCGCTCGTCGCGGCCAACGGCAACATCTATTACGGCCTCTGGTATCCCTGCGTGATCGCCGTCGCGACCGTCGTCATCGGCATGCTGTTCGTGCGCGAGACGAAGGACAACGATATCTACGCCGCCGACTGAGCCTGGCCGGCCGCCGCCAGCGCCGGTATGGCGAGGCGGCGGAACAGCCGGTCGATCTCGACAATCACGATGGAGACTCTCATGCCCACGCTGCCGCGCCGCGCCGCCGTCACGCTCGTCCTCGCCGCACAGGCGGTCCTGGCCGCCGATCCGCCGCCCAACCCGCCGCCCGCGACGTCGCAGTTCAAGGACATCGACGCGCACGAGCAGGTACGCCTGATGGCCCGCGGCGTGAACGTCATCGGCTACGACCCGTTCTGGCGCGACGGCGCCCAGGGCAACTACAAGGACGAGCACTTCGCGAAGATCAGGGCGGCCGGCTTCTCGACGGTACGCGTCGTGCTGTTCGCGTTCCGCGCCCTCGATGCGCAGGACCGGCTCGATCCGAAATGGCTGAACCGCCTCGACTGGGTGGTCGCCACGGCGACGAAGCACGGCCTCAACGTGATCATCGACGAGCACGACTTCGAGGACTGTTCGAAGGACGCCGCCGCCTGCCTGCCCAGGCTGAAAGCCGTCTGGAGCCAGCTGGCGGAACGCTACCGCAACGAGCCGAACACCGTCGTCTTCGAGCTGCTGAACGAACCGCACGGCCAGTTCGACGCGGCCACGTGGAACGCCAGCTTCCCGCAGGTGCTGGCCGTGATGCGCAGGACGAACCCCACGCGCAACGTCATCATCGGCGGCGTCCGCTGGAACAGCCGCGACACGCTGAAGGACATGCGGCTGCCGGCCGCCGACAAGCACCTCATCGCGACCTTCCACTACTACGATCCGTTCCCGTTCACGCACCAGGGCGCGTCGTGGGCCGCTGAACCGATCCGGTCGACCACGGGCATCCGCTTCGGCAAGCCGGCGGAGATCGCGCGCATCGACCAGGACTTCGCGGCCGTGAAGGCATGGAGCGACGCGAGCGGCCGCCCCGTCTTCCTCGGCGAATTCGGCGCCTACGACAAGGGCGCCATGGACGACCGCGTGCTGTGGACGTCGACCGTCGCGCGCACCGCGGAAAAATACGGTTTCGCGTGGGCGTACTGGCAGTTCTCCAGCGACTTCGTGCTGTACGACTTCAAGCGCGACGATTTCGTGCGGCCGATCCTGGACGCGCTCGTGCCCCCGGCCCGCTGACCCCGCGCGAGACGGGGCCGGCGGGACTACTCGACGCGTTGGGCCGCCCGCGCCACGGCGCCGGTTCCCCACGTCCGCATCCGGTTCGCCGCCCACGCGGTGAGGATCGCCCCGGCCAGCAGCACGAGCCGCGTGTCGATGAGCGTCAGCACCGCGCCCGCCGCCGCCATCAGGATGTTCGCGAGGCAGAACGTCGTCGACAGCAGCCCCATGACGGCGCCCTGTCCGTGGCCGCCGCCGAAACGGTCCGCGGCCCACGCCTGCACGACGGCGTTGTAGAACGCATGCGGCAGTCCGAAGGCCATGATGCCGACGAGCCCCACCCACAAGTGCCCGACGCCCAGCGACCCGATGGCCAGCGCGACGCACGCCGCGAGCCAGGCGGCGCGGCGCATCGGCTCCGTGCGGCTGGCGCGGCCCGCGAACAGCGCGGAACACGTCATCAGGCCGCACATCCCCACGTTGACGAGGGCGATCGCGCGGGTGTCGTAATGGCCGATCTCGACGAGCCACAGCGGATAGAATTCGTAGAACGCGGTGACGCCGCACGTGTACGCGAGCTGCACGCCGAACAGCGCGCGCAGGCCGTCGTGGCGCAGCAGGTTGAACGCATGGCGTTCGCGCGCGACGCGCCACCACGACGGCCCGGCCGCGCGCGGCTTGCGCTCCAGCGCCACGCCGACGAGGAGCGCGCCCAGCGCCAGCGCGCCGGCCGCGATGTAGAACGGCACCGTGATGCCCCACGCGATCGTGAACCCGGCCAGCAACGGCCCGAACAACCAGCCCAGGTGCAGCGCGCCGTTCAGCCACGACAACGCATGGTTGCGCAGCGGGCCTTGCAGGCGGTCGGCGAGCATCGCGCGCACGATCGCGCTGTGGCCTTCCAGCAGGCCGGTGCCGAAACGGGCGGCGAGGAACAGCGGATACGAGCGGCTCGCCAGCGCCCATGCCGTGAGCACGTGGCCGACGGCGGCGCCGGCGGCCGTCACGAGCAGCAGCGGCCGGCGTCCGTAGCGGTCGGACAGCGACCCGAGCACCGCGGTGCCCAGCAGCAGGCCGACGGGGTTGACCATCAGCGCCAGCGCGAACAGCAGTTTCGGCGGCAGGCCGAGGAAGTGCGTCAGGCTGTCCGGCGCGCCGTTCACGAACAGCGGCGGGAGGATGGGGTAAGGGAGCGACGCGCCCGTCGTGGACAGGAGTCCGAGCAGGCAGGCGGTCGCGATCAGGAGGGCGTTCTTCATGTCGGCTCGGTCGTCGCGTTGATGGCTAGCCTAGCACGCGTCGCACCCTCCTTGCAGCAGGGCCTTTCTTCAGCCGTTGAAGGTCTTGCCTTCCCGCGCCAGGCGCACGAGCAGCGGCGCCGGCGTCCACGCTTCGCCATGGTAGCCGCGCGCATAGTTCTCGACCGCGGCCAGCACCGCGGGCAGGCCCACGGTGTCGGCGTAGAACATCGGGCCGCCGCGGAACAGCGGGAAGCCGTAGCCGGACAGGTACACCATGTCGATGTCCGACGCGCGCAGCGCGATGCCCTCTTCCAGGATCTTCGCGCCCTCGTTGACCAGCGCGTAGACGAGGCGTCCGACGATCTCCTCGTCGGAAATCGCGCGGCGTGCGACGCCCAGCGCCTGCGAGTGCTTCACGATCATGTCGTCGACCCACTTCGACGGCTGCGGCGTGCGGTCGCCCGGCTGGTAGTCGTACCAGCCGGCGCCCGTCTTCTGGCCGAAGCGGCCCTGTTCGCACAGCAGGTCCGCCGTCTGCGAGTACTTCACGTCCGGCATCTCGACGGCGCGGCGCTTGCGGATGTACCAGCCGATGTCGTTGCCGGCCAGGTCGCCCATGCGGAACGGGCCCATGGCGAAGCCGAACTTCTCGACGGCCGCGTCGACCTGCTGCGGCAGCGCGCCCTCGTCCAGCAGGAAGCCGGCCTGGCGGATGTACTGCTCGACCATGCGGTTGCCGATGAAGCCGTCGCACACGCCGGACACCACGCCCGTCTTCCTGATCTTCTTCGACAGCGCCAGCGCCGTCGCCAGCACGTCCTTGCCCGTCGCCGCGCCGCGCACGATTTCCAGCAGCTTCATCACGTTGGCGGGGCTGAAGAAATGCAGGCCGATGACGTCCTGCGGGCGCGCCGTGAACGACGCGATGCGGTTCAGGTCCAGCGTCGACGTGTTCGACGCGAGGATCGCGCCCGGCTTCATCACCGCGTCCAGCTGGCGGAACACGGTCTCCTTCACGCCCATGTCCTCGAACACGGCTTCGATGACGATGTCGGCCTGGGCGATGTCGGCATGGTCGAGCGTGCCGCGGATGAGGCCCACGCGCTGCGCGGCCTTCTCGGGCGCCAGCTTGCCCTTCCTGACCGTGTTCTCGTAATTCTTGCGGATCGTGGCCAGGCCCTTGTCCAGCGCCTCCTGCCTGGTCTCCAGGATCGTGACGGGGATGCCTGCGTTCGCGAAATTCATCGCGATGCCGCCACCCATCGTGCCGGCGCCGACGACGGCCGCGCTGCGGATCTCGCGCACTGGCGTGTCAGGCGGGACGTCCGGCACCTTGCCGGCGGCGCGCTCGGCGAAGAAGGCGTGGCGCAGCGCCTTCGATTCCGTCGTCTGGGTGAGCCGGATGAAGCGCTCGCGCTCGAACTTCAGGCCGTCCTCGAACGGCATTTCGACGGACGCGGCGACCGTTTCCACGCATTCGACGGGCGCCGGGAACGGCCCCGCCTCGATCTTCACGCGCGCCCGCGCGGCCGCGAGGAAGGCCGCGGCATCGGGATGCTCGACCTGGCGCTCGCGCACCTTCGGCAGCGGACGCACGTCCGCCACGCGGCGCGCAAAGGCGACGGCGCCGGCCACGAGGTCCGATCCGGCCGGCAGCAGTTCGTCGAACAGCAGCGTGCCGGCCAGCTTTTCGGACGCGACCGGCGTGCCGGTCACGATCATGTTCAGCGCGGTCTCCAGGCCCAGCACGCGCGGCAGCCGCTGCGTGCCGCCCGCGCCGGGCAGCAGGCCGAGTTTGACTTCCGGCAGCGCGATCTGGGCGCCCGGCAGCGCGACGCGGTAATTGGCGCCCAACGCCAGCTCCAGGCCGCCGCCCATGCACACGGTGTGGATCGCGGCGACGGTCGGCTTGACCGAATCCTCGACCGTGCGGATCAGGGTGTGCAGCGTGGGTTCCGTGAGCGCCCTGGGCGAATTGAATTCGCGGATGTCGGCGCCGCCCGAGAATGCCTTGCCGGCGCCCGTGATGACGATGGCCTTGACGGCCGGGTCCGCGGCTGCGCGCCGCAGCCCGTCCACGGCGGCGGTGCGCGTCGCCAGGCCGAGGCCATTGACGGGCGGGTTGTTCAGCGTGATGACGGCGACGTCGTCGATGACCTGGTAGTCGGCGCTCATGGGTCTCCTTGCGTTTGTGTGATTGACGGTGGCGACAATATAACCCGTAAAAGAACGGTCGTGTTATTTCTGGCGCGCGCCGCTCAACCGGGCAACCGATAATCGCGGAACTGTTCGCGCAACCGGTTCTTCTGGATCTTGCCGGTCGCCCCGGTCGGCAGCGCGTCCACGAACACGACATCGTCCGGCATCCAGAATTTCGCGATCCGGCCGTCGAAGAAGCGCAGCATCTCCTCGCGCGTGAGGCTCGCCCCGGGCCGCCGCACGACCACGAGCACGGGCCGCTCGTCCCACTTCGGATGATGCACGCCGATGCACGCCGCCTGCAGCACGGCCGGATGCGCCATCGCGATGTTCTCGATGTCGATCGACCCGATCCACTCGCCGCCCGACTTGATGACGTCCTTGCTGCGGTCCGTGATCTGCATGAAGCCGTCGGCGTCGATCGTCGCCACGTCGCCGGTCGGGAACCAGCCGTCCTGCAGCACGTCGCCGCCCTCGTCGCCGCTGTTGCCGCCGAAATAGCGGGAAACGATCCACGGGCCGCGCACGAGCAGGTGCCCGAACGTGCGGCCGTCCCACGGCAGTTCGCAGCCGCCGTCGTCGACGATCTTCATGTCGACGCCGAAGATCGCATGGCCCTGTTTCCGCAGGATGGCGCGCTGGCTCTCCACGGGCAGGTCGCGGTGCTTCGCCAGCAGGCCACCCGTCGTGCCGAGCGGCGACATTTCCGTCATGCCCCAGGCGTGGATGACCTTGACGCCGAGGCGGTCGATCAGCGTGTCCATCAGCGCCGGCGGGCACGCGGCGCCCCCGATCACGGTGCGCCGGAACGTCGAGAACGCGAGCCCGTTCTGCAGCACGTAATTGACCAGCCCGAGCCAGACGGTCGGCACACCGGCGGAAAACGTCACGCCCTCCGCCTCGAACAACTCGTACAGCGACTTGCCGTCGAGCGCCGCCCCCGGCAGCACGAGCTTGGCGCCCGCCAGCAGCACGGAATACGGCAAGCCCCACGCGTTCACATGGAACATCGGCACGACGGGCAGCACGACGTCGGCCGCCCCCACGTTCAGCGCATTCGGCATGGCCGACGCGTATGCGTGCAGCACGGTCGAGCGGTGCGAATACAGGGCGCCTTTCGGATTGCCCGTCGTGCCGGACGTGTAGCACAGCGATGCGGCCGCGTGCTCGTCGAATTCGGGCCAGGCGTAGTCGGTGGACGCGGCGTCGATCAGGTCTTCGTAGCACAGCAGGTTGGCGCTGTTGCTTGCGGCCGGCATGTGCGCCCGGTCGCTCATCAGCACGAACGCCTTCACCGTCGGGCAGCGCGGCGCGATCGCCTCGACCAGCGGCAGGAAGGTCAGGTCGAAGAACAGCAGCTGGTCTTCCGCATGGTTGACGATGTAGGCGATCTGGTCGGGATGCAGACGCGGATTGATCGTGTGCAGCACGGCGCCCGAGCCGGACACCGCGTAATACAGTTCCATGTGCCGGTAGCCGTTCCAGGCCAGCGTGCCGACGCGCTCGCCCGGCGCGACTTGCTGCGCCCGCAGCACGTTCGCGAGCCGGCGCGCCCGCGCTTCGCAGTCGCGCACCGTGTAGCGGTGCATGTCGCCCTCGACGCGGCGCGACACGATCTCGCTGCCGCCGTAATGCCGCGCGGCGAACCGGATGATGCTCGAAATCAGGAGTGGCTGGTCCATCATCGCGCCCATGAGCGGCGGCTGCAGGTTCGTCATCGGTCTCTCGAGGATGTTGTCGGAATATCCAGTTTCGAACGATCGTGCGGACACCGTCAATGGAAATCGATGCGGCACCGCAGCATTGCCGCCGGCGCAACATTACAAAACGGTTACGGAATGTAACCTGCATGGTTTGCGCACCGGTGAGCCCCATAGAATCCGCGCGTGTGGGGTAAAATCCGCACACCAGCCCTCATTCAGACAAGGAAGCGATATCAGCACCCGCACCGCCGACGACCTGCCGTTCGACAACTCCTTTGCCGGTTTGCCGCCCGCGTTCTACACGCGCCTGATGCCGACGCCCCTGCCCGCGCCGTACTTCGTCGCGGCCAGCGCGCCGGCGGCGCGGCTCGTCGGACTCGACCCGGCCGACCTCGCGCACGAGGACTTCGTCGCCGTCTTCACGGGCAACGACGTGCCGCAGCGCGCGCAGCCGCTGGCGGCCGTGTATTCCGGCCACCAGTTCGGCCATTGGGCGGGCCAGCTGGGGGATGGCCGCGCGATCCTGCTGGGCGACATCGCCGGGCCGGACGGGCGCATGGAACTCCAGCTCAAGGGCGCCGGCATGACGCCGTATTCGCGCATGGGCGACGGCCGCGCCGTGCTGCGCTCGTCGATCCGCGAATTCCTGTGCTCGGAAGCGATGGCCGCCCTCGGCATCCCGACGACCCGCGCCCTGATGGTGACGGGCTCGAACCAGGGCGTGATCCGCGAAACGATGGAAACGGCCGCCGTCGTCACCCGCATGGCGCCCAGCTTCGTGCGCTTCGGTTCCTTTGAGCACTGGCGCTACAACAACAAGCCGGAAGAACTGCGCACGCTGGCCGACTACGTCATCGAGACCTTTTACCCGGCACTGGCCGACGCGCCGAATCCCTACGTCGCCCTGCTCGAGGAAGTCACGCGCCGCACGGCACGGATGATCGCGCACTGGCAGGCCGTCGGCTTCATGCATGGCGTGATGAACACTGACAATATGTCGATCCTGGGCATCACGCTGGACTACGGGCCGTTCGGCTTCATGGAAGCGTTCGACGTCGACCACATCTGCAACCACACGGACCAGGGCGGCCGCTATTCGTATGCGAACCAGGTCCCCGTCGGCCACTGGAACTGTTATGCGCTGGCCAACGCCCTGTTGCCGCTGATCGGGGACCAGGAAGCGGCGCAGGCCGCGCTGGACGTGTATATCGACGCCTACGGCGAAAAGTTCGACGAACTTCTCCATGCCAAGCTCGGCCTCAAATCGACGCAAGAGAACGACCGCGCGCTGGCCGACGATATGTTCAAGCTCATGCAGGCGAACCACGTCGACTTCACACTGTTCTTCCGCCGCCTGGGCGAACTGGAGGTCGACGTGCCCCACGCGCAGCGCGACGAGGCGGATGCGCCGCTGCGCGACCTGTTCCTCGACCGCGCCGCCTTCGATGCCTGGGCCGCGCAATATCGCGACCGGCTGCGCCTGGAAGGCAGCGTGGACGCGGCGCGCCGGGTTGCGATGCACGCCGTCAACCCCAAGTATGTGCTGCGCAACTACCTCGCCCAGGTGGCGATCGAAAAGGCGCAGAATGGCGACTTCGACGAAGTGCGCAGGCTGCTGGCCGTGCTCGAGCGCCCGTTCGACGACCAGCCCGAGCACGACAGCTATGCGGCATTGCCGCCGGACTGGGCCTCCCACCTCGAAGTGAGCTGCTCATCCTGATTCCATGACGACAGAAAAATCATGACCGACAAAATGACAAAAGTGATCAAGGCGGACGCCGAATGGCGCGCCGAGCTGGACCCGATGGAATATCAGGTGACGCGCCACGCGGCCACCGAACGCGCCTTCACGGGCAAGTACTGGGACCACCACGAGCACGGCATCTACCACTGCGTGTGCTGCGGCACGCCGCTGTTCGAATCGGACGCCAAGTTCGAGTCCGGCTGCGGCTGGCCCAGCTATTTCCGCGCACTCGATCCGGACAATGTGATCGAAAAGACCGACCGCACCCACGGCATGGTGCGCACGGAAATCGTCTGCGCCGTCTGCGACGCCCACCTGGGCCATGTGTTCCCGGACGGCCCGCCGCCGACCGGCCTGCGCTATTGCATCAACTCGGCCGCGCTCCGTTTCGAGCCGGTCTGAACGAGGATAGAGTCAGCTTATGAAATTCCTGTTCGACCTGTTCCCGGTCATCCTGTTCTTCCTCGTCTATAAATTCGCGGACGGCCACCAGGACGCGGCGCATGCGCTTGCCGTCCAGTACATGGGGGGCCTGATTTCGGGCGGCAACGTCACGCCCGAGCAGGCGCCGATCATGCTGGCGTCCCTCGTGGGCATCGTCGCGACGATCCTGCAGATCCTGTACCTGCTGGCGCGCGGCCGCAAGGTCGACGGCATGCTGTGGCTCTCGCTCGGCGTCATCGTCGTGACGGGCGGCGCCACGATCTACTTCCACGACGAAAGCTTCATCAAGTGGAAGCCGACGATCTTGTACTGGGCCTTCGCGCTGGCGCTGTTCGTCGCCCAGGTCGGCTTCCGCAACAACCTGATGCGCAAGGTGATGGAAGCGCAGATCAGGCTGCCGGACGCCGTCTGGGCCAGGGTGGGCTATGCGTGGATGACCTTCTTCGCCGCGATCGGCGTGCTGAACCTCGTCATGGCCTTCATCGTCTTCAAGGGCAATACGGGCGCGTGGGTGAACTTCAAACTGTTCGGCATCACGGGCATCTTTTTCGCGTTCATCGTCGTCCAGACGCTGATGCTGTCGAAGTACATCGAAGAGCACGAACAGCCGCAAGGCCAGGGCAAGGGAGACGCATGATGAGCGAGCGCGTGGAACGCATCCGCCAGTTGCTGGACGCCGCGTTGAGCCCGTCCGTACTGGAAGTCGGCGACGATTCGCACCTGCATGCAGGCCATGCCGGCGCGGCCTCCGGCGGTGGGCATTACCGAGTGAAAATCGTTTCGGAACGCTTCGAGGGAGTGAGGCTGGTCATGCGTCATCGACTGGTATATGATGCCGTGCAAGGTATGATGCACTCCGACATACATGCCCTGGCGATCACCGCCCTCGCACCGTCCGAACAGTCGTGACGGCGCGGTTTCAGGGAGTTTTAAGTGAGTTGTAAGTAAGCTGATTCAGAATCCGCTACGCATCACAATAATTATTAATCAAATCTTCGTCCAAGCAACCCCCTCACAGGAAACAAAATGACTTTTAAGCCAGCGCGGCTACTGTTAGCCCTGATCGCTATCGCCGCATCCTTCGCATACTCGCCTTCGTTCGCACAGAACCTCGCCGTGGTGAATGGCAAGGCGATCCCCTCTTCGCGCGCCGACGCCATCGTCAAGCAGGTCGTGGCGCAAGGCCAGGGCACCGACAGCCCGCAGCTGCGTGAGGCGATCAAGAAGGACCTGATCTCGCGCGAGGTGATGATGCAGGAAGCGATCAAGCAGGGCTACGAAAAGAATCCGGAAGTCAAGGCGGCGCTGGAGAACGCGCGCCAGACCATCGTGATCAACGCCCTCGCGCGCGACTACATCACGAAGCACCCTGTGACGGACGCCGAAGTCAAGGCCGAGTACGACCGCTTCGCCAAGCAGACGGGCGACAAGGAATACCACGTGCGCCATATCCTGTTCGCGACGGAAGACGAAGCGAAGGCGGCCATCGCCAAGCTGAAAGGCGGCGCCAAGTTCGAAGACCTGGCCAAGCAGTCGAAGGACACCGGCACCGCCAACAACGGCGGCGACCTGGATTGGGCGAGCCCGTCCTCGTTCCCGCCGGAATTTGCTGCCGGCTTCACCAATCTTCAGAAAGGCGCGATCACCGACACCCCGGTCAAGACCCAGGTGGGCTACCACGTGATCAAGCTGGACGACGTGCGCCCGGCCAAGCTGCCGGCGCTGGCCGAAGTCAAGCCGCAGATCTCCGAAGCGCTGACCCAGCAAAAGCTGGCCGCGTACCAGGAAGAAATGGTCAAAAAAGCAAAGGTGCAGTAACATTGCAGCGCCGGCGGCCCAGGCTGCCGGTTTTCGTCGCCCTGGCGACTTTTCGTGTTGACTACCGGACACCACCACCGGTTTTAGATAGGATCGAATAAATGATTGTGAAGCCAGCCCGCCTGTTGTTAGCCATGACCGCGATGGTAGCCCTGCCGTCGTTCGCGCAGAACGTTGCGACCGTCAATGGCAAGCCCATTCCTGCGGCCAAGGTTGACCAGGTGGTCAAACAGGTCGTCGCCCAAGGCAAGGCAACCGATTCCCCGCAACTGCGCGAGGCAATCAAGAAGGACCTGATCGGCCGCGAAGTCCTGATCCAGGAAGCCGACAAGCAAGGCGTCGGCACCCGTCCGGACGTCAAGAACGCAATCGACAACGCGCGCCAGAGCATCATCATCAATGCGATGCTGGCCGATTACATCAAGAAGAATCCGGTCAAGGATGCGGACATCAAGGCCGAGTACGACAAGTACAAGGCGCAGGTGGGCGACAAGGAATACCACGCCCGCCACATCCTCGTCGGCACGGAAGACGAAGCCAAGCAGATCATCGCGAAGCTGAAAGGCGGCGCCAAGTTCGAAGACCTGGCCAAGCAGTCGAAGGACCCGGGTTCGGCACCGAACGGCGGCGACCTGGACTGGGCAAACCCGGCCTCGTTCGTGCCTGAGTTCTCGAAGGCCATGACCTCGCTGCAAAAAGGTCAAGTCACCGAGACCCCGGTGCACACCCAGTTCGGCTGGCACGTGATCAAGCTGGAAGACGTACGTCCGGCCAAGGTCCCGCCGCTGGAAGAAGTGAAGCAGCAGGTCGCGGAATCGCTGCAGCAGCGCAAGCTGGCTGCATACCGCGAAGAGCTGATGAAGAAAGCCAAGATCCAGTAAGCTGGTTCGGCAAGAGAAAGCGTCCCGTCCGGGGCGCTTTTTTTTGACCTATTTGTTCGACAAAACAACCAAACAACCAAACGATCAAGCACGAGACGCCATGAATTTCCGCCATTCCTCTGCCCTCATCCTGGCCGCCACGGCCGCAATGGCCGCGACGGCCGCCGCGGCCGCGCCGGCCGCGCCCGCCCTGCCCCTGTACGTCGCCCAGCCTCTCGCCGGCGCCCACGTGATGTTCGGCGACTTCGACGTCCAGCAACCGCTGACGGCCGCCGCCGGCCGCATGGACAACGATCCGAAACTGCCGGGCGCCGTCGTCGAAGCGCGCCGCACGGCCAAGGACACGACCGCCGACGCACTCGGCCTGACCTGGAAGAAAGCCTGGTTCTCGACCGTGCGCGTGGAGAGCGCCCCGCTCGACCTGCGCCCCTACCTGGCCAGGGGCACGGTGTCGTTCGACCTGAAAGTGAACGAGCTGGCGAAGGGTGGCCTGACCTACCGTGTCGATTGCGGCCATGACTGCGAGCGCAAGGTCGTGGACGTGATCGATGCCCGCGCGGCCCAGGGCAAGGGCTGGCGCCACCTGAGCTATGCGCTGTCGTGCTTCTACCGCAAGGGCGACGATTTCAGCGCCGTGACGACGCCGTTCGCGCTGGACGGCACCGGCGACGGCGACGTCGAGATCGCCAACATCCGCATCGACGCGGCCGGCAAGGCCAACGAGGCCTGCCCCGACTACCGCACCGCGAGCGTGACGCCGTCGCCGCTGAACGAATCGTGGTCGCTCGACTGGTGGATGCCGCGGCACAAGGAAAAACTGGCCGAGATCGCACGCCGCAAGGCCGCGGGCGAACCGACGGACCTCGTCTTCATCGGCGACTCCATCACGCACAACTGGGAAAAGAACGACAAGCCGCTGTGGGACGAGTTCTGGGGCAAGTATCACGCGTTGAACCTGGGCTATGGCGGCGACCGCACGGAAAACGTCCTGTGGCGCCTGGAGCACGGCGAGATCGACGGCATCCCGCCGAAGGTCGCCGTCATGATGATCGGCACGAACAACACGGGCCATCGCCACGAGGCGCCGGAACTGATCTACGCCGGCATCAAGCGCGACATCCAGGAAATCCGCAAGCACCTGCCGCGCACGAAGATCCTGCTGCTGGCGATCTTCCCGCGCGGCGAAAAGCCCGACGACGACCTGCGCCTGAACAACGAGAAAGTCAACGCGCTGCTGCCCGGGCTGGCCGACGGCAAGCACGTGTTCTTCCTCAACTTCGGCAAGGCATTCCTGGCGCCGGACGGCACGCTGTCGAAGACCATCTTCCCCGACCTGCTGCACCCGAACGGCGACGGCTACAAGATCTGGCAGCGCGAGATGCAGCCGACGCTCGACAAGCTGATGCGCTGATCGCGTGGTGCGGGATGAGCGCCGCGCGTGCATCGGACTCGCGGCGCCGGTCCCGCGGCGGACGCTGGCACAGGGCATGCATTCAGGAAGAGGAAAGCCGCGAACGCGCGCGAATACGGTACAGTACGTACATCTTTCTCGACTGGAACATTCATGCTGCTGATCGCCACCGTCCTCACCGCCGTCGTCATCGCCATCCACGTCTACATCGTCCTCATCGAGACCGTCCTGTTCCGCAGCCGCGGCAGGAAGGTCTTCGGGCTCAAGGAGGGCCAGGTGGACGCGCTGGCGCCGCTGATGTCGAACCAGGGCTGCTACAACGGCTTCCTGGTGGCGATGCTGGCGGTTGGGCTGCTGCACCCCGATCCGACCGTCGGCCGCGCCTTCGCCGTGTTCGGGCTCGTGTGCGTGGCCATCGCGGGCGTGTGGGGCGCCGCGACCGTGTCGCGGCGCATCCTGTTCGTGCAAACGGTGCCGGCGGGGCTCGCGCTCACCGCCTTGCTGCTCGCCTGATCGTTCAGGAATTGCTCCAGGAAGGGTACCAGCACTTCATCGTTGCACACATGGCGTTATACACAGCGGCCGAGTCCGCCAATATGGCGTTCCAGTCCGTGGCCGTACTGACAAAGGATGTCTTCTGACCCGTGCGCGACGTGTAGGAGATGTTCGCGACCGAGCCGTCCATATTGCATGTGATGTGCCCATGCGGCAAGGTGGTTCGGTACTGCGGCGTCGGCGCCTCGACAAAGAAGAATTCCTGGTTCAATGCCCCCGGATCGGTCCCGTCATACACCTCGCCCGTCGCAATCGCGGCAACCGGCGTGGACGATGGTTCGAAGACGGCCGCGGTGGCGCTCAGCTTTGCCTTTTTCGCCGGCGCCGGATCGGCGGCGATCGCCTTTGGCGGGCTGCAATTGCACATCATTGGATTCGGCAGCGTGGGACCGATATAGGTCTTGAAGCAGTCCGTGCATTGATAACGCGACGTTGTCATGATTCTCCCTTTTTTGGATGCGTTCGTGCGCCGGCAATGGGGCTCGTTCGTCCCCGTTTGCAACATTTTTCGTTTAATAATATATAACAAAAACCGGCCCGGTTACCGGCAGCGGTTTGTGATCGACAAAATAAAAGCGCTCCCGAGGGAGCGCTTTTTCATGCGGGGTGTCGAATCAACCCACCCACTTCCTCGCATTCTGGAACATGCGCGCCCACGGCGAATCCTCGCCCCAGCCATCCGGATGCCACGACATCGTGACGGTGCGCGCCACGCGCTCCGCGTGCGGCATCATGACCGTAAAGCGTCCGTCCGGCGTCGTGACGGCCGTGAGGCCCTCCGGCGAGCCGTTCGGATTGAACGGATACGCCTCGGTCGCCACGCCGCGGTTGTCGATGTAGCGCAGCGCCTTCACGACCTTGGCGATGTCGCCGGTCTGCGAGAAGTCCGCGTAGCCTTCGCCATGCGCGATCGCCAGCGGCGCGTGCGTGCCCGCCAGGTCCTGGAAGAAGATCGACGGCGAATCCATCACCTCGACCATGCCGAAGCGCGCTTCGAACTGTTCCGACTTGTTGCGGGTGAACTTCGGCCACGCTTCGGCGCCCGGGATGATCGTCTTCAGGTTGCTCATCATCTGGCAGCCGTTGCACACGCCCAGGCCGAACGTGTCGGCGCGGCCGAAGAACTGCGCGAACGCGGCCTTCAGTTCGGCGTTGAACAGGATCGTCTTGGCCCAGCCTTCGCCGGCGCCCAGCACGTCGCCGTACGAGAAGCCGCCCACGGCGATCAGGCCCTTGAAGTCGTCCAGCTTGGCGCGGCCGGAGATCAGGTCGCTCATGTGCACGTCGACGGCCGAAAAGCCCGCCTGGTGCATCGCCCATGCCGTCTCGATGTGCGAGTTGACGCCCTGCTCGCGCAGGATCGCCACGGTCGGGCGGGCGCCCGTCGCGATGAACGGCGCGGCGATGTTGACGGCTGTATCGTGCACGAGCTTCGGCGTCAGGCCCGGGTCCTGCTCGTCCAGCAGGCGGTCGTATTCCTGGTCGACGCACGCCGGGTTGTCGCGCAGGCGCGCGATGCGCCAGCTCGTCTCGCTCCACAGGCGGTGCAGTTCGCTGCGGCGCTTGCTGTAGATGACCTTCGTGTCGCGCGTGAACTCCACCACGCCGCGGTCGTTGACCTTGCCGATGATGTGGCTGCACGCGCCCAGGTCGAACGTGCGCAGCACGTTCATGACGGCCGACTTCTCGTCCGTACGTACCTGCACGACGGCGCCCAGCTCCTCGTTGAACAGCGCGCGCAGCGTCATCTCGTTGCGGCGCTCGCCCACCTGCGCCGCCCAGTTCTTGGCGTCGCCGTGGTCGGAGGCATGCTCGCCTTCCATCGTCAGGATGTCGAGGTTGACGGAGACGCCGGCGCGGCCCGCGAACGCCATCTCGCACAGCGTGGCATACAGGCCGCCGTCCGAGCGGTCGTGGTAGGCCAGCAGCTTGCCGTCGACGTTCAGTTGCTGGATCGCGGCGAAGAAGGCTTTCAGGTCGGCCGGGTTGTCGACGTCCGGCGTGTCGTTGCCCAGCTGCTGCGTGACTTGCGCCAGCGCGGAGGCGCCCAGGCGGTTCCTGCCGCGGCCCAGGTCGATCAGGATCAGCGACGTGTCGCCCAGGTCCGTGCGCAGTTGCGGCGTCAGGGTCTTGCGCACGTCGGTGACGGGCGCGAAGCTCGACACGATCAGCGAGACTGGCGATACGACGGCCTTGTTCTCGCCGTCCTCGGTCCACGTCGTGCGCATCGACAGCGAATCCTTGCCGACCGGGATCGACACGCCCAGCGCCGGGCACAGCTCCATGCCGACGGCCTTGACCGTGTCGAACAGCGCGGCGTCCTGGCCCGGCTGGCCGCACGCGGCCATCCAGTTGGCGGACAGCTTGATGGCCGAGATGTCGGCGATCGGCGCGGCGGCGATGTTCGTGATGGCCTCGCCGACGGCCATGCGGCCCGACGCGGCGGCGTCGATGACGGCCAGCGGCGTGCGCTCGCCCATCGCCATCGCTTCGCCCTTGTAGCCTTCGAAGCTCAAGGTGGTGACGGCGCAGTCGGCGACGGGCACCTGCCACGGGCCGACCATCTGGTCGCGCACGCTCATGCCGCCGACGGTGCGGTCGCCGATCGTGATCAGGAACGATTTATCGGCCACGGTCGGCAGCAGCAGCACGCGGCGCGCGACTTCTTCCAGGTCCAGTCCCGTGACGTCGACGGGTTTGAATTCATTCGCCACGTGCTCGACGTTGCGGTGCATCTTCGGCGGCTTGCCGAGCAGGACGTCCATCGGCATGTCGACCGGGGACGCGCCTCCGTCCTTTTCCGTGATCGGGTCGATGAGGCGCAGCTGGCGCTCTTCCGTGGCGACGCCCACCGCCGCGAACGGGCAGCGCTCGCGTTCGCAGATGGCGGCGAAGCGCGCCAGGTCGTCGGGCGCGATCGCCAGCACGTAGCGCTCCTGCGATTCGTTGCTCCAGATTTCCTTCGGCGACATGCCGCTTTCTTCCAGCGGCACCTTGCGCAGGTCGAAGGTGGCGCCGCGCCCGGCGTCGTTGGTGATCTCGGGGAAGGCGTTCGAGATGCCGCCCGCGCCCACGTCGTGGATCGAGATGATCGGGTTCGCGTCGCCCAGCTGCCAGCAACTGTTGATGACTTCCTGCGCGCGCCGCTCCATCTCCGGGTTGCCGCGCTGGACCGAGTCGAAGTCCAGGTCGGCCGTGTTGGTGCCGGTCGCCATCGACGACGCGGCCGCGCCGGCCATGCCGATGCGCATGCCCGGGCCGCCCAGTTGCAGCAGCAGGCTGCCGACCGGGATCTCGTCCTTGTGCGTGTGGCCGCCCGCGATGTTGCCGATGCCGCCGGCGATCATGATCGGCTTGTGGTAGCCGAACACGGTGTTGCCGCCGGCCGTGGAACTGAGTGCCGTCGGACCCACGTTCTGTTCGTAGACGCGGAAGTAGCCGCCCAGGTTCGGCCGGCCGAATTCGTTGTTGAACGCGGCGCCGCCCAGCGGGCCGTCGACCATGATCTGCAGCGGCGACGCGATGCGTTCCGGCTTGCCGTAGACCTGGTCGGCGCCGGCCTTGTCCGCGCCGTTGACGTTGGCCGCGTTTTCCCACGGTCGCACCGCGTCCGGCAGGTACAGGTTCGACACGGTGAAGCCCGTCAGGCCCGCCTTCGGCTTGGCGCCGCGGCCGGTCGCGCCCTCGTCGCGGATCTCGCCGCCGGCGCCCGTCGAGGCGCCCGGGAACGGGGAGATCGCCGTCGGGTGGTTGTGGGTCTCGACCTTCATCAGCGTGTGCGTCAGGTCGGTGACCGGTGCGTATTCCTGGCTGCCGGCCTGGGGGAAGAAGCGCAGCGCCTGCGCGCCTTCCATGATGGCCGAGTTGTCGCTGTACGCGACGATCGTGCCCTTCGGCTGCAGCTGGTGCGTGTTCTTGATCATCTGGAACAGGCTCTTGTCCTGTTTCGCGCCGTCGATGGTCCACTCGGCGTTGAAGATCTTGTGGCGGCAGTGCTCGGAGTTCGCCTGCGCGAACATCATCAGCTCGACGTCGGTCGGGTTGCGCTGCACGCGCGTGAAGGCGTCGAACAGGTAGTCGATCTCGTCCTCGGCCAGCGCCAGGCCCATGCCGGCATTCGCCTCGGCGAGCGCCGCGCGGCCGCGGCCCAGCACGTCGATCGCCTCGAGCGGACGGCTTTCCAGGTCCGTGAACAGCGCGTGCGCCTGGGAGGCAGCACGCAGCACCGTTTCCGTCATGCGGTCGTGCAGGAGCGCGGCGACGGCCGCGATCTCGTCGTCCGCCAGCTTCTTCGGCGCACCGAAGCCGGTGCCGAGGATGCCGCTCTTCAGTACGACCTTGAACGCCACGCCGCGCTCGACGCGATGGATGTGGGCCATGCCGCAGTTGTGGGCGATGTCGGTGGCCTTCGAGGCCCACGGCGAGATCGTGCCCAGGCGCGGGATCACGAAGAATTCCTCGGTCACGCCCTCGTACTGCGTTTCCGGCACAGGCTCGCCATAGGTGAGCATTGCGCTCAAGCGTTCCGTGTCCTCCGTGGTGAGGGGCGCGCTTGCATCGATGAAGTGGTAGTAGCGCGCCGACACGTCGGCAATCGTCGGGGCGACGGCTTGCAGTTGCGTGAGGAGGCGTTGGCTACGGAAGGCAGAGAGGGCGTTGGAACCCGGCAGAATCAACATGGCTTGAAAGTCGGTTGATGCAGCGTGGCTGCGGGTGAAAGAAGCCCGCTATTATACAGCGTCGGCCCCGTCCCGGTCGGCCGCCCGGGGCGCACGCGCAGCGAAAAGTTGCCGACCTTGCAGCTTAGCGGTATCGTAGTGCTGAAAAATACCTCGCGCGGACCGACGGATACCGAAACGCATGCCAGAAAAAAGCTCATCCAGCCAGCCCGGCACGCCGGCGGCCAATCAGCCGGGCACCCAACTGAACGCTCAGTTGAGCGTGCTGATCGTCGACCCCAACGCCGGCATCCGCGCGAACCTGCAGAACATGCTCAACCAGGCGGGCGTGACGCGCATCGAGTCGGCCGTGAACGCGGGCACCGCGATCAAGGCGCTCGGCCGCAAGTCCTTCGACATCGTACTGTGCGAATACGACCTGGGCAGCGGCACCAGGGGGGCGGACGGCGGCGGCGAAGGCCAGGACGGCCAGCAGCTGCTGGAAGACCTGCGCCACCACCGCATCATCCCGCCCTGGTCCATCTTCATCATGCTGACGGCGGAGGGCACGTACGGCAAGGTGGTCAGCGCGGCCGAGCTGACGCCGACCGACTACATCCTGAAGCCGTTCACGGTCCAGGTGCTGCACGAACGCATCCAGAAAGCCGTCGCGCGCCGCGCCGCCCTGCTTCCCGTCTACCAGCTGATCGCCCAGGCGAAGCCGCGCGAGGCGATCGAAGCGGCCATCGAATCGGCCCGCACGCGACCCGCGCATGCGCTCGACTTCGCCCGGCTGCGCGCCGAGCTGCACGCCTCGCTCAAGGAGCACGACCTGGCCGAAACCGTCTACCGCGACGTGCTGGCGGCCAAACCGGTGGGCTGGGCGCGGCTCGGGCTCGCGCGCGCCGTCGCCGCCCAGGGCCGCACGGACGAGGCGATTCCGCTGCTCGAACACATCGTGGCCGACAATCCGCGCCTGATGGCCGCATACGACCTGCTCGCGCGCTGCCAGCAGGAGCGCGGCGACGCGGCGCAGGCCAAGAAGACGCTGGAAGACGCCGTCGCGATCTCGCCCTACGTCGTGCGCCGCCTGCGCCGCCTGGGCGAGGTGGCGCTCGAAACGGGCGACACGGACGGTGCCGAGAAATCGTTCCGCCAGGTCGTCACGCGCTCGCGCTACTCGGAGTTCCGCAATCCCGAAGACCACGTCAACCTCGTGCGCGCGCTCGTCGGCAAGGGCGATCCGGCCGGCGCGTCGACCGTCATCCGCGACCTCGAACGCTCGCTGCGCGGCACGCCGGCCGCGGAAGCCTGCAAGGCGATCTCGGTGGCGCTGCTGCACGACGCGGCGGGCAACGGCGCGGCCGCCGTCAAGGAACTCAAGCTGGCCGTCGACGCCGTGCGCACGGGCGGCGCGCTGTCGCCGAACATGCGCGTGGGGCTGGCGCAATCGTGCCTCACGCACCGCATGGACGACGAGGCGTCGGAAGTCATGCTGGGCGCGCTGAACGGCGGCGACGACGCGCTGTCGCCGCAGCAGGCGCTGAACGTGTTCGTCAGGGCCGGCCGGCCCGACCTCGCGGACGGCATCGGCAAGCAGCTGCGCGCGCAGGCCCAGATCCTGCTCGGCGTGGCGGACGAAAAGCGCAACATGGGCGACGTGCGCGGCGCCGTGCAAACCCTGCTGGAAGCGCTGCACATGGCGCCGAACAACCTGCAGGTGATGGTCGCCGTCGTCGGCGGCGTGCTCCGCCAGATCATGGAGATGGGCTGGGACCACCCGCTCGCCGCGCTGTCGGAAGAGCAGCTGGAACACATCCGCGCGATCGACCCGGACCACCCGCGCCTGGCCGCGCTCGACGCGGAGCTGGCCGCCGCCAAGCGCAAGTACGGTATCGCGGCGGCGGGCACCTAGGCCCGCGGACGGCTGGGCGGCAGGTCGCCGTCCGCCAGGATGCGCAGCGCCGTCAGCACGAGGCCGAAACCGACGCCGAACGCGAACGTGCTGAGTTCCAGCCCGAGCACGCGCTGCGCGCAGGCGTCGCCGGCGGCGCCGGCCGCTGCCTGGAGCGCGAGAATCGTCAACCAGAACACCCCGGGCCGCAGCGGCCGCCGTCCGCGCACCAACAAAAGCAGCAGCGCCGCGAGTGCGGCCAGCACCAGGCCCGCATGGAAAAAGCCGAGGTCCAGGCCGGCCGCGACGGCGTCCGCGAGCGCACTGGCCGCCGCGCTGGCCACGAACATCGTCCACCACCACAATCCGTCGCCCGCGCCGTGCGGCGCGCCGGGACGGCCCTGGCGCGGGCTCCAGGCGAACACGGTCACGCACATCAGCGCGGCCAGCAGGACGCTCCAGCGCAGGTCGTGCAGCACGTCCGCGGCACTCGCGCCCGCGGCGCGCACGAGGGCGACGGGCAGCCAGAATCCGGCCGGATGGCGTCCGCCGCCGCCGCGCGCCGCGACGCGCACGCACGCGCAGCACAACAGCAGCACGGCCAGCGCGCCGGCATGGCCGAGGCCAAGGACATCGGAGAAAAAGTCTGCGGCATTGGTGCCGAACACGCCGGAAAGGACGAGGAGAAGCCAGTACAAGCCATCGATCCTGGGGACGTGCTCGACTTTCATGCGGCCTCGCGGGGTGGCGTGAAACAGCGGGAGTCCGGACGATTATAGGCAGGCCGGCGCCGCGTGCAGCGCCGACCGCGGGCTCTTTACCTCGTTTTACAATTCGCCATACCCGCCCCCGCCCGGCGTCTCGACGATGAACTGGTCGCCCGCCGCCATCTCGGCCTTGCCGATGTGGCCCAGTTCCTCGACGCGTCCGTCCGCCCACTCGACGACGTTGCGGCCGCGCGCGCCGGGCGCTCCGCCGGCCATGCCGAACGGCGCGTGCACGCGGTTGTTGGACAGGATCGCCGCCGTCATCGGTTCCAGGAAGCGGATCCGGCGCACGCCGCCGTTGCCGCCGTGCCAGCGCCCCGCGCCGCCCGACCCGGGCCGGATCGCATAACTCTCGAGCCGCACGGGAAAGCGGAACTCCAGGATTTCCGGGTCGGTCAGGCGCGAGTTCGTCATGTTCGTCTGCACGACGTCGGTGCCGTCGAACCCCGGCCCCGCGCCGGAGCCGCCGGAAATGGTCTCGTAATACTGGTGGCGCGCGTTCCCGAACGTGAAGTTGTTCATCGTGCCCTGCGCGGCCGCCATCACCCGCAGCGCGCCGTACAGCGCGTTCGTGATGCACGTCGACGTCTCCACGTTGCCGGAGACGACGGACGCCGGATAATGCGGATTGAGCATGGAACCTGGCGGGATGATCACCTTCAGCGGCTTGAGGCAGCCCGCGTTCAGCGGGATCGCGTCGTCGACGAGCGTGCGGAACACGTACAGGACGGCCGCCATGCACACGGCCGACGGTGCGTTGAAGTTGTTCGGCAGCTGGGGGGAGGTCCCCGTAAAATCGATCTCCGCGCTGCGCGCTTCCCGGTCGACGCGGATCGCCACCTCGATGCGCGCGCCGTTATCGAGCTCGTTCACGAAATGCCCGTCCGAGAGCGCGGTGATGACGCGCCGCACGGCTTCCTCGGCATTGTCCTGCACGTGCCCCATGTAGGCACGCACAACGTCCAGCCCGAAATGCGCGACCATCTTGCCCAGCTCGTCCACGCCCTTCTGGTTCGCCGCTACCTGGGCGCGCAGGTCCGCCATGTTCTGGTCCGGATTGCGTGCGGGCCAGCGCGCGCCGGCCAGCACCGCGCGCATTTCGGCATCGCGCAGCACGCCGTCGGCGCCGTCGACCAGCTTGAAATTATCGATCAGGACACCCTCTTCCTCGATGTGCGTCGAATCCGGCGGCATCGAGCCGGGCGTGGTGCCGCCGATGTCCGCATGGTGGCCGCGCGAACCCACGTAGAACAGGATGTGCTCCCCCGCGTCGTCGAACACGGGCGAGATCACCGTCACGTCGGGCAGGTGCGTGCCGCCGTTGTAGGGGTCGTTGAGCACGTACACGTCGCCCGCCTTCATCGTGCCGGCATTCCTGCGCATCACGGCCTTGATGCTCTCGCCCATCGACCCCAGGTGCACCGGCATGTGCGGCGCATTGGCGACGAGGTTGCCGTCCGCATCGAAGATGGCGCAGCTGAAGTCGAGGCGCTCCTTGATGTTGACGGAGTACGCCGTGTTCTGCAGGCGCAGGCCCATCTGCTCGGCGATCGACATGAACAGGTTGTTGAAGATCTCCAGCAGCACCGGGTCGACCGTCGTCCCGATCGCATGCCGCCGCGGCAGCGCCTGCACGCGGCGCAGCACGAGGTGGCCGTACGGCGTGACCTCGGCGCGCCAGCCCGCCTCCACGACCGTCGTCGCATTCGCTTCCGCGACGATGGCCGGGCCGTCGATGGCGTCGCCCGGCACGATGTCCTCGCGGCGGTACACGTTCGTGTCGCGCCACGCGCCGTCGGCGTACATCCCGACCGTTTCGAATGCCGCCGGCGCGCCGGCGCGCGGCGTGCCCCGCACCGGCTGCTCGGGCGGCGCGTCGGATCGGCCCAGCGCTTCCACCGACACCGCTTCCACGACGAGCGCCCTGCCCGGCATGAGGAAGGAAAAGCGGCGGCGGTACGCCTGTTCGAACTGGGCCTGCAGCGCCGCGCGGTCCCCATCCGTCACGACGATGGCGGAATCGGTGCCTTCGTAGCGCAGGTGCACGCGGCGCAGCACGGCGATGCGCTCCCCGGCCACGCCCTGCGCCAGCAGGTCGGCGCGGGCCGCGGCGGCCAGCGCATCCAGTTCGGCCGCCAGCGCCCCGGCGCTCAAGTCGTCCAGCCGGCGCTCGACGGCCCGTTCGCGCATCGCGCCCTGGTCCGCGAGCCCCATGCCGTACGCGGACAGCACGCCGGCCAGCGAGTGGATGAACACCGTCTTCATGCCCAGCGCGTCCGCCACGAGGCAGGCGTGCTGGCCGCCCGCGCCGCCGAAGCTCGTGAGCGCATAATCCGTCACGTCGTGGCCCCGCTGCACCGAGATCTGCTTGATCGCATTCGCCATGTTGCCGACGGCGATGCGGATGAAACCTTCGGCGACGGCTTCCGGCGCGGGCCGCGTGCCAGTCGCGCGTTCGATGTCGTCGGCCATGGCGCCGAAGCCGGCGCGCACGGCGTCCGCGTCGAGCGGCTGGTCGGCGTCCGGGCCGAACAGGTGCGGGAAGTGCCGCGGCTGGATCTTGCCCAGCATGACGTTGCAGTCGGTGACGGCAAGCGGCCCGCCGCGCCGGTAGCTGGCCGGTCCCGGGTAAGCGCCGGCGCTGTCCGGCCCGACGCGGTAGCGGCTGCCGTCGAAATGCAGGATCGAGCCGCCGCCCGCCGCGACGGTATGGATGCCCATCATGGGCGCGCGCATGCGCACGCCCGCGACCTGCGTCTCGAACACGCGCTCGAATTCGCCCGCGTGATGCGACACGTCGGTCGACGTCCCGCCCATGTCGAAGCCGATGACGCGCTCGAACCCGGCGAGGCGGCTCGCGCGCACCATGCCGACGATGCCGCCGGCAGGCCCGGACAGGATGCTGTCCTTGCCCTGGAACGCGCGCGCATCCGCCAGGCCGCCGCTGGACTGCATGAACTGCAGGTTCACGCCCGGCAGCTCGGCCGCCACCTGGTCGACGTAGCGGCGCAGGATCGGCGACAGGTAGGCGTCGACGACCGTCGTGTCGCCGCGCGCCACGAGCTTCATCAGCGGACTGACCTCATGCGAGACGGACACCTGGGTGAAGCCGATGTCGCGGGCGATGCGCGCCACGGCATCCTCGTGCGCGTGGTAGCGATAGCCGTGCATGAACACGATGGCCAGTGCGCGGATGCCGCTGTCGTACGCGGCCTGCAGGTCGCGCCGCGCCGCCGCCGCGTCGAGCGAAGTCACGACGTCGCCGTGCGCGCCGATGCGCTCGGCGATCTCGACGACGCGTCCGTACAGCAGCTCGGGCAGCACGATGTGGCGGTCGAACAGGCGCGGACGGTTCTGGTAGGCGATGCGCAGGGCGTCGCCGAAACCCCGGGTGATCGCGAGCGCCGTGGGCTCGCCCTTGCGCTCCAGCAGCGCATTGGTGGCGACGGTCGTGCCCATCTTGACGGCCTCCACCTGTCCCGCGGGGATCGGCGCGCCTGGCGCCAGGCCGAGCAGATGGCGGATGCCGGCGACGGCCGCGTCGCGGTAGCGTTCCGGGTTCTCCGACAGCAGCTTGTGCGTGACGAGGCAGCCGTCAGGACGGCGCGCCACGATGTCCGTGAAGGTGCCGCCGCGGTCGATCCAGAACTGCCAGTCCATCGTTGTCCCCATCGTCAAAGTCAAGCCAGCGGCTATTGTAGTCGCGCCCCGCGCCGATTTTAGCGAAAATGCATGCTCCGCACCGTCGTGCGTTTTCTTTCGGAACCAGCATGGACAATCCGCTCTACAGCGTCGCGCAGATCCGCGCCATCGAACAGGCAGCCCAATCGCAACTGGCGCCCGGCACACTGATGCAGCGCGCGGGCGAAGCCGCGTCGACCTACGCGCTCGAGGTGCTGGGCGGCCTGCCGACCGGGCGCATCCTCGTGCTGGCCGGCCCCGGCAACAACGGCGGCGACGCGCTGGAGGTCGCCGCGAACCTCGCCAATCTCGGCGCCAGTGTCGACGTCGTCCACCTCGCCGGCGCGGCACCGTCGCCGGAAACACAGCATGCCCTCGAGCGCGCCCGTGCCGGTTGCGCGCGCTTCATCGACGCGATCGATGATAGCCGCGGCTGCTGCCTCGTGATCGACGGCCTGTTCGGGATCGGCCTCGCGCGCGCGCTCGCGGGACGCGCGCGCGAACTCGTCGAGGCGACGCACGGGATGGCGTGTCCCGTGCTGGCGCTGGACGTCCCGAGCGGCCTCGATGCCGACACGGGCAGCATCGTCGGCCCGGACGGCGCGGCCGTGCGCGCCACGTACACGATCACCTTCCTCGGCGACAAACCGGGCCTGCACACGGGCGACGGCTGCGACCACGCGGGCCGCGTGCACGTGAACCGCCTCGGCACCGCCGGCCTGCACGCGGAGACGGCGCACGCGCGGCTGAACGCGCCCGCGCTGTTCGCCGCCCTGCTCGCGCCGCGCCGGCGCAATTCCCATAAAGGCACGTACGGCGACGTGGCCGTGCTGGGCGGCGCGCGCGGGATGGCCGGCGCCGGCATCCTGGCCGCGCGCGCCGCGCTGTATGCGGGCGCGGGCCGCGTGTTCGTCGCCGCCGTCGATCCGGGCCCCGGCCTGGACCCGGTGCAGCCGGAGATCATGTTCCGCGACGCCGCCGGCTTCGCGTTCGACGGCCGCACGGTCGTCGCGGGCCCCGGCATGGGCGATTCGGCCGGCGCCACGCACCTGCTGTCGAAGGTGATCGACGGCACGGGGCCGCTGCTGGTCGACGCCGACGCGCTGAACCTGTGCGCGGCCAGCCCCGACCTGGCCGCGCGCCTCGCCGCGCACGACGGCGCGACGGTCGTCACGCCGCACCCGCTGGAAGCCGCGCGCCTGCTGGGCGTGACAGCGCCCGTCATCCAGGCCGACCGGCTGGAGAATGCGCGCGAACTGGCACAGCGGCTGGACGCGGTCGTCGTGCTCAAGGGCGCCGGCAGCGTCATCGCGCGGCCGGACGGCGAGGTGGTCATCAATGCGACGGGCAACCCGGGCCTGGCCACGGGCGGCACCGGGGACGTGCTGGCGGGCCTGATCGGCACCCTGCTGAGCCAGGGCTGGCCGGCGTGGGAAGCCGCGCTGGCCGGCGTCTGGCTGCACGGCGCCGCGGCGGACCGTCTGGTCGCCGCGGGCAAGGGTCCCATCGGCCTGACGGCGGGCGAACTGCCGCGGGCGATCCGTGCCGAGCTCAATGCGCTCGTGGCCGATGCGGACCGCGCGTGAACGGGGTCAGACCGCGAGCCGGCCGGCCGCGATGGTGAGCGTGCGGCCGCAGCGCGCGGCCATGGCGGGATCGTGGGTGACGAGGACGAGCGTCGAGCCCCGTTCGCGATTCAGCTCGAACATCAGCCGGATGACGGCTTCCCCGGTGGCGGCGTCGAGGCTGCCCGTGGGCTCGTCCGCGAACAGCAGCGGCGGTTCGGTGACGAAGGCGCGGGCGAGGGCCACGCGCTGCTGCTCGCCGCCCGACAGATACTTGGGGTAGTGGCGCAGGCGGCTCGCCAGGCCCACGCGGCCGAGCATCGCCTCGGCCTTCGCACGCGCGTCGGCGTCGCCCCGCAATTCCAGCGGCAGCATCACGTTTTCCAGCGCGTTCAGGTGCGCGAGCAGCTGGAACGACTGGAACACGAACCCCAGCCGGGCCTTGCGGAACGCGGCGCGGCCGTCCTCGTCGAGGGCGAAGATGTCGGTCCCGTCGAGCATGACCTGGCCCGACGACGGCGTGTCCAGGCCGGCCAACAGGCCGAGCAACGTGGACTTGCCGGAACCGGAGGCGCCGACGAGGGCAAGCGTCTCGGCCGGTTGCACGGTAAAATCCACCTCGTGCAGGATGGTGAGCGGGCCGCTGGCATCGAGCACGCGCTTGGACAGCCCGCGGACTTCGATCGCGGGCGTGCCGCCTCCAGCCTGTCCTGCACCGCCTTTTGACGCCTCGGGAATATCACGCATGCTTGCTTTACTCAGGAAATGGACGATAGCTGCCGTCGCGGTTCTTGGAATGACCGCGTCGGGGAGCGCCTATTCTGCCCCAAAAACCGTGCTCGTGGTGGGCGACAGCCTGTCGGCCGAATACGGCCTCGCGCGCGGCACGGGCTGGGTCGCCCTGCTCGAGCAGCGCCTCCAGGCACAGAAGATCGACGCCCACGTCGTCAACGCCAGCATCAGCGGCGAGACGACGAGCGGCGGCCGCACGCGCCTCCCCGCCCTGCTGCGCCAGCACAGGCCGGACGTCGTCGTGCTGGAACTGGGCGCCAACGACGGCCTGCGCGGCCTCCCCGTGGCGGCGGCCGAAGACAACCTGCGCACGATGATCCGGCTGGCGCAGGAGAACCGGGCGAAGGTCCTGCTCGTCGGCATGCGCATGCCGCCCAACTACGGCCGCGCCTACACGGAACGCTTCGCCGGCATGTACAAGGACCTCGCCGGCACGTATAAAGTGCCGCTGGTGCCGTTCATGCTGGACGGCGTCGCGCAGGACCCGGCCAACTTCCAGGCCGACCGCATGCACCCGCTGGCGACGGCCCATCCGACCATCCTCAACAACATCTGGCCGCAATTCGCGCCTCTCGTGAAACGATAATGAAATACCCTGCTGTCCTCGGCGTCGACGACGTCCTGCCCATGCTCGACCAGTTCGACACCATCATCGACGCACGCAGCGAGTCCGAGTTCGCGCTCGACCGCATCCCCGGCGCCATCAACTGTCCCACCCTGGACGACGCACAGCGCATCCTTGTCGGCACCACGTACAAGCAGGTGGGCGCGTTCGAAGCCAAGAAGATCGGCGCCCCGCTCGTCGCGCAGAACATCGCCCGCTACGTCGAGACGCTGTTCGCCGACAAGCCCAAGGACTGGAAGCCGCTCGTCTACTGCTGGCGCGGCGGCAACCGCAGCGGCTCGATGGCGCTGATCTTCGCCAAGATCGGCTGGCCCGTCGTGCAGCTCGACGGCGGCTACAAGGCCTTTCGCGCCTACGTCGCAGCGGCGCTGGAGAACCCGCCGGCGCTGGACTTCCGCGTCGTGTGCGGCACGACCGGCAGCGGCAAGAGCCGCCTGCTGGAGACGCTCGACGCCATCGGCGCGCAGGTGCTCGACCTGGAACAGATGGCCGCGCACCGGGGCTCCGTCCTCGGCCACCTGCCGGGCGAGCCGCAGCCGAGCCAGAAGATGTTCGAGACGCGCATCTGGGACAAGCTGCGCCGCTTCGATCCGGCCAGGCCGGTGTTCGTCGAATCGGAGAGCAAGAAGGTGGGCAATCTGCGCGTGCCCGACGCCGTCATGGACCGCATGCGCGCCGCGCCCTGCATCGCCCTGCAGCTCGATCGCCCGCTGCGCGTGCAGCTGCTGATGGAAGACTATCACCACTTCTGCGCCGACCCGGCCGCGCTGAATGCGCAGCTGGACCACCTCGTGCAACTGCACGGCCGCGCGCGCATCGACGCCTGGCACGACCTGGCCAACACGGGCCGCATGCCGGAGCTCGTGGACCAGCTGCTCGTCGAGCATTACGATCCGGCCTATCTGCGCTCGATCGACCGGAATTTCGCGCAGTATCCCGGGGCGGAAGTCCTGACGCTGGCCGGCATTTCGAAAGACGATTTCACCGCGGCGGCGCAGCACCTGAATGCATAGGTGCGCGGCCCCGTATGGCACAGGGACACCGGTGATTCGCAGGTCGATTTCGCACATCTGCCCGTTGCAGAAGGTGGCGTGGACGAGCCCGTCGATGTCGGTCGGCCTGACCGCGACGGGTTCGCCCACCACTTTCCTTGCGTTTGCGAATCCGTCTGTCGGCCGTGGCCGACTTTAATGCCGCCTCGTATCGGCCACGCCCCGACTGTTGTTTTTCCGTTCCGCCGGACGCTCCCCCGGGAATAATCGCAAGCGGTTCCTGAACTGCCTCGTATTCTTCGGTTCACCAGCCCGACACAATCCGACCGGGTGCGAGAACACGGTGCCGGACATAGACAATCCGACATTTCATATTCCAGACGAAACCGGCTTTTGCACGGTTTTTGGCAGGCGAACGACTTCCGATTTGTTACCCAGAAGACTACTGTGATATCGAAAGCGATATGGGAAACCTGGAAAAAATCATTGGATCGATCATTGCCGGATCTCTAAGATGGTTTTGGAGCAATGCCAGGTTGAGAAGCAATTTCCCATAACTAGAAACACAGGAGACGTATGAAATCGCATGTATCTGCACGCCCTTTGGCCTTGAAGCTGACCGTGATCGCGCTGATGGGCGCCGGCCTGGTCAGCAGCGCCTCGGTATGGGCGCAAGCGGCCGCCGAAAAAACGGAGCCGAATGACACCGCCACCGTGGTCGTCACGGGCGTCAAGGCATCGCTGATCAAGAGCCTGGCGATCAAGCGCACCAGCGACCAGGTCGTGGAATCGGTCGTTGCCGACGACATCGGCAAGCTGCCCGATAACAATGTCGTCGAAGCGCTGCAACGCGTGACGGGCATCCAGGTCACCGACCGCGCCGGCGGCGAAGTCGGCACCCTGTCCATTCGCGGCATGCCCGACGTTCAAACGACCTGGAACGGCCGCACCATTTTCACCGCCTCCGGCACGCAGGTTGCGCTCCAGGACATTCCGTCGACCCTGGTTCGCCAGATCGACGTCTACAAGACGCGCGACGCCAGCCAGCTGGAAACCGGGATCGCAGGCCAGATTGACGTCAAGTCGCTGCGGCCATTCGATTTCAAGGGTTCGAAAGTGTCGCTGTCGGCGCGAGAAACCTATCTCGATCCCGCGAAAAAGGCGAACCCGCAGCTCAGCGGCATGTTGAGCAACCGCTGGCAAACCGGCTACGGCGAATTCGGTGCCCTGGTCAATCTGTCGGATACCAAGACGAAATACCGCAACGAAAGTGTGACGCCGGGTGCGATGGTGCCGTTTGCCAGCCCGAATGCCGCCGAAGATCCCGCCGGTTACACGCCCCTGCAGCGCATTACCGACACCAGTATCTGGACGCCCGGCACCCGTACCGGCCTGCCGACCGCAGCGGGTTCGACGCTGAATTTCAATGGCAAGGCTTATCCGTATTACCTGTCGCGTGACGCCGTTTTCCAGAGCGACCTTCAGGGAGAGCGGGAACGTCCTTCCGCCAATATCGCCTTGCAGTGGAAACCGAACAGCGATTCGGTCTACACCTTCGAATCGATGTACAACGGTTATCGTAACAAGACCTTCAACAAGTTGCTGTTCAGCTTCGTCGACTGGTGGGGGGATCTCGGCAGCAACCCTGCGGGGTCGATCACGACGTTCCCGGGAACGAACATCATCAAGAGCCGTACGGTCGGTAGCGTCTACGGCTTCAACAGCGGCGACCTCACGACGTCGGCAACCGATTCCTACGTGTACGCCCTGAACGGCAAGTGGGACCTTGGCGACCGCCTGCGGCTGGACGGTGACCTGTCGTACCAGACCAGCACGTATCACTCGGAATTCACGGCCACCCGGATCGATCGCGTCGCACCGTCCATCAACGTCAACTTCAATGACGGCAGCAACAACACGGCGTTCCATTTCAACAACGATGCCGACCTGGCCGACCCGTCCAAGTGGAATGTGGCGCAGTTCTTCGATAACGCCAACCGCAACAAGGGCAGCGCCGCGACGGCCAGTCTGGCGGGCGTCTTCGATGCCGACTGGGGTGCGCTGCAGACGATCCAGTTCGGCGGGCGTTTCGACGACCGCAAGGCGTCGGAAGCGAACCGGACGCAATCGAGTGCGTTGAACCGCAACCTCGCCTCGCTGGGTTCGGCGTATGCCTCCACCAACGCGAACTTCGGCACGGGCATTTCGGACGTTCCGCGCACGTGGGTGGAGCCCAATGCCTACTACATCCGCGACCATATCGACGACTGGCGTACGCTCTTTAACTCGGTCGATCCGAATTTCCTGACGACGGATAAACTGAGCCTGCAGAAGACGTTCGACGTCGATGAAAAGACGACCAACCTGTTCCTGATGGGGAATACCCAGAACGACCTGTTCGGCCATCACCTGCGCGGCAATTTCGGCGTGCGCTACGTCAAGGTCAAGACCGACATGACCTTCTATAAGGTCGATGCCACCACCAAGGCGGTCACCGCGACCAGTGCCAGCAAGTCGACCAGCAAGCTCCTGCCGAGCATGACCCTGATTTACGACCCGTCCAAGGACGTCGTGCTGCGCTTGAACTATGGCGAAACCCTGCGCCGCCCGAACTTCGGTGATCTGAATCCGGTCTATCAACTCGGTGACGACGTGTCGAAGGTGGGTTACGGCTCGGGCAGCGGCGGCAATCCGGACCTGAAGCCGACGCAATCCAAGAACCTCGACCTGACAGCCGAGTGGTATTTCCAGAAGGACAGTGCAGTCTACGGTACCCTGTTCAAGCGCAAGATCGACGGCCTGGTCGTGAACCTGGCGCGCAAGATTCACGTCGATCCGGCGGATGACCCGTTCCGCAACTCGACCTCGGGTGGCGATCATACGAACGGCTATGACTACGTCATCAACTCGCCGACCAACGCCTCCAACGGCAAGATCAGCGGCGCCGAGCTCGGCTTCATCTACTTCCCGAAGGGGTTGCCGAGCCTGCTGGATGGCCTGGGCATCCAGGGCAGCTATACGCATCTCACCTCGTCGCAGAACGTGCCCGAGACCAATAGTGCCGGCGACATCATCTCGCAGCTCGAGACCCCGTTCTTCGGCGTGTCCAACCGCTCCTACAACGCCACCCTGGCTTACGAAAAGGGCCCGATCAGCGCGCGCCTGTCCCAAGTGTGGCGCTCCGGCTTCCTGGCCACCAACGAAGCGGCATTGTTCGCCAATCCGATCGGTATCTGGCGTCATCCGGAAAAGAGCGTGGACATGCAGATCACCTATAAAATCAACGACAACATGTCGTTCGATATCAGTGGTGTCAACCTGACCAACGAAGTGCAGCAGGCGTACTATCACTTCGGCGATGCGGGTAACGCGCAGGTGAGCAACTTCGGTACGCTCCAGATCGGACGTTCGGTCTCGGCCGCGCTCCGCTGGAAGATGTAAGCCGCGACGGTCGACAAGACCCGTCGGCCAGACAGGACGTTGCCCGGTTCACACCGGCAACGCCCTTTTTCATTTCACGGCGTGAGATAGCCTCGCGCCACCGCCTTCTCCGGCTCCTCGAAGATCGCCATCGCCGTCGTCATGCGCCGGAAGCCGTGGCGCGCATAAAAGCCTTCCTTGCCGGGCACCGCGTACAGGATGATCTTCGCATGCCCGCGCGACAGCTCGAGCAGTTGCGCGATCAGCTCGTTGCCCAGGCCGCGCCCCTGGTGGCTGGGCAGGATCGCGACGTCGCAGATGTAGGAGCAATCGAGGCCATCGGCCAGCGCGCGCCCCGCGGCCACCAGCACGCCGTCGTCGTAGGCGAAGCGGCGGAACATACTGTTCGAAAACACCGTCTTCAGGCGCGCCGGCGATTTCTCGCCCAGCGGGGCCTTGCGGTACAGGTCGGAAAGTTCGGTCCAGTCGACGGCGTCGAGTGAATCGGTCCAGGCCAGGGTCATGTCGTTCCCGTTACGTTGTTGATCGAACCACGATTGTAACGGCCGGCGCCTCGAAACGAAAAAGCCCGGTCCGCTCGCGCGGCCGGGCTTTCGTGTGACGCGTGCGGGATTACTCGGACTTGGTGCCCAGGTCCGCCGCCTTGACGTTGATCTTCGCCTTCGCCTTGTGCTTCAGCGCTTCGATGAAGCCGTACGTCTCGGCATTGCCGACGGCGCGGCCGATCTGCTCGGCTTCCTGCTTGCGGCGCGCCACGTCCGGCTGCGCGGGCTGGCTCACCTTGACGATGCGGTACACGCCGTAGCCCTGGCCCGGGATGTCGACGCCCACATAGGCCGGCAGCTTGCTCGCGTCGGCCTTGAGCACGGCGACCGCGGCCGTCTCGTTGATCGGCGGCTGCTTCGTGCGGGTGACGGTCTTGGCCTCGCCGAAGCCGGCCGCGTCGCCCGACGCCTTGGCGGCAGCCAGCTTCGCTTCGCCGGCCTGGCGTGCCAGGCGTTCTGCTTCTTCCAGCGTGACGCGCTGGCGGATCTGGGCTTCGACGTCGGCCAGCGGACGCTTCGTCGCCGGCTTGAACTCGACGACGCGTCCCACCACCAGCGTGCTCGGCGCCACTTCGACGGCTTCGGTGTTGCGCTTGTTGGTCAGCGCGTCGCTCGAGAAGATCGCCTTCAGGAATTTCTCGTTGTTGACGGGCGAGTTGCCCAAGGCCGGGTTCGGCGTACGGGTCAGGCCGTCGACGGTCTGGATGGTCAGCCCTAGCTTGTCCGCCACCGGCTTCAAGCTGTCCGATTGCTCGTACACCGTGTTCGAGAAGGTCTCGGCCAGCTCGGAATACTTGGCCGACATCTTGGCCTTCTTCAGTTCGGCGACGATCTCCGGCTTGGCGTCTTCCAGCGACTTCTGGGCTTCCGGCGCGATCTTCGTGATCTTGATGATGTGGTAGCCGAATTCCGAACGCACGAGACCGCTGACTTCGCCTTCCTTCAGGCCGTAGATCGCGTCTTCGACGGGCTTGACGAACACGCCCTTCTGCACGACGCCCAGGTCGCCGCCCAGCTCGGCCGAGCCCGGGTCCTGCGACTGTGCCTTGGCGATCCTGGCGAAGTCGTTCGGGTTCTTGCGCACTTCATCGAGGATGGCTTGCGCCTTGGCCTTCGCGGCGGCATCCTCGGCTGCCGAGGCACCCTTTTTGACGTTGATCAGGATGTGGCTGGCGGTGCGCTTTTCCGGCGTCGAGAAGCGCGCCTTGTTCTTGTTGTACGCGTCGGCGACCTCGGCATCCGAGACGGTGACCTGCTTCTCGACGACCGATGCGTCGAACACGACGTATTCGGCCTTGACGGATTCCGGCACCTGGAACTGGGTGGCGTGCTTGTCGTAATAAGCCTTCACCATGTCGTCCGTGACCTTGACCTGCGACGCGTAGTTCGCGGCCGGGAACAGCAGTTCCTGCACTTCGCGTTCCTCGTCGTTGATGTCCGACAGGCGGTTGGCGACGGTGCGCGGCGCGAACGCGGTCTGCTGCACGGAGCCGACGAGCTGCTGCACGGCCAGGTCGTGGCGCATGCGCTGGTCGAACATTTCCGGCGTCATGCCCTGGGCGGCCAGCGCGGCCTTGTAGCGGTCCATGTCGAACGTGCCGTCATCCTTGCGGAACGCCTGGATGTCGAGGATGGCCTTCTGCAGCGCGGCGTCGCCCACGGTCAGGTTCTTGTGGACGATCTCGGCGTTGATGGCGCGCTCGGCCACGAGCTGGTCCAGCACGGCCTGCTTCGCTTCGGGCGTGTCGAACAGTTTCTGGTCGAACTGGGCACCCATCATCTGGCGCGCCTGGTCGAGCTGACGGCGCTGCGCGCCTTCCCACTCCTGCTGGGTGATCGTTTTCCCGTCCACGGTCGCCACGCCATCGCTGCTGCCGCCGCGATTGTTGTAGCTGGTCACGCCGACCAGCACGAACGACGGCAGGATCAGCAGCAACAGGAGGAGCTGCATCAGCCGCTGGTGATTACGGATAAATTCAAACATGGTCAGCCAATCAAGGTTGAAAATGCGTTATCGAAAAAACTTAAAAAAAAAGGCGAACCTAGGTTCGCCTCTCTTTCAGTATCTGGCGGAGCGGACGGGGCTCGCCTACGTTCCGCAGGCCGCGGAGCCGCTTGCATGCGGCTCCCTTCGAGCCCCAGCCCGTGCCGCCCGCAGGGGCGACACTCTTTACTCCTGATAATCTGGCGGAGCGGACGGGGCTCGAACCCGCGACCCCCGGCGTGACAGGCCGGTATTCTAACCAACTGAACTACCGCTCCAAATTCGTGTATTTCGCAATCACTCCGCTACAGCCGACAAGGCCGATGTTTCGTGGCGGAGCGGACGGGACTCGAACCCGCGACCCCCGGCGTGACAGGCCGGTATTCTAACCAACTGAACTACCGCTCCACGAAATACTGGGTACTGCACACCTGGCCGAGGGCCGCGAGGCCCGGTAACCGGATGTTCCTGCTGCGTGTCAGCGCAGCGGAGGCATTAGTTTACTGCATCTTTCAGTGCTTTACCAGCCTTAAATTTCGGGACCTTGGCCGCCTTGATCTTGATGGCTTCCTTCGTGCGCGGATCGCGGCCCGTACGTGCGGCACGTTCGCCCACGGTGAAGGTGCCGAAGCCGACCAGCGTCACGCTGTCGTTGTTCTTCAGGGTATTGGTCACAGCAGTGATCATGGCATCGAGGGCGCGCGCCGCAGAAGCTTTGGTCAGGTCCGCGGACTTCGCGATTTCTTCGATCAGTTCAGTTTTGTTCACTTTCTTCCCTCGTTGTGCGTTCTGGACACGGCAGGCGCCACCGGGCCGGATTGACCCTCGGCAAAAAACCGCAAGGGCGTATTAAACAAGCCGACAATGCCTTGTGTCAAGTCACGCACGACCGACAGCGTGGACATCAATCGACATAAAAAAACGGCACCCGGAGGTGCCGTCTTCGCTTGCAAAAACAGGCTTAGTGCTTGACGACGCCGCCCTGCGCGTCGGTCGAGGTGGTCGCCACCGAGGACGAGGCCACGGCCGGCACCTCGACGATCGGCTGCGGCAGGCGCTCCAGGGCCACTTCCAGCACCTTTTCGATCCAGCGCACCGGCACGATCTCGAGCTTGTTCTTGACGTTGTCCGGAATGTCGGCCAGGTCCTTCACGTTCTGCTCCGGGATCAGGACGGTCTTGATGCCACCGCGCTGCGCCGCCAGCAGTTTTTCCTTGAGGCCGCCGATCGGCAGGACTTCACCGCGCAGCGTGATCTCGCCCGTCATCGCCACGTCGGCGCGCACCGGGATGCCGGTGAACACCGACACCAGCGCCGTCGTCAGGCCGATACCGGCGGACGGACCGTCCTTCGGCGTCGCGCCTTCCGGCAAGTGGACGTGGATGTCGGTCTTCTCGAACACCTCGGCCTTGATGCCCAGGCGCGCCGCACGGCTGCGCACGACGGTGCGAGCGGCTTCGATCGATTCCTTCATCACGTCGCCCAGCGTACCGGTGCGGATCACGGCGCCCTTGCCCGGCACCTGCACGGCTTCGATGGTCAACAGGTCGCCGCCCACTTCGGTCCATGCGAGACCCGACACCTGGCCGATCTGGTTCTCTTTCTCGGCCACGCCGAAATCGTAGCGGCGCACGCCCAGGAATTTATCCAGGTTCTTCGACGACACGATCACGCGCTTGTTGTCCTTCTTGAGCAGCAGCATCTTGACGACCTTGCGGCAGATCTTCGAGATTTCGCGCTCGACCGAACGCACGCCGGCTTCCCGGGTGTAGTAGCGGATGATGTCGCGGATCGCGGCCTCGTCGACCTTGATCTCCTCGTCCTTCAGGCCGTTCGCCTTGATCTGCTTCGGCAGCAGGTAGCGCTGCGCGATGCTGGTCTTTTCGTCCTCGGTGTAACCCGACAGGCGGATCACTTCCATCCGGTCCAGCAGTGCCGGCGGGATGTTGAACGAATTCGACGTCGCCACGAACATCACGTCCGACAGGTCGAAGTCGACCTCGACGTAGTGGTCCGAGAACGTGTGGTTCTGGGCCGGGTCCAGCACTTCGAGCAGGGCCGACGACGGATCGCCGCGGAAGTCCGCGCCCATCTTGTCGATCTCGTCCAGCAGGAACAGCGGGTTGCGCACGCCGACCTTCGCCAGCGACTGCAGCACCTTGCCCGGCATCGAACCGATGTAGGTACGGCGGTGGCCGCGGATCTCGGCTTCGTCGCGCACGCCGCCCAGCGCCATGCGGACGTACTTGCGGTTCGTCGCGCGGGCGATCGACTCGCCCAGCGACGTCTTGCCGACGCCCGGAGGACCGACGAAGCACAGGATCGGGGCCTTCAGCTTGTCGACGCGCTGTTGCACCGCGAGATATTCAAGGATGCGTTCCTTGATCTTGTCGAGGCCGTAGTGATCGGCTTCCAGGACTTCCTGGGCCTTTTCCAGGTCGATCGTGACCTTGGATTTCTTTTTCCACGGCAGCGAGACCAGCGTGTCGATGTAATTGCGCACGACGGTGGCTTCGGCCGACATCGGCGACATCAGCTTGAGCTTCTTGATCTCGGCCTGGGCCTTTTCCAGGGCTTCCTTCGGCATCTTGGCGGCGATGACCTTCTTCTCGAGTTCCTCGATGTCGGCACCCTCTTCGCCTTCGCCCAATTCCTTCTGGATGGCCTTGACCTGTTCGTTCAGGTAATACTCGCGCTGCGATTTCTCCATCTGGCGCTTGACGCGGCCGCGGATGCGCTTTTCGACCTGCAGGATATCCAGCTCGCCTTCCAGCTGGCCGAGCAGATGCTCCAGGCGCTTGGCGACGTTGAAGATTTCGAGGATGACCTGTTTCTGCTCGAGTTTCAGCGGCAGGTGGGCGGCGACGGTATCGGCCAGGCGGCCGGCATCGTCGATACCGGCCAGCGACGCCAGGATCTCGGGCGGGATCTTCTTGTTCAGTTTGACGTACTGGTCGAACTGCTGGACGATCGCGCGGCGCATCGCCTCGACTTCGGAGTCGTCGCCGATTTCCGAATTGATCGGGGTCAGGTCGGCGATGAAATGGCTCGGACCGTCGTTGATGTTCGTGATTTTTGCGCGCTGCGCGCCTTCGACCAGCACCTTCACGGTGCCGTCGGGCAGCTTCAGCATTTGCAGAATATTGGCCACGCAGCCGATCTCGTAGATGTCTGCGGCCGAAGGCTCGTCCTTGGCAGCGGCCTTTTGGGCTGCGAGCATGATGCTCTTGCCCTGTTCCATGGCAGCTTCGAGCGCCTTGATGGATTTCGGGCGGCCGACGAACAGCGGTATCACCATATGCGGAAACACGACCACGTCGCGCAGCGGCAGGAGGGGCAGCGTCATTTGCTCGGTCAATTTGGAAGTTGTCATGGCATACCTTATAGAAAGCGTGTTGACGATGTGGGGAGCGCACCGTCGAATCACAAGACCGGCCCAATAAATATTTTCTACAAGTAAAAAACTTTAACTTGATACGAATAATAGCCGTTTCTACAAAAGCGGAGGATTCAAATAAAAAAGCCACTTCACAGCGTCTGCCGCGAGTGGCTTTTCGATTGAAGCCGTCTTTTGTTGAGATTGATTGTACCGCCTCAACTCAACGATTCAATACCTTTGTTGTGTTTGCGCCCGGAAATTTTTCAGTTCTCGCCGGCAGCCTTCGGCGATTCACTGTAAATCAGCAAAGGTTTCGCGCCATTCGTGATCGTATTTTCATCGATTACGACTTTCACGACATTTTGCTGGCTCGGCAATTCATACATCACGTCGAGCAGGGCGTGTTCCAGGATGGAGCGCAGGCCGCGCGCACCGGTCTTGCGCGCCAATGCCTTTTTCGCAATCGCGTGCAGGGCCGCCGGGCGGATTTCCAGTTCGGCGCCTTCCATATCCAGCAGTTTCGAATACTGCTTGATAAGGGCGTTTTTCGGCTCGACCAGGATCTGGATCAAAGCTTCTTCCGTCAGTTCGCTCAGCGTAGCTACGACCGGCAGACGGCCGACAAGTTCCGGGATGAGGCCGAACTTGATCAGGTCTTCCGGTTCCGCTTCCAGCAGGATATCGCTGACGGAACGCTGGGTCTGGCTCTTGACGCTGGCCGCGAAGCCGATGCCGCTCTTTTCCGAACGGTTCTGGATGATCTTGTCCAGGCCGTCGAATGCGCCGCCGCAGATGAACATGATGTTCGTCGTGTCGATCTGCACGAAATCCTGGTTCGGGTGCTTGCGGCCGCCTTGCGGGGGCACCGAGGCCATCGTGCCTTCGATCAGCTTCAGCAGCGCCTGCTGGACGCCCTCGCCCGACACGTCGCGGGTGATGGACGGGTTGTCCGACTTGCGCGAGATCTTGTCGATCTCATCGATGTAGACGATGCCGCGCTGGGCCTTCTCGACTTCGTAGTTGCAGCTCTGCAGCAGCTTCTGGATGATGTTCTCGACGTCCTCGCCGACATAGCCGGCTTCCGTCAGCGTGGTCGCGTCGGCGATCACGAACGGGACGTTCAGCATGCGTGCCAGGGTCTGGGCCAGCAGGGTCTTGCCGGAACCGGTGGGACCGACGAGCAGGATATTGCTCTTCGCCAGTTCGACATCGTCCTTCTTGCCCAGGTGCTTCAGGCGCTTGTAATGGTTGTACACCGCCACCGACAGGATGCGCTTCGCAGTCTGCTGGCCGATGACGTATTGATCGAGCAGCTCGGCGATCTCGTGCGGCGTCGGCAGGTCGGACTTGGCGCCCGCCACCGATTCCACGTTCGAGGTCTCATCGCGGATGATGTCATTGCACAAGTCGATGCACTCGTCGCAAATGAAGACCGAAGGCCCTGCGATGAGCTTCTTGACCTCGTGCTGGCTCTTGCCGCAGAACGAGCAGTACAGGAGTTTTTCGCCGCTAGAGGATTTTTTGTCTGACATGGGGCAGGTTTCTGTTGAATTGCTATGAATATAACGCTAATACGAGGGCGCAACAAGTGCACACGACTCCATGCTACCCGATTTGAAAACAAAACGCCCGAAGCGCTGTCGCGTCCGGGCGTATTTGAGCAACAGTTGTCGAGTGCTAAACGCGATCTCGGAAATCCGTTGAAGAACCTCAGCCGCGGTTCGTCAGGACCTTATCGATGAGGCCATATTCGACGGCCTCGTCGCTCGACATGAAACGGTCGCGGTCGGTATCCTTGTGGATCTGCTCGATCGTCTGGCCGGTGTTGTCCGCCATGATGCGGGCCAGGCGTTCACGCAGGTACAGGATTTCCTTGGCCTGGATCTCGATGTCCGACGCCATGCCCTGCGAACCACCGGACGGCTGGTGGATCATGACACGCGAGTTCGGCAGCGAGAAACGCTTGCCCTTGGCGCCGGCGGCCAGCAGGAACGCGCCCATCGAGGCGGCCAGGCCGGTGCACAGCGTCGACACGTCGGGCTTGATGAAGTTCATCGTGTCGAAGATGGCGAGGCCGGCCGACACCGAACCGCCCGGCGAGTTGATGTACAGCGAGATGTCCTTGTCCGGATTCTCGCTTTCCAGGAACAGCAACTGGGCCACGATGAGGTTGGCCATCTGGTCGTTGACAGGGCCGACCAGGAAAATCACGCGCTCCTTCAGCAGGCGCGAGTAGATGTCGTAGGCGCGCTCGCCGCGGCCGCTCTGCTCGATCACCATCGGCACGAGGCCGAGGGCTTGGGTATCCAATGCAGGATTACGATTCATACCTGTCAGTTCCTTTGTAAAAGTTACGAAGCCGCACTATCCCATCCCCGCAAGGACGTTGTCGCACGGCTTCATCAAGGAAATTACGCCTGGGCGGCGCTTCCCATCAGTTCGTCAAAGGCGATGTCCTTGGTCGTCACCTTTGCCTTGCCGAGCACATAGTTAACGACGTTTTCTTCCAATACAAGAGCTTCCACTTCGCCCAGGCGGCGACGGTCGCTGTAGTAGTACTTCAGGACTTCCTTCGGATCTTCGTAGCTCTGCGAGAAGTCCTCGATCTGGGCCTTCACCTGGTCCTGGGTAGCTTGCAGGCTGTTTTCCTGGACCAGTTGGGACAGGATCAGACCCAGGCGCACGCGGCGCTCGGCCTTGGTGGCGAACAGGTCGGCCGGGAACGGCAGGCTCTTGACGTCCATGCCGCGCTGGGCCATGTCCTGGCGGGTCTGCTCGGCCAGGCGCTGCGAATCCTGCTCGATCATGACCTTCGGCACGTCCATTTCGGTGTGCTTGACGAGGGCGTCCATCACGGCTTCCTTGTTGCGGGCCTTGATGCGGGCGTTGACTTCACGCTCCAGGTTGACCTTGATGTCTTCGCGCATCTTTTCGATGCTGCCGTCTTCGATACCCAGCGACTTGGCGAATTCGGCATCGACTTCCGGCAGGTGCGCCCATTCCAGCTTCTTCAGCGTGATGGTGAACTCGGCGGTTTTACCGGCCACGTCCTTGCCATGGTAGTCTTCCGGGAAAGCCAGCGGGAAGGTCTTGCTCTCGCCGACTTTCAGGCCGACGGTCGCGGCTTCGAATTCCGGCAGCATGCGGCCTTCGCCCAGCACGAATGCGTAGTCTTCGGCTTTACCGCCCGGGAATTCGACGTTGTCGATGACGCCGACGAAGTCCACGGTCGCGCGGTCGCCGTTGGCGGCCACAGGCTCGCCGCCGTCGCCGTGCTCGCCGGCTTCGCCCTTGGTGTGGAAGTGCACGCGCTGCTTGCGCAGGATGTCGATGGTCTTGTCGATTTCAGCGTCGGTGACGTCGGTCTTGACGGTTTCGATCTCGACGTCGGCCAGCGCCGGCAGCGTGACTTCCGGGTAGACTTCGAACGTCGCGTCGAAGGACAGCATGCCTTCCGGCGCGTCCTGCTTCGGCTCGATTTTCGGCATGCCGGCAACGCGCAGCTGGGCTTCGTCGGCGGCGACGCTGAAGGCCTGGCCGACCTTGTCGTTCAGCACGTCGGACTCGATCTGGTAGCCGTACTGCGCGGCGACCATCTTCAGTGGCACCTTGCCCGGACGGAAGCCCGGAGCACGAGCGGTCTTGGCCTGCTTCTTGAGGCGCTTTTCAACTTCCGTACGTACGTCGCTCAGCGGAAAAGAGATCGTCAAGCGACGCTCGAGTTTACCCAGGTTTTCGACAGCAGTTGCCATTGTAAAAATCGTCCAAAAAAATTAATTATTCGTGGTGCGAGGAAGGGGACTCGAACCCCTACACCATTGCTGGCGTCAGGACCTAAACCTGGTGCGTCTACCAATTTCGCCATCCTCGCTCAGGATTGCTCATCTTGCCACAAAAACAAAGGGCGCCCGACAATGAAACCGGCCGCCCTGAATCCAATGTCTAGGGGCTACAACTTCAACCCGATATTTTACTGGATTTTCTGACACGATTGGGCAGTTTTTAATTCGTATTAAATCGCCCCATATATCAAGGATTTACGTAGGGTGGGCTCCCCGAGCCCACGGAAACGATTGCGTCACGCCGGCGTTTGCGTCATGCCGGCGTAACGCGTGGGCACAGGGTGCCCACCCTACGCGGGCACCGGCCGCTTCACGCGGAACCACGCCGCATACAGCGCCGGCAGGAACAGCAGCGTGAGCGCCGTCGCCACCAGCAGCCCGCCCATGATCGCCACCGCCATCGGCCCCCAGAACACCGAGCGCGACAGCGGAATCATCGCCAGCGCCGCCGCGGCCGCCGTCAGCAGGATCGGCCGGCAGCGCCGCACGGCGCTCTCGACGATCGCATCCCACGGTGCGTGCCCGGCCGCGATGTCCTTCTCGATCTGGTCGACGAGGATCACCGAATTGCGCACCACCATGCCGAACAGCGCGATCACGCCGAGGTTGGCGACGAAGCCGAACGGCTCGTGCGACACCAGCAGCGCCATCGCCGCGCCGGCGATGCCCAGCGGGCCCGTGAGGAAGACCATCACGGCGCGCGAGAAGCTGTGCAGCTGCAGCATCAGGAGGGTGAACACGATGAACAGCACGAGCGGCACGTTGGCGGCAATCGAGTCCTCCGCCGTCGAACTGTTCGCCGCCGCGCCTTCGAGCTTGATGCGGTAGCCGGCCGGCAGCTTCGCGCGCAGCGCCGCCAGCTTCGCGCCGACCTGGTCGGACACGGTCGGCCCCTGCACGCCCTCGACGACGTCGGACTGGACCATGATCGCCCACTCGCGCCCATAGCGCTGCACGACGCCAGGCTCCCACACGAACTCGATGCGCGCGAGCTGCGACAGCGGCACGGCCTTGCCGGACGGCGTCGCCACGTTCGTGTTCGCCAGCACGGACATGCTCGAGCGCTCGTTCAACGGCTGGCGCACGACGATGTCGATCAGGCGGTTACTCTCGCGGAACTGGCCCACCGTCGTCCCAGACAGCACGGTGGCGACCGTGCGCCGCACCGCCTGCGACGTGACGCCCAGCGCGCGCAGCTTGTCCTGGTCGAGGTCGAGGCGCAGCACTTTCACGGATTCGTTCCAGTTGTCGTTGACGCCCACCGTGTTCGGATTGGCGATCATGATCTCCTTCACCTGGTCCGCGACCTTGCGCACGACGCCGATGTCGGGCCCCATCACCTGGAACTGGACGGGATACGGCACGGGCGGGCCGTTCGGCAGCAGTTTCACGCGCCCGCGCACTTCCGGGAAATCGGTCTTGAACAGGTTCTCGATCTTGTGGCGCAGGGCTTCGCGCTGGGCGACCGTCTTCGGCAGCACGACGAACTGCGACACGTTCGACGCGGGGAAGATCTGGTCCAGCGGCAGGTAGAAGCGCGGGCTGCCGGTGCCGATGTACGACGTCACGCTGTCCGTCTCCGGCTGCGCGCGCGCGAAGCGCTCGAACTTCTTCGCCAGCGCCTCGTTGACGGCGAAGCTGGTGCCTTCCGGCGTCCACATCTCCACCATCAGCTCGGGGCGGCTGGAATCCGGGAAGAACTGCTTTTCGATGAACTTGAAGCCGAACACGCCCAGCAGGAACACGGCCAGCGACAGCGCGATGGTCGTCATGCGCCATTCCACGCAGCGGTCGACGAGGCGGCGGAAGCGCGCATACAGCGGCGTGTCGTACACGTCGTGGTGGCCGTGGCCGTGCGGCTGCACGCGCAGCAGGATGAAGCCGATGTACGGCGTGAACGTGACGGCGACGACCCACGACACGACGAGCGCGATCGCGTTCACGGAAAACATCGCGAACGTGTACTCGCCGGCCGCCGATTTCGCCAGGCCGATCGGCAGGAAGCCCGCCGCCGTGATCAGGGTCCCCGTCAGCATCGGGAACGCGGTCGACGTGTAGGCGAACGTGGCCGCGTCGAAGCGCGACATGCCCTCCTCCATCTTCCGCACCATCATCTCGACGGCGATGATGGCGTCGTCCACGAGCAGGCCGAGCGCGATGATCAGGGCGCCCAGCGAGATCTTGTGCAGCGAGATGTCGAACACGCGCATGAACAGGAACGTGATCGCCAGCACCAGCGGGATCGTCAGCGCCACGACGAGGCCGGGCCGCACGTCCAGCCGCAGTTTCGGCTTCTGGTGCAGGCCGAGGGCGACGAACGACACGCCGAGCACGATGACGATTGCCTCGATCAGGCTGCTCATGAATTCGCCGACGGAAGCCTTGACGGCCGCCGGCTGGTTCGATACGCGTTCCAGTTCGATGCCGACCGGGAGCTGGCTCTTGATGTGCTCCACCGTCTTTTCCAGGCCCTTGCCCAGCTCGATGATATTGCCGCCCTTTTCCATCGACACGCCCAGGCCGATCACTTCCTTGCCGTTGAAGCGCATCTTGTCGTGCGGCGGGTCGGCGTACGCACGCTGGATGGTGGCGAAGTCACCGAGGCGGAACGTCGTGTTCCCTGCGCGCAGGCTCAGGTCTTCCAGCTGCTTGATGGTCTTCAGGCCGCCCGTCACGCGCACCTGCAGGTTCTCCATCGGCGTGACGAGCACACCGGCCGACTCGATGCCGTTCTGCGTCGCGATCTGGTTCACGATCTGCTCGAACGGCACGCCCAGCTGCGCGAATTTCTGCTGCGAGAACAGGATGTTGACCTTCTCTTCCTGCACGCCGAACTGCTCCACCTTCGCGACCAGCGGCACCGCGAGCAGCTGCTGGCGCACGAAGTCGGCGTAGTCGCGCATCTCGGCGTACGTGAAGCCGTCGCCGGACAGCGCGAAGATCGAGCCGTACGTGTCGCCGAATTCGTCGTTGAAGAACGGCCCGACCACGCCCGGCGGCAGCGTCCCCGCGATGTCGCCGACCTTCTTGCGCACCTGGTACCAGATGCCGGGGACGTCCTTCGGCGGCGACGATTCGCGCAGTTCGAGGATGATGGTCGTCTCGCCCGGCTTGGAAAAACTGCGCAGCTTGTCGACGTACGGCGTCTCCTGCAGCTTTCTCTCCAGTTTATCCGCGACCTGCTGGGCCATCTGCACGGCCGTGGCGCCGGGCCAGTACGCGGTGATCACCATCGCGCGGAAGGTGAACGGCGGGTCCTCGTCCTGGCCCAGCTTGCCGTAGCTGATGATGCCGCCGATGAGCAGCGCGGCGATCAGGTAGCGGGTCAGCGGGATGTGTTCCAGCGCCCAGCGCGACAGGTTGAAACCCTTCATTTCGCTGCCCCAGCGGCGGCTTGCCCGGCCGGTGCGGCTTGCCCGACGGGTGTCCCCCGGACACCCGTCGCCTCGGCCTCCGCATCGCCGCGGCGGGCCACGTCGGCCGCCAGCACCTTGACCTTCTGGCCCGGCTTGAGCAGGTTGACGCCCGCGGTGACGATGGTCTGGCCCGGCTTCACGCCGCCGGCCAGCAGCACGTCGTTGCCGTCGACGCCGCCCACCTGCACTGGCACGAGGCGCACCGCGCCGTTCTCGATCAGCCACACGGAGGTCGCGCCCTTGTTCTGGTACAGCGCCGACAACGGCACCTTGATCGCCGATCCGCCGCCGCCGGCCTGGGCCAGCCGGACCACGGCCGTCATGCCGAGGCGGATGTCGTCGCGCGCCGGGATCGACACCTTCACCGTGTAGGTGCGCGTGGCCGGATCGGCCACCGGCGACACTTCACGGATCTTGCCGTCGATGCTGCGGTTCGGATCGGCCCACAGCCTGACCTTCACGGTGCTCACATGGCGCAGCTCGTCGACCTGGTCTTCCGGCACGCCGATCACCACTTCCTTTTCGTCGGTCCGCGCCACGCGCACGACGGGCGTACCCGCCTGCACGACCTGGCCGACCTCGGCGTCGATGCCGGTGACGACGCCGTCCGTGTCCGATTCGAGGCTGGCGTAACCGGTCTGGTTGGCCTGTTCGCGCAACGCCGCGCGGGCCGCTTCCACGGTCGCCTGCGCCGAATGCGCGGCCGCCAGCTTCTGGTCGAGCACCGCCTGGGCGACGAAGTTCTGGCTGCGCAGGTCCTGGTAGCGCTTGAGGTCCGCGCGCGCCAGGTCGTAATTCGTCTGCGCCGCGCGCAGGTTGGCCTGGGCCTGGGCCTGGCCGAGGCGCAGGTCTTGCGGGTCCAGCTGCATCAGCACCTGGCCGCGCTTGACGACCGTGCCCACGTCGACCTTGCGCGCGCTGATCTTGCCGCCCACACGGAAGCCGAGCCGCGACTCGTAGCGCGGGCGCACGTCGCCGGAAAATTCCGCCGACGTGCCGACCGTGCCCGTCGCCAGCGTGAGCGCGCGCACGGGGCGCACGTCCTCAGGCGGCGCGTCGTTGCGGGAACACCCGGCCAGCAGCGCCGCGGCGAGGGTCAGGGAAAGGACGAACGGTGCGGCGCCGCGCGGCCGCAGGGACATCGAGAGAAAAGCAGGCATTGGTTTCCTCATGCTGGCCCGGCCGGGACGGCGAGGCACTGTCGTGGATTTAACCTAGCAATTATAATCATGCAATTAACGCCAGTAAATGACTTTAGAGTCAGCAATCTATCGAGTCGCATGGCCGTCGACCATTACGAAAATTTTCCTGTCGCTTCGATCCTGCTGCCGCGCCGCCTCGTGCCCGCGGTGGAGGCGATCTATGCCTTCGCGCGCAGCGCCGACGACCTCGCCGACGAAGGCGACGCCGCCCCGGCCGAACGCCTGGCCGCGCTGCAGGCCTACGACGCCGCGCTGGACGCCATCGCGGCCGGCGCGCCGCAGCACGAGCCCATGTTCCAGCGCCTCGCCGACGTGCTGAACGGATTCGGCCTGCCGCTGCAACCGCTGCGCGACCTGCTCAGCGCCTTCAGGCAGGACGTCGTCACGACGCGCTACGCAAACTTCGCGCAACTGCACGATTATTGCCGACGATCCGCCGATCCTGTCGGACGGTTGATGCTGGGCCTGTATCGCGTCGACGACCCGGCGCGCCTGCGCGAGTCGGACGCGATCTGCACGGCGCTGCAACTCATCAACTTCTGGCAGGACGTCGCCATCGACGTCGCCAAGGGCCGCATCTACCTGCCGCAGGACGACCTGGCGCGCTTCGGCGTGACGGCCGACGCCATCGAACAGGGCCGCACGGGACCGGCGTGGCGCGCGCTGATGCGCTTCGAAGTGGAGCGGGCGCGCGCGCTGATGCTGGAAGGCGCGCCGCTGGCCACGCGGCTGCCGGGGCGCATCGGCTGGGAATTGCGGATGGTCGTGCAGGGCGGCCTGCGCATCCTGGAAGCGATCGAGCGCGCGGACTACGACGTGTTCCGGCGCCGCCCGCGCCTGAAACGCCTCGACTGGCTCGCGGTCGGCTGGCGCGCGATATGCATGTGATGCGGCGACCGACGCCGCATCGGATAAGATAGCGGACTGGCTCCGCGCAATCACACTTTTTATATGTCCCCCGACGAATACTGCCAACAAAAGACCGCACAAAGCGGCTCCAGCTTCTACTACAGCTTCCTGTTCCTGCCGCCGGAACGCCGGCGCGCGATCACGGCGCTGTACGCGTTCTGCCGGGAAGTCGACGACACGGTCGACGAGACGACCGACCAATCGGTCGCGCGCATCAAGCTCGCCTGGTGGCGCAACGAAGTCGCCCAGGCGTATTCGGGCACGCCCACGCACCCGGTGATGCTCGCGCTGCAGCCGCACCTGCAGCCGTACGACCTGAAACAGGAACACCTGCAAGCCATCATCGACGGCATGGAGATGGACCTCGACCAGTCGCGCTACCTCGACTATCCGAACCTCAGGAAATACTGCTGGCACGTGGCGGGCGTCGTCGGGATCCTGTCGGCCAGCATCTTCGGCGTGACGAATCCGCAGACCCTGCAATATGCGGAAACGCTGGGCCTCGCCTTCCAGCTCACGAACATCATCCGCGACGTGGGCGAAGACGCGCGCAAGGGCCGCATCTACCTGCCGATCAGCGAACTGCAGCAGTTCAACGTGACGGCGGCCGACCTGCTGAACGCGCGCCACAGCGAAAAATTCGAGGCGCTGATGAAGTTCCAGGCCGACCGCGCCCAGGGCCTGTACGACGAAGCCTTCGCGCTGCTGCCCAGGGCGGACCGGCGCGCCCAGCGCCCGGGCCTCATGATGGCCGCCATCTACCGCACGCTGCTCGGCGAGATCGAGCGCGACGGCTTCCACGTCCTCAACCAGAAAATCTCCCTGACGCCGCTGCGCAAGCTGTGGCTGGCCTGGAAGACGTATGTCCGCGGCTGAAAACCGCCGGGACGCAAGTCGCCCGGCCGCCGGCCGGCGGATCGCCGTCGTCGGCGGCGGCTGGGCAGGCTGCGCGGCGGCCGTCGCGCTGCTGGACGCCGGCTGCGACGTCACGCTGTTCGAAGCCGCGCGCACCCTGGGCGGCCGCGCGCGCGCCATCGAGACGAACGGGCGCCTGCTCGACAACGGCCAGCACATCATGCTGGGCGCCTACGCCGACACGCTGCGCCTGATGCGCCGCGTCGGCGTCGACCCGGACCAGGCCATGCTGCGGCTGCCGCTGCAGATGCGCTATCCCGCGGCGGACGACGGCATGGACTTCGTCGCCCCGCGCCTGCCGGCGCCGCTGCACATGCTCGTCGCGCTGCTGCGGGCACGCGGCCTGGACCGGCACGACAAGCTGGCCCTCGCCCGCTTCACGACCAGCGCCCGCTGGATGGGCTGGCAGCTGTACACCGACTGCAGCGTGGCGGAACTGCTGGCGCGCTTCGACCAGACGCCGCGCCTCGAGCGCCTGATGTGGCGCCCCCTGTGCCTGGCCGCGCTGAACACGCCGCCCGAGCGGGCATCCGCCCAAGTGTTCCTGGCGGTGCTGCGCGACAGCCTCGGTGCGCACCGCGCCGCGTCCGACATGCTGATCCCGCGCGTGCTGCTCGACGCCGTGTTCCCGGAAGCGGCCCGCCGCCACCTCGACGGCCGCGGCGCCGCCGTGCGCACGGGCGCCCGCATCGACGCGCTGGAACCGGACGGCGGCGCATGGCGCCTGCGTTCCGGCGCCGATCACCATGCGTTCGACGGCGTCGTCCTCGCGGCCCCGCCGTGGCAGGCGGCGGCGCTGCTGCGGCCCCTGGATGGCGCGGCCGGCGTCGTGGCGCAACTGGATGCGCTGGCCTACGAACCCATCGCCACCGTCTACCTGCAGTACGCGCCCGGCGTGCGCCTGCCCTTGCCCTTTTGCGCGCTGGCCGATGCGCCGCTCGACGAGCGCTGGGGCCAGTTCGTGTTCGACCGCGGCCAGCTCGATCCCGGCCAGGATGGCCTGCTGGCCGTCGTGATCAGCGGCGCGGACCCCGCCGGCGCCATCGGCCAGGCGGCGCTGGCCGCCGCCGTCGCGGCGCAGCTGGCCGCATCGTTCGGGCAACCGGCGCTCGCAGCGCCGCTGTGGAGCCGCACGATCACGGAAAAACGCGCCACGTTCGCCTGCTCGCCCGCCCTCGCCCGTCCGGCCAACGCGACCGCCCTGCCAGGCCTGGCGCTGGCCGGCGACTACACGGCATCCGACTACCCCGCCACGCTGGAAGCGGCCGTGCGCAGCGGCGTCGCCGCGGCCGGCGTCATGATGGGGACGACGCCGCGATGACGGCGCGCCGATCGTCGCGCCGGGGCGCGCCCTGCCCCGCGAAATCCGCAGCCTGTCGCACAGCGGTGGCGCGCGCCGTCCGCGCTCCGTACAGTGGCATCATCGAAACGAGTGTTGGCGGAAATGCAAATGAACATCCATCTCGGCTTGCGTACCCTTGCCCTGCTGGCCGTCGTGGCGGCCGCGACGATCATTCTGGTCCACCCCGGCGCGGCGGCCAGTCCGGCGCTGAACGCCATGCTGTCGTTCGGCCGCGGCTGATATCGCCCCGGAAGGAGTCCTGATGGGCAAACTGGAATACCTCGAGGCGCTCAAGCGGGCCATGCTCGGCCTGCCGCCCGACGTGCAGGCCAGGACGCTGGCCTATTACGAACAACGCTTCGTGGACGGCGTCGCCGCCGGACAGGGCGAGCCGGACGTGGCGCGCGAGCTCGACGACCCGAAAAAGATCGCCATGACCCTGCGCGCGAACGCGCACCTGGACACGTTCAGCGCAAGGAAGAACCCCGCCAACCTGCTGCGCCTGATGGTGTCGGCCGTCGGGTTGGCCATCTTCAACCTGTTCATGCTCGTGCCGGCGCTGGTCTATTCGGCGCTGCTGCTTTGCCTGTACGTATGCGCGCTGACGTTCTACCTGGCTGGCATCGCCACCACCGCCAGCGGCCTCGCGGGCGCCAATGAACTCGTGCTGGACTGGCCGAGCCGCTTCGTCACCATCGACGACGACGGGCGCGGGCGCCAGATGCGCGTCGAGATCGGCGACCGCGGCATCCTCGTCAAGGAGGAGCGCCCGCAGGTCGCCGACCCGCTGCCGCCCGACGACACGGCCGATGCAGGCGCCGACCACGGGCGCGCGCACTCGCGCGCCCTGCGCAGCGCCGAGGCGCTCGCGGACAGCACGCTGCGCATCAGCACCGACATGGACGCGGAATCGCGCACGACGCAGACCCTGTTCGGCTGCGGCCTCGTGCTGGGCGGGATCGCGCTGTTCCTGTTGTCCCTCGTCGTCACGCGCTATACCTTCATCGGCCTGAAGCGCTACGTCCAGATGAACCGATCCCTGCTCAAGGGCAGCTGAGGACACGATGCGCGCTTTGCTCAAGATCGGTTTCAGCCTCCTGGTCCTCGCGTTCCTGCTGATCGGCGTGTCGTACAGCATGCTGCGCGCCCACGGCACGAACGGCCCGTCGCCCCCGGGCAGCCGCCTCGTCGCCACCGAACGCCGCCCGTTCGACAAGGCCGTCGCCAAGGTCGACCTCTCCGGCCCCCTCAACCTCACGCTGCGCCAGGGCGCGACGCCTTCGCTCGAAGTGCGCGGCGAACAGCGGCTGCTGGCGAACATCGACACGAGCATCGACGGCGACGTGCTGCGCATCGGCCCGCGCGGCATCCTGCTGCGCCACCGCACGCCGATCGAGGTGACGGTCACGCTGCCGACGCTGGAATCGCTGAGCGTCAACGGCAGCGGCGAGCACACCGTCAGCGGCTTCGCCGGCGACCACCTGGACGTGGCGCTGGACGGTTCCGGCAATATGCGGTTCAACGGCCGCTACCGCGAAATCATGGCCGCCCTGCGCGGCAGCGGCGACCTCGAACTGACGGGCGGCACGAGCGACACGGTCGATGCCGCCGTGATCGGCACGGGCCGCCTCACGCTCGTGGGCTCGAGCCGCGAACTGCACGCCGAGTCGCGCGGCTCGGGCGACCTGGACGCGCGCCACCTGCGCGCCGACGAGGTCGACCTGCTGCAACAGGGTTCCGGCGACAGCGCCGTGTATGCCCGCAAGCGCCTGCACGTCGAATTGTCCGGCAGCGGCGAAGCGCGCGTGTACGGCAATCCGGACGAACGCTCGGTCAGCCGGAAGGGGAGCGGGTCGGTCAGTTTCGACGATTGACGTCTTGCGCCAGCCACGCCAGCGCCGCCCGCCCGGCCGCGCGTCCGCTGCCGAAACACGCGGTCAGCAGATAACCCCCGGTCGGCGCTTCCCAGTCGACCATCTCACCGGCCACGAACACGCCGGGCACGCCGCGCAGCATGGTCCCGCCCTCCAGTGCCTCGAAGCGCACACCGCCCGCGCTGCTGATCGCCTCGTCGATCGGACGCGGGCGCGCCAGCACGAGCGGCAAGGCCTTCAACGCCCGCGCCAGCTTCGCCGGGTCCGCGTAGTCGGCCTTGCTCAGGCACTCGTGCAGCAGGCCCGATTTCACGCCCTTGATGCCCAGGCGGCTCTGCAGATGGCTGGCCATCGAGCGCGTCCCGCGCGGGCGCGCGACCTCGTCGAGCACGCGCCGCGGATCGTGGTCGGGCAACAGGTCCAGCAGGACGGTCGCGCGGCCGTCGCGCGCGATGCGGTCGCGGATCGGTGCCGACAGCGCGTACACGAGGCTCCCTTCGATGCCCGTCTTCGTCACGACGAACTGTCCCTTGCGGAACGCGTCGCCCTCCAGCGCCAGCGCCACGGTGGTCAGCGGACTGCCCGCATGGCGCTCCGCGAAGTGCGCGCTCCAGTCGGCATCGAAGCCGCAGTTGGACGGCACCAGCGGCGCCACCTCGACGCCGCGTTGCGTCAGCAGCGGCGCCCAGGCGCCATCGGACCCGAGCCGCGCCCAGCTCGCGCCGCCCAGCGCCAGCACGGTCGCGGCGCCCGCCGTGTCAACGACCGACTCGCCCTCGGGCGTGGCGAACAGGAGTCCGCCATCGCGCCAGCCCAGCCACCGGTGCCGCATGTGGAACGCGACGCCGGTTTCGCGCAGCCGGTGCAGCCATGCGCGCAGCAGCGGCGCCGCCTTCATGTCGGCCGGGAACACGCGGCCGGACGTGCCGACGAACGTGGCGATGCCGAGGCCGTGGATCCACGCCCGCACCTGCCCGGGCGGGAACGCGTCCAGCCAGGCTTGCACGGCGCCGGCGCGCGCACCGTAGCGGGCGACGAACGCATCGTAGCCTTCCGCATGCGTGATGTTCATGCCGCCCTTGCCGGCCAGGAGGAATTTGCGGCCGACGGACGGCATCGCGTCGTACAGGTCGACCCGCGCGCCGCCCGCGGCCAGCACTTCGGCCGCCATCAGGCCGGCGGGGCCGCCGCCGATGACGATGGCGTGGCGGGAACGTGCTTCGGTGCGGGACTCGGACATGGCGGCATCAAGGAAAACGGAGGCGAGCATTGTAGTCGAACGGGCGCCAAAAAAGGATGTAAAGGAAGCTTGACATCGGCCTGGAGCACGTCTACGATGTAAAGCATACTTTACATGATGTTCTATCAAAAGGAGGTGTGCGATGCACGAGAAACGCGTGGCCCGGGCTTACCGGTTCGAGTTGTGGACGGCGATCGCCGTGTATGTCGTGCTGCTGGCCGGGTCCATCCGCTACGGCCGGCCGCTGGCCGACGGGCCGCTGCGCACCATCGTCCTGCTGCTGCCCATGATCGGCTTCGGCCTGATGATCCGCGCCATCGCGCGCCACGTCGCGCGCATCGACGAATACCAGCGCCTGCGCCTGCTGGAAGGCGTCGCCCTCGCCTTCGCCATCACGGCCGCCGTCACGTTCAGCTACGGCTTCCTGGAGACGGCCGGCTTCCCCCGCCTGTCGATGTTCAGCGTGTGGATCTTGATGGGCGCGAGCTGGGGCCTCGTGAACATCGTGCGCAGCCTCGTCGCCCGCCGCACCGTCGAAGCATGAAGAACGCCATCCGCGACCTGCGCGCGACGCGCGGCTGGAGCCAGGCGCACCTGGCCGAGCTGCTGGACGTCTCGCGCCAGACCGTCATCGCCATCGAGACGGGCCGCTACGACCCGAGCCTGCCGCTGGCGTTCGCGCTGGCGCGGCTGTTCGGACAAACGATCGAAACCATTTTCTTCCCCGACCAGGAGACCGCATGACCCGCCTTCGCAACAAAGCCGCACTCGCCGCCATTTTCGCCGCCCTCGTCGGCGGCGCCCTCCCCACGAGCCGCGCCGCCGATGCGGCCCCGGAACCGAACCGCTACGCCGCCGCCCTCGCGCCGGCCGAACGTTTCGAAGTCGCCGGCGTGCTCGTCGAACGCCATGGCGACAAGGGCCGGCCGCTGATCCTGATCCCGGGCCTCGCGAGCGGCAGCTGGGTGTGGCAAGACACCATCCGCGCCTTCTCCTCCGACCACGCCGTGTACGTGCTGACCTTGCCCGGCTTCGACGGCAGGCCAAAGGCCGGACCGGCGCCGTTCGCGGCGGCGCGCACCGCCGTCGAGGAACTGATCGCGCGTCGCCGCCTCGACAAACCGGTCATCGTGGGCCACAGCCTGGGCGGCATCCTGGCCCTCGCCGTGGCCGAGGACAAGCCCGCGCTCGTGGGCGGCATCGTCAGCATCGACGGCCTGCCCGTGATGCCCGGCACGGAAGACCTGCCGCCCGAACAGCGCGCGCAGTTCGCCGAGCGCACGCGCGCCCAGATCGGCAAGCAGCCGCCGGCCCTGTTCGCCCAGCAGCAGCAAGCCTACATGCGGACGATCGGCGTGCTGGACATGTCCCGGGCAGACGCGCTGGCGCAGCTGACGGCGCGCAGCGATCCCGCCTCCGTCGGCGCCTGGGCCGCGGACGTGCTGACGCTGGACCTGCGGCCCGGCCTGAAGGCCATCCAGGCGCCGGTGCTGGCCATCGTGCCTTACCTGGACCTGGACAGCGCGCAGCAGGGCTTGACGCCCGCCGGCAAGGCGGACTACTACCGGGCGCTGATGGACGGCACGCCGAAGCTGCAGGTCGCGATCGTGGCGCCGGCCCGCCATTTCGCGATGTTCGACCAGCCCGACGCCGTCATCGCCGCGATCCGCACCTTCCTCGGAACCTTGTGACACAAGCAGGGCGGCGGCGCGCGGCGTAAAGCTTCCCCGCGCCGCCGCCGTCCGGTACAGTGCATCCCGGCGGCCGCGGCGCATCCCGCACGCACCGCATGCACAACAACAGCCGGACCGCGCGATCCGCGGCGCCGATTCGTCAGCCCAAGGAGTCCCATGCATCCCGTACTCAAGACCACTTTCCCCATCCTGTTGCTGGCCGGCGCCGGCGCGCAGGCGGCGCCGCCCGCGGACGCGGCCCTGCCCGCGCGCCAGGCCGAGATCGACGCGATCGTGCGCGAGATCTCCCCGCAGCGGATCCACGCCTACGTCGACAAACTCGTCGGGTTCGGCACGCGCCACACGATGTCCGAGACCGCGTCCGACACGCGCGGCATCGGCGCGGCGCGGCGCTGGATCAAGTCCGAGCTGGAACGCTGCGGCGCCGGCCGGCTGGACGTGCAGTTCCAGAGCCACGTGCACCCAGTCGACAAGCGGATCACGCGGCCGACCGAGATCGTCAACGTGGTGGCCACGCTGCCGGGCACACAGGCGGCGTCGAAGGACCGCTACTACGTCGTCAGCGGCCATTACGATTCGCGCGTGACCGACGTGATGAACGCCACGGCCGACGCGCCCGGCGCCAACGACGATGCGTCGGGCACGGCCGCCGTCATCGAAATGGCCTGCGTGATGGCGCGCCACGCATTCGACGCGTCGCTCGTGTTCATGACGGTCGCGGCGGAGGAACAGGGCCTGTACGGCTCCGGCGACTATGCGGCCAAGGCCAGGGCGGCCGGGATGAACATCGCCGGCATGCTGAACAACGACATCATCGGCAGCTCGCACGACGAACACGGCAAGCTGGATAACGCCGAGGTGCGCCTGTTCGCGGAAGGCGTGCCGCCCGTGAAGGAAACGACGCCGGCGCTGCGCACGTTGCTCCAGACCGGCGGCGAAAACGACTCGATCACGCGCCAGCTCGCGCGCCACGTCAAGGAAACGGGCGAGCGCTACGTCCCCGGCTTCAAGGTGAATATCATCTACCGGCGCGACCGCTACCTGCGCGGCGGCGACCACAGCCCGTTCCTGGACGCCGGCTATGCGGCCGTGCGCTTCACGGAACCGCACGAAGACTTCAATCACCAGCACCAGGACCTGCGCACGGAAAACGGCAAGAAGATCGGCGACCTGCCCGAGTACGTCGATCCGGACTACGTGGCGCAGGTGGCGCGCGTGAACGCCGCGTCGCTCGCCGCGCTCGCGCTGGCGCCGGCCGCGCCGCAGGAGGTCAGGGTCAGGACGGCGAACCTGGACAACGGCACCGACCTCGCGTGGCAGGCGAACACGGAGCCGGACCTGGCCGGCTACCGCATCGTGTGGCGCGACACGACGGCCCCGCTGTGGCAGGGCGCGAAGTTCGTCGGCAACGTGACGAACTACCGCCTCGACCTGTCGAAGGACAATCTGCTGTTCGGCGTGCAGGCCGTCGACAAGGACGGCAACGTCAGTCCGGCCACGTATCCGCTCCCCGCGCGCTGACCGGGCCGCGCCCCGTGCCATGCGGGGCGCATGCCGGGCGGCACCGCGCCGCCCCGGTTCCCCGCCCCACTCTGCATGATCTGTCAAAAAACGCTAACGCCCGTCCGGTGACGGCCGCGAGATTCGCGGCGCCGCAGCAAACGCGAACCGGGCGCACATCAGATCCAGCGCAAGGAGCAGCGACTCCCGCGCGCGATACTGCCTCCCTGGCCGCTTGATTCTTCCTGCATTTTTTATGCTGCGACGCACGGTTTTTTATTGCAATATTTTCTTGACAAGCCTACGGCTGAGCCTATTCTTATACGCACAACATAATGTGAAATCGCGAACGATGTACGCCTCAGGCGGTCGTCAAGAGGGGTCCACGATTCGTCCGGTAGTCCGTAATATCATCTTGGAGGATGTTTATGTCGGTATTGACGCGTAGGACATTGCTGGTCGGAATCGCGGCCAGCCCGCTCTTGCTGCACGCTGCATGGGCCCAGCCCACGAATCTCAAGATTTCCCATCAATTCCCCGGCGGCAGCGTGGCCGAAGGCGATTTCCGCGACCGCCTGTGCCGCATGTTCGCCACCGAGACGGAACGGCGGACCAAGGGACGCGTCAAATTCTCGATCTACCCGCACTCCTCGCTGATGAAGAGCGAAGCCCAGATTCCCGCGCTGGCGAAGGGCGCGCTGGACATCTCGCTCGTACCGCTGTCGTACGCCGGCGCCGACCTGCCCGAAGTGAACATCGGCCTCATGCCGGGCCTCGTCACGTCGTACGAACAGGGCTATGCCTGGAAAAACGAAGAAATCGGCACTGAATTCAAGCGGGTGCTGGCCGACAAGGGCCTCATCCTGCTGAGCTGGATCTGGCAGGCGGGCGGCATGGCGTCGCGCGGCAAGCCGATCGTCGACCCGGAAGACGCGGCGGGCCTCCGGGTGCGCGGCGGCTCGCCCGAAATGGACATGATCCTCAAGGAAGCGGGCGCCAACGTCGTGTCGATGCCGTCGAACGACATCCGCGGTGCGCTCGAAAAAGGCCAGCTCGACGCGGCCATGACGTCGTCCTCGTCGCTGATCTCGTTCCGCCTCGACGAAGTCAGCAAGTCCGTCACGACGGCGCGCGGCGGCACCTACTGGTTCATGCTGGAGCCCCTGATCATGTCGCGCGCCGCCTTCGACCGGCTGCCGCGCGACCAGCAGGCCGTGCTGCTCTCGGTGGGCGCCGACCTGGAAGCGTTCGCGCGCAAATCGGCCCAGATGGACGATGCGGCCGTGGCCGCGCTGTTCCAGGGCGCCGGCGGCCGCACGGTGGACCTGAACGGCGACTCGCTGCGCAAGTGGCAGGACCTCGCGCGCACGACCGCGTGGCGCGACTACGCCGAGCGCAATGCAGATTGCGCGAAACTGCTGGCGCTGGCGGAGAAGACGATCGTCTGATCGACTACATTACTTGAAAACGTCGTCCCCGCGCAGGCGGGGACCCAAGTGAAGCCGGCAGTACTGCGCACCTCACGGCAACGCTGCGTAAATTGGGTTCCCGCCTACGCGGGAACGACGGGGTGCTGCGTACCCCTCGGCAGCGCTGCGCAAATTGGGTTCCCCCCTGCGCGGGAACGACGGGGTGCTGCGTACCCCTCGGCAACGCTGCGCAAATTGGGTTCCCCCCTGCGCGGGAACGACGGGGTGCTGCGTACCCCTCGGCAGCGCTGCGCAAGTGGGTTCCGCCTGCGCGGGAACGACGGACTACGGCACGCCAGGCGGCAGTGCCATGTAACTCGGGTTCAACCGCCGGTCACCGGCGGGAAGAACGCCACTTCGCCGCCTTCGGCGATGGCCGTTCCCGGCTCGCACATCATCTGATTGAACGCCATGCGCAGCGCGCGCTCGTGCGCGAGCGCAGCGGCCCACGCGCCGCCACGGGCGATCAGGAAGTCACGCACGGCGCCCACCGTCGCCACGCTTGCCGGCAGGTCGACGGTCTCGCCCGGGCTGCCCACGGCTTCGCGCACGCTGGCAAAGAATCGCAGATTGATCTTCATGGTCGTCTTTCAGTACTGCAGCGCGCTGAACGGGATGAAGCGCACGATGTCGCCCCGCGCGATCGCCTGGCCCGGCGGATTGTCGATCAAGCCGTCCGCCCACACGGTCGACGTGAGCACACCCGAACCCTGGTTCGGAAACAGGTCGAGGCCGCCGGCGTCGTTGATGCGGGCGCGCAGGAATTCGTTGCGGCGGTCCGGCTTCGCCCAGTCGAAGTCCGCGCGCAGCGGGATCGTGCGCGGTTCGACGGCGCCCGTCACGCCCTGCAGGCGCAGCAGGAACGGCCGCACGAACAGGAGGAAGGTGATGAAGCTGGACACCGGATTCCCGGGCAGGCCCAGGAAGAACGCATGGCCGTTGCCGTCGGCGCGGCGCACCTCGCCGAACGCGAGCGGCTTGCCCGGCTTGACGGCGATCTGCCACATGTTCAACCGCCCTTCCGCTTCCACGGCCGGCTTGATGTGGTCTTCCTCGCCGACGGACACCCCGCCCGACGTGATGATCAGGTCGTGCCGCGCGGCGGCGGCGCGCAAGGTGTCACGCGTGGCCTCCAGCGAATCGGGCACGATGCCGTAGTCGGCGATGTCGCAACCGAGGTTTTCCAGCAGGCCCCGCAAGGTGAAGCGGTTCGAATTGTAGATGGCGCCCGGCTTCAGGGCTTCGCCCGGCATCGCCAGCTCGTCGCCCGTGAAGAACACGGCAACGCGCAGGCGCCTGCGCACGGGCAGGCGCGCGAGGCCGACGGAACTGGCGAGGCCGAGTTCCTGGCTGCGCAGCCGCGTGCCGGCCGGCAGGATCACGGCGCCGGCCACGATGTCCTCGCCGGCGCGGCGGATCCATTCGCCCGGCTGCGGCGCGTGCTTCACGGTGACCTGATCGCCGTCCGCTTCGCACTGCTCCTGCATCACGACGGCATCCGCGCCCGCCGGAATCAGGGCGCCCGTGAAGATGCGCGCCGCGGTGCCCGGCTCGAGCGGCAGGCCGACCGTACCCGCCGGGATGCGCTGGGCGATGCGCAACGTGGCCGCCCCGCTCGCACAGTCGTGGGAGCGCACCGCGTAGCCATCCATCTGCGTGTTGTCGGCGGACGGCACGTTCAGCCCCGACACCTGGTCGACGGCCAGCACGCGGCCGTTGGCGGCCAGCGTGTCGACTTCCTCCACGCCGTCCACGACGCGCGCCGCGGCCAGCAGGAAGTCGAGCGCCGCGCGCACCGGCATCAAGGGCTTGCGCGCAAGGTGGACAGCCTGCGGATTCACTTGGCCAGTCCCGTGTGCGCCGCGATGAATTCCTTCATCTGGGCAACGTTCGCATGCATCACGACGAAGCGCTGCGGCAGCGTCTCGATGTCCTCGAAACCGGCCGGACGCTCGGCGTCGGTGCCCAGCGCCTCCAGGATGGACTCGTTGAACTTGGCGGCCAGCGCCGTCTCCAGCACGATCATCGGCACGCCCGGCTCCACGTGCTCGCGCGCGACCTTGATGCCGTCCGCGGTGTGCGTGTCGATGGTGATGCCGTAGTCGTCGGCCATGTCGCGGATCGTCGCGAGGCGGTCTTCGTGCGTCGAGCAGCCGGACTGGAAGCCGTAGTTCGCGACCAGCCGGAATTCGTCGCCGTCGCTGCCCGGGCCGCCGGACAGGTCGAAGCCGCCGTGCGTCTCGACCTTGCGGAACAGCGCGTGCGTCCGATCCGCGTCGCGGCCGACGAGGTCGTACACGAAGCGTTCGAAGTTCGACGCCTTCGAGATGTCCATCGACGGGCTCGACGTGTGATAGGTCTCGGCCGACTTGCGCACGCGGTACACGCCGGTGCGGAAGAATTCGTCCAGCACATTGTTCTCGTTGGTCGCGACGACCAGCTTCGCGATCGGCAGGCCCATCATGCGAGCGATGTGGCCGGCGCAGATATTGCCGAAGTTGCCCGACGGGACCGTGAACGACACCTTCTGGTCGTTCGACGTCGTGGCCGCCAGGTAGCCGCGGAAGTAGTACACGACCTGCGCCACGACGCGCGCCCAGTTGATCGAATTGACGGTGCCGATCTTGTGGCGGACCTTGAATTCGAGGTCGTTCGAGACGGCCTTGACCATGTCCTGGCAATCGTCGAACACGCCTTCGACGGCGATGTTGAAGATGTTCGGGTCCTGCAGGCTGAACATCTGCGCCGTCTGGAATGCGCTCATCTTCTTGTGCGGCGACAGCATGAACACGCGGATGCCGCGCTTGCCGCGCATCGCGTATTCCGCCGCGCTGCCCGTGTCTCCGGACGTGGCGCCGAAGATGTTCAGCTCGTCGCCGTTCTTCGCCAGCGCGTATTCGAACAGGTTGCCCAGCAACTGCATCGCCATGTCCTTGAAGGCCAGCGTGGGGCCGTTCGACAGGGCTTGCAGGATCAGGGTGCGGTCCGGGCTTTGCTCCAGCACGCGCAGCGGCGTGATCTCGGTGGCGGATTCGTCGGCGCGCGCGTTCTTGTACACGTCGGCCGTGTAGGTCTTCGCGGTCAGCGCCTTCAGGTCGGCGTCCGGGATGTCGGTGGCGAACTTGCGCAGGATCTCGTAGGCCAGTTCGGCATACGACAGCTTGCGCCATGCATCGAGCTCGGCGCCGGTGACCTGCGGGTAATCGGCCGGCAGGTACAGCCCGCCGTCCGGCGCCAGGCCGCCCAGCAGGATGTCGGAAAAGGATTGGGGATTACGTGCTGCGGACGCGCTCGTCGCGCGGGTGGACACATATTGCATACGGTAGAAAAGATCGGAGTTGGCTGGCGTTGGATATTTATTATAGTCTGGACCGGGCAATATTGTCTTTTTGCCGAATATTGTTCACCAGATTCGCACACTCGTGATACGTTTTGCGCCCGGCGGGCACGGGGTGCCCGCCCTACGGCAGCAAATCGCCGGGAGCATCGAACAACGTAGGGTGGGCGGCCCCCGCCCACGCGACGGCAGGCCATCGCCAGGAGCATCGAACAACGTAGGGTGGGCGGCCCCCGCCCACGCGACGGCAGACCATCGCCGGGAGCATCGAACAACGTAGGGTGGGCGGCCCCCGCCCACGCGACGGCAGGAAATTGCCGGGAGCATCGAACAACGTAGGGTGGGCGGCCCCCGCCCACGCGACGGCAGGCCATCACCGGGTGCATCGAATAGCCTTGGGTGGGCGCCCCCCCGCCCGATCAGCACGCGGCGTGGTTGACCGTCACAACGTGGATGGCCAGTCCGCCCAGCGACGTCTCCTTGTACTTGGCCTGCATGTCGAAACCCGTCTGCCGCATCGTCTCGATGACATCGTCCAGGCTGACGAAGTGGGTGCCGTCGCCCTTCAGCGCCAGCGACGCCGCCGTGATGGCCTTGATGGCCCCCATGCCGTTGCGCTCGATGCACGGGATCTGCACGAGGCCCCCGATCGGGTCGCAGGTCATGCCCAGGTGGTGTTCGATGCCGATCTCGGCCGCGTTCTCGATCTGGCCGTTGGACCCGCCCAGCGCCGCCACGAGTCCCGCCGCCGCCATGGCGCACGCGACGCCGACCTCGCCCTGGCACCCGATCTCGGCCCCGGAAATGGATGCGTTTTTCTTGCACAGCATGCCGATGGCCGCCGCCGTCAGCAGGAAGTCGTGGATACCGCGCCGCGCGTCGGTCGGGCGGCAATCCTCGGCGTAGTAGCGCAGCACGGCCGGGATGATGCCGGCCGCGCCGTTCGTGGGCGCCGTCACGACGCGCCCGCCCGCCGCATTCTCTTCGTTGACGGCCATCGCGTACAGGCTGACCTGGTTGACGGCATCGTGCGGCAGGTGGTTCGCCGCGTTGCGCGCTTCCCGTTCCTGGCGCCACAGCTTGGCCGCGCGGCGCTTGACGTTCAGCCCGCCCGGCAGCTCGCCTTCCGTGACGAGACCGTGCGCGATACAGCCGCGCATCACCTCCCAGATGCGATCGATGCCGGCATCGAGCGCGTCGTTCGACATGCGCGCGCATTCGTTGGCGCGCAGCATCGCGGGAATCGTCAGGCCCTGCCGGCTGCCGTGCTCGAGCAGGTCGCGCATCGTGTCGAACGGGAACGGGATGGGCGCCGCCTCGCGCGTCGCCTGGGTTTCGCCCGGCGCCGTGATGAAGCCGCCGCCGATCGAATAAAAGATGCGCTCGATGACGCTGCCGTCCGCCAGTTTCAGCACGAAGCGCATGCCGTTCGGGTGGTCGGGCAAGGTGGACTGCTTGTGCCAGACAAGGCCCGTACGGCTGGAAAACGGCACGGGTTGCGCGCCGAGCAGGTTCAGCACGCCGTCCAGCTCGGCCTCGGCGAGCTTGTCGTCGACGGTGTCCGGGTCGACGTCCTGCGGGGTCTCGCCCATCAGGCCGAGGATCACGGCCTTGTCGGTGGCGTGGCCGACGCCCGTCAGCGCCAGCGAGCCGTACAGATGGGCTTCCACGCCGACCGCATTGTCCAGCGGACCGCATTCGACGAGGAAGCGCCGCGCCGCCGCCATCGGGCCGACCGTGTGCGAACTCGATGGGCCGATGCCGATCTTGAAAAGGTCAAATACGCTCATGTCCATGAGCTGTCTCCTGGTTTTACTTGTTGATGGGCTGATCGGCGTTTCGTGGACACCGCCCCACTACGTCGTTCCCGCGGTGGCGGGAACCCAATCCTGCGTGCGTTGCCGCTGCGGCTGGAAATCAGATTCCCGCCTGCGCGGGAACGACGGTCTTTCCACGCGTTCCACTTGTGGTGAATGCGCGCAGCGCTTTCATTCGGAAATCAGGCCGCCTTGCTCATGCCCACGTCGACGTTGGCCAGCATGTCCGCGACCATCTCGTCGACGCCGATGCGCGCCTGCCAGCCCCAGTCCGCACTCGCGCGGCTGTCGTCGAGGCTCTTCGGCCAGGAATCGGCGATCTGCTGGCGGCTGTCCGGCTTGTACGCGATACGGAACGCGGGCACCTTCTTCTGGATCGCCGCCGCCAGTTCGCGCGGATTGAAGGAGACGCCCGCCACGTTGTACGAGGAGCGGATCGCGACCTGCTCCGCGGGCGCGTCCATCAGCTCGACGGTGGCGCGGATCGCGTCCGGCATGTAGACCATCGGCAGCGTCGTTTCCGGGCCGAGGAAGCAGTCATAGGTCTCGCCGCGCAGCGCCGCGTGGAAGATCGCGATCGCGTAGTCGGTCGTGCCGCCGCCCGGCGGCGACTTGTAGCTGATGATGCCGGGGTAGCGGATGCTGCGCACGTCGACGCCGTATTTCGCGTGGTAGTACTCGCACAGGCGCTCGCCCGCCAGCTTGCTGATGCCGTAGATCGACGTCGGGTCCATGACCGCGTACTGCGGCGTGGACTCGGCCGGCGTGTTCGGGCCGAACGCGGCGATCGACGACGGCCAGAACACCTTCAGCGGCTTGCCCGCGTCGCCCCGCTCGCGCGCGATCTCGAGGATGTTCAGCAGGCCGTCCATGTTCAGCTTCCATGCCTTCAACGGCGCCTTCTCGCCCGTCGCCGACAGCAGCGCCGCCAGCTGGTAGACCTGGGTGACGCCTTCGTCGGCGATCAGCCGCGCCACCGCGTCCTGGTCGAGCACGTCGACGCGCACGTAGCGCGCCGCGCCGTACACGTTGTCGGTGCCGATGTCGGCGGCGATCACGTTGGCCGCGCCATGCTGCTGCGCGAGGGCGGTCACCAGTTCACTGCCGATCTGGCCGTTGGCGCCGATGATGAGGATGCGTTCCATGCTTGTTGTCCTTGCTCTTTTGCGGCTTCGTGAGCCTGTTTCCGGCGCGCCGCTTCGTGGGCGGCGCCGTCCGGCCGATCGGTGATCCCGTCCGCCGCTCACGCGGCCTTGATGATGCCCAGTTCGCGCCCGGCCTGCTCGAAGGCGGCCAGCACCTTGTCGAGCTGCTCGCGGGTGTGCGCGGCCGACAGCTGCACGCGCACGCGCGCCTGGCCCATCGGCACCACCGGGTAGAAGAAGCCCGACAGCAGCACGCCCAGTTCGAACATGCGCGCCGCGAATTTCTGCGCCACCGGCGCGTCGAACAGCATCACCGGCACCACCGGGTGCGTGCCCGGCTTGATCGTGAAGCCGATGCGCTCGATCTCGCGGCGGAAGTATGCGGTGTTTTCATGCAGGCGGTCGCGCAGTTCGGTCGACTTGCCGATGCGCTCCAGCACGGCCAGCGAGGCGCCGGCGATCATCGGCGCCAGCGTGTTCGAGAACAGGTAGGGCCGGGATTTCTGGCGCAGCGTCTCGATGACTTCGCGGCGGCCGGAAGTGAAGCCGCCCATCGCGCCGCCCAGCGCCTTGCCGAGCGTGCCCGTGATGATGTCGATCTTGCCGATCACGCCGCAGTGCTCGTGCGTGCCGCGGCCCGTCCGGCCCATGAAGCCCGACGCGTGCGATTCGTCGATCATCGTCAGCGCGCCGTATTTCTGCGCCAGTTCGACGATCCGGTCCAGCTGCGCGATCGTGCCGTCCATCGAGAACACGCCGTCCGTGACGATGATCTTGTGGCGCTTGCCGGCGCTCGTCGCGGCCTGCAGCTGCGTTTCCAGGTCCGCCATGTCGTTGTTGGCATAGCGGTAGCGTGCGGCCTTGCACAGGCGGACGCCGTCGATGATCGACGCGTGGTTCAGCGCGTCCGAGATGATGGCGTCGTTCTCGTCGAACAGCGGCTCGAACACCCCGCCGTTGGCGTCGAAGGCGGCGGCGTACAGGATCGTGTCTTCCGTGCCGAGGAATTCGGACAGCTTCTTCTCCAGCTCCTTGTGCACCGTCTGCGTGCCGCAGATGAAGCGCACGGACGACAGGCCGTAGCCGTATTTCTGCAGTGCCGCCTCGGCCGCCTTTTGCGTGTCCGGGTCGCCCGACAGGCCGAGGTAGTTGTTGGCGCACATATTGATCAGCGTGCGGCCGTCCGCGGCGACCACTTCGGCGCCCTGGCGCGATGCGAGCACGCGTTCGGGCTTGAACAGGCCTTCGGTCTTGAGCGTGTCGAGTTTCTGCTGCAGGCCGCTATAGAATGCTGGGTCGCTCATGTTTCCTCGTCCTTGTCGGTTGGCGAATGGTATAGTGTGGATTCGTTCGATGTATGGAACTTGTTCTATATTTCGAACAGAATTTCAATATATTGAATATTACTCCCGGCCATTGAACTTGGCAAGCAAGCTCCATGAACAAAACGGTCACCACCAGCGCCCCTCCCGAAGTCGGGGCCACCCTGCAGCGCATGCGCCTCGCGCGCGGCCTTACCCTGGAAGACCTGTCGCGCATCGCCGGCGTCTCCAAATCGATGCTGTCGCAGATCGAACGCGAAAAGGCCAACCCCACCATCGCCATCACGTGGCGCCTGGCCAATGCGCTCGGCGTGCAGATCGGCGAACTGCTGTCGTCCGAGGTGCGCGCCGTCGACCTGATCCGTGTCGTCGACGCCCACGAGATCCCCACCCTGCCCGGCAGCCACGCGGGCTACTCGCTGCGCATCCTGGGACCGATGGACCTTGCCGGCAAGTACGAATGGTATGAGCTGACGTTGCAGCCGGGCGGCGAACTGGCATCGCAGGCCCACGATCCGGGTACGAACGAGCACTTGACTGTGGTAACTGGGACGGTGGAACTGGAGGTCGGGACCGAGAAGCGAAAAATCAAGCACGGCGCGACGGCGCGTTATCCGGCCGACCAGAATCATGTCATCCGGAATGCCGGGAAGACCGAGGCGAAGGCGTTGCTGGTGGTCGTGCACCGTTAGGAACCGGCAAACAAAAACCCCCGCTCGGGGCGGGGGTCGTCTTGCACGGTGCGCGGTGCGCAGGCTTACAGCGGCGGCTGCAGGCCGTTCTGGTAGGCCGCCCCGACGATTTCGATCGCACGGCGCGCTTCCACGCAGAACGCGCGGAACAGGCGGGCAATGGTGCTCTCGGTGGCGATCCGGCTCGTGGTCGTGTTCGTGGTGTAGGCGTTCATGTCAACTCCGTCGTCGATTCGTTCAGTGATGATTGCAGTTTACGGCGACGCCAGATATAAATCCAATTTCCATTTCCGATCTCCGCAATACGTTTTCCTGATTTCTCACCCACGGCCATATCACGGCCGGCAACAACCGGGATCACCACGGCTTATATCCCGCCGCGCCGCGGTCACGCGGCGCGCCGCTCCGGCCCCGCGTACAGCCGGGCGTCCCGCCACTGGCGCCGCATGTCGATCGCGCTCTCGATCTGCTCCTGCGACAGGCGGCGCGCGACGATGGCCTTGCCGGCGCTGGCGGCCGCGTCGCCGGCATCCGCCGCCAGCAACATCCACATATAGGAGCGCACGGTGTCGCGCGCGACGCCGCGGCCGCTGCTGTACATACCGCCCAGGTTGTATTGCGCCAGCGCATGGCCCTGCTCGGCCGCCAGGCGATACCAGTACACGGCCTGCTCGTCGTCCTGCGGCACCCCCTGCCCGTTCGCGAGCATGACACCGAGGTTGTTCTGGGCGCTCGCGTCGCCCTGCTCGGCCGCGCGGCGGTACCATTCGGCTGCCTGCGCCTCGTCGCGCCGCACGCCCTGCCCGTTCGCATACATCACGCCGAGCGTGAACTGGGCCTTGGCGGCGCCCTGCTCGGCCGCGCGCCGGTACCAGTACAGCGCCCGCTCGGGGTCGGGCGCGACGCCCCGCCCGTAGGCGTACCGGTGGCCGAGGTTGACCTGGGCCGGCACGTGCCCCTGCTCGGCCGCCGCCAGCGTCCAGGCCAGCGCCGCGCCGTCCCGGGGCGCACCGTGCGCACCGTGCGCGGCCCCGGCGCCCTTGCCGTGCGCGCCGGCGAGGGCGTCGGCATCGGCCGCACCCAGCAACTGGGCGAGGCTGAACTGCGCTTCCGCATCGCCCTGCTCGGCCGCGCATTCGAGCCATGCCTGCGCGCCCAGCGTGTCGGCCGGCGCGCCGCGTCCCGCCAGGTACGACAGGCCCAGCAGCCGCTGCGCGGGCGCATGGCCGCGCGCGGCGGCGCGCCGGAACCAGTACAGCGCCTCCGGCTCGCTCGGCGCCACGCCCTGCCCGCGCCGGTACATCAGGCCGAGGCAGACCTCGGCCTCGGCATCGTCCAGCAGCGCCGCCTTGCGGAACCACGCCATCGCGAGCGGCTGGCTGCGCGCGACGCCTTCGCCGTCCAGGTAGCAGGCGGCGAGCAGCCGCTGGGCACTGGGCAGTTCCTGCTCGGCCGCCTTGTAATACCAGGCGACGGCCAGGGCCGGATCGCGCGGCACGCCCCGCCCGGTCCGGTACAGGTCGCCGAGGTTCTGCTGCGCCGACGCGTCGCCCTGGGCGGCGGCCAGGCGGAACCAGTACGCCGCCTCGTGGTCGGACTGCGCCACGCCACGCCCCTGGAAATACATGCTGCCCAGGTGGTTCTGGGCGAACACGAGACCCTTGCGGGCGGCCCGCTCCAGCCACCGGCAGGCCGCGACGTCGTCCTGCGGCGCGCCGTCGCCATCCTTGTACATCATGCCGAGATTGAACTGCGCATAGGGGTTCCCGCGCGCGGCGGCGCGGGCGTACCAGGCGAGCGCGCCGGCGCGCGGAAGGGACTCGTGACTGTGCATGCGGTTGCTCCTGACGGCAAGCGTGGCCGGCCCCGCGCGCGCGCCGCCGGCAATCCGGCCGCCCACGCAGGGAGTCAAAGAATTGCCAAAAGTGTAATGATGCGATGCATCATGGATTTGACTTGCGCCAACGTGAAGGGGATGGACGGGCGCGAAAACGACGTCGGCGCGACGGGTCGGCCGACAAGTCCAGTGGCACGCTACGAAGACGTGCTAACTGCAGGAAATAATGCGGGCGGATGCCGCCGCTCAGGCCGGCACGCGCCGCCCGGCCGCGTACACGCCCATGAAGGCGCCGACCTTCGCCGCGGCAACCCGGTTGAGCGACACCAGCAGGTCCGGATCGACTGCGCGCAGGCCGTAGGCGTCGCCCAGGTGGCGGCCGATGTGCAGCAGCAGCCTGGCCGCGACTTCGGCGTCGGCCTCGGCGCGGTGGGCGCGGCTGTTGAACGCGATGCCGAGCGCATGCGCCAGCTGGCCCAGCTTGTAGCTCGGCAGGCCCGGGAACACGCGGCGCGACAGCTTCAGCGAGCACACGAGGCCGCCGTGACGGCAGCCGTGGCCCAGCATCGCGCCCTCGGCCTTGAGGAATTTTTCGTCGAAGCTGGCATTGTGCGCGGCCAGGACGTCGCCGCCGATGAAGTCGATGAGCGCCGGCACGACCTCGGCCGCCGGCGGCGCGCCGTCGACCATCGCCTGCGTGATGCCCGTGAGCTGGGTGATGAACGACGGCACGCGCACGCCGCAATTCACGAGCGAGACGTAGCGCTCGACGACCTGGCCGTCCGCGATGCGCAGGGCCGCCACTTCCGTGATGCGGTCGCCGCCGTCGGGCGACAGGCCGGTGGTCTCGAAGTCGAGCATGACGATGGGGCGTTCGAACAAGGTGCTTCCTTTCCGTTTGAAATCAGCCGAACTTGCGGGCGGCGTCGATGGCCAGGCCGGCGCCGATGCTGCCGAACAGGTCGCCCTCGACGCGGCGCGCATCGGGGACGGTGGCGGCGATCCGCTCGCGCAGGCTCGCCACGCCGCTGGAGCCGCCCGTGAAGAACACGGTGTCGACGCGCTCCGGCGCGATCCCGGCTTCGTCGAGCAGCCGCTGCACCGTCGCGCCCACGCTGTCGATCATGCCGCCGATCGACGCCGTGAACAGGTCGCGCCCCACGCGCAGCACCTCGGGCGGGGCGAGCCGGTCGAGGTCGAGGTCGACCTCCGGCGTGTCCGACAGGGCGATCTTCGCCTCCTCCACGCGCATCGCCAGCCAGTGGCCGGCGCGCTCGTCGATCAGGCGCTGCAGCCGCTTGAGCTTGTCCGGCTCGGCCGCGTCGCGCACGAGGTCGGCCAGCTGCACGATGCTCTTGCGCGTATAGGCCTGGTTGATCGTATGCCACGTCGCCAGGTTGAAGTAATAGCTCGACGGCACGGCGGCGCCCGACAGCAGCGCGCTGCCGTGGCCCAGCAGCGGCATGACGGCGGCCAGGCTGAGGTATTTGTCGAAGTCGGTGCCGCCGATGTGCACGCCGCCCGTGGCGAGGATGTCGTCGCGGCGGTCGGTGCGGCTGGTGCGCGCCGGCCCCAGGCGCACGAGCGAAAAGTCGGACGTGCCGCCGCCGATGTCGGCGATCAGCACCAGTTCCTCGCGCCCGATGCGGGATTCGTAGTCGAACGCGGCGGCGATCGGTTCGTACTGGAAGCCGATGTCGCGGAAACCCACGGAACGGGCGATGTCGGCCAGCGTGTCCTCGGCCAGGCGGTCCGCGTCGGGATCGTCGTCGACGAAATACACGGGCCGGCCGAATACGGCGCAGTCGAAGGCGCGCCCCGCCTCGCGCTCGGCGCGCCGCTTGACCTCGCCGATGAAGTGGCCCAGCAGTTGACGGAACGGCAACGAACGGCCCGCCACCTCCGTCTGGCCTTCCATCAGGCTCGTGCCCAGCAGGCTCTTCAGCGACCGCATCAGGCGCCCCTCGTAGCCTTCCAGGTAGTCCGCCAGCGCCGCACGGCCATAGCGCACCTGCTCGTCGTCGGCATTGAAGAACACGACGGACGGCAGGGTGGACTTGCCGTCCTCGAGGGGCAGCAGCGTGGGCTGGCCGGGCCGCACCCAGCCGACTGTGGAGTTGGACGTGCCGAAATCGACGCCGCAAGCGTTCGCCATGGAAGTCTTTCGATGAAAAGGGGCGGAATGTTACCAGATTCCGGCCGGCGCGGCACCTGTGGCCGGCTCGCGCATTGGCATGGAACCAACGCCGGGCCGGGTTGTCTCATGCAGACCACTGCGCTGCGCGCGCCGGCGCCAACCCGACACGGAGGACCCATGCCCACCACGGCCGGCAGTTCCGATTTCGCCCCCGGCGGCACCCATGCCGGCGCGCACGTCCACCCCCACGGCTGGCGCCGCTGGCTGCTCGCCACGAATCACAAGGACATCGGCACCCTGTACCTCTGGTTCGCGCTCGTCATGTTCATGGCCGGCGGGGTGCTGGCGCTGCTGATCCGCCTCGAGCTGTTCCAGCCCGGCATCCAGTTCTTCGAGCCCGAACTGTACAACCAGTTCGTCACCCTGCACGGCCTCGTGATGATCTTCGGCGCCATCATGCCCGCCTTCGTCGGCTTCGCCAACTGGATGGTGCCGCTGCAGGTGGGCGCGGCCGACATGGCGTTCGCCCGCATGAACAATTTCTCGTTCTGGCTGCTGGCGCCCGCCGCCCTGCTGCTGCTCGGCGCCTTCTTCGTGCCCGGCGGCGCGCCCGCGTCCGGATGGACGATGTACCCGCCGCTGTCGGTCCAGATGGGCCCCGGCATGGACATGACCATCTTCGCCGTCCACCTGATGGGCGTGTCGTCCATCATGGGCGCCATCAACATCGTGACGACGATCCTGAACCTGCGCGCGCCCGGCATGTCGCTGATGAAGATGCCGATGTTCTGCTGGACCTGGCTGATCACGGCCTACCTCCTGATCGCCGTGATGCCCGTGCTGGCGACGGCCGTCACGATGATCCTCACCGACCGCCATTTCGGCACCACCTTCTTCAACGCGGCCGGCGGCGGCGACCCCGTCATGTTCCAGCACGTCTTCTGGTTCTTCGGCCACCCCGAGGTCTACATCATGATCCTGCCCGGCTTCGGCATCATCTCCCAGGTGATTCCCGCGTTCGCGCGCAAGCCCCTGTTCGGCTATGCGTCGATGGTGTACGCCACGGCCGCCATCGCCATCATCTCGTTCATCGTGTGGGCGCACCACATGTTCACGACCGGCATGCCCGTCACCGGCCAGCTGTTCTTCATGTACGCGACGATGCTCGTGGCCGTACCGACCGGCGTCAAGGTGTTCAACTGGGTCGCGACGATGTGGAAGGGCTCGCTCAGTTTCGAAACGCCGATGCTGTTCGCCGTCGGCTTCATCTGGGTCTTCACGATCGGCGGCTTCACGGGGCTCATCCTCTCCGTGGCGCCCGTCGACATCCAGATGCAGGATACTTACTACGTGGTCGCGCACTTCCATTATGTGCTGGTGGCGGGGTCGCTGTTCGCCCTGTTCGCCGGCTATTACTATTGGGCGCCGAAATGGACGGGACACATGATCGACGAACGGCGGGGACGATTCCATTTCTGGAACTCGCTCGTCTGGGTCAACGTGACCTTCTTCCCGATGCATTTCCTCGGGCTGGCCGGCATGCCGCGCCGCTATGCCGACTATCCCGTCCAGTTCACCGACTTCCACGCCCTGACGTCGGCCGGCGCCTTCCTGTTCGGGCTCTCCCAGGTGTACTGGCTGTTCCGGGTCGTGATCCCGAACGTCCGCGGCGGGCCGCCCGCGCCGCCCAAGCCCTGGGAGGGAGCGGAAGGCCTCGAATGGACCGTGCCGAGCCCGGCGCCGTTTCACACCTTCGAGACGCCGCCGCTCGTCAAGTGATCCCGCGGGGCCCGCCATGACGCGCGAATGGACATTGCGGCGCAACTGCTCGCTGTCCCCGCGCCAGGTCGCACGCGCCTATGCCGTCCTGTGCGTCGGCTCGCTCGCCGTCGCCGTCGGCTTCCTGGTCCACGGCATCTGGTGCGTACTCGCATTTTCCCTGCTCGAACTGGCGCTCGTCGGTCTCGCCATGCTGGTCCATGCGCGCCATGCGACCGACCACGAGCGCATCGCGCTGTCCGAATCCGGCCTGCTCGTCACATGCGTGCAGGCCGACAGGCGCGAGCTCGTCCGGCTCGATCCGCTGTGGACCCGCGTCGTCGTGCCGGACGAACGCCCGCGCGCGCTCATCCGGCTGGAATCGCGCGGCGTCAAGGTCGAGATCGGCCGCTTCGTCGACGACAGCCGGCGCCGCCAGGTGGCCGGCGAGCTGCGCCAGGCGCTGCGCAGCGTGTCCGCGATGCGCTAGCGGAGCGCCAGCCTGCCCGACTGAGCCGTGTAAGCCGCGTCCGACAACCACACGGCCACGCTACCGATGTTTCTAATAGTTTATGTTTTGCATAATTCGGTATCTGCCGTGCCGCATCGCATCAGCGCGCGCACGGGGCAAGTGTTGCAAGGAGAAAATAACAACATGAGTGTGACGCAAGGATATGCAATCGTCGTGCACGGCGGCGCCGGCAGTCCCCGCGCGTACGCCGACGGCTGCGCGCGCGCGGCGCAACTGGCCGTGGAAGAACTGACGATCAGCGCGGACGCCCTCGACGCCGCCATCGCCGCGGTCGCGTCGATGGAAGACGACGGCCGCTTCAACGCGGGCAGCGGATCGGTCCTGTGCCTGGACGGCGCGACCGTCGAAATGGATGCCTCCATCATGGACACCCGCGGCCGCCTCGGCGCCGTCGCCTGCGTGCAGGGCGTCAAGAACCCGGTCTTGCTGGCGCGGGCCGTCGCCGAGACGCCGCACTGGCTGCTGGCGGGCGACGGCGCGAACCGCTTCGCCGCCGCCATCGGCCATCCGGCCCACACGACGATTTCGGAGCGCCAGCGCGCCGCCCACGCCAAGGTCGTCCGCGAACTGGCCGGCCGCGTGCCCGCGATGCCGGGCCTGTCGCCGGAAGCGAAAGCGTTCCTGCGCTTCTGGAATTACCAGACGCCGCTCGACCTGCCCGCGCACGCGGCCTGCGACACGGTCGGCGCCGTCGTGCGCGGCCCGGACGGCCATTTCGCCGTGGCGCTGTCCACCGGCGGTTCGGCACCGTCGCTGCTGGGCCGCGTGGGCGACACCCCGATCATCGGCAGCGGCTTCTATGCCGGCCCGGCGGGCGCGGTCGCCGCCACCGGCATCGGCGAACAGATCGTGCGCCACCTGCTGGCGCGCACCGTCTACGGCTGGATCGAAGACGGCATGCCGCTCGACCAGGCGCTCAGGCGCGGCGTGGACCTGTTCGATCCCAAGGTGCCGGTCGGCCTGATCGCCGCCAGCCGCACCGACGCGGGCAGCCACAGCAACCAGGACATGCCCAGCGCGAGGATCGTCGCGCCATGACCGCCCAGGAGCAGAGCGCCATCGCCGAGGCCGAACAGGCCGACCGGGTGGCCGGAAGCCACGGCCACCTCGTCATCATCGGCGGCGGCGAGGACAAGCAGGACGACATGGCGATCCTCACGCGCTTCGTCGAACTGTGCGGCGGTCCGTCCGCCAAGATCGTCGTCATCACGGCGGCCAGCGCCGCGTGCGAACACATGTGGGAGACGTACGACCGCGCGTTCAGCGACCTCTGCGTCACCCGCCACGTGCACCTGCACCTGCAAAGCCGCCACGACGCCAACGACGAGGCGCTCATCCGCGACGTCGCCGACGCGGACGGCATCTTCATGACGGGCGGCGACCAGAAACGCCTGCTCGCCATCGTCGGCGGCACCGCGCTCGACGCCGCCATGCACGCCGCCCTCAAGCTGCGCGGCGCCTGCATCGGCGGCACGAGCGCCGGCGCGTCCGCGATGTCCGGCCACATGCTGGCCCAGGGCCGCGCCGAGCTGCATCCGGAAAAGGGCTCGGTGAGCCTGGGCGCGGGCCTCGGCTTCCTGCACAGGGTCGTCATCGACCAGCATTTCTCCGAGCGCCAGCGCCTGTCGCGGCTATTGTCCGTCGTGGCGCAGAACCCGTATTTGCAGGGCATCGGCATCGACGAGGACACCGCGCTCGTCGTCGAACGCGGTGTCGGCATCGAGGTGCTGGGCGAAGGCGCCGTCACCATCGTGGACGGCCGCTCGATGTCGACGAACGTGGCGGAGATCGCCGACCACGCGACGCCGGAACTGATCGACGTGCGCCTGCACCTGCTCCCGGCCGGCAGCCGGTATGCCCTGCCGGGCGCCGGCGGCACGGCGGACGCCCGCCGCATTCCCCCGCCGCTGCTCGAGTTTTTGGAAAACATCACGAAACGGAATCCGATCTCATGAAAATCGCAGAACATCGCTTCCTGCGCGGTCCGAGCCTGTATGCCGCGACGCCCTGCCTGCTGGCCATCGTCGACACCGCCGCGCAGCAGAACGCCGCCGGCCTCGGCAGCCGCCTGCTGGCCCTGTTGCCTGCGATTTCCTTCGAGGCGGCCGCGCGCCTGTCCGATTGCCAGGCCGCGCACGAGGCCCTCGAACCCGTCGTGATGGAATTGCAGCGCCTGGCGGGCGCGCCCGGCCCGTTCAGCCTGATGCTGACCGACCCCGCCCGGCCGCAGCGGGCACGCGTCGTCTGCGGCTACACGATCGAGCAGGTGGCCGGACAGGCGCTGCGCACGGCCGCGGCATTGATCAGGGCCTGCGCGCGCCAGGACGCCTTCGACCTCGACGCGGCCCTGGACGAGCTGCGCGACACCGCGCACCGCCACGCCATCGGCACGAGCACGGCCGCCGTGCTGGCCGCCGCGCACCGGCGCGGCATCCCGAGCCTGCGCCTGACCGAGGAAGCGAACCTGTTCCAGCTGGGCTGGGGCAGCCGCCAGAAACGCCTGCAGGCGACGATCACCGGCGCCACCAACCACGTGGCCGTCGGCATCGCCGGCGACAAGCAGCTCACCAAGACCCTGCTCGACCAGGCCGGCGTGCCCGTGCCGGCCGGCGCCACCGTCACCACGCCGGATGCGGCGCTGTGCGTGGCGCGCCGGCTCGGCGGCGCCGTCACCGTGAAGCCGCTGGATGCGAACCAGGGCAAGGGCGTCACGGTCGCCTGCGCGACGCCGGACGACATCGCGCGCGCATTCGACTTCGCCCGCCAGTACGGGCCCCAGGTGATCGTCGAAGAACATCTGCAGGGCCGCGACTACCGCGTGCTCGTCGCCGGCCGCAAGGTCGCCGCCGCGTCGTGGCGCCGTCCGCCGCACGTGACGGGCGACGGCGTGTCGACGGTGCGCGAGCTCGTCGAAGCCGAAAACCGCAACCCGGCGCGCGGCGACGGCCACGCCAACATCCTGACCAAAATCCCGCTGGACGACCTCGCGCTGCAGGTACTGGCACGGCAGGGCCACGACCTCGATACCGTCCCGGCGGCCGGTACGCAGGTCGACCTGCGCGGCAACGCGAACCTGTCGACCGGCGGCACGGCGGAGGACGTGACCGACCTGCTGCCGGAAGAGACCCGCGACATCTGCATCCGCGCCGCGCGCACGATCGGCCTGGACGTCGCCGGCATCGACATCGTCTGCCAGGACATCGCCCGGCCGCTGCGCGACCAGAACGGCGGCATCATCGAAGTCAACGCGGCGCCGGGCATCCGCATGCACCAGTATCCGAGCCGCGGCACGCCGCGCGACGCGGGCGCCGCCATCGTCGACGCGCTGTTCGGCGAGGACGACGGCCGCATTCCCGTCGTGGCCGTGACGGGCACGAACGGCAAGACGACGACGAGCCTCCTGATCGCCCACGCGACGCGCCTCGCCGGCCTGTCCACCGGCGTCACGACGACGGAAGGCGTGTACGTCGACGGCGAGCGCATCGCGAAAGGCGACTGCACGGGCTACCGCCCGGCGCGCACCGTGCTCGCCGCGCCGGACGTCGACTTCGCCGTGCTGGAGACGGCGCACGGCGGCATCCTCGAGCACGGGCTCGCGTTCGACCAGTGCGACGTCGCGGTCGTGCTGAACGTCTCGGCCGACCACCTGGGCCTGGACGGCATCGACACGGTCGAGGAACTGGCGCGCGTCAAATACGTCATCGCCGAGCGGGCGCGCCGCGCCGTCGTGCTGAACGCCGAGGACGACCATTGCGTCGCGATGGCATCGAGCCTGCGCCACGCCGTGGAGATCCTGTACTTCGCGCTCGACGCCGACAACCCCGTGCTGCTGCGCCACCTGGAAAACGGCGGCCGCGCCGTCTACCTGGAAGACAATATGATCGTGCTGGCGAACGGCACGCGCCACGACGCGCTGCTGGACGTGCGCACGATGCCGTGCACGATGCGGGGCGCGGCGCGCTACAACATCGCCAACGGGCTGGCCGCCGCCGCCGCGCTGGCCGCGACGGGCTTCGGCAACCCCGAGATCGCGGCCGGCCTGCGCACGTTCGTCTCCGACTGGAAGCACAACCCGCTGCGCTCGAACGTGTTCGACGTCGACGGCGTCACGGTCATCTTCGACAACGCGCACAACACGGCCGCATACGCGGCGCTGGCCGAGACGGCGCGCGCACTGACGCCGGGCCGTCTCGTGGGCGTCGTCGCGTCCCCCGGCGACCGCCGCGACGAAGACCTGATCGCGCTCGGCGAGACCTGCGCGGCCGGCTTCGACGAACTGGTCGTGTACGAGACGGAGAATCGCGGCCGTGCGGCCGGCGAGGTGGCGGCGCTCCTCGTGCAGGGGGCGCACGTCGGCAAATTCGAGGCCGATCACCTGCAGGTGCAGCTGAACGCGCATGAGGCAATCCGCGCGGGCCTCGCGCGCTGCGTCCCTGGCGACGTGCTCGTATTCGGGTGCGGGTCGTCGATCACGGAGCTCACCGAAGCGATCCGGCCCACGTCGCCGGCGACGGCGAGCCGGATCGAAGCCGGGGCCGTCTGAACACGTGATGTGAACGGGTGGACGGCGCGCCGTCCGCCCTACCCGACCTGCGCCGCGATCCTTGCCGCGCTCTCCGGGTCCGCCTGGCGGATCGCCTCCACGAACACGTCGAGCGACGACCCGCACGCGAACACGAGCACGTCCCCGCGCCGGCACAGCGACAGGCCGAGGCGGATCGCTTCTCCCACGTCCAGTTCGCGGTGCAGGGTGTCGGTCTTGCCGACGACGTCCTCGGCGCCCTGCAGGATCAGGTCGACGGCGGCGCCGTAGTCGCGGCCGCGGCTGGCCGATTCGTACACGACCAGTTCGTCGAAGCGGGCGGCGCACACGCGGCCCACCTCGAACAGGTCGGCGTCGCGGCGGTCGCCCGGCGCCGTCACGATGCCCACCAGCTGGCCGGGCAGCAGCGCGCGCGCCAACTCGGCCAGGGCCGTGTAGGCCGCCGGGTTGTGGGCATAGTCGACGATGACCGTCACGCCGCGCACGTCGAACACGTTCGTGCGCAGCGGGTTCGTCTTGCCGTCGCTGACGAACGTCGACAGGCCCGTGGCGATCTGCAGACTGTTGAACCCCGCCGCCATGAGCCCGGCCGCCGCCGCGAGGCCGTTCGCGATGTTGTAGCGCGCGCGGCCGCCGAACGCGATGGGCATCGTCTCCACCCGCAGCAACTCCTGATGGTAGGTGGCGTCGGCCACGACGATCGAATTGTCCTGCAGGTAGACCGCACAGCCGCCCTCCTCCAGGTGGCGCAGCAGCACCGGACTGTCGGCCTCCATCGAGAAATACACGACCTCCACGTCGGGGTGCACGCGGCGCGCCATCGCCACGCACAGCGGGTCCTCGGCGTTCAGCACGACGGCGCGGCGCGCGGCCAGCGCCACGACGGCCTTCACCTGCGCGAGGTCTTCGACGGTGTCGACGCCGTCCAGCCCCAGGTGGTCCGGCGCCACGTTCAGCACCATGCCGACGTCGCAGCGGTCGAACGCCAGGCCGCGCTTGAGGATGCCGCCGCGCGCCGTCTCCAGCACCGCGAACTCGACGTCCGGCGACGAGAGCACGGTCCGCGCCGACCAGTAGCCCGTGCAATCGCCCTTCGTGACTTCCTTGCCGCCGATGGTGACGCCGTGCGTCGTCGCCACGCCGGTCACGCGGCCCGCCAGGCGCGCCGTGTGCGCCATCAGCAGCGTGGTCGTCGTCTTGCCGTTCGTGCCCGTGCAGGCGATGATCGGAATCCGGCCGTCCGAATCGCCCATCAGCCCCGTGACGATGGCGTCGGCCGCGTCGCGCGCCGCGCCGCCGGGCTCCCGGTGCAGGTCCAGGCCGGGCGCCGCGTGCAGGCCGACCACGGCGCCGCCCTGGTCGGCCAGCGGCACGGCGATGTCGCGGCAGACGATGTCGATGCCCGCCACGTCCAGCCCGATCTTCGCGGCCGCGCGCACGCACAGGCGGCGCGTGGATTCCGGCAGCAGCGCCGTCACGTCGTCGGCCGTGCCGCCGGCGTGCGCGGGCCGCAGCGACGCCGCCGCGACCTTGCCGCCCGCGACCAGGATGCGGTACGCCGCGCCGTCGATGCAGCGTTCGACGATGACGTGGCGGCCGAATGTGCGCGCATGAACGTAGGCCCGCTCGATCTCGTCGTCCGTGCCGCATGCAACCGTGACGCCTTCGCCCTCGGTGGCGTCGAGCGGCTTGACCGTCACCGGCGCGCCCAGCTCGCGCGCCACGCGCAGCGCGTCTTCGACCGTGGCGACGGCTTCGCCCTCCGGCACGGGCACGCCCGCCTCGGCCAGCAGGCGCCTGGCCAGCTGCCTGTCGCCGGCGATGCGCACGGCGATGGTCCCGGTGTCGCCCGTGACCGTGGCCTGGATGCGTTTCTGCTTCACGCCCCAGCCCAGCTGGAACAGGTTGGCGTCCTCCGTGATGCGCGTGACCGGAATGCCCCGGTCCTGCGCGGCGGCCAGCACGGCGGCCGTGCTCGTGCCGACGGCATAGTGTTCCGTCAGCGCGCGCAGCTCGTCCAGGCGCGGCGCCAGGTCGAACGGTTCGTCGTGCGCGAGCGCGTCGACGATGTCCACGGCCAGCGCGAACGCCGGCTGCGCGACCTTTTCCAGCTGGTAGGCGCAGACGATGCGGAACTGGCCCGGCTCGCCGGTCACGGGCCGCGTGCGCCCGAATGCGACCGGCGCGCCGGCCAGGCATTGCAGGCCCAGTGTCACGTGTTCGATCACGCGGGCGAGATACGTCCCTTCGCGCAGGCGCTGCGCGAAGCCGCCCGGCTGACCCGTCGGCACGAGGTAGTCGGCCAGCGACGGCAGCAGGTCGAGCAGCGCGTCGTTGAAGCGCGGGAGGTCGCGCGTGGAGATGCCGTACAGGTCGTCCAGGTCCAGCACGGACAACAGGCACGGGGTGGCGGCGTGGATGTTGGGTCCGCGCAGGAAGCGTTGTTCGAGTATTTGCACAGGATATCCTCGTGTCGCCCGGTCGTGCTCAGGCGTCCAGCAATTGCGAATACATCCGCGTGGCCATCAGGCCCACCGCGGTATGATGCACCGATGGCGACATCAGGCGCGCCAGCATGGCCATCGCCTCCGGCTTGCCCGCCGCATCGGCCACGCGCCGTTCCAGCTGGTGCAGTTCGGTGTCGCCGCTGGTGTCCGCGGCGCGGCGCCGGATCAGGCCCCGCTCCGGATAACCGCCGCGCTGCGCGTGCTGCGTGAGGCTGTCGAGCGTGCGCTGGCGGGCGCGGTGGCTCAGCACGCGGGTGGTGCGGGCCGTGGCCGACGCGGCCCGTGGCGTGGCGATCCAGTCGTGCAGCACCTGCTGCTCGTAGCTGGAAAATACGCCGAACATCTCGGCGCGCTCGCCCTGGATCAGGCGCCAGAAACGGCTGTGCTCGACATCTTCGCCGCGCTGGATCCAGCCGGCGTCTTCCAGCGCCGTCAGGAACGCGGGGATCTGTTTCGGGTCCGCCAGCCAGTCGTTGACGGAGCGGCCGCCCACCCGGCAGTAATCCGAGTGCATGTTCTTGCCGATGGCCGCTTTCGCGGAGAAGATCTCGACCAGTTCCGCTTCCAGGTCGAACCCGCCGATGACGGACGTCGTGCAGGCGCCCAGGTCGTTCAGGCGGTAGCCGTCCAGCACGCGCCCGAAGAACGCGGCCGGGTCGGACGACTGCGCCATCAGGTTGCGCAGCGCCTGCACGGCCTTGTGCGCGTGGCCGCTGCCGGCGTTGTCCACCGTGACGTGCAGGGTGAAGTAATACGGATCGATCCCGAGTTCGTTCAACTCGTACGCCGTGATCAACAGATGCAGCGGCAGTTGCTCGTAGCCGAGATTGTAGCCCACGACCTCCGGCAGGAAATCGTCCGCATGATGGGCCAGCGCCAGCTGGATCGCGCCCTGCACGAAGTGGTCCTCGGGCAGCGCGTCCCAGTGTTCGCAGCCGTGCGCCGCGAGCAGGCGGCGGTACAACGTGACGTGGTTCTTGTCCGGGACGCCGTCGCCCAGCTCTTCGAGGTAGGTCTTGATCAGCGGGTGGAAGTCGGGATCGTCCCAGCGCCGCAGCAGGCCGTACAGCCAGGCGCCGTCGACGAGCTTGGTCGGCGCGACGCCCTTGATGAAGTACAGCGCATGCGCCTTATTGGTGAAGTAGCGGCGCGGCGCGCCGTTCTTGCGTGCGGCCAGATATTCGCGGTAGGCGATGCCGACGGACTCGGCGCGGCCCTGGATCCAGCCTTGAAGCTGCCAGACCGCGTCCGGCAATTCGCACGGCTCGGCCCGCGCCAGCCCGATCTGCGCCTGCAGGAACGCATGCGCCGCGGCGCGGCATCCGGCCGGATCGTCCAGCAGGGAAAAATACAGGGCCCTGGCGGCCGGCACCTGGGCGGGACGGGCATCGCGCGCGGCGGCGCGTTGCTGGCTGTCGACGGCGTACGTGGAGGTCATAATAAATCTTGTGGTCAATGTTCAACCACGATTATGCGGACCCGGCGTTATTGGCGTAATCGGTACGCTTCCCTCCGGAATGTCGGACAGAGATTACAAGAATTGTATCGTTCGGATGGGGCTGGAAACGACGGGCGGCGCCGCAGCGCCGCCCGGGCGACGAAGGCGGCTCGCGCCGCCCCGATGCTTTTTACGACTGGGTCGCGCCGTTCAGCACGGAACGGGCACGGGCATAGCCGAAATAGACGATCAGGCCCAGCACGAGCCAGATGCCGAAGGCCACCCAGGTGATCGCGGACAGGAACGACATCAGCGCCAGGCAGAATACGACGGCGATGCCCGGCACGATCGGCACGCCCGGGCAGCGGAATGCGCGCTTGAGGTCCGGGCGCTTCTTGCGCAGCACGATCACGGCGACCGAGACGAGGCAGAACGCGGCCAGGGTGCCGATGTTGACCAGTTCGGCCAGCACGTTCAGCGGCACGAAGGCGGCGATGAAGCCGAACAGGATGCCCACGACCCAGGTGGCGAAGAACGGCGTGCCGAATTTCGGGTGCACGGTCGACAGCCTGGCCGGCAGCAGGCCGTCGCGCGACATCGCGAAGATGATGCGGGTCTGGCCGTACGCCATCACGAGGATCACGGTGGTCATGCCCAGGATCGCTCCCAGGTCGACCCAGCCGGAGAACCAGTTTTCGCCCGCATACTGCAGCGCCAGCGAGACGGGGTGGTCGATATGGCCCTCGAACAGCCGGAACGGAACGATGCCGGTCATGATCGCGGACACGATCACGTACAGGATGGTACAGATGGTCAGCGAACCGATGATGCCGATCGGCAGGTCGCGTTCCGGGCGCTTGACTTCCTCGGCGGCCGACGTGACGGCATCGAAACCGATGAATGCGAAGAACACGACGGCGGCGGCGCCCATGATGCCCTTGCCGCCGAACGGCGCGAACGGGTGCCAGTTGGCCGGCGTGACATGCTTGACGCCCACGAAGATGAACAGCAGCACGACGGTGATCTTGATGACGACCATGACGTTGTTGACGCGGGCCGATTCCCGCACACCCCACGACAGCATCGCGGTCAGCACGAGCATGATGCACAGCGCGGGCAGGTTCATGATGGTGTGCACGCCCGGCAGCGCGCCCGGCGCGGCGCTGAGCGCCTGCGGGATGGCGATGCCGAATCCGGAGAGCAGCGACTGGAAATAGCCGGACCAGCCGACGGACACCGCCGACGTCGCCAGCCCGTATTCGAGCAGCAAGTCCCAGCCGATCATCCAGGCGACGAGTTCGCCCAGCACGGCATAGCTGTAGGTATAGATCGAACCGGCGACCGGTACGGTGGACGCGAATTCCGCGTAGCACATGGCCGCGAAGCCGCAGGCGATGGCGGCGACGATGAACGACACGGTCAGCGCCGGTCCGGCCGTCAAGGCGCCGGTCCCGGTCAGCACGAAGATACCGGTGCCGACGATCGCCCCGATGCCCATGAGGATGAGGTCGGTTGGCCCCAGCACTTTCTTCAGCCCGCCCGGGGTACGGGAAGCTGCGACCATGTTGTCGAGATTCTTGGTTCTGAAAAGACTCACTGCTTTCTCCAATCGATAGTAGATAGATCCCGGTCCCTGATTATTGTGCGCGCGGCGGGCAGGCGGTTGGCCTGCACATACATACGCCGAAGGGGGTCTCCTCCTCGGGCTCGGACCGTCAAGCAGCCTGACATGCAAAAACAGTGCCGGTCAGGAACTTAGCGGCGTGCCATTATCTCCATTCTGTTATCGAGAATCAAAGGAAATACTCAATATTTACGGCCCCGCCGAACGGGCACGCGCGAAAAAGCTAGCGCAGCGTACAGACCAGGAGTTCCGGATCGGCGTTCAGCCGCAGTGGAATGCCGGAACAGCCGACGCCGCGGCTGACGATCAGCGGTCCGTTGTCCGGCAGGTCGTAGCGGCCATAGGTGTATTCGCGCGAGCACGGGCCGCTGGGGCGGAACAGCGGCGCACCGTCCGGGAGCGCGATCTGGCCGCCGTGGGTATGGCCGGCGAAACCGACGTCGAAGCGCTGGCGCTCCAGGCGGAACAAGCCGTCCGGCGAATGCATCAGGTAGATCCGGACGGCGCCCGCGCCGTCGAACGTGGCGCCGGCGGAGGGGTCGCCCGTCCACGGATCGTCGATGCCGCATATGCTGACGTGGCCGAACGGCGCCGGCAACGCCGCGTTGCGGTTGACGAGCACCTCCACGCCGGCCGCGCGCAGGGCATCCTCGACGACGCCGCGGCCGTTCCAGATATCGTGGTTCCCCACCACGCCATACACGCCCAGCGGCGCCCGCACGCCCTCCAGGAAGGCGCGCAGGCTGTCGACGTTATGGGCGTCGAACGACACGTAGTCGCCGCCCAGCAGCAGCACGTCCGGACGCTCGGCGCGGATCGCCGCCAGCAGGTCGTCGAACAGCGCCGGATGCGTCGTCGGGCCGGCGTGGAAATCGGAGGCGAAGCCGATGCGCAGCGGCTGCGCCAGCCGTCGTTCCGCCCCCAGCTCGACGTCCTGGTACGTCACGCCTACGCGTCCCTGGCCGCCGAGCCGGTAGCTCAGTCCGGCCAGCCAGCCATTCATCAGGACGGCGTTCAGGATGCGTTCGGTCGCGTTGCGGATGGGACGCTGGTGCTTGTGCCTGGGCATGCGGAAGAAGCTTGTAAAAATCGCACTGTACACGAACGCCCTCCTCTTTGTCGCCATCTCTCCGCGCACTGGTGCAATTGAGCTAGCCACGGTAACATTGCTCATTAAACAGGAACCGCCCATGCTGACACCCGACCAATTCTTCGCCTTCCTCGCCACCGCCATCCTGCTCACGCTGACGCCGGGGCCGGACAACATGATGGTCTTGAGCGTGGGCGTGTCGAAGGGCCGGGCGCGGGGCATCGCGTTCGGGCTCGGGTGCGCGCTCGGCTGCCTCAGCCACACGCTGCTGGCCGTGATCGGCGTGTCCGCCCTCATCGCCGCGTCGCCGCTGGCGTTCACGACGCTCAAGGTGTGCGGCGGCCTGTACCTCGCCTGGATGGGCTGGCACGCGCTCCGCAGCCGCGGCGGCGCCCGCATCGATGCGGACCAGGCATCCGCCGACCCGGCGCGCAAGCTGTTTTTCAAGGGCCTCTTCGCGAATGCGATCAATCCCAAGGTCGCCCTGTTCTTCCTGTCGTTCCTGCCGCAGTTCATCGTCGCCCAGCGCGGCGACGCCAACCTGCAGACGGCGCTGCTGGGCCTCACGTTCACCCTGCAGGCCGTCGTATTGTTCGGCCTGCTCGGCTTCTTCTCCGGCGCCATCGGCCAATGGCTGGCGCGCCGGCCCAGGGCCGGGCAGTGGCTCGACCGCGCCGCCGGCACCATCTTCATCGCACTGGGCCTGCGCCTGATCGTCGCGCGCTGACGGTTTACCCGACCCGAAAAATATTTCCATTACGAAACTTGGTTGCGGCCACGTTTTTTTGCTACATTGGGGCCTTTGCCCGCCGCGAATGCGCGATTCCACTCTGTTCAAGCACCTGACCTCCAGCGCGATCGTCACCGCCTGCTGCGTGCTCGGCCTGCTCTATTTCGGGCGCGACGTCCTCGAACCGCTGGCGCTGGCGGTGATCCTGAGCCTCGTCATCGCGCCGCTGATCCGCACCCTGCGCCGCATCGGCCTGGGCCAGGTGCCGGCAACGATGCTGTCCGTGCTGATGATCGGCACGTGCGTCGTCGGCCTGGGCATCGTGCTCGCCTTCCAGCTCGTGGCCGTCACGGGCGACCTGCCGAAATACCGTGCCGCGATCCGCACCAAGGTCGCGGCCGTGCGCGAGCTGACGGAGCGGCCGTTCGCCCGCATCGAGGCCGAGATCAGCGCCGTGCAACCGCAGGAACGGGGCACCGTCAGCGGCCGGCGCGGCATCAACACGGTGACGGTCAGCCCGACGCAGCCGCTGCCCGTCGAAATCCGCCAGCCGCGCCTGACCACGCGCGACTCGCTCGCCCGGCTGTTCGCGATGGCCTGGGGCCCGCTGGGCGAGGCGGGCCTCGTGCTCGTGCTGCTCGTCTTCATCTCGCTCGAACACGACTCGCTGCGCGACCGCCTGATCCGGCTCGCCGGCCAGACCGAAATCAACCGCACGATCCGCACGCTGGGCGACGCGGCGCAGGGCGTGTCGCGCTTCTTCCTGTCGCAGTTCACCGTGAACCTGACCTTCGGCACGCTGATCGGCGTGCTGCTGTGGCTGGCCGGCGTGCCGCACGCGGGCCTGTGGGGCGCACTGTCCGGCATGCTGCGCTTCGTGCCCTACCTGGGCGTGATGGCGGCGGGCGCCGTCATCGCCGTCTTCGTCGCGGCCATCGACCCCGGCTGGCAACTGGCGCTGTCGTGCATCGCCCTGTTCGTCGCGCTCGAACTGTTCGTGGCCAACGTCGTCGAGCCGAAAGTCTACGGCCACAGCTCGGGCCTGTCGCCGCTCGCCGTGATCATCTCGGCCGTGTTCTGGGGCGCGATGTGGGGTCCCGTCGGCCTGCTGCTGTCGACGCCGCTGACCCTGTGCTTCGTCGTGGCCGGACGCCACGTGCGCGGCCTGGAGCCGGTGACGATCCTGCTGGGCGACGCGCCGAACGTCTCCGGCGCCCAGCGCCTGTACCAGCGCCTGCTGACGGCCGACAGCGACACCATCGTGCGCGACGCCCACGCCTACCTGCGCCGCGCCAGCTTCGCGCGCTATTGCGACAAGGTGCTGCTGCCCGGCCTCGCGCTGGCCGGTGCCGACATGCGCGCCGGCCGCATCGACGCCGGCCAGATGGAAACCATGCGCGCCGCGATGGGGCGCGTGGCCGCGACCCTGAACCCGGAAGGCCGCACGCCCGCGCGCACGCGGCGCCGGCGCGACGTCTCGCTGCTCGACGCCAACCTGGGCGCCTACCTGCGCCAGATGCGCGAGACCCGGCAAGGCCGGTGGCAGGGCTCGCTCGACGTTCCGGCCCACTCGGTGGTGCTGTGCGCCGCCCTCGCGGTGGAACGCGACGAACTGATGAGCGAGCTGCTCGTTTCCGCCCTGCGCGAAGCGGACATCGACGCCCGCAGCACCCTGCTGGGCTCGGCGGACCGCCCGGGACCGGAAAAGGCGGAGCTGATCTCCACCGTGATCCTTCCCTACCCGGTCGAAGAACGGCTGGGCGACTGGCTGAACGCGGCGGCGGAACTGCGCACCCACCTGCCGGATGCACTGCTGGCCACCGTCAAGCTGCCGTTCGACCAGTCGCCGGTGCCGCAACCGACCGTCGAGGAGCACGTCGATATCGTGTTGCGCTCGTTCGAGGAGGCGCTGGCGTTCGTGGCGCCGGAGCGGGCGGCGCGAAGTTAATTCCAGCCGTCGACCAAAACACAACAAATATTATCGGACGGGTCACGATATCCCTTCCGCGGAGTTGCTTTATCGCTATAATGTTGCCGTACATCACATATTTCCGGTCATGGCGGCAAGCATTCTTCCTCAAACAGACGGAACATCCGAACCGAAGCGCCGGCCCGGGCAGCCGGGGCATTATGAATTCCGCGCCCGTCTCGGCGAGGGAGGATTCGGCGAGGTCTACGAAGCCTGGGACACCCGGCTGCACCGCAGCGTCGCGATCAAGACGATCCGCCACGGCGGCTCCGTCGGCACCGACCTCGTGCATGAGGCGCGTCTCGCCGCATCGCTGCGGCATCCGGCGTTCGTCAACGTCCACGCCGTCGAAGACGACGCGACCGGCCAGTTCATCGTCATGGAACTGGTGCACGGCCGCACGCTGAAACAGATCCTGCAGGACGGCACGGCGCCGGTGTCGACCGCACTGGACTACGTCGGCCAGGTCGCGGAAGCGATGCGCGCCGCGCACGCATCCGGGCTCGTGCACGGCGACATCAAGCCGTCCAACCTCATGGTCGAGGACGACGGCCGCGTACGCATCCTCGATTTCGGCCTCGCGCTGCGCCACGACGCGCTGGCGACGGAAACCGTGTCGCTGGGCGCGACCGCATCCACGGGCCAGACCGACCCCCAGGGCACGATCGCCTACATGGCCCCCGAACGCCTGCAGGGCGCGACGCCCGATCCGCGCGCGGACGTGTATGCGCTCGGCGTCATTCTGTACGAACTCGTGTGCGGCAAGCGGCCTTTCGCGACCTTGCACGGGCTGGCGCTCGCGGCCGCGCTCGTCCAGACGTCGTCCGACGGGTGGGATTATCCGGACAGTCTCGACACGCCGTTGATTGCGCTGATACGCGCGATGACGGCGCGGCAGGCGGAGCAGCGGATCGCGAGCATGGACGAGGTCGTTCAGCGACTGGCGGAGCTGACGGGCGGCAAAGCGTCCCCGAACACACACTCGCCGACACCTGCAATGCATCGACGCCTGCGTCCACGTGTGGCGAAGTTCGCCGCCGGTGCGTTGGTCACCGTCGCAATCGGCGGGATCGCGTGGTGGCGGGGCGAGCCGCATCTGGCTGCGCTCCAGATGACGATGCATGAGGCGATCACACCCTATTCCGAAGCCGTCGAGATGGACCAGGGCCTGGCCTCGCTCAGGTTCTTCGACCGGCCCGGCGCACTTGACACCGCGCAGCGCCATTTTGAACGTATCCTCGCGCGGACGCCGCAAAATGCAGCGGCAGTGGCCGGGATTTCGCTGGTGGAGAGCCTGCGCTTTGCAGGCGACAGTCAGGACGAAACCTGGATTCAGAAAGCGGATGCGAGCGCGCAGCAAGCCGCCAAACTGGACGATCAGCTCGCACTGGCTCACGTGGCGACTGCCGCGGTGCGCGCGGGACAAGGACGGTTCGACGACGCCATTGCGGCCTGCGACAGCGCGCTCCGGCTCGACCCGGCGAATCACTTCGCCTGGTATGTCAAGGCGGAAACACTACGGCACGCGCGTCGCTTTCAAGACGCTCGTGCCACATTGGCCGGGGCGATCCACCGCTTCCCTCGGGAGCGTGTTTTTATTGATGAGCTCGGAAGCGTCGAGTATGACCAAGGCAATGACGCGGCGGCCGAACAGCTATTCCGGCGCAGTATCGTGCTGGAGCCTGATGCGGTGGTCGCCTATGCCAACCTCGCCGCCACGTTGTTGCGCGAGAATCGGCTGGACGAGGCTGCGCGCGTGCTGCAACAAGGGCTCCAGCTACGCTCTTACGCAACCCTCTACACCAACCTTGGCAATGTACTGTTCCTGCGCGGAGACTACGTCGGCGCAGCCGATGCCTTTGAAAACGCAGTGTCACCCGAACACGGCGACCCGAGCTTGTACCTCAACTGGGCCAACCTCGGCGACACGTTACTCTGGATCCCAGGCCGCGCACCGGAAGCACGACAGGCCTACGACAAGGCGCGCCGGCTGCTTGCTCCTCGTCTCGAACGCGCCCCGAACGATGTCCTTCTCGTGTCGCGCATGGGTTTGTATTCGGCTCGTGCCGGTGACACGAACCGCGCTCTCGAGCTCGCAGCCCGAGCCGTCACGCTTTCGCCCAACAGTCCCGACATCCAATTTCGCGCGGGTCTTTCCTATGAACTTTTGGGCAAACGCTCTCTCGCGCTGGCGGCGATTACAAAAGCACTCCGGCTGGGGTACCCGAGCAAATACATAGAAGCAGAGCCTGACCTGGTTGCTCTGCGTCGCGACCCGGGCTACCGCTCTGATTAACGCCAGCTCATCCCATTTATCCGCTGTCCAACCGAAAGGAAGATCATGCCTCAAACTCATCAACTCACCGTGACCTACGTTCAGGGCCAGACCCTCGCGACCTGGAGCTTGAACGGCGTATCGTGCCAAGACGGCGATTCGTTCCCAGCGCAACCAGGAGACAAAGTCGCTTTCCAATTTGAAGGCCCAGGTGATATTGCAGAGTGCGTACTGATCAGTGGACAAATGGAAAGCGGCTGCCGCGGCTCTTCCCCATTTGCAGAAGGAAACCGCATCAATCTGAAGGCAAACTCCACGTTAAACATCAAACCCGGAGACGGTGCCTGGGGCTTCACCGTTTCCTTCTCTGCTCATAATGACGACGGCACGACAGCGTTTTACTACCTGCCAGATCCCGAGGTGATCGTCGGGTCGCACTGCTGATCAAACACTCTCGCGCAACCTTCTCACCTCCCGCCGCAACGACTCCGTCGGCGTCTTGAGCACCACCGCGCAGCGCGCCACGTCGCCGTCGCACGCTGCCAGTGTCCGCTCGATCTCATCGGCCGGAATCCGTTCGGCCCAGCGGATCTCCGCGTGGGCGTCGAGCAGCTTGTACATCGTCGGCCGCGAGATGCCGAGGGCGCGCGACGCGGCCTGGATGTTCCAGTCGTTGCCGGCCATCGCCTCGAGCACGTCGGCGTCGGTCAGCTCGGATGGCTTGCGGCGCGGCGGTTCGGCCGCAACCGCGGCGGGCGCCGGCGCCGGCGCCGGCGCGGCCTCCACGGCTGGCATCAGGCGCGCCGCGCTGCCGGACGGCGCCGGCGTCAGGCGCACCAGTTGTTCGAGCTGCGGCGCGCCGCCATGCTGCACCAGCAGTGCCGCGCGCCGCAGCGTGTGTCCCAACTGGCGGATGTTGCCCGGCCAGTCGTAGCACGCGATCTCCACCACCAGTTCCACCGGCAGCGCCGGCTGGGCGCCATGCGCCTGCAACAGGTGCACGATCAGCACGCCAATGTCTTCGCGCCGCTCGCGCAGCGGCGGCAGCTGGATCGCGAATCCCTCCAGGCGGCGCAGCAGGGCCTGGTTGAACACGGCCGTGTCCAGGTCCTGGTCGGTCGCCGCGATCAGACGCGCGCTCGTCTTGCGGTCGTGGCTCGCGCCCAGCGGGCGATAATCGCCGCCTTCCAGCACGCGCAGCAGCATCGGCTGGACGCTGGGCGGTGCGTTGCCTATCTCGTCGAGGAACAGCGTGGCGCCGTCGGCCTCGGCGAACAGGCCGCGGCGCTCCTGCGCGCCCGTGTACGCGCCGCGCGCCGCGCCGAACAGTTCGGCGGCCGCCAGCGATTCGTTCAATGCCGCCATGTTCACGGCCACCAGCCGCGTCTGGGCGCGCTGGCCGAGCGCGTGGATGGCGCGCGCCGCGATTTCCTTGCCGGTGCCCGTCTCGCCCAGCAGCAGCACGGGGATGTCGGTCGGCGCCACCATCCGGATCTGGTCGCGCAGCCCGATGGCCGCCGCTCCCACGCCGACGAGGCCGGGCACGGGATTGTGCTTGGGCAGGCAATGCATCCAGTGCAGGCACAGCACGACGGCGCGGCCCAGCATCAAGACCTGGCCGCGCGCGACCTCGGACGCGTCGAACCGCACCTGGCCCGTCGTGGCCCGTCCGTTCAGTTCGACCGGCATGCGGGTGGCGGGCAGGTGCAGCGTGACGCCCTCGCCGTCGCGCACGATCCGCACCGGGTCGCGCGAGATCGTGCCGTGGCCGAGCGGCAGGCCGGCCTGGCCCGGCCGATAGAACAGCGGCCCGTAGCGGTTCACGTCCAGCGCGGCCGGATCGCCGACGAACTGCTCGCCGATGCGCGCCGCGTCCGGGTGCCAGAGGATCGTCAGCGCGAGCAGCGGCCGCGCCGGGATGCCTTGGGCGGACAACTGCAATGTCTGGGTGTATTCGGTGGAATCGCTCATGCGCGGCACGTCAGGATGCACTTTTACATGTAAAAACACATGGCAATTTTACACTCAGAAACACCGGAAGGGCCGTAAACCGGGTCGCACACCCCTCATAAGCCTGGTTATCAGCATGGCACGGCGCTTGCAATAGTGGTAGTGCCGCCATCGGGGCGGCGCCATTTTCCTGAACGTGCCATGACACTCAACTTCGCTTCCTCGCCCATCCTGCCCCTTGACGCCCGCGTCATGCTCGACGTGCACAACCTGAAAGCCCTGCGCCAGCGCCGCGGCGGACGCGAGGCGTTGTCCGAACAGTTCCAGGAACGGCGCCAATGCCTCACCCGCGCCGCCCTCAACCGGGCGGAATCCGGCAAGCCAGTCCCCTACCGCACCGTGCGCCACCTGGCCGCGTTCTACGGCATCGGCGTCGAGTCGTTGATCGACGCCGAACCACAGCACCACACGCCGCCGTCGCGTCCGGCACCGGACCCGTCCGACGTCGAACGCCTGCAGTGCCGCGCCGTCATCGACGCCGTCCACGTGGCGGGCCGCGGCCGGATCATCGACATCCAGGGCGCGGAAGGCGCCGGCAAGTCGCGACTGCTCGCGTTCGGCGCCAGCGATGCCCGCGCGCGCGGCTATGCCTGCGTCGTGCTCGACGGCGGCACGGCCGGCCAGCCCGTCGCCCACACCGCCGCGCGCCTGATGCTCGCCCTGCTCGGCCTCGCGCCCGACGCCGCGGCCGACGACGCGCAGCTGGCCGACCTCGTGCGCGCACGCTGCGCCGCCCTGGCCCTGCCTGCGGCGCACGTCGACGCCTGCGTCAGCCTGATCGACACGGTGCCGGACTGGCCGCTGCCGGCGACCCAGCTGCTGCAGACGGCCGCCCTGTGCGCCCTGCTCCAGCACAGGGTGCAGCACAACGGCGGCAAGCAGCCACTGCTCATCTGCATCGACGATCTCCAGTGTGCCGACTGGCAACTGGCCATGATCCTGAACGTGGCCGTGCCGGCGACACTGGACTATCCCGTGCTGTGGATGTTCGCCACCCGCCTGGAACCCGGTCCGGCCCGGCGTCCCCTCGGCGTGCGCATGGACGCGCTGGCCCGCACCACCCTGCACCTGACGCCGCAGGCCCCGCGCCCGGGCCGCGCCGACGCCGGCGGCGTGCACCGGCTCAACCGCGCCGCGGTCTAGGTCCCCCGCCCGTCCAGCTTCTGGACGCCGTGCCGCTCATCGTGCCACGGTAACAGGCTCAGCTGGTCTCGATCGCGTCGACGCGGTCGGGATAGAACGCCAGGTGTCCGCGGATCGCGGCGACGGCGGGATACGGCGACTCGTAGCTCCACGCCGCGTTTTCGCCCTGCGGCCCGGCCGCCGCGACCGAGAAATAGGCGCAATCTCCCTTGTACGGACAATGGGTGTACTGATCGGTGCGCCGCAAGCGGTCCATCGCGACATCCTCGCGCGGGATGTACAGCACGGGTGGATAGTTCGCCTCGCGCAACGCAAGCGCGCGGTCGCTGCTGGCGATCACGGCACCGCCCGCGCGGACGGTCACACGGCCGCTCGCGGGACCGATCGTGATCGGGTGGTCGGGGCCAGGCATCTTCATGTTGATCGGCATGCGCGTCTCCCATCGTGGAACGATACGGCCTCATGCTATCAGGTCCCGCGCGTGCCCGCCGGCCTGGCGCGCACGGCCGGCACCCACCACGAGCGCGCCACCCATGGACGAACGATTATGCTTTCCATGCGCTTTCTCCCGGGCCGGCAACGCGGCCGTCGTGTGATTGGATCGGACGGCACGCCGGCGGTTCCGTGCGTCCGCCAGACCTGCGTCAATGCCCGCCGGCGCGCGCGCCGCGCAAGATGCGCACATAGAACACCGCGTTCAGCGCCAGCACGGCCGCCGCCAGCAGCCACTGCATGCCACGCGTGAGGCCCGCCGGGTAGATCAGCCCGACCAGATAATGGTCGACGAAGCCGCCGGCATAGCCCGCCGCCCCCGCGAGCAGCCGCAGCCGGATTTCGAGCGCGGTGAGCGGACAGGCCGCGCCCGTGACCTCGATCGCGATACCCCACGCGACGGCGGCCAGGTGGAGCGGCCACAGCCGTCGCCGGCGCAGCACGAGGGCCGCACCGGCGACGACGAACAGGATGAAGCCGAGGTGCAGCACCAGCACCAGGGCGGCGAGAAACCGATAGACCATCGACGACGCTCCTTGCGGCCGGACCCCATGATACGGCGCGCGGACGGGGCCGGACGCCACCGGCGCACGACTGATACATGTCAAACGCGCATGCGGGTCCCCCCATATGCTCCACCTGAATCGCCGGCCCGTCGCCGCACACCGCCGGCCGCGGCCGGCCGAACCGAGGAGATCGCCATGACGCACACGATGCCACGCGCAACACCCCCGACGCCGCTTACGGACCGGCGCCGGTCCGCCCTCCGGCATGCCCTGGTCGGCATCGCCGCCCTGCTCATGCTGGCCTGCGCCCTGCCGGCCGCCACCGCGGCATCCGGCCGGGCGGCCCGCGGTGCGGACAGCGACACCGCCACGCGCCGCCAGCAGACGGCCGTCAAGCACGTCAGCGATGCCGTGGGCGTCGTGCACACGATGGACAACGAGGCCGGCATGGCCGGGTTGCTGGACCGCGCACGCGGCGTCTTCATCGTCCCGACCTACGGCCGCGCCGCGCTCGGCGTCGGCGGCGCGGGCGGCGCCGGCGTGCTGATGGTCAGGCGCGCGGACGGCACCTGGGGCAACCCGGCGTTCTTCGACATCGGCGGCCTCAGCATCGGACTGCAGGCCGGCGCGGAGGGCGGGCCCATCGCCCTGCTCCTGCTGAACCAGAAAGCGGTGGACAGCTTCCGCAACCGCAACAATTTCTCGCTCAGCGCCGATGCCGGCCTCACCGTCGTCAACTTCGCCCGCATGGCCCAGGGCTCGACGGCGGGCGACGTCGTCGTGTGGTCCGGCAGCAAGGGCCTGTTCGGCAATGCGGTCACGGTCGGCATCAACGACGTGCGCTACAACCGGCGCCTGACCGAAGCGTATTACGGCAAGCCGACGACGGCGCTGCAGGCCATCGACAGCACCGAGATCAACGCCCAGGCCGACGCGCTGCGCAAGGTGCTCGGCAGTCCGTCGGCGCCGGCAGGGAGCGGCGGCAAGACCGGCGGACGCTAGCCGCGGCGACGGCGGGCCCCGTCACGCGCCGGCGTGCATCCCGCCGGGCGGCGCGCCGCGTGCCATCCAGTGCTCGAATTCCGCCGCCGTCGCCGGCCGGGCGTACAGGAAGCCCTGCACCATATCGCAGCCGTGGGCGCGCAGGAAAGCCAGTTCCGCCTCCGTCTCGACACCCTCGGACACCACTTCCAGGTTCAGGCTGCGGGCCATGGCCAGCGCGGCCGTGACGAGGCCGGCGCGCTCCGGGTCGCTGTCGACGTCCGTCACGAGCGACTTGTCGATCTTGAGCTCGTCCGGGCGCAGGCGGCTGATGTAGCCGAGCGAGGAATAGCCGGTGCCGAAATCGTCGATCGCGACCAGCACGCCCAGGCTCTTGAGGGCGGCGAGCATGGCCCGGGTGTGCGCGTCGTCGGTCAGCTGGCTGTGTTCGGTGATCTCGATGCACAGGCGGTCGCTGGCCAGGCCGGTCTCGCGCAGCGCGTTCTCGACCGTGCCCACGATGGCGCCCGACTTGAACTGCGCCGCCGTCACGTTCACGCCCATGCGCAGCGGACGGGCGTTGCCGGCATTCCAGCGGGCGGCCTGGCGGCAGGCCTCGAGCATCGCCCAGGCACCGATCGCTTCTCCCATCGACGATTCCTCCAGCACAGGCAGGAACACGCCCGGCAGCAGCAGGCCGAGTTCCGGATGGCGCCAGCGGATCAGCGCTTCCGCGGCGGCCGGCAGGTCGTCGTCGAGCGCGACGATGGGCTGGTAATGCATCTCCAGCTCGTTGCGCTCCAGGGCCACGCGGAGCCCGGCGCCGAGGCGCGTGCGCATCTCCATCTGCGCGGTCAGTTCGGGACGGTAGAACTGCACATTGTTGCGCCCCTCACCTTTTGCCTGGTACAGCGCGCTGTCGGCAAAGCGCAGCAGCGTGCGGAAATCCTGGGCGTCGTCCGGGAACAGGCTCACGCCCATGCTGACGGCGAGCCTGACCTCATGCGCGCCTACCGTCATCGGCTTTGCGCATTCCGTCCGCAATTTGTCCGTGAGGGCCAGCACGCCGCGGGTGTCCGTCACGCCGCACAGCACGACGACGAACTCGTCGCCGCCCATGCGGCCGACGATGTCGATCGTCCGCACGGTGCGCGTCAAGCGCGCTGAGATTTCCTTGAGAACCATGTCGCCCGCTTCATGCCCGAGGCTGTCGTTGACGTGCTTGAAGTAATCGAGGTCGAGGAACACGACGGCCAGCCGCGACTTCTGGCGGCGCGCGACGGCGATCTCGTGTTCGACTTCCTCGTTCAGCAAGGTCCGGTTGGCGACGCCGGTCAGCGCATCGTGATGCGCCAGGTGTTCGAGCGCATGCTCGGCGCGCTTGCGTTCCGTGACGTCGTTGATTTGTACGAGAAACTGCTCCGGGTCGGCATTGGCCGGCAGCAGCGAGGCGGATACGAGCGCCCAGATCACCTGGCCGTCGCGCCCATGGTAGCGCCGTTCGTACTGCACGGCCTCGCTGCGCCCCTGCACCAGGTCGCGCAGGAATTCCTTCTCGATGGCGTTGTCGGACGCGTCGCCGAACGCGGCCTGGTCGGCGCCCACGAGGCGTCCCGCGTCGACGCCGAGCAGGCGGCACAGTGCCCGATTGACGCGCACGAAACGGTTGCCGTCGTCGATGAGCGCCAGGCCGAGCGGGGCGTTGTCGAACGCGCCGCGAAAGCGGTGCTCGCTGCGCGCCAGGCGCTCCTGCGCGGCCACGCGTTCGCGCACGTCGTGCAGGACGATCGCGAGGCCGCCGAGGCGCCCGGCGTCGTCGCTGATGGTGCCGATCGTATAGTCGACGGGGATGGCCGCGCCGTCGTGGCCGTCGAGCAGCGCGGCACGGCAGGCGGGCGCGCACTGGCGCGTCGCGTGCAAGGTGTCCGGCACCAGCGCCAGGACGGCGCCGCCGACGGGATCGCGCAGGCGCACGACCTCGGCCGCCAACCGCCCCTCCAGCCCGTCCAGGCCGAGCAGCCGTTCGGCCGCGGGGTTCGCGAGGCCGACGCGCCCGACCGCGTCCGTGGCGATGACGGCGTCGCCGACGCCGCGCAGCACGGCCGCGAGCCAGCGTTCCGACTCGCGCAGCTTGCGCTCGACGTCCGCCTTGCGCAGCGCCACCTCGATGCCGGCGCGCAGTTCGCGGTTCTGGAACGGCTTGGTCAGGTAGCCATAGGGCCATGCGCCCGCGGCGCGCTCCACCGTCTGGTCGTCGCTGTAGGCGGTGAGGAACAGGACCGGGATATGCAGCTCGCGGGCGATCTGGGCCGCGGCCGCGACGCCGTCGATCTCGCCCTTGAGCACGATGTCCATCAGGATCAGGTCGGGACGGTCGGAACGTGCCCGCTCGATCGCGGCGCGTCCGTTGTCGACGCAGCCGCAGACCCGGTATCCCATGTCGTGCAGCTGCCCGTCGAGGTCCATCGCGACGACGGATTCGTCCTCGACGACGAGCAGGGTGGGCGGGACGCGGGGCGCGGCTGCCGCTGGTTCGGTCATGGTCGTCATGTCATTCCCGTGCCGGTCCAGGCGCCGCACCCGCTGCGGCCACGCGGAATGCCAGCGTCGCCACCGCGCCGTCGTGGTTGTCGAGCGTGAACCGGGCGCGCAACTGGTCGGTCAAGGCCGAAACAAGTTTTAGACCGAGGGATCGTTGCGAAGTTCGGTCCATGCCTGGCGGCAGGCCCACGCCGTCATCGCTGATGGTCAGCCGCACGCCGTCGTCCTCCAGGCGTTCCAGGCGCACGAGGACACGTCCGCGGCGGTCGCCGGGAAAGCCGTGCTTGAGGCTGTTCGTGACGAGCTCGTTGAGCAGCAGGCCCAGCGGCACGGCCACGTCCAGCCCGACCTCCAGCGGCGCCGCCTCGACGTCGACGGCGATGCCGCGCTGGTGGGCGGACGCGGCGCCGGCCACCTGTTCGCACAGCTCGGTCACGTAACCGTCCAGCCGGATCGACGACAGCGTGCCGGACTGGTACAGCCGTTCATGCACGAGCGCCATCGCGCGCACGCGGCTGGCCGCGTCGAGCAAGGCCTGGCGCGCCTGCTCCTCGGTCACGGAACGCACCTGCAGGTTGAACAGGCTGATGATCAGCTGCAGGTTGTTCTTCACGCGGTGGTACAGCTCCTTCAGCAGCGTGTTCTTGTCCTCGAGCGCGCGGCGCAGCGCTTCTTCCTGCGCCCAGCTCTCCGTCATGTCGCGCACGGTGAGGATCACGAGCGCGCGCTCGCGCAGCGGGCTGGCCATCGCATCGGCCGGGAACGCACTGCCGTCGCGCCTGCGGCCGTGCAGCTGCATGGTCCCGTCGAGGCTGCGCTGCAGCGACGCCGCGCGCACGCGCTCGCACACCGATCCGGCCGCGGGACCGCTCGCGGTGAGCAGGGCGTCGACCGCCACGCCGACGAGCGCGCCCTGGGCATAGGCGAACAGTTGCTCCGCCTGGCCGTTGGCCCGCGTGACCCGGCAATCCGCGTCGAGCAGGAGCACACCGTCCGGGGTCTCCTCGAAGATCCCGCGCAGGAACGCTTCGCTGCGTTCGATCGCGCGGTTGGCTTCGCGCAGGCTGCGCTCGGCGCGCTCGGCGTCGTCGCGCTGCGCCGTCCGTTCGCGCAGCAGCGCCGCGGCCTGCTCCAGGGCCTGGCCGACTTCGCGCGCCTCGCGCAGCGGCGACACCGGCGCCACCACCGTCTCGCCGTAACCGAGGGCGATGGCCGCGTCGGCGAGCGCGCGCACCGAGCGCTCAATGCGCGCACCCACCATCCCCACGAGTCCGAGCCCCAGCGCGAACAGAGCCAGGGCGCCGAGCGTGATCGACACCAGCGAATTCCACAGGATCTCGTTCAGGTCGCTGCGCCGCAGCGCGATCGCCACCGCCCAGTTCGAAAGGGCCGAGCGGCTGAAAACCGTCACGTGGCCCGGCCCGTCCGCGCCGCCGTCGTCGACGATGCCTTCCGGCGCGTGCGCGAGGGCGGCCGCGAGCGCGGCTTGCGCGTGGTCGCCGACGTCGCCCGGGGAGCCCCGGTTGCTCCAGATGATGCGGCCGACGCTGTCGTAGATCGTCGCGGTCGCGTGGGCCGGGATCTGCTGGCGCGCGAGGATTTCGCCGAGGCGCTCGCCGAAATACTGCATCGACAGCACGTAGCGCACGCGTCCCCGGCGGCGGACGGGGACGTCGACGCTCGTCAGCTGGCGCCGCACGGTCGGCCCCACGTACAGGTCGGACACGGCGGGCCTGCCGCTGTCGATGACCCGCCGCAACTCGACGGGATTGCCGTGCATGGGCAGTACCGCGCCGAACGGCATGTGCGTGTTCACGACCTGGCGCAGGTTATCGTCCAGCAGCAGCAGGACATTCCCCGGCCGCGAATGCAGCACGTCGGTGGCCTGGCCGTAGAACGCGCGCAGGTCGGGGCGGTCGAGATTGGGCGACGTGGCCAACGCCTTCATCGCGGCCTGGGCGCTGGCCAGTTCGCGGTCGATGGCCTGCATCAGCGCGCGCGCCACGTCGAGGTAGGCGCGCTCGATGCCGGCACGCTCGCGCTGGTAGGCGTGCACGGACAGCGTCACCACGGCCAGCGCGGCCGGCACGATGAACGCCGCCAGCAGCAGCGCCAGCCATTGCCGGATGGTGAGCGCACGCCGCAACACGTCGCGCAGGCGCATGGTGGTTGCCTCCGGGCGGCCGCCGGCGGGAGGCCGGCGCGCCGTCACCGACAATGTACGGCGGCGCGCCGCCTCGTGGCAACCTCAGGCCCGGCACATGGACCGGGCCCGGGTGCCGGCGCCGCTCAGCCCGCGCGCCGGCGCCGCGCCGCGACCAGGCCGCAGCCGGACAGCGCCACCAGCAGCAGCGTGGACGGCTCCGGCACCGCGCGCACGGTGCTGAACGCATTGTCCGGCGCGATGGTCAGGCGCGCATCGGCCGGCGCCTCCGGATGCAGGTCGATGCTGCCCAGGTTGCCGTCGACGCCGAGGTAGTGCGTATCGTCGAACAGCGACCAGCTGAACGTGCTGCCGTCGCTGCCGGCGCCGGTCGCGAAGCTGACGTCGAAGCCGAAATGCCCGCCCAGCTGGATCGCCTGGAACCAGTCGCCGCCCCCGGCATCGCTCGTGAACGTCAGCACACCCGCCGGATCGGCCGCAACGGACCCCGTCGCCACGGGGATGCCGAGCAATGCGCCGGCCAGGTTGCCGACGGTCGCGCTGGCCGGCGTGGCGCCGCCGACGCTGAGGAAGTCGATCCCGAGGTAGGCCGTGCCGGTGCCCAGCGCGGACGTGTCGATGTCGACGTGATGGAACGGCGCCGACGGCACGGCCAGCGCGGCACCGGCGCACAGGCACAGGCAAGTGGCGGCCAGCAGGCGTGCCGCATGGTGTTTCAGGGTCTGCATGAGGAGTCTCCTAGTATTTGACGTTGATGAGTTGTGGCGTGTACGCGATCACGGCCTTCGCGGGATTCGAGAACGTGGTCGTCAGGGTCACCGTCTGGCCCGGCGCCAGTTCGGCCTGGCCCAGCGTGACGTAGGGCACGCCATCCTTCACGCCCGTCGCGTTGTCGAGCGTGACGCCGCCGGTCAGGCCGGCCAGCCGGAACTGCAGCGGGCCCGCGAGCGCGGCGGCGCTCGTGTTCGTGATGGCCACCGTGCCCGTGTACTTGAGCGTGAAGCGGTTCATGGCGAGGCCCGAGCGCGCGATCCGCACGCTGCCCGTCACGTCCACGGGCGCCTGCAGGTCGTAGCGCGTGCCGTAGAAACGGAACTCGCCGTACGACGAAATGCCGGGATACGCCGGATCGGTGGGCGGCCCCGGATGGTCGACGCGTACCATGAAGTAGCGGTAGCGCTGGTTCTCCAGGCCGGGCAGCACGGGGATGACTTCCATCTCGAAGTTATGGCCGCTGGTGTCGGTCGTCTCGCGGCTCGTGAGCAGCGTCCAGTTCACGTTGTCGTTCGACCCGTACACGTTCGCGCCCTGCGAGCGGTTGGCGAACATGTAGCGAGCCTGGATGCCGAAGCCGCCGACGGCCACCCGGTAGTTTTCGCCGAAATCCATGTAGATCGGGGCGCGCAGGTCGCCGGAATAACTGTTGTAGTTGCCGTCGACGAGCAAGGCCGGACGATCCGCGCCGAAGCCGATGGTCGTCACCATGTTCCGGCTCCAGTCCAGGCTTCCGTCGGAGGCCACGCGCGGATTGACCAGCTCCAGCTTGCGCACCGCGGCCTGCACGGACTTCAGCAAGCCGGCGAAATCGGCGTCGGACACCGTCGCCATCGACGCCTGCAGCGGCGCCAGCTCGGCCTTGAACGTGGCCAGCGACGGCGTCGTATAGGCGGCCGACGGATCGTAGCCGTCGAGCGCGGCCTGGAATGCCGACGCGCGGTCCGGCTGCACGTTCAGGCGCGCCGTCATCGAACTGACGGCCACGCCGTCCGTGGCGGCGACGACGACGTCGTGCACCCCGACCTGGTCCGGTCCCGGCGTCCAGTCGAACGCACCGCTGGACGTATTCACCAGCGCGCCGGCCGGCACCTTGACGGCCTCGTACGTCACGCTGTCGGCCGTGTTCGCGTCCGTCGCGGTATAGGCCGCGTGGTAAGGGATGCCCTGCACGACGATTTCCGTCACCGGGAACGCGGGCATGGCGAAGCGCGGCGGCGTGAGCTGGGCCGGTGCGGCCATGTTCACGTAGTCGACGTCCACCGTCGCGCCCTCGGGGCCGGAAAACGTGAAGTACATGATGTTGTCGCCGAGCCAGCGGTTGCCGATGGCGGCCGCCGACGTGTCGGGCACGATGTAGCGCCACTGGCCGTGCGTGTCCGGCACGGTCATCTGCGACCACGGGCTGGCGTCGCGCGCGGCGCCGGCGGACAGCGTCACCGGCGCGCTCGTACGCACCATGATGCCGACCGGCGCGTACTTCGAGCGGTCCGCGTACTGCACGTCGTGGAACACGATCGTCGCGCCGGCCGGCGTGACGGCGCCGTGGCCGAACGTGCGCTCGCCCTCCGTCTGCATGGTCCAGTCGCCGTCGAGGAAGATCGATTTGCGCTCCGTTTCCAGGATGCCCGCGGTGCTCGGCGGCAGGGGCACGCCGGTCAACGCCTGCGGCAGGGTCAGGATGGCGGTCGGGCCCATGTCCTTGTTGTTGGGCGTCGCCGGCCCCCACGGGATGGCGGGACCGTTGGCGTGGCGCGCCGCCGTGGCGAGGTAAGGCGCTTCCGCGTCGACGTCGACGCCCTCGACGTATTTGTAGGTGTTGTAGATCTCGGCGATCGCGTCCACCTCGTACAGGCGGCCGCGGTACGCCGTCGAGATGCCGGACGTGCCGCCCGTCGTGTCGGCCCACGGCGTGTCGTAGCCGAGCATGTACTCGGCATACGAGTTCGCGCCGCGCAGCAGGCGGTCGTCGCCGAAGCGGTAGACGCTCACCGCGTCGCCGCTGCCGGACGGTTTGCCCGTGAACGGATCGACCTTCGTGCCCTGCGCCGTGACGAGGCGCAGCAGGCCGCCCAGGATGTCGACGTTGTCGCCGGCGTGCGCGCCGTCGCGCGACATTTCCTCGACTTCGTAGAAGGTCTTGCCGGTCTTGTTGAGCGGATTGTCGGCGTCGATCCGGGCGATCGCCGACATGATCGCGCCGTTGATGTCCTGGCGCGTCGACGTCGCGTTCACCGTCAGCCACTCGACGCTTTCGTCGTAGCGGGCGCGGTTGTCCGTGAAGATCGCGCCGGCGATCCGGCCCACGAGCGAATACTGCTGCTGGTTGCGGAACCGCTCGTTACTGGAGAAGAAGGTACGCTCCATCGGATCGACCAGGTTGTCCTTGAGCTTCTGCGTGTCGGTGTCCGTCCACGCGAGCGGATAATCGGTGTAGGTCGGATCGGCCGGCGTGTAGCGCATGATCTCGGCGGCCATCAGCATGCGCGACAGCGGCACGCCGTTGTGGATGTGCGCATCCGGGAAATAGGCGTAGCCGTTCGGATTCATGTTGCTCCACGTGCGCAGGATGCGCATCGCGTTGCGGCGGTACTCGTTGCGGCCCGTGACGTAGTACAGGAGCGCCTGCGTCAGCGCGCCCTGCGAATCGTTGATCATGCGCGTCTGCGCCGTCGACCCGTTGTAGTTGGGGGTGTTCGGCGTGTCGATCTTCGTGGCGTCGCGGTTCGTGGGCTGCAGGTTGATGTTCGCGTAGTTGCAGCACACGGTGGCCAGGATGTTGTAGTACGTCTTGTACGGCTCGACGTCGGCACGGATCTGCTGGCGCACATACTCCAGCTGCTCGGGCGTGAAGCCCAGGTCCGGATGCCGGAAGCCGGCGCTGCTGACCACCGGCTGCGCCATCGGCGTGGCCACGAACGGCACGGCGTACGCGCCGCCCGGCAGCGCCCCCGCCCCCGCCAATGCCAGCGCCACGATGTTTGCTCCCGCGTTGCTGCGCAACGCCCTCCACCTCGGATGCGAATGGTTATACATGATTGTCCTTATTTGTTTGCTAACCAGATCGTTGTCATGCCATCGGCGACACGCCTCCTCCGCCTGTTGTGTTATCGATAGCGGGCGGATCGTATCACGAAGACAATAAAAAGGGCGCGGATTTGTTATCGTTACCTCGCGTTGCCGGATGCGGCAGTCCCGACCGGGCGGCCGCGCCCGAATCCACGGGCGTGGAAGCACGAGCGGGCCCTGAAAACACCGTCCGGACGGGTGCCCTTGCGCGCGAGGCATGCCCGAAATGGCATAGATACGACGAAAAAATTCATACCGGGCGCCGTGCGTACGGCCCGCCGCGAATCCGCGGTTGCCGGAACAGCAACAAGCCACGTACACTGGGCAACCACGCATGTCGATCGGAGCCCTGCCATGAAGCCACTCGTCGTTGCCGTCGTGCTGTCTGCCTTGCTGGCGGTCGTCCAGGCGAATGCGGCCGGACCGGACGTTCCGGCCGCCAGCCCGTCCGCGGTGCCGCGCGACGGCCAACACGATTTCGATTGGGAAATCGGTAACTGGGATACGCACCTGAAACGCCTGCGTGAACCGCTCAGCGGCAAGACCGACTGGGTCGAGTACACGGGCACGTCGGTCGTGAAACCGGTCATAGGCGCGCGTGCCAACCTCGTCGAGCTCGATGTGCGCGGCAGTGCCGGCCGCATCGCGGGCGTGTCGCTGCGCCTGTACCAGCCGGCGAGTGGCCAGTGGACCCTGCATTTCGCGAACCTGGCCAATGGCTTGATGACCGACCCGATGCACGGCGCCTTCAAGGACGGACAGGGCAGCTTCTACGGCCGGGACACGTTGAACGGGCGCGCGGTCCTGGTCCGGTTCCTGATCGTGCCGATCGATGCCGCCAGGTGGCGCTTCGAGCAGGCTTATTCCGCCGATGGTGGTCAGCGCTGGGAAACGAACTGGATCGCCGTCGATACCCGCCGCAACGATGGACCCGCCAAGGCGGGCCGGCGATGAGCGGCGCCTGACGACGCCAGGCGCTGCGTGAAATCGCGCACCGCGGCCATGGCCCGGGACGCCGCGAAGAAGGTCTCGTTACCGTTGCTCCCCCCGCGGCACGGTTTGGCGATCGGCGACGGGCGCATGGAATCGCCGGGTCCGGTACCATGTACGGACCATGAATGCCTTCAGTATCCTCATCAACGACCAGGCAGCCGCCGATAGCGCCGCCTTGCCGCCGGCGATCGCGCGGAATATCGCGTCTTTCAAGGCCCATCACCCGGACGCCACGCATCGCCTGTTCGACCAGCGCGGCATTCGCGCATTTCTTCGCGAAAACACGGAGCCCGATGTCGTGTGGGCTTACGAGCAACTGCTGCCCTATGCCTATCGCGCGGATCTGGCGCGCCTGTGCCTGCTGCATGAATTCGGCGGCGTGTATGCCGATTTGTCGGTGTTCTTTCACGCGGGCTGGCCCGTTCATCCCGGCAAGATTGCGGTGTTTCGCGACCGCGCCACGGTCGCGCCCTGGATCGTCAGCAATACCATCATCAGCACCCCGGCCCGCTTTCCCGCGCTCGAGGCCGCGATCCGCATGATCGTCGCGCATTGCCGCACGCGCTACCGCGGCGCGTCCCCGCTGTGCCCGACCGGGCCTGTCCTGTTCGGCAAGGCGCTCGCCCTGCATTGCGAACCGGACCAGATTCACCTGGGCGAGGTCGCCAACGTGTCCGGCCGGAATACGGCCGAAGCCCTGGTCTTCGTCGACGCCACCGATGGCCGCCTGGTGGCCTATCGTACCAAGAGCATGGCCGGGTTGCGCGAACTCGGCCTGCAGGACGGCGTCAACAACTACAACGAGTTCTACCATGCGGGGTTGAGCTATGCCGGCGACTTTCCGGTCACGCTCGGCGCCGACGCCCTGCAGCGGCACGGGCGCAGCGTCTGCAGCCTCGAACGCGGCGAGCTGGTCTACCGCGGCGACGCGACCGCCGGCGCCGCGCAGGAGGTGGCCTTGTGCCTGATGCCCTTTCCCTTCGCCGCGGGGGCCTACCGCGTGCTGCTCGACCTGGCGCAGGCCCCGCCGGGCGCTGTCCTGACCCTGTTCGCGGCCGCCAACGGCACTGGCCAGGTGCTGGCGCGCACGGTCCTCCGGCAGGACGGCGCCGGGCCGGCCGCGTTGGCGCTGACGCTCGACATGCCGGGCACCCGCAACGACGTCATCGTCGGTATACTCGCGGAGGGCGAGGCGCGGCCGTTGCAATTGCGTATCCGCGGCCTGCGGATCGAACGCCTGCCGGACGACACACCATCATGATCAAGTACATTTCATACGGCGACACCACCGGCTACGGCCTGTCCGGCCTGTCCTACCTGCGCGGGCTCCTCAACCTCGGCCTGGAGGTATATTGGCAGCCGGTGTTCTGGGGCGCGCATGGCCTGCAGTTCTGGCGCCCGGACATGGCGCCGCAGCTGCTCGAATCCGTGCGCGCCAGCGCGGGCGATCCGGCGCTGCGCGACCTGCCGGCCATCCTCGCGCTCACCGCCGCGCCCAGGGATTACCGCATCGTCGTATCGCACATGATCCCCGACTACCTGCCCAGCTGCATCGAAGAAGGCAAGGTCAACGTGGCCTACTGCGCCTGGGAGTCGGACAAGATTCCGGCGCACTGGCCGGCGATCCTGAACCGCTTCGATGCCGTGATGGTGCCGTCGCGCTTCAATGCCGACGTGTTCCGCGCCGGCGGCGTCTCGGCGCCGGTGCACGTGGTGCCGCACATCCGGCGCCATGCGCACGACGAGGTCGCGCCCGACCAGCGCGACACCCTGCGGCGCCAGCTCGGCATCGGCCCGGACCACTTCGTGTTCTACACCATCGGCGCGTGGATGCTGCGCAAGGACTTGCCGCGCCTGGTCGAAGCCTTCCTCGCCGAGTTCGGCGCCGCCGAACCGGTCGCGCTGTGCGTCAAGACCTCGGCCAAGCCGGTCCACGCCCCGCTGCCCGATGAACAGGGCAAGACCTCGCTGCAGCTGGTGCAGGAGACCACGCGCGCGTTCGCCGCGCGCGCGGGGCGCACCCATCTGCCCACGGTCGCCGTGCTGGCCGGCGACGGCGTCAGCGGCGCCTGGATCGACTGCCTGCACCAGATCGGCGACACGTATGTCTCGCTGGCGCGCGCCGAAGGCTGGGGCATGGGCGCGTTCGAGGCCGCCGCCCTGGGCCGCCCGGTGTTGATGACCGGCTGGAGCGGCCACCTGGATTTCCTCGGCAGCGACCATCCCGGCCTGATCGACTACAGGCTCGAACCGATCGACTGGCCCGGCACCACCTATGGCCGCGACCACCAGTGGGCGGTCGCCGACGTCGCCGACGCACGCCGCAGGATGCGCGCCCGCTTCGAACAGCGCAGCCGCCCGGACGCGCACGCGCGGCGCCTCAGCGAGACGATCGCCAACCGCTACGCCGAAGGCGTTGTCATGCGCCAGTTCCGGCGCATCATCGGAGCATGAGCAGCATGGTTCCCCGCATCTTCCACTTCGTGTTCGGCCTCAAGGAACAGACCGAGCCCTTCCACCTGGCGCACTACCTGTGCCTCGAATCGTGCCGCCAGGTCAACCGCCCCGACGCGATTCTCTTCCACTACGCGAACGAGCCCCACGGCCCGCTGTGGGAGCGCATCAAGCCGTACCTGACGCTGCGCGAGGTGGCGCGCGAGCCCCTGCCCCAGGCGGCCTACCAGGGCTCCGGAGAGGGCCGACTGATCGCCGCCGCCGGCTGGAGCTACGCGCACGAGGCCGACTTCATCCGGCTCAAGGTGCTGCTCGAGCACGGCGGCGTGTATGCCGACATCGACACGCTGTTCGTGGCGCCGCTGCCGGACCACCTGTACGACTACGGCTGCGTGCTGGGCGACGAAGGCGCGCTGGCGGACCCGCGCGGCGTGCTGCGCCCGTCGCTGTGCAATGCCCTGATCGCCGCCGCGCCCGGCTCGCTGTTCGTCACGCGCTGGCTCGAGCAATCCTACGGCGCCTTCGACGGCAAGTGGACCAGCCATTCCTGCGAACTGGCCACGCGCTTGTGGGAACGGCACCCCGAACTGGTGCACGTGGCGCCGCGCCACTACTTCTACCGCCACCCGTGGACCGTGGCCGGGATCCAGTCGCTGTTCGAGCGGCGCGACCCGGACCTGCGCGACGTCTTCAGCCTGCACCTGTGGAGTCACCTGTGGTGGGATGCCGGGCGCACCGACTTCACGACCTTCCACGCCGGCCTGCTGACCGAAGACTACGTGCGCGCCGGCGCCAGCACCTATGCCGCGCTGGCGCGGCCCTACCTGCCATGAGCACGTCCACCGCGGCGACGACGCTGGCCGACTTCCTGCCGCGGCCCGGCCGCGGCCTCGGTTTCAAGCTCGGCCAGGACGGCGCCCTGGTCCAGCAAGGCACGCTGGACCTGCTGGCCTGGCCGGGGCGCCGGCCGCTGGTGTCCTGCCTGATGGTCACGCGCGGCCGCCTGTTCCCGGCGCGCTTCGCGGTCGACTGCTTCCTGCGCCAGAGCTGGGCCGAGCGCGAGCTGGTGCTGGTGTGCGACGCGCCCGCCACCGAGGTCGAGGCATATTGCCAGGCGCTGGGCGACACCCGCATCCGCATCGTGTACCCGGAAACGGCCGCGGACGCGGCCAGCCTCGGTGCGCTGCGCAACCTGTCGCTGCGCACGGCGCGCGGCGACTGGATCTGCCAGTGGGACGACGACGACCTCTACCATCCGCAGCGCATCGAGGTCGGCATGCTGCTCCTGCAGTCGATGCAGGCCGACACCCTGTTCCTGAGCCGCTGGATGCTGTGGGCGCCGGCCGCGCGCCGCATCGGCGTGTCGGGCGCACGCGAATGGGAAGGATCGATGCTGGCCCGGGCCGCCGGGGTGCCGGCCTATCCGGCGCTGGCGCGCGGCGAGGACACCGCCGTGATGCATGCGATGGTGGCGCGCGGCCGGGTCGTGCTGCTCGATGCGCCCTGGCTCTACACGTATGTGCAGACCGGCGCCAACACCTGGACCTCGCAACATTTCGAGGCGATCTGGCAGGCCGCCAGCCTGGTCGAGACACCCGGGCGCTACGACCAGGCGCTGGCCGCCCTGGGCGCCAGCGGGCCGCATGCGGATTATGCGCGCGCCGCGCTGGCCCAGGCGGCCGCCTAGCGGCTCGATTCGATCTTGGCCGCGCCGGCGTAGTCGACGCCCTGGCTGCGCATGAACTCGACGCGGCGCGCATGCAGCGCGTCGTTGGGGTCGAGCGCGCAGCAGACGGTGGCGACGCCGGTGCAGCCGTGCGGCTCGTGGCGCAGCTGCTCGAACACCAGGCGGTCCTCGCCGTCGCCGGTGGGAAAGGCGGCGCACGACCACAGGTGGACCAGGTGCAGCAGTCGCAGCTTGTCGATCGCCAGGCCGCTCGGGCGCACGAAGCCGCCGAAGCGCTCGGCGTAGATGCCCCGGCCGACGCCGACGCTCTCGAGCCCGTCCACGCACAGTTCCTGGCCGGTGTTGCCGTCGGCGTAGATCGAGTACGAGAACGCCCACGCCTTCCCGTCGATGGCGTGCAGGATGGCGGCGCAGTGGTCTTCCTTCAGCCAGTCGTCGTCGTCGAGGTAGACCACCACGCGGCTGTCGGCCAGCAGGGTCAGGGCCGAACGCAGCGCGCCGCCGTAGAACGAGGCATGCGGTCCGCCGTGGCGACGCGAGGTCGAATAGCCGGGATTGATCAGGGTGAGCGTGACGTGCGCCGGGCATTCGGGCAGCAGCGCCGCCAGCAGGGCCTGCAGGCGGCCGTGCGGATCGCCGTCGACGCCGAGCAGGACCTGGATGCGGACGCCGGCGGCCAGGCGCTGGCGGAACACCGAGCGCAGCGCGCGCGCCAGCGACAGCCGGCAGGTGGTCAGCAGCACGACCGCGAGCGCGTGGCGGGTATCGTTCATGACGGCCGCAGCGCGAACGGATAGCCGGCCCGGGCCGGGACGCCGGGCCATCCGCGGCCGGCCGCGATGGCATCGGCGATGCGCCGGCGCACCGCTTCGACGCCGGCCGCGCCGGGACGATGGTGGGTGGCGTCGCGCTGTGGCGCGTGGGTCGAATGCAGCGCGACATCGTTGAAGAACAGCGGCACGGTCGCGGTATAGCAAATGCTGCGCCGGTACAGCAGGTGGTCGGCGACCAGCTTGCCGTGCGCGTGCACCCCGCCCAGCTCCAGGTGCCCGCCGTCCGGACAGTAGCGCGCCAGCAGCCGCTCCATCGCCGCGCGCCGGATCAGGTAGGCGCCGGCCGAATAGAAGCTCGGCTCCCATTCATGCCACAGGATGCCGTGCGCGAGGTAGAGCTCGCCCAGCGCCAGCACCACCGGCGCATGGCTCACGTGCAGCTGCAGGATTTCCCAGTCGGGCGGCGCGGACGCCATCAGGGCCCGGGCATCGTACACATGATGCGAGCGCACGTCGTCTTCCATCACGACCACGGCCGCGCCGCCGCCGGCGTGCCCGGCGCCGATGGCGCGCAGGTGCGAGACGACGATCGCCAGTTCGGGCAGCGAGTTGGCCAGGGGCTTGCGCAGATTCACCTGCGGCAGGGTGTCGGGCGTGGCCGCCTCCACGCGCGCATGCGCGACGCCCGCGCGCGCGAACGCCGCTTCGGCCAGGCGGCGCCGTTCGACGTCGGCCTGGCGGTTGATCCAGTAATGCGGTAATCCTTCGAGCATGGCTGCAGTCTAGCGAAAAAAACACAGGCCGGCAAAAAGCCGGCCTGTGGTGTGGAGCCCCAGGGCTCAGAACACGACGCGCACGCCGCCGTTGCCGCCCAGCTGGGTGTAGCCGCTGCGCGCTTCGCCGGTCAGACCGTAGTACAGGTAGGCGCCCTTCTTCATCTGCAGCGACCCGCTGACGCCGCCCTGCACGAAGACGCGTCCGCTTTCCGGCCCTGCGATCGCGGTGCCGGTCTGGGCCAGCGACGCCGCCAGGGTCGGACGGGCCAGCGCACCGGCGTCGACGCCCGCGCCCAGGTTGAAGCGCCAGGTCGAGGCCTGCAGCGGGTCGGTATTGCGCGAGTCGGCCGACAGGCCGGCCACGATGCGCGTCCCGGTGGCCGCGTAGCGGTCCAGCGCCAGGGCGCCCAGCCCATCCGGGCTTTCGGCGTAGGCGTCGCGCTCGGCCTTCTGCACGGTCACCCGCGCGAAGGGCTCGACCTTGGTGCCGTTCACCTCGAGCGGCGCGCGCACGCCGGCGCCCAGCATGGCGCTGTTGCCGCCGGCGTGGCCGCGCAGCAGGAATGCCTGCTCGAACGGATCGGAACGGTTGCTGTCGACCTTGTCGCGGCCGACGCTGCCGATGCCGTCGAACACCAGGCCCGCGGTGGCGGCTTCGCCGTACACGAAGACCTTGTTCTGATGCAGGGTGCCGGAGGCGGCGCCCGCGCTCAGGTTGGTGTTCGCCCGGCTCGCGCCCACGCCCAGGCGCGCGCCGCGCGTGTGCAGCAGGTCACCGCCGACCGTGATCTGGACGGTGTCGGTATCGAAGCCGGACGCCTTCCGGTCGCCACGCCAGTCGCCGTGGTTGGCGCCGATGTCGATCCACAGGGCGCGGCCGTCATCCTTGGCGTCGCGCTTGAGCACGCTGCGCTGCAGGTTCCAGCCGGCCTGCGGCGCCGCGGCCGCCAGCGCGCCGTGCACCTCGCCCGACAGGTCCTTGACCAGGACGCCGAGCTTGTCCGCATCGTAGGACGCCGTGCGGTACAGCAGCTGGTCCTGCAATGTGCTGGCGTGGCCGGACTGGTCCAGGTCGACGATGCGGTCGAGCGCCGCGGCCACCGAACGGCCGTTACCGTTGCCATCCTTGAACCAGGTCTTGTACGAGGCCGGCAGCACCTTCAGCTCGATGCTGTTGTTGCCGCCGTAATCGTAGAAGGCCGCCATGCGCAGGCCGTCCAGGCCATCCGGCTGGGTCACGGTATCGAAGCGGCCGACGATGCCGCCGTCCGCCGTGATGATGCGGTAGGTCTGGCCCATCGCCGGCGTCACCGGCGCCGAGCCGTAGCCGGACTCGTTGACCGAATACAGGTCCTTCAGGGCCGGCGCCAGCGTCGATCCGGGCTGGATCACGAACTGCCTGGTGCCGGTCACGTGCAAATAGGAGTAGTAGCCGGTGGCGCCGATCGGCGAACTGGCCGAGGCCTGCTTGTCGCCGCCGATGTCTTCCTTGAAGCTGCTGCCGGTCGCCATCGTGACGGTCGCGTCGGCGGTCAGCATGCCCGGCGAATTGCCCGGCGACAGGATACCGCGCACCATCACGTCGCCCTGGATGTGACCGCTGCCACCCAGGGTTGCGCCCGGCGCCACCGTGACATTGCTGGTGTAGCTGCCGTTGGCCAGCAGCTTGCCCTGCGCCACGCAGGTGGCGTCGATGGTGGCCGTGCCGGTGACGTTCAGCGTGCCGGTGCCGGTCTTGGTGAAGCAGCCGTCGCCCACATCGCTCGAGGTCAGCACGCCCGACAGCGTGGTGGTGGTGCCGGAGTCGGTGTTGATGCTGATGTCGTGACCCATGTGGATGGCCTGGCCGGTCAGGATGTCGACGGTCGCGTAGATCGTGCCGGCATTGAAGGTCATGACGCTACCCCAGCCGAGGCCGTACGAATTGGTCACCTTGACGACGCCGTCGTTGACGGTCAGGCCGCCGGTCCAGCCGTCGCCCGGCTGGTTCAGTGCACCGTTGCCGCCGGCGTTGTCGCCCGCCAGCACCAGGGTGCCGGCGCCGTCCTTGTACAGCCGGCCGGCGCCGCTGACGTTGCCGTTCAGGGTCACCACGCTGTCCGCGCCCGCCGTATCGAGATGGCCGTCCTGCGCGCTCACCGTGACGGCGCGCGCGGAGTCGAGCGAAGCGCTGGTCTGCACGGTGCCGCCGTCGAAGTTCAGCTTGCCGCTCGCCGCGCCCAGGCTGGCGTCGCCGTCGATGAGCAGGTGGGCGCCGCTGCTGACGGTGGTGTCGCCGGTATAGCTGTTCACGCCGGACAACGCGAGCGTGCCCTGGGCAACCTTCAGGCCGCCGTTGTTGGCCAGCGTGCCGTTCATGGTCAGCAAGCCGCTGCCCTGCTTGACCAGGGTGCCGCTGCCGGACACCGTGCCGGTCTGCGCCAGTGTGGTGCCGGCGTCGACGTCGAGCGTGCCCTGGTTGGTGAGCGTGATCGCGCGGTCGGCGTCCATGCTGGCGGTGGTGTGCAGGGTGGCGTCGTTCAGCGCCAGCGCACTCTGTCCGGTGCCCAGGTTGAGCATCGACGAGATCGTCAGCATCGCATTGTCGACGCTGGTCTTGCCGGTGTAGCTGTTGTTGCCCGCCAGCGTGAAGCTGCCGCCGTTGACGTTCAGGCCGCCGCTGCCACTGATGACGCCGCCGAACTGGCCCTCGGCCTTGCTCAGGGTCAGCGAGTTGGCCCCCAGCTTGACCAGGCCCGCGCCGGACAGGCCGCGGATGCCGACGTTGCCGCTGGCGCCCGTGAGGTCGAGCGTGCCCGCGTCGGCCACCGTGCTGGCGGCGATGCTGCCACTGCCGGCCAGCGCGACGGTCGCGCCGCTGGCGATCGTGGTGGCGCCGCTGTAGTCGTCGTTGCCGGTCAGGGTGACGTTGCCGCCGCTGACCGTCAAGCCGCCACCGGCGCCATGGATGCTGCCCGCCAGGACGCCGGACGCGTCGCTCAGGGTCAGCGTCTTGCCGCCCAGGTTGACGTCGCCCGCGCCGGTCAGCTTGTGCAGCGTGGCGCCGTCGCTGGTCGCGGCGATGTCGAAGGTGCCCGCATTGTCGACCTCGGACGAGGCCGCAATGCTGCCCTGGCCGGCCAGGGCCAGCGTGGCGCCGCTGGCGATCGCGGTGCCGCCGGTGTAGGCGTTCACGCCGCTCAGCGTTTCCGTACCGCCGTCGACGTTCAGTCCCCCCGAACCGCTGATCGTACCGGCGAAGCTGCCGTTGGCCTGGGTCAGCGCCAGGGTCCGGGCGCCCAGATCGACCTGGCCGCTGCCGGACAGGCTCTTGATCGACGCACCGTCGGTGGTGGCGCCGATGCCGAGATTGCCGTCCACCGTCACCGCGCCGGACGCGGCGATCGCGCCGCTGCCGGCCAGCAGCAGGGTGGCGCCATGGGCGACATCGGTCGCGCCGGTGTAGTCCTGGGCCGCCGTCAGGGTCTCGGTGCCGCCGGTCACGCTCAAGCCGCCGGCGCCGGAGATCCGGCCGCCGAAGCTGTCGCCGGCCGCGCTGAGGGTCAGCGTATTAGCGCCGAGCAGCACGTCGCCGTCGCCGGCCAGGCTCTTGATCGCCGCGCCGCCGCGCGCGGCAGAGATGTCCAGCGTGCCGTTATCCACGACCCGGCTGGAGGCGATGCTGCCCGCGCCCGCAAGCGCCAGGGTGGCGCCCTGGCCGATGCCGGTGTCGCCGCTGTAGGTGTTGGTGCCGCTCAGCGTCTCGGTGCCGGACGCGATCGCCAGCCCGCCCGCACCGGAGATCGCGCCGCGGAAGTTGCCGGATGCAGCGGTCAGGGTCAGGCTCTGGCCGCCGAGGATGACGCTGCCGGAACCGGACAGGGTCTTCACCGCAGCCTGGCCGGACATGCCCGCGATATCCAGCGTGCCGTCGGCCACGACGCCGCTCGACGATGCGATCGATGCCGTGCCGGCCAGCGCCAGCGTACCGTCGTGGCCAATGGTGGTGGCGCCGGTGTGGCTGGTGTTGCCGGTCAGGGTTTCCACGCCGCCGGTCAGCGCCAGGCCGCCGGAACCGTTGATGCTGCCGGCGAACACGCCGTTCGCATTGGTGAGCGTCAGGGTCTGGCCGCCCAGGATCACGCTGCCCGAACCGGACAGCGACTTGATCTGCACGCCGTTACCGGTGCCCGCGATGCTGAGGCTGCCATTGTCGACGACGCCGCTGGACAGCGCGATACTGCCCGAGCCGGACAGCGCCAGGGCCGCGTTCGCGCCAATCGTGGTGGCGCCGGTGTAGCTGTTGGCGCCGGACAGCACCTCGGCGCCGCCGGCGACGTTCACGCCGCCGCAGCCGCCGTCGATCGTGCCGGAGAAGCTGCCGCTCGCATGGGTCAGTGTCAGATCCTTGCAGCCCAGGACCACGCTGCCCGAGCCGGACAGCGTGCGGATCGCGGCGCCGTTGTCGGTGGCGGCGATGTTGAACACGCCGTCGTCGGCCACGCCGCTCGACGTTGCGATGCTGCCGGTGCCAGCCAGCGCCAGCGTGCCGCCTGTGCCGATGGTGGTCGCACCGGCGTAGGTATTGGCCCCGCCGAACTGCTGTGCACCGCCGCTGACGGTCACGGCGCCGCTGCCGGAGACCGTACCCGCGAAAGCCCCGGCCGCATTCGTGAGCGTCAGGGTCTGCGCGCCCAGCAGCACGCTGCCCGAGCCGGACAGCGACTGGATGTGCGCGCCATTGCTGGCCGCCGAGATGTCGAGCACGCCGTAGTCGGCCACGCCGCTCGACAGCGCGATGCTGCCCGAGCCGGCCAGGCCCAGGGTCGCGCCCGCGTTGATGCCGGTCGCGCCGGTGTAGGTGTTGACGCCGCTGAGCTGCTCGGTGCCGCCTGCCACCGTCAGGCCGCCGGAACCGGCGATGGCGCCGGCGAATTCGGCGCCGGTGCC
>NZ_LMCY01000037.1:953-1270 GCF_001425685.1 Massilia sp. Root335 | reverse complement strand
CGTGGTGGCGCCGGTGTAGCTGTTGATGCCGGCCAGGGTCTCGGTGCCGCCATTCACGGCCAGACCGCCGGCGCCGGCGATCGTGCCCGCGAACACGTCGTTGGCATTCGACAGCGCCAGGGTCTGCGCGCCCAGCGCCACGCTGCCCGAGCCGGACAGCGACTGGATCTGCGCGCCATTGCTGGCCGCCGAGATGTCGAGCACGCCGTAGTCGGCCACGCTGCTGGACAACGCGATGCTGCCCGAGCCGGCCAGGCCCAGGGTCGCGCCCGCGTTGATGCCGGTCGCGCCGGTGTAGGTGTTGGTGCCGCTGAGCC
>NZ_LMCY01000037.1:320-942 GCF_001425685.1 Massilia sp. Root335 | reverse complement strand
CGGAACCGGCGATGGTGCCGGCAAAGTCGGCGCCCGTGCTGGTCACGACCGGCAGGCCGGGCAGGCCGGGAAGCAGGATGCCGCCCGGGCCGACGATCACGCCGACCAGGCCGCCGCCGGTCTGGGTGCTGGTCGCGCCGGCATTGGTCAGGGTCAGGGTCTGACCGCCCAGCAGCACGGTGCCCGAGCCGGACAGCGACTGAATTTGCGCGCCGTTGTCGGTGGCGGCGATGTCGAAGACGCCGTTGTCGGTCACGCCACCCGACGAGGCGATGTTGGCGGCGCCGGCCAGCGCCAGGGTGCCGCCCGCACCGATGGTGGTGGCGCCGGTGTAGCCGTTGTAGCCGGCCAGGGTCTCGGTGCCGCCAGTCACGGCCAGGCCGCCGGCGCCGGCGATCGTGCCCCCGAACACGTCGTTGGCATTCGACAGCGTCAAGGTCTGCGCGCCGAGCGCCACGCTGCCCGAACCGGACAGCGACTGGATTTGCGCGCCGTTGCTGGCCGCCGAGATGTCGAGCACGCCGTAGTCGGCCACGCCGCTGGACAACGCGATGCTGCCCGAGCCGGCCAGGCCCAGGGTCGCGCCCGCGTTGATGCCGGTCGCGCCGCTGTAGGTGTTGGT
>NZ_LMCY01000037.1:0-300 GCF_001425685.1 Massilia sp. Root335 | reverse complement strand
GGCGATGGTGCCGGCAAAGTCGGCGCCCGTGCTGGTCACGACCGGCAGGCCGGGCAAGCCGGGGAGCGGCATGCCGCCGGTCTGGGTGCCGGTCGCGCCGGCATTGGTCAGGGTCAGGGTCTGGCCGCCAAGCAGCACGGCGCCCGAGCCGGACAGCGACTGGATTTGCGCGCCGTTGTCGGTGGCGGCGATGTCGAAGACGCCGTTGTCGTTCACGCCGCTCGACAGGGCGATGCTGCCCGAACCGGCCAGCGCCAGCGTGCCACCCATGTTGACGCTGGTGGCGCCGCTGTAGGTGTT
>NZ_LMCY01000036.1:61725-98243 GCF_001425685.1 Massilia sp. Root335 | reverse complement strand
TTGAAGACCGCGTGCCGCAGACTTAAACAAAGACTCGTTTACACAGAATCTGGTACACCCCCGGTGTCGGCGCCGACGTAAGTACTTGGGTTCCCGCCTGCGCGGGAACGACGTGACTCAGGACGCCATCCGCAATTCCGGCGCATGTGCCGTCACGATGGACAGGTCCACGAGCCCCGTGCGCCACGCCTTCTCGATGTCCTGCTCGACCTCGTCCAGCGCCGCCGGATCGAGGCCGGCCATGCCGCGCACGCCGTACGCGCGGTTGCGGCCGTGGCCCTTGGCCAGGTACAGCGCCATGTCGACGATGTTGATCGCGCGCTCCCACGAGATGCTGCTTCCGACCTGAACCAGCGGGAACGGCGCGAAGCCGATCGATACGTTCACCGACAACCGGGCGCCCTGGTACTCGATGGTGCGTTCCGGGATGCCGGCCAGCAGGCGGCGCGCCACCTCGTCCAGGCTGTCCCTCGGCACGGCCGGCAGGAAGGCGAGGAATTCCTCGCCGCCCCAGCGCACGATCATGTCGGTCTCGCGCAGGATCTCGCGCAGCGCGTCCGCGATCTCGCGCAGCACCGCGTCGCCGGCGCCGTGGCCGTGCGTATCGTTGATGTTCTTGAAGTGGTCGACGTCGAGCAGGAACATGGCGCTGACCATGTCGTCGCCGCTCCGGATGCCGTCGTTGCCCACGCCGCGGCGCTCGATCGCCTGGTGCCCGCGCATGAACTCCTGGAAGTGGCGGCGGTTGTACAGGGCCGTCAGCGGGTCGCGCGCGCTCTGCTGCTTGAGTTCCTGATTCTTTTCCTCGAGCTGGGCGTTGGCGTGCCGCACCTTGCGGTACAGGATGCCGACGATGACCGACGCGAGCGCGAACACGAGCGCGAGCAGCCACCAGATGCGCTGCTGCAGGCGGCGGTTGTCGAGTTCCGTCGACTTGACCTGGTTTTCCTGGCGCAGCATCTCGATCTGGCGCTGGCGCTTGTCGGCCTCGTATTTTTCCTGCAGCTCCATCATCGCCTTCTGGCGCCACGTCTCGAACAATTCGTTCGACAGCGCGCGCTCGCGGTGATACGCGGCCAGCGCGCCGGCCAGGTCGCCGGCGCGTTCCAGCGCGTCGCCGTATTCGACGAGCACGCCCTGCTGGTCGGGCTTGTTGCCGGAGCGCTCGTACCAGTCCATGCCCTGCTCGATCTGCTTCTTGCCCTCGGCCAGGCGGCCCATGCCGAGATACGCCTGCCCCACGTTGACGCGGGCCGTGGCGGCGAGCGAGTCGTCGTTCAGCTTCTGCGCCTGGTCCAGCGACTGCTGGGCATACATCAGGGCGCGGCGCCAGTCCTGCTGCTTGAGGTAGGCGTCGGCCAGGTTGACGAGCGTGTTGGAGACCATCGCGTCGGCACCGATGCCGCGCTCCAGCGCGAGCGCGGACAGCAGGGCTTTCGTGCCGCGCGCGATGTCGCCGTTGTTCGCCGCGAGGATGTATTCGGTGGTCTTGAAGATGGCCAGGCGGCCCGGCGAATTGACCTGTTCCGCGAGCCGTTCCGCTTCGCCGATCGCCTCGAAACCCTTGTCGAATTCGCGCATCTGGCCGTACAGGTAGGCCAGCGACTTGAGCGCGATGGCGACTTCCAGCGGATCGCCGCTCTGGCGCGCGAGCGTCACGGCGCCTTGCAGCTTGTTGAGCGCGACGGGGAAGTTGCCTTCCTCGGCGAACGATTCGCCCGACGAGATCAGCACGAGGATGCGCAGGCCGATGTCGGGGCTGGCGGCGGCGAGGCGCTCGGCTTCCCACACCAGCTGGTGCGACTGTCCCGACTCGTTCAGGCCGAACACGGCATAGGCCTTGGACAGCAGCGCGCGCGCGACGAGGCTGTCGTCGTGCACCTGGCGGCCCAGTTGCAGCGCCTGTTCGCACAGGCGTACGGCTTCCTCGTGCTTGCCGAGGCGGTGGCTCAGGTCACAGGACAGGATGAGGAAACGGGCATGTTCGGCCGGCGTGCGCACCGCCTGGGCTTCCAGCGCGGCCAGCAGCGGCGCGCCGCGCCGGGGTGTGACGCGGATGATTTCGCCGAGTTCGGCAAAGTGGTCGCGTACGGGCGCCACGTCCTCGGCCAGGGCGGCGCCGGCAACGGGCAATAGCAGGGCCAGCAGCGCACGGCTGCGTCGGTGCTGCAATGCACGGTATAGGCCTGCCAACATAGCTCCCCGAGGAAGTGTGGTCCCTCAATTCGGGACATCTGTATATGCAATTATAGGCTCTTGCAATTGAGAAAGATCAAGAATTAGAGCGATGTATGCGGAAAAGACACAGTTTCGTATTGAAAAAGTCGCGTCGCCGCGGGAAATAATGTTCAGATAACAAAGTTGACGCAAAGCCAACACCGCCGCGACAGCGGAAACGCATCCGCGGGCGGGGTCACACGCTCAATTGCTGGAGCAGATAAAGCCGCTGGTACAGGCCGCCTTCGATGCGCATCAGCGCCTCGTGGTTGCCGGATTCGCTGATGCGGCCGTGGTTCAGCACGACGATGCGGTCGGCGTCGCGGATCGTCGACAGGCGGTGCGCGATGGCGATGATCGTGACCTGCCCGCGCAGTTCGTCGAGCGCCTGCTGCACGATCTGCTCGGTCTGGCTGTCGATGCGCGACGTGGCTTCGTCCAGCAGCAGGATGCGGGGCTGGCCGGCGAGGGCGCGCGCGATCGCGATCAGCTGCTTCTGGCCGGACGACAGGCGCGAGCCGCCTTCGCCAAGCGGCGTGTCGTAGCCTTGCTCCAGCCGCGCGATGAACTCGTGCGCGTGCGCCGCGCGCGCGGCCGCCTCGATGGCTGCATGCGGCAGGCCGCGTCCCATGTCGATGTTCTCGCGCGCCGACGCCGCGAGCAGGAACGGGTCCTGCGGCACCAGGCCCACCTCGGCGCGGAAGCGTTCGTTGCCGATGGTCGCCAGCGGCTCGCCGAACAGCGCGATGGTGCCCTGTTCGAACGTGTAGTAGCGCAGCAGCAGCGACAGCAACGTCGACTTGCCGCTGCCCGTGTGGCCGACGATGCCGAAGAAGGCGCCCTGCGGGATGTCGAGCGACAGGTCGTGCAGCACCGTCTGGCCGGGGGCATAGCCGAAGCTCAGGTCGCGCACCCGCACGGCGGGCACGTCGCGCGCGACGGCCGTGCGTTCGGACGTGACGCGGCCGGCCAGGTGTTCGGCGGCACCCGCTTCGTCGAGCAGCGCGGCCACGCGCGCCGTCGCGACGACGGCCTGCTGCAGGCCGGAAAACTGCATCGTGATCTGGATGAGCGGCTCGACGACGCGCGCGATATAGCTGATGAACGCGTACAGCACCCCGACCTCGACGGCGTTCATGCTGCGCTGACCGAAGCTGAAGATGACGACGGCCAGCAGCACGACGTTGAGGAAGTCGAGCGCGGGGCGCAGCAGGAAAGCGTTGGCACGCAGCTCGGCCACGCGGGCCGTGTAGTGCTGGTCGTTGGTGCGGGCGAAGCGCTGGCCGAAGCGGTGCTGCGCATTGTTCGCTTGCAGCACGCTCATGCCGCCGATGGATTCGGCCATCTGGCCGTTGATGTCGCTGCGCAGCGCCCGCGCGCGCGTGACCGCGGGCGCGGACAGCCGCTGGTACAGCCACACGATGCCCAGCACGGCCGGCACGAGCGCCAGCACGATCACCATCAGGTGCCAGTCCAGCCAGGCCATCGCGATCGACGTGCCGACGAGGACGATGCTGGAATCCAGGATCACGAACAGCACCTGGATGTACAGGGTCTTGACGGCCTCGGTGTCGTTGGTGACGCGGCTCACGAGCTGGCCCGTGATCGCGCGGTCGAAGAACGCCATCGGCAGGCGCAGCACGTGGCCGTAGACCCATTCGCGCAGGCGCTGCACGGCCCGCATCGCCATGCCCGACAAGCGCACGAGCTGCAGGAAGCGCAGCCACGACGCGGCCCAGCCGGTGACGACCACGCCGGCCAGCAGCCACGCCATGCGCGGCCAGTCGAGATGGCGCGGCAGCAGGTGGTCGTCGATCAGCTTCTTGCCCAGCAGGGGGCCGAGCACTTCCAGGCCGGCGGCCAGGATCAGCCACAGCGTGGCCCATCCGAGGTGGGCGCGGTCCGGGTGCGCGGCGCGGCGCAGCAGCCCCGCGGCCTGGCGCGCCTGCGCCGCGGTCACGCTTTTTTTGGTTTTGTTGTCGGTCTCAGATGGCATCGAGGCTGGCCTCCAGTTGCTGGTAGCGCCACTGGCTGGCGTACCAGCCGTCCAGGGCGAGCAATTCGTCGTGCGTGCCGCGTTCGACGATGCGGCCGTCGCGCAGCACGACGATCAGGTCGGCGTCGACGACGGCCGACAGGCGGTGGCTCGCGATGATGGCCGACAGTTCGGGACGTTTGCGTCGCACCTCGTCGAGGTGGTCGAGGATGTTCGTTTCGGTGCCCGTGTCGACGGCCGACAGCGCGTCGTCGAGCAGCAGCAGCGCGCTGTCGGCCAGCAGCGCGCGCGCGATCGCCACGCGCTGGCGCTGGCCGCCCGACAGGGTGATGCCTTTTTCGCCGACGGGCGTGTCGTAGCCGTCCGGGAAGCGCAGGATGTCGTCGTGGATCGCCGCCATTTGCGCGGCCTGCTCGATCTCCGCGCGCGACGCGCCCGGGCGGCCGAGGGCGATGTTTTCCGCGATCGACGCGGAGAACAGGAACGATTCCTGCGGCACCCAGCTGATGTGCGCGCGCAGCGCCTGGAGCGTGTAGTCCTCCAGCGCATGCCCGCCCCACGTGGCGCGGCCGTGCTGCGGCGTGGCCTGGCGCAGCAGCACGCGCAGCAGCGTCGACTTGCCCGCGCCGGTGGCGCCGACGAGGCCCAGCGTCTTGCCCGGCTCCAGGCGCAGCGAGACGTCGTCCAGCGCGGCGCGCGCATCGCCGCCATACGTGAAGCGCACGTGCTCCAGCACCAGCGGGCCGCGTTCGAGATGGTCGAGCGTGCCGTGGTCGTCGACGCTGAGCGGTGCATCGAGCAGCGGCTGCAGGCGCGCCAGCGCGGCGCGTCCGCGCTCGATCAGCGACAGCACCCAGCCGGCCGCGAACATCGGCCAGATCAGCTGCCCCAGGTACATCGTGAAGCTCGTGAGGCTGCCGATCGTGATCTGGCCCTGCCACACGAGATAGCCGCCGAGGCCCAGCGTGAGGCCGGTGGCGGCGGTGAGCGTGAGGCCGACGGCCGGCTCGTACGCGGCTTCCCATTTCTGCGCCGTGAGGCTCGCGTCGGCGGCGCGCGCGGCCAGTTGCGCGAACTGGTCGGCGCTGCGTTGTTCCAGGCCGAGGGCGCGCAGGGTGCGCACGCCGGACAGCGTTTCCTGCACGTGGTCGTTGAGGGCCGAGAAGCGCTTCAGCGAATCCGTGGACGCCGTGTGGATATGGCTCGAGATGCGCTTGAACGCCAGCGCCATCAAGGGGAAAGGCAGCAGGGCGATCAGCGTCAGGCGCCAGTCGACGCCGAGGAACATGATGCCCAGCACCATGACGAGGGTCAGCGTGCCGTCGAAGCCGGCCAGCATCGCCTCGCCGGCGGCCTGCTCGATGGCGTCGATGTCGTTGGTGCCGAGCGCCATCAGGTCGCCCGTGCGCTGGCGCTGGAAAAAGGCCGGACCCTGCGCCGACAGGCGGTCGTACAGCCTGGTGCGCAGCTCGACGCCGAGCCGGTACGACGCCGAATACAGGCGCAGGCGCCACGCGACGCGCAGGGCGTAGATCGCGAGGCCCAGTCCGAGCAGTTCGAACAGCTGGACGAGAAGATCGTGCCCGCCGAGGCGGTGCGCCGCGAGGCCGTCGATCATGGCGCCGACCTTGCGCGGCACGAGCACGGTGCACAGGGCCACGCCGAACAGCATCACCGCCGACGACGCGTAGGAACGCCAGTGGCGGCGCACGAAGCCGCCGATCAGCCTTGCCAAACCCATTGAAGATCCTGTTCTTGTTGGTGGTGCGTGAAAACGGACGCGAAAACGAAAAAGCGGGCCGGAGCCCGCTAATGTACTATTTTTGCCGTCCGTTTGCAGGCAGGCGTGCCGCCCGCGCCGGACCGCCGGTTTACTTCTTGCGCTGGTTGCGCGCACCCTTGCCGCCCTGCGTCACGACGCGCAGCGGCGGCGTGCTTTCGGCCGGCGTGACGATCGGCAGGTCGACCTGGGGCCCGGCTTCCAGCGGCACGGTCGATGCGATCGGATGCTCGGCGGCCGCCGGCTTCGGCGCGACCTCGTTCAGGGCCTTGGCCAACGGCTTGGCTTTGGCGCGCGGCACGTCGTCGGCGATGGCCGTTTCGACCGGATCGGGAGCAGGGGCGGGCGGTGCCGCGACGACCGCCTCGGTCACGGTGGTCGTCGGCGCCGCGGCGGTGTCCGTGGCGCGGGCGACGGCCTGCTGGCCCGCATCCAGCGCGGCTTCGGCCAGCGCGCTGCCGGTGTCGATGGCGGCGTGGGCGATCTCGCTGTGGATCGTGGTGGCGTCGGCGGTCGCGATGGCCGTCTGTTCCAGCAGTTGCGGCACCGACGTGGGAATGTTCGCCGTCGCGGCGGGCACCAGTTGCAGCGGAGTTTGCTGCGTGCTCCAGGCGGGCTCGCGGGTGCCGGTGGCAATGCCCAGCAGTTCGCGGCCGTAGGCAAAGAATTGCTGCCACTGGCCCTGGGCCGTCGAGCCGACGGCCAGCAGATCGCGCGGATTGCTGGCTTCGAGTAATTGCTTGAAAGTTCCCGTGGCTTGCTCGACCGATGCGCGGGAGGTCTTCATATTAAGTGCAATCAGTTGTTCGGCACTGTCGAGCGCGCGTTTGCTCAAGTCCCGGAACACGTCGAGCTGGGCTTCCCATTGGGACTTGCGGACGGCGGACAACTGTTCGGAAAGTGAAGTCATCTGGGTTCCTTGTCTTTCAGGTTATAACCGTATGGTTTATGACGCACTGCAATAAGATGAGTGTAAATGGCTTTATGCGGGTTGAAAAGCGAATTCTATGTTGTTTTTATAAGGAAATCTTGCGGTGCAGCATTATGGTTTGATGTAGATCATTGACAAGATGGCCATCGTGGTAATCTGATGTGATCCCAACCCATCAGGAGTCGTCAGCATGGATCTCGTCCTCCGCAACGCCACCCTGCCGGACGGCCGCCGGGCCGACATCGCCATCGAAGGGGGCCGCATCGCGGCCGTCGACCCCGCTTTACCGCAGCGCGGCGCGCGCGAGATCGACGTGGGCGGAGACCTCGTGACGCCGCCTTTCGTCGACGCCCATTTCCACATGGATGCGACGCTCAGCTACGGCCTGCCGCGCGTGAACGAATCGGGCACCCTGCTCGAAGGCATCGCGCTGTGGGGCGAGCTGAAGCCGCAACTGGTGCAGGAGGCGCTCGTCGAACGCGCGTTGCGCTATTGCGACTGGGCCGTGGCGCGCGGGCTGCTGGCGATCCGCACCCACGTCGACGTGTGCGACGACCGCCTGCTGGCCGTGGAGGCGCTGCTCGACGTCAAACGCCGCGTCGCGCCCTACATCGACATGCAACTGGTTGCGTTTCCGCAGGACGGCCTGCTGCGCAGCCCGACGGCCCTCGCCAACCTCAAGCGCGCGATCCGCATGGGCGTGGACGTCGTCGGCGGCATCCCGCACTTCGAGCGCACGATGGCCGACGGCGCCGAATCCGTGCGCCTGCTGTGCGAATACGCGGCGGAGCAGGGCCTGATGGTCGACATGCATTGCGACGAAAGCGACGACCCGCTGTCGCGCCACATCGAAACTCTTGCTGCCGAAACCTTGCGCCTCGGCATGCAAGGCCGCGTGGCCGGGTCGCACCTGACGTCGATGCATTCGATGGACAATTACTACGTGAGCAAGCTGCTGCCGCTGATGGTGGAGTCGGGCGTGGCGGCCATCGCGAACCCGCTCATCAACATCACCTTGCAGGGCCGCCACGACACGTATCCCAAGCGGCGCGGCATGACCCGCGTGCCGGAACTGCTGGCGGCCGGCGTGCCGGTGGCGTTCGGCCACGATTGCGTGATGGACCCGTGGTACGGCCTCGGTTCCGGCGACATGCTCGAAGTGGCGCACATGGGGCTGCACGTCGCGCAGATGACGGGCCAGGCCGCGATGCGCCAGTGTTTCCAGGCAATTACGGAAACCCCCGCCCGCATCCTCGGTCTGCAGGGCTATGGCATCGCGCCGGGTTGCCGCGCGGACCTCGTATGGCTCGACGCCGCCGACCCCGTCGAGGCGATCCGCCTGCGCGCCGCGCGCCGGCTCGTGCTGCGCGGCGGCCAGGTCGTCAGCGAGGCGCCGCCGGCACGGGCCACGCTGCACCTGCCGGACCGGCCGGCCACGGTGGATTTCCGGTTGGGAACTTCCAGCCGAGCGGGGCAGTAACGCACGGCACGAAGTCTTTCCTACCTTTATTCAACGGAAATTTTCTACGTCTGGTTACCGGTTTCGCAGCCGTGCAGCCGAAACCTTAGGTAGAATCTTGCGCTTTCGATACATCCAGCAGGTCACGCAGTGAAAGATATCCAGATTCGTCCCGCTACTGAAACTGATTTCAATGCTATGTGGACCATTTTCCAGGCACATGCGACCGAGGGCGAGACCTATGCCCAGGATGCCGGCACGAGCCGCGAAGACACGTACGACTACTGGTTCGCCGCCGAGGCGTCGACCTATGTCGCCGTGCGCGGCGAGGAGCGGATCCTCGGGATGTACAAGCTGCAGCCCAACCACGTGGGCCGCGGCGCGCACGTGGCGAATGCCTCGTACATGGTGAGCCCGAACGCGCAGGGCGTGGGCGTCGGCCACCTGCTCGGCGAGCACAGCATCGGCGAGGCGCGGCGCAAGGGCTACCTGGCGATGCAGTTCAACTTCGTCGTCAGTACGAACAACCCCGCGATCTACTTGTGGAAACGGCTCGGCTTTTCCATCGTCGGCACGCTGCCCAAGGCGTATCGTCACCGCCGGCTCGGCTATGTGGACGCGTACGTGATGTACAAGCTGCTCGAAGATCCGGCGCGCTGGCCGCTGCCGGAAGAAGACTGAAGCCGTGGAGATCCTCGCGACCCCGCGCCTGCGCCTGCGCACCGCCGACCGCGGCGACGCCGATTTCTACCTGGCGCTCGTCAACGATCCCGGCTTCCTCGAACACATCGGCGACCGCGGCATCCGCACGCGCGAGGACGCGCTCCAGGCCCTGCTCGACGGCCCGATCGCGATGCAGGAGGCGTGCGGCCACTCGCTCTACGTCGTCGAGCTCAAGGGCAGCGGTACGCTGATCGGCATGTGCGGCCTGATCAAGCGCGAGACGCTGGATGGCGTCGACATCGGCTATGCCTACCTGGCGCCTTACTGCGGCCGCGGTTACGCCTACGAGGCCGGCATGGCCGTGCTGGGCCTCGCGCCCGCGCTGGGCCTGCCGCGCGTGCTGGCCATCACGTCGCCCGGCAACGTCGCGTCGAACGGCCTGCTGCGCAAGATGGGCCTGCGGTTCGAGCGCGTCGTCCATCTCGTGCCGGGCGGCGCGGGCAGCAACCTGTACAGCATCGACATCGAACCGCCCGCATCGCGTCGCGCTACTGCCGGGTCGAGCCCCATGGGAAGAACCACGTGAGCGGCTTGTCCACGCGCGCGGCCCACGACGCCTCGTTGTGGCGCCCGCCCTCGGCCTTGTAGAACATCAGGTCGTCGCCGTCGCGCCAGCCCTTGGCCAGCATGGCGTCGCGCATTTTCGCCGTGTCGTCCAGGCCGTCGTCGCGCGTGCCGGCGTCAATGTAGAACTTCACGGGCACGCGCTCCGGCAGTGTCGCGATCGTCGTCCCGCCGTTCCACCAGAACGAACTGGAAACGCCTCCCGCCTTCGAAAAGATGTCCGGATGGCGCTGCGCGATCAGCACCGAGGCGAGGCCGCCCAGGGACGAGCCCATGATCGCGGTCGTGTCCTTGCCGGGCAGCGTGCGGTAGGTGCGGTCGACATACGGCTTCACCGTCTCCACGATGAACGCGTCATAGGCTTTCAGCTTGCCGCCGCCGTATTTCGGATCGCAGCAGGGCGTGTATTCGGGGATGCGGTCCGGCGTGTTGTCGATGCCGACGACGATCACCTCGTCCATCGCGCCCGTCGCGACGAGGCGGTTGATCGTCTCGTCGACACCCCATTCGACGCCGTACGACGCCGTCTTCGCATCGAACAGGTTCTGGCCGTCGTGCATGTACAGCACGGGGTAGCGCTTGGCCGCGTTTTCGCCGTAGCTGGGCGGCAGGTAGATGCGCAGCGCGCGCTTGTTGTTCATCTGCGGCGACGCGAAGTCCTTCACGATCGCGACCTTGCCGAACGGCGGCCCGAAGAACGGGTAGATGTCGAGCGTGGCGCCGGCCGGCACGCGGTAGACGCCGCCGATCGACACCTTGTCCGCGCCCAGCGCGGGCTTCATCTGGATGTCGCCCAGCGCGTCCGGCCACGTGAAGGTCCAGACGTTCAGCGGTCCTCCCTCGGGCGTGGCGGGCACGCCCTGCGACCAGCCGGCGGCGCCCTTGTCCGCCCGGACCTGGATGCCCTCCTTGCCGGCCGCGTAGTGCACGCGCACGGTCGTGGCGGCGGCCGGCGCCTGGGCCAGCAGCAGTAGCGTGGGCAACAGCACGGCGGCGGCGATTGCGATCTGTTTCATTGTCTTGTTCCGTGGATGGCGAGCAGCCGCACGCCGTAGATGTCGAAGCGGTTCGACGGTCCGTCGACGCCGCCGGCCGCGCTGAAGCTGCGGTTGCTGTCCAAATAGCTCATGTTGTAGAAATCGCTCATCTCGATCCGGTACGGCACATGCGCCTTCAGGCGCGCGGCCAGCGGGGTCGAATACACGGTCGGAGTGTTCGCCTTGTCGATGCGCGCGTGCGGCAGCTGCACGACGCCTTGCGCGACGATCTTCCCCGACTCATCCTTGAGCGCCAGCCATTTTACGCCACCGCTGATGCCGAGGTTCACCTGGTTGGCGCCGTTGTGGTAGCGGACCTGCACGGCGTAGTCGCCCGTCCCCGGCACGCGTACGTCGCGCACCGTGAAGCGATCGAGCGGCCGGCCCCAGTCGGCGAGATGCGGCTCGGCGAAGCGCGCGTTGGCCGGCGCGAGCGCCACGCCGGCCTGCACGCGCGGGTCGGTCGCGGCGATCGCCACGCCCGCGTCGACGCAGCGCGGCACGCTGTGGTGGCTGCGGTTGCCCGATACCGTGTATTGCGCTTCGACGGCGTAGCACGACGTCGCCGCGCCGGCGCGGTCCGTCCACGCGCCCGCCGGCAGGCTGGACGCGACCAGCTTGCCGTCGCGGTAGACGTTGTACGCGATGCCCGCCTGCCGGTCGGCCGGCGCGATCGCCAGCGTCGTGGCCTTGCCGGCGCGGGAGAGCGCGTCGATGCGCGGTTCGCGCGGACCGAATACCGCCGGCGCTTCCTCGTACGGGTCGGCGTTCACGCGATGGATGGCCGTGTCGCCCGCGACCAGTTTGCCCAGGTGGACGTCGATGTCGCTGTGCGCGCCGAGCGCGCTCCACGGGATCGCGGCGCCGGCCGGCTTGCCGTCCACGAGGATGCGTTCGACCGCGTAATAGCCGCTGCCGCCGGCCGCCGGCGCGGGCGGCAAATGCAGCTTGACGTTGACGGCGCGGCCCTGCAGGCGCAGGTTGTACAGGGCGGCGGTGTCGCCGGCCGCGAACACGCCGCCGCGCAGCTTGGCCGTCACGAATGGCGCCACCTCGATGCCGTCGCGCGTGGTGGAGACGCCGAACACGTCGCGGATCACCATGCCGAGGTAGGCGCCGACGGACCACAGCTGGCGCTTCGAATCGATGACGGGGCCGATCAGGTTCGGGTGCGCCTCGTCCAGCAGCAGCGGCTGGCCGGAGAGCCACTCGAGGTTTTCCATGTTCGACAGGTTCAGCGCGGCGCCCCGCATCAGCGTGTCGTACGCCGCGTCGGCCACGGCGACGTTGCGTCCCAGGATGGCCGCGCGCAGGCCGTACGCGGTGACGAACGGCCACATCGCGCGGTTGTGGTAGACGGGCATGTCCGGCTGCTGCGGCCAGATGACGGGCGCGCCCATCGGGCCGTGCGGATAACTGGCGAGGATGCTTTTCGCCCGCGCGCCGTCGGCGACGCCGGTGACGATGGCGAGCGACTGCCCGAGCCAGTCGAACTTGTGCAGCGGCGCGCCGTCGAAGTGCGCGGCCGTGAGGCTGCTGTACATGCCGGCGTCGGCCAGCCACAGGCGCGCGTTGATGGCGCGTTTCAGGTCGCGCGCCCATTTGTCGTAGCGCGCGGCGCGGGCTTTGTCTCCCTGCTCGCGTGCCAGCATGGCGGCCACCGTCAGGGCCTTGTAGTGGCCGACGTTGGTCGACAGCGCGTGGCTGCTCGCCATCGAGGCCAGGTCGTCGGGAATCCATTTCGCGTAGGTCTGGTCGCGCCAGTCGAGGAACGATTCCTCGCCCGTGTACAGGCCCGTCGCCGGGTCGAAGGCGGCGATGCGGTCGTTGTCTATCGTGTTGGACAGCGCGTGCAGCGCCCTGGCCGCGAACGCCGTGCGCTCGTTCGCCGGCAGCGTCTTGAGGACTTCCTCGGCCGCGAAGGCCCACGTGATGCGGTCCGTGCTGACGGGCCAGCTGCCGCCGCTGCCCGTGTCCTGCACGACCTGCAGGCCGTCCGCCGTGCCGGCGACCTGCGGCGCCATCGTCACGCCCGCGCGCCAGCCGGACAGCTTGAACAGCAGCGAGTTGCGCACGCGCTGCGGATCGAGCATGGCGAGGCCGAGATCCGCCGCGTACGACAGGTCGCGCGTCCACACGTAATGCCATTTCTCGCCGGTCTCGAAGCAGTCGCACTGGATCGCGGCGCCGCCGTTGTAGTTCCCGTCGCGGATTTCCTTGACCGAATCCAGCTTCATCTCGTGGCCGGCCAGCGCGAACAGGGCGTCGAACGCGAGGCTGCCGCTGCGCACGACCGGCAGCGACGCGTCTTCGTCATACGTCGTCGATTGCGGACCGGGGTCGCGCAGCTGCATGGTCGTCGATTGCGCATAGCTGCGCAGCGGCGCCTGCGGATCGCGCACGGAGAAGCGTGCCGTTTCCTGTTTGCCGTCCCAGGTGGGGAAGGTCAGCGCGGCCGTCGCGCCCGCGCCCGCGTGCGGGTCCGCTGCCGGTGCGGCGGCGGGCGTCTCGATGCGCGCGACCGTCAGCACGGGACGCTTGGGATCGGACACGTCGACGCGGAAGCGGAACGTGGCCGTCGTCTTCGTGAACAGATAGTCTTCCGGCCCCGCTTCCGTCGCCAGCGGATACGCCGCATCCAGCTTGACGCTGACGCTGGCGGCCGGATTCACGATCCATTCCGCGGCCCAGTCGCGGCTGCCGACCTTGAAGGCGTGGTTGCCGGGGCTGACGAGGATGTCGGCCTGGTAGACGCCCTTGCCCTGGTAGGCGAGGACGTTGTCCGTGCCCCAGCCGTTGAAGGCGCCGCGCACGTAGATGTCGTAGCGCAGCGGGGGCGCTTCGGCGGCGATGGCGGTCACGGATTGCGCGAAGAGGGCGGCTGCGAGGAGCGTGAGTTTGTTCATGTCGCAAACATTAGATGTCGAGGATGACGACCGATTTCGCCGGCAGCCGGATTTCCCTGGCGAGGTCGAAGCGCCGGCCCGTGAGCACGTCGGTCCCGGCCGCGACGCCCGACAGCATTTCGTGGAAGCGCGCGACCGGCAGCGCGGTTTCCTTGTCGTTGGCGTTGAACGCGACCATGACCTTGTGATGCGCATCGTAGCGGAAGTAGACCCAGGTATTGTTTTCGGGCCCGTACTGCATCAGCTTCCCGTGGTGGACGACGTCCGCGCCCTTGCGCCAGTTGACGAGCTTCTTCACGAAGTCCTGCGCCTCGCGCTGGCGCGGCGTGAGGCCCGCGCCCGTGAACGCGTTGACCTTGTCGCCGGCCCAGCCGCCGGGGAAGTCGCGGCGGTAGCTGCTGTCGTCGCGCCGGTCGGTGGTGCTCGTCATGAGGAGTTCGTCGCCGGTATAGAAATGCGGGATGCGCGGCATCGTCATCACGAACGCGAGGTCCATCTTCCAGCGCGCGAGGTCTTCGCCGACGACGCTGTACAGGCGGGCCATGTCGTGGTTCCCTTCGAACAGCACGAGGTTCGAGGCATTCGGATAGAGATAGTCCAGCGACAGGGTCTCGTATACGTCGTTGAACGTGTCGCCGTCGTTTTTCCCGGCCAGCGCCGTGCGCATCGCTTCCGTCAGCGGGAAGTCCATCAGGCTGGGCATGGAGGTCGGGGCGCGCTGCCAGTGCGCGACGACGGGCGGCAGCTTGCTCCATTCCTCACCCACCATGTTCAGGTGCGGATATTCGGCCAGCAGGCGGTGCGTGTATTGCGCGAGGAAGGCGCCGTCCGAATAGCCGAACGTGTCGATGCGCAGGCCGGACAAGCCCGCGTACTCGATCCACCAGATGTTGTTCTGGATGAGGTAGTTGGCGACGAACGGGTTGGTCTGGTTCAGGTCCGGCATGCCGGGACTGAACCAGCCCGTCGTGAAATTGCTGGCGTCCTCCTTCGATGCGTACGGGTCCTGCACGGCGGTGCGGTGGTGCATCGTCGGTACGAATTTGCCGTCGTGGTTGATCCAGTCCGGCGTCGGCAAGTCCTTCATCCACCAGTGATTCAGGCCGATGTGCGACAGCACCACGTCCTGGATCAGGCCGACGCCGTGCTGCTTTGCCGCGCGCGACAGGCGGACGTAATCCTCGTTGCTGCCGAAGCGCGGGTCGATCTTGTAATGATCCGTGGCGGCGTAGCCGTGGTAGGACGCGGCCGGCATGTCGTTTTCCACGAGCGGCGTCGGCCACAGCTGCGTGAAGCCCATGCCGGCGATGTAGTCGAGGTGGTCGATGATGCCCTGGATGTCGCCGCCGTGGCGGCCGTGGCCCAGCGCGCGGTCGAGCTTATCGGCGAGGCCCGGCACGCTGTCGTTGCGCGTGTCGCCGTTGGCGAAGCGGTCCGGCATGAGCTGGTAGATCGCGTCGGCCGTATTGAATCCCTGCCGTTCGCTCGACCCCGGCGCGCGCGCCAGCAGGCGATAGGTGTAGCGGGTGGACCACGCCGCGCCGCCCGCCGGCGCCCTGAATTCGATGGCGACGTCGCCCGGCTGCGCGTCGGGCGCGATGTCCAGGTCGATGAACAGGTAGTTGCGGTTGGCCACGCGCGTCACCGCCGCGATGCGCACGCCGGGATAGGCGAGGGCCGGTTCCAGGTCGGCGATGGCGGCGCCGTGCACCATCAGTTGCAGGCGCCGGTCGTGCATGCCCGTCCACCAGAACGGCGGATCCATGTGGTCGATGGCGGCCGGCGTCGTGGCCGATGCGGCGGCAGGACCGGTGAGCAGGGCGGCGCCGAGCAAAAGGCTGGCGAGAACGGTGTGCATGCGGGAGCGGGCAGGGACGGACATGGGGTCTCCAGGGCGGGCGGCGTCTGTCGACGTAGCGCAACTACATCGATTTGACCGAATAATTGCTCAAAGGCAATGAGCTTATTACATTATTGCTTGGAGAATACTACAGACGATTGAGCCCAGCAACGCAGGACACATTTCTGTTCTCTAGTTTTGCTACACCGATTTCCCAAGGATTTGCAAGATCAAATGTTGGCAAATCCCCACATTCGGTAAAGCTACTACGCTGATTTGCACAAAAAATGTGCATTTGACGGCCATATTGGTGCAAAGAAATCAATTTGTAGCGCGACTACATCGCATGTACGTATCGTTTGTAGCTCGCATACAACGAGAAAAGTCGTTTTTAAGCCAAAAGGGCGTAAAACTCCTACATTCCCGTAATTGAAAGCAAGTTGCGTTGACACTGGATCTAGTTTTAATACAGAATCCTTGACAGAACGTCCAAGTAACGTTTGCTTCTGGCTCCCGTGTGCGGGCTCACGCGTCGTCCTCGGGAAAACAATGAGATCTGATGATTTGAGGGGACAAATGAAGATTTTTAATGGCAAGCACGCGCGTAATATCAATGGCGCCCTTGTATTCAAGCTGAGCCCGGTGGCCGCCGGTTGCGCCGTGTTCTTGTCGGCGCTCGGCACCAATGTGTACGCGCAGGATTCCACCGTCACGCAAGCCGTGCAGACGACGGACGCCAACGGCAACCCGATCAGCCAGGTGACCGTGACCGGTATCCGCCGCGGCATCGAAGCGGCGATCTCGATCAAGAAGAATTCGAATTCCATCGTCGAGGCGATCTCGGCGGAAGACATCGGCAAGCTGCCGGATGCCACCGTGGCCGAGTCGATCTCGCGCCTGCCGGGCGTGACGGCGCAGCGCGACAAGTCGTCGGGCCGCGCGTCCGCGATTTCCGTCCGCGGCCTGTCGCCGGACTTCAACGGCACGCTGCTGAACGGCCGCGAGCAGGCGTCGGCCGGCGACAGCCGCGGCGTCAAGTTCGACCTGTACCCGGCCGAAATGCTGGGCACCATCACCATTTATAAGTCGCCGGACGCCAGCCTGATGGGCCAGGGCATCGCGTCGACGATCGACCAGCGCACCGTGATGCCGCTGGACTTCGCCAAGCGCACCGTCGCCGTCGGCTACAAAACCATGCGCTTCGGCGAGCACAACGAAGGTCTCGGGACCGGCACCGGCTACCGCAGCACCCTGACCTACATCGACCAGTTCGCCAACCGCACGATCGGCGTGGCCCTGGGCGCGGTCAAGTTCAACGACACCGGCGCCGAGCAGTTCCAGGCCGACGGCTGGGGCGGTTCGCCGGGTTCGGCCACGTACAACGGCCAGAACGTGGCCGTGCCGAACGGCTTCAAGACGGACGTCCAGCGCGACCCGCAGACGAACAAGGGCGTGATGGGTATCCTGCAGTTCCGTCCGAACAAGGATTTCCTGACCACCATCGACCTGTTCCACTCGAAGAACACCGACAACACCAAGAAGACCGGCCTCGAAGGTTCGGTCTGCGGCAGCACCGGTTCGTACGACCCGAACGGTGTGCTGACCAACGCGACCATCGTCGACGGCGTGGCCGTGTCCGGCACCTGCTCGAACTTCAAGGGCGACGTGCGCAACCACATCGAGGCCGTGACCGACACCCTGAATTCCTGGGGCATCAACAGCCGCCTGCGCCACGAAGGCTGGACCGTGACGGGCGACCTGTCCGGCTCCAAGGTCAAGCACGATTCGAGCCGCTACGAAACGACGGCCGGCCAGCCGGGCGACGCCGCCAACCTGTCCACGATTTCCTGGACCGGCTTCACCGGCAAGGACAACCTGAGCCCGGTCTACACGACGTCGCTCAACTACGCCGACCGCGGCCAGGTCGTCCTGACCGACCACGCGGGCTGGGGCGGTGGCCTGACCGGCAACCCGCAGGCGGGCTATGTCGCCGTCGGCGTGACCACGGACGACATCAAGTCGGGCCGCCTGTCCGCCAAGCACGACCTCGAACTCGGTCCGCTGACGTCCGTCGAATTCGGCTTCAACCGCACCAACCGCAGCAAGAACCGCGACCAGAACGAAGGCAACCTGGTCGTCGGTACCGGTCCGTACGGTTCGGCACCGGTGCCGGGCACGGACGTCGTCGTGACGCCGCAGTCGGGCATCCCGGTCGTCGCCTGGAACCCGCTCGGTTCGCTCGGTTCGATCTACCAGCTGCTGCCGAAAGTCGACCAGCCGATCCAGACGGACAAGAACTGGGACGTCTCGGAAAAGGTCTCGACCGGCTACCTGATGGGTAACCTGGAAGGCGAACTGTTCGGCCTGTCCTACCGCGGCAACATCGGCGGCCAGTACATCCACACGAACCAGAGCTCGACCGGTACCGTCGTCGACACGAGCAAGTGCGCCGGCGTCGCCGGCCAGGCTTGCCCGGCCTATGTCGTGCAAGGTCACCATTCGTACAACGACTTCCTGCCGAGCCTGAACCTGGGCTTCGAACTGCCGCACGACCAGATGCTGCGCCTGGGCCTGGGCAAGACGCTGTCGCGCACCAAGATGAGCGACCTGCGTCCGGGCGGCGGCGTGAGCCTGAACAACACGTACCACGACGGTCCGATCCTGTCGGGCAGCGCGGGTAACCCGAACCTGGAACCGTTCCGTGCCAAGGCGCTGGACGTATCGTGGGAAAAATACTTCACGGTCAACGGTGCCAAGGGCTACGTCGCCGTCGCCGGCTTCTACAAGAAGCTCGACACGTACGTGCTGACGGTGCCGAAGAGCGTCGACTTCGCCACGACCGGCCTGCTGTCCGCCAAGACCCCGCTGCCGGCATCGGGTCCGTTCGCCGGCTCCACGGTCGGTATCCTGAACACCCCGGTCAACGGTACGGGCGGCAACATCAAGGGTATCGAGCTGACGGCGTCGCTGCCGTTCGCCATGCTGACCAAGTACCTGAGCGGCTTCGGTGTCGAGGTCAACCACTCGAGCACCCTGAGCTCGGTGAACCTGCTGACCACGGGCCTGACCGTGATCGACACGGGCGGCGTGTCGACCATCCCGCTGCCGGGCCTGTCGCGCCAGGTGACCAACCTGCGCCTGTACTACGAAGCGAACGGTTTCCGTGCGTCGGTCGCGGCCAAGCACCGCAGCGACTTCCTGGGCGAAATCAGCGACTTCCAGGACAACAACCAGCTCACCTTCATCCGTGGCAACACGACGGTCGACGGCCAGCTGACCTACGAGTTCGGCGACCACACCATGCTGAAGGGCCTGTCGCTGACGGCAGCCGTGAACAACTTCACGAACTCGCCGTTCGTCCGCTATGCGGCGGACCCGAGCGAAATCGCCGAGAAGATCACGTTCGGCCGTACCTACAGCCTGGGCGCAAGCTACAAGTTCTAAGTGCATTATCGTAGGGTGGGCACCCCGTGCCCACGCGTGACGCCGGCACAACGCAAACGTCACGCGTGGGCGGAGGCCGCCCACCCTACGGTATCCTGTCAATGTCGACAGTTTAATAAGCACCCCTGCCGGCCCTGGTCCGCAGGGGTGTTTTTTCATGAATGACCTGTAAAGCGGCGAGACCGAGCATGCAAGTACCTCACCTGAACACCATCGTCATCGTCGGCGGCGGCACCGCCGGCTGGATGACCGCCACCGCCCTGGCCACCGCGCTGCGCGGCCGCTACCGCATCCGCCTCGTCGAGTCCGACGAAATCGGCATCGTCGGCGTGGGCGAGGCCACGATCCCGATGATCCAGCGCTTCAATACCGTCGCCGGCATCGACGAGGCCGAGTTCTTGAAAGCCACCAACGGCACCTTCAAGCTCGGCGTCGAGTTCGTGAACTGGGGCCGCCTGGGCGACCGCTACATGCACGGCTTCGGGCGCCTGGGCCAGGACCTGTGGATGGTCGGCTTCGAGCAGTACTGGCACAAGATGCACGCCCTGGGCCGCGCGCGCGACCTGGCCGATTATTCGATCACGCGCGCGGCCGCGCGCGCCAACAAGTTCATGCTGCCGCGCACGGACCTGGGCAATTCGCCGCTGGCCGAGATCACCTACGCCTACCACTTCGACGCCGGCCTGTACGCGCGCCACCTGCGCAAGCTGTCGGAAAGCCGCGGCGTCGAGCGCATCGAAGGCAAGATCGTGCGCGCGACGCAGCGCGCCGGCGACGGCCACGTGGACGCCGTCGTGATGGAAAACGGCGACCGGATCGAGGGCGACCTGTTCATCGACTGCTCGGGCTTCCGCGGCCTGCTGATCGAGCAGACCCTGCAGGCCGGCTACGAGGACTGGACGCACTGGCTGCCGTGCGACCGCGCGCTGGCCGTCCCGTGCGAATCCGTGTCCGAGATCACGCCGTACACGCGCGCCACCGCGCATCAATCGGGCTGGCAGTGGCGCATCCCGCTGCAGAACCGCATCGGCAACGGCCACGTGTACTGCAGCCGCTTCATCAGCGACGACGAGGCCGCGGCCGTGCTGCTGGCGAACCTGGACGGCAAGCCGCTCGCAGATCCGCGTCCGATCCGCTTCACGACCGGCATGCGCAAGAAGGCGTGGGACAAGAACGTGGTGGCGATCGGCCTGTCGAGCGGTTTCCTGGAGCCGATCGAATCGACGAGCATCCACATGATCCAGGATGCGATCCAGCGCCTGCTCGATTATTTCCCGGACCAGGGCTTCAGCCAGCCGGACGTGGACGCGTTCAACCGCCTGTCGCGCTTCCATTACGAGCGCACCCGCGACTTCATCATCCTGCACTACTACGCCAACCAGCGCGACGACGCCGCGTTCTGGCGCGCCTGCGCGCACATGGAGATCCCGGCCACGCTGCGCGAAAAGATCGACCTGTACCGCACGCACGGCCGCCTGCGCCGCGTCGACAACGAGCTGTTCACGGAGGTCGGCTGGCGCCAGGTGCTGATCGGCCAGAACATCCACCCCCAGGCTTACCACCCGCTGGTCGATGTGCAATCGGAACAGGGGATACAAGAATACATGGACAGCGTGGCGGACGTGATCGGCAAATGCGTGGACTTCATGCCCGGCCATGCGGAGTTCATTGCCGGGTATTGCAAGGCGCCCGGGATGTAAGGTCTGGGTGGCGGGTGGCGCGGCCGGGCGGCGCCCGCTTCTTTGTAACCGTTTTCATCCCTCTGTTTGTACTCGAACTACATCTGCACAAGATAGGTATTTACTCAGACTACGCACGATATGCCTATTTTGCGAGCAATTCGTGGGCGAAAACCACAATATCTTTAGTAAAACTCATGTTTCGTTGACACGTAATCTAGTTTTAATACAGAATCGGTTCCGAACGTTCAAGCCCGTGGCCGGCGCCTGCTTCGGCAAAAGGCTGACGTTCCTCTGATAAGCAAACTGCATATTGATTACGTCGAGGGGACACATGAAGATTTCGAAGGGCGGCCAGCCCGTATTCCAACTGAGCCCGGTCGCGGTGGGTTGCGCCGTATTCCTGGCGCTCGCGGGCGCCCAGGCGTCCGCGCAGACGCAGGGTGCCGACGGCGTCCAGGCGGCGCCGGTCACGACCGTCACCGTGACGGGCATCCGTCGCAGCATCGAGGACGCGATCGCCGTCAAGCGCGACTCGACCAGCATCGTCGAGACGATTTCCGCCGAGGACATCGGCAAGCTGCCGGACATCAGCATCGCCGAATCGCTGGCCCGCCTGCCGGGCCTGTCGGCGCAGCGCGTCAACGGCCAGGCGCAGCAGATCAGCATCCGCGGCACGTCGGGCGACCTGTCGACCGCGCTGCTGAACGGCCGCGAGCAAGTCAGCACCAGCGCGAACCGCACGGTCGAGTACGACCAGTATCCGTCCGAGCTGATCAACGCCGTCACCGTGTATAAAACGTCGGACGCGTCGCTCGTCGGCCAGGGCATGTCGGGCACGGTCGACCTGAAGACCATCAAGCCGCTGTCGCTGCGCGAGCGCGTCGTCACGCTGAACGTGCGCGGCGAAAAGAACAGCCAGGGCAAGGTCAGCGCAGGCAGCAAGGACACGGGCAGCCGCATCAGCGCGTCCTACGTCGACCAGTTCCTCCATCGCACGCTGGGCGTGGCGGTCGGCTACGCACGCGCCGACAAGCCGAACGAGTCGCGCCAGTTCGAGACCTGGGACTGGGTCGACAACACCTCGTCCGTGCCGGGCAAGACCGTCAAGGTCCCGAAAGGCATCAAGTCGCTGGCGCAGACCGGCAACCAGGTGCGCGACGGCCTGATGGCTGTCGTGGAATGGCACCCGAGCCGCGAATTCACGTCCACCCTCGACGCGTATCATTCGCGCTTCAAGCTGGATGAAGACCGCCGCGGCATGGAAGTCCAGCTGACCGACGACAACAACGTCTCGTTCACGCCGGGCTCGATCAACGGCAACGGCGTCATGACGGCCGGCACCGCCAACAACGTCAACCCGGTGGTGCGCAACAACCACTATCACCAGAACGACGTGCTGACGGCCTACGGCTGGAACAACAAGTTCATCGCGGGCGACTGGACCTTCGTCGCGGACCTGAGCCACTCGCAGGCCGACCACAAGGAAGAGCTCGACGAGATCAACACCGGCCTCGCGGCGCGCCAGACGATGACGTTCGACTACGCGAACGGCACCATCCCGGCCATCGGCCTGACCGGCGTGTACAACGACCCGGCGCAGCTGGCCATCGGCGGCCAGTACGGCGACGGCTACGTCAACGCACCGCACCTGAAGGACAAGCTGAACTCGTTCCGCCTGAGCGCCGAATACCGTTTCGACAGCAAGCTGTTCAACAGCGTCGAAGTGGGCTTCAACGCGTCCAAGCGCGACAAGGAAAAGCGCCACCTCGAGACCGGCTTCACCAAGCTGGGCACGGGCGCCATCGCCGCCGGCGCGGTCAACGGCTCGCAGTCGCTGTACGCGCTGCCGGATACGCTGAGCTGGGATATCCCGGCTGTGCTGTCGCAGAACTTCGGTCCGTACACGCCGGCCGTGCTGGTGCCGTGGGGCGCCACCAAGAACTGGAACATCACCGAGAAGGTCCAGACCGGCTACGCCAAGCTGAACATCGACACCGAACTGATGTCGATGCCGCTGCGCGGCAACATCGGCATCCAGGCCGTGCACACCGACCAGAGCTCGACCGCCCAGACGCTGCGCGCCTGGCCGTTCGCCGACCTGGTGCCGCTCACCGACGGCAAGAAGTACAACGACTACCTGCCGAGCGTCAACCTGATCTGGAGCCTGCCGGACCAGCAGATCATCCGCTTCGGCGCCAACAAGACGCTGGCCCGCCCGCGCCTGGACGAGCTGAACGCATCGCGTGAAGTCGGCCTGACGCACCAGAGCACCGGTACGCCTTACGGCAACGGCGGCAATGCCCAGCTCGATCCGTGGCGCGCGAACGCGGTCGACCTGTCGTGGGAAAAATATTTCGGCAACAAGGGCTACGTGCAGGCGGCGGGCTTCTATAAAGACCTGAAGTCCTACATCTATACCGTCACGGGCCCGCGCGACTTCTCCGAATACCACCTGCAGGGCGCGACCAGCGACATCGGTACGATGACCCAGCCGCAGAACGGCAAGGGCGGCAAGCTGGAAGGCCTCGAACTGGCCGCTTCGGTGCCGCTGGACATGTTCACCCCGGTGCTGGACGGCTTCGGCATCACGGCCAACGCGGCGTTCACGACCAGCGAGATCTCGGTCAAGAACCAGAGCTTCGGCGACATGAGCATCCCGCTGCCGGGCCTGTCGAAGCGCGTGTTCAACGTGACGGCGTACTACGAGAACAACGGCTTCTCGGCCCGCGTCAGCCAGCGTTACCGCAGCGACTACGTGGCCGAGATCGGCGGCATCGGCGGCGCCACCGAGCTGACGTTCACGAAGCCGGACCGCGTCGTCGACCTGCAGCTCGGCTACGACTTCAAGCAGGTCAAGGGCCTGTCCGTGCTGTTCCAGGTGAACAACCTGACCGACACGGCGTTCCAGACCTACTCGGGGTCGACCGACCGTCCGCGCGGCTACACGAAGTACGGCCGCCAGATGCTGCTCGGCTTTAACTACAAGCTGTAATCGCGCTCGGTTCGCTCCGAACGTTCGTAGGGTGGGCACGGTGTGCCCACCCTACGTTTGCGCTGCACGCAAATAATCCTGAACCTTGGCGCCTAAAGGAGTAAACTGGAGGTTTGCTTACGATTTTTGAAGATTCCCTCCATGCATGACACCCCGCTCCAGACGTTCGCCGACCTCGACATCCCGGCACCCATCCTCAAGGCACTGAAGGAGGTCGGCTACGAGACGCCGTCGCCGATCCAGGCGGCCACCATCCCCCTCCTGATGGAAGGCCGCGACGTACTGGGACAGGCGCAGACGGGCACCGGCAAGACGGCCGCCTTCGCGCTGCCGGTCCTGGCGCGCATCGACGTCAAGAACCCGGCCGTGCAGGCCCTCGTGCTCGCGCCCACGCGCGAGCTGGCGATCCAGGTGGCCGAAGCCTTCCAGAGCTATGCCTCGCACCTCAAGAACTTCCACGTGCTGCCAATCTACGGCGGCCAGAGCTACGGCCCGCAACTGTCGGCGCTGCGCCGCGGCGTGCAGGTCGTCGTCGGCACGCCCGGCCGCGTCATCGACCACCTCGACAAGGGCTCGCTCGACATCTCGCAGCTGAAGACCCTCGTACTGGACGAAGCCGACGAAATGCTGCGCATGGGCTTCATCGACGACGTCGAGCGCATCCTGCAGGAGACGCCCGAGGGACGCCAGACGGCGTTGTTCTCGGCCACGATGCCGCAGCAGATCAAGCGCATCGCCAAGACCTACCTGCGCGAGCCGACCGAAGTGACGGTCGCCGCCAAGACCACGACGGCCACCAACATCACGCAGCGCTACTGGCTCGTCGCGGGCATGCAGAAGCTCGACGCGCTCACGCGCATCCTGGAAGCCGAGCCGTTCGACGGCATGATCGTGTTCGCGCGCACGAAGCTGGGCACCGAGGAACTGGCGGCCAAGCTGCAGGCGCGCGGCTTCGCGGCCGCCGCCATCAACGGCGACATGGCCCAGCAACAGCGCGAGCGCACCATCGAGCAGCTCAAGAACGGCAAGATCGACATCCTCGTCGCCACCGACGTGGCCGCGCGCGGCCTGGACGTGGAGCGCATCAGCCACGTGATCAACTACGACGTGCCGTCCGACCCGGAAAGCTACACGCACCGCATCGGCCGCACGGGCCGCGCGGGCCGCAGCGGCGACGCGATCCTGTTCATCACGCCGCGCGAACGCGGCCTGCTGAAGGCGATCGAGCGCGCCACGCGCCAGCCGGTGGCGCAACTGTCGCTGCCGACCATCAAGGCCGTCAACGAGGTGCGCATCACCCGCTTCAAGGAGCAGATCGGCCAGACCCTGGCCGCGGGCGGCCTGGACGTGTTCCGTTCCCTCATCGAAGACTACGAGCGCGAACAGAACGTGCCGGCCATCGACATCGCGGCCGCGCTGGCCAAGCTGTACCGCGGCGACGAGCCGCTGCTGCTCGAAAAACCGGACCGCGAACCGAAGCCGGAATTCCGCGAGCGCGACGAGCGTCCCGCGCGCCCGGCCCGTGAAAGCTTCGGCGACGAGCGTGCGCCGCGCGCCGCCCGCGAAGGCTTCAAGAAGGAGCGGGTGGAACGCGCGCCGGAGCCGGGCATGGCGACCTACCGTATCGAAGTCGGCCACTTCCACGGCGTCAAGCCGGGCAACATCGTGGGCGCGATCGCCAACGAAGGCGGCGTGCCGTCGAAGGAGATCGGCCGCATCGAGATCTACGACAATTTCAGCACGCTCGACATGCCGGCCGACCTGCCGCAGGACCTGATCGACCACCTGAAGAAGGTGTGGGTGGCGGGCCAGCAGCTGGGCATCACGCGCGACGGCCAGGAGCCGCCGGCGCAGAAGCCGGCAAAGCGCAAGTTCGCCGACAAGAAGCCCCGCAAGGGCTGATCGGATCGCCTCGCCGCGGGGCGGGTACGCCGTGCCCACCCCGCGTGTTGTTTGACTACATTTCTTTGCTTTCCACTGGGTGATCTTCATTGACACTCATAAAACCCCATGTTACTTTGCTACATGTGGCAGCCTGGCACGAGTCCAGGCGCGTTAGGGGACATAGATGGAAATGCAAACTCACACGCTCAAGCCGCGGCTGTCGTTCTGGCAGCTGTGGAACATGAGCTTCGGCTTCTTCGGCATCCAGTTCGGCTTTGCGCTGCAAAACGTGAATACCAGCCGGATCTTCGCCACGCTCGGCACCTCGATGGACGACCTGGCCCTGTGCTGGCTCGCCGCGCCCGTCACGGGCCTGCTCGTGCAACCGGTGATCGGTTACCTCAGCGATAACACGTGGCACCCGACCTGGGGCCGCCGCCGTCCGTTCTTCTTCCTCGGCGCCGTCCTCGCCGCCACCGCGCTGTTCCTGATGCCGAATTCCATGACCGTGTGGATGGCCGTCGCCGTGCTGTGGCTGATGGATGCATCCATCAACGTGTCGATGGAACCGTTCCGCGCCTTCGTCGGCGACAAGCTCGATACGTCGCAGCAGACGGCCGGCTTCGCGATGCAGACCTTCCTCATCGGCTGCGGCGCCGTGATCGCGTCGCTGTTGCCGATCGTCTTCACGAACTACCTGGGCGTGTCCAACGTGCCGGTGGGCGGCGCAGTGCCGGATTCGGTGCGCTACGCGTTCTACGTCGGCGGCGCCGCGTTCATCCTGGCCGTGACGTGGACCGTGTTCAGTTCGACCGAGCTGCCGCCGGCGGACCTCGACCGCTTCCAGGCCCAGCGCAAGCATTCGCGCAACTTCGGCGTGGCGCTGCGCGAGATCATCGGCGGTTTCGCCCACATGCCGAAGACGATGGTGCAGCTGGCGTTCGTCCAGTTCTTCACGTGGGTCGCGCTGTTCGCGCTGTGGATCTACACGGGCGCCGCGATTTCCGACAATGTCTACGGCACGACCGATCCGCTGTCGGCCGGCTACCAGGAAGCGGGCAACTGGGTCGGCGTGATGTTCGCCATGTACAACGGCGTGTCCGCGCTGGCCGCCTTCGTGCTCCCCGTGCTGGCGCGCGCCACCAGCCGCAAGGCCTGCCACGCCGTGTGCCTCGCGATCGGCGGCCTGTCGCTGGCGAGCATGTTCTTCATCCACGACAAGTATGCGCTGATGCTGCCGATGATCGGCGTCGGCCTGGCCTGGGCCAGCGTGCTGACGATGCCGTACGCGATCCTGGCCGCTGCGCTGCCGGCCAACCGCATGGGCTATTACATGGGCCTGTTTAACTTCTTCGTCGTCATTCCGCAGGTCGTCAGCGGTCTGGTGCTCGGCTGGTTCACGAAGCACCTGTTCGGCAACCACGCGGTGTTCACGCTGGTGCTGGGCGGCGCGTCGATGGTCATCGCGGCCGTGCTGGCGCTGTTCGTGACCGACCGGACGGAACGCGCCGGCCGGTAAGCGCTGCGCCATGCCCCCTGCGAGTGTCGTATCCTTACGGGTTTGACAACAGCTCCCGACAGGAGCACGACATGGACAGGAGCAACACATGACGATTCAGACGATTGCGACGACCCCGTTCGCCGGGCAACGCCCCGGCACGTCCGGCCTGCGCAAGAAGGTGACGGAGTTCCAGCAGGGCGGCTACCTGGAAAACTTCGTCGAGGCCATCTTCCTGACGCTGGGCGAGCTGGGTGACGTGCAGGGCCGCACCCTGGTGCTCGGCGGCGACGGCCGCTATTTCAACCGCGCCGCCATCCAGACCATCCTGCGCATTGCCGCCGCCCACGGCGTGGGCCGCGTGCTCGTCGGCCGCGGCGGCATCCTGTCGACGCCGGCCGTCAGCTGCGTGATCCGCAAGCGCGGGGCGCTGGGCGGCATCGTCCTCTCCGCCAGCCATAACCCGGGCGGGCCAAGCGGCGACTTCGGCATCAAGTACAACATCGACAACGGCGGCCCGGCGCCGGAAAAGATCACCGAGGCGATCTACGAACACACGAAGACCCTGGCCTCGTACCGCATCAGCGACGCCGGCCCCGTCGACCTGGATAACATCGGCAGCATCCGCATCGAGGACATGGAAGTCGAGGTGATCGATTCCGTGTCCGACTACGCCGAGCTGATGGCCGGGCTGTTCGACTTCGACGCCATCCGCGCCCTGTTCGCGCGCGGCTTCACGATGCGCTTCGACGGCATGCACGCCGTGTCCGGCCCGTATGCGACGGCCATCATCGAAGGCATGCTGGGCGCGCCCGCCGGCACCGTCGTCAATGCCGAACCGCTGGAGGATTTCGGCGGCCACCACCCGGACCCGAACCCCGTCAACGCGGCCGAACTGATCGCGCTGATGGACGGCCCGGACGCGCCGGACTTCGGCGCCGCGTCGGACGGCGACGGCGACCGCAACATGATCGTCGGCCGCAAGCTGGCCGTGTCGCCGTCGGACAGCCTCGCCATCATCGCGGCCAATGCGGCCGCCGCGCCGGGCTACCGCGACGGCATCAAGGGCATCGCGCGCTCCATGCCGACGTCGCAGGCCGCCGACCGCGTGGCGGCCGCGCTGGGCGTGTCGTGCTTCGAGACCCCGACCGGCTGGAAGTACTTCGGCAACCTGCTCGACGCCGGCCTCGCGACGCTGTGCGGCGAAGAGAGCTACGGCACCGGCTCGGCGCACATCCGCGAGAAGGATGGCGTGTGGGCCGTGCTGTTCTGGCTGAACCTGATCGCGGCCAGCGGCAAGTCGGTCAACGAGATCGTGCAGGACCACTGGTCCCGCTTCGGCCGCAATTATTATTCGCGCCACGACTACGAAGCCGTCGACGCCGCGGCCGCCAACGCGATGATGGACACGCTGCGCGGCAAGCTCGCCGGCCTGGCCGGCCAGACGTTGGGCGGCTACCGCGTGCAGCTGGCCGACGATTTCACCTACACCGACCCGGTCGACAGTTCCGTCGCCACGCGCCAGGGCGTGCGCATCGTCATGACGGACGGCTCGCGCATCGTGCTACGCCTGTCCGGCACCGGCACCGAGGGCGCGACCGTGCGCCTGTACCTGGAACGCTACGAAGCCGACCCGGCCCGCCACAACCTCGACACCCAGGACGCGCTGGCGCCGCTGATCGCCATCGCCGAGCAGGTGTCGGCACTCAAGGCGCGCACGGGCCGGGAGCAGCCGAGCGTGATCACGTGACTCACCCCACCGTCGTCCCCGCCTGCGCGGGGACGACGTTCTTTTAACTACTTAAACAGGACCCCGCATGAAACTCCCCGTTCTCGCCGCCTCCCTGATGCTCGCCTTCGGCGCCGCCTCCGCCGCGCCCGACCTGTCGCCGGTCAAGGGCAAGCCGTTCACCTGGGATAACGCGACCGTCTACTTCCTCGTGATCGACCGCTTCAACAACGGGGATCCGACGAACGACCATGCGTACGGCCGCAAGAACGACGCGGCGGTCGCGCGCGGTTTCATGGGCGGCGACCTGGCCGGCGTCACGGCCAGGATCAAGGACGGGTATTTCACGGACCTGGGCGTGGATGCGATCTGGATCTCGCCGCCGGTGGAACAGATCCACGGCTCCACGGACGAAGGCACGGGCGTCAGCTACGCCATCCACGGCTACTGGGCGCGCGACTTCACGGCCGTCGACGCCAACCTCGGCACCGGGAAGGACGTGCGCGACCTGGTCGAGGCGGCGCACGCGCGCGGCATCCGCGTGCTGCTCGACGTGGTGATGAACCACACCGGTCCCGTCACCGCGGAGGACACCGTGTGGCCGTCGGACTGGGTGCGCACGGCGCCGGCCTGTACCTTCAAGGACGTCAAGGGCACGGTCGACTGCACGCTCGTGAAGAACCTGCCGGACTTCCGCACCGACAGCAATGCGAACGTCGCCCTGCCGCCTTTCCTCGTCGCGAAATGGAAGAAGGAAGGGCGCTACGACCGCGAAGTGAAGGAGCTGGACGACTTCTTCAAGCGCACGGGCTACCCGCGCGCACCGCGCTACTACCTGATGAAATGGCACGCCGACTGGGTGCGCAAGTACGGCTTCGACGGCTTCCGCGGCGACACCGTCAAGCACACGGAACCCGGCGTGTGGAAGGACCTCAAGAAGGTCGCGAGCCAGGCGTACGAGGACTGGAAGCGCACGCCGGCCGGCAGGCAGGCCGTCGACAGGATCGGCAACAAGCCGTTCTACATGACGGCCGAGGCATTCAACTACGCGATCGAGAACGGCCGCACGTTCGCATACGACGACGGCACGAAGGTCGACTATTTCGACAACGGTTTCGACAGCATGATCAACTTCTCCCTGCCGCACGACGCGAGCCAGGGCTACGAGGCGCTGTTCTCCAGCTATTCGAACCTGCTGAACGGGCCGCTGAAAGGCGCCTCGGTGCTGAACTACATCGATTCGCACGACGACGGCCATCCGTTCGAGGCCATGCGCGAGCACCCGTTCGAGGAAGCGAACAAGCTGCTGCTGACGCCGGGCGCCGCGCAGGTCACCTACGGCGACGAGACGGCGCGCGTGCTGAAGATCGACGGCGCGGTGGGCGACGCCAACCTGCGTTCCTTCATGAACTGGGACCAGCTGAACACCAATGCGCGCGTCGGCCTGCACGGCGTGGCCGAGGTGCGCGACTACTGGGCGCGCCTGATCCGCTTCCGCCACGCGCATCCGGCCGTGGGCGCGGGCGTGCACCGGATGATCGCGTCCAGCCCGTACACGTTCAAGCGCACGTACGAGAAGGATGGCGTCGCCGACCGCGTCGTCGTCGCCCTCGACCTGCCGCAGGACCGCGCGGTGCCGATCTCCGTGGCCGGCGTGTTCGGCGACGGCCAGACGGTGCGCGATGCGTACACGGGCCGCACGGCCGTCGTCTCGGGCGGCAAGGTGCAGTTCGATACGTGCGCCCCGGTCGCGCTGATTGCGCAGGACTGACCACGGCATACGTAGCCGGCCGTAGGGTGGGCGTTTGAGGCCGGGGGCCTCAAACGAAACGTGCCCACGCGCCCATCACCCCAGCCACGGATGCGCCGCCAGCCACCGCCCCAACTCGTTATCGTTGGCGCACTGCAGCTTGCTGAAGATGTTCGCGCGATGCGTCTCGACCGACCGCGGCCCGCACGGCGGCACGAGCACCCGCGCGATCTCCTTGTTCGGCTGCCCCATGCCGACGAGTCGCGCCACTTCCCGTTCGCGCGGCGTCAGCTCCGCCCACGAGCGCAGCGCCTGCGCGCGGGCACGCGCCTCGGCGATGGCGGCCGGCAGCTTGTCGAGCAGGTGCTGCGTGTCCGGCTTCTCCACCCAGTCCCAGGCGCCTTGGCGGACCGCCTCGAGCGCGGTCGGAATGTCGCCGTGGCCGGACAGGAACAGCGTGACGAGCGGACTGTGTTCCGCGCGCAGGCGGTCGAACACGGCCAGGCCGCTGATCCCGCCGAGGCGCAGGTCGAGGATCACGCAGCCCGGCTGGCGCATGTCGACCGCCTCCAGGAACGCTTCTCCGGATTCGAAGGCCTGCACGGCCAGCCCCTGCGAAAACAGCAGCAGGAGCAGCGAGCGGCGCAGGGCCTCGTCGTCGTCGACGACATACAGCGTGAGTGGGATGTCTTTCATGGCACGGTGGGAAGCGTGAAGGAAAAGGCGGCGCCGCCGCCGGCGCGGTTGTCGACGGTCATGGCGCCGCCGTGGGCCTCGACGATGGTGCGGCAGATGTTCAGGCCCAGCCCCAGGCCGTCGGGGCGGGTCGTGAAGAACGGGGCGAAGATCTGGTCGAGCTGTTCGGGCGGGATGCCCGGGCCCTCGTCGATGACGCTGACGCGCACGCCCTGGTCCACGCGCCGGCTGGCCAGCCCGATGCTGCCGCGCGGACGGCCCTGCATGGCGTGCATCGCGTTGTGGATCAGGTTGACGAGCACCTGTTCGAGCAGGACCCGGTCGCCGCGCACGCGGGCGCCGTCGTCGTCGAGGTCCAGGCGCAGCGCCATGCCGTCGCGCCGCAGCTCCGGCGTCAGGAGCGCCGCCGCGTGCGTGACGACGCTGGCGATCGTCAGGCTTTCGTACTGGGCCCGCTGCGGGTTGATGAAGGCGCGCACCCGCTTGACGATCTCGCTGGCGCGCTTGCTCTGTTCGACGATCTCGTCCAGCGCGCCGGCCAGCATGGCGGGCGGCGCCGACTGCGCGGCGAGCGCGCGTGCGGCCACGGCGAAATTCGACAGCGCCATCAACGGCTGATTCAGTTCGTGCGCCAGGGTGGACGCCATTTCGCCGACGCTCGCCAGGCGCGCGCTGCGCTGCAGGCGGACTTCCTGGTCGCGCTGGCGGGCCTCGGCCTGCTTCTGCGCGGTGATGTCGACGACGGAACTCATCCAGCCGCGGTGCACGCCCTGCGCGTCGACGAGGGGCGCGGCGTAGACCATCGTGATCACGTCGTGGCCGTCCTTGTGCCGGATGCGCGATTCGAAGCCGTGCGGCGCCGCGCGTCCCTGCAGCGCGTCGGCGCTTTCGCGCGCCTGTTTTTCCAGGTCGTCCGGATGCCAGTACGGGTAGGGCGGCCGGCGGCCGAGCAGTTCGTCCGCACTGTAGCCCACCATCGCGCACAGGGCCGGGTTGACGTAGATGATCGTGCCGTCCGGGGCGCGCGCGCGCATGCCCACGAGCAGCGAATCTTCCATCGCCTTGCGGAACGCGTGGGCTTCCTCCAGGTCGCGGGTGCGTTCCTCGACCCGCCGTTCCAGCTCGATGCGGGCGGTGCGCTGTTCGATGAAGCGCTTTTCGCGCAGGCGCCAGTACAGCACGCCGAGCAGCAGCAGCGCGACAGCCAGCGCCGCCAGCATGAGCGCCAGCTGGCGCGCCTGCACGACTTCCTTCATGTCCGTCGTGACGGTGAGGGTCCAGCCCAGCTCCGGCAGCGGCGTGTCCAGCGCGAGCAGGTTCGTGCGCCGCCCCTGCACGCTCGTATGCAGCACGAAGGCGGGCGTGGCGCTGCGCGACTCGATCGTCCAGGGCAGCACGGGGAAGCGGTCGCGGTTGCCGTACTGGCGGTGCGCGGCCACCCACCGCAGCTCGGCGGCGGACACCGGCCGGATGCCGTGGAACAGCCATTCCGGCACGGCGCTCAGGAAGACGATGCCGCGGCTGTCGCGCAGCACCACCGGATCGGCGCCGTGCATCCACGTGGCCTGCAGCGGCTCCAGGCTGATCTTGACGACGACCACGCCGAGGATCGCGCCGTCCGCCCGCACAGGCTCCGCGATGAACAGGCCGGACTGGCCCGTCGTGAGGCCGAGGCCATAGAACAGGCCGCGCCGGCCCTGCACGGCATCCTCGAAGTAGGGCCGCTGGCGATAGGACTGGCCGACGAAGCTGGACGGCAGGTTCCAGTTGCTGGCGGCCAGCGTCAGGCCCGCGCGGTCGACGAGGAACAGCGCGGCGGCGCCGGTCGTCGCCTGCAGGTCGGCAAAATAATCGTCGACGCGCGCCCGCAGCGCCGCGTCGCGCGGGGCGCGCAGCAGGTCCTGCACGTCGGGGTGGCGGGCCGCCGCGTGCGGCAGGAAGTCGTGCCGTTCGACCAGTCCGCGCAGCCCCAGCACGTGCGCCGCCGCGGCCTGGCGCAGGCCTTCCGTCTTGGTCTGCAGCTCGTGCCGTTCGGCCCAGTTGCCCGACGCCGCGATGACGGCCAGCGCGCCGGCGGCGACGAGGAAGCGGCGAAAGGTGCGAGGGGTGAGCAGGGTGCGCATGGGGACAACGATAGCAGCTACCCGGACGGAAATGAACCGCCTCCGTAATTTTACGGAGAAGGGCACGCCGAAGTTGCGGATGTGCGCGCGCCGGCCGGCTGGGATAGTGGAGACCTGGAAACGGGAGTGCCATGCGGATCTCCCGTCGATCATAAGGAGACAAACCATGAACACCGTCACAACGAAGACCGGCGCCGAGGTGCATGCCGACGCCGGCGAACGCATCTCCGGCAAGCGCCTGAAGGCCATCTTCATCGGCTCGGCCGGCAACCTCGTCGAGTGGTTCGATTTCTACTGCTACTCGGCGTTCGCGCTGTATTTCGCCAGCTCGTTCTTCCCCAAGCAGGACCCGACGGCGCAGATGATGTCCACGGCGGGCATCTTCGCGCTGGGCTTCTTCGTGCGTCCCATCGGCGGCGTCCTGTTCGGCCACATCGGCGACCGCCTGGGCCGCAAAAAGGCCCTCATGACGTCCGTGCTGCTCATGTGTTTCGGCTCCCTGCTGATCGCCTGCGCGCCCACCTACGCCGCCGCCGGCATCCTGTCGCCCTGCATCCTGCTGCTGGCGCGCCTGTTGCAAGGCCTCAGCCTGGGCGGAGAATACGGCGCCAGCGCGACCTACCTGTCCGAGATGGCGGACTCGAAGCACCGCGGCTTCTACACCAGCTTCCAGTACGTGACGCTGATCGGCGGCCAGCTGCTGGCACTGATCCTGCTGCTCGTGCTGCAGAAGTTCCTGCTCGACGCCGAGCAGCTGCGCGCGTGGGGCTGGCGCATTCCGTTCTTCGTCGGCGCCTGCCTCGCGCTGCTGGCCCTGCGCATGCGCCACGACCTGCCGGAGACGCAATCGTTCGAGGCCGCGCGCAAAAAAGCGAAATCGATGGGCGGCCTGAGGCAGCTGGCCCAGCATCCGCGTGAAGTGCTGCTGGTGGTCGGCCTGACGATGGGCGGCACGCTGACCTTCTACGTCTACACGACGTATATGCAGAAATTCCTGCGCCTGTCCGTCGGCCTGACCGATTCGCAGGCCACCGCCGTCTCGGCCGCGTCGCTGCTGTTCGCCATGTGCCTGCAGCCGCTGTACGGCGCGCTGTCCGACCGCATCGGCCGCCGTCCGCTGCTCGTGGGCTTCGCGCTGCTGGGCACCCTGTTCACCGTGCCCCTCCTGAGCGCGATCCGCAACGCCAGCGGTCCGTGGGAGGCGTTCGGCCTCATCGCCTGCGCCTGGATGATCGTGTCCGGCTACACGTCGATCAACGCCCTCGTCAAGGCCGAGCTGTTCCCGGCCACGATCCGCGCCACCGGCGTCGGCGTGCCGTATGCGTTCGCGGTGTCCGTGTTCGGCGGCACGGCCGAGTACCTGGCCTTGTGGTTCAAGTCGATCCACCTGGAAAGCGGCTTTTACTGGTACGCAACGGCGGTGGTCGCCTGCACGCTGATCGTCTGCTGCTTCATGCGCGATACCGGGGCCCAATCCAGGATCGATGCGGAGGCGCGCGGGCAATAATCGCGGCGGTACGACAGGAAGGGCACACGAGGGGCGGTTTCGCGCGAAACCGCCCTTTGTGCATTTCAATCAATGGTATCCTTGGCGCAATAGACAAGATATTCCCAAGAAGTGCGACCATGAAGCTTGAGCCCGATACCGAACAAAAGCCAACCCGCGCCGCCTACTCCGACGGCCCGCGCCTGCTGGCCGACATCGGCGCGACCCACGCGCGTTTCGCCCTGGAGATCGCGCCGGGCGTGCTGCGCAACGTGGCCGTGCTGCTGTGCGACGACTACCCCGGCATCGCCCCGCTGCTGAACGCCTACCTGGCCCAGACCCAGGCCCAGAGCGGCGGCGCCCGCATCACCCACGCGGCGTTCGCGCTCGCGAACCCGATCAGCGGCGATTTCATCCGCATGACCAACCGCGACTGGCAGTTCTCGACCGAGGAAGTGCGCCGCACGCTCGGCCTGACGACGCTCCTGATCGTGAACGACTTCACCGCGCTGGCGATGGCGCTGCCGGGCTTCAAGCCGGAAGACCTGCTGCAGATCGGCGGCGGCAAGCCGATCGCGAATGCCGTGTCGGGCGTGCTCGGTCCCGGCACGGGCCTGGGCGTGTCGGGCGTGATCCCGACCGTGGACGGCTTCGTCACCCTCGGCAGCGAGGGCGGCCACGTCAACTTCGCCCCGGCCGACGAGCGCGAATTCGCGATCCTGCAATACGCCTGGCGCGAATGGCAGCACGTGTCGAACGAGCGCCTCATCTCCGGCCCCGGCATGGAAATCATCTACCGCGCGCTGGCGCTGCGCAACGGCGTCGAGGCGCCCGCGCGCGACGCCGCCGCCATCGTCGCGGGCGCGCTGGAACACAACGATCCGCTGTGCCTCGAGGTGCTGGAATGCTTCGCCGGCATGCTGGGCGGCGCGGCCGCCAACCTGGCCGTCACGCTGGGCGCGTTCGGCGGCATCTTCATCGGCGGGGGCATCGTGCCGCGCATGGCCGAGTGGTTCAAGACGTCGCCGTTCCGCACGCGCTTCGAAGCGAAGGGCCGTTTTTCCAGCTACCTGGCGCAGATCCCGACCTACGTGATCATGATGCCGACGCCGGCCCTGTACGGCGTCTCGAGCATCCTGTCGGAACACCTGCGCAACCGCAGCGGCGCCAACACGCTGATGGAACGCGTGCAGCACCTGCACGCCGAATTGTCGCCGGCCGAGCAGCGCGTGGCGCAGCTCGTGATCGAGCATCCGCGCAAGGTGCTGTCCGAGCCGATCGCCGAGATCGCGAAGCTGGCGGACGTCAGCCAGCCGACCGTGATCCGCTTCTGCCGCTCGCTCGGCTTCGCGGGCCTGGCCGACTTCAAACTGAAATTCGCCGGCAGCCTGACGGGCACGATCCCGGTGCGCCACAGCCAGGTGCGCATGACGGACAGCACCCACGACTTGTCCGCGAAGGTCATCGACAACACGGTGTCCGCGATCCTGCGGTTCCGCGACCAGCTGGACGTGAACTCGATCGACCGCGCCATCGACATTTTGCGCCGCGCCAAGCGCGTCGAGTTCTACGCGATGGGCAATTCGCGCGTCGTGGCGCTGGACGGCCAGCATAAATTCTTCCGCTTCCGCATCCCGACGTCGTCGTACGGCGATTCGCACCTGTTCGCGCTGGCGGCCGAGCTGCTGGGTCCCGGCGACGTCGTCATCGCCATCTCGACGACGGGCCAGCTGCCGGAACTGCTGGACGCCGTCGACGTGGCGCGCGCCGCCGGCGCCGAC
>NZ_LMCY01000036.1:59538-61716 GCF_001425685.1 Massilia sp. Root335 | reverse complement strand
CCTCGCCGTCGACCACAGCGAGGACAGCACGACGTTCCTGTCGATGATCTCGCGCATCCTGCAGCTGCTCCTCATCGACATCATGGCCGTCGGCATCTCGCTCGGCCCGGCCGGCGAAGCCGCGGGCGACGGCGACAGCGAACGCCGCCGCCTGCTGATCTCCCACCTCGACATCTGACCGGACCATCGTGGCGCGCGCGACATCGGCCACGATCGTCCTGACGGCGCTCGCGATGGCGGCATTCGCGGCGAACTCGCTGCTGTGCCGCGCTGCTTTGAGCGATACCGTGCGCGACGGCCACATCGATCCCGCGACGTTCGGCGCCGTCCGCGTGACGGCCGGCGCGCTCGTGCTGATCTGCGCGATGCGCGTCAAGCCACGTCCCGCGGCAAAGGCCGACTGGCGCGCCGCCGCCATGCTGTTCGCCTACGTCGCCGCGTTCTCGTTTGCCTACCTCACGCTGCCGGCGGGGACGGGCGCCCTGATCCTGTTCGGCGCCGTCCAGCTGACGATGTTCGCCGTCGGCCTCGCGGGCGGCGAGCGGTTCGCGCTGCCCGGTTGGATGGGATTGGCGCTGGCGGCCGCGGGCCTCGTCGTGCTCGTGCTGCCGGGCGTCGCGGCGCCGCCGCTGGCCGGCGCGGCGCTGATGGCCGTTGCCGGTGCCGCATGGGGCGCGTATTCGCTGCGCGGGCGCGGCGTGCCGGACCCGCTCGCGGCCACCGCGTCCAATTTTTTGCGCGCACTGCCGCTGGCGTTGCTGCTGGGTGTCGTGTTCGCCGCGCGCGCCCATGCGGACGCCGCCGGCATCGCGCTCGCCATCGCGTCCGGCGCGCTGACGTCGGGGCTCGGCTACGTGATCTGGTACGCGGCGCTGCGCGGCCTGACGGCGCTGCAGGCCGCGAGCGTGCAGCTGTCCGTGCCCGTGATCGCGGCCGTCGGCGGGACGTTGTGGCTGGACGAGGCGTTCACGCCGCGGCTTGCGGTGGCCGTCGTCGCGATCCTCGGCGGCATTGCGCTCGTGTTGACGGACCGGGCGCGCGGGCGGGGGTAGGGTGGCCGGCAAGATCCGTGCACCGGGCGCTTGCTGGCGGCTACAATCGGGCCAATCCAAGCGCGGCCACGCACATCATCCATCCGATCATGCTGACTCCAATGCAAGAGCACATCGCGTCTTCGGTTCCGGATTAACCGGCCGGTCAAGGCATCGGGGCTAACGCGGCAATCAATTTGCCCGGATGGTCGAGGTAAAGGAAGATATAGCGCGCTTCGTTTCGGGCGAGGCCGTGATGGGTGATCACGCAGCCGGCTTCCGGCGCAAGACACAAGACGATATTCGGCTTGTCGAATGGGGTCACGTTGACCGTATCTGCATGACCTAACGAGCGTTTGGCGCGCCACTCGTCCATCGACTCCCGCAAAAGAGAGATGTCTTCGATGGCTGTAAGCGGAATAAGCGCTTTGGCCCGCGCGCCGACCTGGAGATCAAGGTGGGTATCGGTAAGAACATGATAGCCGCTTCGAACCAACCAGCGGTCGCCCAGGAGCCAGACAACACCGTATGCAGCGGACAGGACGGCCGCCAGGTGGATGGTTTTGACCGCGACTGGATCGGCGATGAGCAAAGGCAGGATCGCCGCATCGATGGGCAGCTCGACAAGCGTGGAGAGTAAACCCAATGCGACGACAGTCGAATATGCGCTGCGTTCGTCGACGCTCAGCTTAACGCCGGCCGGACGCGCCGCGGCTGGCTGACGACGCACCCACCCGAAAAAGCCTCGCCATAATTCACGATCAACGCGGGCAAGACCTATCAGCGCCGGCGGGAAGCAGGCCGAAACGTATCGAAGGGCTCCTGCACGCTGCCATCGCAAATCACGCATCAGGACAAGGACTCGGGGTAGCTGCGCTACATCCTTGGCCGCAAAAAAGAGCAGCGGCATGGCCAGACCCAGCATCTTGACCGTGGGGCGCCAGGCCGCGGGCGCGACCAGTGCCGCGATTGCGATCACCGAGAATGCTCCCCAGGCATAACGGGACACGGTAAGCCAGGGCGTATCATCGAGTCGTGCTGCGTACTGCTTCAAGGTTTTGCGTTTCTGTAGCATGCGTCGGTCCCTTTTATGTTGTTAAAATAACACTCAATTTATTCTAACTGAAATTCGCCGGCAGCCTGACGG
>NZ_LMCY01000036.1:25185-59519 GCF_001425685.1 Massilia sp. Root335 | reverse complement strand
CCTCGCCGTCGACCACAGCGAGGACAGCACGACGTTCCTGTCGATGATCTCGCGCATCCTGCAACAACCCCTCATCGACATCATGGCCGTCGGCATCTCGCTCGGCCCGGCCGGCGAAGCCGCGGGCGACGGCGACAGCGAACGCCGCCGCCTGCTGATTTCCCACCTCGACTCGCCGTGGCCGTCGTCGCGATCCTGGGCGGGATTGCGCTCGTGTTGACGGACCGGGCGCGCGGGCGGCGATAGGGCGTCCGGCAAGATCCGCGCACCGGACCCTCGCTGGCGGCTACAATCGGGCCAGTACAACAGCGGCCACGCATACCATCCATCCAATCATGCTGACTCCAATGCAAGAGCACATCGCGTCTTCGGTTCTGTCGAAGGAAAAAAACAAGGCCAGGGCGAAAGCCATACTGAACAGGCCAACCTCGGCCGTTCCTACGGTCCTTGTCACGATGTCGATTGCCGGGATTGGCGGGTTTCTGCAAAGCGTAGAAAAGTTCGAAGCGCCCATGTGGGTCAGCGTCCTGCTCATCGTGAGCGCCAGCGTTGCGGCGGCGAACATGATGGAGTCGTGGACGATACGCCGCAGGCTCGATGCCGCCATCGTCCTGCTGGAACAGCAGCAAGATGCCGATCAGTGAACCGCCCCGGAGCGGTCTTTTGCGAGGGCGGTATCCGATACCTGCCGACTGACCCCGGCCGGTCAAGGCAATGGGGCAAACGCGGCAATCAGTTGCCTGGGTGGCCGCGGCAAAGGAAGGCATGGTGCGCGCCGTTTCGGACCAAGCCGTGATGCGTGATCACGCAGTCGGCTTAACGCTCCCCCCTGAGCGTGTAGATCGGCTTCTCGGTGTCCCCTTTCTCCACCATCGCGAGCAGGTGCTGCAGTGTCTTGCGCTCGCCGTCGTCCTTTGCGGATGACGCCAGGTTGCGCAGGATGGCGGCGTGCGCCGTCCGCAGCGCCTCGGCCGCCGGCACGGCGATATCCGGTTTCACGCCGACGTGCTCCCAGTTCGTCCTGGTGACGACATTGGTCGTGCGCGCGGTCGGGATCGCGACCACGATGCCGTGTCCCACGCTGAACAAGCTCACCGGATTCGAGCCGCCGCCGGTGGTTTCGCCGACCAGCGTCCCGCGCTTCTGCGTCTGGAAATCATAGGCGCAGTCCTCCCCGCCGGAAAACGTGCGGGCCGACGTCAGCACGTACACGGGCTTGTCGTAACGCTGTGCGACAGTCGGCACGGTCCAGATCTGCCGCGTGGTATCGGTCGGGCGGCTGTAGATGTCGATCAGGTGGCGCTCGTCGCCGAGCGGGAAGAAATGGCTCATCAGGTAAGCCACGCTGGCCGGGCTGCCGCCGCCGTTGCGGCGCAGGTCGAGGATCAGCGCATCCGTCCCCGCCATGAGCGACATCGCCGCCGTGTACGCCGGGCCGGCGAATTCCGTGAGTTCGAAGCCGCGCAGCTCGATGTAGCCGACGTTGCCGGGAAGGCGTTCGACCTTCTCGATGCCGTAGCCCCGCCGTTCGGTCGCGTCGCGCGCTTCGTCCACCTCGGCGCGGGTGGGCAGGCCGGCGTCGCCGCTGCGCTCACGAAAACGTGCGTCTAGCCTGGCGCCGAAGTGCTTGTCGCCGCTGAACTCGCGCAAGTCCGTCGCCAGCGCCGCACTGAACGCCTGCGCGCCGGAGGCGGACGCATAGCCCCCATCGACATTTTTCCTGGCGATCGCACTGCCGACCCGTTCGGCCAGGGCAGGCGTGATGTAATTCGCGTTCAGTTTCACTGCCAGCGTCTGCACGATCGCGGTGCGGTCGGATGCGTTCAACGGCGCGTCCTCCGCCGCACGGGCGGACAACGACAACAGCGTACCCAACACGACGCCTGCGACGAACTTCTTCTTGCCTGCCATACCTTCCTCCAAGTTGGACTACGATTCGTTCGATCACTCGGGCTGCTCGTCGAGGTGGCGCAGTGCCTCCGCCAGCGCCGGCATATAGGAGCGGCTGGCGCGCAGCACGCTGCCGTCGCGCAGGCGCAGCAAGGCGTCCCGGTTGGTGAGCGAGCGCAGCTCGGCGATCATGTCCAGCCGCACGATGGACGAGCGATGCACGCGATGGAACTGGCGCGGATCGAGTTGCATGGCCAGGTTGCGCAGGCGTTCGCGCACCATCCACGTCTTGCCGTTCGCATGCAAGGTGGCGTAGTCGCCGTCGGCCTCGATGCGCTCGACGTCGGCAACCGGCACGAGCACCGTGCGCGATCCGATACGCACGCTGAAGCTGCGCACCGCCGGCATCGTGGAAGCGGCGGCACGGCCCCGGCCGCGGTAGGGATATGCCTGCTGCGCGCGGTCCAGGGCTTCGTCCAGGCGTTCGTCGTCGACGGGCTTGAGCAGGTAATCGAGGGCGGCCAGTTCGAAAGCCTGCACGGCGAAGCTGTCGTACGCCGTGAGCAGGATCGCCATGGGCCGCTGCGCCGGCGGCAGTGCCGCCAGCACGTCAAGGCCGGTCTTGCCCGGCATCTCGACGTCGACGAAGACCAGGTCGGGCTTCAAGGCCACGATCCCTTCGTAGGCGCTGGGGCCATCGCCGAATTCGCCCACCAGCTCGAAGGCGCCGCGCCGTGCCAGCCTGACCTTGACCGCCAGCCTGGCCAGCGGTTCGTCGTCCACAACGATGACCCGGATCTTCATGCCGCCGCTTCCATGCTGCGCAGCGGCAGGGCGATGCGCACGCAAAAGCGCCCGTCCGTGCCCCAGCCTGCGTCCACCTGCTGGTCTGCGCCGTACAGGTGGCGCAGGCGTTCCCTGACGTTGGCGAGGCCGATGCCGCTGCCTGCGTGCGCCCGCTGCCGGCCATCGTTCCGTACGTCGACGAGGAGGCGCGCACCGTCGCGCTCGAGGAGAATGTCGAGCCGTGCCGGCGCGGACAGCGGGGCGATGCCGTGGCGGATCGCATTCTCGACCAGCGGTTGCAGCATGAGGTAGGGCACGACGCTGTCCAGCAGGTCGGGACCGGCCTTCATCGTCAGGCGCAGGCGCTCGCCGAGCCGCGCCTTTTCGATGGCGAGGTAGGCGTCGAGGAGCGCCAGTTCATCGGCCAGCGAATGCTCGTGGCGGCCGTCATGTGCGAGCGTGGCGCGCAGGAAGTCGGACAGGCACGCGATCATGCGGTTGGCTTCGCGGTTGGACTGGGCCGACACCAGCGCGGAGATCGCGTTCAGTGAGTTGAACAGGAAGTGCGGATTGACCTGCAGGCGCAGCGCGCGCAGCTCGGCATCGCGCGCCGCGCCTTGCGCCTGGGCGAGATGCAGGCGCACCCGTTGCAGCGACAGATAATAGGCCGCCACCGCATGGATCGCGCAGAACGCGATCAGCGCCAGCCAGCAGCTGTCCAGACCGCGCGCAAGATCGGCAAAGTGGTAGCCGGTCTCCCTGCCGAGCCAGACCCCGAGGCACTGGCCAAGCAAGGCGTTCACGATGGCCATGGCGTAAGTGAGTGCCAAGAGTATCGGTCCCATCATCAGCCACGACCATTCGCGCCGCCACATGGCCCGCTGCAGCAGCGTTAGCGGAATCAGCCAAAACATGCAGGCGACGATGAAGACCGTACGAAAGGCGATGATATACGCGTGTTGGTAGGCGGGCAGGCCGAGGATGGCCATGCAGGCGCAGACCGGCAGTGCGGCCAGCACGGGAACGAGCAGGGGCGTGTCGACTTTCACGTTGGGCGTCCAGAAGGGCAATCCGGTCATTCTATCGTTTCAGTCACTCATCGAATACAGCATGGAGCTGATCTTCCAGCCGTCTTCCGCGCGCACCATCTGCCAGCTTTCGCTGCCGCGATTGTTCACCTTGCCGTCGACGAGGAAGTCGAAATCGAACCAGACCGAGGCCACGGCGCCATTCGTATCGATGCGGACGTTGTAGAAGCGCTCCTCGACCGGCTTGCTGGCGTTCTGGATGAATTCGGCGAACTTCTTCCAGCTCGACGGGAATACCTTGCGTGCCTGCGGATCGCGCGCCCTGGCCTTCGCCCATGTCACCTCGTCGGCCACCGACAGCCAAAGTAGAACGCGCATGGGGAAGTCCGAGGCAGGAAAGTGTTCACCTTAGGCGGTCGCCGGACGGCGGTCCAGTCGAATGCGCCGACCCGTGCATGCCCTGCGGCCAGCCGGTTCAAGCCCGCCGGGGCGATCCGATGGCGAATCGACCGGAGCGTGGACGAAAAGCGGCCGCATCCCGCCGTGGAAATCGTTGACTTTTCAGCCCCCGCCCGGATGCTATGCTGCACATCCATCCCATCGCCCGGGCGTTAGCCGGGCGCTGGCCGAGCCACGCAGGTCGCTTCGTTTCCTTCATGCTGAATTATTTACTCGCGGCCTATCTGCTGCTGGTCGCGCCTGCGCTCAACCTGTGGCGCAGCCTGCGCCCGCAAAGCGATAAGCCACCGCGTACGCCCATGCGTCGTTACTGGTCCATGAGCTGGCCGGTCGTGATCATGCTGGGGGTACTGTGGATTGGCGCCAGCCAGGCCGGCTATACGGCCCGCGACATCGGATTCGATGTCCCGCTGTCCAGCGCCGGCGCATGGGGCCTGGGCTTTGCCGTGTTGCTGCTGGGTGGTCTTGGCGTGGCCAGCAGCGTGATGGAGCGGCGTCATACGCCCGAGCGTCGCGCCGAACACGAACGCAAGTTGCTCGACACGGATTTTCCCTGGCCGCGCACCGGCGGCGAAGCCCTGGTCTTCGCACTCGGTTCGATCATCATGACCGCCGGATGGGAAATCCTTTACCGTGGTTTCATCCTGCTGCTGCTCACGCCCAGTATTGGCCTCCTGCTCGCCATTACGGTCTCCGCCCTGGCATATGGCATCGCGCATGGATTCAAGTCTCCGAAACAGCTGATTGCGTCGATCGTGTCCGCCTTCGTATTCACGATCGCCTATGCCTTGACGCATAGCCTGTGGTGGCTGATCGTCATTCATGCCGGCTTGCCGCTGGGTGCAGTGCCAGCCGTGCTGCGGGCTTACCGGCGCAGCGGAACGGCGGCGCGGCACACGCTCACGTAGCCGATCCGAATCGTCTGCGCCTGTCCACGATCGCGCCCGACGTCGACGCGCAGGTCCTGTCCGCTCCCGGTCGACGCAGTGCGGACACTCATCGAGCGACCGGCGCCGGCTGCCACCCACCCAGCACCCAGGCCGGATCGCGATAATGGGCGATCGTCTCGGCATCGCGATCCTTGTCGAGCTGGCGCGACGCCGGGTGCCGCGCACCCACGTCCACCGGCCTGCCGTTCGCATCCCGGCTGTTGAATTCCCAAAAACGCACGTGCGACGCATCGCCCTCGATGGGCCCCCAGCCGGCGGGCGCGATGCCCTCCAGCGACGCGTCGAGCAGCACGGCTTCCGCATACGGGTAGTTCCGGCCCTTGTTCTCGGGCAGGCGCGCGAGAACGGTCGCGCCGCCGGTCGCGCGGAACGTGCAGTGGTCGAAGACGTTGCCGTGATTCGTCTGCGGATTCCGGATCCACATGAACGCGCCGCGCGATTCGATCTCGCAGTTGCGGAAGTAGGCGGGACCGCGGCCGAGGATCGTGTCGCCGGTGCCCGTCAGGCGGATGTTCTCGAAGTATGCGCTGCCGTTCGTCTGGAGCGCGTCGCCGGCACCACGGATCGTCACGTCTTTCACGATGTCGCGCTCGCCGTTGAGCAGCAGGCCTTCCGCCTGGCCGCCCAAGGTCGTCGCGATGGTGAGGTTCACCAGCGCGACGTCGTGCACGTGGTCGAGGGCGAACGCCGCGCGCCGCGACGGGAAGGTGCCCGGCAACTCGTTCGTGCCGACGTTCGGCGGGTGCGGATTGAACACCTCGTTGTTCGCGTAATGGATGCGCACGCCGTCGCGGCTCGCGCCCTGCAGCGTGATGTCGTGCTTGTTGCGGGCGTAGACGATTTCCTCGTAGTCGCCGTTCTTCACGAAGATCGTGACCCGGCCCGCATGGTCGTCCGGCACGAAGTCGAGCGCGCCCTGCACGGTGTCGAAGTCGCCGCTGCCGTCCGCCGCCACGGTCACGCGGCGCGCGTCCGCGGCCGGTCCGCGGGCCTTCGTCGCGAAGCGCCAGCCGCGCTTGCCCGCGACGCCCTGGAAGCTGCCGTCGGCCACCGTCAGCACGCCCGGGTCGATCTGCACGTAATAGGTTTTCCCGTAGCGCAGGAGGTCGTGGTGCGGATAGATCGTGGCGGCGTTGCCGTGCACGATCACGGGGTGGAAATGAAAGCCGTCCGTGAAGCCGCCGATGATCGTCAGCTGGTAGCGGCCCGCCGCAGGCTCGACGCCCGGCGCGGACGGCGTGCCCGGCGTGGTGTCGGCGTTGGTCCGGCGCGGTCCGCCGTAGTCGTATGGCGCGGCGAGGTAGGGCGGATACGGACCCGATGCGCGTTCGGTGGGGCCGGCCGGGATGCTCATGTCGAGCACGTCGACCAGGCGATCGTCGGCCGCGTCGTAGATGCGGATCGTGCCGGCATTGCCGATGTGCGGCGGGCCGGCGAAGCGCAGGACCAGGTGCGTGTCCGGATTGACGTTGGCGGCCCCGCTGGCGGGAGAGGAGTCGACCGGCGCGGCACCGGCCGACGTGCAGATGGCGAGGACGGCAAGGAACGAACGCTTCATGGTCTCCGTGGAGGGTAGCTGTCGTCGTTCCATTGTAGAGTGGTCTGGCCAAAACGGCAAATGGTCCAGCCGGAATCAATCCTCGACGAACACGACGGCCGTGCGCGGCGGGATCGTGAATTCGCCCGTCGCGCCGTCGAACGTGGCCTGCGTCGCGCGCTTGTCGGCCGCGTGCCCGGACAGGAACACGGGGTGCAGGTGCATGCGCCTGCCGATGGCGTCCGGGTCCGTCACCGTGTGGCCGACCTTGTCCACGTTGATGAGGTACGCGATGCCGGCGAATCCCGCGCCGTCCAGGCCGCGGCCGTCCAGGTGCGCACCGATCACGGTCGGGACCTGCGTGCTGCCCGTGTTGAAGAAGCGCAGGCGCTGCCTGATGTCCGCTGCCGTCGGCAGGCGGAACAGGGTGGAGCTGGCGCGGATGGCGAGCAGGTCGCGGAACGCGTCGCGCGCGAACGCGATGTCGGCGGGCGTGGGCTTGATGGCGGCGTCGCGGAGCAGGGGCTGTAGCAGCGGCCAATCGCGGCCGTTGTCGTCGGCCGGCGGCAGGCCGCTGCCGAAGTGGTTGTCGCGGTAGGTCCAGTCGATGCGGTTGAACCAGTCGCCGGAATTGAAGCTGTTGCGGTCCAGCGATTTCGAGCGCAGCACGTCGATGCCCGCGTGGTAATACGCGACGCCTTGCGCGAACGCGTCGACGGCCATGCCCAGCACCTGCACGCGCGCCCGCTCCTGGCTCGACGTCGCGAGCGGCAGTTTGAAGACGTCGATGTCGAACAGGGTCTGGTTGTCGTGGTTCTCGACGTAGTTCACGACTTCGCCCGGCTCGCTCGCATAGCCGGCCGGCTGGCCGTTGTAGTCGATGGCCGCGAGCGGCACCGTCCTGTCGTCGAACGTGTGCAGCGGATACGAGCGGATCGAACCCGCGAGCCCCGCGCGCACGAGGTCCGCCGTTTTCAGCAGGTCGGCGGCGGGGCGGTCGCCGGCGTGCGCATTCGGATCGTAGACGAGGCCATTGATCCAGCCCTGGCGGCCGAACATCGCCTCGCCCGAGTCGCCCGCGGAACCGCCGCGCACCGCGTCGCGCAGGCGGTCGTTGAACGTGCCGATGCCGCTGCCGTTCAGCGACAGCTGCGACGCCTGCACGAAGCGCGCGCCGTCCGCCACCTCGCCGAAGTTCCAGCCTTCGCCGATCAGCTGCACGTCGCGTCCCGCTGCCGCGTTCACCGTGCGCTGCAAGTCTTCCATCACGGCGCGCGGCTGGTGGCCCATCAGGTCGAAGCGGAACGAATCGATCTTGTATTCCTTCGCCCACAGCGCGACTGAATCGATCATCAGCTTGCCCATCATGCGGTTTTCGGTCGCCGTGTTGTCGCAGCACGTCGAGCGCTCGATGGCGCCGCTCGCGTTCAGGCGGTGGTAGTAGCCGGGCACGATGCGGTCGAGGACCGACTTCTCGTTTTGTCCCGCGATGAAGGTGTGGTTGAACACGACGTCCATGCCCACGCGCAGGCCCGTCTTGTGCAGGCTTTGCACCATCTGGCGGAACTCGACGATGCGGCGCGCGCCGTCGGCCGCATCGGTCGCATAACTGCCTTCCGGCGCGTTGTAGTGGAACGGGTCGTAGCCCCAGTTGAAGCAATCCGTTTCCGCCGTGCGTTTCACGAGCGCCTGCTGGGTGTCGCCGTCGGCGCTGCCCACCGGCTGCGGCAGCGCGCATCCGGTTTCCGGCACGCTGCCGATGTCGTACACCGGCAGCAGGTGCACGTCCGTCAGGCCGCTGCGCGCGAGGGCCGCGAGGTGCTTCATGCCGTCCGAACCGGTGTCCGTGAACGCGAGGTATTTGCCGCGATGCGAGGCCGGCACGCTGGCGTCGTCGCGCGAGAAATCGCGCACGTGCAGTTCGTAGACGACCATGTCCGTCTGATTCTTGACCGTTTGCGGCGCCGGCGTCGTGTCCCAGCCGGCCGGTTTCAGGCGCGGCGCATCCAGGCGCGCGATGTAGCTGCGCTTCGAATCGGTCGTCAGGCTGATCGAGTACGGATCGGTGACGAGGTTGCGTACGATGCCCGCATCGACCGGTACGTCGACGGCGTATTTGTAGTACTTGCCGGTCAGGTCGCCCGGCAGCGCGGCGCGCCAGGCGCCCGTGCGGCCGTCGAAGTCCATCTGGTACACGGCGCGCACGCCGCCGGTGCCGCCGTCGTAGACGCAGACGGCGGCCTGCTGCGCTGTCGGCGCCCACACCGTGAAGCGCGTGCGGCCGCCGCCGACGTCCACGCCCAGTTGCGGCAGGTCGGCGGCGGGCGCGTACAGGTCGTCGAGGGCGCCGGCGGCCTGGATGCGCGTGGCGTCGAGCACGCGGCCCGCCGCGTCCTCGCGCACGAGCACGAGCTGGCCGCGGTGCAGGCCGGGCAGGGACGCGGCGTCATTGTCGTCCACGCGCAGCACGGGGCCGCCGGCCAGGTATTTGAAACGCGTCGCAATGGCCGGCGCCACGGGACCGGAGAAGACGTCGAGGCGGATCGCGCCGTCCGCGCCGCTTACCGCGCCGCCCATGGGCGCGGCGATCGCGCCGCGCGCCGAGCGATATAGCCTGAAGATGCCGTCGGGCGCGCTGCCCGGCCATTTGACGAGCCGCCCGTCGAGCCAGACGGCGCGCGCATCGAAGCGGGCGGCGGCCGGGTGCAGGACGGTCTGGAAGTTTTTGCCGTCGCAGGCGTCCGGCCCGATGGCGGCATGGGCCCCGGCGCTGGCCAGGATGAATACGAAGGCGCTGCTGGCGTGGAGAGTCGGTCTTGTCATGGTGGTGCGAATGTCCGGTTGGCGCGACAGGTTAACATTCTTTGATGTAGTTTGACTACCACGCGAAGCGATTCAGTTTTGTGTGAAAATACGTAAGTCAATGATTTAAATGGACATTTACTGTTTATGCCCTATTTTCGTGACGATTGTCATCATGTCCTTGATCCTGTATATTGCGTAAAAATTACTAGAGGGACACCAGATGACCACTTCTTCGCACGACAAGAATCCGTGGTGGCGCGAAGCCATCATCTACCAGGTTTATCCGCGCAGCTATCTCGATACGAACGGCGATGGCGTGGGCGACCTGCCGGGCATCACCGCCAAGCTGGATTACATCGCCAGCCTGGGCGTGGACATCGTCTGGCTCTCGCCGTTCTTCAAGTCGCCGATGAAGGACTTCGGCTATGACATCGCGGACTACTGCGACGTCGATCCGCTGTTCGGCACCCTCGCCGACTTCGACGCGCTCGTCGCGCGTGCGCACAGCCTGGGCCTCAAGATCATGATCGACCAGGTGATGGCGCACACGGCGGAGAATCATCCGTGGTTCGTGGAAAGCCGCTCCAGCCGCGACAACCCGAAGGCCGACTGGTACGTGTGGTCCGATCCGCTCGCGGACGGCAACCCGCCCAACAACTGGCTGTCCGTGTTCGGCGGCTCGGCGTGGCAGTGGGACAGCCGCCGCAAGCAGTACTACATGCACAACTTCCTCGTCAGCCAGCCGCAGCTCAACTTCCACAACCCGCAGGTGCAGCAGGCCCACCTGGATGCGCTGCGCTTCTGGCTCGAACGCGGCGTCGACGGCGTGCGCATGGACGCCTGCAACTTCCACTTCCACGACCTTACGCTCAAAAGCAATCCGCCCGCGCTCGTGCGCGACACGTCGACCGTCACGGACGTGAACCCGTACGGCATGCAGGCTCACATCCACGACAAGACCCAGCCGGAGAACATCGCGTTCCTGCAAAAGCTGCGCAAGCTGCTGGACGAATTCGGCGCCGTCGCGATCGGCGAAGTGGGGGCCGACGATTCGCTGGCCGTGATGGCCGACTACACGTCGGGCGGCGACAAGCTGCACATGGCGTACAGCTTCAACCTGCTGACGCCCCAGTTCTCCAGCCGCCATATCCGCCGCCAGGTCGAGGAATTCAATGCGCGCGTGAAGGATGGCTGGGCGTCGTGGTCGGTCGGTAATCACGACAGCATTCGCGTCGCCACGCGCTGGTCGGGCGCCGAAGCGACGCCCGCATCGCGCTCGTCCTTGTCCAAGCTCGTGCTGGCGCTGCAGCTGTCGCTGAAAGGCACGCCGTGCCTGTACCAGGGCGACGAGCTGGCGCTGCCGGAAGCGGACGTCCCGTACGAATTGCTGCAGGACCCGTACGGCATCACGTTCTGGCCCGAGTTCAAGGGCCGCGACGGCTGCCGCACGCCGATGCCGTGGACGAACGACGGCGCGCATGCCGGTTTCACGACGGGCACGCCGTGGCTGCCCGTCCCGCCCGAGCACGCGGCGTTGGCCGAGGCAGGCCAGGACCGGGACCCGCAGTCGACGCTGAACTTCGCGCGCAAGGTCATCCACTGGCGCCGCACGCAGCCGGCGCTGACGCGCGGCGACATCGTGTTCTTCGACGTGCCGGAACAGGCGCTGGCGCTGCGCCGCGACCTCGATGGCCACCCGTCCGTGCTCGCGGTGTTCAACGTGACCAACGCACCGCTGACGTTCGACTGGCCGCAAGCGGCGGGCGCACACACGCTGGAAGGCCACGGCCTGCCGGGTGACGTGAACGGCACGACGGTCACGCTGCCGCCCTATGGCGCCTGGTTCGGTACGATCGCCTGATATGGAAGAACAACTCGAAGGGGATAACAAACCCGCCCGCACCGCGTTCGCCGACGGCGCGCGCCTGCTGGCCGACATCGGCGCGACGCACGCACGCTTCGCGCTGCAGACCGCGCCCGGCAGCTATCGCTCGGTGCGCGTGCTCAAGTGCGACGACTTCGCGGGCATCGTCCCGATGCTGCGTTTCTACCTCGACGAGCACGCGGACGCGCGCCTGCACCACGGCGCGCTCGCGCTCGCGAACCCCGTCGACGGCGATTACGTGCGCATGACGAACCGCCCGTGGGAATTCTCCACGGACGCGGTGCGGCGCGAACTGGGCCTGGACACGCTGTTGATCGTCAACGACTTCACGGCGCTGGCGATGGCGATCCCCGGTCTCAAGGAGTCCGACCTGATGCAGGTGGGCCCAGGCAAACCCGTGCCGGGCGCCGTGCTGGGCGTGCTCGGACCGGGTACGGGCCTCGGCGTCTCGGGCGGCATTCCGACCGTCGACGGCTTCGTCACGCTCGGCAGCGAGGGCGGCCACGTCAACTTCGCGCCCAGCGACGAGCGCGAATTCGCGATCCTGCAGGCCGCGTGGCGCGAATGGAGCCACGTGTCGAACGAGCGCCTGATCTCCGGCCCCGGCATGGAGATCATTTATCGCGCGCTGGCGGAACGTAATGGTGTGGAGACGCCGGCGCGCACGTCGGCCGAGATCATCGCGGGTGCGCTCGACGCCGACGATCCGTTGTGCCTGGAAGTGCTGGAATGCTTTTGCGGCATGCTGGGCGGCGCGGCGGCGAACCTGGCGGTGACGCTGGGCGCGTTCGGCGGCATCTTCATCGGCGGGGGCATCGTGCCGCGCCTGGGCGAGTGGTTCCGGACGTCGCCGTTCCGCACGCGCTTCGAAGCGAAGGGCCGTTTTTCCAGCTACCTGTCGGACATCCCGACGTACGTGATCTCGACGCCGCACGTCGCGTTCGACGGCGTCGCGAACATCCTCTCGGAGCACCTGCGCGGACGCAGCGGCGGCAACACGCTGATGGACCGCATCCATAAACTGCAGCCGGAACTGACGCCCGCCGAGCAGCGCGTGGCGAGCCTCGTGCTGGAACAGCCGCGCCTCGTGCTGAACGAACCGATCGCCGGCATCGCCAGGTTGGCGGACGTGAGCCAGCCGACCGTGATCCGTTTCTGCCGCTCGCTCGGCTTCCTCGGCCTCGCCGACTTCAAACTGAAATTCGCGAGCAGCCTGACGGGGTCGATCCCGGTGCGCCACAGCCAGGTGCGCGGCAGCGACAGCACGCACGATCTGTCGGCGAAAGTCATCGACAACACGATCTCGGCGATCCTGCAATTCCGCGACCAGCTGGACGTGCGCGCCATCGACCGCGCGATCGAACTGGTGAGCCGCGCCAAGCGCGTGGAGTTCTACGCGATGGGGAATTCGCGCGTGGTGGCGCTGGACGGCCAGCACAAGTTCTTCCGCTTCCGCATCCCGACGGCGCTGTACGGCGACTCGCACCTGTTCAAGCTGGCGGCCGAGCTGCTGGGACCCGGCGATGTGGTCGTGGCGATCTCGAACTCGGGCCGCCTGCCGGACCTGCTGGCGGCCGTGGAAGCCGCGCGCTCGGCGGGCGCCGACGTCATCGCCATCTGCAACAGCCAGTCGCCGCTGGCGCGCCGCGCGGACGTGCTGCTCGCGGTCGACCATGCGGAAGACAGCACGCACTTCCTCGCGATGATTTCGCGGATCCTGCAGCTGCTCCTCATCGACATCATGGCGGTCGGTATCTCCGTCGACGTGCATCATGCGCGGGCGCTGCCGCCGGCGGCGACGGAAGGCGAGGGAGAAGGACGCAGGGCGCTGATCTCCCACCTCGACAGCTAAGCAACGTCGTCCCTGCGCAGGCAGGGACCCGATTTGCACGCGTTATCGCATCGCGTGCGAATTGGGTTCCCGCCTGCGCGGGAACGACGGTTTTTTATGCAGCGCTTTATCTACGCGAGCGATATTTTTTAACGCGGCGGTTTACTTGCGCGAGCGATGTTTTTTAACGCCGCGGTTTATTTACGTGCCTCGATCTTCGGCAAGAACGCCGCCAGAATCCCCAGCAACGGCAGGAACGACGCCAGCCGATACACCGTCTCGATCCCCGCCACGTCGGCGATATGTCCCATGGCCGCGGCGCCGATGCCGCTGACGCCGAACATCAACCCGAAGAAGATCCCCGCGATCATGCCGACCTTGCCCGGCACGAGCTCCTGCGCGAACACGACGATCGCGGAAAACGCGGACGACATCACGAGCCCGATCACCACCGACAGCACGCCGGTCCAGAGCAGGTCCGCGTACGGCAGCGCCAGCGTGAACGGCGCGGCGCCGAGGATCGACACCCAGATGACGCGCTTGCGCCCGATGCGGTCGCCGATCGGGCCGCCCGCGAACGTGCCGGCGGCGACGGCGGCCAGGAACACGAATAGGTACAGCTGCGCGGTGCCGACGGGGACGTGGAATTTCTCGATCAGGTAGAACGTGTAATAGCTCGACAGGCTCGCCATGTAGACGTATTTCGAGAACACGAGCATCGCCAGCACGGCCAGCGCGCGCCAGACGGTCGCGCGCGGCAGCGCCGGGCCGGCATGCGCGGCGGCCTTGCGCGTGACGGTCTTGAGGTGGCTGCCATACCAGCGGCTGACGCCCACGAGCACGATCACGGCGACGAGGATGAACAGCATGAACCAGGCGATGCGCCCCTGGCCGCGGCCGACGATGATGGCGGCGGCCAGCAGCGGGCCGAACGCCGAACCGAGGTTGCCGCCGACCTGGAACAGCGACTGCGCGAAGCCGAAGCGCCCGCCCGACGCCAGCCGCGCCACGCGCGAGGCTTCCGGGTGGAAGGTCGACGAGCCGACGCCGATCATGCCGGCCGCCAGCAGCAGCATGGGAAAACTGCCCGCGACGGCCAGCAGCGCGACGCCGCCCAGGGTCACGCACATCCCGGCCGGCAGCAGGAAGGGAATCGGGCGTTTGTCGGTGTACAGGCCGATCCACGGTTGCAGCAGCGACGCGGTGCACTGGAACGTCAGCGTGATCAGGCCGACCTGCGTGAAGCTGAGGGCGAACTGCGCCTTCAGCAGCGGATAGATCGACGGCAGCACGGCCTGCACGCAATCGTTCAGCAGGTGCACGAAGGCGACGGAAAACAGGATCTGGAGCACGGCCCCGGGCGCGGCGCTGGCCGGCCCGGACGCCGCGACGGCGGGCGAAGTGGGCATGGTCATGGTGGTGTTCTCGATGAATGGCGGTCCAGTGTAATATCGTATATTCGAGCGCATATTCCATTTTTCGTCGCCCAAGTGACAATCTCGCCATCGCCCCGCTATCGCCAGAAATTCCGCACGCTGCCGCGCAGCGTGACGGCCGTGCCGTCCGAAGTGCAGCACGGCGAACTGGTCGAAGCCCACAGCCACCCGTGGGTCCAGCTGCTGTATGCCAGCGAGGGCGTGATTCGGGTGCGCACGGAACTGGGCGTGTGGATCATCCCGCCGCGGCGGGCGCTGCTCATCGCGCCCGGCGTCGTGCACGAGCTGACGATGCTCAGCCGCGTGAACATGCGCGCGCTGTACATCGAGCCTTTTGCTGCCGGCACGCTCGTCGACGGTTGCAAGGTGCTGGAAGTGAGCGCGCTGCTGCGCGAGCTGATCCTGGCCTTGTCGCTTGAGCCGGTCGACTATCCGCCCGGCGGGCGCGGCGAAGCGCTGGCGCGGCTGATCCTGTCGGAACTGGCGGCGATGGAGACCGTGCCGATCGCCGTGCCGTGGCCGCGCGACCGCCGCCTGCAGGCGCTGTGCGCGGACGTCATGGCGCATCCCGGCAGATTGCGCCGGCTGGACGACTACGCGTTCGATGCGGGCGCCAGCGCGCGCACGCTGATCCGGTTATTCCCGCGCGAGACGGGGCTGCATTACCGCCAGTGGGTGCAGCAGGTGCACCTGGCGCACGCGTTCGAGATGCTGGCGCGCGGCGAGAGCGTGGGCGCCGTCGCGCAGGCGCTCGGCTATGCCAGCCCCAGCGCCTTCACGAGCATGTTCCGCAAGCTGCTCGGCAAGACGCCGCAGCACTACCTGGCCGAATGGCGGGCGCGGGCTTGACGCGATGGGGAAGGGAGGCGCCGCCGACCGGGGGAGGAGTGGCGCCACCGTCCACGCGGCGTGGATGACGACGCCGCACGGTCAGCGGCAGCGTCCACGATAGGCGCGTCGGATTTACTTTGGTTTGTGCCCGATCAAGTAGACGGAATGACCCGGCTCAACCCGACTTCAGTTCGATCTTCCGGATATTGCGCCGCCACTCGGCCAGCGACTGCACGGTGTCGTTGTCCGGGTCATCGACGAGGATCTCGTCGCCCTGGTGCGCCACGAGGAAGCTGGCGCGGCGGTGCACGTCCTGCTTGCGGTCTTCCACGAAGCTCAGCTGGTAATACGCCTTGCCTTCGATGATGCGCGGGTTCGGGTCGTCCTCGATGACGGCGCCGTGGGCCGCGCCGTGCGAGCGCTTTTCGATCTGGTCCGACCACGTCTTGAGTTCCGGCAGCGCCATCAGCTCGGCCATCGCCTGGTCGCGCGTGCGCGCGGGCGCGGCCGGTGCCTGGACGGCCGCCGGTTTCGGCGGCGGCGCCGGCTTTTCGCCCTTGCAGGCCGCGAGCGCGGCCAGGGCGAGGAGGGTGGCGCTCAGCAGGCGGACGGGGCGTGCGGACATGATGGCTCGATGGAAGGCAAAGAACCAGTCTAAACCAAGTGGTGTTACCCGGCAACGTGTCTGTAATGGAAAGAACAAGACATGAAAATCGCGCAAATCATGCCGCCGCCGGCGCGCCGGCGGCACACTGACGGCCGCGTCAGAACGTTTCCCAGTCCGCGCTGACGCCCGCCGCCACGGCCGTCCTGACGACCGGCCGCGGCATCTGCCTGGCCAGCTGCGGCCGCGCGGCAGGACGAGCCACCGAAGCTGGACGCGCGGCCGCCGCGCCGCCACCGGCCAGGGTGAACGTGCCGACCAGCCGCGCCAGCCGCGCGGCCTGTTCCTGCATCGCCTGGGAGGCGGCGCTGGCCTGTTCGACGAGCGCCGCATTCTGCTGCGTCACCTCGTCCATTTGCGCGACCGCCTGGTTCACCTGTTCGATGCCCGTGCTCTGCTCGCGGCTGGCGGCCGAGATTTCGGCCATGACGCCGGTCACGCCCTGCACGCGGCCGACGATTTCGGTCATCGCGGCGCCGGCGTCGCCCACGAGCGCCGAGCCGATGCCGACCCTGTCGACGGACGCGTCGATGAGGGCCTTGATCTCCTTCGCCGCCGAACCGGCCCGGTGCGCCAGGTTGCGCACCTCGCCGGCGACGACGGCGAAACCGCGGCCCTGTTCGCCGGCCCGCGCGGCCTCCACGGCCGCGTTCAACGCGAGGATATTGGTCTGGAACGCGATGCCGTCGATGACGGCGATGATGTCCACGATCTGCCGGGCCGACGCGTCGATCGCCGCCATCGTGTCGACCACCTGCGCGACGACCTGGCCGCCCTTGACGGCCGCGTCGGACGCGGACGCGGCCATGTCGTCGGCCTGCCGGGCATTGTCGGCGTTCTGGCGCACGGTCGACGTCAGCTCTTCCAGCGACGACGCGGTTTCTTCCAGCGACCCGGCCTGCTGTTCGGTGCGGCTCGACAGGTCCAGGTTGCCGGCCGAGATCTCGCCGGCCGCGGTGGCGATGGCGTCGGTGCCCGAGCGCACTTCGGCGACGATGGTGGCCAGCCTGTCGCGCATGTCGCGCATCGCCGCCATCAGGCTGGCGTCGTCGCCCGGCTTCACCGGCACGTCGACGGTGAGGTCGCCCGCCGCGATCCGCGCGGCGACGTGCGCGGCCGCATCGGGCTCGCCGCCCAGCTGCCGGATCAGGGTGCGCGTCACCAGCACGGCGGCACCGCTGCCGGCGGCGAGGGCGGCGGCGGCGAGGCCCAGCATCAGGCGCACGGCGGCGTCGTATTCGTCGTTCGCCGCGCGTTTGGCGTCGTCGTTCTGCTGGATTTCCAGGCGCCCCAGGGCTTTCATCGTGCCGAGCCAGGCCGTCTCCAGCGGCGCGGCCTTGTTCATCAGCAGGTCGTTCGTTGCGTCGATCTTGTTGGCGAGGCCGAGCTTTTCTGCTTCGGCCATCAGCGGCAGCGCGGCGTTTTCCTCATCCTGCAACTTGGCGAAGAAGGCTTTTTCCTCGGCCGTCGTGGTCGGGTTTTCGAACGCCTTGCCGAGTTTGTCCCTGGCGTCGGTATAGGTGTTTTCCTGCTGGCGCAGGTCCGCCGTTTCTTGCGCCATCTTGTTCGCGTCGGTCAGGATGGCGAGATTGCGCAGCGCGATCATGCGGTCGCTGACGCTTTCCTTCATCGTGCCGATCAGGGCGATTTCGGCGTTGTTCACGTCGGTGATGAGCTTGAGGTGCGCCTGCATCTCCTGCATTTTCAGCAGGCCGAAGCCGACGATGACGGCAAGCAGGGCGAGGACGAGGGCATAGCCGAGCGCAAGCCGGGTACCGACTTTCATGTTCTTCACGTTCATGGTGTGCCTCTCCGAGCGTAGAGGGAATCGATGAAAAAGAGACAGTGCGGGGTTTCGGCGCTATCGTTCTATAAGGCAAATGTAAGTGCCTTGGGGAAAGTATAGGATTGTGCCGCGCTCGGCGGAACATTAAATTCTCGTAATGTGGGCGCGCGCCACAGTGTCAGTCCTTCGCCTGCAGGCCGTGCTCGTCGCACCAGCGGCGCAGTGCCGTCCTCGTTTCCTCGCTGCGGAAATGCTGCCAGGATGCCGTCGCGCCCCGTTCGTCGAGCAGGCGCGCGAAGCCGTCGGTGTCGTTGGACTCGACCAGCGCGCGGACGGCGGCCTGGTCGTCCGCCAGGTGCGCGGCGGCGAAGCGGAACACCAGCTGGTCGCCGATGCCCAGCAGGCTGGCCGGCGGCACGACGACGTAGGCCTGTTCGGCATCGCCGTCGCCGTCGGCCGGCACCGGCGCTTCCTCGTCCATGTAGTCGTCGTTGAGCAGGTGGATCATGCCCGTCGCGCGCGCGACGAGGGCCTTGGCGCCGTCGTCGACGACGAGCGCCGCATGTCCGAGTTCGTCCAGGTTGACTGCCGCCATGGTGCCTCCGTGTCGTTCGATGCCGCCAGTATGCAACGCTTGCGCGCGCGGGCTCGCACGCTTGCGTGCTTCACCAGATCCGTACGCGGTCGGCGGGCTTCAGGTACAGCCGGTCGGCGGGCTCGACGCCGAACGCCGGATAGAAAGCGTCGAGGTTGCGCACGGTCCACACGCGCTGCGGCGCGGGCGCGTGCGGATTGGTGAGCAGGCGCCGGCGCAGGTCGGCGTCGCGGTAGCGCAGGCGCCAGATCTGCGCCCAGCCGAGGAAGAAGCGCGCCTCGCCCGTCAGGCCGTCGATCACGGGCGCCGGCTTGCCGTCCAGCGCCGCATGCCAGGCGTCGTAGGCGATGGCCAGGCCGCCCAGGTCCGCGATGTTCTCGCCCAGCGTCAGTGTGCCGTCGACGTGCGTGCCGGGCAGCGGCGCGTACTGGTCGAACTGGGCCGCCAGCTTGCCGGTTCTCGCCTCGAACGCGGCCCGGTCGCGCGCCGACCACCACGCCGCGAGCCGTCCCCGCTCGTCGTAGCGCGCGCCCTGGTCGTCGAAGTGGTGGGTCATCTCGTGCGCGATCGAGGCGCCGATGCCGCCGTAGTTGACGGCCGGGTCGACGCCGGCGTCGAAGAACGGCGGCTGCAGGATGGCGGCGGGGAAGACGATCGCCACCTTCGGATAATTGGCGAAGGCGTCCACCGTCATCGGCGTCGCGCTCCATTCCCAGCGGTAGACGGGCCGGCCGACCTTGGCCGCGTCCCAGTCGTGATGGAAGGCCGCGGCGCGCTGCGCGTTGCCGAACGCGTCGCCGTCGCGCATGGCCAGCAGGCCGTAATCGTGCCAGCGGTCCGGATAGCCCACCTGCGCGCGGAACGACGCGAGCTTGCGCCGCGCGCGCGCCTTCGTCGCGGGCGTCATCCAGTCCAACGCGTCGATGCGGCGTCCGAATGCGGCCACGAGGTTGTCGACCATCCGCTGCGCCGCTGCGCGCGTGGCGGGCGAAAAATGGCGCGCCACGTAGACCCGGCTCACGTCGTCGGGCACGGCGTCCAGCACGAAGGCGACGGCCTGGCGCCAGCGCGGCTCGGGCGTGTCGACGCCGTCGATCGCGCGGCCGTAGAACGCGAAGTCGGCATCGTGCACGGCGGCCGGCAGCACGGCGGCGTAGCGGTGGAGCGTGCGGACGATGAGCATGTCGCGCAGCGTCGCGACGGGCGCCGTGTCGACGAGGCCGAGGATCGCCGCCACCGCGTCGGGCTGGCGCACGATGGCGCGCGCCGTGCGGTATCCGAGCGCGTGCGCCAGCGCGGCCAGGCGCGGGCCGGCCCGCCCGAGCGGCAGCGGATTGTAGGTGCGCTGCGCGTCGCGGCTCGCGGCCGACGTCCAGCTGGCGCGCGCGATGCGCGTCTCGAAGGCGAGCAGGCGGTCGGCGGCGCCGGCGTCGGTCACGCCGCCCAGCGCGAGCGTGGCGGCCAGGTAGCGCCGGTACGCCGCGCGCGCGTCGCGCATGGCGGCGGTGCCGGACAGGTAGTAGTCGCGGTCCGGCATGCCGAGGCCGGCCTGCGACACGATCAGCGCGTAGCGATCGGGATCGCCATCGTCGGGTTCCACCTTGAAGTCGAGCGGCAGTGCGACGCCGCGCCGTCCCGCGTCGGCCGCCGCGGCGACGTACGCGTCGCGCGTGCCGACCGCGTTCAGGCGCGCGAGCATGGCCGCGACGGGCGCCATGCCGAGGCGCTCGATGGCGGCGGTGTCGAGGAAGGCGCGATACGCGGTTCCCATGCGGCTGCCAGCGTCGCGCGCCGCCTCGTCGAGGATCGCGCGGACCTGCTCGCGGCTGCGGTCGTCGAGCGCGCCGATCGTGCCCACGGTCGAGCGGTCGGCGGGGATGGGCGTGCGCCGCGCCCATTCGCCGTTGGCGTAGGCGAAGAAGTCGTCGCCGGGGCGGACATTCCGGTCCATGCCGCCCGTGTCGAAGCCCGATCTGTCCTGCGCCGCGCCGGCGCTTGCCGCCAGCATCAGCACCCCGCACAGCGCGGCCCTTGCCGCCCGGCGTAACCGTCCCATCCCGCATCCTTTCGTTCGCGTTCCGTAGCGGAGGATTCTAAATAAAAAAGCCCGCAGGGCGCGAACCCTGCGAGCTTTTTTTGAACGGTGCCGGCGCAAGGCCGGCAGCCTGTCCGGCACTTACATCATGCCGTCCATGCCCATGCCGCCCATGCCACCCATGCCGCCCATGCCGCCGGCAGCCGGCTTGTCTTCGGCGACTTCCGACACCATGCAGTCGGTGGTCAGCATCAGGCCGGCGATCGACGCTGCGTTCTGCAGTGCCGAGCGGGTGACCTTGGCCGGATCCAGCACGCCCATTTCGACCATGTCGCCATAGGTGCCGTTCGAGGCGTTGTAGCCGTAGTTGCCCTGGCCGGCGATGACGGCGGCGACGACGACCGACGGCTCTTCACCGGCGTTCTGGACGATCATGCGCAGCGGCTCTTCCATTGCGCGCAGGACGATCTTGATGCCGGCTTCCTGGTCCGGGTTGTCGCCTTTGACCTGCAGTGCGGCGCGCGCACGCAGCAGGGCCACGCCGCCGCCCGGGACGATGCCTTCTTCGACGGCAGCGCGGGTGGCGTGCAGCGCGTCTTCCACGCGTGCTTTCTTCTCTTTCATTTCGACTTCGGTCGCGGCACCGACGCGGATGACGGCAACACCGCCGGCCAGCTTGGCGACGCGCTCCTGCAGCTTCTCGCGGTCGTAGTCCGAGGTCGCTTCTTCGATCTGGACGCGGACCATCTTGACGCGTGCTTCGATCGATTCGGCGGCGCCGGCGCCATCGATGATGATGGTGTTTTCCTTGCCCACTTCGACGCGCTTGGCCTGGCCCAGTTCGTTCAGCGTGACCTTTTCCAGGGTCAGGCCGACTTCTTCGGCGATGACCTGGCCACCGGTCAGGATGGCGATGTCTTCCAGCATGGCCTTGCGACGGTCGCCGAAGCCCGGTGCCTTGACGGCGACGGTCTTCAGGATGCCGCGGATGTTGTTGACGACCAGGGTCGCCAGCGCTTCGCCTTCGATGTCTTCGGCGACGATCACCAGCGGACGGCCGGCCTTGGCGACTTGCTCCAGTACCGGCAGCAGATCACGGATGTTCGAGATCTTCTTGTCGCACAGCAGGATGAACGGGTTCTCGTGGACGGCGACCTGCTTGTCCGGGTTGTTGATGAAGTACGGCGACAGGTAGCCGCGGTCGAACTGCATGCCTTCCACGATGTCCAGTTCGTCGTTCAGCGACTTGCCGTCTTCGACGGTGATGACGCCTTCCTTGCCGACTTTTTCCATCGCCTCGGCGATGCGCTCGCCGACCGACGAATCCGAGTTGGCCGAGATGGTGCCGACTTGCGCGATCTCTTTCGAGGTCGTGGTCGGCTTGGCGATCTTCTTGAGTTCTTCGACGGTGGCGGCGACGGCCTTGTCGATGCCGCGCTTCAGGTCCATCGGGTTCATGCCGGCGGCAACGAACTTCATGCCTTCGCGCACGATGGCTTGTGCCAGCACGGTCGCGGTGGTGGTGCCGTCACCGGCGTTGTCGCTGGTCTTCGAAGCGACTTCCTTGACCATCTGCGCGCCCATGTTCATGAGCTTGTCTTTCAGTTCGATCTCTTTCGCGACCGAGACGCCGTCCTTGGTGACGGTCGGGGCGCCGAACGAACGTTCCAGCACGACGTTGCGGCCTTTCGGGCCCAGGGTGACCTTGACTGCGTTGGCCAGGATGTTGACACCCTCGACCATCTTGGCGCGTGCGACGTCGCCGAAAATTACATCTTTAGCTGCCATATTTATTTCTCCGATTCTTCAGGAAGTTATTGGACGAATTACTGGGCCACGACGGCCATGATGTCTTCTTCGCGCATGACCAGCAGCTCGTCGCCGTTGACCTTGACGGTCTGGCCCGAGTACTTGCCGAACAGGACGCGGTCGCCGACTTTCACTTCCAGCGGACGGACGTTGCCGTTCTCTTGCACTTTGCCGTTGCCGACAGCCAGCACTTCACCTTGGTCCGGCTTCTCGGCCGCCGCGTCAGGGATGATCAGGCCGGATGCGGTCTTGGTTTCCTGGTCGAGACGCTTCACGATCACGCGATCGTGCAATGGGCGAAGGTTCATGCAAAACTCCTTTTGGTTGATTTGACAAGCTATTCCTAAGAACCGCAGCGGACCATCCTCGGGATCGGTTCGCTGCGGCGTAGAAAGGTTTGTTAGCACTCTCTACTAACGAGTGCTAATTATAGGGACGATAATTTAGCATTTCAAGCCACAGTGTTCGGGTTTTGATGGACTTTTTGTCGCTTCGCAATCGGAAGGACCGATATGTGACAATGCGCAGGCGCGCCACCTGACGCAGATGCCGGGCGGCGGTTGATGAATGCATAATCATGTGAGAGTAACACCGATCGTCCGGCAGCGGGCGCACGATCGGTAGAACCGGCCGGCCTCGGCGCGCACGCGAACGCGCGCCTGTTGACGAAAAATTCAACTCCAACCTATAGTTACGGATGATTTCCGAATTCCAAGACCTCTCCGATAAGATCGACCGGCTCGCCCAGTTGACCCAGGCGCTGCGCAGCGAGAACTATTTGCTGCGCCAGGCGAACGCCTTGCTCAGCGCGGAAAACGTCGACTTCAAGAACCGGCTGCTCGCGGCCCAGCAGCGCGTCGAAGGCCTGCTGGCCCACCTCGAACCCGCTCCCGCAACCTCCGACGACGCCGAGGCCCCGCAATGATCCAGCTCGACGTGAACATCATGGGCCAGCCCTATCGCCTGGCGTGCCGCGACGGCGAAGAAAAGACCTTGCGCGAAGCGGTGGCCTATCTCGACGCCAAAATGTGTGCGCTGCGCGACTCCGGCAAGGTGCGCGGCACGGACCGCATCGCCGTCATGGCGGCGCTGTCGGTGGCGGCCGAATTCCTGTCCGTGAAAGCGCCGCAAGGCCCGCTGTCGGACATGACGATCCTCGAAGTCAAGCAGAAACTGGAAGCGATGCACACGGTGTTGGATGCCGCACTCTCGGCCGACGAAAACCTGGCTTGAGACCAAAAACGTTTGACATGCCCGTCCATCGTAGTAAACTGCCGTCTACCCTGCGGTGTTCGAGATTTGCCATATATTCCTTGAACCATTCTTTCGCATAGGTTGTGGAACATGTTCGGTGGGCGCGATCGTCGCTAGTTCGACGAACCCGAAATTGAACTGACTGCGACCACCTTGAGCCATCAGGTTCGGGATGCCGGCAAAAACGGCACAGGCGGGGATAAACACACGAGCGGTTGCGGACCATGAGTCGCAACCGCTTTTTTTTTGATGGAGCCGCACATGCGCTACTGGTTGATGAAGTCCGAACCCGATGAAGTGAGTTTCGCCGACGTGGTCAACGCCCCCGGCAAGACGGTCGCCTGGTTCGGCGTGCGCAACTACCAGGCCCGCAATTTCATGCGCGACCAGATGCAGGTGGGCGACGGCGTGCTGTTCTACCACTCCAGCTGCGCCGTGCCGGGCGTGGCGGGCATCGCGCAGGTGGCGAGCGGCCCGTATGCCGATGCGTCGCAATTCGATCCAGGCAGCCATTATTTCGATCCGAAGGCCACGCACGAACAGCCGCGCTGGATCTCGGTCGACGTGACGGCGGTGGCGGAGGGGCGTTATCTGCCGCTGACGGAGATGCGCGGGGTGCCGGAACTGGAAGACATGGTGCTGCTGCAGAAGGGCAGCCGGCTGTCGATTTCGCCGGTGACCAAAGGGCAGTGGGACAAGGTGCTGGATTTGATGGGCGTGCCCGCGTTGGCCGCGTAACGCAACACCGTCGCCCCCGCGGAGGCGGGGGCCGCATTTGCGTGCGCTATCGACACGCGTAAAACTTGGGTTCCCGCCTGCGCGGGAACGACGGCTATGCGTGCACCGCGCGCTTGTTCGCGTCCGAATACGCCCACCCCAGCATGATGAGCCCCGCCACGATCATCGGCAGCGACAACACCTGCCCCGACGTGATCGGCAATCCTATCACATGCGTTTCCCAATCGGGCACGCGGAAATACTCGGTGAAGAAGCGCGCGCAGCCGTAGAGCAAGGTGTACAGCGCGCCCACCGCGAGGCGCGGGCGCGGCTTGCGCGCGAACAGCCACATGATCACGAACACGAGGATGCCGTCGACCAGCATCTGGTACAGCGGCGACGGATGGCGCGGCCCCTCGACGCCCGGCCAGATCATCGCCCACGGCAGGTTCGGATCGGCCAGGCGCCCCGGCAGTTCCGCATTGATGAAATTGCCCAGGCGCCCGCAGGCATAGCCGATCGGGACCATCGGCGCGATGAAGTCGTACACGTCCATCAGGTTGCGGCCGCGCTTGCGTGCCCACAGCGCCATCGCGATCAGCACGCCGATGAAGCCGCCGTGGTACGACATGCCGCCGTGCCAGGTCTGGATGATTTCGAGCGGATGCGAGAAATAATAGTCGGGGCGGTAGAACAGCACTTCGCCGAGGCGCCCGCCGATCACCACGCCCAGCATGCCGTAGAACAGCATGTCGTCGAGGTCGGTGTAGGTCCAGCCTTGCGCCTGCACGTGGGCCTGCGTCTTGATGCGGACGCGGCCCAGCAGGATGAACAGGGCGAAGGCGACCACGTACATGATCCCGTACCAGTGGATCTCGACGGGGCCGATGCTGAAGGCGACCGGGTTCGGTTGCGGGTGAACGAGCATATCAAATAGTCCTCAATAGTTCCAGGAAGCCCTTGAGCACCGGCGAAGGGTTATCGCGGCGCCATGCGATGCCGGTCTCGACCAGGGGAGTCGTGTCGGCGAGGGCACGGTATTCTACGCCCGGCCGCATGAGGTTCGACACGGATTGTGGCACAAGTGCCAATCCCATGCCTGCCGAGACCAGGCTGACGATGGTCTGCATCTGGATCGCCTGCTGGCCGACGGCCGGCGTGATGCCGGCCGCGCGGAAGCACGACAGGATGGCGTCGTGCAGCGCGGGCGAGATCTCGCGCGGGAAAATGATCAACGGCAGATGGGGCAGGTCGCGCAGTGCTACCGGGCCTTTCCTGCGCAGGAGGCCCGTGGGGGCGCACAGGATCAGCGGCTCGTCGATCACCTTCATGTATTCCAGCTCGGCGCGCGCGCGCTCGGGCAGCGGCGGGATCAGGAGGCCGGCGTCGATGCGCCCGCGCAGCAGTTCGTCGACCTGCACGTCGGACGTCGCTTCCTGCAGGCTCAGTTGCACGCCCGGATAGCGCTCGCTGTAGCGGCGCAGGAAAGGCGGCAGCACGCTGTAGTCGGCCGACGTGATGAACGCGAGCGCCAGCCGGCCCGCTTCGCCGCTCGCGGCGCGCCGCGCCAGCTCGGGCAGCAGGGCCGCCTCGCCCAGGATGCGGCGGGCTTCGGGCAGCAGGGCGCTGCCGGCCGGCGTCAGCGCAACCGTGCGCCGGTTGCGCAGGAACAGCGCCGTGCCGAGGCCGTCCTCCAGCGCGGCAATGGCCTGCGACAGCGGCGGCTGCGTCATGTGCAGGCGCGCGGCGGCGCGGCCGAAGTGCAATTCCTCGGCCACGGTGACGAAGTAGCGCAGCTGGCGCAATTCCACGTTCATCGATATGAGCGGTAGGTCTGTGATTCGCGCAGGATATCAGAAGCACGGCTGCCGGCCCATTTGACGCGAACCGGTCCGCGCGGCATGCTGGAAAAATCGTCCCGCCAGGAGCCCGCCATGCCCGACCAGCCGCGCTACAACCGCCGTTCCCGCCATGTGACCGAAGGCGTTGCCCGCAGTCCGAACCGCTCGATGTATTACGCGATGGGCTACCGGAAGGAGGATTTCGACAAGCCGATGATCGGCATCGCCAACGGCCATTCCACGATCACCCCCTGCAATTCCGGCTTGCAGAAACTGGCCGATGTCGCCATCGCGACCATCCGCGACGCCGGCGCGAATCCGCAGGTGTTCGGCACGCCGACCATTTCCGACGGCATGTCGATGGGGACCGAGGGCATGAAGTTCTCGCTGATCTCGCGCGAGGTGATCGCCGACTGCATCGAGACCTGCGTGAACGGCCAGTGGATGGACGGCGTCGTCGTGATCGGCGGCTGCGACAAGAACATGCCGGGCGGGATGATCGCGCTGGCGCGCACGAACGTCCCCGGCATCTACGTGTACGGCGGCACGATCCGGCCAGGGCACTGGAAGGGCAAGGACCTGACGATCGTCTCCGCGTTCGAGGCGGTGGGCGAATTCACGGCGGGGCGCATGAGCCAGGAAGACTTCGACGGCATCGAGCGCAACGCCTGCCCGTCGTCCGGGTCGTGCGGCGGCATGTACACGGCGAACACGATGTCGTCGTCGTTCGAGGCGCTCGGCATGTCGCTGCTGTACTCGTCGACGATGGCCAATCCGGACGACGAAAAAGTGGGCTCCGCGGCGCAGTCCGCGCGCGTGCTCGTGGAGGCCGTCAAGCGCGATCTGAAACCGCGCGACATCATCACGCGCGCATCCATCGAGAACGCCGTCGCGCTGATCATGGCGACCGGCGGTTCGACCAACGCCGTGCTCCACTACCTCGCCATCGCGCATGCGGCCGAGGTGGAATGGTCGATCGACGATTTCGAGCGGGTCCGCAGGAAGATCCCCGTGATCTGCAACCTGAAGCCCTCGGGCGAATACGTCGCGACGGACCTGCACCGGGCGGGCGGCATCCCGCAGGTCATGAAGCTGCTGCTGGACGCCGGCCTGCTGCACGGCGACTGCATCACCATCACGGGCCGCACCCTGGCCGAGGAGCTCGAACATGTGCCGTCCGCGCCGCCGGCCGGGCAGGACGTCATCCGGCCGCTGGACCGCGCGTTGTACAAGGAAGGCCACCTGGCGATCCTGAAGGGGAACCTGGCGCCGGAAGGCTGCGTGGCGAAGATCACGGGCCTGAAGAATCCCGTGATCACGGGGCCGGCGCGCGTGTTCGACGACGAGTACAGCGCGATGGACACGATCCTCGCCAACCAGATCAATCCGGGCGACGTGCTCGTGCTGCGCTACCTGGGGCCGCGCGGAGGTCCCGGCATGCCGGAGATGCTGGCGCCGACGGCGGCGCTGATCGGCAAGGGGCTCGGCGAATCCGTCGGGCTGATCACGGACGGCCGCTTCTCGGGCGGCACCTGGGGCATGGTCGTGGGCCACGTGACGCCGGAAGCGTTCGAGGGCGGCACGATCGCGCTCGTGCAGGAAGGGGATTCGATCACGATCGACGCGCACCACCAGCTGATCCAGCTGAACGTGCCGGACGACGAGATCGCCCGCCGGCGCGCGGCCTGGGTGCGTCCGGCCCCGCGCTACACCCGCGGCGTGCTGGCCAAGTTCGCGGCGCTGGCGCAGCCGGCGAGCAAGGGGGCGGTGACGGACTAAAGTGCGGAACGTCGCACGTTGTTCGTGGCCCCGACAATGAAACCGTCGTTCCCGCGCAGGCGGGAACCCAAGTTTTTCGAACCGCCGCGAACTTGGGCCCCCGCCTTTGCGGGGGCGACGTTCATACTTTCGTGTACGTTCATACGTTCGTGTACGTTCATACGTTCGTGTACGTTCATGCGTTCATGTACGTTCACACGTTCGTGTACGTCGATACGTTCATACGTCCCGGGAACATGCCATATACGCCACATGGCATGTTCGGCAACGAACCCCGCGTGCTAAGCTGCCGGGCGCATCATTTGCGCTTGCCGAAGCTCTGCTTCACGCGTTCCTTGCGCCGCTTTTCCTCGAGGGCGTGGGCCTTGCGCTTGTCGAGGCCCAGCGTCTTTTCGATGAATTCGAACCAGATGAAGGCGACCGCCATCAGGCCGGCGATCCACCACCAGGACAGTTCGGCAAAGCGCCAGACCTCGAAGAAGCGCAGGACGACGAGGACGAGGATCAGCAGGATCAGGGGCATACGGTATTCCTTTCGAACGGCCATCTTACAACAGCAGTGCCGTAAAGCAACGGATTCCTGCCATCTGGTCAACGACAATCTGTATCATCCGTTACTGATTATGTCCCTGCCGTTCCCGGCCGCGAAACACGATAGAATCGAATTATGAGAAATGCCCCCAACTGGAGATAGCTGATGAAACGTTCCCTGATGTTGTTTGTTGCAGTCGCAGCCGTAGCGTCGACCAGCGCGTTCGCGCAAGACGCGGCCGCCCTGGCGAAAGCAAAGAATTGCATGGCTTGCCACTCCGTGCAATCCAAGCTGGTCGGCCCGGCCTACAAGGATGTCGCCGCCAAATACGCAGGCCAGAAAGATGCCGAAGGCAAGCTGGTTTCGAAAGTCATGAAGGGCGGTTCGGGTGTCTGGGGTCCGGTCCCGATGCCGGCCAACCCGCAGGTCACCGAAGCGGAAGCCCACACGCTGGTCAAGTGGGTCCTGTCGCAGAAATAATTGCTGTAACGTAGGGTGGGCTCGCCGAGCCCACGCGTGACGTTCGCGTCATGTTGACGTGCGCGTGGGCACAGGGTGCCCACCCTACGTATCGAAAAAGACGCGCCGATTCACGGCGCGTTTTTTTACGCGAAAAATAACCAGCCTGTAGGGTGGGCTCGCCGAGCCCACGCGTGACGTTCGTGTCACGTTGACCTCCGCGTGGGCACAGGGTGCCCACCCGACGTATCGAAAAAGTGTTTCCAATGAATCAGCGGATGACGTCCAGCTTCGTCCGCTTGCCGCCCTTGTAGGTGAACAGGGTCAGCGCGCCGTCCTTGATGTCGCCGTTGGCATCGAACTGGATCGTGCCCGTCACGCCCTCGTACTTGATGTTCTTGAGGACCGGCAGGTACTTGGCCGGATCGGCCGACCTCGCGTCCTGCATGGCCTTCGCCATCACCATCACGGAATCGTAGACGTATGGCGCGTACAGCTGCACGTCCATGTTGAACTTCTTCTTGTAGCGGGCGCGGAAGTCTTCCATCACTTTCTCTTGCGGACCCTTGACGCCGCCCGCTTCCGCGCAATACACGTGACCCTCGCCGAGGCCGTCGCCGGCGAGGCGGCCCAGCGCGTCGGTGCACATGCCGTCGCCGCCCATGAACACGGCGTTGATGCCGAGGGCTTTCATCTGCTTGAGCATCGGACCCGCGACGGAATCCATGCCACCGAAGAAGATCAGGTCCGGCTTCTTGCCCTTGATCGACGTGAGGATCGCCGTGTAGTCGGTGGCGGTCGCGCTCGTGAATTCGCGGCCGACGACCTTGATGCCCGGCTTTTTCAGGCCCTTCACGAATTCGTCGGCCACGCCCTGGCCGTACGTCGTGCGGTCGTCGATGACGGCGATGTTTTTCGCGTGCAGCGAGTCGATCGCGTACTTGCTCAGCGTGCTGCCCAGCTTGGCGTCGCTGGCGACGACTCGGAACGCGCCCGGGAAGTGCTGGCGCGTGTAGACGGGCGCCGTGGTGGCGGGCGAGATCTGCACGATGCCGGCGTCGTTGTAGATCTTCGACGCGGGCACGGTGGTGCCGGAATTCAGGTGGCCGATCACGCCGTTGACCTTGGCGTCGACGAGCTTCTGCGCCACCGCCGTGCCCTGCTTGGGATCGGCGCCGTCGTCTTCGGAAATCAGCTGCAGCGTGGCTTTCTGGCCGTTCAGCGTGAAGCCCTTCGCATTGAGTTCGTCGATCGCCATGCGCGCGGCGTTCTCGTTGTCCTTGCCGAGGTGGGCGCTGGGGCCGGAGATGGGCGCCACGTGGCCGATCTTGATGACCTGCTGCGCGCCGGCCGTGCCCGCGAAGGCGAGGGCGATGGCGAAGGGGATGAGTTTCGTAGTGACCTGCATGTTCTCTCCAGGAAGGAATAGGGCAGCTTGTATGGCCGCATATTATGTGCGCACGGCAAAGTTACCCTAATTTGCCGTGCGCGCAAAGCGTTCCGGCGGAGAGACGTGCAATGTGCTCAGCCGCGCGTGCGCAGATGCGCCAGCTCCTGCGCGACCGCGCGCGCGACGACCTGCTCGACGGTCAGCTGCAGGCCGTCGCGCAATTCCGTCGCCAGCCGCGTCACCACGTGGTCCAGCACGGGCGCCATGCTGCTGCGGACCTGGTCTTCCAGCACAAGTTCGACGCGGTCCTGCAGGCGGTCGAGTACGCGCGCGACGATGCGCTCCTCGAGCGTGCGCCAGGCGTCGTCGTCGAGCTCGCGATGTGCGGGGGCCTCGGCGTCGGCGTCGGCGGGTACGTGGTCGGTAGGCAGGTCGGCGGCAGGTGGGGCGGCGGCAGGTACGTCGGCGGCCGCTGCCGTCTCGGCCACGACCTCGGTCAGGACCGGGATGCTTTCGTCGTTGAAGGGAATGTCGCTCATGACTGGCCCGCCACGAAGTGCGTCAACGGATACGATTGCTTCTTGTACGCGACGTAGCGCGCGCGGCCGGCCGCGGCGTCTTCCTCGTCGGTCGAGATGATTTCGAATACGCGCGCGAATTGTTCGAAGCCGGCCGGCGTGCGGCGCGTGAGGTTCACCAGCATGTCGCGATGCGGCAGCTCGACCTGTTCGTCGAACGTGACGATCACCGGCGTCTCGACCGCGAGGGGATCGCCGGCCATCACGTGCGGGATGAAGTCGGTGCCGGACAGCGTCCACAGCGCCTCGTTCAGGGCATCGGCCTGGGCCGGGCTGTCGGCCAGCAGGACGAGCTTCGCGTGCGCCGCGTACGCCTTGCGCGCGAGGCGGCAGACGTAGCTGAGCTTGTCGGGGATGTTGGTGTGGAAGTCGATCCGGGTCATGGTCGGTCGGAGTGTAATAAATCCGTCGTTCCCGCGCAGGCGGGAACCCAAGTTCGCATGCGTCGTCGGCTGCGCAAAATTGGGCCCCCGCCTTCGCAGGGGCGACGTGCTTGGGTGAGCGGCAGCAGAAGCATAGCGTAACCGTCCGATATTGCGCTCAAAACTGAAATCGCGCTCAAAACTGGAAATCCGGTGGCGTTTTTTTCGGTTGCGGCGGCTGCCTGGGCTGTTGCCGCTCCGCTTGCGCGGCCGCCGCATCCGGCGCCGATGCCGCCGGTGCGCGGGGCGGCGGTGCCGGCAGGCTCGCCGGGGCGGCCGCTTCGACGGCGCCCGTCTGGTAACCCGGCGGCAGCATCGTCTGGCGTGGATAAGACGCCGAATCGAGCGCTTCGTTCCACGCGTCGCCCGAGAAGCCGGTCACCTGGCGGCGGCCGACGACGAGCAGCGGCAGCTCGTCCTTGCCGCCGACGCGATGCAACTGCTGCTGGTCTTCGGCCGTGGTCACCGTCTTTTCCGCGAACGGGATGCCGCGCGATCGCAGCAGGGCGCGGCCCTGGTCGCAGGCGCCGCAGCGCGCCGTCGTGTACAGCGTCACCGGATGGTTCTGCGCGGCGCGCGCCAGTTCGTACGGCAGCGACGGCGCTGGCGCCGGCCGGCTGTCGGGGCGCAGCACCTGCGCCTGGCCCTTCGGCGGCGGCGTGTCGCTGTAGTGGACGACACCTTTCGCGTCCTTCCACTTGTACATCCGGTCCTGCGCGGCGGCGCCGGTGGCGATGAGCGCGCCGAGGGCAAGCACGGCGACGTGCCGTCCCGCCCGATGTGCTCCGTGTTTCCGTTTCATCGCCATTCCCGTTCCGGCGCCGCGCGGCGCGTGCCCCGTCAGGCCTGCATGCCGTTGTGGCGCAGCAGCGCGTCGATCGTCGGTTCGCGGCCGCGGAAGGCCTTGAACGATTCGAGCGCCGGACGCGAGCCGCCCACGGCCAGGATCTCGCGGTGGAAGCGTTTTCCCGTTTCGTCGAGCAGCGATCCGCCGCCCGCTTCGACGGCTTCCTCGAACGCGGCATACGCGTCCGCCGACAGCACCTCGGCCCACTTGTAGCTGTAATAGCCGGCCGCGTAACCACCCGCGAAGATGTGGCCGAACGAATGCTGGAAGCGGTTGAACGACGGCGGGATCAGCACCGAGAACCTGGTGCGGACCTCGTCGACGAGGTCCTGCACGGTCTTCTGGCTGGTCGGGTCGAAGTCGTAGTGCAGGTGCATGTCGATCAGCGAGAACTCGACCTGGCGCAGCGTCTGCATGCCGGACTGGAAGTTCTTCGCCGCGAGCATCTTGTCGTACAGCGCGCGCGGCAGCGGTTCGCCGGTCTTCACGTGCGCCGTCATGCCTTGCAGGACGTCCCACTCCCAGCAGAAGTTTTCCATGAACTGAGACGGCAGCTCGACGGCATCCCATTCCACGCCCGAGATGCCGGACACGGACAGCTCGTCGACCTCCGTCAGCATGTGATGCAGGCCGTGGCCGAATTCGTGGAACAGCGTCGTGACTTCATCGTGCGTGAACAGCGAGGGCTGCAGCTTGCCATCCACCTCGGCCGGCGGCGTGAAGTTACAGGTCAGGTACGCGATCGGCGTCTGCACGATGCCGCCCGTCGTGAGCCTGCGGCCGCGCGCGTCGTCCATCCACGCGCCCTGGCCCTTGCCCTGACGCGCGTACAGGTCCAGATAGAACTGCCCGACAAGTTGAGAACCTGAGTGACCGTTCTTTTCGATGCGATAGAAGCGCACGTCCGGATGCCAGACCGGCGCGTCGTCCGGCGCGATCGTCACGCCGAACAGTTTGGAGATCAGCCCGAACAGGCCCGCGACGACCTTGGGCTCCGGGAAGTACTCCTTGACTTCCTGGGCGGAGAACGCGTAGCGCTTCTCGCGCAGCTTTTCCGACGCATAGGCCACGTCCCAGGCCTGCATGTCGGCGATGCCCAGTTCTTCTTGTGCGAACGCGCGCAGCTCGGCCAGGTCTTTTTCGGCGTAAGGACGGGCGCGGCGCGCGAGGTCTTCGAGGAACTCGATCACGTGTTCCGGCGTCTCCGCCATCTTGGGTTCGAGCGAGACATGCGCGAAGCTCTGGAAGTCGAGCAGCTTCGCTTCCTCGTCGCGCAGTTTCAACAGCTGGGCGATGTTGCCCGTGTTGTCCCACTTTTCCAGCTCGGAGAACACGGCACCCATCTCGGACGCCTTGGTGGCGTTGGCGCGGTAGATCTGCTCGCGCAGTTCGCGCTTGTCGGCGAATTGCAGGATCGGGAAGTAGGACGGGAAGTGCAGGCTGAATTGCCAGCCCGTCTTGCCGTCGCGCTCGGCCGCCGCGCGCGCGGCCGCCTTGACGTCGTCCGGCAGGCCGGACAGGTCGGCTTCATCGGCGACGAGCAGTTTGTAGTCGTTGGTCGCATCGAGCACGTTTTCCGAGAAGCGCGTCGACAACCTGGCCTGCTCTTCCTGGATCTCGGCAAAGCGTTCCTTCTGCTTGTCCGGCAGCTCGGCGCCGCCGAGGCGGAAGTCGCGCAGCGCGTTCTCGACGATCCGCTTGCGGGCCGGGGCCAGGTTCGCGAAGTCGCCGCTCGCGCGCAGCTGCTTGTATTTGTCGAACAGCGCCTCGTTCTGGCCCAGCTCCGTCCAGAACTCGGTGATCTTCGGCTGGTTCTCGTTGTAGGTGGCACGCAGCTCGGGCGTGTCCATCACGTGGTTCAGGTGGTTGACGATGCCCCAGGCGCGGCCGAGGCGTTCCGTCGCTTCCTCGAGCGGGACGACGAAGTTGTCCCACGTGACGGGGCCCGCGGCCGGAGCCTCGGCCTGGCGCACGGCGTCGCGCGCCGCGGCGATCAGTTGCTCGATCGCGGGCGTCACGTGTTCCGGCCGGATCAGGTCGAACCGTGGCAGGCCCGAGAAGTCGAGGAGGGGATTGGTCGTTTCGGTCGTCATTTCTATGTCCTTGTATGCAATCTCACCGCCATCTTACCCGGGCCGGCCGATTCGGGCATTCACGAACGCGTAACGCCAACATGCCGCACGCGTCG
>NZ_LMCY01000036.1:24942-25175 GCF_001425685.1 Massilia sp. Root335 | reverse complement strand
GTGCCCACCCTACCAGCCGGCCGACGCACGCGTCACGCGTGGGCACGGGGTGCCCACCCTACCAGCCAGCCGACCGCGCGCGTCACGCGTGGGCACGGGGTGCCCACCCTACCAGCCAGCCGACCGCGCGGGTCACGCGTGGGCACGGGGTGCCCACCCTACCAGCCGGCCGACGCACGCGTCGCGCGTGGGCACGGGGTGCCCACCCTACCAGCCGGCCGACGCGCGCGTCA
>NZ_LMCY01000036.1:0-24930 GCF_001425685.1 Massilia sp. Root335 | reverse complement strand
GTGCCCACCCTACCAGCCGGCCGACGCACGCGTCACGCGTGGGCACGGGGTGCCCACCCTACCTTTCGGCCGACGTAGGGTGGGCTCCCTGAGCCCACGCGGACGTTCGCCGGCCGACGAGGGCGCTCAGCTGCGTTTCGCCACGCGCTCGGCCGACTCCAGCGTATTCATCAGCAGCATCGTGATGGTCATCGGCCCCACGCCACCCGGCACCGGCGTGATGTGGGAGGCGACCGGCGCGACGCTGTCGAAGTCGACGTCGCCGCACAGCTTGCCTTCGTCGTTGCGGTTGATGCCCACGTCGATCACGATGGCGCCCGGCTTGACCATGTCGCCCGTCAGCGTGTTGCGGCGGCCGACGGCGGCGACCACGATGTCCGCCTGGCGCGTGTGGTAGCCCAGGTCCGGCGTACCGCTATGGCAGATGGTGACGGTGGCGTTCTGTTGCAAGAGCAGCAGCGCCATCGGCTTGCCGACCGTGTTGCTGCGGCCGATGACGACGGCGTGCTTGCCGCGCAGGTCAACGCCGGTCGTCTCGATCAGCTTCATGCAGCCGTACGGGGTGCACGGGCGGAAGCCTTCCAGGCCGGTCATCAGTTCGCCGGCCGACAGCACCGAGTAGCCGTCCACGTCCTTGCTGGTGGCGATGGCTTCGATGACTTTCGACGGGTCGATATGCTTCGGCAGGGGCATCTGCACGAGGATGCCGTGGATGGCCGGATCGGCGTTCAGGGCGGCGATGCGCTCCAGCAGGGCCTGTTCCGACAAATCGGCCTCGTATTTTTCCAGCACCGAGTGAAAGCCGACGTCGCCGCAGGCCTTGACCTTGTTGCGCACGTAGACGTGGCTGGCCGGGTCGTCGCCGACGATGATCACGGCCAGGCCGGGCTTGTGGCCGGCGGCGGTGAGCGCGGCGGTGCGGGCGGCGATGTCGGCGCGCAGTTGTTGGGAAAGTTTGACTCCGTCGATCAGTTGGGCGGGCATGGCGGGGGCTCGTGTGCTGGACAAAAACGAAATTATAAGCGCGACACAGGTATCGCGCGCCGCTTCGGCATTTTCATTGTCATATTAGTGGACGTGCCTGTACAGGCGGGATGAGCGTTACCACCGTCGCCCCCGCGCGCGCGGGGCCCAGGTTTTGTGCGTTTCGACGGCGCATGCAAATTGGGTCCCCGCCTGCGCGGGGACGACGTTTTCCTATTTCATACGCAAATGCCACAGGCGGCATGCGCCTTGCATCGGCCTCATCTCACATTATGAAATCGAATATCATATTTTGAAAATTGCGTGCTCCACTGGTAGAATCGACAGGCTTTATTCAAGGGATAGTCTTTTCGCCACCAAACGTCCGTGACGAATTCAGGATCGGGTGGGGCACCACACTCAAGGAGACGTAGCAATGTCAGCTCAACTCGACCAGTTGACGGCTCAAGCCGCCAACGACCCGGATACGCTCGAGACCAAGGAATGGCTCGAAGCGCTTGAAGCGGTGATCGAATTCGAAGGTACCGATCGTGCGCACTACCTGCTGGAGCGCCTGGTCGATCTGGCACGCCGCCGCGGCGCCCACATTCCGTTCTCGAGCAACACCGCCTACGTGAACACGATTCCGGCCCACCTGGAAGCGCACTGCCCCGGCAACCTGGAATACGAAGAGCGCCTGCGCTCGTGGATGCGCTGGAACGCGATGGCGATGGTCGTCAAGGCCAACCGCGTCGACGGCGACCTCGGCGGCCACATCTCGTCGTTCGCCTCCCTGGCCAACATGCTGGGCATCGGCTTCAACCACTTCTGGCACGCCCCGACCGAAGACCACGGCGGCGACCTGCTGTACATCCAGGGCCACTCGTCGCCCGGCATCTACGCGCGCGCCTTCCTCGAAGGCCGCCTGTCCGAAGAGCAGCTGCTGAACTTCCGCCAGGAAGTCGACGGCCACGGCCTGTCGTCCTACCCGCACCCGAAACTGATGCCGGACTTCTGGCAGTTCCCGACCGTGTCGATGGGCCTGGGCCCGATCATGGCGATCTACCAGGCGCGCTTCCTGAAGTACCTGGAAGCCCGCGGCATCGCCAAGACCGACAACCGCAAGGTCTGGGTCTTCTGCGGCGACGGCGAGATGGACGAGCCGGAATCGATGGGCGCGATCGGCATGGCCGCGCGCGAAAAACTCGACAACCTGGTCATGGTCGTCAACTGCAACCTGCAGCGCCTGGACGGTCCGGTGCGCGGCAACGGCAAGATCATCCAGGAACTGGAAGCGGACTTCCGCGGCGCCGGCTGGAACGTCGTCAAGGTCATCTGGGGCCCGGGCTGGGACGCCCTGCTGGCCAAGGACAAGGACGGCATCCTGCAGCGCGTGATGATGGAAACCGTCGACGGCGAATACCAGAACTACAAGGCCAAGGACGGCGCATACGTGCGCAAGCACTTCTTCGGCAAGCACCCCGAGCTGCTGAAGATGGTCGCGAACATGACCGACGACGACATCTGGCGCCTGACCCGCGGCGGCCACGATCCGCACAAGATATACGCGGCCTTCAAGAACGCCCAGGAAAACAAGGGCACCCCGACCGTGCTGCTCGTGAAGACCGTCAAGGGCTTCGGCATGGGCAAGTCGGGCGAGGCGCGCAACACGGCGCACCAGACCAAGAAGCTGGACGACGAGGCGATCCGCGAAATGCGCGACCGTTTCGCCATCCCGATCCCGGACGACAAGCTGCCCGAGATCCCGTTCTTCAAGCCGGCCGACGACGCGCCTGAAATGAAATACCTGCACGAGCGCCGCCAGGCCCTCGGCGGCTACCTGCCGCAGCGCCGCCAGCAGGCCGACGAGAAGCTGGCCGTGCCGCCGCTGGCGACCTTCAAGGCCGTCACCGACCCGACCGCCGCCGGCCGCGAGATCTCGACGACGCAAGCCTACGTGCGTACGCTGACGACGCTGCTGAAGGACCAGAGCCTGGGCCAGCGCATCGTCCCGATCCTCGTCGACGAATCGCGTACGTTCGGCATGGAAGGCCTGTTCCGCCAGATCGGCATCTTCAACCAGGAAGGCCAGTTGTACGAGCCGGTCGACAAGGACCAGGTGATGTACTACCGCGAAGACAAGGCGGGCCAGATCCTGCAGGAAGGTATCAACGAAGCGGGCGGCATGTGCTCGTGGATCGCCGCGGCGACGTCGTACTCGACGAACAACCGCGTGATGATCCCGTTCTACACCTACTACTCGATGTTCGGCCTGCAGCGCGTGGGCGACCTGGCCTGGCTGGCCGGCGACATCCGCGCCCGCGGCTTCCTGATGGCCGGTACGGCGGGCCGCACGACGCTGAACGGCGAAGGCCTGCAGCACGAGGATGGCCACAGCCATATCTTCGCCGCGTCGATCCCGACCTGCGTGCCGTACGACCCGACCTACGCGCACGAAGTGGCGGTGATCATCCAGGACGGCCTGCATCGCATGGTGGAAAAGCAGGAAGATGTGTTCTATTACATCACCATCATGAACGAGAACTACGAGCAGCCGGGCCTGAAGGAAGGCCAGCAAGAGGGCATCATCAAGGGCATGTACCTGCTCCAGGAAGGCGACAAGTCGGCCAAGCAGCGCGTGCAGCTGATGGGCTCCGGCACCATCCTGCGCGAGTCCGTGTTCGCCGCCGAACTGCTGAAGAACGACTGGGGCGTCGCCGCCGACGTGTGGTCGTGCCCGTCGCTGACGCTGCTGGCCCGCGACGGCCAGGACGCCGAGCGCTGGAACCTCACGCACCCGCTCGACGCGCCGCGCGTGCCGTACGTGACCCAGCTGCTGCAGGGTTCCGAAGGTCCGATCGTCGCGACGACCGACTACATGCGCCTGTTCGCCGAGCAGATCCGCGCCTACGTCCCGAGCGGCCGCACGTACAAGGTGCTGGGCACCGACGGCTTCGGCCGTTCGGACACCCGCGCCAAGCTGCGCGAATTCTTCGAGGTGAACCGTTACTACATCACGGTCGCCGCGCTGAAATCGCTGGCCGAGGAAGGCAAGATCGACGCGAAGGTGGTGGCGGACGCGATCGCCAAGTACGGCATCGATCCGAACAAGCCGAATCCTGTGACCCAGTAATGCTCTGGCGCTCGCGCGCCGAAAGACGTCGTCCCCGCGAAGGCGGGGACCCAAGCTTGCTTGCGTAACCAATCGCGCAAAAATTGGGCCCCTGCCTGCGCAGGGGCGACGGATGAGCTAACGATAAGAATACGGAGCTAACACACTATGAGCATTGTGGAAGTCAAAGTCCCCGATATCGGTGACTTCAAGGAAGTCGAAATCATCGAGCTGATGGTCAAGCCGGGCGACACGATCAAGGTCGACCAGTCCTTGATCACGGTGGAATCGGACAAGGCCAGCATGGAGATCCCGTCCAGCCACGCCGGCGTCGTGAAGGAAATGAAGGTCAAGGTCGGCGACAAGGTCGGCGAAGGCTCGCTCGTGCTGCTGCTCGAGGAAGCCGCCGGCGGCGAGGCGCTCGCGCCTGCCGCCGCCGCACCGGCACCCGCCGCCGCGGCACCGGCTCCGGCCGCTGCACCGGCACCCGCCGGTCCTGCCGCGAGCTTCTCCGCCGCCCACGCCTCGCCATCCGTGCGCAAGTTCGCGCGCGAGCTGGGCGTCGACCTGAACAAGGTGAAGGGTTCCGGTCCCAAGGGCCGCATCACCCAGCAGGACGTGCAGGGCTTCGTCAAGTCGGCGCTGGCCGCCGGCCCGACGGCCGCGCCGGCAGGTGCGGGCGGTGGCGCAGGCCTGAACCTGCTGCCATGGCCGTCGCTGGACTTCTCCAAGTTCGGCGAGACCGAAGCGCAGCCGCTGTCGCGCATCAAGAAGATCTCCGGCCCGAACCTGCACCGCAACTGGGTCATGATCCCGCACGTGACGCAGTTCGAAGAAGCCGACGTGACCGACCTGGAAGCACTGCGCGTCGAATCGAACGCGTCGTACGCCAAGGCCAAGTCGACGGTCAAGCTGACCATGCTGGCCTTCGTGATCAAGGCCTCCATCGCCGCGCTGAAGAAGTTCCCGAACTTTAACGCGTCGCTCGACGAAGCCAACGGCCAGCTGATCCTCAAGAAGTACTACAACATCGGCTTCGCGGCCGACACGCCGAACGGCCTGGTCGTCCCGGTCATCAAGGACGCCGACAAGAAGTCCGTGTCGCAGATCGCCACCGAAATGGGCGAGCTGTCGGCGCAGGCGCGCGACGGCAAGCTGTCGCCGGCGAACATGCAGGGCGCGACCTTCACGATCTCGTCGCTGGGTGGCCTGGGCGGCACCGCGTTCACGCCGATCATCAACGCGCCGGAAGTGGCCATCCTGGGCCTGTCGAAGTCGCAGATGAAACCGGTGTGGGACGGCAAGGCATTCCAGCCGCGCCTGATGCTGCCGCTGTCGCTGTCGTTCGATCACCGCGTGATCGACGGCGCCGCCGGCGCCCGCTTCACGACCTACCTGGCCGACGTCCTGGCCGACCTGCGCAAGACGCTGCTGTAAGGAGAGCCCATGAGCACCGTTGAAGTCAAAGTCCCGAATATCGGCGATTTCAAGGACGTCGAAATCATCGAACTGATGGTCAAGCCCGGCGACACCATCAAGGTCGACCAGTCGCTGGTCACTGTCGAATCGGACAAGGCCAGCATGGAAATCCCGTCGACCCACGCCGGCGTCGTGCAGGAACTGAAGGTCAAGGTCGGCGACAAGGTGAACGAAGGTTCGCTGCTGCTGACCGTGGACGACGCGGGCGCCGGCGCTTCGGCGCCTGCCGCGGCGGCCCCCGCACCGGCAGCCGCACCGGCGCCGGCCGCGGCACCCGCTGCTCCGGCGCCTGCCGTCGCACCCGCACAGATTCCGAATGCGTCGAGCTACACCGGCGCCGTCGACATCGAATGCGAGATGATGGTGCTGGGCGCGGGCCCCGGTGGTTATTCCGCCGCGTTCCGCTCGGCCGACCTGGGCATGAACACCGTCCTCGTCGAGAAGTACGCCACGCTGGGCGGCGTCTGCCTGAACGTGGGCTGCATCCCGTCCAAGGCGCTGCTGCACGTGGCGCACATCATGGACGAGACGGCGCACATGGCGGACCTCGGCGTGTCGTTCGCGAAGCCGGACGTCGACATCGACAAGCTGCGCGCCTACAAGGACAAGGTCATCAAGACGATGACGGGCGGCCTGGCCGGCATGGCCAAGGCGCGCAAGGTCAATGTGGTGCAAGGCGTCGGCAAGTTCCTGAGCCCGAACCACATCGAAGTGACGGGCGCCGACGGCGCGAAGAAGGTCGTCGCGTTCCAGAAGGCGATCATCGCGGCCGGTTCGGCCGTGGTCAAGCTGCCGTTCGTGCCGGAAGATCCGCGCATCGTCGATTCGACCGGCGCGCTGGAACTGCGCCAGGTGCCGAAGCGCATGCTCGTCATCGGCGGCGGCATCATCGGCCTCGAAATGGCGACCGTGTACTCGACCTTGGGTGCGCGCATCGACGTCGTCGAGATGATGGATGGCCTGATGCAGGGCGCGGACCGCGAGGCCGTCAAGGTCTGGCAGAAGTTCAACGCGGCCCGCTTCGACAACATCATGTTGAAGACCAAGACCGTCGGCGTGGAAGCGCTGCCGGAAGGGATCAAGGTCACGTTCGAAGCCGCCGAAGCGGGGCAGCCGGCGCCGGAAGCGCAGGTCTACGACCTCGTGCTGGTGGCCGTGGGCCGCAGCCCGAACGGCAAGAAGATCGGCGCCGAGAACGCGGGCGTCGCGGTCAGCGATCGCGGCTTCATCCCGGTCGACGGCCAGATGCGCACCAACGTGCCGCACATCTTCGCCATCGGCGACCTGGTGGGCCAGCCGATGCTGGCGCACAAGGCCGTGCATGAAGCCCACGTCGCAGCGGAAGCCGCGCACGGCGAGAAGGCCTTCTTCGATGCGAAGGTGATCCCGTCGGTGGCCTACACCGATCCGGAAGTGGCATGGGTCGGCCTGACCGAAGACGAAGCGAAAGCCAAGGGCATCAAGATCGAGAAGGGCCACTTCCCGTGGGCCGCATCGGGCCGCGCCGTCGCCAACGGCCGCTCGGAAGGCTTCACGAAGCTGCTGTTCGATGCCGAGACCCACCGCATCATCGGCGGCACGATCGTCGGCACGAACGCCGGCGACATGATCGGCGAAGTCGCGCTGGCCATCGAGATGGGCGCGGACGGCGTGGACATCGGCAAGACGATCCACCCGCACCCGACCCTGGGCGAATCGATCGGCATGGCGGCGGAAGCCTACGAAGGCGTCTGCACCGACTTGCCGCCGCCGCGCAAGCGCTGATTCAGGCGCTGGCTGGCTGCATCGAAAACCGGGACCGCGTGTCCCGGTTTTTTTTCGTCTGTGTCTGGCGCGTTATGGAATTTTCTGGGACAACACGTGTTTCAGGGATACCTTGTCGGGTCTCCTGTAGACGACATCCGTGATCTTCCAGATGCCGCTCACCCGCGCCACATCGAAATCGATCCGCGTCGTCTTGTCATCGACCGGATCTTTGTAGACGACGCATACCCGTCCCGGCGATGTCGTCTTCACGTCCAGATCGGTCACACGTGGATCCTGCGAGTCGAACAGCAGATCGAAATCGAGATTGCAGACGCCCTGGAACTTCACCTGGCACGCCGCATCCTTGACCAGTAAATCCGCCAGCGCGGGCGCGAAATATTTTTCGAGTGTCGCTTTGTTTTGGTGTGACAGGTCGTCGCCAAACAGGTCCGCCTGACTCGCGACCGCCTGCCAGGCGAAATCCTTGTACAGCTTCGCAACCACGACGGCTTCGTTATCCGCTGTCGCGGCAAGGGCTGTGCCGGCCCATCCGATTGCCAGAGCGGCCGAGACGAACAGGCTGACACGTTTAGCGGCGATAGACGACATAGCTCGGTTTCTCCTTGACATATGCGAGGCCCGGCCAGAAGCCGTGCTGCACAAAATCCGATATCCAGTTCTTTCCGTCGTAGCCGGCAATGTGCCCGGCCGGATTACCATGTAAGCCGGGTTGTTGATGGGACCGACGCAGCACGCTTTTGCCCTGGCTGGATCGGTCAGGTGGTCAAATCATGATTCTTGCGCGCCCCATCAACTGACAGTTGGCTTACCGTCAGTTAAGCAAGTGAGGTGAATCAATGCAGCGATCTTGCCCAAAGACGTTTCTTTCTTTCCGGCGGCGTTCAAGCGCCGGCAGCGAAGGTCGGCGATTGCTGGTCTAATACCCTTTTGATCAAGGAGCCAATCCATGAGCATCGCATTCATCGGCCTGGGCGGCATGGGCCACCACATGGCCGCCAACCTGCTGCAATCCGGCCAGCCCGTGCACGTCTGGAACCGCAGCCCGGAACCCGTGCGCGCGCTGGCGGCGCTCGGCGCCAAGCCGGCCTTGACGCCCGCCGAATGCGGCATCGCCGACGTCGTCTTCACCATGCTCTCCGACGACGCAGCCACGCGCGCCGTGCTGCTGGACGGCGGCGTGCTGGCCGCGATGGCGCCCGGCAGCATCCACGTCAACATGGCGACCGTCTCCGTCGCGTTCGCGCGCGAGATGGCGGCGCTGCACGTCGAGCATGGCGTCGGCTACGTGGCGGCGCCTGTGCTGGGCCGCGTTGACGTCGCGCAAGCGGGCAAGCTGAATATCCTGGCCGGCGGCAGCGACGAATTGATCGCGCGCGTGCAGCCGCTGTTCGACCTGATGGGACAAAGGACGTGGCGCTTCGGCAGCGAGCCGGAACAGGCGAACGCCGTCAAGCTCGCGTGCAACCTGATGCTCGCGTGCGCGATCGAGGCGACGGCCGAAGGCACCGCGCTGGCACGCACGCACGGCGTGCCGGCCGCGGATTTCATCGACCTCGTCACGGGCACGCTGTTCGCCGGCTCGCCCGTCTACAAGGGCTATGGCGGGATGATCGCCGCGGAGCGCTATGCGCCGGCCGGCTTCAAATTGTCGCTGGGTTTGAAGGACGTGCGCCTCGCGGTGGAGGCGGGCCAGGGCAAGCAGTTGCCGCTGGCGTTCGGCGCGACCCTGAAGGCGACCTTGCAGGATGCCGTGGCGCAGGGCGATGGTGACCTCGATCTGGCGGCGCTGGGCAAGCATGCGGCAAGGCAGGGCGGGTTGAACTGATTACACGAGGTGCATGCTGGCCAGGAAGTTGAAGGCAAACGGCAGCGCCAGCACCAGCACGACGATGGCGCGCAGGACCAGCGTCCAGCGCGTGCCCTGTGCGGGATGCGCGTACACCAGCAGCCATGACCACGCCATGCCCAGTCCCGCGACGACGAGCGCGCCGAGGTAGACGAACATGCCGAGGCCCAGCATCCCGATCGGGTCGATGATCGGGACGCGGGGCGGCTGGCCGGGCACGGTCGTGAGCAGGAAAGCCGTGACCCAGGCAATGTACAGGGCCAGCGGCAGGATCCCGGCACCCATCAGGAAGTTTGCGGAAATCGATTGGCAGCGCGGCGTCATGGATGCGGGGTCGGTAGTGGAATGTCTGTGAGGTTAGCAAATGATGCCGTGTTCCGCACTGCCGCATCGGAATACGTTGTTCATAAAAACATCCCGGCGTAACATCGGCGCTTTTCCACCGATGGGCTGCCGCCAATGAGAACACGAACCCGCATCCTGACCGCTTCCCTTGCCCTGCTGGCCGCCAACGCCTGGGCGGCCGACGCCATGCCGTCGACGCCACACACGGTCGTGCTGCGCGCCGCGCGCATGTTCGACGGCGCCAGCGGCAAGCTGGTCGAGCATCCGCAGCTGACCATCGTCGGCAACAAGATCGTCCGTGTCGCGCAGGATGACAAGGCGGCGGTGCCGGCCGGCGCCGACGTCATCGACCTCGGCGACGCCACGCTGCTGCCGGGCTTCATCGACGCGCACGTGCACCTGTCCGGCCAGTCGAGCGACAACTGGTACGGCGATTTCTTCGATAACATGATGCGCTTCCCGGCCGAGCAGGCGCTGTACGGCGCCTGGTACGCCCGCATCACGCTGGAGGCGGGCTTCACGTCCGTGCGCGACGTCGGCTCGACGGACTGGATCGCGCTCGGCCTGCGCAACGCCATCGACGCGGGCAAGGTGCCGGGGCCGCGCATGCTCGTGTCGAATTATGCGATCGGCTCGACGGGCGGCCACGCCGACCAGGACCCGATCCCGCCGCAGAAGCTTGCGCCGGCCGGGCCGCTGCAGGGCGTGTGCAACGGGCCGGACGAGTGCCGCGCCGCGGTGCGCTACCAGATCAAGTACGGCGCCAACGTCATCAAGTTCATGCCGTCGGGCGGCGTGCTGTCGCTGTCCGATCCCGTCGACGCGCCCGAACTGACCCAGGAAGAAATGAATGCCGTGGTCGGCGAAGCGCATGCGTGGGGCCGCAAGGTCGCGGCGCATGCGCACGGCGACAAGGCCGCGAAGATGGCGGTGGCGGCCGGCGTCGATTCGATCGAGCATGGCAGCTTTCTCGAGGACGACACACTGCGCATGATGAAGGCGAAGGGCGTGTATCTCGTGCCGACGATCTCCGCCGTCATGCACGTCGAGGAAAAGATCGCCACGTTCCCGCCCGTGATCGCGGAGAAGGGCCGCGCCGCCGCCGCGCACGTGCGCCAGACGTTCCGCCACGCCGTGCAGATCGGCGTGCCGATCGCGCTCGGGACCGACGCCGGCGTCGGAGCCCACGGCACCAATGCGCGCGAGTTCCGCTACATGGTCGACAACGGCATGGCACCCGCGCAGGCGCTGCTGGCCGGCACGTCCAACGCGGCGCGCCTGCTGGGCACCATCGATCGCGTCGGCACGCTGGAGGCGGGCAAGCTGGCGGACGTCGTCGCCGTGCCGGGCAATCCCGTCGCCGACATCACGGTCACCGAGCGGCCGGTGTTCGTGATGAAGGACGGCGTCGTCGTGCGACGGGGCGCCGTCCGCTGAACGGCGCTACGCGTCAAATCTATTGACTGGCCGGACGGCGTTCCAGGTCGTAGGGTGGGCACCCCGTGCCCACGCGACGATACGCGCCGTAATTTATTGACGGGCCGGACGCCCCGCCACGTCCGGCTCGGCCTCGTCGCGTTCCAGCACGGCGCGGTACACGACCCCGCCCAGCGCGCCGCCCACCAGCGGGGCGAGCCAGAACAGCCACAACTGCGAGAGCGCCCAGCCGCCGACGAACAGCGCCTGGCCCGTGCTGCGGGCCGGATTGACGGACGTGTTGGTGACGGGGATGCTGATCAGGTGGATGAGCGTCAGCGCCAGCCCGATCGCGAGACCGGCGAAGCCGACCGGCGCGCGCGTATGCGTCGCGCCGAGGATGATCAGCACGAACATGAACGTCATGACCAGCTCCGTGACGAGGGCTGCGCCGAGCGAGTAGCCGCCCGGCGAGTGCTCGCCGTAGCCGTTGGCGGCGAAGCCCCCGGCCAGGTCGAAGCCGGGTTTGCCGCTCGCGATCATGTACAGGACGGCCGCGGCGGCGATCGCCCCGCAGACCTGCACGACGACATACGGGACGATGTGCCGCGCGGGGAAGCGGCCGCCGGCCCAGAGACCGACCGTGACGGCCGGATTGAAGTGGCCGCCGGAGACGGGGCCGAAGGCATAGGCGCCCGTCAGCACGGTCAGGCCGAAGGCGAGCGAGACGCCCGCGAGGCCGATGCCGACGTCGCCGAACTTCGCGGCCAGCACGGCACTGCCGCAGCCGCCCAGCACGAGCCAGAACGTGCCGAGGAATTCGGCAAAACATTTACGAAACATGGTGTGATCTCCAAGAGAGTAGGGCCGGGTCATTGCGCGACTTGTCGCAAAAGAAATTGTACAACATCAACGTTGCCAGAAGATGATGGTTAACATTGTTACATTTCGCGGCTTTTGCGGAAGCGCCATTTGATAAGCTCGGCGGGTTCAACCCCGAAAGGACATCATGGTATTCAGGCAGAGAGGAGCGGTCGCCGGCGCGGCGTTCGTCGCGGTGACGACCGCCGTGGCCGCGGAAGCGCCGATCCAGAGCGTCACCTTGTATCCCGGCAGCGCCACCGTGGAGCGCGTCGTGCAGGTCGCACCCGGCGCGACGCAGGTCGAGATCACCGGGCTGCTGGCCAACTTCGACAAGGACACCGTGCGGCTGCACGCCGACGCCGGCATCCAGGTCGGGCAGGTCGTCACGCGCGACCAGGGCCGCGTCGACAGTCCGAGTGCGCGCGAGGCCGACCTCGACGCGAAGGTCCAGGCATTGCAGGACCAGGTCGCGGCGATCGATGCGGACATCAAGTCGGCCCAGATCGTGCAGGGGTATCTCGAGCGGCTGGGCGCGGGCGGCGACAAGGCCGCGCCGGTCGATGCGAAAAACCTCACCGGCACGCTCGACGCCATCCGCAAGGGCGCCTTCGACGCGCTGGAGCGCGTGCGCAACGACGACGTCAAGAAGCGGCTGCTGTCGAAGCAGCTCGACGTCCTCAAGCGCGACCTCGCCAGGGCCCAGGCCAGCACGCGCGAGAGCCGGACGATCACGGTGCAGGTCGCGGCCCGGCAGGGCGGCAAGCTGCTGCTGTCCTACCAGGTCAACCGCGCGGGCTGGAAGCCGACGTACCGGGCCGCGCTCGATTCGAACGCGGCCACCATCGACCTGGAGCGGCTGGCGACGATTTCGCAAAAGACGGGCGAGGACTGGAGCAACGTCCGGCTGCGCCTGTCGACCGGGCAGCCGAACCTGATCGTGTACGCGCCCGATCCGTCACCGTGGCTGCTGAATTACCAGCCGCCGGTCGATCCGGCGATGTTCCTGCGCGCGCCCGCGCCGCCGCCGCCGCCCGCGCCCTCCGCCGACTACCGCACGATCCGGCCCGTGGAAGCCGCCGGGCAGGACGATTACATTGCGCCGATCCTGGAAACACAGGGGACCTTCACGACCGAGTTCGAGGTGCCGGCCCGCGTCACGCTGGCGTCGGATGGCCGCGAGATCGCCGTCGGCCTGTCGCGCCAGACGCTGAAGGCGGAGCAGCGCGTCCTCATCGCGCCGCGCAGCGGCAACGAGGCGGCGGTCGTGACGGCGCGCGCGCCGCGGCCCGACGGCGTCTGGCTGCCCGGCCAGGTGCAGCTGCAGCGCGACGGGTCGTACGTCGGCGCGCAGCACTGGGACCCGCAGGCGGGCGACCGCCTGCAGTTCGCGTTCGGGCGCGATCCGCTCGTGCGCGTGACCGTCGAACACCGCGACCGCAAGTCGGGCGAGGTGGGCTTCTTCAACGGCGCCAACCAGCGCCGCATCGCCGACACCTACGTCGTCACGAGCACCCACCGCCAACCCGTCGACGTGCTGGTGCTCGAACCGACGCCCATCAGCGAATCGGACAAGGTGACCGTCAAGACGGCGCTGCGTCCGGAGCCGGACGTGCGCGACTGGGAACACCGGCGCGGACTGGTCGGCCGGTCGCGGACCCTGAAGCCGAACGAGACCGCGCGTTTCGACGTCGACTACGTCATCGACTATCCGAAGGACGGCGTCGTGCAGGGTTTGCCATAAGCCGGACAACCTGCGCGACGGCCCCCGGTCGCGTACCGGGGGCCCGGGATCACGGCTGCGGATTCCACCCCGCGCCGCCGCCATACGCCGCGAACACCTTGTCGCGCGTCGCGAAGCGGTTCGCCACATCCGCGTCCGACAGCACGTAGCCGCCCACGCGCGTGCGCAGGTCGAGCGGCGTGCCGGCCAGGGTCGTGCTGCCGTACTCGCGCCAGCCGGCATCCGCGCTGGCGACGGCCGGATTCGGCGCCGGTTGCCCGTTCACGCCCTGGCCCGCCCAGCCGACGGGGGCCACGTGCGCATCCATGCGGCAGTTGACGAAGGCGATGTTGTCCCACGTCGCCGTGCCGCCGGGGCTGCGCGCGAGATAGGTCGAACCGGCCGGCACGTCGCCGTGGTTCGGACCCGGACCTGCGCCGTGCGTCAGTGCGCTGTTCAGGAAGACGTAGCCGATGTCGGTCGCCACCGGCACGCGCGCCTGCAGCACGTAGCCGCCGCTGGAGGCGTTGGCGCTGTCGCCGACGCTGCGGATCTCGCTGTTCTCGAACAGGGCCGCGTGGCTGCCACCCCAGATGAAGTCGACGTTGCCCGCCACGAGCGCATCGTAGAACCACGCCCAGCCTTTCAGGTTCAGCGTGTCCTGCTCGCTCAGGAAGTTCGCGTGCTTCGCGACGAGGCGCGTGTCGCTGTTGAAGTACAGCGTCTCGGCCTGGCCCGAGATGGCGGCCGAGCGGATGGTCGTGTTGTCGATGGTCAGCGTGTCGAGCACCAGCATGTCCGCGTTCTCGACCAGCATGACGGCCCGTCCGCCGGCCGGGGACCCCGCGACCGTCGACGACTGGCTCGTGCCGGTGCCGGTGTTCAGCGTGTCGTTGTTCGTGTAGCGGACCACGACGCCGTCGCGGCTCTCTCCCTTGATCGTGACGTTGTCCTTGCCGTTCAGGTACAGCAGTTCATCGTAGGTGCCATTCCTGACGTTGATCGTCACGGGCGCCGTCTTCGCGAAGTTCCGCATGGCGTAGTTCAGCGCGCCCTGCACGGTGCGGAAGTCGGCGGGGCCGTCGTCGTCGACCGTGACGGTGCTCGACGTCGGCGCCGCCGGTTTCGTCGTGAACGACCAGCCACCGAGCTTGCCGATGCCGACGAACGGCAGGCCGCCCAGCGTCGTGTTCGTGAACACGCCGTCCGCGATGGCGACGTAGTATTCGGTGCCGTAGGCCAGCTTGCCCACGTGCGGGGCGATGCTCACCGTATTGCCGGCGATGCGGATCGGCGCCGTGTTCACGCGCCGCACGAGGCTCTGGCCCGGATAGCCGAGGGCATCCGTTTCGCCGCTCGTGCGGATCACGTCGACCAGCGCGTCGTCGGCCTTGCGGAAGATGCGGATGCTGCCGTTCGCGCCCAAGGTCGGCGGGCTGTCGAAGGTCAGAGTCAGGACCGTATCGACGTTGACCGCGCCCGCCTGCGCGGCCGGGCTGCTGGCGCCCTGCAGCGCATAGGTCTGCGTCGGCTGGATGAATTGCGGGGCGATGGTCGCGGCGATCGTGCGCGTGAGGCCCGGCTCCGAACCGCTCGTGAACACGATGCTGGCCGTGCCCGCGGACAGCGGCGTGAGCGTGACGGCGTTGCCGCTCGCGGTGGCGCCGACGACGGCCGGATTGCTGGACGCGACCGTGAAGCTGTCCGCCGTGCCGTCCGCCGTGACGGCCGTGACCGCGACCTGCCGCGGCGCGTCGCCCGCTTCGGCCGTGTAGGTGGTGGCGGCCGGATCGAGCGTCAGCTGCACCGGCTTCTGGCGCGGATCGCCCACGCGCACGTCGTCGATCTGGAACGATTTGTTCGACGTGTACAAGCCGATCAGCCCACGCTGCGCGAACGAGGCATCGGTGATGCTGCCGAGGTTCTTCCCGTCCAGGTAGACCGTGAGCGTGGTGCCGATCATTTCGAAGCGGACCGTGTAGAACTGGGCGTCCATCGCGATCGGCGTCCTCGCCTGTTTCGGGCGGCTCAGTGTCCCGTTCAGCATGCGCGCGATCTCGACCTGGGTGCTCGTCGTGCTGTTCTGGACGTTCAGGCCCGCGCCATACCAGTTGCCCGCGTCAACGTAGCGCGCGACGAGGTACAGCAGCTTGCTGCCCGTGGTGCCGTTGGCCATCGGGCGGATGCGCGCTTCCACGTAATAGTCGGCGGACGGCACGCCGGTAAAGGCGTCCGGCTTCACGAGCGCAAGCACGCCGCCCGTCGACGCGGCCGTGTACTGGAGCACCTTGCTGGCGCTGCCGGCCACTTCATCGGTCACGCCGAACGTGCCGTTCGGGCCGGCCAGCGGCAGCAGGTTCCACCTGGCCGTGGTCCCGTCCTGGAAATCGTCGCAGAAGTACAGGCCGCTGGCGGGGCAGTTCAGCGAGGGACCCGTGTCGATGGTGGTCTTGCCGGTGCCGGTGATCGCCGTCGCCAGCTTGCCGCCGCCGGCCTGCGCCAGCGCGTTCGCTTTCACGAGGGCGGCGGGGCGGGGCGTGTAGGCGTACGGCGGCGTCCACGTCGTCGCGTTCGACACCGCGCACGCGCCGAGCGCCGCGCCGTTCAGCAGCGAACCGGTGTCCTTGAACGTGCCGGCGACGGCGTCGCCCGGATTCTTGACCACGCTGTCGCAGCCGCTCGCGCCCGCGATCTCGAACACGTTCGCGTTCGACAGGATCTTCGCGTTCGCGCCGGGACCCACGCTGTAGCTGTTCTTGTACACGGCCGCCGTCTTGCTGCCCACGTAGTAGTTGTTGAAGAGGTGGACCTGGCCGAAGCGCACACGCGGCGCGCGCGACTGGATCGCGCGGAACACGTTGTTGCTGAAGGTGACGCGCAGCTTGCCTTCGTCCGCCGTGGCGGTGGGGCTGGAGCCGATCAGGTTGTTCTTGTCGTGTTCACCGAACACGTTGTACGACACCGTCACGTAGTCGGACGCGTTGGTGATGTCGACGGCGCCGTCGTGGCATTGCTTCACGTGGCCGTTTTCGATGGGCAGGTAGTTGTCGGTGACCGGCGCGTCGGTGAAGGCGTTGTGGTCGATCCAGATGTGGTCCGAGCCGGAGATGCCGATGGCGTCATACGCCGCGTTCCAGTTGCCGGTCGCGCCGTCCGTCGGGTCGAATATGGGTTCGACGTCGCACGGGTTCTGGATCTTGAGGTTGCGGATGATGATCTGGCTGACGTTCGACAGGATGATGTGGCCGTTGACGAAGCCGGAATTGGCGCCGTCGCCGATCAGCGTCGTGTTGTTCTTGAGGCGGATGGCGCCGCGCGCCGACTGGTCGGCGGTGCTCGTGTACGGCTTCCCTTCGGTCATGTCGACGATGCCGGACAGCTTGATGATCTTGGGCGTCGTGCCGCCGTTCGCGATCGCAGCCAGCAACTGGGCGCGGTTCGTGACGGTGTAGATCTGGTCGGTGGTGGCGTTGGCGCCGGCGAGGGTGCCGCCGCCCTGGCTCGCCCAGCCGTCGAGCGGGGCGGTGGCGCGGGCGGGGTCGGTGGCGGCGTTCGCGGTGACGCAAAGCGCGGCCAGTGCCAGCGCAGCCTTGATACGTGCGTATCTCATGAAGGTCTCCTGGCGGTGGCTTACGCGCGGCGGCCGCGCTTGCGGCCGAGGGCCAGGGCGCATGCCCCGGCGAGCAGCAGGGCGGGGACGGCCGGTTCGGGCACGCTCGTGCCCGAACCGGCGGCGCCGATCTGCGTCGTGATCGACGCGAAGTCGCCATGCCAGGCGAGTCCGCCGAGGTCGAGGCCGATGGTGTGGCCGTCGATGACGGACAGGCCCGGCACGCCGTCCGCCTGGCTGCCGTCCAGCAGCGTGAAGCTCGTGATGGCGGCGGGCAGCGTCGCGCCGAAGTCGAAGGTCAGCTTGTAGTCGCCAGTGGGGACCGGCATGTTTTCATAGATGGTGAGCTTGCCGTCCGCGCCGAAATCGAAGCCGAACAGGTAGTCGGCCGTGAGGAATTCGACGCCGCTGTCGGTCGGATCGAGCGTGCTCGTGTTGCTGCCGGGTTCCTGGGCGAACAGGTGGTCGAGTCCGAGGACGTCGGCCGCGCTGCCGTTGTAGGTGGCGGTGATGGTGGCGTCGTGCAGGGAAAGCGGTGCTGCGTGTACCTGGCCGGCAGCGAGGGCTGCGACGACGAGGGTCTCCAAGATTGTAGTCGTTTTCATTGTTATTCCCGAATAGAGCCGCTGCCGTGCCTGGCCGGAGACGGACGCGAAGGCGCCCGGCCGGCCGGACCGGTGTGCGTGCGATGCTGAAACAGGGAAGTCGGCCGATGCCGGCGGACCTTGGTGCGGTGCTGCGGTTCTGCGCTGCTGCGATGCGGCGTTCCGCGTGGTCGTGGCGGCCGGCTCGTGGCTGGACGTTGCGATGATGGCGGGACGGCGAGGATGTCGCTGCCTGGACCGGTTACTCGGCGGCCAGGTCGGGGAATGTTAGCACGAGGATACGATAATTGGTCGGGCCAATTGAACCGTGTTGCAAATATATTTGGGCCGGAATGGGAATTGGCTTGACCAATTTCGGCCGGGAGGAGGTGGGCACGTTTCATTTGAGGCCCCCGGCCTCAACTGCCCGCCCTACGTATCATCGAACAGTGCCGTAGGGTGGGCACCCCGTGCCCACCATCGCGTCACGCCAAAACAAAACCCCGGCCCGCTTGACGCGGACCGGGGTTTTTATCGGACGACAGGCAGTATCGGACTATCAGCCGCCGACACTCTCCAGCGCCTTGTTGAAGGTCGCGCTCGGACGCATCACGGCCTTGACCTTGGCATTGTCCGGCTTGTAGTAGCCGCCGATGTCGACCGGCTTGCCCTGGATTTCCAGCAGTTCCGCGACGATCTTCTGCTCGTTCTCGGCCAGTTGCTTGGCCAGCGGCGCGAAGTAGGCGGCCAGTTCGGCGTCCTCGGTCTGCGCGGCCAGTTCCTGGGCCCAGTACATCGACAGGTAGAACTGGCTGCCGCGGTTGTCGAGTTCACCGGTCTTCGGCGACGGCGACTTGCGGTTGTCCAGCAGCTTGCCGGTGGCGGCGTCCAGCGTCCTGGCCAGCAGCTTGGCTTTCGCGTTGCCGGTCTTGATGCCCAGGTCCTCGAAGCTCACGGCCAGCGCGAGGAATTCGCCGAGCGAGTCCCAGCGCAGGTGGTTTTCTTCGGTCAGCTGCTGCACGTGCTTCGGTGCCGAACCGCCGGCGCCCGTCTCGTACATGCCGCCGCCGGCCATCAGCGGGACGATCGACAGCATCTTCGCGCTGGTGCCCAGTTCCAGGATCGGGAACAGGTCGGTCAGGTAGTCGCGCAGGATGTTGCCGGTCACCGAGATGGTGTCCAGGCCGCGCCATGCGCGCTCCAGGCTGAAACGCATCGCGCGCACCTGCGACATGATCTGGATGTCCAGGCCTTCGGTATCGTGATCCTTCAGGTAGGTCTTGACCTTCTTGATCAGTTCATTTTCGTGCGGACGGTACGGGTCCAGCCAGAACACGGCCGGCATGCCGGAGTTGCGGGCGCGGGTGACGGCCAGCTTGACCCAGTCGCGGATCGGCGCGTCCTTCACCTGGCACATGCGCCAGATGTCGCCCTTCTCGACGTTCTGCGACAGCAGCACTTCGCCCGTCGCCAGGTCGGTGATGTTGGCGACGCCGTCTTCCTGCACTTCGAACGTCTTGTCGTGCGAACCGTATTCCTCGGCCTGCTGGGCCATCAGGCCGACGTTCGGCACCGTGCCCATCGTGCGCGGGTCGAAGGCGCCGTGCCATTTGCAGAAGTTGATGATCTCCTGGTAGATGCGGGCGAAGGTCGATTCCGGGATCACGGCCTTGACTTCCTTCAGGCGGCCGTCGGCGCCGTACATCTTGCCGCCGGCGCGGATCATCGCCGGCATCGACGCGTCGACGATCACGTCGTTCGGCGAGTGGAAGTTGGTGATGCCCTTGGCCGAGTCGACCATCGCCAGCGCCGGGCGGTGTTCCTGGCAGGCGTGGATGTCGCGGATGATTTCTTCGCGCTGCGAATCCGGCAGCTTGGCGATCTTGTTGTACAGGTCGGCCATGCCGTTGTTGACGTTCACGCCGAGGCTGTCCAGCAGGGCGCCATGCTTCTCGAACGCCTCCTTGTAGAAGGTGCGGACGCAGTGGCCGAACACGATCGGGTGCGAGACCTTCATCATCGTCGCCTTCACGTGCAGCGAGAACATCACGCCGGTCTTGTGCGCGTCTTCGATCTGCTGTTCGTAGAACTCGAGCAGGGCCTTGCGGCTCATGAACATCGAGTCGATGATCTCGCCGTCCAGCAGCGACACCTTCGGTTTCAGCACGATGGTCGCGCCGCTCTTCGTGACCAGTTCCATCTTGACGTCGCGCGCGCGGTCCAGCGTCATCGACTTTTCGCCGTGGTAGAAGTCGCCGTGGGTCATGTGCGACACGTGGGTGCGCGACGCCTGCGACCATTCGCCCATCGAGTGCGGATTCTTGCGGGCGTATTCCTTGACGGCGCGCGGCGCGCGGCGGTCCGAGTTACCTTCGCGCAGCACCGGGTTCACGGAGGAGCCGATGCACTTGCCGTAGCGGGCCTTGATCTCTTTTTCTTCGTCGGTCTTGGGATCGGCCGGATAGTCGGGCAGGTTGTAGCCCTTGCCCTGCAGTTCCTTGATGGCCGCCTGCAGCTGGCCCACCGACGCCGAGATGTTCGGCAGCTTGATGATGTTGGCTTCCGGCTGCAGCGTCTTCTTGCCGAGTTCCGACAGCGTGTCCGGCACGCGCTGGTCCGCCGACAGGCGGTCGGCGAAGACGGCGAGGATACGCGCCGCGACGGAGATGTCGCTCTCTTCGATGCGGATGCCGGCGGGTTTGGCAAACGTCTCGACGACGGGCAGGAAGGCGTGGGTGGCCAGCAGGGGCGCCTCGTCGGTTAGGGTGTAGATGATGGTCTGATCACTGCTCATACGCTGGTTCCTCGATGTGCGGGAGGGTTTGGAATACTATTTCTAAAAGGGAAACGTCAATCAACCTGCTGCGCAACGGTTTCTTGAGGTTTCCACGGCTGTCCGGGCCACGCGCCAAGGTGGTGAACAGATCGAGGATCATACTCCGTCAAACATCGATCCGGCGGCCGCGAACGTCGCATCTTGCCGTGCGACTAAGTCTTATATAAGACATAGGACAGGCGCTATTATGCACGACCTTTTCGTAAAGGCGAAGCAGATCGTGAAAGGCTTTTTCGCAATGCGGAATCCAGGCGGGCGCGTGGCAACCGTGCCTACATCTGGCGGAACAGGTCGGCGTAGTTGCGGCTGACGACGAGTTGCTCGTCGCGTCCCTTGAGCCTCACGAGCAGGCGGCCGCGGAAGTCCGTGCGCGTGCCGGCCACGTGGCGCGCGGCCACGATGGCGCCGCGGTGGATCTGCCAGAACTGCTGCGGATCGAGCTGGTCGCGCAGCTGGCGCAGCGGCGTGCGGATCAGGTGCTCGCCGTCGGCCAGGAATACGCTCGTGTACTTGTCGTTGCTCTGGAAATAGATCACTTCGTCGATCGCGATCAGCCGCGTCTCCTGGCCTTGCGCGGCGCGGATCCATTGCAGCGGCGCCGCCGGCGCGGGCGCCGGTGCGGCCGGCGCCGGGGTCGCGCCGAGCTGGCGCAGCAGACCGGCCAGCATGTCGGCGGCCGGCGCCGCGGCCGGCGCCGCCAGCGTTTCCTTGAGACGCTCGACCGTGCGCTGCAGGCGCTCCAGGCGGATGGGTTTCAGCAGGTAGTCGAAGGCGGCGTGCTCGAACGCCTGCAGCGCATAGGCCTCGTGCGCGGTCGTGAACACGACGCGCGGCGCGCGCTTGTCGTCGACCAGGCGCGCGGCGAGGTCGAGGCCGTTCAGGCCGGGCATCTGGATGTCGAGGAAGAGGACGTCGGGCGCCAGCTCGTCGACCAGGCGCAGCGCTTCGATGCCGTTGCCGGCGCGTCCGGCGATGTGCAGTTCCGGCCAGGCGATCGCCAGCTGCTCTTCGAGGTAGGCCAGCAGGTGCGGTTCGTCGTCGGCAAGCAGGGCACGGATGGGATCGATGGCGTCACCTCGGTCAGCGTTGTTTACAGGGGCAGGATCAGACGCGACGTCACGCCTCCGTCTTGATTTTCAAGCAATTGTACTTGAGCATTATTGGCATGCAAGGTGCGCAGCCGCTCGCGCAGGTTCGACAAGCCCACGCCGCCGCCCGGCCGCGGCGCCGCCGCCGACAGGCCCGCGCCGTCGTCGGCCACTTCCACGCACAGGCCGGCCTCGCCCCGGCGCGCGCGCACGACGATCGTGCCGCCGTCCACCCTGGGCTCGATGCCGTGCATGACGGCGTTTTCCACGAGCGGCTGGATCAGCATGGGCGGAATGGCGGCGTCGCGGCAGGACGCGTCGACGTCGATGCGGTAGCGCAGGCGCGCGCCCATGCGCACCGTCAGCAGATCCAGGTAAGCGCGGGCGAGGTCGATCTCGGCGCCCAGCGTGGCGTGTTCGGCGCGGCTGGCCGCCAGGCTCGCCCGCAGGAAATCGATCAGGCGCTCCAGCATGTGGCGCGCGCGCGCCGGGTCCGAACCGATCAGGCTGACGACGTTGGCCAGCGTGTTGTACAGGAAGTGCGGCTCGATCTGGGCTTGCAGCGTGCGCAGCTTCGCCTCGGCCAGCAGGCGCGCCGCCTCGGCGACCTGTTCCTGCTGGCGCGCGGCCTCGATCTCGCGCGCGACGCGGCGCTCGCCGGACGCCAGCACGGCCGCCATCAGCAGCGCGACGGCGGCGGCGCCCGGCAGGTAGCGCGCCAGCGCGCCCGTGTGCAGCACCTCGTCGAAGACGCTGCGGCCGCCCAGCAGGGCGTTCGTGACGGCCATGCCGAGCAGGGCGCAGCACGCGGTCAGCAGCAGCTTGGCGCTGCGCAGCGCGCGGCTGTCCCGTCCCGGCGCGACGCCGCGCAGCAGGCGCACCATGCCATGGATGAGGAAGCCGATGACGTTCGACGCCAGCAGCATCTCCGCCAGCAGCGCGCCGAAGGGCGTGGCGGTGCCGAACAGCAGGGCCGCGCAGGCCAGCGCGACGCCGACGAGGCCATTCCACACGAACGTGTAGACGAGGTTGCGCAGCGGCGAGGGCGGCCAGCGCCGGAACGGGGCAAACGTTTCCAGCGGGTGCATCGAAAGGGTGGCGGATGTCGGCATGTCGTCCTTGTATCAAGCAGCCAGAAAGTTACCATGGAAACAATGTGGTGTGCGATAGGGCAGCCGGGCCAGCGCCAGCGGGCCGGCGTGCACGCGTGCCGCGTCGAACACGGTCAACACGCTGGTCGTCGTGTTGGTGTCCTGCGCGACGCCCACGAGCCAGCCGTCCGTTTCGGATCGTGCGCCCGTGCGCGGCACGAGCACGTGTTCTTCGACGCGCCAGCCGGGGCCGAAGCGCCAGCTGTCCGCGCGGCCCTTGTCGACGTCGACGACGTTCACCGTGTCCAGCACGAGCGACGCGTTGCGCGCATCGCTCGACAGGACGGCGAGGCGGCCGTGGCGGCGGCCGACGACGTGCGGCATCACGCGCGGGAATTCCGCGCCGTCGAGCAGGCGCACCGTTTCGACCCTGCCGCTGGCGTGGTGGAGACTGACGCGCATCGCCGCGTGGGCGGCGGGGCGGTTCGGCTCGCGCACGCCTTCCATCACGCGGCCCGCCGCGGCCAGGAAGTCGCCGTCGTGCAGCACGAGGTCGAAATGGGTGACCGCGCCGCCGGCCTCGTCCCAGGCATTCCCGAAGTGGAACACCATGCGCGGCGGCAGTTCGTAGACGCGGCGGATCGCCAGCGAGTCCTTCGCCACGACGACGACGCGGGCGCCGCGCGTAAGGCCGGCCCACACGTGGCGTTCGGCCAGGCTCAGGTTGTCGTCGGCGGCGATGTCGTACGGCGGCACGACGAAGATCAGGTGGCGCGCGCTGACGGCAAAGTCGTGCAGCAGCGCGAGCTTCGGCACCTCGATCACGCCGGCCTGCAGCACTTGTCCGGCCGCGCCGATGCGGTACAGCGCCACCTTGTCGGCGCCGGGCAGGGCGCCGAAATTCCACAGCGTGCCGTCGGGCTCCACTTTCGGATGCGCGGAGAACGGCATCGCGCGCAGGTCGTCGCGCCAGGTGTGGATGCCGACCGTGGCGAGCGTCGCCGGGTCGATCTCCGTCGCGGAACCGCCTTCCCACAGCGCGTACAGCCGGTCGTTGAACGGCAGCAGGTTCGTGTTCGCCGTGTTCAGGCTGTCGTTGTCGCGAAAGCCGCGCCGCGCGAAGTTCGTGCCGAAGGCCGGATACAGGAACTGGCCGGCGGCGGATTCGTCGAGGAATTTGCGCGTCTCGACGAAGCGGCCCTGGTGCGACACCGTGCCGCCGCCGATGCGCCAGGCCTGGGCGAAGCCGTCGCCGTCGAACCAGTACCGGTAACGCTCGCCGCCCAGTTCGAAGCGGCCGGGACCGTTGCGGAAGAACGTGCCTTGCAGTCCGGCCGGCATCCGGCCTTCGACCACGGCTGCGCCCTGCTGGTTGCCGTCGACGTTCGCGTACACCACGTGGCCCGGATCGTGCGCGAGGGCGGCGTGGAAGCGTCGATACGTCGTGTGGGCGTCGGCACGGGCGAGGCCGGACAGGCCGAGGGCGGCGAGGCCGGCGCCGGCCTTGAGGAATTGGCGTCGTTGCATGGCGGCCTCTCAGCGCAGGGACACGGTCGTCTCGAGGCCGGCGGCCGGCACGGCCAGCCTGACGGCGTCGAAGGCGGGCGGGCCCATGTGGCCTTGCGCGTCATTGCTGAAGGCGATCGGCTCGGTGGGAATGCCCATCAGGTTCGTGTCCAGGCGGCCGTTGTCGTTGGCGTCGTGGAAGACCGAGAAGCCGTAGCTGCCCGGCGCGAGGTCGTGGAAGACGAGGGTCGTGCCGGCCGTGCTGGCCGGGGTTTTCGTCACGCGGGCCGGGCGCTTGAGGAAGCTGCCGGCGGCGTCGTACAGGGCGACCATCACCTGGCCCGTGGCGGATTTGACGTTGCCGACGTGGATGACGAGGTCGGCGGCGTGGGCAGAAAGCGGGGCGGCAAGCGGGGCGGCGATGGCCAGGGCCAGGAAGGCGGTGCGGATCATGGTGGGCTCCAGTGTCGTTGTCTCGATGGACACACTGTAGCCAGGCGGGTCGTGGTCTTGTCGGCAATGCGACGACATGCAGCCGGGTGGCGCGAAATGCGGTGGAAGAGCGTGAAATGTGTGGGGGCGGGTGGGCTTGCCGTCCGGTCCACGCGCCAACGAACCGCGAACGTCACGCGTGGGCACTGGTGCCCACCCTTGTATCTTGAGCGTGTTGGTGATTAGCTACCACTAACTGAGGTGAAGACCA